>CAWJTI010000007.1:0-249731 GCA_963845765.1 uncultured Chloroflexia bacterium
TGTGTAGCACCTGGTTCCGTTGCGTATTGCTAAGTTGGTTACGTCCAGGGTTTTTTTTGTAACCATTCCGGCCATTGATAAGAATAATTCCCCTTATCAAGAAAATTGGCTTGAAGTGTCTCAAAGGCATAACGGTCCTTTTCAATAGCAAATATTCCTTGCCACCAGAACGCATTAAACCTAAACTCAATCCTCCACAGCCAGCAAATATGTCGATAAAGGTGTTGAGATAGTTGGCCAGGTTCGTGAGATCCGTCGTTTTCATTTCATTCTGGTGGGTGGTAAAAGAGTTAGGACTTTCGCTTGTGGAGAGAAAACGGACACGCATCGCGCTGTGCTTTTTCGCTGAAAACGATAGTGGAAGCGAAAGTCCTAAGAGTAAATGAATTTAAATCTTTCAGAGATCAAGTACTCCCTTCCAAGTATCGAAATCCCTGAAGTTTCTCTCTGAAGCTCGCCTGTAAATTTCTCGGATTTGTTGGTTGGAAGGAATCAGATTCGAATTGATACCTGTTATCCTCTTCCAACAGATGAAATCCAGAAAAGTTTTTCTCTGAGCCAGCCTGTAAAAATTCTTGGACTCTTTGATTGGAAGGAAGTAGAGTGGTAGTTTGTTAACATTCTGACCTAGAGAGCTACCAGGATCGAGGTGCACGGGCCGTGCGCCTCTACTTGTGCACGGTTGCCAAACCGAGTAGTACGAGTAGTATGAACTTAAATTTCTATTACTTGCCAAAGAGTACATGATCCTCGATAATCTGCATGCGCAATCTAGGCCGCGTCTGTAACGTGCATATGGAACACCATACACCTTTTACTATTCTTAACACGTTCCTAGAGTAAAAGCCATTTTAATCACATTATTTATTTAACGCCAATCTCCGATACTGCTCCCCATGATCATCATCCACCCCTACCAACCTCGCTGGCCTGCCGAGTTTGAGGCGCTACGCGTGTCGCTGCTGGACGCGTTCGGGCCGCTGGCGCTGCGCGTGGATCACATCGGCTCGACCTCGGTGCCGGGGCTGGGGGCAAAGGATGTGATCGACGTGCAAATCACCGTGCGGGCGTTGGAGCCCGAGGTGCGCGCGCGGCTCGTCGCGGCGGGCTACGAGTGGCGCGAGCGGAATAGCCAGGACCATGTGCCGCTTGGCATGGAGCCGACCCCCGCGCTATGGGCCAAATGGTTTTTCGCCGAAGCGCCAGGGCAGCGGCGCGCCAACATCCATGTGCGCGTCGCGGGCAACCCGAACCAGCGCTACCCGCTGCTGTTCCGCGATTACCTGCGCGCCCACCCCGACTCCGCCCGCACTGTCGAGTTGATCAAGCGACAGCTGGCGCGCTACCACGCGGAGGACGTCGAGGCGTACTACGATATCAAGGATCCGGTCTACGATTTGATCTGGGAGGCGGCGCGGGAGTGGGCGGAGCACTCCCGTTGGCAGCCTGCGTGAGCATGGCTACAGCAGCCCCGCCTCACGGTACTGCTCAAAGCTGGCCTGGGTGAGGCGTGCCAACTCCTCCGTCTGCGTCTCATCCAGCGAGGTGAAGTTGAGGCATGATTTCCCGTGCAGCCGCTTTTTGAGGGCTGGCGAGAGCGAGTAGTTATATGGCCCATCCTGTTTCACCAGCAGCGAGTCGGCATACGGTTGGAGGATGGCCCGCAGCTGCCCAAACACCTCATCAAACCTTGCTTTCATTCCCTCACCCACTCACCCACTCACCCACTCACCCACTCACCCACTCGCCCACTCACCCACTCACCTCAGCGGCTCCTTGCGATTGCCGAACTGGACCGGTCGGGCGCTGCGTCGGGGCGGCCCAGCGCACCGCGTTCTCGATCACCCGCTGCACCTCCGGCTGCTCGTAGATCGGGTAGGTCTCGTGGCCGGGGCGGAAGTAGAAGATGTTGCCCCTGCCCGCGCGTGAAGCAGCAGCCGCTGCGGAACACCTCGCCGCCCTCGAACCAGCTGATGAAGACCAGGGCGTCCGGCTCGGGGATGTCGAAGAACTCGCCGTACATCTCCTGCCTGCGGCACGTCGAAGTACGGGGCCGATCGCCCTCCGCGATCGGGTGGCCCGGGCGCGACGACCCAGAAGACGCTCGCGCTCGTCGGCCTCGCGCCACTTCAGGTTGCAGGTCGTGCCCATCAGCTTCTTGAAGATCTTCGAGAAGTGGCCGGAGTGCAGCACGATCAGGCCCATCCCGTCCAGCACGCGCTCGCTGCACGCGGTCGACGATCTCGTCCTCGCACCTCGCTCGTGCGCCATGTGGCCCCACCAGAGCAGCACGTCGGTTTCCGTCGAGGCGCTCCTCGGTCAGGCCGTGCTCCGGCTCGTCCAGCGTGGCGGTCTGCACCGCAAAGCCGGCGGCACGCAATGGGCGCGCCAGCGCCTCGTGGATGCCATCGGGGTAGACGCGATGACTCGCGGGTTCTTTTTTTCGTGACGAAACTCGTTCCAGACGGTGACGCGCAACGTTTCTGCCATGTAATGTTCCTGTTTCTTGTGTGGGATGGACGACGGACGACGACGACGGACGACGGACGACCGACGACCGACGACCGACGACCGACGAAAGATGACGAATACGACAATCGGATTTTGGCGCAATAGCTACTATACCCACAACTCTGCACTTTGGTTTAAGAGCGGGCAGAACCTCCGCCCTCCCCATCTGTTTCTATCCCCTCACCCCCTCACCTTCATCACCCCCTCACCTTCATCACCCCCTCACCCCCTCACCTCATCACCCTCACCTTCCTCACCCTTTTTCCCACCGCCGCCACATGGTATACTCGGAGGGTGGGGGCCATGGGTGGCTCTGACAGGATTTGGCACAGAAAGGAAAACGCTGCATGGAAAAGCTTAACAATGGGGTGGAGCTAACCTGGCTCGGCCACGCGACATGGTTGCTGCGCAGCCCGCAGGGCAAGCGTATCTTGATTGACCCGTTCCTGGAAAACAACCCGTCCTGCCCGGACGAGTTTAAGGGGGAGGGGCTCGGCGAGGTGGATGTGATTATCTGCTCGCATGGGCATTTTGACCATGTAAGCGACCTGATTCCGGTCGCCAAACGCACCGGCGCGACAGTCGTTGGTATCTTTGATCTGACGACGTGGGCGGAGAGCAAGGGGATCAAGAAGACGGTGGGGGGCGACCGAGGGTGGCACGATGGAGGTGGCGGGGCTCAAGGTGACGCTCGTCAACGCGGTTCACTCTTCCTCAATGATGGAGGGCGAGCAGAGCGTGGACATGGGCGACCCCTGCGGCTTCATCCTGGAGTTCGAGAATGGCTACAAGATTTATAACACCGGCGACACGGACGTTTTCGGTGACATGGCGCTGATTGCGGAATTGTACGAGCCGGATCGGTGATGATGCCCATCGGCGATCACTTCACGATGGGACCAAAGCAGGCCGCCAAGGCGATCTCGCTGATCGGCGCGACGCGCGTGGTGCCGAACCACTTTGGCACCTTCCCGCTGCTCACCGGCACCCCCGACAAGCTGCGCGCTCTGGTGGGAGAGGGGGTCGAGATTCTCGCGCTCGAGCCGGGCGAGACGTTGACATAAGCGGCGGCGATCAAACAGATGGGGGCGGGCCTTGTGCCCGTCCTCTTTTGAGAGAAGAGAGATCAGACTCCAAAGAAGGGTGCGCGGCTTCCGATGCTGGGGCGATTGCCGAAGAGAGGCAGCGTGCAACCCTCCGAGCGCCCACGGGGGAGTGATACCCAAAGGGAACCCACCGCGCTCCCCGCCTCACCCCCTCACCTTCATCACCCCCTCACCCCCTCACCCCCGACGGGCCAGGAGTACCCCGTGTTGCTCCGCGTTCCTCCTTTTGGGCGCGCCCTGTGCTAGAATGGAGCCAAGGAGTGAATTGATACACTGATGAAACTATATGTAATTCTGTTGGGGTTGATGCTGGCTGCGCTCTTGGGCGGCTGCCAGTCAGCGACGGTGCCCGATCGCGCGGCACCGCCGACGCCCCTGCCGCTGAAAACCCTCTTCCCCGCCGATGCGATTCAGGCACTGGACCACCCCGCAACGATCTCGGCGCAGCAGGCGGCGGCGCAGGTGCCGCCCAACGAGGAGGTGATGGGGGTCGTGGTCAATGGCGAGGCGCGCGCCTACCCCATCGGGCTGCTGAGCCGCCACGAGGTAGCGAATGATACGCTGGGCGGCGAGCCGATAGCTGTGACTTTCTGCGCCCTGTGTAACAGCGGCGTGGCGGTGTCGCGCGTGGTGGACGATGGCGGCGGCGCGCGCGAGCTGCACTTTGGGGTGAGCGGCAAGCTGCTGGACGACGCGCTCGTCATGGTGGACCGCGAGACGCAGAGCCTTTGGGCGCAGTCGCGGCTCAAGGCGGTGGAGGGCACGCTGGCGGGCCAGGAGTTGACGCTGCTCAGCTCCAACCAGCAGCCGTGGGGCGATTGGGTCGCCGCCCACCCCGATAGCTCCCTGGTGGTCGCGGAGCGCCCCGCCTCGGCTGCCGTGTACACCCCGCCCGATTTCTCGCTGGCGGGGCCAGCGGAGGAGGCAGCGGGGCAGCCGCGCGGCTATATCTTCGGGGTCGCATCCCCTAACGCAGCGCGTGCCTTCCCGCTGGAAAAGGTCGAGGCGGCGCGCGTGGTCAACAGCGAGCTGGACGGAGCCGCGCCCTTCGTGCTGCTCGCCCTGGAGGAGCCGGGCGCGGTGGCAGCCTGGAAGCGCGTCGCGGCGGGGCAGCCCCTCACCTTCGTCATGCAGGATGGGACGCTGCGCGACCAAGAAACCGGCAGCGTCTGGGAGGCGCGTAGTGGTGTCGCCCAGTCCGGCCCGCTGGCGGGCGAGCGGTTGGAGCCATTCCCGCTGCTGCTCACCCACTGGCGCGGCTGGCAGGACCTTCACCCCGCAAGCGAGGTGTGGGAAGGGGTAGGGGGCGGCGGAAGATGGAAGAATGGAAGATGGAAAATGGAGGACGAAGGACGAAAAGGGCGACTCTGCAACAGGGAATCCACCTTCGGGGTGGCTACCAATCCTGAGTACGAGACAATTTGACGGATGATAGAGGTAGCGAGGGCGTCCGCGAAGGCGGACGCTTGGCCGCTAGGCCCATCAGGACGGACTTCCAGTCCGTGGCTACACTAGCCCTCACCTTGCACGGTGACCCGCCTGTCCTTCGTCCTCCGTCCTCCGTCTTCCGTCGCTCGGTCGTCGGTCGTCCGTCGTCGGTCGTCAACCCATGCTGGCGGTCCTGAATCAAGAAGCGCGCATGAAAACATTTTTGCTCGTGTTGCTCGTGCTGTTCGGGGTGGCAGCCTTTTTGCAGGTGGAGTTTTACTTCACGGTTGTCTACCTGCTTTTTGTCCTCGTGCTGCTTTCCAAGCTGTGGGCGCAGCGCACCACGGAGGCGCTCCAGGTGGAGCGGCGCTTTGTGGGCCGCGCTTTTCAGGGGGACCACGTCGAGGTGGCGCTGACGCTCCGCAACCCGAGCGGCCTGCCGCTGCCCTGGGTCGAGATCAACGAGTTGCTGCCGGTGCAGCTGCTTAACCCACCCTTTTACCGCCGCGTTTTCAGCCTGGGGCGACACGAGACGCGCCACTTCGATTACACCCTGCTTTGCCGCCGACGCGGCTACTACCCCCTCGGCCCGCTCCAGATACGCACCGGCGACCTGTTCGGGCTGCATGGCAACCAGCTGACGAGTGCCGCGCCGGACCATCTTATCGTCTACCCGCGCATCGTCCCGCTCCAGCAGCTTGGCTTGCCCACGCGCTCGCCACTCGCGGCGCTACCCGCGCGCTCCCCCCTCTTTGAAGACCCCTCGCATGTCGTGGGGCTGCGCGGCTACCAGCGCGGCGACTCGCCGCGCCGCATCCACTGGACGGCGACCGCCAGCAGCGGGCAACTGCTCGTCAAGCAGTACCAGCCCGCCATCGCCCGCGAGACGCTGATCTGCCTGGATCTGAACGAGGAGCAGTACGAGCACGGGGTTCGCTTTTCCGCCACCGAGTTGGCAATTGTTGTCGCGGCCTCCCTGGCTAGCCACATCGTGGGGCGCGAGGGGCTGCCGGTCGGGCTGGCGATGGCGGGCTGGGACCCGCTGCGCGGGGAGCCCATGCCCGGGGCGCTCGCGCCCCGCCGCGAGCGGGCGCACCTGATGGCGCTGCTGGAGCAGCTGGCGCGGGTGCAGCTCGCGGCGGGGCTCCCCTTTGCGGAGATCGTGCGCCGCGAGAGCGTCAAGCTTTCCTGGGGCTCGACCATCGCCGTCATCACCGGCAAGGAGAGCGACGCTCTCCTCGACACCCTGCTCTACCTCAAGCGCGCAAGCTTTGCCGTCGCGCTCATCCTGGTCCAGTCTAGCTACCCCTCCGCCGCCCTGAAACAGCGCGCGGCGCTGCTCCGCTTGCCGCTCTACCATGTCTGGGACGAGCAGGACATCGAGGGGTGGCGGTCAGAGTAGGGGACAAGGGGACAAGGGGACAAGGGGACAGGGGACGGGGACAAGGGGACAAGGGGACAAGGGGACAAGGAGTGGGGAGAAGAACATTCCTTGTGCTGCATTCAGTGTTATCGTGAGCCAGAGGCCCGCGCAACCATTGCAAAAGGACAACAGGAATGCGTCTCGCGTCTGCCGCCTTACCCACTTCGTGGGAACCCACTGCTGCCTGCTGCCGTTCTGCGTTAACGGTGAACCGGTATGATCCAAATCACATGGCTTGAAAAGCTGTTCCGCCCGCTGATCATCGCGCTGATGATCGGCGTGGTGATGGTTGCCCTCGTGCGGGTGATTCGCATGGTGATGCCGCAGTGGGATGGAACGTACCTGGTGGCGGGGGCGATGCTGGTCTCGCTGGAGGCGTACTACTCCCACTTTTTGTTGGAGCGGACGGGGCTGCGCGGGCTGGAGCGAATCCGCTTTCGCCTGACGGAAGTGGGGGTGCTCTTTTTGCTGATCAGGGCGGGGAGCTACCTGGGCAAGGGCTGGGCGGCGCTGCGGGCGGATGTGCTCTACTGGCCGAGCCACCCCTCCGCTTTCCTCCTCGATGGCGAGTCATTGGTGGCCTTCGTGCTCGCCCTGATGGCCTGGTCCACCACCCTCCAACTGGCGGTTGACCTGGGCGCGGTGGACATGCCCCTGCTCGACCCGGGGGAAGGGGGCAGCGCCCCCGGCGGGCCGGAGCGCATCCTGTACGCGCATCGCTTCGAGCCGCGCGAGTCGCTGCCGCTCGAAAGCTTTATCGGGCGCTTTGTTTTTGGCGGGATGGTGCTGCTGGCGGCGACCGGCATCGCCCGCCTGGGGGTTGGCCCGCTGCTGGAAGGGCAGGGCGCGCGCGGGAGCCGCATCGAGGCGACCCTGCTGCTCTACTTTGTGCTCGGCCTGGTGATGATGGCGCAGATTCGCTATGCCGCGCTGCGCAGGCAGTGGTGGATCGAGGGGGTCTCGGTGACGAGCGACGTGACGGGCCGCTGGGTGCGCTACACCCTGCTGCTGCTGGCAGCCGCCGCGCTCCTCGCTTTTTTGCTCCCGACGCAGCCCGCGCTCGGTGTGCTGGTGGTCGCGGGGGGGGTGCTGGACCTCATCATGTGGGTGGGCGCATTTGTGGTGTTCTTGCTCTTCCTGCTCATCATGTTCCCCCTGTTTTACCTTTGGTGGCTGCTGACGCGCTTCTTTTCGGAGGAGGGGGAAACCCGCCGGTCGCCCCTGCCGCGCCGCTCCCGCCCGCCTTCGTGCCCAACGTGGTGGCCGCCCCGCCCGACTGGTACACGATCGTCCAGTTTCTACTTTTTTGGGGCGTGGTCGGGTGGGCGCTGTTTGTGCTGCTGCGAGCCTACCTGCGCGATCACCCGGAGGTGGTGGCAACTATCGTTTCCTCCCGCCCGTTTCGCCTGCTGCGGGCGCTGTTTCACGCGCTCCGGAAGCGCGTGCGCGGCGTGGCAGCCGCCGTTCGCGAGCGTTTGCCGCACCGCCTGCCAACCCTGCGCCGTCCCGCCGCCGCGGGTCGCTCGGGTTTCCCATTTTTCCGGCTCCGTGGGCTGCCCCCGCGCGAGCAGATTTTTTATCATTACCTGAGCACCCTGCGCCGCGCGGCGCAGCAGGGCATCGCTCGCGCGGGGACGCAAACCCCCTACGAGTACGAGGAAACGCTGGAGCCGCGGCTCCCCGACGCGCAGGCGGCGCTGGAGCAGCTCACCGACGGGTTTGTAGCCGCCCGCTACAGCGCGCAGCCGGTCACGCCAGAGGAGGTGGAGCGGGCGCGCCGCGAGGCGGCGGCGGTGCGGGCGGCGCTGCACGGGTTGGAGCGCGAGGCGCGGAATGCGGAATAAACGCAGAACGCAGAACGCAGAACGAACGGCGTAACGCAGAGACGCAGAGACGCAGAGGCGCAGAGGCGCAGAGGGAGCCCACCGCGCTCCGAGGGGTTCCTATGAAATCGGCCAGACGGCGGAGGGTGCTTTGGGGAAGAGGATGTTGAGGAGCAGGCGTGTGTCGCTGTCGTTGCTCCAGCAGTCGGCGAAGGCGTACTCTAACTCTTCCATCGAGCGATAGCCGAACAAAAGCTGAAGGAAGGTGTGGGGCGGAAAGCCCGCCTTGCCAGCCTCCACATAGGGTGGCTTCCACGGCTCTACCTCCACAAGCTCGCCCGCTTCCAGGCGCAGGCGCAGCCCGCCGCGATAAAAATTGAGGGTAATTTCCCCGCTGTAGCCACTCATCGTCGAGGCGGCGACGCGTTGGTTTAGCACGGGGGCGATGTGGCGCAAAAAGGCGGGCAGGTCGGGCACGCGAATGTACCAGGCGTAGGGCTTCCACCTGCGCTGCGCCCGCTCCGGCCCGAGCACCTCGTAAACCGGGTGGGTGGTGCCCATCGCGAACGCGTACGCCTTGTGCTGCTCCGCGTTGCCCGGTTGCCCATCATACCCCTGGCCGGTTTGCCACAGGTAGCGGATCACGCTGGGAGTGACTTGGTGCCAGGAAATTCCAGGGGCCACCTCGTACTGCGTGGTAGCCATCGCGATGCCCCAGAGACGTGGCTGGTGCGCGAGATAGCCCACCGGCTCGCCGTCCTCCGCCCGCTGGATGACGCGCAGCACCCACGTGTTGATCCCCATCTCGCTCCGCCCCGACAGCTCGTACTGCCACAGCGCCTCGTCGCGCGGGCAGGCGAGCAGGTTGCGCGCGTTGGCGCGCTTGTAGAGCGACGCGATAAAGGGCAGGTCGGCCTCGGTCGCCGCGCGTGCGGTGTAGGGGTCGCTTTCTCCCTCTTTGAGCTGCGGCACCTCCGGCCCGTAGCCGATGCGCGCGCCGCCTAACTCGACGGTCATCTCGTAACCAAACTGGCGATAATAATACGGGATGCCAGTGATGGCCTGTACCATCTCGCCGCGCGCCGCGCTCCAGCGGTGGATCTCTTCCATCTGGTGGCGCACCAATCCTTTGGTGCGGTACGCCGGGTCGGTGCCCACCAACTCCGGTCGGCCCACCCCGAAGGGGATGCCCGCGTAGCTCCATCGCTGCGAGATCAGGTTGAGCGAGGAAACGATGGTGCCGCTCGCCTGCTCCTCGACGAGGAGGAAGTCGCCCACGACATAGGTGGGGTGGGGGCGCGCCGCCAGGTCATGCACCCATGCATGGATGCGAGGGTTCGGCTCGCCGCTCTCGGGGTCGCCGTGGATGCGCGCGTTGAAGGCTGCCAGCGCGTCCGCATCGTCCACCGTCGCGCGGCGCAATAGCAGCCCATCGCCAAGCTCGCGTGGCAGTGTCAGCTGCCCAGTTTGATTGCTCATCATTGCTTCTCGAAATAACTCGTCGGTTTTTGCCGCCATCACAAAGTCGTTCTGGTGGAGCCCGCGAATCTTGTGGGTCCACCAGCGCACCGTGGTTTTGCCCCACTCGGTGAGGAGCGCGGGGTGATGCCCCTCTTCCTCGGCCACCTGCCCCACCCGATTGGTGAAGGCGAGCGCCGCCGCAAAGGTGGGGAACGTAAAGACGCGCCGCAGTTGGGCAACGCCGTCCTCGTGGATCAGTTCCCACTCCGGCACCTGCGGCTTGTATGCCGCGATCTCGGCGTCGGTGACGGTCGGCGCGCCGCGCCGACAGGCCACGCACTTCATTTGGACCAATGGTTCCATGGGTTCCTCTCGATCTTGTTTGCCTCGCCACGCCCCCGCAAGCGAGTGCGTCAGGGCCAAGGAGTTTAGGCTGGGGGAGCTACGGAGAAAGGGCGACGCAGCGGCAGGGGTCAGGCGGGGGGGCTCTCGACGAGGCGCTGCGCCAGCTGCGCCGCCGCCCCCAGCGCGAGCAGCGGCCAGCCCGCCACCCCGCGCATGCGCCACGCGCCGCGCACCGCCGTCTCGCCGATGGCGAGGGCGCTGCGGTCGCGGGGGAGCGGCGGGCTGCCGTGGTGCCCTCCCTCCTGCGTGAGTTCCAGCACATCGGGCTGACGGATCATGCGGGCAAAGGCGGCGTAGCGCTCGTCCTCGGCGGCGTTGACCACCTGGCGCGCGTCGTAGCGCGAATCTTCCGCGATGGTGCCCAAAATAGCGTTCTCGATGACGCTGATGCCGCGCACCCGCGTCTCGACCGCCAGCCAGCAGCGCTCGCCCGCCGCGACCCGCTCGCCCAGCGCGGGCAGCAGCTTGTCATAATCCAGAAGCCAATTGTCGTCGCCTGCCTCGTCCGCCCGCGCGATGCCCGGCAGCCCCTCGGCGAGCCAGCCTTGCAGCAGCGCTGCGCCCGCCTCGGCGAGCGCCACGCGCGCGGGGTCGCTGTGGCTATCGGGACGGGTAGCGCGGGCGCCGCGCTCCCACCCCGGCGCTTCGACCAGCAGCGCCACGCGCCGCCCGCCCTGCAGCCAGCCGCTCCGCGAGCGCGGCGGCAGCCAGCCCGCGCCCCAGCACGATGGTCTCCACCTTGCGCGGGCGCGTGCTCATCGCGCGCCTCGCGCTAGGGCAGCGGCGCTCACGGGGCAACGTTGCGTCATCAGAGGCTCACGACGCTCTCGCGCGCGCGGATGCGCCGCCCGCGCTTTTCCAGCCCGTCGCCCCACTTGTCAAAATGCTGGTTGGCGATGCAGGTGCAGCCTTTCACGTCGGGGCGCGGGCAGAAGACCACGATGGCCGCCGCCTCGTTCGCCTCGACCGGCGGTACCACGTACAGGCGCTCCGCGTCGTGGGCGCGCGAGCCGATGTACGCCTCGAACCAATCGTCCAGGTAGTTGCCCGCGCAGTGCGGGCAGCGCCACACGCTCAGCACCCGCTCCTCGCCGCGCTGGTCCGCGTTGGCAACGGAGGCGCGGTTGGTCATGCGCGTGCCGCAGACAGGGCAGGGCTGGCCGCCGGGGCGCTCCACGACCCCCGCGCGCACCATCTCTTCCTCCTGCTTTTTGAGCCCCAGCATCCCGCGCAGCTTCCCGAAGAAGCCCTTTGTCTCGTCCTTGTCCTGCTTGCCGATGGCGGGTAGCACCTTGGTGTTTTCCGGGTCGGGGGCGTTGTTTTCCTGGGCAAGCCGCTGCTCGTCGGCCAGCGGCGGCTCGCCCGCCTCATACTCGAAGGCGTGGCAATCCGGCGCGAGCAGCGCCACCTCGCCGGGGTAGATGGGCGCGTCGGCCTGCTCGCCCTGGTAGCCGCAAAAGCCCATCCAGCCCTGGCCCTCCTGCGCGGGGCTGCGCCGGAAATGGGAGCAGGTGCCGCAGCACATCAGGCGCGTCTCGTGCTCGCCCAGGTTTTCTACCACGCGCTGGAACAACTGCTGCGGCTGCATCCCCGCGCCCGCTTCCACCTTGGCGGTCAGGCGCTCGCTGCCCGCCTCCGCCTCGACCTCCCACTCCTGCCCCTCGTGGAGCCACATCTTCCCTTCGAGCAGGGTCTCCCCCTGCTTCAGCCGCACATGGTACTCTTCCACTGCCAGATAGCTCATACGTCCCTCCCGGGGCGAGAAAGTTACCCTCCCGCCCCTGTTGTTTATGGTTCTACTGTATCAGATGGCTCGTCGGCCACGCGAATACAGGTGATCGTCAGCGCCTCGTCCCCGAAGCGCTGGCGCAAAAAGATGGCCGCTGCCCTGGCCCAGCCCTCCTCGCTCCGCTCCAGCGTGTGGAGCAGCTCTGCCAACCGAGGCTGCCGCTCGCGCGCGGTGCGGCACTGCAAAAAGTCGCCCACCTGGCGCATCCGCGTGAAGCGCGCCTGCGCCTCCGCCCCCGCCTCATACTCGTAGGGCGGCACCCCGAGCAGCATCGCGCCAAGCTCCTGGTTGTCCCACGCCCGTTTCAAGCGTCGCCCGTCAATCATGCCAAGCATAAACGTGATACCTCCAAAGCCGTCGACCGGACGACCGACGACGGACGACCGACGACCGATACGCTTGCGGAGCGCCAATCTGCAACCTGCAACCTGTAACCTGTAACCTGCAACCTGTAACCTGTAACCTGTAACCTGCAACCCTAAGCGACTGGCTCGCCGAAGAAGTAGCGGCGGCTCTCATAGATGACGGGCGCGCCGCGCAGCACGGTGGTCAGCACGGTGAGCAGGACGAGGATGTTGAGGACGGTGGAAAGCGGGTCGAGCCACGCGGCCCCGGGGAACCAGCCGCGCAGGGCGAGGAGCAGGGCGAGGGCCGCGAACACCACCGCTTTGATGCCACCGTAGAAGGCGCGCATGGGCCGCCCGCTGACGAGCCAGCGCGCCCAGGGGGTCTTCATCATCCCGAAGGCGCTCTCGCCGCGCGCGAGCACAAAGCCGCGAATCGCGTCGGTAATGATCCCGCGCGAGACGACGACCAGGGCCACCCAGATCGGCACGAGCCCGATATCGGCGTACACGATCCAGTAGACATTTTCCACCACGCGGTCAATCGCGATGTCCATCACCGCGCCCAACTCGCTGGTTTCGCCGCGCGCGCGCGCTACGACCCCGTCGATCCCGTCCATGATGATAATCAGCAGGGTCAGGAAAAAGGCGGCGAGCTTGATCCACGGCCCGCCAAAGTACAGAAAGAGCACGGCCAGGATCAGCAGAAAGAGGCGGCTAAGGGTGATGGCGTTGGCAACCATAAAAAAGCGCGTGTTATCCTCGCGTTTGCAGTGGTGCGGCGATTGTATCACGACGAAAGTGCAAGGGCCAAAGCGGGGAGTGGGGAGTGGGGAAGGGGGAAACGGTTAGAGACCCTAAGGGTTTAACAACCAGGGTCTCAGGCCGAGGTGGTTCTGCGGCACAACCCTTATCCATTGCCAGGATGGTTGTTAAACCCTTAGGGTCTAATCGAACTCCTCCAGCGCCAGCGTCGCCACGTCTCGGAATGGAACAGCGTTGTGGTGCGCCCTCTCGAATTGTGTCTCATTACCGAACCGCCACAACGTCTGCTCGCGGGAGAGGCGGGTGGGCGCGGGGGAGCGAAGGGCATGGTAGGAGGACCAGGGCCAGGCGCGGAAGTCGCCCACGAGGCCGTGGCGTTGCGGGTTCTGGTGGATGTACGTGATGAGCCGGACAAAGTGTGCGTCAGAGTCCACCTTGATCCGCTTGAACGGGTTCTCGAAAAGGCTCCCCGTGCGCCCGTAGGCGTTGTTGATCGCCTTGGTGTAGGCGTTGAAGCAATTGCTGAACTGCTGCGCGGGTTGCTTCGGCCTCCACCCGTCCGGCAGGCGGGGCAAGCGGTTGGTCTCACAGAACCATCTTTCCTGTTCCGCTTCCTCTTGATGCGCACCAGCAGGTGAAAGTGGTTTTTCAGCAGGCAGTAGGCGAAGGTGTCCACGACAGGCAGCACGTGCTTGGCGTACAGCGCGAGGAAGTGGCGGTAGTTGCGCTCTTCCCGAAAGAGGTTCTCCCCGTTGTTGCCCCGATTGTAGATGTGATAGCAGCGCTCGACCTCTAAAGGAACAGGTTTCGACATGATGCCTCCTGGCGTCAGACCCGAAGGGTTTGAACGACCGGGATCAGGCTTGAAGTAGGTTGTCTCACAGAACCCACCTGGCAGGCCAATGCGGTGGTTCAAACCCTTCGGGTCTACTCCCCCGCCCCCCGATGATACGCCGCCATCGCCGCATCCCCCGTCAACTCGTAGTAGCGCACCAACTCCTCCCGCACCGCCGCCACCTCCGCCGCGCACCCCGCCCACCCCTCGATTCCCCGCCGCGATCTCCTCCTCCGTCAGCACGTTGCACACCCGCTCCGTGAGCGCGGCGATGAGCAGCGGGTCCGTGAGCCAGATGCGCGCGGTGCCATCGTCGCTGGCGGTGACGAGCTGCTGCCCATCGGGACGTCCACGCCACCGACCTGACACTATCCGTGTGGCCCTCCAGCACGCTCACGGCCTGGCCGGTGGCCGCCTGCCAGACGCGCGCGCGTGCCATCGTCACTGGCGGTGGCGAGCTGCTGCCCATCCGGGCTCCACGCCACCGAATAGACCCAATCCGTGTGGCCCTCCAGCACGCTCACCGCTCGCCCGGTCCGCCTGCCAGACGCGCGCGGTGCCATCGGCACTGGCGGTGACCAGCTGCTGCCCATCGGGACTCCACGCCACCGACCTCACCTAGTCCGTGTGGCCCTCCAGCAGGCTCACGGCCTCGCCGGTGCCGCCTCCCAGACGCGCGCGGTGCCATCGGCAGCTGGCGGTGAGCACCTGCTGCCCATCCGGGCTCCACGCCACCGACAAGACATAGCCATATGGCCCTCCAGCACGCTGCACGGTCTGCCCGCTCGCCTGCCAGATGCGGGCGGTGCCATCAGCACTGGCGGTGGCACCTGCTGCCCATCCGGGCTCCACGCCACCGCCCTGACCCTGTCGGTGTGGCCCTCCAGGACTCTGACCGACTGGCCGGTGGCCAGATCCCAGACGCGGGCGGTGCCATCGTCGCTGCCGGTGGGCACCTGCTGCCCATCCGGGCTCCACGCCACCGACCTCACCGAAGCCGTGTGGCCCTCCAGCACGCTGACTGGCCTCGCTCGTCGGCCGCCTGCCACACGCGGGCGGTGCCATCAGAGCTGCCGGTGAGCACCTGCTGCCCATCCGGGCTCCACGCCACCGACCACACCCAGTCGGTGTGGCCCTCCAGCAGGTCATGGTCTGGCCGGTGGCCAGATCCCAGACGCGCGCGGTGCCATCACAGCTGCCGGTGAGCACCTGCTGCCCATCCGGGCTCCACGCCACCGCCAACACACTCCCGGTGTGGCCCTCCAGGGTGCTGATGGTCTGGCCGGTGGCCAGATCCCAGACGCGGGCGGTGCCATCATCGCTGCCGGTGGCACCTGCTGCCCATCCGGGCTCCACGCCACCGCCAACACATGGCGGTGTGGCCCTCCAGCGGTCTGAGATGGTCTGCCCGTGGCCAGATCCCAGACGCGCGCGGTGCCATCGTCGCTGCCGGTGGCACCTGCTGCCCATCCGGGCTCCACGCCACCGCCCTACACCGTCGGTGTGGCCCTCCAGGACGCTCACCGTCTGCCCGGTCGCCTCCCACACGCGCGCCGTGCCATCGCCTGCGCGGTGAGCACCTGCTGCCCATCCGGACTCCACGCCACCGCCAAGACATTGGCGGTATGGCCCTCCAGCACGCTCATCGTCTGCCCGTGGCCACATCCCACACGCGGGCGGTGCCATCCGCGCTGCCGGTGAGCACCTGCTGCCCATCCGGGCTCCACGCCACCGACCTCACGCAGTCGGTGTGGCCCTCCAGGACGCTCATGGGCTGCCCCGTGGCCACATCCCAGACGCGCGCCGTGCCATCCGCAGCTGCCGGTGAGCACCTGCTGCCCATCCGGGCTCCACGCCACCGAAAAGACCCTATCCGTATGGCCCACCAGCACGCTCACCGCCTCGCCCGTTGTCTGCCACACACGCGCCGTGCCATCTGAGCTCGCGGTGGCCAGTTGCTGCCCATCCGGACTCCACGCCATCGAAAAGACCTCCCCCATATGGCGACGCAAAATGTGTCTAATAAGTGTGTTATCTACCACTTCACGTAACGTGCGTGCAACAACCACAGGTTTGGTTTGTGTTAGAGGTTCGACTGCGGCGAGTGTGAGGAGCAGAGCGCGATCACCGTTGTTCTGCGACACCTCATAGAGGGCCTCAGCTGCGTGAGCCTGTGACTGGGCGCGTACTGCTTCACGTTCAGCCTGCTCTGCCGCATCTTCCGCACGCGCTTCTTGCGTGGCGGCAAGCTCGGCTTGTTGCTCTGCCCTACCGCGCTCTTCGGCTGCAACTGTTGATTCAGCTACTGCTGTTCCGCGCGCCTCATTCGCGACAGTCGCTTGCAGGGCTGCCTCTGCTTCACCAAACTCTGCCCGTTTTTGTGCCGTTGCGGCCGCCCTCGCTTGCTCCTCCGCCTCCGTGCGGCTTGCCAGCGCCCACAGCGTCAGCCCACTCATCAGCGCCAGTGCAGCCAGCAGCGCCACCACCGCATTGCGTCGTCGCCGCGTGGCTTGTCGCGCTTCCTGCGCCGCCCGCGCAGCCTCGCGCGTGCTCTCCTCCAAGAACTGGCGCTCCTCCGCCAGCAGGTCCTCGGGGTGCGCCTCGGCGTAGCCTTGCGCCTCAGCGAGGGGTGCGCCAGTGAGGAGCCTCGCGGGGTCGCGGCCCGCCTGGAGCCAGGCGCGGGCGGGGGCGGCGAGGGGGTTAGTGTAGCTGGCCTGCCAGCGCAGGTTTGCGTCCAGAATCGGCTCCACCAGCCGGTCGTGCGCCAGCTCGTACCACACATCGCCGCCGCGCGTGTCGGCGCGGATCAGGTAGGCGTTGAGAAGCACGGTGGCGGCATCGTTGCGCAGCCCCGCCGTCTCCCGCTCGCCGCGATAGACGAGGCCGCGCGTGCGGGCGGGGGTGATCAGCTCCTCCTCGAACCAGGCGCGCAGTCGGCGCTGCGGGATGCCGGTCGCCGCCTCCGCCTTTGCCAGCGCCTCCTCGTAAAAGTCGCGTAGCGCCTGGTCCACGTCCCCGAACGCCTGCACGTCTGCCGCCTCGATCCGCCGATCGTCTGGCGGCAGGCTAGCCCAAAGCTGGCGGCAAACGATCTGAAGGTGGACCGGCTCGACGTAGGTGCCCAGCGCGCGCCCGTTCTCGCTCGCCCCATCCGCTCCGTTTGGCGAGTCCCCCGCTGCGCCGCGCGGCTCCACCTCGCGCACTTGGATGCGGCGCAGGTTGTCCACCAGCGTCTCCGCCACGCCCGCGTCAAAGGGCCGCCCGTGCTGCGCCGCTGGCTCGCGCACCGCCGCCAGCGCGCCGTCGCGCGTCAGCCGCTCCATGCGGAAGCGGGTGCGCAGGCGGTCCGGCAGCTGCGCGGCGTAGGAGTCCAGGTGCGCGATAAAATCCTCGCGCATCGAGAGCAGCAGGCTCAACTGCGGGAACGCGGCCAGCGCCTCCTGCACCTGGCGGAAAAAGTCGGCGCGCTCGCGGTAGCGCTCGGGGTGCGTGGTGAACAGCTCCTCGAACTGGTCCAGGATGAGCAGGCGCGGGCGGAGCCGCCGTTCCGTCTCCTCCTGCTCGAAGAAGGGCCGCAGCCCCTCCATCAGGGTCAGCCCCACTATCTCGCTCGGCTGCGCTGCCTTCCCCCGCAGGTTGAGCAGCGCGTTGAAGACGTAAAGGTTCGACACCGCCTCCCCGCTCACCCCCGGCGGCAAATCGCCCCCCACGCGGCTGATCGGCAGCACGCGCACCCGCTTCTGCGCCGCCAGGCTCGGGGCCACGCTCGCCTGCAGCAGCGACGTCTTCCCCGCCCCCGACTGCGCATGAAAGAGCACCGCCCGATGCGCGATGACCAGCGCCGCCAGTTGCCGCGCCTCCTCCTCGCGCCCAAGAAGTTCCGCGCGTCCTCCTCCGTGAAGGAGCGCGGGCCGGGGTAGGGATTTTCGATTTCAGATTTGGGATTTGGGAGTGGGGGAAGTGTCATGGGGGGTAGAACAGGATTGGCAGGATGGGCGGATTACGGCTATTCGTTAATCCTGCCATCCTGTTCTACCCACCGTGCGTGCAGGTCCGCCACGAGAAGTCGCGCGTCCGCTTCGGTGAAGGAGCGGGGCCGGGGTAGGGATTTTCGGTTCAGATTTGGATTTGGGAGAGTGGCGTGAGGTCGCTCATGAGATTTTCTTGATGGTAGAACAGGATTGGCAGGATGGGCGGATTACGGCTGATCCGTTAATCCTGCCAATCCTGTTCTACCCACCGTGCGTGCAGGTCCGCCACAAAGAAGTTCCGCGCGTCCGCTTCGGTGAAGGAGCGCGGGCCGGGGTAGGGATTTTCGAGTTCAGATTTGGGATTTGGGAGGAGGGGCGTGAGGTCGCTCATGAGATTTTCCCTTGATGGTAGAACAGGATTGGCAGGATGGGCGGATTACGTCTGATCCGTTAATCCTGCCAATCCTGTTCTACCCACCGCCCGTGCAGGTCCGCCACGAACTGGTGGGTGCTGCCCCAGTAGACATCGATCTTGGAGTTGGCGAAGTACTTTTGGAAATAGCGCGTCACTTCCTGCTGCGCGGCAGGGTTGGCGGTGGCGTCGAGTTGGACGGCGACGTGGAGCATGCCCCAGCGCTCCAGGTCCAGGTTGGTGAGCAGGCCGCGCATGATGATTTTCAGGTCCAGATCCTCCAACTGATAGCCGAGGAAGAGCAGCGTGGTGGAGGCAAGCGAGGCCTGCACGCTGGTGGGCAGCAGGTGCTCGTAGTTGCGCGCGAGGCCGGTCAGGTAGTTGAGGTAGTCGTCCTGCGTGAGCACCATCGAGAGCAGGTCGTCGTCGGTGCCGAAGAGGTGCAGCACCACCGGCTCCTCGGGCGAGGGCGGCGGGTCGAGGTCGTAGTGCGGGCGGCTCGCCTCCTTGCTCAGCGTCTCGCGCCAGGGGATGGTGAGGCGGCGCGGCTGCTTTTCCGCGTCGGCGGCGAGGGCGCGCGTCATGAAGGGGTCCACGTTCGTCGTCAGGTAGAGCGGAAGATCAAGCTCGGCAAGTTGGTGGTGGATCTCCGACTCGAACTGCTCCCGCGCCCGCTCGGACCACTGCGACGCCTCCACTACCTCGGTTAGCGTGCGCTGGCGGTCCCGCTTGTCCTGTGGAAGCCCGTGCCGCGCGCGGTATCCCTCGACGAGGCAGAGCAGCGCCTGCTTGCGCAGGCGGCGGTTATCCATCGTGCCGATGAACTGGCCTACGTGCAGCAGGTTGTCGCGGTGGAGGAAGGGGTAGCTGTACTCCTGCGCCAGCCGCGCCGCGACCTCCTGCGGGCTGGGGAGCAGGTCGCGCGTGACACCGGGGCCGAGGAAGGGGGTGCACTCGCCGTCGGCGATGTTGGCGAGCAGCAGCTCCCAGAAGCTTTCCGCGCGGTCGCCCAGAATTTGGCCGCGCGTGCCGAAGAGCAGCCCGTTGCGCAGCCTCATGAAGAGCACCGGGATCGCCGCGCCGGGCAGTTGCTTCGTCAGCAGCGTGGCGCGCGCCTCGTTGCTCGCCAGGTCCACCTGCCCATGCTGGAGGAGCCGCTCGTAGAACGTCCGCGCGAAGCTCTGCGCGGTGGGGATCGGTACCAAGTCTTGCATGGCGAGCACGGCGGGCACCCCCGCCCGCACCAGCGCGGGCGCGATGCCGCGAAAGGCATCGGCGGGGGAGCGGGTCGCGCTCTGGCAGCTTGCGAGGAAGACGAGGCGCAGCTTCTCCTCGCGCCGCACATCCGTGTCGGCGAGCTGGCGCGCCAGCATCCCCGCGAGGGCGTCGCCGCTCACCCGCGCCACCCGGTTATGCTCGTCCGCCAGGAAGAGCACCGCCTCCCCGCGCGTCTCGCTGTACGCCCCGTGCGCGATCAGGTGCAGCACGTGATGCCCGTCGCGCAGCGCCGCCTCGATGGCGGCGAGCGTGCAGGGCTGCGGGAGCAGGGTCAACTCCACATCCGGCACCTCGGCGGTGGCGGCTTGCAGCGAGGCCCACTCCGCCGCCACGTCTAGCGGCGCGAGGCCGTACTCCCCCAGGTTGGCGGGGGTGGCGATGGCGACGAGCACGCGGATGGGGCGCTGGAGGATCGGGCTGCCGGGCAGCCAGCGCCCCGCCAGGTAGCGCGAGAAAGGCGTGGCGCTGCTCGCGGCAAGGTCGCTGCGCGTCTCCGGGTCGCGCAGCAGCTCCCAGGGGAGCGCGTGCAGCTCGGGCGCGTCGGCGTCGATGCGCAGCCGCACGCGCCGCTGCGGGCATTGCCCGCGCACCTCCGCCCACTGCGCCCGCAACGCGGGGTCGGCAAAGAGCCACTCCCACAGCCGCGCGCCGTCCGCTGCGGGGTCGGCGCTGGGCACGAAGGGGAGGAAGCCGGTGCGAGAAGGGCGCGTGGGAACTCCTGCTCGCTGTTGAGGGTAACCTCGACGGGGTAGCCCGCGCGCTCCGCAGGCAGGATGCGAATTTCCAGATCGGCAAAGGCGGTGGGACTCATAGCGGTTCCAACATAAACACTCCATGCAAATAGGGCAACCGTGGGGCGAAAATCTCTCGCCCCACACGCTTTGCCAGGACTATCCTAACACAGGCACAACGCGCTGTCACTACTTGTTTTTGACGCTGGACCGGTGCTATCGAGGGCGATGACGGACAACCGACGGACGCAAGACAAGGCGCGAAAGGCAGTGCGACTCCAACCGTTTTCAGCGGTCCTGCGCCAACTGGCGCAGCCCGTAGAGCGCGCCCTGGCGCGGTGCGTTCAGCTGTGCCAGCCGCTCGCGGGCGCGCTCGGCTTCGCCCATCTCGATCTCGGCGATGGCCTGCTCCACGACGCGCCGCGCCAGCGAGGCAAGGCCGCCTTGCAGCGCCTGCTCCAGCAGGATAAGGTTCCCCTCGATGGGGTGGACGAGGCGGGCGAGGCGTCCGTGGGCGCTCTCGGTCTCTCCCTCTTCCAGATCGGCGAGCGCGGCGCGGATGCGCGAGCGGATGCGCCGCACCAGCCGCGCGGGGGGCACAGGCGGCTCGGCTGGCACGGAGGCATCGCGCAGCACGAGTGCCTGGCAGGGGGTGTCGGCCAACTCCTGCTCGGTCGCCGCCCAGAGCGCCGCGAAGGTTGCCTTGTCGATCTCGCGGTAGGCACCCTCCGCCTCGCTCGGCCAGTAGGGGTCGTGGAAGAGCCAGCGGTCGCCCGTGTCGCCGACCAGCAGCAGGTAGTGCCCGCCGCGCAGGGCGGGGTCGTGGCGCTCCGGCAGCAGCTGGTAGGGCACGTAGACGAGGACCGGTCGGCGCTCGTCTAGTTGGTTGGCAAGCCCGTCGCTGCCGAGCCCTTGGGTCCAGCGCATCTCCATGCCAAATTGCGCGGCGGCGATGCGCAATTGGCTAAAGGTGACGCGCTCGAAGCCAGGCGGCAGCCCCGTCGCCTCGCTCACCTCGTCCACGGTGACGCGGCGGCCCATGAGCGCGTGCAGCAGCATCGCCACGCACGCGGTGCCCGCGTCGGCGGGCGCGTAGCTCGCCGCGTCGCCCACCTGCGAGAGCCAGGGCACGGGCAGCCGCGTGATCCGTGGGACATCCGCGCCACCCCATGTGTCCCCTCCCTCCTCGACGGGGACGGGGGGGTCTTCCTCCTCGATGGGCAGATCAAAGGAAATGTCTCCCTCGTCGATGTTTTCGGGGAGACGGTAGCTCTTGGCTGGATCAAAGAGGAAGGCGTCGTCGGCGAGCGCGGGGTTGGCGAGGAGCACCTCGCTCACAAAGTCGTCCCAGGGCATCCCCTTCACCTTGCCCTTGACATGTGCCTCCCAGCACTCCCAGCGCGTGCCCTTGAAGCCGCTCAGCGGGCGGCTCCAGCGCACCACGACATTTTCGGGGAGTCGGTAGCGCTTCTCCGCCTGAAACAGGTTGCCATCCTTGGCGAGTTCCGGGTTCTCTGCCAGAGCCTGCTCGACAAATGCGTTCCACTCCAGCCCCTCTATCTTCCCCTTGAGGAACTTTTCCCAGCACTCCCAACGTGTCCCCTTGAAGCCGTTCAGCTCGCGCGTCCAACTCACCTTGCTCGCGCTCATGACGTTTTCTGGCAGGCGGTAGCGCTTTTCCGGCTGGAAGACGTTGCCGTCCGTGGCGAGCGACGGGTTTTTTGCCAGCACCTCGCTCACGAACTTGTCCCAGTCCATCCCTTGAAGCTTGCCCTTGAGCAACTTTTCCCAGACTTCCCAGCGCGTTCCTTTGAAGCCGGTCAGCGGGCGCGTCCAGGAAAGATAGCTCGTCTGCGTTTTGGGCGGTGGCGCGAGTGGGATGCTGGGGGCACGCAGGCGCATCACCATGCGGGCGGTGTTGCCGGTTTCCTTCGTGCGCCACCACACGTTGTCGAAATCAGGCTGGCGAATGCGCTTGTACGCGCCCTCGCCCTGGCGCTCCGGTGGGTAATAAGGGTCGTGGTAGATCAGTTGGTCGCCCTCGTACCCGACCAGGAGCACCCAGTGGGCCTCCTTATAGGTGCTGCTGAACTTCTCAGGGAGATACTGGTACTGCACCAGCGTGATGATGGGTCGCCCCTCGCGCAAATCCTGCTTGATCTGGTTCAGGTCCGAATTTTTGTATGAGGCGAACGCGAGGTCGAGCCCAAACTGCTTCAGCTTCCCGACAGCGGTCAGGTGCATCTCGGTGGTTAGGAAAAGCCCGCCACCGCTTTGACGTGGCGCTACGTGACGCGTTGCGGCTCACATCGTCCACGTTCACTTTTTTGCCGAGCGCATGCAGGATCATCGTCATGCAGGTGGGGCCGCAATCGCCGCGCGCATACGTGGCGGTAACTTCGTCCTCCTGCGAGACCCACGGAATATCCAGAATCACTTTGTCGCTCATGACTCGCTCCTTTTCTACGCGAGATACTTGCTGCGCGCCTGCTTGAAGGTCGCTACGGTTTTTTGGTAGGTGTCGGCCCCGCGCGCCTTGGGGTCGAGGCCGCGCTGGTTGTCGCCGTCGCCCATGTCGTCAATCGCCATGAAGCCCCATTGCAGCACGCCGTCCGCCTTGTAGTGCAGCAGCCACTGTTCCAGCCAGTGGCGCGTTTGCTCCACCAGGTCCCCATGCTCCACCCCGAACTCTTCCACGATAAAGGGCTTGCCCACCTTCTTGGCGAGATCGGCTTCCTGGGGCGCGCGCCTCACCTCATCGTCTCCGCCCGAGTTGTAGTAGACATGGGCGGTCAGGTAATCCAGGTTGGGCAACCGCGCGATTTGCTCGCGCTGCGCGGGGGTCGCGCCAAGGTTGCCGGTGTTGATGATGCCGCTACCGATCAGGTGGTTGGGGTCCCACTCGCGGATCAGCGTGGACATGTCGCTGGTGAAGCGGATAAAATCATCCACGCGGAAGGCGGGATGCTCGTTGCTGCCCTCCCACGCCTTCAACTCGTTGCCAATCTCCCACGCGAGGATGCGGGGGTTTGCCTTGAAGTGGCTCACGATCTCCTTGGCGTAGTCCTTGTAATTTTCTTTGTACCCCTCGCGGTACCACTGGAGGTTCAGCTTTTCGGGGCTGGAGCCCTGCGTGTAAAATTTCTCGTCGCCGGGCGGGAAGAGGCCGGTGTCCTCATGCACGTCGGTCAGCACGCAGATCAGGTACATGTCGTGCTTCTCGACCAGCACCAGCGTGTCGGTGAGCCGCCGCTTGATCACGGCGGGGGTTGCGAAGCGATCGGCGATAAAGGTGCGAATCACGCGCGCCCCCAACTGATCGGCCCCGTTCAGTTGATCCTCGCGGTGCCCGACGTGGCTGCTCTTCATGATGTCGTTGCGTTGTTTGCCCTCGTGCCTGAGGTCGCCGTCTTGGCCATAGTGAATCAGCCCGCGGATGTTCGCGCCGACAAAGCGAAACGGTTTGTCGTGGAGGACGAATCGCCCCCCCTGCGCCTGTACAAACCTGCTTTTGTCGGGAGCCGGGGGGGGCGGCGTCGGTTCTTTGTCTCGCACCTGCTGGAGGCTCTGCGCGGCGCTTTTGGCGAGGCGCACGTCGTGGCTGCGCGCGCCGCTGAGGCGCAAGCGGCGGCGGTACGTCGGGTGGCCCGCCGCCTCGACGGAGAGGGAGTAGCTGCCCCCTTTTTGTAGGCCATCCAGCTTAAAGTTTCCCTGCTCGTCGCTCATCGCAGGGAGCACGAAGAGGGAAATCTCGCTGACGCTTTCGGGGATCAGGTAGCTTTTCTCGCTTTCGAAGCGCCGCTCATCCGCCACCAGCTGCGGGTTACGCGCCAGTACCTCCTCCACAAAGTCGTCCCAGAGCAGCCCTGGCAGTTTCCCCTTCAGATGGCTTTCCCAGCACTCCCAGCGCGTCCCCGCGAAGCCGCTCAGGCGGCGCGTCCAGGCAATCGTTTTGCCGAGGGGCACGCTGCGCGGCATTAGGTAGCTTTGCCCCGCCTGGAAGATATGGCCGCTCTGCTCCAGCGTTGGGTTGTGCTCGACCACCTCCTCCTTGAACTCGTCCCAACTGATGCCCTCCACCTTGCCCTCGACGTGGCTGCTCCACGCGGCCCAGCGGTGGCTCGACAGGGTGCTGACAGGGCGATCCCACAGCACGATGGAGGTCGGCGCTCGCTCGGGCAGCAGGTATAGCTTGTTGCGCTTAAAGCCGTACCCATCGCTGATCAGATCGGGGTTGTGGGTCAGCACCTGCTCTTTAAAATCGTTGAAAGTAAGCTCCGGTAGGTCGGGGTGAACAAAGGTGTCAAAGCAAGCGGAGCGGTGGCTCGCGAAGCCGCTGAGCGGGCGCGTCCAGGCGATGCTGCCCGCTGCGCCAGCCGGGCGCGCGCCCGTCACCCCTTCCAGCAGCGCTTTGGGCGCTACCAGCCGGAGCGGTGCAAAGGGGACGGGCTGACCGGCATCGTCACGAATGGTGCCGCGTAACGAAAAAGACATGGTGGCCTCCTGTGCCAGAATCGGTGAGCGGGTACGGCGCACCCGTACCCGACATGAACGCAACCACGGGACGCAATTGTTACTCGGTGGGTGGCAAGCTGACGAGACGTCGGGGGAGGGAGGGCGATGGGCGAAGACGACGCATCGGTGGGCGTAGGGCTTCCATCACGGGCAATTTGCATGGCTGTCGCAACGGGGGTAGGGTTGGGTGGAGAATGGAAAATAGAAAATAGACGCTTCGCGTGGAAAATGGACGACGCTTCGCGTGGAAAATAGATGCCGTAGTATCAGTACTTTAAAAGGCGCAGGGTGGTGGCCCTCACCCCCGTCCCCTCTCCCCATGTGGGGAGAGGGGTGGAGCGAAGCGAGGCGGGGTGAGGGCCTGCCGTCCGGCACTTCGTCACCTGGCACGCTTTTCGAGTCTCTTTTCTGTTCTCTGTTTTCCGTTCTCTCAGTATATCATCTTGAGTGGGGGCGTTGTCAACTGTTTTGGACGAATTTGTAAGGTAACGGGAAAGCGAAGGTAGAAGTGGATAGCACGCAGCGGGAGAACAGGGCGCGGCGCTTTCTTTTTTGCGAGCGCGAGCGCCAGCCCGATGATCCGCTGGTCTGGCTCATGGACCTGAATGTCGTGTCGCTGGTGCGGGCGCTGAACGCGCTGGACGGGGTCGAGACGCTGACAAGCTGCGGCGGGCACGAAAACCCGGGACCGACGCAGTACCAACTCGGCAGCTGGTACGTCAAGTTTCGGGTGCGGGGGGACGAGGCGGGGCAGCGCTCGCTAGCGCGGCTGGCGTGGCTCATCAACAACGAGGCGATCAAGCGCGGGCGCGACGTGCTGCTTTTCCCCTATGCGCGCTCCCCGCGCGCGCGGGAGCTTACTTTTGTGCTGGAGGGGCACAACGGGGAAGCCCCGGACGGGCTCGCGCGCTGGATTGCGCGAGCGGGGCGGCGCGCGGCGCGCTGACCGCGCGTCGCAGCGACAGGTTGACGTGGGCGGCGTTCTCGCTCACTATTGGCCGATTTTTGTTGCCAAACACGATTTTCGACAACGGGCGCGCCTGGCCGCGCGCCGTGGGGGATGAGGAAGAGAGCCATGTCACAACCAACGACAACACAACCGCAGCTGAACCGCTACAGCTCCCGCATCACGCAGCCCAGCCGCGCAGGGGGCCTCGCAGGCGATGCTCTACGGCACCGGCCTGACCGAGGCCGACATGAACAAGGCCCAGGTCGGCATCGCCAGCGTGTGGTACGAGGGCAACACCTGCAACATGCACCTGAACGACCTCGCCGCCAAGGTGAAGGAAGGCGTGGTCGCGGCCGGGCTGGTCGGCATGCGGTTCAACACCATCGGCGTCAGCGACGGCATCTCGATGGGCACCGAGGGCATGAGCTACTCGCTCCAGTCGCGCGACCTGATCGCCGACTCGATCGAGACCGTGATGGGCGCGCAGTGGTACGACGCGCTGCATCGCCCTCCCCGGCTGCGACAAGAACATGCCCGGCTGCCTGATGGCGATGGGCCGGCTGAACCGCCCGGCGCTGATGGTCTACGGCGGCACGATCACGCGCCGGCTGCACTGGCGACGGCGAAGACGCTCGACATCGTCTCCGCCTTCCAGTGCTACGGCGAGTACCTCGCCGGCACGATCACCGAAGAAGAGCGGCAGCGACATCGTGCGCCACAGCCTGTCCCGGCGCCGGCGCCTGCGGCGGCATGTACACCGCCAACACCATGGCCATCGGCCATCGAAGCGATGGGCATGTCGCTGCCCTACAGCTCGTCGATCCCGGCCGAAGACCCGGCAAAGCTCGACGAGTGCTTCGCGGCCGGCGCGGCGATCCGCACTCTGCTGGAGCGCGACCTCAAGCCGCGCGACATCATGACCCGCGCCGCCTTCGAGAACGCGATGGTCGTCGATCATGGCGCTCGGCGGCTCGACCAACGCCGTGCTGCACCTGATCGCCATGGCCCGCGCGGTCGACGTGCCGCTGACGATCGACGACTTCCAGACGGTGAGCGACCGCGTGCCGTTCCTCGCCGATCTGAAGCCGAGCGGCAAGTACGTGCAGGAAGACCTGCACAACGTCGGCGGCACGCCGGCCGTGATGAAGTACCTGCTCGAAAAGGGGCTGCTCGACGGCAGCTGCCTGACCGTCACCGGCAAGACGCATCGCCGAGAACCTGGCCGACCTGCCGGGCCTCAACGGCGGGCCAGGACGATCGTCCACCCGCTCGAGAACCCGATCAAGGCGACCGGCCACATCCAGATCCTGCGCGGCAACCTCGCGCCCGACGGCGCGGTGGCCAAGATCACCGGCAAGGAAGGGCTAGCGCTTCAGCGGCACCGGCCAAGGTGTTCGACTCGCGAAGAGGACATGCTGCACGCGCTGGAGCGCAAGCGAGATCGCCAAGGGCGACGTGGTCATCATCCGCTACGAAGGCCCCAAGGGCGGCCCCGGCATGCCGGAGATGCTCACGCCGACCTCGGCGATCATGGGCGCCGGCCTGGGCCAGGACGTGGCCCTGATCACCGACGGCCGCTTCTCCGGCGGCTCGCACGGCTTCATCGTCGGCCACGTCACGCCCGAGGCGCAGGAAGGCGGCCCGATCGCCCTGGTGCAAGACGGCGACACGATCACGATCGACGCCGACAACCGCACGATCGACGTGGACGTCTAGCGACGCGGAGCTGGCCAAGCCGCCGCGCCGCCTGGAAGAGCCCCGCCTACAAGGCCACGCGCGGCACGCTCTACAAGTACATCAAGAACGTGAAGATCGCGCGTCGGAAGGCTGCGTGACGGACGAGTGATTTTCACTCGTGGAAACTTGTGGGAACGGGCGGAGAGGCCAGTGCTCTCCGCCCGTTCCTTTGCGTTCCTACAAAAGTTCCCACCGGCGAGTTTCGTCAACTCGGCAGCAACTCGCGGGCGTGCTCGATGTACTCCAGGCTTTGGTGGCGGAAGTAGGTGTTGTACAGCTCGGCGTAGTGGCCGCCCGGGCCAGCAGCGCGTCGTGGGTGCCCTCCTCGATGATTTGGCCCTTGCGCAGCACGATGATGCGGTCGGCGTGGCGCACGGTGGAGAGGCGGTGCGCGATGACGATGGTGGTGCGATCCTCCATCAGCACCTCCAGCCCCTCCTGGATCAGCGTCTCGGTCAGCGGGTCGATGCTGGCGGTCGCCTCGTCCAGGATGAAGATGGCCGGGTCCTGGAGCAGCACGCGCGCCAGCGCGACCAGCTGCCGCTGACCCATCGAGAGGCTGCTACCGCGCTCGCCCACCTGCGTCTCCAGGCCGTTCGGCAGGCTGCGATCCAGTCGCCGCCGCCCACCGTGCGGGCGACGCGCGCGCACCTCGTCGTCGGTCGCGTCGCGCTGGCCGTAGCGGATGTTGTCGGCCACGCTGCCATCGAACAGGAAGGGCGTCTGCGTGACCATGCCGAGCTTCGCGCGGTAGTCGGGCAGGTCGAGCGTGCGGATGTCGTGCCCGTCGATGGGAAGCCGGCCGCCCTGAAACTCGTAGAAGCGAGCCATCAGCTTGCCGATGCTCGACTTGCCCGAACCGGTGTGGCCGACCAGCGCCACCGTCTGCCCGGCCGGAATGTGCAGCGAGAAGTTGTCCAGCACCGGCTCGTCCGCGTTGTAGGCGAAGTCGACGTTCTCGAAGCGGATCTCGCCCTTGACGTGCGGCAGCTTCACGTCGTCCATCTGGACCACCTTCGGCTCGGCGTCGATCAGCGCGAAGACGCGCTCGCCCGCCGCCAGGCCGATCTGAAACTGGCTCCAGAACGAGGCGATGCTCGTTAGCGGGAACCAGAAGAGGCCGATCCCCTGGATGAAAAGGTACCAGTCGCCGGCGCTGAGCGTGCCTGCCCAGGACGCGCACCCCCCCGAAGTAGACGAGCGCCGCGGTGCCGATGCCCGCCAGGATGTTCAGCATCGGAAAGATCGCGCTGAAGACGTAGCCGGTGCGCAGGTTGATCCCGTACGATTGCTTGTTGACACGGAGGAACTGCTCGTAGATCGTCTGTTCCTGCCGGAACGTCTTCGCCACGCTGATGCCGCTGACCGTTTCCTGGATCAGCGAGCTGACCTCCGCGTTGATGCGGCGCGACTGCGTGATGGTGTTGCGCGCAAGGCGGCGAAAGGCCAGCGCCACGCCGACGATGAGCGGCGTCAGCACGATCGGATCAGGGTCAGGGTGCCGTTCACGGTGAACAGGTAGCCGACCAGAAAGCCGATGAGCAGCAGTTGGCCCAGCAGATCCATCGTCAGCGTGACGACCTGCGAGAAGGCTTGGGTGTCGGAGGAGACGCGGCTGACGATCTTGCCCGACGCGTAGCTGTCGTAGAACGACAGGTCGCGCTCCAGCACCGCGTCAAAGGCGTCCTCGCGCAGCGTGAGCACCACGTCGCCGACGGCGCGGACGGTCAGCGTGCGGCGGACGAAGTTGAACGCATAGGTGAAGCAGGCAATGCCGGTGATGAGGGCACCGACCAGCACGATTTGTCGCGTTGTCGCGCCCACCTGGAGCAGGTCGAGGGCGCGGGAAATGAAGATGGGCAGCGCGGTTTGTAGCAGCGAGCTTAGGACGATGATCAGCGCCACCACGATCATGCGCTGCTTGTGGGCGGCGAAGTAGCCGACGATGCGCCTGACCAACGCGCGGTCGTTGTAGTGGCGATCGTACGTCTCGGCATCCAGCCCATCCATGATAAAGCCCATGGGGTGGTTCTTTTGGGAGGTTATTGGTTATCGGTTATTCGGTATTAGAGATTGGAGATTATGGATACAGGTCGCGTATACAGATCACGGATAACGCCATGCTTAGCAATGTCGAATCGGCGTTCAATATCTAATCTCTACTATCTAATCTCTACAGCGGGCTGGGCAGGGCGATGTCGTAGCGGGCGAAGATGCGCCGGTAGTGGGGCGACGGCGGCAGCAGCTCCTCGTGGGTGCCGGAGGCGACGAGCTCGCCCTGCGTCCAGGACGAGGATGTGGTCGGCCCAGCGAATCTGCGACAGCCGGTGGGTGATGAGCAGGGTGGTGCGGCCCTGCTGCGCGCGGCGCATGGCCTTCTGGATCTCGTCCTCGGTGGCGCTGTCGATGGCGCTGGTCGAGTCGTCCAGGATCAGGATGCGCGGGTCGCTCAGAAAGGCGCGGGCCAGCGCGAGGCGCTGCCGCTGCCCGCCCGAGAGGGTCACGCCGCGCTCGCCGACGACTGTGTCGTACCCGTTTGGGAAGTGGCTCGATGAAGTCGTGCGCCTGCGCGTCGCGCGCCGCCTGCTCGATCTGCGCCTGGGTGGCGTCTGGGCGCGCCAAAGGCGATGTTCTCGGCGATCGAGCGCGAGAACAGGAAGACGTCCTGCTCGATCTTGCCGATCTGCGAGCGCAGGGCCTCCAGATTCCAGTCGCGCACGTCCACCCCGTCGATCAGGATGCGCCCCTGCGGTCGCGTCGTAGGTGCGGTTGACCAGCTGCGTCAGGGTGCTCTTGCCGGAGCCGGTCTGCCCGACGATGGCGACGGTCTGCGCCGGGCTGGATGCGGAAGGAGATGTTCTGCAGCGATCGGCTTCGTCCATCGTAGCCGAAAGGACACGTTCTCGAAGACGAATCTCGCCCCGGATGGGCGCGCTGTGGCCGGCGCGTGTTCTCGTCGAGCTCCGTCTCCTCGCTGGATGAGGTCGAGGATGCGCTCGGCGCTCGCCAGCCCGAGCTGCACCAGCGAGAAGGTGAAGATCGAGATAAAGGTCGGGAAGCGCAGCACCGCCATCAGCCCCATGATCGCTGATGATGTCGGCGATCGAGAGGGTGCCCGCGCTGGTACAGCAGCATCGCGTGCAGGAAGGTGCAAGCCAAGGGCGATCCCGTAGAGCAGCAGCGGCAGGTAGCGCGCCTCGATCTGGCCCTGTTGCACGAAATGGTCACGGAACAGGCGCGCGTTGCTGCGAAACTTGCAGCGCTCGAATGCTTCCTGCGCGCTGGCCTTGACGACCTCGATGCCGGAGATGGTCTCTTCCAGGCCGGCGTTCATCACCCCAAACTGCATGCGCTGCTTGCTGCGAGACCGGCTGCAGCTGGCGCATGTAGTCCCGCAGGGCGATAAAGTAGCACGCCACAAAGATCAGGGGGACCAGCAGCATGGTCGGGTTGATGAAGGCGATGTAGATGAGCGGGACCACCAGGCCGAGCATCGAGTCGAAGGTCAGGCTCACGCCCGGGATGATCATGGCGCTTAGCTGCTGCACGTCGTCGGTGGCGCGGGCCATGATGTCGCCGACGCGCTGGCGGTCGTGGAAGGTCTGGCTCTTGCCGAGCAGGCTGGCGTATAGCTCCTCGCGCGCGTCGCGGGCCACGCGGTTGCCGATGACCTCGAAGGAGTAGGAAGCGAGGAGGACCGCCAGCCCATCCAGGAAAAGGAGACCCAGAATCGAGAGGCCGGCGCGCAGCAGCGCCCCGTTCTGCGAGGACGCCATCAACACCTCGGCAGCCTGCCCGACCACCACGCGCGCCCCCGAGTAGCTGGCATGGGCGATGAGGTAGAGCAGCATCCCGCCCAGCACGAACCCTTTGTAGCGCCACGCGTGCGAAAAAATCCAGCGCGCGGGGCTACGCTGGTCATACGGGTAGGCATCTTGAACACGGAACTCACTTCTTGGTGCCATGAGCGTTCCTTCGGGAAGAGGAGGAAAAGCGGTGAAAACGCATCTGGTTTTCGGGGAACAAGTCAGCACAGCATATCACAACCCAGCGACAGATTGGGATGTTGGATATTGGGTATTGGATATTAGATATTGGGTATTGGGTATTGGTATTGGATATTTGGATGCTCTAAATGGGGAGTTGGAGATTGCCGTTCATTCCGCATTCCGCATTCCGCATTCCGCATTCTGCGTTGCCGTTCATTCCGCATTCCGCATTCCGCCTTCTAGAGCGGGTTGCGGGCGGGGAGGAGGGTGCCGGTTACCTCGCCGAAGCCGACGCGGAAGCCGTCGCCCTGGCACCAGCCGGTGAGGGTGACGCGGTCGCCGTCGTGGAGGAAGGCGCGCGTCTCGCCCGAGGGGAGCCGGAGCGGCTGGCTCCCGCGCCATGTGAGTTCCAGCAGCGAGCCGTAGGAGTCGGGGGTGGGGCCGCTGATGGTGCCAGAGGCGAGCAGGTCGCCCGGACGCAGGTTGCAGCCGGTGATCGTGTGGTGCGCCAGCTGCTGGCACATCGTCCAGTACAGGTGGCGAAAGTTGGAGCGCGCAATCCGCACCGGCTCGGCCATCGCCTCGCTTTGGAGCAGCACCTCCAGGTGAATATCGTAGGCGCTGCGCGCCGCGCCCTGAAGGTAGGGGAGCGGCTCCGGCTCCTGGGCGGGGCTCGGCAGGCGAAAGGGCTCCAGTGCGGCCATCGGCACCACCCAGGGCGAGATGGAGGTGGCAAGGTTCTTCGCCAGAAAGGGGCCGAGCGGCTGGTACTCCCACGTCTGGATGTCGCGTGCGCTCCAGTCGTTGACGAGCACCATGCCAAAGATATGCGCCTCGGCGTCCCGCGCGAGGATCGGCTCGCCGAGCGGGTTGCCGGGGCCGATAAAGAAGCCCATTTCCAGCTCAAAATCCATGGCGCGGCTCGGCGCGAAATCCGGCGCGGGGGCCTCGTCGCGCTTGCTCTGCCCGTAGGGGCGGCGGATGTCCGTGCCGCTCACGACGATGGAGCTTGCCCGCCCGTGGTAGGCGACCGGCAGGTGCAGCCAGTTGGGGAGGAGCGCGTTGTTTTTGTCGCGGAACATGCTGCCGACATTCGTCGCGTGCTCGCGCGACGAGTAAAAGTCGGTGTAGTCGCCGATGGCGGCGGGCAGGTGCATCGTCGCGCTTGCCCTCGGGACGAGCGCCCGCTCGCGCAGCGCGGGGTCGTCGCGCAGGGTGGGATTGTCCGCGTCGAGCAGCGACTGGAGCGTGGCGCGCGCCGCCTGCCACGCGGGCTGGCCCTGTTCCATGAAAAGGTTCAGGGTGGGCTGGGAGAAGAGAGAGTGGCCCCGCAGGGCGGGCGCGTCAAAGAGCCCTGCTTCTTCCAGCAGCGCCAGGTCCAGCACCCACTCCCCGATGGCTACGCCCACCCGTGGGGCGTGGGTGGGGGTGCTAAAGATTCCGTAGGGCAGGTTTTGCAGGGAAAAGTGGGAGTCGGGGCTCACCTCGACCCAGGGGTGGCGGATCATGCGTCCTCACGCCCCATGCTGATGGATAAATCAGAATTGACCTCGACCTGGGGCGGCGTATCGTGCGTGCTCAGGAGTGCCTCGTCCACCTCTGCCTGTAGCTGGTTGATCACCTCCTGGCTCAGCAGCCCCTCGCCCGCGAGGGCGCTGAGCGCGGCACGCTGGGCGCGCAGTGCCTCGCGGCGGGCCAGGGTGACGAGCGTGTTTGCCAGATCAGGATGGGTGGCAAGCAGGGCGTCAATTTCCTTTACCACACCCTGCTCGCGCTCCTCCAACTCCGCCTCGACGGTGCGCCACGCGTTGGGAACCAGCGCGCCCTCCCGATACAGCTCGTCCAGGCGGTGCCGCGCCGCGCGGATCGCGAGAAGCTCCCCCTGAAGGTGCTCATATCCTGCGGAGAAGGGCTTGCCCTCGGCCAGACCCAGCTTGCGCAGCAGCGCCGGAATCGTGATGGCCTGGACGAGCAGCGAGAAGGTGACGACGCCGAAGCTCATCGCCAGCAGTTGGCTGCGCTCGGCCACGCCAAGCGCGAAGGGCAGGCTGAGCGCCAGTGCCAGGCTGACCGCCCCGCGTAGGCCACCCCAGATCATCACGTGAAAGTAGGAGGCGGGCAGGTCGCGCTTGAAGCGCTTGACCAGCGCACCGAGCACGTACACGGTGAGCACGCGCGCCACCAGCACCACGGCGATGGAGGCCAGCACCGCTGGCAGGTAGCGCAGCAGTTGGTCCAACTGGATGCTGAGCCCGATGAGCAGAAAGACGAAGGAGTTCGCCAGAAAGGCTACATACTCCCAAAAGTTGGTGAGCACGATGCGTGTGGTGGGGGACATCCCGCGCACCCCCACGTTGCCGCTGATCAGCCCCGCCATCACCACGGCGAGCACCCCGCTGACATGGAGGATTTCCTGCGCGAAGAGGTAGCTGCCGTAGGCGAGCACGGTGGTCAGGGTGATCTCGATCAGGTAGTCGTCGATGCGCGCGATGAAGAAGGCGATGAGGTAGCCAATGATGAAGCCCACCGCCAGACCGCCGACCGACTCGATCAGAAAATCGGTGATCCCCTCGACCGGGGAGATGTGGCCCACCAGCGCCAGTCCCAGGGCGATGTGGAAAAGGACGATGGCGGTCCCATCGTTGAAGAGGCTCTCCCCCTCGACCAAGGTGCTCAGTCGGCGCGGGGCTCCCACACTTTTGAAGGTGGCGACCACGGAAACGGGGTCGGTCGCGGAGATGAGCGCGCCGAACAGCAACGCGAGCGGCAGGGGCAGCACATCCAGCACGTACAGCAGGCCGCCCACCAGGGCGGTGCTCAGCACGACGCCCGGTACGGCCAGTGCCAGGATGGGGCCTAGATCGTCCCGCAGATCGCGGAATTGCAGGTGGAAGGCCGCCTCAAAGACGAAGGGGGGCAGAAAGAGGGCCAGCACCAGGTCCGGCGTTAGCTCGATGCTCTGCAACATCGTCTGCACGGTTAGCACGATGCCCACGATGACGAGCGCGACGGTGTAGGGAAGGCGGGAGTAGCGGGCCACCACCGCCACCAGCGAGACGACAATCAGAAGCAGCACCACTTCTATTTCCGTCGCAATAAATCCTTGCATGGCGGTTGCCTCCTTTGGGATTGGAGATTGGAGATTGGAGATTGGAGATTGGCAGATTGACAGATTACGGATTATAGACATTTAAGTAGGATACGTTATGGTTGAAGGTACACTTTAGAAATTGTCGTTAATCTGCAATTTGCAATCCCCAGCTGAGGGTACACTTTAGAAATTGTCGTTAAATCTGCAATCTCTGTAATCTCCAATCTGTAATCTCCAATCTCCAATCTCCAATCTCCAATCTCCAATCTCCAATCTCCAATCTCTAATCTCTAATCTCCAATCGTTCCACCAGATCGCGGAAGGCGCGCTCGCCGCTGAGGGTGCCCGCACGGACGAAGAGTTGGTAGCGGTGGCCGCTTTCTGCCCAGGCGGCGCTCCACCCGCCCAGGTCGGGGTGCTGGCTGGCGAGGGTGGCGCGGCGGCGGCGGAGTAGGGTCTGGCGGGTGCGCCACCCTTCTTCCGGGCGATAGGTGGCGGGCAGTTTTAGCGGTTGTGCGTCGGCGGTGGGGCGCGCGCGCGCGTACAGGACGCTCTGCCCCTGCGCGTCCCGCAGCAGCCACTGCGTCTCGTGCGGGGGGGGCGCGGGCCAGAGCGCGGCGGCATCCAAGCGCCAGCCTGCGGGCATCGGCTTGGGGAGGAGCACGGGGCTGTGCCCTGTCTGCTGCTTTGCCACAAAGTCGAGCCGCTCCGTCCAATCCGCCGCCGCGAGTTCGTCCAACTGGCGCGGGCCGTGGCCGCGCCGCGCGTGGTAGGAAATCTCGTGAAAGGCCGGGGCGGCCAGCATCGGCAGGGCGTCGGGAAGGGCCGGGCGAAGGTGCGCCAGCAGGTGGCGAAGCTCCAACTCCACAAAGGTGCCCTGCTCGATGCGCAGCTCGACGGTGCTGCGCCCCCAGCCCATGCACGCGGCAGCGCGACCGCGCCGGTCGCGGCCCCAGGCGACAACGTGCTCCCCCGCGCGGTAAAAGCCCAGCGCGCGGCGCAGCCCTACGGTCAATTCGGTGGGACGCCACCAATCGTAAAAATACTGCTTCAAGCGCAGCCGCCGCCCGCCGCCCGCCAGCACGAGGCGCGCGCTCGACCAACTCTGCTCGCTTTCAGGGCGAACGGTGAGGGCGCTGATGCTCATACCCTCCGGCAGCGCCTCCACCTGCGGCCAGAGCAGGGGCACGTTTAAAAAGCGCTGCGCCTCGTCCGGCTCGCAGGCCCAGGGCCGCGCCCCAAAACGCGGCTGTTCCCCCCACGGAAACTCCCAAAATGAGTCCACCCCATGCGTTCCTGGTCAGTGCCCTACTCCTCTTTGCCCTCCAACGCGTCCACCCCCTCCCACAGCGCATCCAACTCCGCCTCCGTGACGAGGGAGGCTGCGCCATCGAGCAGGCCGCGCAGCACCTTCATGTTGACGACGTCCTGCGCCATGTCGTCGTCTTTGGGGGTTTCGAGCAGCATGGGGGTGCCCGCAAAGCGCGGGTCATTGAGCACGTTGCGAAAGGCGGCGAGGGTGACAAAGCCGCGCCCGATGTGCGTGTGACGGTCGCGGTTGGAGCCGAGGTCGTGCTGCGAGTCGTTCAGGTGGAAGCAGCGGATACGCTCCAGCCCGATGCGCCGGTCGAACTCATCCATCACCTCGCGATACCCTTCCTCGGAGATGATATCCCAGCCCGCGCCGATGGCGTGGCAGGTATCGAAGCAGATGCCGAGCCGCTCCGGCTGCTCCAACTGTGCCAGAAGCTGCTCGAAATGTGACATCTCCGCGCCGAGGGTGCTGCCCGCCCCCGCCGTGTTTTCCAGTAGGAGCATGGTAGTTGTGTCCCCATGCGCGTGCTCGCGGTTGATCGCCTCCGCAACGCGCGCGATGCCCGCCTCGTAGCCGCTGCCCGTGTGCGCGCCGGGGTGAAGGACGAGGTAGGGAATGCCGAGCGCGCGGCAGCGGTCCATCTCGTCTATCAGCGCGTTGACCGATTTGTGCCAAATATCATCCTTGGGCGAGGCGAGGTTGATGAGGTAGCTGGCGTGGGCGACAACGGGCAGCCCCGTTTCGGCAGCGCGCTGCCGAAACCTGGCGATCTCAGCGGGCTCCAGCGTGGAGGCGCTCCAGCGGCGGTTCGACTTGGTAAAAACCTGGATCGCCTCACACTTGATCTGCTCGCCGCGATCAAAGGCGGTCCACAGCCCCCCCGCTACCGAGCAATGGGCACCAATCAAAGGCATAACCTGTGTCCTGTCTGTTGTGTCGTATGGTTCTCGTTTATCGTAAGGGGAAACGGGAAATTATCCAAAGTCCAAAGTCCGAGCTCCGGGGTCCAACATTGGCGATTGCAATGCAAGGTTCAAGGTGTAGCGGCAACCCTTGCGGTTGCCCCGTCGCCCTGGAACCGTGGGAACACTCTGTACTGTGTAACCGTTCGGGGGCGGCGCGTTCCCGCCGACTGGAAGTCGGGGCTGAGGGGCCTACGAGCCCAGAGGGCACCCGCGTCCGCCTGCGCGGACGGATGACGGCTAGCTCGGTCAGGACAGGCAGCGCCTGAACGATTACCTGTCTGTAATCCGTAATCTGCAAACCTGCAATCTGTAATCTGCAAACCTGCAACCCCGCACCCACATTTGTCCTGCCAGAAGTCGAACCGTATAGTTGGGTGAAACCCTGCAAAGCCCGCTATGAAAAAGGAGACGATCAATGACGATACCGCACGAGGATCTGCTGGCCTACCGCGACGAGTTTCCGATCCTGTCGAAGAAAGTGTACCTGAACTCCTGCTCGCTTGGCGCACTGAGCACGCGGACGCGAGGGGCGGTGAACGGTTTTTTGGACGAGTGGGAAGAGTGGGGCGCGTCGGCGTGGTACCAACGCTGGATGGGAGCGCTCGCCGACACGCGGCGCGAGTTCGCGCGGCTGATCAACGCGGGCGAGCACGAGGTGGCGCTGCTGCCCAGCGTGAGCGCGGCGCTCGCCAGCCTAGCGTCGGGGCTGATGCCGCGCTTCGGCGAGCGCGCCCGAGGTGGTGACGAGCGATCTGGATTTCCCCACGGTGCACTACCTGTGGAACGCGTGGGCGCGCGAGGGGGTGCTCACCCGAAGCGTGCCGAGCCAGGGGGTGACGGTGCCGCTCGATCGGTGGGAGGCTGCGCTCAACGACAAGGTAGCCGCGCTCGTCACCGCGCATGTGTTTTTCACGACCGGCGCGATCCAGGATGTGCGCGCCCTGTCCGACCTGGCGCATGCCAGGGGCGCGCTGAGCATCATCGACGCGTATCAGGGGACCGGCCAATTGCCGACCGACGTGAAGGCGATGGACGTGGACGTGCTCATGACCGGCGGGCTGAAGTGGCTGCTCGGCGGGCCGGGCATCGTCTATCTGTACGTGCGGGAAGGGTTGATCCCGCAGCTAGAGCCGCTGACGACCGGCTGGTTCGCGAACCAGCATCAGTTCGCCTTTGACGCGGCGCGCTTCGAGTACGCGCAGGACGCGCGCCGCTTCGAGAGCGGGACCCCCCCGCTGGCATCGGTGTTTGCGGGGCGGGCTGGGCTCCAGATCATCAACGAGGTTGGGCCGCAGCGCATCCGCGAGCGAACCAGTGCGCTCGTCGAAGACTTTGTGACACGGGCGAAGGAGCGCGGCTGGCAGATTCGCGGCGCGGAGCTTGCGCCGGACGAGCGTGCCGCCATCGTGCTGCTCAACGTGGACGACCCCGCCGCTGTCACCGACGCGCTCAAGGCGCGCGGCATCATCGTGGACCATCGCCCCGGCGCGATCCGCTATTCCACCTACTTCTACAACACGGTCGAGGAAAACACGATATTGCTGGAAGCGCTGGACGAGCTGTTGTAAGAGGAACCCGTAGAAACCTCTGGGGTCGCGGGCCTCTGGCCCGCCTGTGGGGTGGGAGAAGGGTGCAGGAGCAAACCCTCTGGGGTCGCGGGCCTCTGGCCTGCCTGTGGGGTGGGAGATGGGGGAGAGGAAGATACGCGCGCCCCGCTACACGAGCAACGGAGTTAAGTGGCACGCTGCTTGCTTCTACCAAAAGTGACAATGACGTCCAATCTCATTAAGGGAGAGCACTATGTCACACCATGATGATCACGAAGACGACAAGATGAAGGCCGACGGCAAGATGCGCGAGATGGAGGGCAAGGCCCAGGCAGCTTGGGGCGATGCCACGGACGACGTGAGCGATCAGGCAGCGGGCACGGCCAAGGAATGGGCTGGCAAGGCCCAGCAGGGTCTTGGCGAGGTCATGGATGAGGTCGGCGATGCAGCCGACAAAGTAGACGGTGACTAACCCTTCGCTCTAGCATTTCTGTAATCCGAGCGCCCCTCGCAAGAGGGGCGCTTTTTTGTTGCAGCGCACCGAGGACAAAGAACATGGGCGCTGCCGGGGATGACAGCGCCCATGGATCGGTTGTGGGGAACCCCGCCCCTAACCGTCAGGGGCGGGGGCTGCTAGGCAGCGGGGAGGGGACTACTGGCGGCGGTAGCGGCGGACGATCCCCGCACCGAGCACGAGACCGACACCCGCAAGTGCCAGCACCATGCCGAGGCCGAAGCCGCGCGGCTGCGCCGTTACGTTGTCCACCGTTACCGCAGTGGCCGACTCCACCGTGAGGGTGACCGGCACGCCGACCACCTCTTCATCCGGGTCGTTGCTCGAGATGCAGAGGAGCGCGGTGTACATGCCTGTGCCAAGGCCATTCGAGTTGTAGGTGACCGTGACACTGTCAACCTCGCCCGGCTGCGTGGTGCCCGAATCCGGGGCCACGTTGAGCCAGGGTACGTCGGTCGGCTGCGTGCACTCACCGCCGCCACCCGGTTCTGCCGTGATCGAGACGTCGTCCACGAAGAAGTTGGTGGTACCACCGCCGAAGATCTCGGAGTGGAAGCTCAGCGTGTGCGTGCCGCCATCGGCGTAGGCACTGATGTCGACGATCACCTCGCGGTACGGGACGTAGTTGCTGGCATCCAGGTCCGTGAAGGTGAGGATCACGTCGCCGTCAATCATCACGTCCATGTAATCCTGGCCCGTGCCGCTGGCCGACGGGATTTCCAGCCAGAAGTTGAGCGAGGCCGACGCGCTAGCCGGGATGGTCACGTCTTGCGAGACAAGACCTTCCTCGTAGGCGTCGATGCCGCCGAACCATGCCCACCACTGGCCCGAGTGCGGGCCGCTGCCGCCACCGCTGCCACACAGGTCGACAGTGCAGAGCGGGGTGCCGAAGTTGGTGGAGAACTCGTCCCAGAACGGATTGGGCGAGCCAGCCTCGAAGCCGCCATCCTGGACGGGGTCGCCGCCGAGGACGTGGACCGGCTGCTCTTCCTGGATGTTCCACATCAGCGGGCCGGTACCGACGTTACCGATCAGCAGTTCGTCAGTCGTCACGCTGTTGGGCGGTTGGGTCTGAGTCCAACTCGTCTGGCTGGACCGTGATATCGGGATCGCCACCCTCACCCTCGACCTCCATCGTCACAGGAACGGTGACCAACGGCTGGTCGAAGTCGTTGCTGTTGACGCAGAGGAAGGCGCGGTAGGTGCCCGGGGTCAGGCCGGTCGAGTCGAAGGCGACTGTAACCTCGTCGGCGTCACCGCCTGGGGTCGTGCCACTTTCCGGCGCGGCTTCCAGCCACGGTACATCGGCGATGTCCTGGCAGCCACCGCCACCCGTGGCGATGCCGCGCACCGTCCACCTCGGCCAGACCATCACCGAGGAGGCCCACAAGGGTGGTGTTACCGGTGGCCAGGTTGGCGACACGAAGCTCGCCCTGGAAGGCACCGTTGTTGAAGGCGAAGAGGTAGAGGGTGTTGGTCTCCTCGTCAAAGTCGCCACCCTGAGCGAAGTTGGCGTCGAAGCCGAGCGAGCCGATAACGGTGCTGGCGCCGGTGTCCGGGTCAATGCTGCATCAGGGAGTCGGTGACGATGTCCCAGCCGTACATGTCGCCCGCCGCGTTGACGGCGATCTCGATCAGACAGCCCGCGTCCGGTACGCTACCGATGCGGGTGGCCTGGCCGGTGGCCAGGTCAATCGTGTAGATGGAGGAGGAGCCGGCACAGCTGGTGGCGGCACCGTAGAAGGTGCCCGAGGGCGCGCCCGCCGCGCCGGACCATGTCTCACCACCCTGCGGGGCGGACGAGCCGATCAGCGTTTGCGCGCCGCTCGTGGTGTCCACCGCGTACAGCTGGTTGGTGTCGTAGTCCAACTCGTAGAGGGTGCTGAAGTCGCCGTTGACAAAGTCGCCCGCGAAGAACTGCCGCGTGTTGCCGGCGATGAAGTTCAGGTTCTCGGGCGCATCGGTCGTGAAGGAGACCATAGCCGCGTTGAAGTACTCCATACCGAACACGGGGGCCCCACCGCCAACACTGCGGTTGACGCGCGGCCCGCCTGCGGAGGGCTTGGCGGGAATGGGAGCCGGGCCAGCGGAGGACGCTGCCGGGTCACCCATCGGCTGAACCGTGACGGACTCCAGCGGGCGGGTACCGCCCAGGGCCTCGTCGATGTTCCAGACGAGCGGCTCGTTGCCCATGTTGGCGATGATCAGGCTTTCCGTCGTCTGATCGTCGGTGCCCAAGCTCACGCTCAGGTTGCTCGGCGCGACTTCGATGTCCGGCCCTTCGACCATGACGGTGGCCGAGTCTACGTCCGACGCCGATTCGGCAACGTCCGGGGTGTAGCGCACGGCGATCGGGGTGTTAAGACCGCTGTTGCCTAGGTAGTACTGCACCCCTTCGGTACCATTCTGGTTCTCGACGCCCGCCGCGTGCGTGCCGCCATCCGACGGGGCCGCCTCGTAGTGGACCTCGATGACCCCATCCGCCTCGTACAGCTTGATTTGGAAGGTAACGTTGTTGCTACCGCCAAAGTGCGGGACGTCCGAGAACTGGACGATAGCTACCTGGTTGGGCGAGGTACCGAGCACGTCGAAGTAGATCGCGCCGCCCGCGCTCGGGTTCAGGTCTTCCCACCACGCCGCGACGATGCCGTTGGGATCGAAGGGATCGGGGATAACCTGACCAGTGCAGCAGCCGTTGGACTGGCCTGGCAGGAACGTGATAAAGCCGTTGGAGCTAATATACACGTCACTGTAGCTGCTGTTGTAGAAGTCGAAGCCGAAGCCAAGCGCAAGCGCCCCGCTGACCTCATCATCAGCCAGGGTGACCGACTGGCCGGAGCCAGAAATGTCCTGGAAGTCGTAGGCGATCGTGTCATCCACGGCGTAGCCACCGAGCGAGCTGTAAGCCGTCCAGGTCGCGATGTTGGTGGTGTCTTCGTAGATGCGGGTAGTTTCCGTGATGGCAACGCTGTCGCCCGGGGCCAATTCGAGGATGAAGTTGTCGAGCAGGGTGCCCAACTCACTGTCTTCCAGGTCGTGCGCGGTGAAGGTCACCTCGCCGGTGTTGGTCACGGTGTAGCAGTAGGTGACCTGCTGGCCGGGCTCGGCGGTTATCGTGTCGCCGGTCGCGCAGGTGTCGTCCAGACCGACCGTCTTCTCGAGGTCGATCGCGGGGCCTTCAGCTTGCCCCTGAACCGTCAGCATGACAGGGACAATCACGACCGGCTCGTCCGCATCGTTGCTGAGCACGCACAGGTTGGCCTCGTAGGTGCCCTCGGACAGGCCGTTGGAGTTGTAGATGACGGTTACATCATCCGACTCGCCACCGGCAGTGGTGCCATTGTTCGGCACCTCTTCCAGCCACGGCACATCCTGGAGCATGGAGCAGTCGCCGCCGCCGCCGCCGCCCGCCACAGTGCCCTCAACGATGAAGGGCAGGTCCTGCTGGGCGTTCGCGCCAGTGTCGATGAGGGGGTTCCAACCGGCACCGTCATACTGCAGGGCGTTGCCAGTGGTGGTCTGGCCCTCGATGCTGACCGGCGGGGCCCACGGGCCGGAGCCCAGGGTACCGGCGCTCTGCCAGTCGAGCCAGTAGGTACCGGCGGGCAGGAAGACCCCCGCGCTGACCGTGTTCGCCATGATGGGCCGATCGGTGTTGGTCAGCGTGGTGTCGAGGGTGCGGTAGATACCCGACCACGCGCTGTTGATCAGCCGGTTGGTCGTCGTGTCACCAAAGAGCACCATGCTGGCCGGATCGCTCGGCGGGCCGTCCCAGATGCGGTAGTTAACGTCGGTAAAGGTAGAGGTCGTGGTGGAGCCGGTCTGGTAGGCATAGAAGGTGAAGGTCTCCACCTGCCAGCCATCCGGGCTGTCCACGGTAAAGTCGTCCGCTACGCGGAAACCCGACGAGACAGCGTGGCCGAAGCCATAGGTGCTTAGACCCAGGGAGGTCTGTACCTCGCTCGCGTCCGCGCCACTCGCGCCACAGCCCGCGCAGGTAACCAGCGGACCATTCTCGTAGAGCACATCCTGCGGCACGAACCGCTCAGTCTTGCCGCTCGGGGCCATCGGCACGACGGGAACCGCCGCCCCCACGTCCTCGGTGGCAGCACCGGTGGTAGCACCGAGCGCCTCAGGCGCGCGCGGCGAGAGGCCACCCAACGGCTCCTCACCAATGGCCCAGACCAGGGGCGCGTCGCCCACGTTGGCGATGGTCAGCGTGTCCTCGGTGATCTGGTTCGGGGACTGGGTCTGATCCAGGGCGTCCGGCGAAACCGCGATGTCGGGCTCGCCGCCACCGCCGGTGACACACTCGACCACCACATCGTCCACCTCGAACCACCAATCCCAGGCGGCGTTGTAGTAGCCGAAGCGGATCATCACGTCGCTCTCGCCGAGGTAGGCGGAAAGATCGACGATTTCCTGCGCAGGACCACGATGGTCACCGTTGTAGGTGATGAGGTTCGTCCAGGTCGAGCCACCATCGGTCGAGATATCGGCGGTGCCAGACTCGGCATTACTGAAGCGTTGTAGTCGTAGCGGTAGCTGAGGGCAGCCTCCGTGCAGCCGTCCAGGCTGAAGGAGGGGCTCCACAGCTCGGTGTTCATCGTCGTACCGCTACCACACCAGTCGGAGTCGGCAATGGCGGCAAAGCCATCGCCACCCGTGGTGTTCGGGCGACCGGTGGTCTCGGCTGCTTTCCCAGACGCAATCGCCGCCCAGGTTGAAGACCTGCCAGCCATCCGGGGGGAAGTCAGCGGTACCGCCGTTGAAGTTTTCCAGCGGCAGACCCGCATCGCCGCCACCGCCGCCGACCCATCGTGCCCATCAGGCTGAAGAGGTGGTCGGGATCGGTACCAACACCACATCGTGCCGCACGGTAGCCCCAGTCGGCGCAGGGGGTACCAAAGCCACCGCCAGGGTTGCGCCAGGCAGCGGCGCTGAAGGATTGAACGGCTCGCGCGGTCCAGCCCCACTGCCCGTTCGGCGTGTAGTCCATATCTGCCTGGACGGAGAGCCAGTACATGCCCTCGCCCAACTCGGCAGGGGCAGGAAGGTCAATGGTAAAGGTGCCAGCCACATCGGTGGTGACGGGGATGCCGTCATAGGAAACCACCTCGGCACCGGGCAGGCCACCATTGTTTTCGTAGAAGTAGACATTCACGGCTGGAGCAGGGCCTGTTCCATTGTAGTAGGCCCCCGGTACGAAGACCGACCCAACGCTCCAGTTCTCGCCTGCGGGTACCTCAAAGTCGTCGGCAGCCTGATTGTCATAGCTGGAGAGGCTCGCCTCAAATTCCTGTGAGGTAAGTGAGTCTGTGCCCGCATTGTCGGTCTGATCGTAGAGGACCTCCATACCGCCGCTGTAGGCTTCAAAGTTGGCGGCGGGGCCGCTCAGGGACGGCACGGCTTCCTGAGCGTTGGCGGAGGTAGACATAAACACGGCGAGTACCAAAAGCAGGAGTGCTAGAGGCACCAGGGGAACGGCTAAACGTCTCGCTTGCATAGAAGACTCCCTTCAAGGGTGTGGCAAAATCTAGGAAACGTTTGAGGCTGATAGGAGGGGATTGAATGACGGACTCGGACGGCTGACTGTGTCTCTTCTTTCTTGGTTGACCTCCTCATAACGATGGGGAATTAATTTTCGCCAGAAAGCGAGATACGGAGGGTAGAGCTCGAAGCGAGCAACGGTGCCGCGCGGGGAGCGCGGAAAGCGAGTAGGGCTGGTTGGGAGGCTATTCTCATCAACCATAAGTACTATAAAGCAATTCAAAAAGAAGCGCAAGAGAGTTGATATCACGGGCCGCAGGTGTGCTGCCGCTTTCCCATGCTACACGGAGCGCCGGTTTAGAGGGGCGGTTGCTCCGCTCCGGGCTTTCTTGTATACTGCGTCGCCTACTCTACCTACTGTTTGGCAGATCGTATGCTTTGCGAGGGGGACTGATTGAACGCAGACAATGCGGAAAGGGAGACAAATTGATGGAAGAAGGTTTTGTTTTCAGATCGCGTGCCATGCTGGTTGGGGCGATGCTGTTGACCTTGCTGCTCGTGTTTGGGGTGTCCAACGCGCCCCTGGCGGCGCAGGGGCCCGCCCCCGAGGAGGGGGTGCAGGCTCGCCAGTGGAAGGGGACGCGGCCGAGCGACCCGCTGGCGCTGTCCGGCGGGATGTCGAACGAGCCGTGTGTGGATGGGATGGCGGGTGGGATGTTCGCCTGCCAGGGGATCGACCTGCTTGCCTGGATCCCGCTGGAAGAGTTGGGCGCTACGGAAAATCCGTCGGGGAACAATGGTAACGACATCTGGGGCTGGACCGACCCCGAGAGCGGCACCGAGTACGTGCTGATCGGCCACAGCAGCGGCTCCACCTTTGTAGACATCTCCGACCCCATCAACCCGGTGGTGGTAGGGGTGCTGCCGCCCAACGCGCCCTACAGCTTTAACCACCTTTGGGGCGACATGAAGGTGTACGAGAATACGATGTACCACACCGCCGAGGCCGACAACGAGGGGGTGCAGGTATTCGACCTGACCCAACTGCGTGACGCGACCCCAGGCACCACTTTCGCGCAGACCGCTTTGTACGACCAACTGGGCAACGCGCACAACATCGCGCTCAACACCGAGACAGGCTTTGCCTATGCGGTGGGCGCGGGCTATGACGGGGCGGACGTTTGCACAGCGGGGGGCGGCCAGGGCGGCCTCCACATGATCGACGTGAGCGACCCGCTCAACCCGACCTTGGCGGGCTGCTTTTACGAGGACGGCTACACCCACGATACCCAGTGCGTGATCTACACCGGTCCTGACGCGGACTATCAGGGGCAGGAACTCTGCTTTGCCGCCAACGAGGACACGGTGACGGTGGTTGACGTGACCGACAAGGCGAACCCGCTGCTCATTTCCCGCCAGGGGTACGACACCTCGGCCTACGTCCACCAGGGCTGGCTCACCGAGGATCAGCGCTACTTCTTGCAGGACGATGAGTTGGATGAGTACTACGGAAACGTCCCCGGCACGACCACCTACATCTGGGACATGCTGGACCTCGACAACCCGGTGCTGATTGGTACCTACGATCCTGGCATCAATTCCATCGACCACAACCTCTTCATCGTTGGTAACCTTGCCTACGAGGCGAACTACACCAGCGGGCTGCGCGTGCTGGACATCAGCGACGTGGCGAACGCCAACCTGACCGAGATCGCCTACTTCGACACCTTCCCGGAAGGGGACTTTGTGGATTTCGGCGGGGCGTGGGGCAACTACCCCTTCTTCGAGAGCGGCGTGATCGCGGTGAGCGACTTTAATCGCGGCCTCTTCCTGCTTCGCCTGAACAGCGAGGTGACGGCGGTCACGGTGGACGGCCTGGCAGCCGGAAGCGCGGGGGTGGGCCTGCTGCCGCTCGCGCTGGCGGGCGGGCTGCTGACCGTGGTCCTGGGCGCGGGCCTGCTGCGCCGCAAGCAAGCGTAACCCGCCCCCGCTTGACAGACCAGCCGCCCTGCGACTAAAACCAAACGTAGCACGCGAGCCGCCTCGCGTGCTACGTTTTGCTATGATGACACAAACAGGACTCGCCCGATGACGCTTCGACACCCCCTGCTGCTCTTTGTTGGCCTCTTTTTGGCGCTTGGTACGGCCACCTTTGCGGCCCCGACCGCGCGTGGCCCCGTCGCTGCGCCCCATTCCCTGCTTTTTGTGGAAAACAAGGGGCAGTGGGAGGCGGGCGCTCGCTTTCAACTGCTCGGCGCGGACACGCCGCTCTGGGTGGCGCAGGATGGGCTGTGGCTGACCCAGCTTGACGGGGCCAACCCCTCGGGTGCCGCACACGGGGCTCACATCAAGCTGACGTTTGAGGGTGCTGCCCCGCAGCCGCGCATCGAGCCGTTTGCCCCGCAGCGCGGCACTTTTTCCTTTTATCGGGGCAGCGAGCGCTCCGGCTGGCAGGAGCGGGTGCCAGTGTGGGGCGGGGTGCGCCTCGTCGGGCTCTACCCTGGGGTGGACCTGGAGCTGTCCGGCGAGAGCGGGCACCTTGTGCCGCGTGTGGTGGCTCAGGCCAGCGCGGCGCGGCGCGGCGAGCCCCTGCGGCTTCGCGTGGAGGGGGCCGCGCCGGTCGTGCTCGATGGGCAGTTGTTTCTGGAAAGCGCGGCGGGCCGCACTGCCTTTCCGCTGCCGGAAAGCGCACTCCCCTGGCAGGTCAGCGGGCGCACCCGCGACGGGCGCGAGGTGACGCTCGCCCTGCCCGCCGCGCCCCGTGACGACGGGCAGGGGAGTGCCGCCGTGCAGGGCGAGGGCGCGCTGCGCTACAGCACCTACATGGGTACCGGGCTGTGGGACGAGGCAGAAACCGTCACCTACGATGACGCGGGCAACCTTTACGTGGGCGGCTACAGCTATTCCCTGGAGTTTCCGCGCGCGGCGGGCGCGTTCCAGCCCTCGGCCCACGCGGTCGAGGCGTTTATCACCAAGATCGAGGCGGGCAGCAGCGATCTGGCGTGGACGGTGCTCTTTACCGCCTATGTGGAGGAGTACACGACCGCGCTGGCGGTGGACGACGCGGGCATGGTGTACGCGGGCGGGCAAAGCGATTCGTCCGACTTCCCGACGACCCCGGGGGCCTTTGACACCACGCACAGCGGCGACCTCGACTTTGATGGCTTTATCGTCAAGATAGACCCCAACGGCACGCTGGTGTACTCGACCTTCCTCGGGTCCAACGGTCTTGAACAGCTGACCTCCCTGGCGATTGACAGCGCGGGCTACGCCTATGTCGCGGGGGGGAGCGCTTCTGAGACTTTCCCCACCACGCCCGACGCTTTCAATAGTCGGTATAATGGGCAGCGCGATGTGTTCGTGGCGAAGCTGAGCCCGGATGGCTCCACCCTGGAGTACGGCAGCTTTTTGGGCGGCAGCGGGCAGGAGCAGGCGGAGGGGATGGTGCTGGCGGGCGACGATACCCTCTACCTCACCGGTTGGAGCCGCTCCGACGATTTCCCGACCACCCCCGGCGCGTTTGCGGGCAGCTTTGGCGGCAACATGGACGCCTTCGCTGTCAAGATGGTGCTGGGCGAGCCAACGCTGGAATATGCCAGCTACCTTGGCGCGGCGGACGAGGATCGCGGCTACGCCATCGCGGTGGATGCGGCGGGCCGGGCCACCGTGGCGGGCCACACCACCTCCGCCGCCTTCCCGACCACCGCTGGCGCGCTCGATGAGCGGTACGGGGGCGGCACCTGCGATTTCGCGCCCTGCCCCGATGGGTTTTTTAGCCAATTTGCGGCGGATGGCGGGAGCCTGATCGTCTCCTCGTACCTGGGCGGCGCGGCGCGCGATCAGGCAAACGCCCTGCTGTTGGACGCGGCGGGCAACCTGTACCTGAGCGGCGAGACGCGCTCCGCCGATTTCCCGACCAGCGCGGATGGCTACGACCGCACCCTCGGCGGGGAGCGCGATGCGTTTGTGGTCAAGGTGCAGGCGGACGGCGCGGCGCTGGCCTACGGCACCTTTTTGGGTGGGGACGAGTGGGACGAGGCGAACGCCCTCGCGCGCGACGGGGCGGGGCTGCTCTACGTGGCGGGTACCACCCGCTCCACCAACTTCCCCGTCACCGCCAACGCCTACGCCACGAGTAACAGCGGCGACTACGACGTGTTTGCCAGCGTGCTGGACATCGCCCCGCCGCTATCCACCACCCCGACCCCCAGCCCGACCCCACCCCCCACCGTGACCCCCAGCCCGACCCCCGTCGTGACCCCCACGGCGACGGTGACCCCTTCCCCAACCGGGAGCCCGCTTTTTTTGCCGCTGATTCAGCGCTGAGCGCGCGGCAATGGGGGCCATCGGGGAGCCCCATTGCTGCCCTCGCCCTATTGCTCCCATCCTGTTTGCTGTTATCATAGACCCATTGATCGGGGCTTTGCCAGCCAAAAAAGGGCGCAGAGGAAAAGATGAATACTGGAATTCGGGCAACCCTTCGTTTTGTTCAAAAAGAAAATGTGCGGCTGCGCCAGGAAAATGAACAGCTTCAGGAGGAAGTGGAGCAGCTACACAACGTGCTCGATGCGCTGCGGGCGTTGCAGGACGCCTCGGCCACCATCACCCCGTCCACCGACGTGCTCGTGCTGCTGGATCGGATTCTCACCTCGGCGCTGACCAGCATCGGGGCCACCGACGGCTCGCTGCTGCTGCTGGACGACCTCACCAACGAACTGGCCTTTGTGGTGGTGCATGGGGTGGTGGGCGCGTCGCTTCAGGGGTGGCGCATCGCGCCGGGGGTCGGTATCGCGGGGTGGGTGGCAAAGCACATGGAGCCGGTCATCGTGCCGAACGCGCACCTGGACCCCCGTTTTCACCGCAATGTGGACCAGACCTTTCAGTTTCACACCCAATCCCTGATGTGCGTGCCCATCGTTCACGCGGGCGAGGTGTTGGGGGTGATCCAGGCGCTGAACAAGATGGGCGAGGAGTTCAACAATGCGGACCTGGCGCTGTTCGGTGTGGTGGCCCAGCTTGCCGCCACCCTCATGTCGAAGGCGGAAGCGGTGATCCCGCCCGTCGACGCCCCGCCGCCCCCCGCGTGACGCGGCTCGCCTGCCCCGAAGGTGCCCCGATTCATGGATGACTCGCTGCCGCTCCAAACCCCGCGCCTCCTGCTGCGCCCTTTCGCCCTGCCCGACGCGCCCGAGATCGAGCGGATGTTGGGCGAGTTTGAGGTGGCGCGCGGGACGCTCAACATCCCGCACCCCTATCCGCCGGGCGACGCCGCGCGCTGGATCGAGACGCGCCCCCAGCAATGGAAAGAGGGGATTCACTCCCTCGCGATCGTGCGGCGTGCGGACGACACCCTGCTCGGCTCGGTCACCTTGACGGTTCAAGCGCGCCACGACCATGCGGAGGTCGGCTACTGGATCGGGCGCGAGCATTGGAACGAGGGATACATGAGCGAGGCGCTGCGTGCCATGCTTCGCTACGGCTTCGATACCCTGGGGCTGCATCGCGTCTACGCCACATACTTTACCCGCAACCCCGCCTCGGGCCGCGTGATGCAGAAAGTGGGGATGCGCCACGAGGGGACGCTGCGCGATCACTACCGCCGCTGGGAGGTCTACGAGAGCGTGGAGTTCTACGGGGTGCTGCGTAGCGAGTGGGAAGGGTAGGGAGCAGAAGGCAGCGGGTAGGGAGGCTGGAAGATGGAGAATGGAAAATGGAAGATGGAAAAGAAAACGGAGAGCAGACAATCGTCATCTGCTCTCCGTTTTTTTTATCCGGGTTATTAATCATAGGACTTACGCAGTTGACCGAGGATCGAGGACAGGGGAATTGCACAATGTACGATTGTCGGTCGTCGGTCGTCCGTCGTCGGTCGTCTATCCCAGTGCGTAAGTCCTAAATCAGTCGAACTCGTAGGTCTCGGCGAGCTGCGAGATCGTGGAGTCGATGCCGTGCTCCTCGCGCAACACGTTTTGCAGCACGATGGGGCCTTGCTCCTCGCCATGAACCAGCAGCACATGCGGCTTGCCCGCCCTGCTGACCCAGCGCGATAGCCCCGCCTGATCAGCGTGGGCGCTGAAGCCGTCGATCTCGACGATGGTAGCCTTGACATGGAAGGTTTGATCGTCAATCTGAACCTTTTCCGCGCCCTCGACCAACTGCCGCCCCAGCGTGCCCTCCGCCTGGAAGCCAACAAACGCCACCACGCTTTGGGGCCGCTCCAAATTCTCCTTGAGATGGTTCAGGATGCGACCGCCGGTCGCCATCCCGCTCCCCGCCATGATGACCGCGCCGCTCCCTTGGCGCTGGATATTGCGCGACTCCTGGGAGGACAGGGTGAAGTGGACATCTTCCCAGCGGAACGGGCTCTCCCCGCGCTTGATGTAATCCTTCACCGAGTCGCTGAGCTGCTCCGGGTAGCGGCGGTACAGCTGCGTGAAGCGCACCCCCAGCGGCGAGTCGAGGTAGACCTTGGTGCCACCCGGCAGCCGCCGCTTGTCGTAGGCGATGCGCAGTTGGTGTAGCACGTCCTGCGTGCGCTCCAGCGCAAAGGAGGGGATGAGCAGGTTGCCACCGTTGCGGCTGGTCTTGTGGATAAAATCCACCAACTGGTCCACCGCCTCGCTCATCGGCGGGTGGAGCTTGTCCCCGTAGGTGGATTCCACCATCACCACATCCGAGCGCGTGGGGTAGTCGGGGTCGGGCACCACATGCGCGCCCCAGTGCCCCAGGTCGCCGCTCGTGGTAAAGCGCTGGTCGCGCCCCGTGATCTGGATAAACGCCGAGCCGAGAATGTGCCCCGCGTTCCCAAAGCAGACCTTCAGCCCCTTGATCAAAAAGGGCTGGTCGTAGCGTACCGGCACTATCAAGTCGAGCGTTTCGAAGACATCCTGCTCCTGGAACATGGGCGGGGCCACCTCGCGCTCCGGCCCACCTGGGTGGCGCTGGCGGCGGAAATCTTCCGTCTGGATGCGCGCGCTGTCCACCAGAATCAGGCGCGCCACGTCGCGCGTGGCGGCGGTGGTGTAGATCGGCCCGCGATAGCCGTCGCGCAGCAGCAGGGGCAGCCGCCCGCAATGGTCGGTGTGCCCGTGCGTCAGGATCACCGCGTCCAGCGAGCGCGCGTCGAAGGCCAGCGGCACGCGGTTCATCGCCTCGATTTCTGGCAGTCCCTGGAACATCCCCAAATCAATCAGGACGCGCACGCCATCCATCTCGATCAGGTGGGTGGAGCCGGGCACCATGCCCGCCGCGCCGTAAGAGGTTACTTTTAAACTCATGATGGTTCCTTTTGTGGTGGGTTGGTGAAAGGGCCAAGCTGTAATTGGAAGCAAAATGTGGTCCGTCGTCGCCAGTTGGTCAGGGGGCGTGGGCGACCTACAATCAGACAAGCCTAGAATGGTGAACGTCTGGTAATGTGTGGAGTTTATGATGGACCCTGTATTTGTGCGCGCGGAAGAGTTGGGTGTACGGCTAGAAATCGTGCAGGGGCTTCCCATCTGGGAGGCCGCCCCAGTATACAAGCATCAAAAAGCGGTGGACCGCATTCGAGCGGCCATCCAACCGCCCAAGACAACACATGAGGATGGATGTGGTTGCATCCATGTGGCCGATGTGTACATTTTCTTCCCTGATGGGTCGCTCAAGCGCCCGGATATATCCCTCTTCTGCCGCGAGCCGGAGGAGGAGGAAGAGGCAGTCAGGCTTGTGCCTGAGGCTGTGATTGAGGTTATCAGCAAGGGCTATGAAGCGAAGGACTTGGATATCGGTCCCCACTTCTACCTTGCGCAAGGGGTCAAGGATGTTGTTGTATTTGACCCCTACACCCTGCTAGTTCTCCACATACGCCGTGACGGCGCTGTCCGCCACGTCTCGCCCGTTCAAATTGAGTTGGAGTGTGGCTGCTCCTGTGTGGTGTAGAGATGATTTGGCTTGGAGATCAGGGATTGCGTTGACCTGGTACGTCAAATCGTCAATCTCCAATCCCTAATCTCTTCTCTCATGCCGGTTCTGCTACTGCCTCCCTGGCGGGCTCGAAGACGAATTCCCCATCGCGGAAGTCCACGGCGACGGTTTCCCCCTCGCGGAAGCGACCCTGTAGCAGCGCGAGCGCGAGCGGGTTTTGCAGGCGGCGCTGGATGACGCGCTTGAGCGGGCGCGCCCCGTACACCGGATCGAAGCCTTCCTCCGCCAGTTGGAACTTGGCCGCCTCGCTGAGGGTCAGCCCCAGCCCCTGCGCGGCCAGCAGGCGGCGCAGGTTCCCCAGCTGAATTTCCACGATCCGCACCAGGTCGCTGCGCGACAGCGCGTGGAAGATGACGATCTCGTCGATGCGGTTCAGGAACTCGGGGCGGAAGTGCTGGCGCAGCGCCTGCATCACCTCGTCGCGCGCCTCCTCCAGCCCAAGCTCCATGATGGACTGCGAGCCGATGTTGGAGGTCATGATGATAATCGTGTTCTTGAAGTTGACCACCCGCCCCTGCGAGTCGGTCAGCCGCCCATCGTCCAGCACCTGGAGCAGCACGTTGAACACTTCCGGGTGCGCCTTCTCGATCTCGTCGAAGAGGACCACGCTGTACGGGCGGCGGCGCACCGCCTCCGTCAGCTGCCCGCCCTCCTCAAAGCCGACATAGCCAGGCGGCGCGCCGATCAGCCGCGCGACGGTGTGCCGCTCCTGGTACTCCGACATGTCGATGCGCACCGTGGCGTCCTCGTCGTCGAAAAGCTGCTGCGCCAGGGCGCGGGCCAGCTCGGTCTTGCCGACGCCGGTCGGGCCGAGGAAGAGGAAGGAGCCGATGGGCCGCTTCGGGTCCTGCAAGCCCGCCCGCGAGCGGCGCACCGCGTTCGCCACCGCCTCCACCGCCTCGCGCTGCCCGATGACGCGCTCGTGCAGCCGCTCCTCCAACTGGATCAGCTTCTCGACCTCCCCCTCCATCAGCTTGGAAACCGGCACGCCGGTCCAGCGGCTCACGATCCCCGCGATCTCGTCCGCGCCGACCTCCTCCTTGAGCAGCATATCGCCCTCGGCGTGGCGCGTGGCAACCTCCGCCTCCAACTGCTCCTGGCGGCGGCGAAGCTCCAGCAGGGTGCCGTATTGCAGGCGCGAGGCGCTCTCGTAGTCGTTGCGCCGCTGCGCCTGCTCGATCTGGAAGTGCGTCTGTTCGAGCTGCTCCTTGATCGTCGCCAGTTCCTGGATCATGCCGCGCTCGCCCGCGATGCGCGCCTCCAACTCGTCGCGCCGCGCCTGAAGCTCCTCCACCTCCGCTTCCAGCCGCGCCAGCCGCTCCTTGGACGCTTTGTCCTTTTCCTGTTTGAGCGCCTCGCGCTCGATTTGGAGCTGCAAGATTTGCCGCTTCAGTTCGTCCAACTCCTGCGGGTCGGAGGTGATCTCCATGCGCAGGCGGCTGGCCGCCTCGTCCAGCAGGTCAATCGCCTTGTCGGGCAGGAAGCGGTCGGCGATGTAGCGGTCGGAGAGGGTAGCGGCGGCGATCACCGCGCCGTCGGTGATGCGCACCCCGTGGTGCACCTCGTAGCGCTCCTTCAGGCCGCGCAGAATCGAGATCGTGTCCTCCACGCTCGGCTCGCCCACGAACACCGGCTGGAAGCGCCGCTCCAGCGCGGCGTCCTTCTCGATGTGCTTGCGGTACTCGTCCAGCGTCGTCGCGCCGATGGTGTGCAGCTCGCCGCGCGCCAGCATCGGCTTGAGCATGTTGCCCGCGTCCATCGAGCCTTCCGCCGCGCCCGCCCCGACGATGGTGTGCAGCTCGTCGATAAAGAGGACAATCTGCCCCTCGGACTCCTTGATCTCGTTGAGCACCGCCTTCGAGCCGCTCCTCGAACTCGCCGCGATACTTGGCCCCCGCGACCATCGCGCCCAGGTCCAGCGAGATGACGGTCTTGTTCTTGAGCGACTCCGGCACGTCCTCGCGCGCGATGCGCTGTGCCAGCCCCTCGACAATCGCGGTCTTGCCCACCCCCGGCTCGCCGATGAGCACCGGGTTGTTCTTGGTGCGGCGCGACAAAATCTGGATCACGCGGCGAATCTCCTCGTCGCGCCCGATCACCGGGTCGAGCTTGCCGCTGCGCGCGACCTGCGTCAGGTCTCGCCCATACTGCCCCAGCGCGTCGTAGGTGCTTTCCGGGGTCTGCGAGGTGACGCGCGTCGCGCCGCGCATCCCCTGAAGTGCCTGCAACACGCGGTCCCGCGTGATCTCGTGGCGCTGCAAAAGCTCCTGCGCCCGCCCGCCCGCGTGCTCGATCAGCGCGAGCAGCAGGTGCTCGGTGCTCACAAACTGGTCGCCAAACTGTTGAATCTCATCGTGCGCGCGGACAAGCACCTCGCGCAGCGCACGGCTCAGTTGCGGCTCGCCCGTGGGGCCGGAAACGCGCGGCAGCTTGCCGATCTCGCTGTTCATCTCCACACGCAGCTGCTGCACATCCACCCCGATGCGGCTCAGCACCTGCGGCACAATCCCCTCCGGCTGCTGGACGAGCGCCTGGAGCAAGTGCAGCGGCTGCATCTCAAACTGCTTGCTATTTTGCGCGATCTGTTGCGTCTGGACTACCGCTTCCTGTGCTTTTTGTGTGAATCGGTTGATATTCATCGCTTGCTTCCTCTTTAAAGTCTACTGCTTCCTTGCCTATCATACTTTTGCTATCGCTGTCTGCTTCCCCACGTCCTATCCTTTATTTCTGAAATCCTTGCTCTATCCTTGTTCTACCCCTCGCGCGCCACCTCGCGCAGCAGCCGCGCCAGCTCGCGCTCATGGGCGCGGCGCAGCGCCTCCAACTCCTCCACCCCCGCGTGGCACACTGAAATTGCCACATTTCACACAGCAGAACCCTTGCCATCAGTCCCTGTTGTTTGCCAACATCCCTGCTTCATCAACATAATAATGCGGCAGAATAAAGCTAAAAGCAGGAGGCGGGCGACGGATGACGCAGGAGGAGTGGCTGGCGAAGATGCCCGACTCGGCGGACGGCTCGCAGGTAGCCCGCTGGTTGAGCGCGGGCCTGCGGCTGTGGGGCGATGACGCGGACGCGCTGGGCAACGCCATCAAGGGGGCGGCCCACCGCGCGCTGTACGAGAAGCCGATTCTGGCCGAGCGGCTCGCCAGGGCGCTGGTCGCGCTAGGGGAGCACGTCGAGGAGGAGCGCCTTGTCGCGCTGGGCGAGATGGCGCTAGGGGATGGGTACCGCCTGCGGGGCCGCGTGGCCGAGGGGTTGGCGCTGCTCGATCAGGCGGCGACGCGCTTTTTGGAGGCGGGCGACGAGGTGGGCTGGGCGCGCACGCGCATCGGCTGGCTGGGCCACGTTCACACGCGGGTGGATCGCCCGCCGCTCGACCCCATCGCGGAGCGGGCCGCGACGATCTTCGAGCGTCACGAGGGCTGGCACTGGCTGATCGTGCTTTGCACCAACTATGCGTACTACGGCTACATCGTGGGTCGCCCCGACCACCAACTGCTCTGGTGCGAGCGGGCGCAAGGGGCACTGGCCCACTTGCAGGGGCCTGACGAGCGCTTTTACGCCGAGGCGCAAATTTTGGGGTTGCGCCTCGATGCGTACAACGACTTGGGGGAGTACGAGCGCGCCCAGGCGGTGAGCGAGGAGATGGAGCGGCTCTTCGAGGGGCGCGAGCACATCGAGCGGCTGTATGTGGAGTGGCTGCTACGGGCGGCACGCCTCCACCTGAACACGGGCCGCTACGCCCAGACATTGGATTATCTTTACCGCGCCCGCCCCATCGCGCACGATGGGGGCTTCCCCATCCTCGCCGCGCAGGTCGAACTCTACCTCGCCATGAGCTACTCCGCGCTCAACCGGCTGGACGAGGCGGAACCTATCATGCGCGACCTCTTGGCGTTTCAGAGCGAGCACGGCGGCGAGCTGGAAATCGAGATGCGGGTCAAGCTGGTGGACCTGCTGCTGGCGCGCGAGCGCTGGTACGAGGCCGCCACCATCTTGCAGCCGGTGATCGAGGAGATGGAGGCGCAGCCGGAAAAGCGCGCGGTCTGGCTCAGCGATGCCTATCGGCAGCAGGCACGCGCGCTGGCAAAGCTGGGCGAGGAAGGGGCGAGCGCGGCGCTGGCGCAGTCGATCCGCTGGGCGCACGCCTGCCAGGGTCGCTGGTCGCTGGCGCACAGCTTTTTGCTCATGGCCGAGATCGGACCCCAGGCCGAGCGGCGCGGCGCGCTGGCGGAGGCACTCGCCCTGAGCAAGGGGATCCCCTGGATGCGCTGGCGCGTGAACCACCTCGCCGCCCGCCAGAGCCCCTCCCCGCCCGCGCGCCGCGCCGCGCTCGCCCGCGCCGCCGATGATCTGGATCAGGTGCAGAGCACGCTGGGCGCAAGCTTCCACGCCGATTACCTGTCCGCCTCAAAAGCGCTCTACGACGAGCTGATCGCCACCTGCCTGGAGGCGGGCGATGTGGCGCAGGCGTGGCAGACGTTGGAGCGTGCCAAAAGCCGCGCGCTCACCAATTCCATGCTCTACCAGACCGAGGGGGCGAACCGGGCCGACACCCCGCTCGCCCACGAGTTGGAGCGCCTGCGGCTCCGCCACTATACCCTGCTGCGGAAGCTCGACGAGGGGGGCGGAAGCTGGGACGACCTGCACGCCGTCGAGCGGGCCATCGCCGGGGTGCAGGAGGCGATTGAGGTGGCAACGCTGGGCCGCCGCGAGCCGCTGTCGGTGCCGGAAGCGTTTGTGCCCCACGCGCCGCGCGGGCGCGATCTGGTCGGCTATTACCTGGTCGGCGAGGAGGTTCACGGCTTTCTCCACGACGGGCAGCGCTACCATCACCTTCGGCTGCCCACCACCCCCGAGGAGCTGAACAGCTACCTGACGGCGGTGTTCGTCAACATGCGAACTACCCCGCATGCCTCGGACCGCTGGCTCCCCGCGCTGAGCACCCAACTGTCCGGCGCGCTGGAAGCGTTGGACGCGGTGCTGCTGGCCCCCCTGCGCCCGCTTCGGCAGCACGAGGCGCTGACCGTCGTGCCGCATGGCTTGTTGCACCAGTTGCCCTTCCACCTGCTCCGCCACGGGGGGCGCTACCTGCTCGAACAGGGCACCACGCAGGTGGTGCCCACCGCGCGCCTGCTCCACGATAGTCGGCCCGCCGCGCCGCATGGGCGCAACATCGTGATCGCGCACAGTTGGGGCGGGCGGTTGCCGCAGACGCGGGCAGAGGGGCAGCGCGTCGCGGCGCTTTTGGGCGGCGCGCAGGTGATCGAGGAAGAAGCGGTCACGCGGGCGAGGGTGCGTGCGGCCTTGCAGGATGCCGCCGTGCTGCACATCGCCACCCACGGGGAGCACCGCAGCGACGCGCCCCACTTTTCCTTTTTGCAGCTGGAAGATGGGCAACTCTGCGTCGGCGACCTTTTCCACCTCTCGCTGCCCGCCTCGCTCGTCACGCTGAGCGCGTGCGACAGCGGGCAGATGGTCATCCGCGCGGGCGACGATCCGGTGGGGCTGGCGCGCGGCTTCCTCGCAGCGGGTGCGCGTTCCCTGCTCGTCGCGCTCTGGCAATTGGACGACACGTGCACGCCGCAACTGATGGAGCACTTTTACCAGCACGTCATGGCAGGCATACCAAAAGGGGAAGCGCTCCGTTTAGTCCAGCAGCAGTGGCTTGCCGAGGCGGAGGGTCGCCTGCGCCACCCCTTCTACTGGGGCGCGCTACAGTTGATTGGTGATGATGGAAAGTTGGAGATCAGGTATTAGGTATTGGGTATTAGATATTAGTATTAGGTATTAGATATTGGGTATTGAGATTGCATTTCATGAATATTGATGGTGTTTGAAATTACCATTTACGCAATACCTAATATCTAATACCCAATATCTAATATCACATGCGTTCCAATAAGGGAGCCTGCGATGATGGACGAGCCGCACGGGCTGACGATGGCCCCGTTCGCACCCGATGAGGTGCTTTTTGTACTGGATGAGAGTGTGTCGTTCGGGAGCGACCCGGATGCCACGCTAGACAGGCTGGACGAGGTGTTGGGGGATTTTGGGGGGGCGTTGGATAAGTCATCGCTTGAGCCGATATCCTTCGACCCCGCCGCGCCGCGCGGCGTGCCGCTTTTGCCCGCACGGCGGCTCAACGCGAGCACGTACCATGAGGCGTATCAGATGTTCGTGGAGTTGGACAAGCGCCTGCGCGCCGAGGTGCCCAGCGTCATCTGGCAGCCGAACTGGTTGATTGGCGCGTCCGGCAATGGGGTTGGGGGCGGCGGCTCCGGCGCGGGGCCGGGCGCGCGCCCCATCCCGCTCAAGGCGGGAGAGGTGCGCTGGCGACGCGCCGTGCTCGACCCGCTGCGCGAGCGGGCGCGGGGCGGGGGCAAGGTGCGGCTGATCTTCCTCGATACGTGGAACAGCGACCTGGGCGAGACCGAGCGTCACCTCGCCTCGCTGCCTTTGTACCGCCTGCTCAACAACCACTTTCGCGATGCCGACGTGCCCGCCACGGTTCAGGCGATGCGGAACGATGACCCGGACCCCTTCCCCATGCCCGATCACGGGCTCTTCGCCGCCTACCTCGCGGGTGAGGTCATCGGGCGCGAGCGGCTCCAACTGCACGACTCTGTGCTCGGCACCTTTGCGCCGGAAGAGGTAGAGCTGCTGGCGCAATCGGCGGGCGAGGGCGGGGTGTCGCTGGAGGCGGTGCGGGTGCTGAACGAGTTTGGCGGCGGCGATGTGCTGCGGCTGATCGCGGCACTGCACGAGATAGCGGATAGCGTGCAGCCGGGCGAGCGGGTGATCGTGAACATGAGCTTGGTGCTGAACATCCCGGACAATCAGGACAAGCTGCCGGAGGTGTACCAAATTCCGCGCGCGGTGCGGGAGCACTTCGAGGGGCGCTGGCCCTGGCAGCCCTACCGCTCCGACCGCCTGGACCGTGGCCTGTACGATGCGATCCAGCGGCTCCGCAACCAGGGGGTGCTGCTGGTCGCGGCGGCGGGCAACAACTCGCAGGGGGAGGCGCTGCGCCTGGACGCGCGCTTCCCGGCGGCGTATGACGAGGTGCTCGGCGTCACGGCGGCCACGGTGAGCGGCGAGCAGGAAGCGTGGTATGCCAATCGCGTGCAGGCGGGCGGGGTGGCGCTCTTTGCGGGGGATGTGCGGGAGGGGGTGGTGGACGGAGAAAGCAAGATGGTGCTGGACGAGCGCTACCCGCTGGTTGGCCCCTTCAGCAACTCAGCGGTGCCCACGCTGGGGGTGAGCAGCGACCCGCCCAACGAGTCGGGCTGGGTGGCGTGGGCGGGCACGTCTTTTGCCACTCCCCTGGCGAGCGGCCTAGCGGCGCTGCTGTGGAGCGCGTCGCCCGACCAGGATGCGAGCGAGGTGGCAAACGCCTTGCGTAGCCTCGCCCCATCCTCCCTCGCCAGCGGCACCCCCTACATCGACTTGTTTGAGTGGTGAATGTAGGACTTACGCACTTGGGGAGACGACCGACGACCGACGACCGTCTGATCAGTGCTCGGGAAGCCACACGCCAGGAACGTAGAAAGTATGAAGAAGCAACAGGGTTTTTCTGAAATGGAACAGAATGTAGAAGATACCATGCAGGCGGAGTATGACTTTTCAGCGGGGGTACGGGGCAAGTATGCCAAGGCTCTACAAGAGGAAGGATACATTGTCCGCATCCGCCAAGACGATGGAACGCTGGTGGAAAAAGAGGCCCCTGGGGAAAAGATGGTGATCTTGGAAAGTGATGTTTTAGAATACTTTCCGGATTCACAGGCGGTCAACCACGCGTTGCGCACCCTGATCGCCCTCGTTGCGCATAAGCCTCAATAACCCATGCGCGGGGTGCATGATGAATGGGGCAGCGCTGCCGTCCCATTCACCATGCACCATTTCCACTACGCCTCGTACTTCACCTTGCGCCGCTCGCGCGCCTCGTGGGCCTGTTGCTCGCGAATCTTTTCCCACTCCGGGCGCTGATCGTCCGCGTCCAGGATCACGCGCAGGTCGTTGATCTGGTCGCGCAGCAGGGCGGCGCGCTCGAACTCCAACTCCTGCGACGCGGCTTTCATCTGCTTGGTCAGATCCTCGATCATCCGCTCCAGTTCCTTCTTCGGCACGCTCGCCAGGTTTTCCGCGTTGTACCCTTCCTGCGCCTCGGCCACGCGCACGCGGTCGGTCAGGTCTTTGACCGCCTTGGCGATGGAGCGCGGCTCGATGCCGTGCTCCTCGTTATAGGCTACCTGGATCGCGCGGCGGCGGTCGGTCTCGCCGATCGCGCGCTGCATCGAGTCGGTGATGCGGTCGGCGTACATGATGACGGTGCCATCCACGTGGCGCGCCGCGCGCCCGATGGTCTGAATCAGCGCCTGATCGGAGCGCAGAAAGCCCTCCTTGTCCGCATCCAGGATCGCCACGAGCGAGACTTCCGGCAGGTCCAGCCCCTCGCGTAGCAGGTTGATCCCCACCACCACATCGTACACCCCCAGCCGCAGCTCGCGCAGGATTTCCACGCGCTCCAGGGTTTGAATCTCGGAGTGCAGGTAATGCACCTTGATCCCGACGTTTGCCAGGTAGTCGGCTAGGTCCTCCGACATGCGCTTGGTCAGCGTGGTGACGAGGGTGCGCTCGCCCCGCTTGATGCGCTGGTTGATCTCGGAGACCAAATCGTCCACCTGCCCCTTGGTCGGGCGGATGTGGATGGCGGGGTCCACGACGCCGGTGGGGCGGATAATCTGATCCACAATCTGCTCCGAGTGCTCGCGCTCGTAGGGGCCGGGGGTGGCGGAGACGTAGATTGTCTGGTGGATGTGCTTGGAAAACTCGTCGAAGGTCAGTGGGCGGTTGTCCAGCGCGCTCGGCAGGCGGAAGCCGTACTCCACCAGGGTTTCCTTGCGCGCGCGGTCGCCGTTGAACATGCCGCGCACCTGCGGCAGCGTCATGTGGCTCTCGTCGATCACCATCAGAAAGTTGTCGGGGAAGTAGTCGAGCAGGGTCCACGGGGTGGAGCCGGGCAGGCGCTGCGCCAGGTGGCGCGAGTAGTTCTCGACCCCCGAGCAGTAGCCGATCTCTTGCAGCATTTCGAGGTCGTACTTGGTGCGCTGCTCCAGCCGCTGCGCCTCTAGCAGCTTGTCCAGCGAGCGCAGCTGGGTGAGCCGCTCCCGCAACTCCTCCTCGATGGCGCGAATCGCGTCGAGCAGCTTGTCCTGGGGGGTGATAAAGTGCTTGGCGGGGTAGATGTCCAGCGCCACATGCTCGCGCAAAATCTCGCCGGTGATGCCATCCACCTCGGTGATGCGCTCGATCTCGTCGCCCCAAAACTCGATGCGGTACACCGCCTCCTCGTAGGCGGGGATGATCTCGACGGTGTCGCCGCGCACGCGGAACGCGCCGCGCTTCAAATCGTAATCGTTGCGCTCGTAGTGGATATCGATCAGGTGGCGCAGCATGCGGTCGCGCTTGCGCACCTCGCCGCGCCGCAACTCCACCACGACGCGCCCGTAATCTTCCGGCGAGCCGAGGCCGTAGATGGCCGAGACCGAGGCCACGATGATCACATCATCGCGCGAGAAGAGCGCCTGCGTCGCCGCCAGCCGCAGCCGGTTGATCTCGTCGTTGATGGCCGAATCCTTCTCGATGAACAGGTCGTGCTGCGGCACGTAGGCTTCCGGCTGGTAATAATCGTAGTAGGAAACAAAGTATTCCACCGCGTTTTCGGGGAAAAAGCTTTTAAACTCCGAGTACAACTGCGCCGCCAGCGTCTTGTTGTGCGCCAGCACCAGTGTGGGGGTCTGCACCCGTTCGATCACTTGAGCGACGGTGTAGGTGTTGTGGACGAAGAAGCCGCCGCTGCCCGCCAAAAAGGTCTCGGCTCCGGGCACGGTGAAATCATAGACATAGGGGTGCTCGTACTCGACCGCCTCGACCGAGGCGATGGGGGTCCAGCGCAGGTTGCACAGCCCGTTCAGGGTAGCCCACACCTCCCACCACTCGCGCGGCGCGTGTGCCACGAGCCCTGCTTCGCGAAGGGCATGCAAGATGGTTTTCAGGCTCTTGCGCTGCGGCGCGCGCTGCCCCGTCTCGATCATTTGGATCGCACTTCGCGAGAGGCCGCTGGTAGCAGCAATCTCGCGCGCGAAGCGGGCAAGCTGCTGGCGCAGCCAACGAAGCTGCGTCCCGTCGATTGGAACTAGATCAACGTTGGAGTTGCCATCGCGGTTCAGCAGCCGCGCGAGCGCCTCCTGCTTGTAAGGGAGGGAGAAGCCGATCTGCTGCTGGAAGCGAGCGAGGTCGTCCTGGCCCGAAATGGTGACGATGTAGTACCAATCCCCCGCGTGTTCCGAGTTGGTGGCTTTTTTCCACCTACGGCTTGAGCGCGCCCAGATCCCAAAGCGGAAAAGCGCGTAGAGCAGGTCGGACGCGAGTTGCTCGCTGGCAGTCGTTGCCGTGACAGCGCTCGCCCGCTCGACCGTACCGTCCCCATCAAAGTAGGCGCGCAGCAGGGTGCCCAACTGCTCGTTTGACAGCTGGGGCCAAAAGTCGGGCAACTGTTTGCTGCGCGCGTCATGGCCGCATTGCTCGCCTAGCAACTCTGCTAGGGCAGTTGAAGAAATTTGGTAATCGGAGGAAGCACGAACGGAAAAGGGGAGGCCCAAGCTCTCAAGTGCTGCTTCGATGTCGTTCCGAATCGTTTCGCTTTGGTTGGCGAGGATGACATAGCCTCGCTGGTGGTTCCCCTCAGCGATGTAGTAGCCGAACAGCCGTAGCACGAGAGGGGTCAACTCCAGCGTAGCGGGCAGGCGGTTGTGGCTAAGCTTGCCGCCAATCGTCGCCGTGCTGCCCTCCCACAAATTGCCCAGGTTCTTGGTGCGTTCCAAAACCTTCTGGAACACAGAGGCTTCGATTCCTTGTCCGCGCAGATCGTGACGATAGCTGTGAATCTTGCCGCTCCCCTGAAGCCCCTGCTCTTCCAAAACCGTGGATAGCGTTTGGGTGCCGTGCGCATCGAGGTAGCCCAGAATGGCCTCGCGCGCATGGACGAACAGGCGCTTGCCCGAAAGCGCTGCCACGGTGTCTATCGACTTCTGCTCGCCCTCGGCCAGCAGGGTGAGGGGAAGCGGCAGATGGTCAGTCGGGCGAGCCTCAGCGGTCTCGATCAAGGTGAGCTGCCCATCCCGCAACACCCACAAGTTGTGGTCGCCGGTCAGGGTAGCGTTGCGGCCACAAGCGGTTTGCAAGCGATACATGGTTTCGGAAGGAGCGTGGCGCGTGAAGGATAGAATAGGATAAAGCCCAACCTCGCAGGTGAGCGGGTCCAGCGATTGGGCGAGGAATTCTACGTCCGCTTCGTCCAGGTCGAGCAGGTCGCTCTCCCCCTCCTGACGCACCCGACTGCCCGCGCGGCGCATGGCCTCGTCAATCAGGGGGCCAACCTCGGTGACGCGCGGGGTTAGCTGCTCGCCGCGCTTCTCGACGATAAACACCGGATCGTGATAGCCCAGGCTTTTCCCCGTACCCGTAGCCCCCAGCAACGTCTGCTGGCGCAACCCCTCGTTGAGCCCCTGTGTCAGCTTTTCTATGGCTTGCGGCTGGTCTCCCATCGGCTGGAATTCACTGACAATCTTGAATGGTGGCATGGCTTTTCCTTTCGTTGCTCGGCGCACTGACGCGTTTCAGGCTCGGTTGAGCGACTCGGCTGGGCGAGGGGATGAGGTGTAGCGACTCATGATTGTACCATCGCCGTGCGACACATTTGAAAACGGCGAAACGGCGACAACCGACCGGTACCCTCGGGGCGCGACGACCGACGGGTTCCCGCTTGCGGGTACGTCCGTCGTCGGTCCTCGTCTTAAAAAAAGATGCACTCATTAACTTGTGCAATGGCTAACTTTGCCTTATCATGGTATGCTGCGGATAGGTAATGCATGGAAGGCTGGCGCGATGGTGCCACCTCCTATTACCAGGTTGCAAGTGTTTTCTGCTTTTATGCGCTTGTTCCCTCTCGATCTGCTCTCTTTAGGCGTTCCGTTGCAGGAGTTGGTTGACCCCCTTTTGAGCCTTTCCCTGTGTGCGTTGCGGGGTGTTGTCATCCCGCGCCCCGCACCCGATGAGCGTTCCTGTGAGTCACTCATCTCTGCTCCGTCGCCGCGCCTTCTCTTCTTTTCTCTCCCCCAGGAGGTCTATGAAAACCGTTCGTCTTAGCCTGATTGTCTTGTCAATGTTCCTGATGCTGGCGATTCCTGGCCTTGCCTTCGGGACCCCCGCCTCCCCTGCCGCCACGGAGCACAACTTTGTGCGCGTTCCGGCGGCGGCGATGGACGAGGTAGGCGCGCTGGCGCTCTCGCCGCTCGCCAGCGTGAACTATGGCTCCTTCCACTGGCTGGAGCTGAACAAAGCCGACTTTGCCACCCTCTCGGCATCGTCGATCCGCTTCACCCGCGTGACCGATGGCGGCACCCTTGATTTTATGGGCTACCGCTTCGACCCTGTCGCCCAGGGCGAGCCGTCGCTGCCCGCAGGGTTGCGCGCCAGCGAGAGCGCTGTCGGGCTGCGCCTGGTCCAACTGGCGGGGCCGACCAAGGCCGCGTGGCTGTCGCAGCTGGAAGCCACGGGCGTGCGCGTGCTCCAGTACTACCCCGGCAACGCCTTCCTTGTCTGGGATGCCAGCGGCGCTAGCGCGGCGGTGGGGTCGCTGGACTTTGTGCGCTGGCAGGGGGCCTTCCACCCTGCCTACAAGATCGATGCGAGCCTGGAAAAACGTACCGGCTTGGTCAACAACGTGGATGTGATGTTTTACAACGATGGTAACGTGCAGGGCACGCTCGCGGCGCTCGCCGCGTTGGGCGGCAACGTCGTCCAAGCCTACCCCGCGCAGCCCGACGAGGCCTTCTTCAACGCCATCGTCCAACTCCCCGCAGAGGCCGTAGCGAACGTGGCGCTGCTCGACACCGTGCTCTGGCTGGGCTACCAGAGCCCTGCCCCGATCCTGGACGACGAGATGTCCTCCCAGATCGTCGCGGGCAACTACAGCAACGCGGGCGTGCCCTTCCCCGGCTACTTCGACTGGCTGGCCGACGTGGGCTTTGATGGTAGCGGCGTCACCTGGGCGATCATCGACACCGGTGTGGACTACGATCACCCCGACCTCGCCAGCCACATCGTGGGCGGTCACGACTTCCCCGGCGCGTGCGTCTCCGCGGGCGAGCCGGGCAGCGACTGTTCCAACGGCGGCCACGGCACGCACGTGGCAGGCATCGTCGGCGGCGACGCCACGGCGGGCTTCAGCGACAGCAACGGCTACCTGTACGGCCTCGGTGTGGCACCGGAATATGGCATCTTCGCCATGAACTCGCTTTCCGCCGTCGCCTGGCCCCCGGCGGGTGGCTGGCAGGAGCACAGCAAGCGCGCGGTGCTCGGCGGAGCGGTGGGTGGCAACAACTCGTGGACGACCGGCGAGGGCACCAACCACGGCTATCAGGCATCGGAGCGCACCCACGACATCATGGTGCTCGACGGCAACTTTGATACCACGAGCGTGGCCGAGCCCTTCATCGAGGTCTTCTCGGCGGGCAACTCCGGCCCCGGTCCGCTCACCCTCACCGCGCCCAAAGAGGGGAAGAACCTGATCATCACGGCCAGTTCCAAGAACTACCGTATCGGCAATATCAACGATATTTCCAGCTTCAGCAGCCGTGGCCCTGCCGCGGATGGCCGCTGGGTGCCGACGATCACCGCGCCGGGCGAGCAGATTGCCTCGTCCGCCAACGATCTGGGCGGTGCCTGTGCCAGCCCGATCATCGGTGGCACCAACGGGCTCTACGCCTACTGCTCCGGCACAAGCATGGCTGCCCCACATGCCTCCGGCGCGATTGCCGTGGCGACGGAGTGGTGGCGCGCCTCTAACGGCGGCGCGGACCTCAGCCCCGCGATGGCGAAGGCGCTGCTGGTCAACACCGCCGAGGACATGGGCACCGCGGACATCCCCAATGCCAACGAAGGGTGGGGGCGCGTGCGCCTGGACCGTATAGTCGCGGACGAGGACACCGCGAAGCTGTACTTCGATCAGACAACCCTCTTCAACGATACCGGCGATAGCTGGTCCATCTCGGTGGGGGTGCTCGACCCGAGCAAGCCGCTCAAGGTGACAATTGCCTGGAGCGACGCGCCCGGTGCGGTCGGCGCGAACCCGGCGCTGGTCAACAACCTGGACCTGACCGTCGAGAATGGTGGCAACAGCTACCTCGGCAACGTCTTCAGCGGCGGCTGGTCCATGACCGGCGGCACGGCGGATCTGGTCAACAACCTGGAAAACGTCTTCATCCAGGCCCCCGGCGGCAGCGCGACGATCACCGTGGACGCGGCTAGCATCAGCGGTGATGCCATCCTGTACGCGGGCGACACGACCGACCAGTCGTTCGCGCTGATCTGCTCCAACTGCGCGCTGAACCCGGACTTCACCCTGGAGGTTGAGCCCGCCACGCTGGACATCTGCATCCCAGATGATGCTAGCTACGAGGTCATGATCGGCTCGATCTTGGGCTACAACGACCTCGTGACGCTGGATGTGGAAAACCTGCCGGCGGGCACCGTCGCTGGCTTTAGCAACCCGACCGTCACCCCGCCGGGCAGTAGCCTGCTGACCATCGACACCAACAACGCCAGCGCGGGCAGCTACCAGATCGACGTGATCGGCGTGGCCGCGACCAGCACGCACACCGCCACGGTGGGGCTCAACCTTTTCGCGGGCGTGCCCAGCGCGCCGATCCTCCTTGCGCCCGCCAACGGGGCGACTGGCGTCGGCACCTCGCCCACCCTGGAGTGGGAGGGGAGCGACAACAGCGTGAGCTACTCGGTAGTTCTCGCCACCGATCCCTTCTTCAACGACATCGTCGAGTCGGCAAGCGGCCTGGTTGGCACGAGCTACCAGGTCCAGACGGTGCTCGACCCGGTGACCACCTACTACTGGCGCGTGCAGGCGGACAACGTTTGTGGCACAGGAGCGGTCTCGGAGATCTTCAGCTTCCGCACCGGCAACATCGTCTGCCAGGTGATCGACTCGACCGACGTGCCGAAGCCGATTGGCCCGAATGGGGGCACCAACACCTACTCCGATGTGGACGTGTCCACGTTTGGTGAGGTGCAGGACGTGAACGTGCTGGACCTCGCGGGCACCCACACCTGGGTCGCCGACCTGACGATGTACCTGCTTAGCCCGTTGGGCACCGAGGTGCAACTGCGCCCGCAGAGCTGTGGCTCGGAAGATAACTTCGACATCAACTACGATGACGAGGCCGCGCCGGGCGAGCCGCCCTGCCCGCCGACCGATGGCGGCACCTACCAGCCGATGGAGCCGCTCTCGACCTTCGATGGCGAGGAGGCCAACGGCACCTGGACCCTGCGCATCCTCGACAATGCCAATGGCGATAGTGGGACCCTGAACTCCTGGAGCCTTCAGCTGTGCAGCGTGGGCGAGGAGGAGTTGCCCGACCTGGAAATCAGCAAGAGCGAGCCGGAGGGTACCCTCCAGCCGGGCGAGACGATCACCTACACGATCAGCGTGACGAACACGGGTAGCACGGAGGCCACCGGCCTGGTGGTGACCGACACCCTCAACGGCGACGCCGTGGTGGTGCCCGGCCCGGATACCCTCGCGCCGGACGAGGTGGGCGTGTACCTCTTCGACTACACCATCCAGCCGGACGACTGCGGCACCGATCTGGTCAACCAGGCGGAAGTCACCGACGACACCGGGCAGGGAGCCACGCTGCTCATCCCGGTGGTGACCTCGATTGTCTGCGCGCCCACCGCCATCACGGTGGAGGCGCTCGGCGGGACCACGCTGCCCAACCCGTGGCCGCTGCGCCTGTTGGTCGGCGCGTTGGCCCTGGGCGTTACCCTGGGCGTGATGCAGCGTCGTCGCGTGCGCTAGCCAGCACGCGCGTTTAACAGAACACGTCAAGGCGGGGGCATCCCTCTGGATGCCCCTGCTTCCCTTTAGATTCCTGATGGTAAAGAAAGGACGATTCCGTGAAACAGTATCGCCGACCCCTATGGGGGGTGATCATTCTCCTACTCTTGCTGCTTTCCGCGGCGCTGCCCGCTGTGGCAGCGCCCACGAGCCGCGCGGGCGAGAGCGTCGTGCTCCGCGTGCCGCGCAGCGCGGCGTCGCAGCTGGCGGCGCTCGGCCTGCAGCCCACCCTCGACCTCGATTATGGCTCCTTCCGCTGGCTGGAAGTGAGCCAGGGCGACTTTGCGCGCCTGCAAGCGGCGGGGGTGGCCCACTCAGTGGAGGCCGACCCCTTCACCCTCACCCTGGGGGAGCAGCGCTTTGACCCGCTGCGTGCCGCCCCTGCGCTGCCCGCTGGGTGGGATCGCGTGCAGGGCGCGGGGCCGGACCTGTACCTCGTGCAGCTCAGTGGCCCGACCCGCGCCGCGTGGCTCGACTCGCTGCGCGCGAGCGGGCTCGCCGTCGTGCAGTACATCCACCCGCATAGCTACGTGGTGTGGGGCGAGGCGACGTCGGTGAGCCGCGCGGCGGCGCAAAGTTTTGTCCGCTGGAGTGGCCCCTTTGCCCCCGCCTACCGCGTGCTGCCACAGTGGCGCGCCCTGTCGGACAGCCCCATCGCGGTGCAGGTGCTCCTGTACCGGGGGGCCGATACCGCCGCCGCCCTGCGCGGCATCGAGCGGTTGGGTGGCACCCTGAGCGGCCAGAGCGTGCTCAACCCCACCTGGATGGTGGCGGGCTTCACCCTGTCGGGCGCGCAGCTGCAAGCGGCGGCGCAGCTGGCGGGGGTCTACAGCATCCAGCCGGTGGCGACTGACGGTGGCCTGCGCGGCGAGATGAGCAACCAGGTCAACGTGAACAACGTGGACGCGAACAACGCGGCCTTCCCTGGCTACCTCGATTGGCTCGACAGCGTCGGGCTGAGCGGCGAGGGGGTCATCATCGCGAACGTGGACGGCGGGGTGCAGCAGAACCATCCCGACCTTGTCAATCGGGTGATCGGCTGCGTCGGCAGTAGCTGTGGCAACAACGCCTCCAGCGATCATGGCACCCACACGGCGGGGATCATGGCGGGGGATGCTTCGTCGGGTGTCGTCGATTCGCGCGGCTTTTTGCGCGGGCTGGGCATGGCACCGGGCGCGAACCTCGTCGAGCAGCTCTACTCGCCCACCTACACGCAGCCGGGCGGGATGCTGCGACTGATGACGCAGTCGTACAACAACGGCGCGTCGCTGTCTGGCAACAGCTGGGGGCCCTCGGGCAGCCCGCAGGGGTACGACAACAATACGATGCAGGTGGACATCGGCACGCGCGACGCGGACCCCGACGCCGAGGGCAACCAGCCGCTCAGCTTTGTGCTCTCGTTCATGAACGGGAACGGTGGCGTCAGCAGCCAGGGCACGCCGGACGAGGCGAAGAACATCTTCACCATCGGCTCCACCAAGATGCAGGCGAACAACGGGGCGCAGATTTTGGAGATCAACGACCTGTCCAGCAACTCGGCGCACGGCCCCGCGCTGGACGGTCGCACGATCCCGCACATGGTAGCGCCGGGCTGTAGCGTCGATTCGACAGTGGCGAACGGCTACGGGCTGCTCTGCGGCACCAGCATGGCCTCGCCGCACGTCAGCGGCGCGGTGGCGCTTTTCATCGAGTACTACCGTGGCCTTTTCGGCGTGGACCCGAGCCCGGCACTCGTCAAGGCGGCGTTCCTGCCCGTCGCGCACGATCTGGCGGGCCATGACGACGCCGATGGCAATACCCTCGGCCACCCCTTTGACAGCAAGCAGGGCTGGGGCCGCATGGACACCGAGGCGGTGGTGGACCCGCAGGTCGAGGTGCTCTACTTTGACCAGGGAGCGCTCCTCGACGATACCGGCGAGGAGTGGGTGCAAACCCTATCCGCCGCCGACCCGAGCCAGCCGCTCCGCCTGATGCTCGTCTGGACCGACGCGCCGGGCCACGGCCTGGGCGGGAGCACCCCCGCCTGGAACAACGACCTTGACCTGATCGTGGAGGTGGACGGGCAGAGCTATCTCGGTAACCACTTTGGCGCGGACGGCTGGTCCACGACCGGCGGTAGTGCCGACGGGATGAACAACACCGAGGGGGTCTTCCTGGCCCCTGCCACGCGTGCGATCCCGATCACCGTGCGCGTCGTGGCGAGCGACCTCCCCTCCGATGGGGTACCGACCGTCGGCGACAGCACCGATCAGGATTTCGCGCTCGTCTGCGTCAACTGCGCGACGGACGTTGTAGAGCTGCCGGTCATGGAGATCAGCAAGGCGCAGCCGGAGGGCATCCTCCAGCCGGGCGAGACGATCACCTACACCATCAGCGTGACCAACACGTCGGCCAATGTGCCCGCCACCGGCGTGGTGGTATCGGACACCCTGAACGGCACCACGGTGGTGGTACCGGGGCCGTCCTCGGTCGAGCCGGGCACGACGGAGACGTTCTTGTTCGCCTACGAGGTGCAGCAGAGCGACTGTGGCACGACCCTGGTGAACACGGCGTCGGTCAGCACGGCGGAGGGAGTCGATGCGACCACGCCGATGGCGATCCGCACCGATGTGCAGTGCGACCCGCCCACGGCGGTCACCCTGGGCAGCCTGGGCACCCCGAGCGAGCGCGACTGGCGGCTGGCGAGCGGGTTGCTGCTCGGCCTCGCGCTGGGCGTGCTGGCGATCAGTCGGCGGCAACGCGCGCGCTAGCTGCGGCGCGGCGGTGCAACCAAAAGGCGCTCCCATGGGGGAGCGCCTTTTTTTGTGATAGGGGCTATGAGTTGGCTGGGAGCACAGATAAAGGGCATGGAGGAGGGCAGAGCCGCTGGGGCATATTCCTTGCTTTTTGGCAGCAGGCGGCAGGCGGCAGGCAGGCAGGCAGGCAGCAGGCGGCAGGCAGCAGGCAGGCAGGCGGCAGGCAGCAGGACGTAGAACGTAGAACGAACGACAGCAGGTGGCAGTGGCTTCCCACGGGGTGGGTAAGGTAGCAGGCGGCAACCATTCTTCTGCGTTACGCGGCTGTTGGGATATTTTTTGCGGTGTGGGGAGCGCGCGCGGGGGCGCGTGCCAGGCAGGGAAAGAGGCAGAGATGATAGCGTTTGTGTTGAGTGGGGGGGGGGAATCGTGGCGCGCTCCAGGTGGGCGCGCTTCGGGTATTGTTGGAGGCAGGGATCGTGCCGGACATGGTGATCGGCACCTCGGTGGGGGCGATCAATGGCGCGCTGATCGCGCATGATCCGACGCCGCGCGGCGCGCGGGCGCTGGCGGGCATCTGGTCGCGGGTCACGCGCGAGGACCTTTACCCGGGCAACCACCTGACCGCTGTGTGGTCCATGCTGCGCGGCAAGGATGGCCTTTTCAGCAACGAGAACTGGCGACGTTTTTTGAGCAAGAACCTTCCCTGCGCGACCTTTGGCGAGCTGCGCGGCGCGCGTTGCTATATCAGTGCGACGGAGCTAAGCAGCGGCAAGGTCCATTTTTTCGGCGAGAACCCCCACGATCACCTGCTGGACGCGCTCATGGCGACCTGCGCGCTGCCGCCCTTCCACCCGCCCTATCGTGTCGGGGGCAAGGCGTATATCGATGGTGGCGCGACCGCCAACCTGCCCCTGCGCTTCGCGATGGCACAGGGTGCCACGCAAATTTATGCACTGAATATCTACCAGGATTTGATCACGGGCAACGCCCGCACCGTGCTCGATGTGTCGTCGCACGCCATCGGCGCGCTCTTGCAGCGGCAAATTGACCTGGAACTGGAAGAGTGCGCGACCCGCCCCAACGTCTGGCTGCGGCGCATCGACCTGATGCACGAGGGACCGCTGGAGCCGTGGGACTTTTCCCGTACCGACGAGCTGGTCCACCTCGGCTACCAGGCAGCGCAACTCGCCCTGCAACAGGGGCTACGCCCGCCCACCTGGCAGGAGCGCCTTGCCGAGGGCAGCGAGCGCTTCTTTGCCTCCGTTGGTGCGGCGAGCACCGGCCTGAGCCACCTGCTGCTGCCCAAATCCCCCGTCGAGCAGGCCCTGCGCCCCCATCCCGCGCCCGTCAAGTGACGACGGACGACCGACGACCGACGACGGATTGAACCGCCAAGAACGCCAAGAACGCCAAGGACTCAGAAAAATCCTTGGCGTTCTTGGCGTTCTTGGCGGTAATCTGTTTTCGTTTCGGTCGTCGGTCGTCGGTCGTCCGTCGTCTACCCCGTCACGCCGGGCAGGGGGAAGTGGTGGCAGAAGCCGATGACCTGCTCGCGAATCTCGGCCAGTTTGTCCTCGTTCTCATGGTCGAAGAGGGTTTCGGTGATCCACGCGGCGATCTGATCCATCTCCGGCTCCATCATGCCGCGACTGGTGGCGGCGGGGGTGCCCAGGCGAATGCCGCTGGTGACAAAGGGGCTTTCCGGATCGAACGGGATCATGTTCTTGTTCACCGTAATGTGCACCTTGCCCAGAGCGGCCTCGGCCACCTTGCCGGTGATGCCCGCCGCGCGCACATCCACCATCATCAGGTGATTGTCGGTGCCGCCGCTCACGATGCGCAGCCCGCGCCCCTGAATCTGCTCGGCCAGCCGCTGGGCGTTGTTGAGCAGTTGCTGCTGGTACACCTTGAACTCCGGGCGGAGCGCCTCGCCAAAGGCCACCGCCTTGCCCGCGATGACGTGCATCAGCGGGCCGCCCTGCGTGCCGGGGAAGACAGCTTTGTCTATCTTTTTGGCGAGATCGGCGGTTGACATAATCATGCCGCCTCGCGCGCCGCGCAGGGTCTTGTGGGTGGTGGTGGTGACGACATGCGTGTGCGGGAAAGGGGAGGGGTGGAGCCCCACCGCCACCAGCCCCGCGATGTGCGCGATGTCGGCCATGGTGTACGCGCCGACCTCGTCCGCGATGGCGCGGATGCGCTCAAAGTCGATGATGCGCGGGTAGGCCGAGGCCCCGGAGACGATCAGCTTGGGGCGATGCTCGTGGGCGAGCCGCTCGATCTCTGCGTAGTCGATCCGCTCCGTCTCGCGGTCGATGCCATAAGAGACAAAATTGTAGAATTGGCCGCTAAAGTTAACGGAGCTGCCATGCGTCAGGTGGCCGCCCTGGTCCAGCCGCATGCCGAGCACCGTGTCGCCCGGCTCCAGCAGGGCCATGTACGTCGCCGCGTTGGCCTGCGAGCCGCTGTGCGGCTGCACGTTCACGTGCTCCGCGCCGAATAGCTGCTTGGCGCGCTCCTGCGCCAGCCGCTCCGCCACGTCCACCACCTCGCAGCCGCCGTAGTAGCGCCGACCGGGGTAGCCCTCCGCGTACTTGTTGGTGAGCACCGAGCCCACCACGTCCATCACGTTGCCGCTCACGTAATTCTCGCTGGCGATCAGCTCGATCTCTTCGCGTTGGCGCTGCTGCTCCGCCTGGATCATCGCCCAAATTTCCGGGTCCGACTCTTCCAACGGCACCGTCGGCGGGACAAGCGCCTCGCGTTCTTGGGTAGCAATCATCGAAATTCTCTCCTTGTGGGGGCACAGGGTAGCGTGCCGAGCGTGCAAACAGTATAGTGAAGCTTAGCCAAGCAGCAAGGTTTGGCGCTTTCCACTCATCCCTGACTCATTTTTGAGCAAAATATTTTGATCTGCACCTCACTCCGCGCTATAATCGCGCCATGTGTGAACAGGTTTGGCAACATCTCCCCCACAACCGTGACGGACGCCAACGGCAGCTTGCCTGCACGTGGCTTGCCCTGGGGCTGCCTGTTGCCCTGCCCCACCTGCTCACCAAACGCTGTTTGTAAAAGCCCATCACGACCCCGTGGTGGGCTTTTTGTCATCCCCCTTAGGCACTCGACATAGAAGGAAGGGCGGCTCATGCACCCGAAGGACGAATGGATTTACCCCCACGCGGTCACCGCACAACTCGCTGGCGCACGCGGGGAAACGTGGCGTGAGTTAGCGGAGTACGTCGCCTCCCTGGATGAGGACCATGCCGATAGTCTTGCCTTCGCGCTGATGATGATTCGCCTGTGCGGCTGCGCGAGTTGCCAGCCCGGCAGCTACAAGCTCTCGCTTGGCTGTGCTACCTGTGCGTTCCGCACGGTGAGCAACCTCAAAAGCTCGGACGGCCAGATGCTGCGGCGCTACCACGCCGCGCGCGACGAGGTGCATTCGTTCCTGAGCCAGCGGGAACGCGCCTCATGAGGCAGAGGCACGTTGCCCCCTGCACAGAATCTCCCTGCTTTTACCCTGCCTTGAGAACCCCCGCCTCGGGGGTTTTTTCTTTGGAGACGACCCCATGTCTGGAGTGTTGGTGCTCAACGCCAGCTACGAGCCGCTGCACATCGTGTCGGTGCGGCGCGCCCTGGTGCTGCTGTTGAAGGAAAAAGCGGAACTGGTCGAGGCGGCGGAGCGCACGCTCCGCTCGGTGGAGGAGGCCCACCCCTGGCCCTTGGTCATCCGGCTGGTGAGCTACGTGCGCATCCCGCAGCGGCTGACGCTGCCGCTCAATCGGCGCAACGTGTTTATCCGCGACGAGTTTACCTGCCAATATTGCGGGCGGCAGCCCGGGCGCGCCCATCTGACGATGGATCACGTCATCCCGCGCTCGCGCGGGGGAGCTGCGCTGGGAAAACATCGTGACCGCCTGCGCCGCGTGCAACCAGCGGAAGGGGGCGCGCCTGCCCCACGAGTGCGGCATGACCCCGCGCCGCGCCCCCTTCCGCCCGCGCTACCTGGCCGTCGCCTTTCTGGGCGAGGCGCGGGTCCACGAGGTGTGGGGCAAATATATTTTTGAGTAGGGTGAGCCCGCTCATGGTGCGCGGGGCGGCAGTGGGCTATCCTTGATCCAGGGGCGCGAAACTATCCAGCAGCCACGGACGCTGCAAAGGGGGCAATGATGAGGTGGCAACGAGTGCTCGGGGTCGCGGGATGTCTGACGGTGCTCACCTTTTTGTGCGTCGGGGCGCTGGCGTGGGGCGCGTGGCTCCGCTATGGGAACGAGACGCCGGTCGAGCAGGCGCTGCCCCCCACCGAGCCGGACGTGGCCGAGGACGCGGGCGGCGAGCCCGGCGTGAATCGCATCGCGTTGGTGGGCGAGGAGGGGAATATCTGGACAGTTGCCCCCAACGGGAGCGATCTGAAAGGGATCACGCGCGACGCCGCCGCCAACACGATGGCCTACCGCTACCCCACCTGGTCGCCCGACGCGCAGCGGCTCGCCTTTGTGGAACTGGCGGTGGACGAGACGAACCGCCGCCAGAGCGCGCTGCACATCGTGTCGGCTGACGGGGCGGAGGACACGCGCGTTGCCACCGAGTTTTCCCCCCTTCTACCTCAACTGGAGCCCCACGAGCGAGGTGCTTGCCTTTTTGAGCAGTTGGCCGCTGAGCGGCATGGCGCTCCAGATGCTCGATGTGGCGCAGGGGGCCGAGCAGACGCGCGAGGTCATGGAGGGGCGACCCTTCTACTTTTCCTGGCGTCCGGACGGGCAGCGGTTGCTGGCCCACATCGGGATAGGGCGGCTCGTCTTTTTGGACCGCGAGCGGGGAGGATGAGACGCTCAACGTGCGCGCGGGGCGCTTTCAGGCCCCGCACTGGAGCGCCGATGGCGAGCGGCTGGCCTACGTCAGCGTGGGGACGGCGCGCAATAATGCGCTCAACGTCAGCGACGCGGAGGGCGAGAACGAGCGCACCATCGCGGAGGAGGTGGGGCTGTTCACCCTGAACTGGAGCCCGGACAGCCAGCGCATCGCCTATCTTTCACCGAGGAGCGCGTCGGGCTGGCAGCGTTTGGGCCGCTCTGGGTGCGGGAGTTGGACGGGACGCACGCGTGGGAACTATCGAAGATGCCGGTGGTCGCTTTCTTTTGGAGCCCCGATGGCAAAAAGGTGGCCTTTTTGCGCCCCGATCAATCTGGCCCGGCGAACCGCTCGCCGGAGGCTGCGCCGCTTCAGCAGGAGGAGAGGGTCTGGCTGCGCTGGCACATCTGGGATGGGGAGCGCACCTACCCGCTCGCGCGCTTTTCCCCGACCGAGAGCTTCTTGCTCGACTACCTGCGCTACTTTGACCAGTACGCGCAGAGTAGCTCGCTGTGGAGCCCCGACAGCCAGACCTTGCTTTACGCGGGCACCTCGGAAGATGGGCGTGCGGGCATCTGGACCCTGCCGGTCGCTGAAAAAAGCACCCCTCAACGCGTGGCGCGAGGGGTGCTGGCTACCTGGTCGCCCCGATAGCTATACAATCCCTAGTCGGTGGGCGGGGTCGAGGGGGGCGGCGCGGGCGGCGCGGGCGGCATCCCCTGGCGGGCTCGCTGGGCAATCCAGCGGAGCAGGCGGTACAGCACGTAGAGGGCAAGCAGGCCTATCGCCAGGATCGGCGCGATGGCGATCAGAAAGTAGATGACCAGGCTCGTCAGCAGTTGCAGCCCTTCCGTCAGGGTGCGCAGCGCCTGCCGCAGCGTGCGCGTGATGCTCCACCCCTCATTCACGATCTCCACCTGCGCGTCGGGCGGCATCAACTCCACGTTGATCGTCGCGAGCGACACCTGATCGGCCAGCACGTTCAGCTGCCCTTGCAGGCTCTCGATCTGCCCGCGTATCTCTGTCAGCTCGCGATAGATTGCAAGAATGTCCTCGGTTTTGGCACCGCGCTCGCGGGAGTCGGAGAGCAGCAGTTGCAGCTCTTCCTCGGTGCGCTCCAGGTTATCGATGCGAGCTGTCAGGTCCACGTAGCGGTCCGTCACATCCTGCGTGCCGATGGACTCGTTCAGCACCTCGCTCGCCAAGTTGCGCAGCTCCGCCATCGCCGCGTCAAAGTTGTCGGCGGGGACGCGCAGTTGCACGGAGGCGCGATAGCTCTTATCGTACTCCTCATACAGGTTGGCACCGCTCACATAGCCACCGTAGCGCTGCGCGAGCGCCTGAAGCGCCTGCGACACGAGGCGGGGGTCGTCCACGCGCAGTTGCAGCGAGCCGGTGTAGATGATCTTGCGGTTGGTCTGTGCCTGCGCGAGTGCCTGGCTCGCCTCATCGCCGGACCCAGCGACCGCATCCCCACCGTCCATCGCGCTCTCTTCGGCCGCCATCTCCCCCTGTGACTCCACCGGCGCTTCGGCCATCGCGCCCGCACTGTCGCGCCCCATATCTGCGTCGGACGCGCTGCCGCCGCAGGCACCAAGCAGCAGGGCCAACAGCAGGATGAGCGTAAGTCGAAAAGAAATGTGTGTCACGGGAGCCTCCAAGGGTGATCGATCGCGTTGTCTGTAGAACGCCGCCGCTTCCCTCCAGGTTCCCCGTGGCCTATCCTGCTTTCTGCCATCCTTGCGCTACCCCGCCGCCGCCCTGCGCTACCAGCCATACTCCAGCCGCTGGATCAAGCGCTCCGGCAGCTTCGCCGCTTCCATGCGGCGCTGCGTTTCCTCGATGTCGTAGGGAATGCGGTAGAAGGTCAGGGTGCCCGCCTCGTCGTCAAAGATGGCGTAGGCCGCGCGTGGGTCGTTGTCGCGCGGCTGCCCCACCGAGCCCGGATTGATAATGAAGCGCACCCCCTCCGCCTGCGTGATGGGAAGCGGCAGGTTGATCGCGGGTTGCAGGGCCGAGCACGCTGTCCTGGCCTACCTCTTGCCGAAAGATGACAGGTTTGTGAGTGTGGCCTACCAGGCAGAAGCGCGTGTCGAAGTGCTCGAAGTTTTCCTGCGCGGTGGAGGGGTACAGCAGGTACTCCCAGATGGGGTGGCGCGGGCTGCCGTGGGCCAGGGTAAAATCAGCGTGGCTGCCGTCCAGCCGCCCCTCCAGCCCCTCCAGAAACTCGATGGTTTCCGGGGTCAATTGCTCCTGCGTCCACAGGATCGCTTTTTGGGCTTCCGGGTTAAAGTCGCTGATGTCCAACTTGCCGAGCGCTGCCCAATCGTGGTTGCCCACCAGGCAGACCGTCGCCAATTCTTTCATGCGGGCCACGCACTCGTTGGGGTTCGGGCCGTACCCGACAATGTCGCCCAGGCACCACACCTGATCGATTGTCGTGAGATCGACAGCGCCCAGAACCGTTTCAAGGGCGACCAGATTCGCGTGGATGTCGGATAGGATGAGGTAGCGCATAGACCTGTGGGCGAGTGTGAAAGAGAGGAAGAAGTAAGCAATTTTACCATAGCTAAACAAGGCAAGCAACGCACCCCGCCAGCCCTGCGGGCAAGCGCCGGTTGCGCCGCCCCGCCAGCCGCAGAAACGTTCGCTCCTGCCCGTTGCCTGCGCTATAATGAGCCCAAAAGGTGAAAGACATATGTCAGTCATGAAGGGAAACACTATAGGCTTTTTCAGCTATAGCCCGGAGCAGACGCGTCGCTTTGGCTACCACCTGGGCACGCTGGTCCGCCCGGGCGATTTGATCCTGCTGCATGGCAATATGGGCTCCGGCAAGACCCACTTTGCGCAGGGGGTGGCGCGCGGCCTGGGCATCACGGAGCCGGTGCGCAGCCCCACCTTTACCCTGATCAACGAGTATGAGGAGGGGCGGCTTCCCTTCTACCACATCGACCTGTACCGTCTGGACGGGGACGCGGACCTTGCCACCATCGGCCTGGACGAGTATTTCGATGCGCCAGGGGTGGTCGTGGTGGAGTGGCCGGAAAAGGGCGAGGGCTGGATTCCCGACGATGCGCTTCACCTGCGGCTCGAACACATTGACGAGCACCGCCGCGCGCTGGAAGTCGACGCGGTCGGCGTTCGCTCCACCGCCCTGCTGCGCGCCTACAAGCGCCGCGCCTTTGCCCTGCCCGACGAGTAGAAACCACGCGCGGGGAAGTAGCGAACAGAGAACGGAGGACGGTTGGATTCACCCACCGCGTCCTTGGCTTTCATTTCCGCCCCATCATGACCCTTGGATTATTCTATGCTACTAGCACTTGACACAGCCACCCGCCAGGCGGGGCTTGCCCTGTACGATGGGGAGGTGGTCCGCGCCGAATCCCTCTGGTCGGGCGGGATGCACCACACGGAGTGGATGGCCCCCGCTATCGAGCAGGCGCTGCAACGCATCAATGGCAGCGCGGCGGACCTGACCGCGCTGGGGGTGACGATTGGCCCCGGTTCCTTTACCGGCCTGCGCGTTGGGTTGAGCCTGGCGAAGGGGATCGCGGCGGCGCGCGGCCTGCCCCTGATCGGCATCTCGACCCTGGACGCCACAGTTTATCCGCACATCGGGGGGGAGCGGCCGGTGCTGGCGCTGCTCCAGGCGGGGCGTGGTCGCCACGCGTATTCGTTTTACGCGCGCGATGACGAGGGCGGGGGATACCACGTCACCGAGCCCGCCATCGAGGACATCAAGGGCATCGCGCGCGCGCTGGCCGCCTACGAGGCCGAGGGTGCAATCCAGGTGGTGGGCGAGTTGACCCCCGCCGAGCGCGCCTATCTGCTGGAGCAGGGCGGCGCGCGGGTCCGCCTGACCTCCCCCGCGCTGGCGCTGCGCCGCCCCGCCGCCGTCGCTGAGCTGGCGTGGCAGCGCTTTGCGGCGGGCGATGTGGACGACCCCCACACGCTGGAGCCGCGCTACCTCCACCTTCCCTCCTCTGGGCGCGCATGACGGCGGGGCAGGAATCCCTCCCGTACCGCATAGAGCCGATGACGGTGGGCCACCTTGATGGGGTGATGGAGATCGAGAATGTCGCGCACCCTTCCCCTTGGCCCGCCAGCGCCTACCGCCACGAGTTGGAGCAGAACAACCTTTCCCACTACTTTGTGCTGCTGGCAGGGGGTGAGGAAAGCGCCGGGCCGAGCGGGCTGCGCGAGCGCCTGCGCCACTGGCTGGGCAGCCGCCCGCCCAGCCGCCCGCTGGTCGCCTACGGGGGCTTCTGGATGATGGTGGGCGAGGCGCACATCAGCACCATCGCGGTTCACCCGGCGTGGCGCGGCAAGGGGCTGGGCGAGTTGATGCTGCTGGCAATGATCGAGGAAGCGGCGCGGCTCGATGCGACCCTGGTCACGCTGGAGGTGCGCATCTCCAACACGACGGCGCAGCAATTGTACGAAAAGTACAGCTTCGAGTATGTGGGCAGGCGCAAGCGCTACTACCGTGACAACAAGGAAGATGCCCACATCATGACGGTCGAGGATGTGCAGTCAGCGGACTATCGGGCGTTTCTGGCCGAGCGGCGGCGGCAGTTGGCCGAGCGCCTCGCCGCGCGCGAGCGCTCCGACAGTCTGTGATAGTCGCCCACCCACCGAGGAACCGATGCTCACCCCTTCAATGGAAGATTACCTGAAAGCCATCTACCTGCTCGAAAAGGAGGGCAACGTTTCCACCTCCATGCTGGCCGAGCAGCTAGGCTTCAGCGCGGCCTCGGTCACGGGCATGTTGAAGAAGCTGGCGGAGCGCGAGATGGTAGAGTACGAGCCCTACCGGGGGGTGCGCCTGACCGTGGCGGGCCGCCTGGCCGCGCTGGAAACGTTGCGCCACCATCGGCTGCTTGAACTGTTCCTGACCGAGAAATTGGGCTTTCGCTGGGACGAGGTTCACGAGGAGGCCGACCGGCTGGAGCACCACATCTCCGAGGCGCTGGAGGCGCGTATCTTCGAGGTGCTGGGGCGGCCCACCTACGACCCGCATGGCGACCCTATCCCCACCCTGTCCGGCGACATCCCCGCCTTGGAACTGCACGCCCTCACCGAGCTTAAAGCGGGGGCGCGCGGCGTGATCGCGCGGGTGCTCTCGCAGGATGACGAGCTGCTGCGCTTTTTGCGCGAGGTGGGGCTGGGGCTGAACGCGGAGGTGCTTCTGCTTAGCATCGAGGCGGTCGGCGGGGTCATCACCGTGCAGGTGGAGGACGGGAGCGAGGTGACGATCGGCACGGAGGTGGGTAGCCAGATCATGATCATCCACGCGGCGGGCGGGTAGCGGGACGACGGACGGGTACCCCTTGGGTGCGACGACGGACGACGACGACGGACGACGGACGGGTACCCTCTGGGTGCGACGACGGAGGACGACGACCAAACGTCTGGCTTTTAGTGTGCACGGTGGGGCGCGCTTGCGCGCACTACAAGCGTTTCCTCTAGGAGGCGTAAGTTCTCAAAGCCGCTTCTCCAAACTTAAGTCGGCTCGCGCTGGCTAACCATAAGTTCCCCGCGTACTGCTTACTATCGGTCGTCGCGCCCAGAGGGCACCCGTCGCGTCGCGCCCAGAGGGCACCCGTCGGTCGTCGCACCCAGAGGGCACCCGTCGGTCGTTGGTCGTCGCGCGGGGTCCCGTCCGTCGTCCGTGGTCACGGCTTCGGCACCACCTTGAAGAGCCCCCCGTCGTAGCTGGTCAGGAACAGCTCGCCCGCCTCGTCCTCGCCAAAGGAGGTGATGGCAAGGTCCGTGTCGAGCAGCAGGCGCGGCGCGGCGTCGCCCGCGCTGTCGGCGGCGGGGATGGCCCAGATGCGCCCCGTGCAAAAATCCCCGAATAGGTAGCGCCCCCGCAGCGCCGGAATCGCCTTGCCCCGATACACGTAGCCGCCCGTCACCGCGCACCCCTCCTCGTGGCTGTACTCCGCGACGGGGCGCACAAAGCCTTCCGCCTTGCAGGACTCTGCGGCGTAGCAGTGGCGGCCCTCGGTGATGGGCCAGCCATAGTTCAGCCCCGCCGCGTCGCTCGGCACATGGTTGATCTCCTCCCACTGGTACTGCCCCACGTCGGCCACCCACAGCTCCCCCGATTCGCGGTCAAAGCTGAAGCGCCAGGGGTTGCGCAGCCCCGTGGCCCAGATCGCAGGCGCGCCCGCCTCGTCGTCGCCCGCAAAGGGGTTGTCCGAGGGGATGCGGAAGCCCTGCTCCGGCGAGACATCCAACCGAAGGAGGGTGCCCAGTAGCGTGTAAGGGTTTTGCCCGTTGCCGAAAAAGTCGCCCGCTTTGCCGCCATCCCCCAGGCCGACCCACAGCATCCCATCCGGCCCAAAGAGCAGGTTGCCCCCATTGTGGTTGTCCTCCGGCTGCTCGATGGTGAGCAGGATTTCCTCGCTCCCCGCCAGCGCCGCGTTCGGGGTAACTCTGGCTGACGCGAAAGCGCGCGATGGTGCTGTCGCCCTCCAGATCGGTGTAATTGACATAAAAGCGCTCAGGGCGACCGGGCTCGAAGGCGAGCCCCAGCAGGCCGCCCTCCCAGCGCGTCGCGATACGGTCGCGAATGTCCAAAAAGGGGACTTGCTGCACCGCGCCATCCTGGACGATGCGCACCGTGCCGCCTTTTTCCAGCACGAAGAGGCGGCCCGTGCCGTCATGCGCGCTCACCACGCCGAGCGGCTTTTCAAAGTTACCCACGGGGGCGAGGTGCAGGGCGGGGACGCTGCGGGTAGCGGGCACGGGGGCGCAGGCTAGCAGTAGCAGGCACAATAGCGCGCCCCGGATGAGGGCGCAGAAGCGATCAAACAGGTTCATCGGGGTGGTAGGCCAGAGAGGACGGAGGACGAAGGACGAAAGACAAAGGTTACGGCTTTTGTCTTTCGTCCTTCGTCTTTTGTCCAAGCGTAGCGGCGCTAAAGGATCCCCAACTCCTGCAACAGTTGCAGCGTACCATCCAGATCGTGCAGGTCGCCCAGGTCCACATCGGGGCTCTGGATTTGGTCGAGCGCGGGCAGCATCGGGTCGGGTGAGACCCCCTCGATCAGCGGGAACTCCTTGGTTTCCTCGCTGAAATAGCTCTGGGCCTCTTCCGAGAGCAGGAAGCGCACGAACTGCGCGGCCTCCTGCTGCTTGTCAGCACTGTCCACGATGCCCACGCCCGCCACGTTGATCAGGTTGCCCACGCTTTGGCCGGGGAAGAAGTGGTTGCGCGCCGGGAAGGTATCGCCCTGCTCCGCCAGCTTGCGGAACAGGTAATAGTGGTTCACAAAGCCCGCGTCGATCTCGCCGGAGGCGACCCCTTCCAGCACCGCTACGTTGTTGGCGTACACCTTCGGGTTGTTCGCCTGGATGCCTTCCAGCCACTCGCGCGCGCGCTCTTCCCCTTCGAGCACGCGCAGGGCGGTCACAAACGCTTGGAAGGAGCCGTTGGTGGGGGCCCAACCCAACCGATCTTTCCACGCGGGATCGGTGAAGCCGAAGATGTCGGCGGGCAGGTCCGCCTCGGAGAGCACATCGGTGTTGTACACGACGGTGCGCGCGCGCCCGCTGGTTCCCACCCAGGTGCCCCCCTCTGCCTCGAAGCGATCCGGCACCAGGGACAGAATATCCTCCGGCAGCACCTGGAGGCGGCCCGCGTCAGAGAGCGCCCCCAGCGCACCCGCATCCTGGGCAAAGTACACATCGGCGGGGCTGTTGCCCCCTTCTTCCAGGATGAGCGCAGCCATCTGCGTCGTCTCGCCGTAGCGAACGCTGACCCCGATGCCGGTTTCTTCCTCGAACTTCTCGATGAGCGGTCCGACCAGCTGCTCGTTGCGCCCCGAGTAGATCACCAGGTCGCCCTCGTTGACAGCCTCGGCGCTGGCCTCGGGGGACGCCTCGGCGCTGGCCTCGGGGGACGCCTCGGCGCTGGCCTCGGGGGACGCCTCGGCGCTGGCCTCGGGGGACGCCTCGGCGCTGGCCTCGGGGGACGCCTCGGCGCTGGCCTCAGGGGATGCTTCGGCGCTGGCTTCCGCGCTGGCCTCCGCGCTGGCCTCGGGCTGGGTGGTGGTGGGGGTGCTGCTCCCCGCGCACGCGGCGAGCGAGAGGCTCAGCAGGAGCAGCAGGGAAGCAAGCAGCAAGACGATGGGTGACTTACTATCTATCACAGTACAAATCCTTTGTCAGCGATTGTGGGACGAGGGAGGCTCTGTGCCTCCCTCGTCCCGATTTCAGTTAATTTTTTGTCGCGCTCAGGCGGCAACAGGGGGTACTATACGAGAGAGGAAGGGGGGAAGTCAAGGAAAATCAGAGCTTTTTGGTAAACTCTAATGTTCTAACGGGGGTTAAACTTGGGGTGAAAGGGGGGGATTGGAGATTGGAGATTGGAGATTGGAGATTGGAGATTGGAGATTGGAGATTGGAGATTGGAGAGATGGCAGTAAATTTTGGATTTCTGTGTTATACCAATTCCGATTGATAGCATAGCAATGAAACAACCATGTCATTCCGACCGAAGGGAGGAATCTAGCCTCGAAAAAGCTTAGCTGAGATTCCTCATTCCGCTACGCTCCATTCGGAATGACAGTGCTATTGCTAGGTTGACATCCCGAATTCGTATTACAGATTGCAGGTTACGTTGTTAATACACGTTGTAACGGCAGGAACGGGGGCGATCTCGTTATTTTGAAAGTGATAGCCAGCAAAATCTGAAATACCCAAAGGGCACAGTGTCTCTAATCTGCAATCCGCGTCTTTCGCCAGCGCGCTTGCAGGGTGCCGACGATGCCGTAGGGGAAGACGATGACGATTAGGACGAAGATGAGGCCCAGCAGCAGCGCCCAGCGCTCGCCGATGTTGATCTCCGCCCCGCCCACGTGGATCACCGTATCGCGCAGCAGCTGCTCCAGCAGGCGCAGCAGGAACGCGCCGACCACCGGTCCAAAGAAGGTGCCCTGCCCGCCGATGATCGTCATGAGGAGCGGGGTCATGGTAAAGTCCAGGCTGAGGATGTTGGGGCTCGCCCCCTTGAGCGCGAAGCCGCGCAACACCCCCGCCCCGCTCGCCAGCAGGCCCGCCAGCACCAGGGCGATCAGCTTGAAGTGCAGCGGGTTGTAGCCGAGCATCTGCGCCCGCTCCTCGTTGTCGCGGATCGCGTGCAGCACGCGCCCCGTCGGCGAGTGCATCAGGCGGCGCACGAGCAGGTAGGCCAGCACGAGCATCGCGAGGGCGAGGTAGTAGAAAAAGAGGCGGTTCTGCGTCATGTTGAGCAGGGCGGGCACGTCGAAGGTGAAGCCGTCCTCCGCGCCGGTGATCTCGACCAGAATGCGGTTGCCCACCAGCAAAAAGATGATTTCCGCGAAGGCGAGCGTGAAGAGCGCAAAATACAGCCCCTTGATGCGCAGCCCCACCCCGCCCTTGATCAGCGCGATGAGCACCCCGACCCCTAGCGCGCCGACGGTGGCGAGCCACCAGGGCCAGCCCCAGCGCAGCATCAGCAGCCCGACGGTGTAGGCCCCCATCCCGAAAAAGGCGGCGTGGCCGAAGGAGACGATGCCGCTAAAGCCGAAAAGCAGGTTGTAGCTGATCGCGAGGATCGCCAGGATGAACACATCCACAAAAACCGATTGCCAAAAGTAGGATTTGCCGCGCGTGCAGGCGGACGAATCGGTGCGCCAGCCGAGGAGGAAGGGCATGGCGGCCAGCGTCAGGATGCCGAGCAGCAGCCAGCCATGCTCGCGCAGGGCAGCGCCCACCACCCCGAAGCGCTCCCCGCTCGCGTGGGCCGCCAACACCAAGCCCGCCAGCAGCAGCAGTTCCGCCAGCACGATCCCCGTCATCGGGGTCAGGCCGCTGGCGCAGTAGACCGAGGCGGCGCGGCTGTGCAGCGCCGCCAGCCCGCTCAGCTCGGCATCGGGGCTGCCGGTGGCGAGCGCGAAGCCGTAGGGGATCAACACAAAAAGAAGCAGCATCCCCCCGATAACGAGGTTACTCTGTCGCTCCTGCTGAAGCGGTGTGGCACTCATGACCCGTCCTTCAGACACCATACGCCACCCTTCATTTCTGAAATCCTTGCTCTATCCACCCTACTCGCGCCCGAACAGCCCCGTCGGCTTGACGAGCAGCACGAGGATCATGAAGAGCAGGATCGAGACGCTGGCAAGCACCGGCGTGTTGAAATGTTGCAGCGAGATCTGCTCGACGGTGGCGCGCGTCAGGCCGACCAGGATGCTCGCGATGGCGGTGCCCTCGTAGCTGCTCATGCCGCCGATGACGATCACGATGATGGCGACGAGCAGGAACTGCGCGCCCATCGCGGGGTAAGCTCCCAGAAAGGGAGCCGCCGTCATGCCGCCGAGCGCCGCGACCGCTGTGCCGAGCATGAAGACCAGCGTGAAGACGCGCCGCACGTTGATGCCGAGCGCCTCGACCATCTCGCTGTCCTGCACCCCCGCGCGAATCACGATGCCCAGCCGCGTGCGCTGGAGCAGCAGCGAGATCGCCACCATCAGCACGAAGCCGACGACGATGATAAAGAGGCGATAGCTCTCGAACTGGCCGCCCATCACGCCGAAGGTGCTGTCCAGCGCGGCGGGCGGCTCGATGGGGATTAGCCCGGCGGGGCCGTAGATGGTACGCACCACCTCGTCCAGCACCATCGCCAGCCCAAAGGTGAGCACGATCTGGTAGACGGGGCGCGCGTAGAGCGGGCGCAGCAGCCCGACCTCCACCACCGCGCCGAGCAGGCCGCCAAACACCGTAGCCCCCACCAGCGCCGTGACAAAGCGAACGGTGACCGGCGTGCCCTCCGGCAGCGCGCCGTAGATGGCAAAGCCGGAATAGGCACCGAGCATGAAAAAGGAGCCCTGCGCCAGGTTCAGCACGTCCAACAGGCCGAAGACGATGGACAGCCCCGCCGCCACCAGAAAAAAGAGCATCCCCTGGTACAGGCCGGACAGCAGCACCACCGCCACCGTGCTCGGCGCGAAGACCATAAAGTTGACGAGCAGCAAGCCCAGCACAAAGAGCCCCGACAGGAGCAGCGATTGCCGAAAGGTATCCAGTTTGAGGGGGGGAGTGGTGGTCATGGGTGGTCTCGGTGGAGGGTGGTGGGTATGAGATATTGGGTATTAGAAATTGGATATTTGGATATTGAAACCCACTCTCCAATACCTAATATCCCATATCCAATGCCTTTCCTCACGCGGCGCTCAGGTAGCGGGTGATGAGGGCGGGGTCGCCCACCAGGTCGGCCATCGCGCCGCTGTGGACCGAGCGCCCGTCCTCGATGATGACGTAGCGCGTGGCGAGGGCGCGGGCGACGTGGAAGTTTTGCTCGACAAGGAGCACCGTCGTCTGGCCGCTGAGCTGGCGAATCGCGCCCATCATCTGCTCGATGATAACGGGTGCCAGCCCCTCGCTCGGCTCGTCGATGAGCAGCAACTGGTTGTCCGGCACCAGCGCGCGCGCCACGGCGAGCATCTGCTGCTGCCCGCCCGACAGTTGGCCGCCGGGCCAGGCGCGCAGGCGCTGCAAATCGGGGAAAACCTCGAAGATCCACTCCAGCTTGCGCGCCAGATCGCCTTTTTGGCGCTCGGCGATCTTCAGGTTCTCCTCGACCGAGAGTTGGCGAAAGATGGCGCGGTAATCGGGCACGTAGCCGATGCCAAGCTGCGCGATATCATAGGCGCGCTTGCCATCGATGCGCGCGCCCGCGTAGCGAATCGCGCCGCGCGTCGGCGGGTTCAGCCCCATGATGCTGCGCAGCGTCGTGGTCTTCCCCGCCCCGTTGCGCCCCAGCAGCACCGTGATGCTGTTGGCGGGCACCTCCACCGTCACCCCTTGCAGGATGTGGAATTGGCCGATATGGGTGTGGATGTCGCTCACGTCAAGTAGCGCGCTCATGGGCCATCCAAGATCCAAAAACGACGAATCGCCGTTCTCTGTGTTCGGTGTGTTCTCTGTGGTTCAAGCCGTTCGTCGTCCTCATCCGCCCTGCGTCATCGCCGCAAAATCCCCGTACAGCTCGCCCAGGTAGGCGCGCTGCACCGTGGGGTCCGCCGCGATTTCAGCCGGGCTCCCCTCGGCGAGGAGTTGACCCTGGTGCATGACCGAGATGCGGTCGGAGAGGGACATCACCACGTTCATGTTGTGCTCGACCAGCACCACCGTCTTGTTGCCCGCGCGCTGCACCTGCCGCACCAGCTCCATAAATTCCGGCACGTGCTCGCTCGCCAGCCCCGCCGTCGGCTCGTCCAGCAGCCACACCGCCAACTCCTGCGCGAGGAGCATCGCCAGCTCCAGCCGCCGCTTGTCCCCATGTGCCAGGCTCAGCGCGGGCAGCGCGGCGACGCTTTGCAGCCCCGTCGCCTCCAGGGCGTCCAGCGCGCGCGCGCGGTAGCGGTCGAAGCGCGTGCTGGGGCTCCACAATTTGAAGTTGTCCCCACCCAGCGCCTGCGCCGCCAGGCGCACATTTTCCAGCACCGACAGGGTCGGGAAAATGTTGGTGACCTGGTAGGAGCGGCCCACGCCCAGGTGCGCCGTGCGGTGCGGGGGCAGGTTGGTGATGTCCTGCCCCCGCAGCAGCACCTTGCCGCGCGTCGGCTTGAGCGCGCCGCTGAGCAGGTTGAACAGCGTGGTTTTGCCCGCCCCGTTCGGGCCGATGATCGAGTGCAGGTGCCCCTCATGGATGGCAAGTGACACCCCCTCCACCGCCTTCAAGCCGCCAAAGTGACGGGACAGGTCGCGCGTTTCCAAGATGGTTGATGAGGGAATCATGGTGTTCCAGCCACTATTTGGATATGTGGTATTGGGTAGTAGATATTGGGTATTGGGTGAGTTGTCGGTCACCCAATACCCAATACCTACTACCTGCCGTTTACTCGCAGGTGGAGGCGGTGCAGGGCGGCGCGGCCTGGTCGGCACTGACCTCTTCTACTAGCTCGAAGAAGCGATCGTCCGCGTCGTCCACGTTGACGAGGCGTACCACGTACATCGGCGCGAGGGCCTGGTGATCCTCGGCGCGGATGGTGTAGCTGCCCTTGGGGCCCTCGAAGCTCAAGCCCTCTAGCGCGGGGATCAGGGCATCGGGGGCCGTGTCGCCCTCGCTCGCTTCCAGCGCCGCGACGACCGCCTGCGCGGTGGCGAAGCCACACTCGCTGAAGAGGTCCGGCGGACCGTCATGCTTCTCGATGTACTGCTCGGTCAGAAAGTCGTTCGCCTCGGTGTCCGGCAGCGAGTAGTGGTAGACGATCAGCCCCACCGAGCCGACGTTGCCGGGGTTGAGCAGCTTGGTCAGGTCGTTCGAGGAGAAGCCGGTGATGATCGGGATCTCTTCGGTGACACCCTGGCTCGACAGCTGGTCGAACAGGACCTGGCCGAGGTGTTGGTCGCCCAGACGAGGATCAGACCGTCGGGCACGCGCCTCTTTGATCTGTTGGATGTAGGGGGTGAAGTCGGTGGTGTCGCTCGGCGCGAAGATCGGCTCGGCGCCAGGTGAAGGTCGGCACCCTTGCGCCGCTAAAGGAGGCAAGGAAGCCGGCGGCGGTTGCCTGGCCGAAGGCGTAGTCTTCGGCGAGGATCGGTAAGGAGTTGCCGATGTTGTCCAGCGCGTAGTTGGCGAATGGTCAGCGCGTCCTGCGCGGAGTTGCGGCAGACACGGAAGGTGAAGGGGTTAAAGTTCGCGCCCGTGATGTCGGCCGAGGCGGCGGGGGCGGCAAAGTAGACGATCTCGTTCTCGTGGGCGATCGTCTGGACCTGCAGCGCGACGGCGGAGCTCGGTGTTGCCCATCAGGATTTCCACGCCCTCGGACTCGATCAACTCGCGCGCGGCGGCGGCTCCCGCCTCGACGTCGCCGGTGTCGTCAAGGGTGATCAGTTCGACGGGGCGGCCCGCGACGCTCATACGTGCCGTCAGTGGCGTAGTCGAAGCCGAGTTCGAGCCCGTTGACCATCTCGTTACCGAAGAGCGCGAGCGCGCCGGTGAGGTCGGACATGACGCCGATCTTCATCGGCTCGCCAGTGGCCTCTTCCACGCGGCTCCCGTGGGCTCGGGGGCCTCGGTCGGCTCTTCGGTGGGCCTTCGGGGGCTCTTCCACCATCTCTTCGGTGGGCTCCTCGGCGGGGACTTCCTCGGTGGGCTCCTCGGCGACCGCCTCCGTCGGGGCGGGCTGGGGCCGGTTCGGGGGTCGACGCACCGCCGCACGCGGCGAGGACGAGGGTCAGGACGACAAGCAGGCTCATCAACAGTGTGGGTTTACGGGTCTTCACGGGTCTCCTCCTGTGGGGACGGTAAAGCAGGGATTGCAGAAATTAAGGATTATAAAAGCTATATGGAAAGCGTGTGTGGCGGGTTGGGTACCTCCTCAGGGCGTGGCGCGCTCGGGATCGTGGATGAAGTCAGTGATAGCCGCGACCATCGTTGCTGCGCCCTTGCCATACAGCATCGTGATGTGGTTGCCCGGCACTTCCTGGTAGCGCGCGTTGGCGAACTTCTCGACGGTTTCCAGCGCGAACGCTTTGGGCAGGACCGGCGGGGTGCCGGGCGGGCCGTAGGGGCCGGGGGCGTTCAGCAGCAGGGTGGGCTGCGGGATGCGCGCGATGTGCGCCATCCACGGCTCCGCCTGCGCCTGGTCCGCGGCCTCCACGATGTGGGCGAGGCGGGAGCGCGGCAGCACACTGCCATCGGCGCGCGTCTCGACATCGGCGCGGAAGTAGGACTCGATGGCGGGTTCCCACCACCCATGCAGCGGCGGGGCCTGCTGCATCGCTGCCAGAAACTGCTCCCACGAGGGCACCTCGCGCCCGAGCCGAGCGAGCGAGGGGGCGATCAACTCGCGCACCTGCGGGTGCAGCCGCGCGGCGGCGTCCATCAGCAGCAGCGCCGCGACGCGCTCCGGGTGATGGGCGGCTATAAAGATCGTGAGCCACGCGCCAAACGAGTGCCCGCCGAGCACCACCCGCTCCAGCCCCACCTCGTCCAGCAGGGCGAGCACGTCCGCCGCGTGCTCCGCCATGCTGTAGCCCTGCTCTGGCTTGGGGCTTTGCCCGCGCCCGCGCAGGTCCAGCGCGAGCACGCGGAAGCGGGGGCTGAGCCCCGCGCCGATCAGCCCGTCGAAGCTGTGCGCGTTGGCGGTGAGCCCCGGCAGCAGCACGAGCGGCGGCTCGCCGCCGGGGTGCTCCAGAAAATGCAGGGGAAGCGGGGTGATGGGGGTGTGGGGCATCAGGTTGGTTTTTGAGGGAACAGGGAACAAGGAACAGGGAACAGGGAACAGGGAACAGGGAACAGGGAACAGGGAACAGGGAACAAGGAACAGGGAACAGGGAACAAGGAACAAGGAACAAGGAACTAGAACTTACGCAGTTGACCGAATGCCGACGTACCCGCAAGCGGGAACCCACCTCGGGGCGCGGAGACAGAGAAGTTTTACAGTTCGTTGTCGGTCGTCGCGCCCAGAGGGCACCCGTCGGTCGTCGGTCGTCGGTCGTCATGCTAAGTGCGTAAGTTCTAAGATTATTGGGTGGCACTCAGGGCGATTTGTGGCTTTGGGCCAGCCATGCGGCCAGCGTGGTTTTATCCACTTTGCCCGCGCCGGTTTTGGGCAGCGCTTCCACCAGGCGGACCTGCTTTGGCACCTTGAAACGAGCCAGCCGCGCGCTGGCAAACTCGATCAGCTCCCCTTCCCGCAGCGGCGCGCTTGCTACGACCACCGCGCAGCCAACCTGCCCCCATTTCTCGTGGGGCAGGCCCACCAACGCAACCTCCGCGACGGCGGGGTGGGCGGCGAGCACGCTTTCCACCTCGGCGGGGTAGATGTTCTCGCCGCCGGAAATGATCATGTCCTTGAGGCGGCCCACGATCCGGTAGCAGCCCTCCTCGTCGCGCAGGGCGAGGTCGCCGGTGTGCAGCCAGCCGCCTTGCAAGCGCCGCCGCGGTGGCGGCGGGCCGCTGCCAGTAGCCGGGGGTGACGTGCGGCCCACGGATGAGCAGTTCGCCCACCTCGTTCGGGCGGAAGCTCCGCCTGCGCCCCGTCGACCACCTTCACCTCGATGTGGAAGAGCGGAAAACCGACAGCGCCTGGCTTGCGCCGCACCTCTTCCGGCGGCAGCCAGAAGGTATTTGGCCCGGCCTCGGTCAGCCCGTAGCCGGTTTTAAAGTCCACGCCGCGCGCCCAAAAGCGCTCGAAGACCGGCAGCGGGCAGGGCGCGCCGCCGCTGATGAGCAGCCGCAGCCGCGAGAAGTCGGCGGTCGGCCCAGCGGGGGTGCTGCTGCATGGCGATGAACATGGTCGGCACGCCGAAGAAGAGGGTCGCCGGAAGTCGCGCAGATGAGGTCGAAGACTTGATCGACATCGAAGCTCCTGGCAGACGATGGAGGCGCCGCCGACGTGGACCAGCGGCGCGGTGAAGACGTTCAGCCCACCGGTGTGGAAGAGCGGCGCGTTGAGGATCGCTACGTCGTCCGGCCGTCAGCCCCCAACTCACCACCGTGTTGACCGAGTTCCACAGCACGTTGCCGTGCGTCAGGATGGCCCCTTTCGCCACGCCGGTCGTGCCGCCGGTGTAGCAGATGACCCACGGGTCGTCCAGCGAGAGTTCGCACGGCGGGCGGCGGCTCGTCAGGGTAGCGCTCGCGCTCGTGGAAGCGGTGGTCGCTCGGCGCTGCCAGCGTCGCCTCGTCCAGCGCCACCCACTGCTGCACGCTGCTGCCGGAGCCCTGCAACGCGCGCACCGCCTCGACAAACTCCGGCCCGTAGAGCAGCACGCGCGGGGTGGCGTCGGCTAACAGCTCCGCTAGCTCGCTCGCGGTGAGCCGCCAGTTCAGCGTTTGGAGGATCGCGCCGAGCTTGCCCAGCGCAAACCACAGGTCGAGGTAGGCCACCGAGTTTTTGGCGAGTACCGCCACGCGCTCGCCCCGCGCGACCCCCAGCTGCTCGCGCAGGAAGGTGGCGGTGCGGTTGGCGCTGCGCGTTCCACGCGCGAAAGGTGATCTCGCGCCCGCCCTGTTGGAGGTCCACCAGGGCCACCTTGTGCGGGGAAAGCTGCTCGCGCCGCGCGAGCCAGTCGCTGGCAATCATCGTGGTATCCACAATCGGTGTGGGGCTGGGTTCATCGGGGCCAGGGGCTAAGGGTGGGTGGGCGTTGATCGTACGGGGAGTATAGCGGCCGCCGGTTGCAAACGAGTTACAAGCGGGTTACAGGGTGGGCCAGATGGGTTACAGCGGGTAAGCGGGCGGGGAAGGGCGACAGGCGACCGACGACGGGCGACCGACGACGGACGACCGACCACGGAGGACCGTCGTCATACCAAGTGCGTAAGTCCCAGGTCAAAGAGGGGGGCAGCGACGAGGTCAATCCTGGCGGAACTGCGCGGGCAGGGCGCGCAACGCTGTGATGACCCGATCTTCTACGGCGTCCTCCTCGTCCCACGCCTGTTGGCCATGCTCGTCCATCCAGGCGATGGTCGCGGCGATGGCCGCGCGGCGGGGCATCTGGGGTTGCCACTCAGGGAGCAGGGCACGCAGCTTTTCGCCGCTGAAAAGTTGCGTGTGGGCGAAGTTGGCGGGCAGGTGACCGAAAAAGCGCGGGGAGAGCTCGACAAGTAACTCGGCAGGGGCATGGACCAACTCGGCCTGGACCCCCAGCGCATCGGCAGCCGCGCGGTGCCACTCGTCCCAGGTGAGGGGTTCAGGGTGAACCAGGTTGTACACCTCGCCGTGCGCCGCGGAGTGGCCCACCAGCCCCGCGAACGCCTCGCCCGCATCGGCGGCAGGCATGAATTGAAAGTAGTTGCTGCCGTCGCCGACCGAGAGGATAGCCTTCCCCTGCCGCAGTCGGCGGATCCACCCGCCGCTCATCATTGCCTGCCGGAGGAGCGGTGCGCCCGGCCCGTAGGTAAAGGAGGGCTTGACGATAGTCACCGGAAAGCCCTCGCGGGCGTGGGCCGCGAGTAGGGCCTCCTCTGCCGCTACCTTGCCCGCCCCGTAGCCTCCATCGTGGCGGCCATTGAGGGGCGCGCTCTCGTCCTGAAAGAGCCCCGAAAAGGGGGGGCCGTAGGTCATCACGGTGGAACAGTGGATAAAATGGTTGACGCGCCCGCTCACTGCCCGCATGGCCGAGGCGGCATCCTCCGCCGTGAAGGAGATCATGTCGATGGCAGCGTCAAAGCGGTGGGCCTGAAGTGTGGCTTCAAAGGCCGCTCGCTCTCGGCGGTCACCGTGGAGCACTTGAACGCCAGGGGGTGGGGGCTCAGGACGCAGCCCGCGATTGAAGAGCGTGACCTCGTGGCCGCGTTGCAGCAACGAATGGGCGATGGCGCGGCTGATAGTGCCGGTGCCGCCGATGATGAAGAACGTGCATGGGCTTTCCTGTTGTGATCAGTGATGCGCAGACGGCTCGGCTTCGGATTGGCGAGGGTGGGGGTCGAGTCGCGAGCGCTTAGGCAGCAGGCCCCTCCTGAACGGTCCAACTGTTGCCATCCGGGTCGCTGAAAAAGACAAAAGAGTTCCAGGTGCCGCCATACCCCTCGCCCCACCCGTTTTCCCCCAGGGTCTGAATCGGGCTGACCTCCACGCCACGCTCCACCAGGTGGGCGCGCGCCGCCCTGATGTCCGTCACCACCAACTGTAACCCCTTCAACGAGCCGGGGGTCGAATCGCTGAGGCCGGTGCCGATGGTGATCGAGCATGCCGAGCCCGGCGGGGTCAGCTGCACGACGCGCATCTCCGGGGTGGACTGATGATCGACATCGACCACAAAGCCAACCTGCTCGCTATAAAACTGTTTCGCGCGCTCGACATCCGACACGGGAACCACGATGACTTCCAATTTCCAATCCACTTTCAGCCTCCTAATGTGTTACCGGCGACCATCATTGTAGGTCCGAGTCAGGCACTCGGTAAATCGGTGGGGTGGCGAAGGGTGGCGGGCTACGGGGTTTGGTGCGGGGTGGGGCGACGACTATAATTAGTTTGTATTACAAAGTATCTATGCGAGGAACCGATGATCGTTTTTCTGATAGGGATGGCCTTTGTGCTGCTCCTGCCCCTGACCATCCTGGTGCTGGTGCCCCTAGGCTTTGCCCTGACAAGCTTTGGCAACCTGCTGACCCTGCCGGCCCAGATGCTCGCCGTGGCGCTGGACAAGGGGCGGCGGCGCAACCATGCGCTGGAGCACGCCACCGTGAACGTGCTCGAACAGCGCTACCGCGCCCGCTTGCCGATGGGCGGCTATGCCGAGCGGGACGGCTTTTACATCCACGGCCCGGCGAACCCCAACGCGGTGCTGGCCGCCGCGCGCGAGGGGTTGCAGCGCCTTCAGGCGGGGGAGCACCGAGCTTGGCGTCACCCCCGCTGCGGCACCGTGGTGGTGTCGGGGCAACTGATCTCGGCAGCCACGTTTGTGGGGCTGCTCTTTTTGTTCAAATTTACTGTAGGCGGGGTGCTGCTCTCCATGATCCTGGCGGTCCTCGCGGCGCGCACGCTGGCGCGGCCTATTGGGCTCTTCTTGCAGCGCCTGCTGACGACGAGCAGCGACCTGAGCGGGATGTCCGTCGATCGGCTCGACGCCGAGATGCCGCAGCAGCCGCTGGCCCTGATGCTGTCAGGCGGGCAGCCGACGCACTTTCGCATTTGGACGCAAACGATCCAGGTGGGGCGGTCGGGCGATGGCGGGCCAAAGCGCTGGAAAGCGTATTGACCCTGGAAACCAGGGTGCTTTTCCTGTATGATCGCCTCCAACTTTTTTGTTGGAGGCGGCTCGCCCCGCGCTAATCGGTTGGCGGGACCCGCTTCGCCATGAGAATGTCGGGCTTGCCGAAGCCGTTGGCGTCGGGGATGACCCCGACGAGCACGAAGCCGAGCTTCTGGTAAAACTCGTAGGGATGCCGGTGGCGGTTTTGTATCTGGCGGAGCACGTCCAGCGGGTCCGGGTAGAGGTCGCGCCCCGCGAGGGTGGTTTGGTCCTGCTCGTCGTCGGTGCCGAGCATCAGGGTGCCGCCCCCGCGCGCCGCCACCTGCCCCTCCAAATCCCGCACCAGCGCTCGCCCGATACCCTGGCCGCGTCGGTCGCCGCGCACCACCAGCGGGTGAAGCTCCCACACGTGCCCGTCATACTCGGGGATGGCCGCAATCCAGCCGAGGACGGTGCCTGCCCCGTCGGTCGCCACGCGGCTGATGCGCCCGTCCTGTAAGGACTCCTCCACCTCGTCACGCGCAATGTCCAGGGTAGGGTAGCCGCTCGCCAGCTGCCCGAACGCCTCCACAAGCAACCGCGCCGCCTGCTCCACCTGCTCCGCCGCCTGCAAATCAACGATGTGCATGGTGCCCCCTTGTCGCTCAGGCGTAGAGGAGGGCGAGCCGCGCGCCCTGCGTGAGTGCGAGGTCGAGCGGGCCCTCGCCGTCGCGCCGCTGCGTGCGGAGCTGCACGGCGTACGCGCCCTGGCCGTGCGCGCGAAGATAATCGTGGAGGGGGCTCTGCGGCCCCAACGGCGCGGCTACGTCTAGCGTCGTGCTCGTGCTGGCGGGGCTAGCCGCCAGCGAGAAGCTCACTCGCTGCGTGTCGGGGAGGGAGGAGACGGAGCCAGGCACCCCCGGTGCGTCCAGCAGGGCGCGGTAGGCAGTGAGGAGCGCGGCCAGATCGTCCACCGCAACGGTCACGCTGAGCACCCCGGTGGCCCCGTTGGGGTGCTGCCGCGCCTCGCCAGGGGGCACGCGTAGCTCGCGCGGGGTGACGTCCGCGCACAAAAAGGGCAGCGCCGTGCTGGACGGGAAGGAAAATTCCCAGCCCACGTGCTGCCCGTCCGGGCGAAAGCGCCCGCCCGCCTGCGGCTCCGTGAGCGCCACGCCGCGCGCCCGCGCCGCCTCCACCTCCTGCGCGATGCCCTGGGGGAGCAGGGCCACGTCCGCGAAGCCCGCCTTGTTGCGCCACCCCGCGACGCGCCGCTCGGCGGGCGACGAGCCCAACGCCCGCTCGTCGCGAAACGCAATCAATTCCAGGTAGCTGCCATCCTCAAAGGGGATGAGCGCATTGTGGCTGCCGAAGCTCTCATGCTCGCCGCCGCGCGTCACCGTGAAGCCCAGCCGCGCATAATCCGCCATCGCGCGCTCCAGCTCCGGCACCGTGATGACGATATGGTCAAGTTGGAGGGTGGTTGGCATGGGAATACCAGGTTCAGATTTCAGATTTCAGATTGACGGCATTCTATGTTCTTCGTTGCCGCCTGCCGCCTGCCGCCTGCCGCCTGCTGCCGTTCGTTCACGCCGTCGCGGGCAGGCGCAGCAGGAAAGTGGTACCCTGATCTACCTCGCTTCGCAGCGTGAGCTCGCCGCCGTGCGCCTTGGCGATCCCGCGACACAGGGGGAGGCCGAGGCCGGTGCCGTACACGTCGCGCGTGGTGCTGTTGTCCACGCGGAAAAAGGGCTCGAAGATGCGGTCGTGGAATTCCAGCGCGATCCCCATGCCCTCGTCCTCCACCTCGATTTCCACCCACTTGCCCACGCGCTTCCCCCGCAGGCGGATCGTGCCGCCCTTGGGGCTGTACTTGATGGCATTGACGAGGAGGTTGGTCAGCAGTTGGTCGATGCGGTCCTCGTCGATGGGGATGTGGGTAAGATCGCCCTCCAACTCGGTGCAAAGCTCGTGCGACTCGGTGGTCACGCGCTGCTCGTCCACGATGCGACGGATCAGCATGCCCAGGTCGTGCGGGGCGCTGTGCAGGTCGAAGCGCTGCACGTTCAGCCGCGACAGGTCCAGCACCTCGTTGATGAGACGATTGAGCAGGCGGCTCTTGTCGAGGATGTGGGTGGCCCAGCGGGTGCGTTTGTCTATTGCGCTGTCGGGGCGGTCGGCCAGCAGCTTGCTATAGCCGAGGATGGAGGTGAGCGGGGTGCGCAACTCGTGGCTGAGCACCGACAGCAACTCATCTTTCATGCGCTCGTTTTTGCGCAGCTCCGTGATGTCGTGCAGCAGCACGAGCGAGCCCACATGCTGCCCGGTGTTGTCCGCGATGGGGGTGTGCAGCACCTCCACCGTCCGCTGCAGGGTGCGTAGCTCCACCGCGACGCGGAAGGTGCCGCTCGTTTCCCCCTTGGCCTCGCGCAGCAGCGGGGCAATCTCGCCCAGGTGGGGCCACAATTCCGCGACCGGCCGGTTGACCCAGGCCTTGCGGTCGGTCGCGGTGATGTCGAACAGGTCGAAGAGCGGCTGGTTGACAAAGATGATGCGCTCCTGATTGTCGAGCGCGATCACCCCGTCGGCCATGGATTGCAGGATGGCGTTCAGGTTGCCCCGGCTTTGCCGGAGCGAGTAGGTCAGCATCTCCAACTCTTTGCGCCGCTGCTGCGCGACACGGAGCAGGCGCGTGTTTTCCAGGGTGACCGCTGCCTGCGCGGCGAAGATTTGCAGCACCTGCACGTCGTGATCGTCAAAAAAGCGTGGCTGGCGGCTGAAGACCATCAGTGCGCCGATCACGCGGTCGCGCGATTCCAGCGGCACGCTAATGCTGCTTTCCATCTGCCACTGCTGCTGGAGCATCGCTAACTCTGAGGGGTCGCTGCTGTCATTGATGATGCACGGGCGGCGCTGCTGGATCGCCTCGCCCGCCACCGAAAAGTCCAGCCGCTCGATCCGCTCCTCGTGGCTGCTGTCCATGCCATGAACGACGGGGATCAGCAGGGTTTCCGGGTTCTCTTCGCGCAGCAGCGCGACCGCCGCGCCGTTGGTGCCCACCAGTTGGCCCGCCTGCTCGCAGATCAGGCGGAGCAGCGAGGCAAGCTCGCGCTCGCTGCCCATCGCCACGCCGACGCGCTGGATGGTGAGCATCTCGTCCAGGTACTGGCGCATCTGCTCTTCCAGCTTGCGGCTCTCGGTCACATCGTTGTACACCTCGATGCGACCGGGGCGCTCGCTGCTAGGGTCGCTGCCGTACACCGGTGCGCTGTAGCGCTGGAAAAGGCGCGGCATCTTCCCGGCGGTGGCAAGGTTGTCGCGGGCGACGGCTCGCGGGTGCGCGTACAGCCAGTCCGCGCGCTCGCGGAATGCCAGCGGGTCGCTAAAGGCATCGGCGATCCGCTTGATCAGCGTGGACACCGATGCGCCGATCAACTCCTCACGGGGGAGAGCGAACAGGCGGCAAATCAAACTGTTGACATGCACCACCTGCCCGCGCCCGTCGCTCATGATGATGCCGCTATCGGTGGCGTCCAGCAGGGCGGCCAGCTGGTGGTTGCTTTCCAGCAGGGCGCGGTTTTGGGAGCGGGTGTCACTGTACAAGCGCGCGTTCTGGATGGCGAGCGCTGCCTGATCCGCGCAGGTGGCGAGGATGCTCAACTCGCGCTCGCCATAGCTGTTGGCGCGCGCCGCGTCGCAGGAGAGCACCCCGATCACCTCCCCATTCGCGATGAGCGGCGCGCCAAGCCAGGTGAAATGCTGGTTAAAGTGCGGCGCGCGTGACCACTCATTTTGCCGCGCGTCCGCCAGCAGTAGCGGCTTGCCGGATTGCACCACCTGCCGCGACAGCGCGAGTTCCGACAGCGACACGCGCTCGCCCACGCGCGGGGCCTTGCTCCCCCGCACCGCCACAAACTCCAGCATTGCCCCGTCCAGCAGCGAGATCGAAGCACTGTCAAAGTCCAGCAGGTTGGGCAGGTGCTCCAACACGATGTTGACCACCGGCTCCACTTCCAGCGTGGCGTTGAGCGCCTGGGCCATCTGCCCCAACCGCTGGTGATCTTCCGCAAGGCGCGCGTTCACGATGGCGATGGCCGCCTGATCGGCCACCACCTCGGCCAGTTCAACATAGTGCGGCTGGAAAAAAGAGGGGACGAGCGAGTCCATTTCCAGCACCCCGATCACCGCGCCCTCCCAGCAGAGGGGCATCCCCAAAAAGGAGCGTATCTGAAGGTTCGCTCCCTGGTAGTGGCTGGGCATCAGGCGCGTCTCGCGGGCGACATCCTGGCTCACAAAGGGTTTGGCCTCGCGCGCGACAAAGCCGCAAAAGCCGCTGTCCAGCGCAAGCTTCATCCCCTCGATCCCGGCATCCACCTCGACCCCGGGGCGCGCAAAAACCGCGCGCACCCACAGCGCATCCCCTTGAAGCAGGTGGATGGCTCCCTTGTCAAAAGGGATAGCTTCGTGTGCCAGGCGCAGCACTTTTTGTAAGGTTTTGGACAGTTCCGGTCGTGTCACCGGAACGGCATCGATCATCTGGTGGCTCAGTCCTTTATTGCGGTAGGCGCGTAGGGTAGCGCACTTGCCCACCTTTGCAAGAGTTGAGCCAGGGCGACGCTTTACGAAACGCCAAGCACGACTTATAATTACAAGACGTCACCTGACTGTTAGGTGCATAACCGGAGACACGCGCCCGCCGCCTGGAGCGTAGCACCCTCCGCCCTGGTCCGCGATCAACCGTCAATCGCGCAAGGGATAGGGCTGGCTGATTCGGTAAGAAAGGGACGCGGCATGGGGGTCGCTCGTGTAAGGAAGTGCTATGGCGCTGCGCTGCCCTTCTGAGCACAGGTTGACGCGTGCCCGTACACGGTTGCTCTATCGAGAGTGCGGCAGTTGTGGGTCAATGGGCGCGCTCCCCCTGTCCCCGCCACCCCTGGCGGGGCACGGTGCGCCGACACCCAGTCTGAATTGACATTCCCCGTTGTAGCCCTCACGTCCTTTTGTTAAAAAGGAGTGACTGAGGGAGCGCCCTATCTTTTCTAACGCGTCCTTCCATGCTGCGTCCGTAACAGGGAGAGGTGTGTTGGGCAAGCGGGGCAAGCGTTTGGTTGAAAGAGAGGCAAATGAGCAAGCGCCGCATTCTCATTGTTGACGACGATCGTGCGATCCGTGAGACCCTCCAAGATTTGTTGGGGGACGAGCACGAGACCGATGTGGCTGCCACCGCGAGTGAGGGGCTGCGCAAGATCAAGGGTGAAAGCTACGATCTGATCCTGCTGGACCTGCGCCTGCCGGACAAGGACGGGTTGGAACTGCTTCAGGAATTTTTCGGGATGGGAATCGATGTTCCCGTCATCGTGATTACCGCTTACGGCACCAGCAACACCGCTATCCAGGCGATGCAGGCGGGCGCGTTCGACTACCTGATCAAGCCGCTCGATCTGGAAGAGGTGGAGATCACCGTCACGCGCCTCTTCGAGCACCGCGAGTTGGCGCAGCAGGTGGAAGAGCTTCAGGAGATGCTGGAAAAGCGCTCCTTGCAGGATCATATCGTGGGGCAGAGCCCGGTCATGCACGATGTGTTCAAGACCATCGGGCGCGTGGCGAGCAGCGACGCGACGGTCCTTGTGATGGGCGAGACCGGCACCGGCAAGGAATTGATCGCCGAGACCCTGCAATCCAACTCGCGCCGTCGGCGCGGTCCCTTCATTAAGGTGAACTGTGCCGCCCTGCCGGAAACCCTCCTCGAATCGGAGTTGTTCGGCCACGAGAAGGGAGCCTTCACCGGTGCCATCGAGCGGCGCAAGGGGCACTTCGAGATGGCGGACAAGGGGACGATCTTTCTGGACGAGATCGGGGAGATGTCGCTGAGCACGCAAAAAAAGCTGCTGCGCGTTTTGCAGCAGGGCGAGTTTCAGCGCGTCGGGGGTAGCGCGACGATCAAGGTGGATGTGCGGGTGATCGCCGCGACGAACAAGGAGCTGGAGCAGGAGGTGGCGGCGGGCAACTTCCGCGAGGACCTTTACTACCGCCTGAACGTGATCACCATCATCATGCCGCCGCTGCGCGATCGCATGGACGACATCGCCCTGCTGACCGCCCATTTTCTGGAAAAGTACCGCTACAACGCGGGGCGCACCCCCTCTAAAATCTCGCAGGAGGCGCTGGAGGTGCTGCGCAAGTACAGCTATCCAGGCAACGTGCGTGAGCTAGAAAACACGATAGAGCGCGCGGTGGTGCTCTCGCAGGGGCGCATGATCGGCCCGGAGCACCTGATCCTCAACGAGCACATGGCGCGGGATCGCATGGTGAACGTGTCCACCCTGGTGCGGCAGGAAACGCGCTTGGACGAGATTCTGGCGCAGGTGGAGCGGATCGCCATCGAGGATGCGCTGCGCATCGTTGGCAACAAGACGAGCGACGCCGCCAAGCGGCTGGGGCTGTCCACCAAGGTACTGGCCGAGCGGGCCGCGGAGTTGGGCCTCACCCTTCCCTGAGCGCAACGTCAAAAGGGGCAAGCCTACGGGTCAGGCTTGCCCCTTTCTTTTTGTCAGGCTACGGTGGTAGCGGGCCTTAGCGCGCCCGTGGCTTGCCGAGACGCTGCGCCACGTTGATCAGGTTGTCCATCAGATAGTCCGGCTCGAACGGCTTGGGGAAAAAGCCATCCACGGCCAGCCGTTCCACTTCTGGACGCAGGCCGGTGTGCGCGGTCATGATGAAGATGCGCAGCCGCTCCGCGTTGGGGAGCTTGCGCAATTCTTCCGTCAGCGACAACCCATTGATGCCGGGCATCATCAGGTCCAGAAGCACCATATCGGGCTGGTGCTCCGCCGCGAGGGCCAGGGCCTCCCAGCCGTTGCCCGCCGACACAATATTCATATCGTCTTCTAATAGGCTCTCCACCAGTTCGATGATGGCGAGGTCATCGTCTACGACCAAGAGGGTCACCTGGGGTTTTGCCTTTGTTTGGGCGTTCATAATTTTATCACAATAGCCGTACCTTAGAGGGGTGAAGGCATGGCAACAATCTTGCTATCAGTCACCGTGCTAGCCGGAATTTGATCCTGCTTTGATCATAAATAATTGTTGCAAGAGTTATGCCATCGCCCTGTTGCGGGGCGTGCGAAAAAGTCCTACGCCGCGCGTGGAAATCCCCCGTTTGTAACAGACACGCGCTCATCTGGGCACATCGCACGACGCAAAACAATTCTCGCTAAACGAGAGGGTGCGGCAAATTGAGGCATCACCGTCACGCGGCGCGCCCCAGCGAGGCCGCCGCCCGCGTTGCGTCCGGCCCGCACAGCTACCTGATTGATAGATGATGGCGTGGGGGGCACCACACAGCGGCCGGTTGCGACGCCCCCGCTGTTCCCCGTCCCATCGAGGGGTGTTTCGATTGGCCCACCCCGTTTTGTACCACCTTTTCCAAATGTAGGAGCACCGAATCTCTTATGGAGATGAACCTTGATAACGGTCATTACCACGAGCAGCACCACCGCATGGACCAGCGGCCCTCCCCGACTCTCGTTACCTTTACCCAGATTCTAGCCCTCTCCTCCTACGACCTGCAGCACGCCATCCAGCAAGAAATCAGCGAGAATCCAGCCCTGGAACTCGTCGAGAACGATGGCCGCTGCATGCGCTGCGGCGAGCGACTCGTCGTCGGCATCTGCCCCCGCTGCGAGGGGCTGGGCGACGATGACTGGCAGGACGTCATGCGCAACCAGCAGTATGACGACGATTTCGACCCCTTCACGCTCATCGCCTCGCAGATGAGCCTGGCGGAGGCGCTGATGCAGGAGATGGTCGCCGCGCTGCCGGAAGATGACTATTTTATAGCCGAGTATCTTACGGGGAGCCTGGACGACAGCGGCCTGCTGGACACCACCACCAACGAGGTAGCCCTGACCCTGGGGGTGGATGAGGATCGGGTGCTGGAAGTGCTGGAAGTGCTCCAAACGGTGGGGCCGTTGGGCGTGGGGGCCCGCTCCGTGCAGGAGTGCCTGGACATCCAACTGTCCCGCTGGGAGGCGCTGGGCGAGGCGCACGATCTGGTGCGCCCGATTATCGAGCGTTATCTTACCGAGTTGGGCGAGGGGAAGTATGGCTACATCGCCTCGCAGCTTGGGGTCGGGTACGACGAGGTGATCAAGGCGCGCGACTTTATCCGCAATCACCTGCGCCCCTTCCCAATCGTGGACATCCCCGAGGCGGAGCATTGGCGCTCGGTCAACGATACCCCCTTTGTCGCGCCGGACATCGTGATCACCGAGCGGGAAGACGAGCTGGGCGAGTACGAGGTAACGGTGGTCGAAAGCCAGCGCACCTCGCTGCGCATCAACCCGCATTACAACGAGCTGGCCGAGCAGATGAGCAAGGCGGACAGCGCCCTGGTGGGCGCGGACGCCAACCATGTGCGCACCTTTGTTAACCGCGCGCGCTCCTTTAGCAGCCACATCAACGAGCGACGCCGCACCATGAAGCGCGTGGCGCTGTACGTGGTGGAGCGCCAAAAAGACTTTTTGCGCCACGGCTGGCGCGAGCTGCGCCCGCTCACCCGTGCCGAGGTGGCCGACGCGCTGGACCTGCACGAGAGCACCGTTTCCCGCGCGACCGCCGACAAGTATGTGATGCTGCCCAACGGGCAGGTCATCGCCTTTGCCAAGTTTTTCCAGGCCGCGCTGAGCGTGCAGGATGTGCTGCGCGAAATTATCGAGAAAGAGATGGAGCCGCTCACCGACGCGCAGTTGGTGGAGGAATTGAAGGAGCGCGGCTACTTTGTGGCGCGGCGCACCGTCGCCAAATATCGAAACCAGATGGGAATTCTCCCTTCTTCCCTGAGATAAACGAGGAAACAGGCCGACGTGGCACACCATTTGCTCATCTGCGCATGGGGCGGCCAGGCCCACTAACGCATGGATATTACGAACCTTGTGATCATCGGCATCACTGCCCTGATCGTCATCTGGCTCGTCGGTCTGGTACGCCGGATTGGCGGCTGTTTGATCCACCTGGCGCTGCTGGCGGCGGCAGCCCTTCTTGTTTACGCACTGTACACCGGGAGCATCACCCTACCACTATGAAGACACAACTCCTGCTGCGCGCCTCCTGTGCCCTGTTGAGCGTGATCGTGCCGATGTGGCTGATCATGCACATGCCATCCGATTCCGCGTTTAGCCCCGCGTGGCAGCACCCCACCTTTGATGGCTGGCACGCGATGATGATGGTGGGCAGTTTGATTATCATGCTGGTGACAGCACGCTTTTTTGTGCGCTCCTGAGCCACCTAGACGCCCAAGGAGAGGCCGATGGCCGATAGCCGAAGTTCCACCCACGAGTTGGAAAGCATGAGCGACAAGTTGGAAGATTACCTTCTGGACGAGGAGCTCTACAAAACCATCACCGTCCATGCGCCCGAGGGCGAGCATCTTATCAAGATGACGATCGGCGGCATGTTGGAGCGGCTGGAAGAGTTGCGCGCGCATGACGCGAGCAACCCGGTCATCGTGCTTGCCGAGGGGGCGCTGGAGCGGGCGCAAACGGTCATGCCCGATCGCTACTTCGCCAAGCTGGCGCGCGAGGCTAAAAGCTACACCGATTCGTGGAACTGGTTCCTTCAAAATTGCTGGGAGGGCGACGGGCGCTGCCGCTCCGATTACGCGCAGGAGGTGCCGCTGCGCCTGCGCGTCGCGCGCCTCCTCGACTCGGCGGGGGAGCGCCCCGAGCTGGCCGACACCCGCGCCCGCGTCCGCTCCCTCGATCATCAGCTTGAAGAGATCTGGGAAGAGAGCGACGAGCCGGTGCTCGCCGGTGCCACCGCCGAGCGCTACCCCGTGGACCGCTACTGGTGGCTCTACGGGCGGCCCGCGCCGCGTACCCGCTCGTGAGGCGCGTCACCGATCTGTCTTACTTCGCCGCCGCTGGGCGGCGTTTTTGTTTGCGGGGCAGGGGGGTACAATCCTCTGCTGTGGCCGCGCGTCCTATGAATCACTTCTACCACATGACGATCTGACGATATGGAACAATCAGGGCAATTGATCGGCGAGCGCTACCGGCTGCAACGCCTCCTTGGTGAGGGCGGGGTGGCGGAGGTGTGGCTAGCGAGTGACGAGCGCCTTCAGCGCCAGGTTGCCCTCAAGGTGCTGCGCGCCGCAATATACCAAGGACGAGCAGCTGCTGGAGCGCTTCCGGCGCGAGGCACAGTTGGTGGCGCAGTTGGACTCGCCGCACATCGTCCAGGTCTTTGGGGTGGACACCGCGCACGATCCGCGCTACATCGTGATGGAATGGGTGGATGGGCAGGATTTGCGCGAGTTGCTGCGCTTCGAGGCTCCCCTGCCGGTGGAGCGCGCCCTCCGGCTGCTGCGCGACATCGCGGCGGGGGTGGCGGTCGCGCACGAGGCGGGGCTGGTCCACCGCGACCTGAAGCCCGCCAACGTGCTGCTGTCCAGGCGCGGCGAGGTGAAGATTACCGATTTTGGCATCGCGCGCGACATCGCGGGCGCGGGGCTCACCGAGCCGGGCAAAGTCTGGGGCACGAGCCACTACCTCGCACCGGAGCAGGCGGCGGGCCAAACCGTCTCGCCCACCACGGACGTGTACGCGATGGGGGTGATCCTTTTCGAGATGGTGACGGGGCGCGTGCCCTTTCCGGGCGACGACCCGGTGGCGGTTGCCATCGCCCACATCCGCGAGACCCCGCCCGAGGTGCAGACGCTCAACCCGTCGGTGCCAAGCGGGGTGGGCCGCCTGATCCGGCGCATGATGGACAAAGCACCGGAGCGTCGCCCCAGCGATGGCGGGGCGCTCGTGCAAATTTTGGATGGGTACCTGAACCAGGCCGCCACAGCGACCACCCTCGGCGTGGCGGTGGAGGAGCCGGTGGCCGCCCCCGCGCCGCCGCGCGAGGCGGCGACGACGGGGAGCGAGCCGCGCGTCCGCCAGCCAAGGCCCGCCCCCTCGGCGGCAAAGCCGCGTGCGCGGGGGCCGCTCATTCCCCTGTTGGTGGGGGGGCTGCTCATCCTGCTGCTCGGCTTCGCGCTGTGGCGGGGAATCGTTGCGGGCAGCCAGGGCGATCTGCCGGTCGAGGCGGAGGGTGCCCTGCCTACCTTTACGCTGGCAGCGTTCGGTACGGTAGCCGCCACGCCCGCCGCCACGCCCGCTGCCACGCCCGCCGCCACGGAGGTGGCGGTCGTGCCGCCGCCCGCGACGCGCGTCCCGCCCAATGCGACCTCCACGGCGACCGCGACCCCCACCGCGACCCTCACCGCGACCCCCACCCCATCGCTTGGCCTGCTGCGCGAGGGCAACGGCCCTGACGCGCGTGCGCGCCGCCTTCAGCCGGGGGCAGCGGTGCGCGTGGATGGCAACCTGAACGAGTGGGTGGGCGAGGCGATCCCCCTGGTCAACCCTGTTACGGGGCGAGAGAACTGGAGCGGCTACGATGACCTGAGCGGTCAGGCACGCTTCGCCTGGGACGACAGCTTTTTGTACCTCGCGGTGGAGCGGATCGACGATAGCGAGAACCACCAACCCGATGCGTTTGTTGAGGGAGACCTTTATCGGGGCGATGCGGTGGAGTTGTGGCTGGATGCCGATCTTGTCGGTGACTTTGCGGTAGCGGAAAACAACGACGATGACTTTCAATTCGCCTTCTCGGCGGGCAATTTCCAGAGCGGGCGACCCCCGGAAGCGTTCGTCTACTACCCGACGCGCAACGACGAGTGGAACAAGCAGGTGCGAGTGGGCTCCGAGCCGCTGCCCACCGGCTACACCCTGGAAGTTGCCATCCCGTGGAGCCTGATCCGCGTTACCCCGGCGGTGAACACCGTGCTCGGCTACGCCGTGCTGCTCAATGACAACGACCCACCCTACAGCGACGACCCGCAAACCCAGGTGGTCAGCAATGTCGCGGCACCCTATCAAAAACCCCAAACCTTCGGCAACCTGATCCTGCTACCGTAACGGCAGCAAACGGTAGCAGGCGGCAGGCGGCAGGCAGCAAACGGCAGCAGGCAGCAGGCGGCAGGGGCAGCAGGCGGCAGGCGGCAGGCGGCAGGCAGGCGGATGCTATCCTGGGCTACGGGCTCCAATCTCCAATCTCCAATCTCTAATACCCAATATCCAATACCCAATACCCCACCATGCGCGCCCTTCACTTTGATAACACCCTCTCCCTCCAAACCGACTACCCGCTGCCCCAGGTGCCAAACGGGGAGAGCCTGCTGCGCGTGCGCATGGCGGGCATCTGCAACACCGATCTGGAACTGATGCGCGGCTACATGGGCTTTCGCGGCGTGCTCGGCCACGAGGTCGTGGGCATCGTGGAGCAGAGCGACGATCCGTCGCTGGTCGGGCAGCGTGTCGTCGGGGAGATCAACGCCAACTGTGGCCGTTGCGCGACCTGCCTCGCGGGCAACGGGACCCATTGCCCGCAGCGCACCACGCTCGGCATCGCGGGGCGCGACGGGACGCACGCGGATTATACGGTGCTGCCCACCCGTAACCTGGCGCGCGTGCCCGATGGGGTCTCGGACGAGGCGGCGGTCTTCACGGAGCCGCTCGCCGCCGCCTGCGAGATTTTGGAGCAGGTGCAGGTCAAGCCAACCGACCGCGTGGTCGTCATCGGGGATGGGAAGCTGGGGCTGCTGGTGGCGCAGGTGCTTCAACTGACCGGCTGCGAGCTTCACGTGATTGGCCGCCACGCGGACAAACTGGCGATCCTGGCGCGCCGCGCGATTCGCACCGAGGCGCTGGCGCGCGGCGATGCGACAACCCTGCCGGACGGCTGGGCCGACATCGTGGTGGAGTGCACGGGCAACGCGCAGGGCTTTGCCAGCGCGCGCCGCCTGGTGCGCCCGCGCGGGAGCCTCGTCCTCAAGAGCACCTACGTGGGCGAGCTAGAGGTAGACATGAGCCTGATCGTGGTGGACGAGGTGCGCCTCATCGGCTCGCGCTGCGGCCCCTTCGCGCCAGCGCTGCGCCTGCTGCAAGCCGGGCTGGTGGATGTTTCCTCGCTGATCCACGCGCGCTATGCCCTGGACCAGGGACTCGCCGCCTACGAGCACGCCGCCCGACGGGGCGCGCTCAAGGTGCTGTTGGAAATGGAAGAGGGGTTAGGGGGCGGGGGCTAGGGGTCAGCGACGACGGATCGAGCGGGAAGCAAAAAGGAGTGCCAGAATCCCTGGCACTCCTTTTTGCTTCCCGCTCATGTGAGGGGAAGGGAAGGCTCAAGTGCCTGCCACCTTTTCGTCCCACCTGGGTACAGATGATGCTCAACAAAGCTGTTAGGGTTGTGTGTCACCCCTTGCACGAAGGCGAGGCAGGTGCTAAAAACTACTTGGTGTAAATTTCACACTTAAGCTTTATGGGACAAGTAAAGGGAGCGAGCGATGCGCAAGGTTCGGCTGGCGATGGCACAGATTAACGTGACGGTTGGGGCGATGGAAAGCAACCTCCAGAAGATTTTGGAGTATCTGGACCGGGCGCGGGCGCAGGGCGCAAGCATCGTCATGTTCCCCGAACTTGCCACCTGCGGCTACCCGCCCGAAGATTTGCTGCTGAAACCAGACTTTATCGAGGTCAACCGTCGTATCGTGGACGAGATCCGCCGCGCGAGCGGCGACATCGTCACCATCGTCGGCTACCCCGACCGCGACGACACCGACATCTACAACGCGGCGGCGATCCTCCAGAACGGGGAGTGGCTGGGTACCTACCGCAAGCACTTTTTGCCCAACTACGGGGTTTTTGACGAGAATCGCTACTTTGGCTCGGGGGTGCTCAACCCCATCTTTGAGTTTGATAGCGATACTGTCGGGGTGAGCATCTGCGAGGACATCTGGTACCCCTCTGGCCCCGCACAGTGGCAGGCGCAGGCGGGCGCGGAGCTGCTGCTCAACATCTCTGCCTCCCCCTACTATCGTGGCAAGGGGCACCTGCGCGAGCGGATGCTGGCGACGCGCGCGGCGGATAACGTGGCAATCGTCGCCTACTGTAACCTTGTCGGCGGGCAGGACGAGCTGGTCTTCGACGGGTGGAGCCTGATCTACGGGCCGGACGGCTCGCTGCTGGCGCGCGGCCCCGCCTACGAGGAGGCGCTGATTTTCGCTGACCTCGACCTGAACAACGTGTTCCGCGAGCGGCTGCACGACCCGCGCCAGCGCAAGGAGCGGGCGGCGGCGGCAGCGTGGGCCGAAGTGACCCCTACCATCTTCGGGACAGGGCTCCATCATCTGGAGGGCAAGCGGCGCAGGCTGGAGGGCGGGCACATCGCGAGCGTGCCGAGCGAGGTCGAGGAGGTGTACCTGGCGCTCTCGCTGGGCATCCACGATTATGTGCGCAAAAACGGCTTCAGCACGGTGGTGCTGGGGCTGAGCGGCGGCATCGACTCGGCGCTCACCGCCGCGCTCGCCGCTGACGCGCTCGGGCCGGAAAACGTGGTGGGGGTCTCCATGCCCTCGCGCTACTCGTCCGAGCACTCCAAATCGGACGCGCAGGAGCTTGCCGAGCGGCTCGGCATCCGTTACCTGACCATCCCCATCGAGAAGACGTTTGCGGGCTACCTGGATGCGCTGGACGCGGCGTTCGAGGATGTGGCCCCCGATCTCACCGAAGAAAACATCCAGGCGCGCATTCGCGGCAACTACCTGATGGCGCTATCCAACAAGTTTGGCTACCTCGTGCTCGCGACCGGCAACAAGAGCGAGGCGGCGGTTGGCTACTCGACCCTATACGGCGACATGGCGGGCGGCTTCAGCCCGATCAAGGATGTGCCGAAGTTGCTCGTCTACGCGCTGTCGGAGTGGCGCAACGAGGTGCGTGGCTACGTGATCCCGACCTCGTCCATCAGCAAGGCCCCGAGCGCCGAGCTTCGCCCCGACCAGACCGACCAGGACAGCCTGCCGCCCTACCACATCCTTGACGCGATCTTGCAGCGCTATGTCGAGGAGGATTACAGCGTGCAGGAAATCGTCGAGGACGGCTTCGCGGAAGAAATGGTGCTGCGGGTGATTCGCATGGTGGACCGCAACGAGTTCAAGCGCCGCCAGGCCGCGCCGGGCATCAAAATCACCACGCGCGCCTTCGGCAAGGATCGCCGCCTGCCCATCACCAACCGCTGGAAACCCGAGCTCGGCGCGCGCGCGACGACAGAGGACAAGAAGGGCTAACCACAAAGAACACAGAGAACACAGAGAACGGCCTATCTTTGGCCTCTGTGTTCTCTGTGCTCTCTGTGGTGAACTTCTTAAATCACAGCGCCGAAGGAGATGCCGAGGCCCAGCGCTGTCTGGACCAACTTTCCGTCGAGCGCCACCTTTTTCTGCTCGCCGACCGTCTCTTTAATCGGGACGGAGACGATGTCGCCACATTGCAGCGCGGTGAGATAGCCAAACTTCCCCTTGGCGATCAGCCGCACCGCGCTCGCCCCGAACATCGTCGCGAGGATGCGGTCAAAGGCGCTCGGCGAGCCGCCGCGCTGCAGGTGGCCCAGCACCACCGTGCGCGTCTGCACCTCGCACAGCTCGCTGACCTGCTGCGCCACCCACGCGCCCACCCCGCCAAGCGACGTTTGCCCCTGATTTTCGACGTACATCTGCGCGCCACCCTCCGGCATGGCCCCCTCCGCCACCACGACTATCGAAAACTTCCGCCCGCGCGCGCGGCGCTCCTCGATCTTCTCGCAGATGGCCGGGATGTTAAAGGGAATCTCGGGGATCAAAATCACGTCGGCGCTGCCCGCCACGCCTGCGTGGAGCGCGATCCAGCCGGAGTTGCGCCCCATTACTTCCAGCACCATCACGCGGTCGTGGCTTTCCGCCGTCGTGTGCAGGCGGTCCAGTGCGTCGGTCGCCTCGTCGAGCGCGCTGTCAAAGCCAAAGGTGAACTCGGTGGCGGGCAGATCGTTGTCAATCGTTTTGGGCACCCCGACGAGCGGCACCCCCGCCTCGAAAAACTGCTGCCCCATCGTCATCGTCCCGTCGCCGCCGATGATGACCAGCGCGTCCACCCCCAGCACGTCCAGCCGCTCGCGCACCCGCTGCTTGGCCCACTCGCTCACGCGCGGCCCTTGCGCGCTCGCTTCGAAGAGGCGGGGGTTGGAGTGGCTCGCCGCGCCCAAAATGGTGCCGCCGCGCGCCAGCAGCCCGCTCACGCTTTCCCACGGTAGCGGGACGATGCGCTCCTCCTCGTCGCTGAGCAGCCCCTCGAAGCCGTTGCGGATCCCCAGCACTTCCCACCCCTCCTGCCGAATCGCGGTGCGAACCACGGCGCGAATCACCGCGTTCAGCCCGGGCGCGTCGCCCCCGCCGGTCAGCACCGCTATGCGCTTGATTTCCATCGTCTGGCTCCTTGTTGCTGGGTTAATCGCCCGCGCCCGCGAGCGTGAGAGAGCGGTCGGGGAGCGCCTCGTCGCCAGTGCTGAGCGCGGCGGCGGTCAGGAGGATCAGGGCGATCCAGAGGAGGTCAGCCACGAGCAGGTGGAGCAGCTGCATCGCGACCGGCGCGTGAAGGAGCATGTTTAGCCCGCCGATCCCCAGCTGGGCGACGAATAGCGTGACCACCCAGCCCGCGAAGCGCCGCGTGCTGGCGCTGGGGCGCATCCCCTGTACCATCCCCGTCACTGCCACGAGGTAGAGGCTGGTGCCCACTGCGATGGCGGGGTGAATCAGCCGCAGCCGTAGCAGCAGCGGCGAGGCGGACGACAAATCCTGCGCCACCCCCTCCGCGATGGAGCCCGCCGGAAAGAGGGTAGCGCCGAGCGCCGTGATCGCGCCGGTCACGCCCAGCAGCAGCGTGAGGAACAGGCCAACCCCGAGCAGCCAGCCAACCGCGCCCTGCCCGCGCAGCCGTATCGCCCTGCCGCCCGACCCCCACCACGCGGTCAGCGTGAAGGCCGCTGTGAGCAGCAGGGTGTTGGCGAGGTGCGCGCCCACCCACCAGCCGCGCGCCAGCGAGGCATTGTCCGCCACGTATTCCAGCAGCACCAGGCCCGCGCCCAGCAGCGCCTCGATAATCAGGAAGAAGAGCGAGAGCCCCGCGCCGCGCCGCACCAGGTGCCCCTTGGGGAAGGCGCGAAAGGCCCACACCGCCAGCGCCAGGCACAGCAGCAGCAGCAGGCCGCTGCTCAGGCGGTGCCCAAACTCGATCATTGTCTCGATCTGCGGCGCGCGGGGCAGCACCTCGCCGTTGCAGAGCGGCCAGTGGCTCCCGCAGCCCGCGCCGGAGCCGGTCGCGCGCACAAACGCGCCCCACAAAATCACAAGCAGGTTGTAGCCGAGTACAACCCAGGCAAATCTCGCAAAGCGACTCATCTCGTCAATTCCTTTTGCGGTAGTCCAAAGTCCGAGGTCCAAAGTCAACCGATGACGAAGGACAAAGGACGAAATGCTACGGAAGATTTCTGTTAATCTGCAATACCCAAAGGGCACGGTGTCTGCAATACCCAAAGGGCACGGTGTCTGCAATCTCTAACCTGCAACCCCGCGTGCCTATCAACCGTCGTTTTCCGTGGCGGCGCGGCGCAGGAAGATCGCCCCCGCCACCAGCGGGCTGATGGGCAGCGACTCGCCCCCCACCGAGACGATGAGCAGCCCGCCGACCTCGGCGCGATTGAGCAGCAGCAGCGGCGTGCCGGGCACGAGCCCCTGCTGCTTCAGGTGGCGCAGCATCGCCGCGTTGCCGGTCACGCGGCTGATCATCGCCTGCGAGCCGATGGGCAGCGTGGTCAGCGGGCGCTCGCGCACCGTGTACAACTCCAACTCGGCGGTCGGGATCGGGTCGCCATGCGGGCAGTGGTGCGGGAAACCGAGCAGGGTTTCCAGGCGGCTTGCGAACTCTTCCGTCATCGCATGTTCCAGGTTGTCCACCGTCGTGTCCACCTCGGCCCAATCGTAGCCCAACTGCTCCACCATGAACACCTCGGCCAGGCGGTGGAAGCGCAGCACGCGCAGCGCGTGCAAGCGCCCCTCGAAGGTGAGCGACACCCCTTGGTAGGCGGTGCGGCGCAGCAGCCCCGCGTCGGCCAGGCGCTGCGTCATGCGGGACACGGCGGCGTGGGAGACGCCGAGCCGCCCGACGAGATCGCCGGGCGTGACCGGGGTTTCCTCGCCGTGGGACAGGGTAAAAATAGCCTTGAGGTAATCTTCCTCGCGCGGGGTGATGGCATCCAGCATCGGTGTGTCGGGCTTCTTTCGGTGCAGAGGGGGAGGGGAGCAGGTTGATTTTTCGCGCTAATCTTGACAAAACTGCTTGACTTTGTCCACTTCGCGGCTATAGTAGCGCGATTGGGTGCGAGACGACAGATGGACGACGACCGACGACCGACGACCGACGACCGAGGACGGATGCCCAACGGTTGTCCCCTCGGCGCTACACCGAAGGAAACTTGGATACGCAGATTGAAGCAGGGAAGAACAAAGCAAGGTCAGACGACCTATTGCTTAACAAAAGGGCTGAGTAAACGGCAATCACCGGGGTTGTAAACCAAAAACGTCGGTATCTCAGCCGTGCGTCGTCGGTCGTCGGTCGTCGTCCGTCCCGTGCGTCTCGCCATCGCTGAAAACAAGGATCGTCCAGGCCGATGCTGCAAGAAAAATTGCTTTCCAGGCGCGCGTCGCCGCGCTGGCGTTGGCGGGGGCCGCGCGCCCCGTTGGTCGTGCTGCTGCCCTCGCTGCTCTTTGCGCTGCTGCTGCTGATCCCCCCGCTCTACCTGGTGGTGCGCACCGCCGAGCTGGGGCTGAGCGACGTGTGGCGCTTTGTGTCGCGCCCCGCCACGCTGACGGTGCTCTGGCAAACGCTGCTGCTCGCGGCGAGCACCACCGCGGCGACGATCGCGCTCGGCGTGCCGCTGGCCTGGCTGACCACGCGCACCGACCTGCCAGGCCGCCGCCTCTGGCTGATCCTCAGCGTGGTGCCGCTGGTCTTTCCCTCGTTCGTCGGCGGCTATGTGATCGTCGCCGCGCTGGGGCCGCGCGGCCTGCTCCAACAAGTGCTGGAGCAGCCTTTCGGCATCACGCGGCTGCCGGAAATTTACGGTTTCCCCGGCGCGCTGCTGGCGCTAACCCTGTTCAGCTACCCCTACGTGCTGCTGTCCGTGCGCGCGGCGCTGCGCGGGCTGGACCCCGCGCTCGAAGAGTCGTCGCGCAGCCTGGGCCACGGCGCGTGGACCACCTTTTTCCGGCTGACGCTGCCGCTGCTGCGCCCCGCGATCACGGCGGGCGGGCTGCTCGTGTCGCTCTACACCCTGAGCGACTTTGGCGCGGTCTCGCTGCTGCAATACAAATCGTTCACCTGGGCGATCTACATCCAGTACACCGCCTCCCTCAACCGCAGCGGGGCGGCGGTGCTCTCGTTGATGCTGCTCCTGCTCACCTTTGGCATCCTGGCGGTCGAGGCGTGGATGCAGGGGCACGCGCGCTACTACAGCCTGGGCAGCGGCGCGAAGCGGCGGCACCCGCTGGTGCACCTGGGCCGCTGGAAGTGGGTGGCGCTGCTTTTTTGTGGGGCAGTTGTCTTTCTCGCGCTGGTGATGCCGCTCGGCGTGCTGGGCTACTGGCTCGTGCGCGGGCTGCGCGCGGGCGAGACCCTGCGTGCGCTGGGCGGGGCGCTGGGTAGCTCGCTCTGGGCGAGCGCGCTGGCCGCCGTGGCAACGGTGCTGGTTGCCCTGCCCATCGCCTTTCTGGTGATCCGCTTTCCGGGGCGCGGCTCGCGTGCCATCGGGCGCATCGCCTATCTGGGCTACGGGCTGCCCGGCATCGTTGTGACGTTGTCGCTGATCTTTTTCGGCGCGAATTACGCGCTGCCGCTCTATCAGACGATGTTCCTGCTCGTCTTCGCCTACGTGGTGCGCTTTTTGCCACAGGCGCTCGGTGCCATCGAGAGCGCCCTGCGGCAAATCAACCCGCGCGTGGAGGAGGCGGCGCGCTCGCTGGGCTACAGCCCGCTGCGCGTGCTCTTTCGGATCACCTTTCCGCTCGCGCGCGGCGGCATTGCCAGCGCGGCGGCGCTCGTCTTTTTGACGACGATGAAGGAGCTACCCGCCACCCTGCTGCTCGGCCCGACCGGCTTCGAGACCCTCGCCACGCGCATCTGGAGCGCCACCGCCGAGGGTTTTTTCGCGCGGGCCGCCGCGCCCGCGCTGCTGCTGGTGCTTTTTTCCGCGCTTTCCCTGCTGCCGCTCCTTGCCACCACGCGGGAGTAGCGCGCGTTGCCTTTGCGCGTGCTGGGGCATGCGGTTACACTTCGTGCCAGCGGGACGTACCCTCATCGTTGATTACATGGAAAGGAACAGGGAGTGAAAGCGAACTGGATAGGAATGATAGTTGCCGCGCTGCTGTTGGTCTTGGGGCTCGGCGCGCTCACCCAGGCCCCCGTGCGCGCCCAGGAAGGGCTGGAGTGGCCGGAAATCGAATTGATCCCGATGATTAGCGGCCTGACGAACCCCATGCAGGTGACGCACGCGGGGGATGGCAGCGGGCGAATTTTTGTTGTGGAAAAGATCGGGCGTATCAAGATTTACCAGAATGGTACCTTGCTCGGCACCCCCTTCCTCGACATTCGTAGCCTGGTGAGCACCGGCAGCGAGCAGGGCTTGCTCGGTGTGGCCTTCGCGCCCGATTACGCGACCGACGGGGATTTCTACGTCAACTACACCGACACCTCCGGCAACACGCGCATCGTGCGCTACCACGTCTCCGCCAATGACCCCAACCAGGCCGACCCTGCCAGCGCGCAGGTGGTGCTGACGGTGCAGCAGCCGTACACCAACCACAACGGCGGCCAACTGCTGTTCGGGCCGGATGGCTACTTGTACATCGGCATGGGGGACGGCGGCTCGGGCGGCGACCCCGGCAACCGCGCCCAGGATCTTTCGACGTTGCTCGGCAAGATGCTGCGCCTTGACGTGGAAAGCGGCGACCCCGCGACCTACACGATCCCGCCCAGCAACCCCTTTGTGGGCGTGGCGGGCGCGCGAGAAGAAATTTGGGCGCTCGGCGTGCGCAACCCGTGGCGCTTCAGCTTCGACCGCGAGACCGGCGACCTGTACATTGGCGATGTGGGGCAGAACGAGTGGGAAGAGGTGGATTTTCAGCCCGCTTCCAGCGGGGGCGGCGAGAACTACGGCTGGCGCTGCTACGAGGGCACGCATGGCTACAACCTGAACGGCTGTGACGTGCCGAGCAGCTACGTTTTCCCGATCCAGGAGTACAGCCACTCGCAGGACCCTGATTTCCACTGCTCTGTCACCGGCGGGACCGTGTATCGCGGCACGACCTACGCGCGCATGGAGGGGGTTTACTTTTACGCGGACTATTGCAGCGGCTACATCTGGGGGCTGCGCTACAATGGCAGCGCGTGGGAGAACCAACTGCTCGACAATAGCGGGCTGGAAATCGTCAGCTTTGGCGCGGACGAGGCGGAGCGCCTGTACCTGACCACCCTTGACAGCGACACCGTGTACGAGGTGGTGGACACGGGCGGGCCGGTGACGAGCGTGGGCCTCGGCTCGCTGGAAAGCCGCTCCGGCAGCCGCACCCCCCTCCTGCTCGCCGGGCTGCTCCTCGCGGCGGGCGCGGCGATGCTAGTGCGGTGGCGCGTGCGGCGTGGCGAGAGCTAAGCGGGGATTTCCCTGTTGTACAAGCGGCAGGGTGCGACAAATTCCGCCTTGGGCGCGTTTAGTGGGTTGAACTTCCACTGTTCTTAAGCTAGCGCCCAATGAAAGGATAGTCGCGATGCAGGGAAGTCAGCCGACTGACCCCCAGCTGTCAGTCAAAAAATCCTGGCAGGAGCCGCCGCCTGCCCGCGAGCCGCAGCCCGAGGAGCTGACCGACCCCTATCGGCTGCTCGTGGAGATGGAGCGCGCCAAGCAGCACGAGGCAGATGAGGAGCCTGTGGTATTCATCGACTGGCCCTTTTCCTGAATCGCTCGGTTCCAGGAACCCCAAGGCACCAACCATACTAAAAAAGTACCCCGTGCAGGGCCGCACGGGGTACTTTTTTGTGCTGCGCCCTGCGCGGCGGCTACCGTGGCAACGGGGCGCTGAACGCCTCGCTTTGTAGTCCCGTCGCCAGCAGCGTCTTCGCTGCCTGGCTGTCCAGCGCCCTGGAAAAAAAGTAGCCCTGCCCAAATTCACAGCAGAGACCGCGTAGATATTCTAGCTGCTCTATCGTTTCTACCCCCTCCGCAATGACATCCATCGCCAGGCTGTGCGCCAGGGTCACGATGGCCTGGATGATTGGTTCCCGCTCCCCGTTGGCTTTCAGCTGGTGGACAAAGGAGCGGTCGATCTTGAGCGTGTCGATGGGGAAGCGGTGCAGGTAGCCGAGGGAAGAGTAGCCAGTGCCAAAATCGTCCAATTGCAGGTAAACCCCCATCGCGCGCAGCTTTGCCAGCGTGGAGCCCATCACCTCCGCGTTGTTCATGATCACGCTCTCGGTAATTTCCAGCTTCAAACTGCGCGGGGGGAGTTGGGTGTCGTGCAAGATTTGCTGGATCTGCTCCACCAGATCGGGGCAGGTGAGCTGCTTGGCGGAAAGGTTCACGTTGATCGTGAGCGGGGGACGCTCCGGGAAGGCCGCGAGCCACTCGTGCATCTGGGCGCACGCCTCCCGCAGCACCCACCAGCCAATCGGCACAATCAGCCCCGTCTCCTCGGCCAGGGGGATAAACTCGGCGGGGCTTACCGTGCGGTGGTTGGGCGGGTTCCAGCGAAGCAGCGCCTCGAAGCCAGTGATTTGCCCGCTGTGCAGGGAGACGATGGGCTGGTAGTGCAGGCTGAACTCGTTGCGATCGAGCGCGTGGCGCAGCGCCGTTTCCAGCTTGAGCATCTCCACCGCGCGCGTGTGCATCGTGTGGTCGAAGACCTCGTGGCGCGCCTTGCCCAGCGCCTTGGCGCGGTACATGGCGATGTCCGCGTTGCGCAAAAATTCTTCGGGCCGCTGGTAGCTCGTGTCCCCCGGCACGATGCCGATGCTCGCCGAGATGAACACGTCCTGCCCGTGCAGCAGAAAGGGCTGGGCGAGCGCCTCCTGCACCCGCTCGGCCACCAACACCGCGTCGTTGGGGTGGACCATCTCTTCCAGCAGGATCGTAAACTCGTCCCCCCCCAGCCGCGCGATGGTGTCGAAGGGGCGCAGGCACTGCTCCATGCGCCGCGCGATGAGCACCAACAACTCGTCGCCCGCCAGGTGGCCCAGGCTGTCGTTTACCAGCTTGAAGCGGTCCAGGTCCAGAAAAAGAACCGCGAACAGGTAGCCTGGGTGGCGTTGGGCGCGGTGGATGCAGCGCTCCAGCCGCTCCATGAAGAGGGCGCGGTTGGGCAGGTTGGTGAGCGCGTCGTGGAAGGCATCGTGGAACAGCCGCTTCTCGCTTTCGCGCAACGCTTCTTCGGCGCGCTTGCGCTCGACCAGTTCTTCCTGCGCGGCGGTGTACAGGCGGGCGTTGTCCAGGGCGAGCGCGGCGAGCTGCGCGAAGCGGTTCAGATGGTCCACCTCATCCGCGCGGAAGGGGCGGCCCGGTTCCGCGCGGGCCAGGCCGATCACGCCGATCACCTGGTTGTCCGACAGCAGGGGAACGGACATCGTCGCGTACAGGGTGTCCCAGCGCGCATCGGGGCTTCGTCCCTCCCACTGGCCGTAATTTTCCACCACGAGCGGGCGCGCGCTCTGCAAGACTTTACCGCCTAGCCCCTCGCCCGCGCGGATACGGTAGCCGATAAAGCCCTCAAAGAGGCCGATTCCAACCTGGAGCTCCATTTCCTGGTCGTTCGGCGCACACAGATATACGTAGCCGTGCGGCGTGCCTGCCAGCTGCGCCGCGCGCGCGACGATGGCTTGCAGCAGCTCTGACACGTTCAGGCGATTCATCATCCCGAGCGCGGTTTCGTGGAGGGCGGCCAGCAGCTCGTTTTGCCGCCGCAGGCTGCTCTCGCTTTCGCTTACCTCGCTGTACAAGCGCGCCCGCTCCAGTGCGATCCCCACATGCTCGCTCATCGCCACCATCAGGCGCAGATCGTGCTCGCCCAGGTTCGTGCCAGACATGGACTCAATGTTGAGCGTGCCGACTACGCGCCTGTTGTCGAAAAGTGGGACGCAGACCTCCGACTCGATCCCCCCGACCGCTGCCAAAAAATCGGGGTCGCTCTGGGCCTGCTTGAGCAGGACCGGCTTGGCCGTGCGGACCACCCGCCCGCAGATTCCCCGGCTTACCGGTATCTCTTGCAGCACATTGTCGTACCCTACCTGGTGCGCCAGCAGCAGTTTGTCCCCTTGCAGCAGGTAGCTGCTCACATGGGTGTAGCCAAAATTTTCGGCGATGGCTTCCACCACCGTCATGATCATGCTGGTCAGGTCCATCTGGCGCGCGAGGGCGGTGCGCGTGTGGCCGAGCAGCGACAACTCCTGCGCCTGCCGCTGCATGGCGTTGAACAGGTGGCGGTACTCCTGCTCGCGCTGTCGTAGCGCCTTTTCCGTTTCTTTGCGCTCGGTCACATCGTGCGCCACACAGTAAAAGAGTGTGGAAGAGGGGGGCGCGACGTTCCACACCAGCCAGCGCACCGAGCCATCCTTACACAGCATCCGCAGCTCAAAGTGAAAGATCTCGCCGCCCTGGTCTTGGAGCCGATCACGCGCGTTGAGGGTCGCCGCGTGGTCGTCGGGGTGCACCAGATCCATTATAGGTTTGCGGTAAAGCTCGTCGATGGTGTAGCCCAGGGTGCGCTCCCACGCCGGGTTGACCCGCTGAAAGTAGCCCTTGATCGTGATGATACAAAGCAGACTGCTGGACAGCTCAAAAAAATTGTCGATCTGCTTGGCGAGGGTTTCCGCGCGCGACGGGGCAGGAGGGGCTGGGTAGCGAAGGGGGACAAGCGTGGGGTTGCTCCCCTGGCTTTCCGGCGGGTGCTTATGCTGTGACATGGGGATGCTTTGCGACCGATTTTTCAATGAAGGGATTGAAGGGACAGGGGGACCCTACAGTGCGTCACGCGGCGGATGATGCCATAGCTAGCCCTTTTTGTCTATGGCACTTTGGTAAGTTGGACGCAACCCGGGGCGTTGCCGCGCGGCAGCGGCAGGTTGGGACAGCGGCGAGGCAAACAATCGAAAATCTGAAATCTGAAATCGAAAAGCAGAGGATGGTAGCGTTTCGCGGGCACCACCCTCCGCTTTTCGCTCATTAGCCCTTGAGCGCGCCCGCCATCAGGCCGCGCAGAAAGTAGCGACCGAGGAAGATGTAAACGATCAGCGTGGGCAGGGCGGCGAGGAAGGCCGCCCGCCATCTGCACGTTCCACGCGATGATCTGGCTGCCCGCCATGTTGTTGAGCGCCACGGTGACCGGCCAGTTTTGGGGGCTGGTCAGCACGACCGCAAAGAGAAAATCGTTCCAGGCGGAGGTGAACTGCCAGATCAGCACGACCACGAAGCTCGGGATGGAGAGTGGGCAGCAGGATGTGCCAGTAGGTGCGCAGCAGCCCCGCGCCGTCGATCCGCGCCGCCTCGATCAGCTCGCCCGGGATGCCCGCGTAGTAGTTGCGGAAGGTGAGGGTCGTGATCGGCAGCCCGTAGATGACGTGCGTCAGAATCGAGCCCCGATACCCCCCCGTACAGGTTGATGCTGCGCATGAATTGCACGAGCGGGATGAGGATGCTCTGGTAGGGGATGAACATCCCGAAAAGGATCAGGGGGAAGATCGAATCCGCGCCGCGAAACTTCCATTTGGCGAGGACAAAGCCGTTGATCGAGCCGAACAGCGCAGGAAATCAGCGCCGCTGGCACGACCATGCGCACGCTGTTCCACAGGTGGGGCGCGAGCGCCTCCCACGCGGCGACGAAGTTGTCGAAGTGGAGCCCCTGCGGCAGGTTCCACATGGTTTGCAGGCTCACCTCGGCGAAGCTCTTGAAGCCGGTGTTCAGCATGATGAAGAGCGGCACGAGGTAGAAGAAGGTCATCAGCAGCAGCGGGATGTATAACCAGGAGCGGGAGCGGGACGCGATCACAGGCGGGCCTCCGAGCGCATGGTAACGTACAGGTAGGGAATGACCAGCACGGCAACGCTGATCAGCAGCAGGATGCCGATGGCCGCGCCGCGCCCGTAAAAATTGCCATCGAAGGTGGTCTGCCACATGTAGATGGAGGGTACGTCCAGCGGTAGCTGCTTGCCCGCGACCGCCACGATCAGGTCAAACACCTTGAGCGAGATGTGGCCCAGGATGATCATCGCGCTGAGCGTGATGGGGCTGAGCAGCGGCAGGATGACGCGGCGGTAGATTTGCCACTCGCTCGCCCCGTCCACGCGCGCCGCCTCGCGAAGGTCGTCGGGGATGGCGCGCAGCCCGCCCAGGTAGAGCGCCATCGTGTAGCCGGACATCTGCCAGATGGCAGGGAGGGCGATGGCGGCGATGCCCCAGGTGGGGGTGGTGTGCCAGTTGTTTATCAAAAAATCCAGCCCCGTTTTGTCGAAGAGCAGGTTCAGGCCGCTGATGCGGCTGCCCTGCGCGGGGTTCATCAGCCAGCGCCACACGACGCCCGTGACGATAAAGGAGATCGCCATCGGGAAAAGAAAGATGCTGCGGAAAATCGCCTCGCCGCGCAGCCCCTGATCAAGCATGATCGCGAGGCCCAGCCCCAAGATCAGGCAGCCGCCCACAAACAGGACGGTAAAGATCAGCGTGTTGCGCACGTCGATCTGGAAGCGCGGGTCGCCGAACAGGTTGATGTAGTTGCTCAGCCCCGCCCAGGTGTAGTCGGGCAGCAGCCCCTTCCAACTGCTGAGGGAGACGCGCACCGACCAGGCGATAAAGCCGTACACAAAAATCAGCACGGCAATGATCGAGGGGAGAACGAGTAAGAACGCGAGCACGGTGTCCGTATTGACGCGAACGCGCTTGCGGGGGGAGCCAGCCGGGTGGAGCTGGCTCGTTGGGTAGGCTGGGGCTTGGCTCACAGATCAACTCCTGTCAAACAGTGGGAACGGGGCGGTGGGGCCAGCTGCGACCCCCACCGCCCCGTCATGAACTGGCGCTTACTGGCAGGGGCCGGAAGCCTGGCAGGCGCTGACGAGCGCGCTCTGCAAGGAGTCCACGTTCTGATCCGCCAGGAAGAGGCCGAGTGCGGTGTCCAGCTCCGACTTCCAGGAGTCGTTGGCGACGACCCCGTGCGTCAGGCTACCCACGATCTCGTTCGACGCCCAGTCGTCCATCGCCGATTGCAGGTACTCGTCGTACAAGCTCTCGTCGGCATCGCTGCGAGCCGGGATGGAGCCCTTGACCGGGTTGAAGGCGTCCTGACCCTCAAGCGAGCCCGCGATCTTCAGCCACTCGATGGCCGCATCACGGTGGGGCGCGCCCTTCGGCGAGCACGAAGCTGTCGGACAGGAACTGGAAGGTGCCACCCGTGCCGGGGACCGGTGCCCAGCCGAAGCCCTCGCGCGGCTCCAGGCCCAACTCCTTGTAGAAGCCCTCGGCCCAGTCGCCCATCACGTTGAAGGCCGCATCGCCGTTCACCACCAGCTGCGAGGCATCCTGCCAGCTCAGCGCGGAGGCGTCGCTGTTGATGTAGGTGAGCACCTTCTTGTAATTTTCGAGCGCGGGGGTCAACTCGTCGCTATCCCAGCCCAACTCGCCGTTCCACAGTTGCGTGTACTTGTCGGGGCCGAGGGTGGCGAGGAGGATCGTCTCGAAGAGGTGCATGGCGGTCCACTGCTCGCCCATCGCGAGCGGCGCGTCCATGCCTGCTTCCTTAAGCGTGTCCATCGCGGCGAACCATTCGTCCAGCGTGGTCGGCACCTCGACGCCATTTTCTTCCAGCACCGAGGGGTTGTACCAGAGCACGTTGGCGCGGTGGATGTTCACCGGCACCGAGTAGATGTTGCCATCCTGCGAGATCAGCGGGATCAGGCGCTCCGGCATCACGTCCAGCCAGCCCTCTTCTTCATACAGGAAATTGAGCGGCTCCAGCTGGTCGGCGGCCACGTAGGTGCCGATCAACTCCTGGCCCGCGTGTCCCTGCCAGCTGTCGGGCGGGTCGCCCGCCTGAAGGCGCGTCGCCAGCACGGCGCGCGCGTTGGTGCCCGCGCCGCCCGCGACGGCGGCGTTCACGAACTCGGTGTTGGGGTACTGCGCCTGGAAGACCTTGATCATCGCGTCGAGGCCCGCCGCCTCGCCGCCGCCGGTCCACCAGCTGAACACTTCCACCTCGCTCGCATCACCGCCGCTGGCCTCGTCGGTGCTGCCCTCGGCAGTGGGCTCCATTTCCGTCTCCGTCTCGGTGTCGGGCGCGGCGGTGGGCTCGGCAGCCGCCTCGCTCTCGCCGCTGCTGTCCGTGCCACCGGTGCTAGGGGCAGCCCCACCGCCACAGGCGGCGAGCAGCAGCATCGTCATCGTCAAAAGTAGGGCAAACAGGCTCCGTCGGGAAGTCATCTTGTTTTCTCCTCTTCGAAAAAATAGAAAGCTGGTCAGAAACGTATAGGGGTGGATGGTCGAAATGGGGTGTGCTCTCACCTCCTTCCGTTTTTGGCTAGGGATTGCAGGATGGGGATCGTGGGGGAGCGGAGGAGCTGCTCGATGACCAGGGTGGCCGCGCCGATGGCGATGGCATCGTCCCCCAGGCGGCTGGTGGTGATGGTCACCTCAGCCGCCGATTTGGAGAAGGTGCGCGTGCGCACGCTTTGGCGAAGGTGGGTCAGCAGCAGGTCGCTCGCCTCGGTCAGCCCGCCGCCCAGCACGATTAAACCTGGATTGACGAGGTTGATCAAGTTGGCGAGCGCGATGCCCAGGTAGCGCCCCACATCGGTAATGGTCTCGGTGGCGAGCGGGTCGCCCTGGATCGCTGCCTGCACGATCTCGGGGAGGGAGGGGGTGCCCGCCAGCGTGCTGGCCGCGCCCCGCTGCCAGCGCCTGCGCGATGCGCTGCTCGATTGCCTGCGTGCCGGTCATCGCCTCCAGGCAGCCACGCAGCCCGCAGCGGCAGGGGGGACCGTCCGCCTGGATGGCGATGTGGCCGATTTCCCCTGCTGTGCCGCCCTCGCCGCGAAAGATGGCCCCGTTGATGATCAGCCCGCAGCCGACCCCGGTCGCCACCTTGATGTAGGCCAGGTTGCTCACCTCGCGCCCGTGCCCCCACCACTTCTCGGCGAGCGCGCCCAGGTTGGCGTCGTTGTCCAGAAAGACGGGAAGGTGGGTGGCGGCAGCGATCTCGCGCCGCAGGTCCACCCCCATCCACTTGGGCAGGATGATGGGCGAGATGCGGTCGAAGCTATCCCCTTCGAGGGGGGCAGGGACCGCGATGCCGAGCCCCAGCGTGTGCGCCAGCGTGTAGCCGGCCTCTTCCCGCACCTCGTTGGTGAGGGTGACGATGCGCTCGATGGTGCGGTCCGGGTGGCTGCTGACGGCCAACGTCTCGTGGCGCAGCGCCAGCACCTCGCCCGCCAGGTTCGCGGCGACGATGGTGAGGTGGGTGGCCCCCATATCCACGCCGAGGACCAGGCGCGCCCCGTAGTCGAATTCGAGCATGATGGGGCGGCGACCCACGTAGGAGTTGCCGGTGCCGGTCTCCTCGACCAGACCCGTGGGGAGCAGATCGTTGACGATGTTGGTGATCGTGGAGCGGCTCAGCTGGGTTTCCCGCGCGATATCGGCGCGCGAGATGGCACCCATCTCACGGATAATCTCGACTACCCGACGGATATTGTTTTCACGAATATCGCCAGGATCGTGGACCTTCACGGGCGCAATAAGCCTCTGTAGGGGGGGCAACTAGAGGCAAGATACTACCCTTTTGGACGATTGTCAACCCTTTGAACAAAATTAGTTTTTTGCTTGAACAAATGCCGACAAAAGGGAGGCTACGTCTTACTTCAGGGGATGAGGAGCGCGACGCAGGGGCCAGTCAGTCCGTGCCGGGGAGCCAGGTTGGTAGTGCGCGCGAGGGTGCTTCTCATCACCTTTGATGGAGCCACGCTCCCGCCTGCCTGCACCTACTCCCCGATTTCCAGGCTCGGGTGGGATGGGGGCGAGAGGATGTCGAGCCCGCGCTGCACCCAGCGGTTGATCCGCTCCTGCTGCCAGTAGGCGAGCAGCCCCAGCAGGGCAACGGGAACCAGCAGCAGCAGCAACGTCCCGCGCGGCAGGGTAGTGGCGCGGGCGGCGGCGTGGGTGAGGACGAAGGTGAAGGGGATGCGCGCGGCGACGAGCGCCACAAAAAAATGGCGCAGCTTGATGCGGCTCAGCCCCGCCGCAAAGTAGGGCAGGTCGCCGGTGGGGAGGAGCAGCACAAAAAACCAGAGCCAAACACTGTCGCTGTCCAGCAGCCGCTCCACGCGCTTCAGGTGGGCCTGCTCCACAAAGCGCTCCACCAGGGGACGCCCCAGGGTGCGCGCCAGCAGGGCCGCGCTCATCCCTGCCAGCATGATGCCGAGATTGGCGTAGATCGCCCCCCACCAACCGCCAAAGAGCGCGCCGGACACAAACACGATGGGGTAGCCAGGCAGCGGCGCGGCGATGACCTGCACCACCCCCAGCACGACAATCGCCAGGGGTCCCCAGATGCCCAACCTGTCTCACCCAGGCTTGCAGCCGCTCCCAATCGGTGACGAGCGTCATGAGCGGCTCCCACACAACCCACAACAGCGCCAGCCCTACAGCCAGCGCAGCCAGGAGCGGCCAGGGGGGAAGGGTACGTTTTTCACTCACAAAGATATCCTAACAAGAACGTTGGAACGTTGAAACGTTGGAACGTTGGAACGTTGGAACGTTGGAACGTTGGCAACGCGTCGAACCATTGGAACGTTGAAACGATCGGAACATGGTGAAGGAACGTTGGAACAAGGGCAACGCGTCAACCAAAGGTTGCTGTCCGGCACATGGTGAAGGATAGCATGGGGTCGGGCTTGCAGAAAGGGCGGCAGGCAGCAAAAGGCGGCAGGCAGCAGGCGGCAGGCAGCAGGCAGCAGGCGGCAGGCGGCAGGCAGCGGGCGGCAATGGGTTCCCGCAAGGCGGGTAAGGCGGCATTGCGTTCCAACGTTCCAACGTTCCAACGTTCCAACGTTTCAACGTTCCAACGTTTCAACGTTTCAACGTTCCAACGTTCCAACCTAATCGCCCGTGCTGACCACCCCGCTGGGCTGCTGGACGCGGCTCTGGCGCGGGAGAAGGATGACGGCGAGCGCTGCCGCGAGCAGGAACACGATCCCTGCCGCCGCGAAACTCGCTTGCAGGGTGAACCAGGAGGCCACCATCGTGCCGATCAGCGGCGCGATCATGCGCGCCGCCGAGTTGACGCTCGCGTCAATGCCAAAGGTGGTACCCTGGCCGCCCTTCGGGGCGGCGTTGGCGAGCAGCGCGCCGATATTGGGGATGACCGCCCCGTTGGCGACCCCGACGACCAGCGCCAGCCCGATCAGCTGCCAGATGTTGTCTACCCACAGGAAAAGCAGGTAGGTCAGGCCAGAGGCGACGCAGCCGCCAATCAGCAGCGGTCGGTAGCCGATGCGATCCCCCAGCGAGCCGAATTTGATAGCGCTAAAGGTGCTCGCCCCGGCGGTGGCCGCTGTGAAGATGCCTGCCATCGTCGCGACATGGCTGTTCTGCGTCATTAGCGACGCGACGAAGAGCGGCGCGATGGGTAGCATGATAGTGCCCGCCAAGTGCACGGCAAATTTGATGCTGTACAGCGAGGGAAGACCCACCACGGAAAGCGCGCGCTTCATGGACGCCAGCAGCGAGAGCGAGGAGGCCTCGTATTCCGCCGCGAGGGCCGCGCGATCCTCCGTCACCCAATAGTGAACCGCGAGGGCGGGGACGAGCAGCAACAAGCCGGTAGCCTTGAAGGTGGCGCTAAAGCCAAACAGATCGGCCAGCACCCCGCCGACCAGTGGCCCAATCGCCGCGCCCGCCCACACGCTCGTCTGCATGAGCCCCAGCGCCCAGCCCACGCGCGCACGCGGCGCGCTCGCCGCCACCAGCGCGCTGGCCGCCGTGATCACGCCGGTGATCGCCCCCTGAATCGCGCGCAGCAGCGTCAACTCTTCCGCGCTGCGCACGAAGCCCATCAGCGTCAGCAGGATCGCCCCGCCAACCATGGCGCGCTCGATCATGATTTTGCGGCCCATCCGGTCGGAAAGTGCGCCCCAGATCGGGGCCATAATCCCCATCGTGACCGCCTGCGCGCTGAACACCATGCCAGACCAGAAAGCGACCGAGCCGACGCTGCGCACCCCTAGCTCCTCGACGTAGAGGGGCAGAAACGGAAAAATCAGCGAGAAGCCCATCACGGACATCAGCTGCGCGGCGAATAGAATGTACAAATTACGCTTCCACTGCTCCATCTCAAGCAGCGACAATTTAAGCTTGCTCATCGACCTTTTTCTCTCTATGGATTCGCTATAAACTCGGCAGGCTCCGGCGGAGGGTGTGTGGGATATCAAATTTTCCACCAACACCGCAACGTCGAACGCTATGGATTCCCGACGGTTGCTGGGGCAACGGAGCGAGACCCTTGTCCCCGTTCTGTGCCCCCCACGCGTTCCTTATTTTGCCATGCTAACTGTTAGCAGCAAAAAAAGTACCAGCAGCAAAAAGCAAAAGTGCTGGTATGGTCCATGCTCACCTTTCTTGATAAGATTAGGATTAAACGTTGACCGGAGACCGAGGACCGAGGCGAACTACGATTGTCGGTCGTCGCTCATGTTCCCTATCGCGTAAGTTCTAAAGTAACACGTCACAACGGGTGGAACCCTGAAGCCTGGGCGGCGGCCCCCGCGCCCAAAGTGGTTTGTGCCCTTTGGTTCCATCCTCCCATCACCTCACACAGCTATCCTTCCACAAAGAGAAAGGTTGGTCCCATGGACCAGGCAGGCCAAGACACACAAGAACAAGTAGAACACGACACCTTCGAATCCTTGAATTTAAGCGAGCCGGTGCTGCGCGCCGTGCGCGACCTGGGGTACGAGGCCCCCACGCCGATCCAGATGCGGAGCATCCCCGCGCTGCTTGACGGGCGCGACCTGATCGGGCAGGCGCAGACCGGCACCGGCAAGACCGCCGCCTTTGCGCTGCCGATCCTGGAGCGGTTGGACCTGTCGCAGGAGGAGGTGCAGGCCCTGGTGCTCGCCCCCACGCGCGAGCTGGCGCTCCAGGTGGCCGAGGCGATTCACAGCTACTCGCGGCAATTGGGGCGGGTGCGGGTGCTGCCGGTCTATGGCGGGCAGGCGATCCAGAAGCAGCTACAGCGCCTCTCGCAGGGGGTGCACGTGGTGGTGGGGACCCCGGGCCGCGTGATGGACCACCTGCGGCGCGGCTCGCTGGATTTCAAGTCGCTGCGCCTAGTAGTGCTGGACGAGGCGGACGAGATGCTGCGCATGGGCTTCATCGACGACGTGGAGTGGATTTTGAGCCAGGCCCCGCAAAAGTTCCAGGTGGCACTCTTTTCCGCGACGATGCCACAGGAAGTGCGCCGCATCGCCGATCGCTACCTGGAAAACCCGGTCACGGTCACGATCGAGCAGAAAGCGCTCACCGTGCCGACCACCGAGCAGCGTTACATCCAGGTGTCGGAGCGGAACAAAGTGGACGCGCTGACCCGCATCCTGGAAATCGAGGCACCGGAGGCGGTGCTGATCTTCGCGCGCACCAAGGTGGGGGCCGCCGACCTGACCGAGAAGCTTCAGGCGCGCGGCTACGCCGCCGAGGCGATGCACGGCGACATGGGCCAGCGCGAGCGCGAGGCTGTCGTCAGCAAGCTGCGCCGAGGGCAGGTGGAGATCGTCGTGGCGACCGACGTGGCGGCGCGCGGCTGGGACGTCGAGCAGATCAGCCACGTGATCAACTACGATATCCCCTACGATACCGAGTCCTACGTGCACCGCATCGGGCGCACGGGGCGCGCGGGGCGCGAGGGGGTGGCGATCCTCTTCGTCACGCCGCGCCAGCAGCGCATGCTGCGCGACATCGAGCGCTACACGCGCCAAAAGATCGAGCCGATGAAGATGCCCACGACCGCCGATGTGGCGTCGCGGCGCATGGCGCTTTTCAAGGAGCAGATCCTCAGCGCGCTGGAGGAGAACCGCAAGGAACTCGACCCCTACCTCACCCTGGTGGAGGAGCTAGCCGAGGAGAGCGGCTGCGACATGGCGGAAATTGCGGCGGCGGCGGCGCGCATGGCGCGCGGCGACAAGCCGCTCGTTGTGGAGTTGGAGCCGGAGCCGGAGCAGGTGGCGCAGTCGGAGGATGGGATGGTGCGGCTCTTTTTGGATGCGGGCCGCCAAAATGGGGTCCGACCCAACGACATCGTTGGCGCGATTGCGAACGAGGCCAACATTCCGGGCCGCTCCATCGGCGCGATAGATATCTACGACCGCTTCACCTTTGTGGATGTGCCCGCCAAATACGCGGATCAGGTGGTGGAGCGCATGTCGCGCGCCTCGATCCGCCACCGCGACGTCAACATTCGCCGCGCCACCGAGCGCGACGAGGTTGCCAAGCCCGCCGCATCGCGCGACGAGCGGGGCGGCAAGCGCAAGCGCTCCTTTCAGCAGGACGGCAAAAAGTTTTACAAGCACAGCTAAGCCGCGCGCCCGTCCCAAACAAAAAGCGCCTGGGCGTACGCCCAGGCGCTTTCTATTTGGGGCCTATCAAACGCTAGGCAAGCTCGGGGATAATGAGCCCGTAGTTACCATCGCGGCGGCGGTAAACCACGTTGGCCCCCCCCGCATCCACATCGTAAAAGACAAAGAAGGTGTGGCCGAGCAGTTCCATCTGGTCGATGGCCTCCTCCGCGCTCATCGGGGACATGGCGAAGCGCTTGGTGCGCACGATAGCCGTATTGTCGTCCTCGCCCTCCCCGTCCAAATCTGCCCGCGCTTCCATCCACTCTTCCTGAGCGGCGGAACGCTGGTAGCGGTCCCGTTGCTTGCCCTTGAAGCGCATAATCTGGTTGTGCAGCTTGTCCGCCACGTTGTCCACCGCCGGAAAGATTTCGGTGGCGCGCTCTTCCCCACGGATAATCGTCCCATGGTGATCGTAAAGCGTTACTTGCACCACATAGCGCTGATCGGCGTTGCGCGTGTTCTGCTCGCGGATGTCCACGCGTGCCTCGTCAAGGCCGGGGAGATAGCGGTCCAACCTCCCAATTTTTCGCTCCACATAGTCGCGGATCACCTCGTTTACCTCGACATTGTGTCCATGCACAGACAGATTCATATAAGTCCCTCCTTGTTGGCCCTCGAATGAGTTGAACAACTGCGGGCATAGGGTAATGGTATCCTAGCAACTGCCTTGCCGCCCGTCAACCGACGCGAGCGACCACGGACGACCGACGACCGACGACCGACGACCGAGAACGGATAACCGCCACCAACGGTAGGCGCTCTAGGCGAGACGCCAAGAACGCCAAGAAATTTTATTGAGGGTTCTTGTGCGATGACAGTTTTGGGAGAACCCAGCTTATCCACAAAGTCCCTCGGCATCTATTGGCCATACTGTGCTCCATCCTTGGTACTCTCTTCGTTCTCAAAAACTCCTTGGCGTCTTGGCGGTTTCTCGTGCCGTCGTCGTCGGTCGTCGGTCGTCGGTCGTCGGTCGTCCGTTGTCACCCGTGGTAGGCGCGGGCGAGGGTAAGCGCCCAGAGGGAGCAGGCCCCCTGCTCGCGCAGGGCGTGGGCGCTGGCTTCCAGGGTTGCGCCGGTGGTGCACACGTCGTCCACGAGCAGCCAGCGCCCGCCTGCCGCGTCGGGATGGGCGCAGAAGGCGTCGGCCACGTTGAGCAGCCGCTCCTGCCGCGAGAGGCCAACCTGGGGCACGGTGGCGCGCTCGCGCCAGAGCAGATCGCCCCGCAGCGGCACCCCCAGCGTGCCGGCGACGCTCTGCGCGAGTAGCTCCGATTGGTTGAAGCCGCGCTCGCGCAGCCGCTCGGGGTGGAGGGGAACGGGGAGGATGCCGTCCACCGTGCCCGCTGGCGCGGCCTGCCAGCGCTGTGCAAGGAGTGTCCCCAGGGGCAGGGCGAGCGCGCGCCGCTTGTGGTATTTCAGCGCGTGGATCATGCCGCGCAGCGGTTCCTGGTGCGGGCCGCCGACGCGCATCCCGTCCAGAAAGGAAACGCTACGGCGACAGGTGGCGCAGGGTGCGCCCGCGCGTGGCAGCGGCAGGTCGCAGCGCGGGCAGCGCGGCTCGGGGAAGGGCACGATGCGCGCGATGCAGGCGGTGCAGAGGAGCGCGCCGGGCTGTTGGCAGCTCACGCAGCGCGGCGGAAAGAGCAGGTCGCTCAGCAGGCGGACCCATCGCTGTCCCTGTTCCAAGAGGGCGGTCATAGGCAGCACCTCATACAAAGCTACAAAGAAAAACGCTCCGTTCAATGTGTCAATTGAACGGAGCGTTTCGGTTTTTTTGCCGAAAGGGGGTTTACTTTTCCGGTGTGGGGATTACGGGGGTCGCGCCAAGGCGCGGGGGTGGCATCTCTGTGCCAGCGTGGGCGCGCCACTCCGCCACATGTTTGCCCGCGTCCTCGTACTGGCGCGCGGGCTGGAAGCCCAACTGCAACGTGGTGGCGCGGATCAACTCCGCTTCGGGGCGGTTGGCACGCAGCACCACGTACTCGCGCGGCATCCACTCCAGCTCGAAGCTGACATCGTGCCAGTAGCCGACCGCCTTGTAGGGCGCGTCCGCGTCCACTGCGTCGATCCACATGTTCGCGGGGCCAGCGCGCCAGTAGCCCTGGCGCAGGTGTTCCTGAATCACAAAGCGGCTGTGTGGCTCCCGTTGGAAGAACCAGCGTGCGGTTGCCATAGGTATAACTCTCCTCTGTTTAGGGTGAGGGGATTGGCGAAAGAAACAGGATTTGGGAGCGCCTGAGGGGCGAGTTACGCCAGCGAGGCGGCTTTGTCCACAAAGGCGCGCGCGCGCGCCATCGCCTCAGGGGCGGGGCCAACCAGCTCCTGGGCGCGGCGTAGCGCGAGGATATCTTCCCCGCTGATGGCCGGGTAGTGCGATTCGAGGACGACTTCCAGGCAGCGAAGCTGCTCGACCATGTAGCCCGCCCTGTACACCAGCGCGCGCGCGGCGCGGAACATCGCGCCCCACGCCTGCTTCAGGCCGGTGGCCTCGTCCGCCTCGTCAAACGAGCCCTGCGCCTGCGCCAACAGCGCGCGGGCAGCGGCAATCTCGCCCTGCGCCTGGCCGCGCCGGCTCTCATCCTGCCAAAGATAGGGACTGTTCAAGCAGCGCTGCAGCGCTGTTTGGGCACTACTCATACGGGTTCCTCCGCCAAAAAGCTGATAGGGGGTTTGGGTGGGTTGAGCGTCAAACCGATGAAAAGATCGGCTATCGGTGGGGCGGTTGGGATTGGCGCGCCGTCCAGCAGGGCGAAGTGCTCGATGCTAGGGGGCGAGGCGTCCTGCGCGATGGCAAGGCGAGCCAGGTGCTCGGTGGGGTACCAGAAGCGCGCGGCGCGCAGCAGGGGACGGGCCGCGCTCACGTCTACGCGCGCCTGTGCCTCCTCGCGCCCCACCGCCAGCCAGAGCCGCGCCCCCGTCGGATCAAAGCACTCCAGGCCCGGCATGGCGAGGCGCTCGTCCGCCGCGAGCCGCCACCCCTCCTCCACGAGGGACTGCGTGGCCCGCGTTGCCAACACGAGGGTTGGCTGGAGCGCCCGAAGGAGACGGGCCAGCCGAAGCGCGCCCGCCTCGCCGGGCTCCTGCCACTGAAAGTGGCTTTCCACCCCGAGCAACGTCGCCGCGCGTGCCACTGCCTGCTGCACCGCCATCTGGTCGCTGCCGTGCAGGGTGACCAGCACCGTGCGCACGCCGCGCCACGCACTGCACGCCAGCGTCCCGCCTGGGGCGCTCGTCTCCTCGCCCGCCTGGGCCAGCACAGAAACCACAGTCGGGCGGCGCGTGCTCCTCATGCGGCACATTCTATCCGATAGCCGCCCCTGCGGCAAGGCGGCACGTGGGGTGAGGGGGTGATGAAGGTGAGGGGGTGACAAGGGGACGGGGGACGGGGACAAGGGGACAGGGGGACAAGGGGACAGGGGGACAAAGAGACGGAGAGCGTGACTGTCTCGCCCCCCGTTTTGTAATCCTCTGTGTTCTCTGTGTTCTCTGTGGTAATCTGTCGTCGTTCTGCGTTCCCTACTCCGCTACCTTGACCGCGATCACCATGCCGTCGCCGCCCGGGTAGATGGTGCTGAGCAGGCGCGCATCCTGCGCGATGCGTTGGTTGAGGGCGCGCATGACGCGGGTTCCCTCGTCCGCCTCCTCGTCGCTCGGCCCCACAATGTCGCCCGCACGGAAGGCGTTGTGCGCCACGATCACGCCGCCGATCCGCGTGTGCTCCTGCGCCCACTCCAGGTAGGCGAGATAGCCAGTTTTTTCCGCGTCGATGAACACCAGGTCGAACGGCCCCTCGGCGGCGAGGGTGGGGAGCAGCGCGTGCGCGTCGCCCACCAGCACCTCCACATGGTCGCTCACCCCCGCCAGCGCAAAATGCTCCCGCGCGACCTCGGCGTGCCGTGGCTCCAGTTCCAGCGTGAGGAGCCGCCCGCCGGGGGCCAGCCCGCGCGCGATCCAGACCCCGCTGTAGCCGCCAAGGGTGCCGATCTCCACCACGTTGATCGCGCTGGCCGCGCGTACCAGCAGCTGCAAAAAGCGTCCCTCTTCCGGCTGGATGTTGATCTTGGGAAGCCCACGCTGCGGGATCGCTGCGCGAATCTGTTGCAGCGCCTCATCCTCCGACGCGAAAAGATCGCCGATATAGGCGCTGAGTTGGTCGTTGTAGGTGGTCACAGGGTTTTCCTTTCTGGCATCAACCCAGCAGGGTTGTGCATAATTGATTGTTGCTCTCGTTGGGGTCGGTGGGGGGCGTAAGCGGGCTGATGGTAACACAGACCGTGCAATCGGGGTTGTAACAATTTCCCCCATCGGGCAGGGAGACACTGAACTGCTGGCGCTCCCCAGCGGCCATCTTCCCGCGCGTGTTACCTTGCAGCGCATCGTTTTCCACCAGGACGGTAAATAGCTCCGATGTCGCTGGCCCCGCGTTGATGATGGTGAAGGTCACGTTGGTGGAGCAGCCCTGCTCCACGCAGCGGACCTGCACGTCGTCGATGCTTTCCACCCCCAGATCGGCGCTCAGCGCGCTGACCGTGACCACGCTGGGGAATACATTGTTGATCGGGTCGTCGTCGTTCAATTCCCCGACTGGATCGGGGTAGAGCGCGGCGAACAGGTAGCCCCCCTCGTACGAGTCGCTCGGCAGCGCGTTCACCGGTTCCAGGGCGATCTCGCTTTGGAGCCCCGGCTGGAGCCTGCCTTTGTAGTAGCCCACCGCAAGCAGCAGGTCGTTGCTGTCCAGGGTCGCATCAGGCGAAAAGAAGATGTCGCCGCTGATCCCGTACACCGGCACGTTGCCCACATTTCGCGCGACGAGCGTGACCGCTGCCAGATCGAGGTAGCTGTTCCCCTCAATGGTTTTGGGGAGGCGCGCACTGACCGCCACGTCGAGTTTTGGCGCGGGGGTAAGGGTCGGCAGCGGGGTCGCGGCGGGCGCAAGCGTCTCGGTGGGGGCGGGGGTCGCGGCGGGCGGTGCGACAGCGTCCGTCACGGCGACACGCGGCTCGTAGGGCTGATCGTCGGCGGGGGGCGGGGTCAGGCTAAAGCCGAGAAAGCAACCGGCCCGCATTTCCAGCGCCGCGTAGTGGTACGGCTGCTCGCGCGACAGCAGGCTGACCACCGCCACGCGGCTGGGCGGCGCGTCGAGGGGGCGCTGCGCCAGTTCCGTGCGCGCGGGATCATAGACGTGCAGCGCGCCGCTGTTCGGCTCCGCTTCGTTCCACACTGTCACGTCCAGCGTGCGAACGCGCGCGGCCACGAGGCGGAAGTCCATCAGCAGCCGCCCGTTTTTCATGGCGATGTCCTGCACCCCGTCGCCGTTGCAATCCATCAGGTTGTAGCTGGGCGCGCCGCCGTAGCCAGTGGGGTCCAGTTGTAGCCCGACCCCTGCAAGCGAAAAATTTTCCCCTGGGGCAGGCAGGGCACTCAGGGGCTCGGTGTCGGTGCGGACGTCCGCGTGCGGCCAGATCACCTCGCCAATCTCCGGCCCTGGCTGACCCGCGCGCACCCCTGCCAGCCACTGGTCAAGCCCCGCCGCGTCGTACTGGATCTCCGGGCCTGGGTCGCCCAGCGGCGCGACCCAGCGGGCCTGGCCGCTGACGACCGACTTGTTTCCATCGGTCGCCTTGGAAGTGACCATCAGCTCGTTGCCCGCCGCGTCCAGCCCGATGACCCACTCCAGCGGTGAGCCTTTCTCCTTGACGACCACGAAGCGCGTGCCGGTGGCGGTGATAATCGCAAAGTCAGAGTCAACGGTGAAGCGGTGCGCGATGGCCGCATCGCCCTGGAAATCGCTCAGGAGCGCGCCGCCATTTTGCAGGACCTGTACCAATGGTGACTGCTCCTCAAGGGAAAGCTGCTGGATCGTCAGCTCGCCATCGCGCAGCACCTCGACCGTGAGCAGGTCGCTAAATTGTAGGATGGCGCGCCCCGTCTCGTCTACGTCTACCCCCTCCCCCTCCTGGAGCCGGGCGCTGTCGGAGGCGGCGAGCAGGTCGCGCTGGTTGTTGCGGATCGTAAAGACCCCATCCCGATTCGACTGGGCGGTGACGACGTCCCCCCCCTCCTGCCCACAGGCCGCCAGCCCGCCCAGCACAAGCAGCAAAAGGAGCCAGCGCATTACAGCTCTCATACTCTCACTTATCATCCTTGTGATTTGCTTGACGACCGACGACGGACGACGGACGACCGAGGGGGGAAACCGACATAGTAAGGCAGAGTTTTTCCTAACATTTTCGTCAAGGGGTGTCTGGCAGGTTGCAGTCACGGACTAGAAGTCCGTGCTGAAGGGCCTGCGGCCAAGCGTCCGCCTTCGCGGACGCCCCACACCCTGCGTTCACCTGCTAACCAACTTTTGACCGAGCCAAGATACACAGTTTGTGCCTTGCGGATCTTGAACTTAATGACATGCATTCACCTTTGACCCCTCACCCCATGCAAAACCACCCAATCTCCAATCTCTAATCTGCAATCTCTAATCTCCCACGACGCGCCGCCACAGGGCGCGCCATACGCTCTGCTGAAAGCCCAAAAAGCCCCCGATGCCCGCCGCCACCCCCATGAGCAGCGCCCAGCCTGTTCCCTGGGGGAAGAGGAGGCCAAGCTGGTTAGCGAGGAAAAAGGCGGCGACGGTGGCAAGCACCGTGAGGAGCAGGTGGAGTGGGGCAGAAAGGGTCATGGGGAGGGTGGCGACCCCTGTCAGGCTCGCCCCGATTAGCAGGCCCGCTAGCGCGAGGCGCGGCAGGTTGTCCTCCCCCAGTGTGACGAGCGCCAGAAGGAGAAACCCTAGCACAAAAAAGAACGTGCTCGTGCCACTTTTTAGCAACCAATTGCGCCGCTGATTGTCATTGTCCTGCAATGTTTCCACCAGCGCCCCAATCGCCGCGCCACTACCTAGCGCCATCGCCCCGAGCAGCCCGGCCAGCGAGAGGCCGGTCAGCACCAGCCCCAGCAGGGGGCCGATGCGGATAAAGGGCCAGGCCATCTCGCGGGTTGCGGTGTACAGCCCCAAAAAGAGACCCATGCCAAGCCCGAGCCCCCAGAAGCCGCCCTGCAACCCCTGAAGCGTCGTTGCCAACAGCTGCGGCCAGCCGCGCCGCAGCCGGAGCCGCCATACCGCGCGGTGCAGCGGGCCGCGCAGGGCGGCTGGCAGCCGCTCGTGTGTGGCGGGGTTGCGGTCGCGCAGCCGCAGCAGGACGGCGCTCGCGGCGACGGCGGTCGCGGCGGTCTCCCGCGCGGCGAGCAGCGGCGGCAGCGCCGCGTCGAGCAGGGCAGGATCGGCGAGGGTGGCCGCGACGAGTGCCTCGCTGGAGGCGATGCGTACCCCCGCGTCGGGGTGGGCGATGGCGCTCTCGGCAAGGGCGCGCCCGGCGTCCGCGTCGGCGATGGTGGCGAGTGCGGGCGCTGCCAGGCGGCTGATGGTGGCTTCCGGCTGGCGCAGCAGCGTCAGCAGCACGGCGCGCCGCGTGGGGAGGTCCAGCAGGGGTTCCCACAGCGCGGGCTCCCCCCCGTAGCCGACCGCCGCCGCGTAGAGCATCGCCGCCTCCGGCGCGCTTAGGCGCAGTCGCTCCCGTTGCGCCGCGACGCGGCGCAGCTTGCCCGGCGGCAGGAGACCCTCCCGCTCGCTCCACTCGCGCACCCCCTCCCGCACGATGTCGCGCGCCTCCTGCACCAGCCAGAAGGTCTCGTCCAGCCAGCGCACGATGTGGCCTATCAAAAAATCGTGGGTCAGCTCGTACGAGATCGTCCCGCCCTCGTAGCGCCGCACTATCCCGTTCTCGCACAAAAAATCCAGGATCGCGTCCGCCTCGTCGGGTGCCACGTTGACGCTGCGCGCCAATTGATCCAGCGGTAGGCGCTGCTTCAGGCGGCTGCCGCCGACCAGTTCGCCCAGCAGCGTGCGCGCCGTCGGCTGCTGCGCGTCGGGAAGGCGCAGCAGCACCTGATCCAGGTAGCCCCCCAGGATCGCCTCGCTGCCGCCGAGCGCCTCGAAGCTGGCAAGGGTGATCGTCCGCGCGGCCCCGCCCTCGACGATGGGCCGCGCCAGCGTCTCGCACACCAGTTGCAGCGGCGGCGGCGCGATGCCGCCAACGGTGCCCTCGTACAACTCATCCAGCAGCCGCTCGCACCAGGGCGGGCTCCCACACGATGCCAAACTCGCGCGCGGGCTCCTCGATGGCGCTGCGCGCGGCCTCGCGGCTCAGCCGCTCCAGGCGGAAGCGCGCGTCCACTAGGCCGGGCAGTTGGCTTTCCAGCGCGTGGAGGCGGCCCAAAAAATCTTCGCGCAGGACGAGCAGCAGGCGCACGTCCATCCGCTCGTCCTCGACGAGCGCTTGCAGGGCGCGCAGCGCTGCCAGAGCGTCCCCCTCCGGTAGCATGAAAAGCTGCTCCACCTGATCCACCACCAGGACGAGTGGCCCCTGGAGCGCGGGTTGCACGCGCTGGATCATCGTGGGCAGGTCGTCCGCCGCGCCGAGCAGCAGCCCGTAGGCGGACGCCGCCTCGCGCAGTGCCTTGCGCAGGCGCTCCACCAGCGGCTCCGTCCCGTCCGCCGTCTCTATCACGAGCAGGGCCCCGCGCCGCGCAAGGTCGGGGGCCAGCCCCGCCTGCACCAGGCTCGTTTTGCCGCTGCCCGACTCGCCGTAGAGCAGCACGGTGCGGTTCGCCAGCACGCGGTTGAGCAGCCGCATCGTTTCTTCGCTCCGTCCCCGAAAAATGCGCTCGTCCGCCTCGGTGAAGCTCGCGGGGCCCTTGTAGGGGCGCTCTGGCAGGGGGGGCTGCTGCGGTACCGGCCTGGTGGCGGGGCCGAGCGCCTTGACCGCCTGACCGAGCGCCTGCAAAAAGAGCGTCGGGGGCTGCGCGTGAATCTGCACGTTGCGCTGCTGCCAGTGCAGCGTCGTCGCCTCGTCGAGCGGCTCCGGCACGATGGCGTAGACGGTGCGCGAGAAGCTGCCCACATTGCGCAGCAGCTTGCGGTAAAAGCGCTTGAACAGCTCGCTATTCAAATCGTAGCCCAGGAAAACCAGGGTTTTGGTAGCGAAAAAGGCGCGGATCACGTCGCTCAGCGTGGGCAGCCTGTCGAAGAACGCCTCGATGTCCTCCTCCGTCACGACAAGGCTTTCCGGCTGCCCGATGTCGCCCTGCATCTTCACGAGGGTGATTTTGGTCTCGTCGAAGAAGGGCACGTCCTTGTCGCGCACGATCAACACGTACTCTTTGCCGTACTGCTCCAGCGCACGCTCCAGCAGCTGATCCCAGCGCGTGGTGATGACCTTGGTGGTCGGCAGCACCGCGTCGGCCACAAGGTTGTGGATCGGGTCGGGTTGCAGCGCGAGCTTCGCTAACTCTTCCTGAAGGGCGCGCAGCAGCTCGCCGCGCCCCTTGCGATCCTGAAAATATTCGGCGACCGCCGACAAATCCGATGCCGTTCCCTGAAAATCCGCCCGCGTTGCCAGTGCCGCCGCGATCTGCTCGACCGCCGCCTGCTTGCCCTGCTCGCCGAGCAGGGCCGAGCCCACGAACAGTATCGCGTTGTCCTCGACTATCAATTGGGCAAGGTGGGAAACGAGGTCGGGCATGGCGGAGCCTGGGGGTTTAGGGAGCGGTCAGGTAGTCGAGTAGGGTGTTCAGCAGGGTGACCGTATCGCCCTGGAGCACGGTAAGGCCACGGTTGCTCGCAAAGGAGGCGGCTTTCGGCTCGGAGAGCGGCGACCAGATGGCGTAGGCGGGCAGTTGGAAGCGGTCGCCCGCCACCTCGTCGAAGAGCGCGCTCACAGCGGGGTCGCGCAGGTCGTAGCCGAGGAAGAGCACGCTGTTGCGGCGAAAGGCGTGGCGCAGATCGTCCACCATCTCCGCCTTGCCCGCGAAGCGCCCGCCAAGCAGCGCGTTTTGATCCTGCTCCGTGACGACCAGGCTGTCCGGCTGCTGCGTGTCACCGTAGAGCTTGAGCAGGGTCGGCTCGTCGAGGCTCAGAAACCGAAGCGCGCTGTCCTGCACCACAGGGCTTGGGTTGAACACGTTCCCCTGCTGGAGCGCGCGCTCCAGCAGGGGATGGTAGGCGGTCGTCACCAGAAGTTTCGGCTTTGCGCGCTCGATCACCCTGGCAAGTAGCTGGTAAACAGGGCCCGGCGCGACGCGCGGCTTTTCCAGCTGCTGCTTCAAAAAGTTGGTAAACTCGAAGCGGTTGCCGCTCGACATCACCTGCTGCGCCACAGAGGCAAAGGGAGTGCCCGGCTCGATGCCACGCTGCGCGGCGAGCAGCTCCGCGAGCGCCTGGCGGCTCGGCAGGCCGCTCTGCGCCTCCGGGAGATCCGCGCCGACGAAGAGGAGCAGCCTGCCACGTTCCAGCTTGTCCGCGATGTCGCGCAACTCGCGCTCGTAGGCACTCGGGGCGGGGTGGGCGGGCGGGGCGGGCTCGGGCGCGGAGGAGTGCGCGGGCGGGGTAGCCTCCCCTGTTGCAAAGAGCGCCGGGCGCTGCGCCGCGATCAGCGGGCCCAACTCGGCGAGGCGGCCCCGCCGCTCCAGGTATTGCACCAACTCGCGCGCCTTGGCCGATTTGCCACTGCCGCCCATATCCTCATAGTCCACGTCAAGCTCAAAGCAAAGATCGCGCAGCTCGCTGTCGTTGAAGTGCTCAGCGAGCAGCGTCAGCAGCGCGCGACGGTCGAGCGGGGGCAGGGACACGGGGGCACGTTGGGGCGTCGGGGTCGGAGCGGGCGTTGGGGTTGGGGCGGATTGAGTAGCGGGTTCCTGCCAGAGCGCCTCGGTCACCACCTCCAGGTCGAGTGCGTCGAGCACCTTTTGGAGCGGGAAAAAATAGGACTCGTCCGGGCTTCCCGCGAAGCCGAGGCCGAGTGCAAAGTTCTCCTCGTCGAGCAGGATCGCCCCGCTGTCGCCCGCTTGCAGCAGCGCGGTGGTGACGATCAGCCCGTCAAAGGGTACGGGGATGAACCCGTGCTCGTCGGTCTGGAAGCCACTTTCAAGCTGCACCTGCCGCTGCCACATCGGTACCTCGCCCCACTCGTTCACGCGTAGCACGAAGCCGCTTGCCACACCACTGGTGCGGCCCACCGCGAAAACCGGGGTGCCTGGCGTCGCCTCGCGCACCCCCTGGATGAAGCCGCGCCCCTTGATCTCGGCAGATACCTCCTCGCGGCGGCGCACCTTGGCGATGGCGACCGACAGATTGTCGCGCGCGGCGCGCGGGCTGGCGCGCACCAATGTCCACTCTGCTAGCGTCGCCAGCAGGTTTTCTTAGGGCGCGGGCGGCATCGCCCGGCCCCGGCTGGAAGATGGGGCTGCCCTCGGTCAGCGGGCCACGCGGGGGCATCAGGACGTTGGCATCGGAGAGCAGGTAGAGATCATTGGGGTTGCCGCGCTTGCGGACGAGGCAGCCCAGGGTGCCCGCGCCCGCCTCGTAATGGCCGATGCTGACGCCGCCACGTGCGGGGCGCTCACGCGCGGCGTGGGCCGCGGGCGGCGGCGCGGGCGCGGCGACATCCGGCGCGGATGGGGCGGCGTCCGCTGCGGGCACGGCATCCGTCGGGAGGTCAAAAAGGCGACCGTCAGGCGGTACGCATGTAGAGCACGGGGATCGCCCAGTTGCTCGCCTCGTGCTCGTACAGGTAGAGGCGCGCCTGATTCAGCGCCACATCCACGCGCCCATGCTCCAGCAGGTGTCGGTAAAAGTCGCCGGTCAGCTGGCGGGCCAGGGCGATGGGCACCTGCTCCTGCATGGCGACGACGGCGGGCACCCCTGCCCGAAGCAGGCGCGGCGCGAGCCCGACGAAGGGATGGGTCACGTCGCGCTTGGCGCTCTCGCAGGCGGAAAGGTAGATCATCTGCGGGGTCGGGCTGAGGGCGCGTAGCTTTGCCAGCACGTCGCCCTCCTTGGCAATCGCCACCCGGCCCTGAGCGTCTTCCAAGTAGAGGGCGGCGCTGCCCTGCGCGCCCGTGCCGCGAAAGGCCCCGTGGCCGATAAAGTGGAAGAGGTGGGCGCGGGGCAGCAGGCGGAAGATCGTGTCGAGGGTGGTGGACCCCGCCGCGAGCTGGTAGCCGTCCGCTTGCAGTTGGGCGGTAAGCTCGTCGGGCAGGCCGCTGCGCCCCGCCAGGATCGTCACTTCCAAAAAGCCACGCGCGTGTAGGTTGCCGAGCGCCTCGTGGATCGTTTCGATCTCGCGCGCCACGTCCAGCACCGCGAGCCCCTGCGGCAGGTCGGTGGGGTTGGAGATGGCGACGAGCAGCCGAATCGGCGTCTCTTGCAAAGGCTCCGGCTCGGCGAGTTCCGGGGGCGGCTGAAGCGGGAAAAGGGAGTAGCAGTCGAGATGCTGAGCGGCACGAACTCGCCCCGGTAAAAGTGGGACAGTCGCTCCCAGGGCAGCGCGTGCAGCGCGGTCGCGCCCTCGTCGATCCAGAGGCGCACGCGCACGCGCCCGTCGCTGCGCGTCTCCGCCCGTTCTTGCGCTTTGTCGTAGGCGCGGCGGATCGCGCCCGAAAAAAGCGCATCGTGCAGCAGGGTGCCGTAGCCCTGCGGGTCCAACTCGCTCTCGAGCAGGGCCTGCTGGTTCACGCGGAGCTCGCCCTGGTACGTGGCCCCGTTGTCCAGCGTCGCCTCCACCGGATAGCTCGCCGTCTTCTCATCGAGCGCCCCAACGCGGAGCAGGATGTCAGTATACGTGTGGTCCATCGTTGTTGCCCAGAGGTTATTGGAGATTAGAGATTGGAGATTAGGGATTGGAGATTAGGGATTGCCATTGTACCAGATGGTGAGAGGGATTGGTATTTGGGTTACAGATTGCAAATTGCAGATTACAGATTGCGAATTGTGCGTAGTTGAATGTGAGACCGCCGTTCGCCGTTGACTTCGGACCCTTCGGGCTGAGCCTCAGGGCGAAGCCTCGGACTGTCGTTCGCCGTTGACTTTGGACTAGCGAAGCATAAGGGTGCCCAGGTCGAGGGCGTCGTCTACGACGTTGTCGCTCTGCGGGGCGAGGCGCTGGAAGGTGGCCGCGTCGTACCAGCCCAGGCGCACATGGTAGGCCCCGGGCGGGAGGGTGGCGGGGAGGGCGAGGGTGTAGGTGAGCTCGACCACCTCGCTGCTGCCCCAGAGGGTGGGCGGGTAGGCGGGACAAAGTCAGCTGGGCCGCGAGGGTGCCGTCGGGGGCGATCAGATGGAGGAAGGTGGTGAGTGGCGCGGCGCTCGGCTGCGCGATGGACCACTGCGCGCGCAGGGTGAGCGTCTCGCCAGCGGCTGCCGCCTCCGGCAGCGGGTCGCGGGCGAGCAGGCGCAGCCCGCCCGCAAAGTCAACGTCGCGCCAGAGGGAGAGGGTGGCGGTGGGCGGCGGCGGGCTCACCTTGAAGAGCGGGAGCGTGATGCTGCCGCGTGGCGTGCCATCTTCGCTCTCGTACAGGCTCAGCAGCAGCGAGTACGCGCCCGGGGGCAGGGCGGTGGTCACATCCAGACGATGCTCGTCGCGCACCAGGGCACCCTCCGGCCACGCACCGCCGAGACCGCTGCCCCGTAGCGCCGCGTCATGCTGGGCGATGCGGCTTCCGTCCGGCGCGAAAAGCTGCACCGAGGAGGAGAGTGACGTTTCCTCGCGCGTGGCGCTCTGCCAGAGCAGGTGAATCGCGAGCGGATCGCCCGTCGCAAGCTCGATGGGAGGGGCGAGCGCCCCGTCCGTGCCCAGAGCCATCCAGTTGACGAGGGCGATCTGCTCGTCCAGCGGGTGCCGCTCGTCGGGTTGGGTGAAGGGAAGGGGAGATCGCTGGAGCCACTCGCCTGCGCGCGTTCCTACCGTGTAGCCGCGCTCGCTGGCGTCCAGCATCGTGCGGCTCCAGCGATCCATGCGCAGCGGATCGGCGATGGCGTCCCAGCGCTGGATCAAGAGCGGGGCGCTGCCGGTCGCCAGTCGGTCGGTGAGGGGGGTGGGGTCCCACAGCCCCTGTTTCTCAAATTGCGTGTAGCCAAACACGAAGAGCGGTACGGGGCGGCCTGCCTCGGCCAGCACGCCCGGGTGCTCGCTCCAAATGATGGCATCGGTCGGCAGCGCCGCCACCGTGGCCCGCAGCGCCTCGCTCTCAGTGCGCACCTCGTCCAGCCACGCCACCTCCGCGGCGGGCGAGCGGCGCTCGAAGCCGGGCACAAAGAGCGCGAGCTGGAGTAGCACGAGCGCGGGCACCGCTGCTGCCCGCCAGCCGCCCGCCGCGATCCAGCGCGCTATGCCGCGCGCCGCCAGCGCGCATGCCACCCACAACGTTTCCAAAAAATAGTTTTCCCACGCGCCCGCCTTGCCCACCGTCACCGTCACGAGGAGGGCGAGGGGGAGGTAGAACGTTAAAACGTTGGAACGTTGGAACGTTGGAACGTTGGAACGTTGAACGTTGAACGTTGGAACGTTGGAACGTTGAAACGTTGGAACGTTGGAACGTTGGAACAGCATTGGTAGTCGTTGCAGACGCTTCGTCCTTCGTCCTTCGTCCTTCGTCCTTCGTCCCACACAGGGCGAGGGCGAGCAGCACGGGTGCGGTGGCGAAGAAGGAGCGCTGGAAGTGCCAGAGGGCGTCCCAGGAGTAGGGGTTGGCGTTGGCGAGGAGCAGGTCGGTGAGGAGCGCGGCCCCTGCGGCGCGCCAGAGCAGAAGGCCGATGAGCGCCCCGCCTATGCCGCCGGTGAGGATCAGCGGCAGGAGCCAGCCACGCCGCACCCAGGCCAGGTAGAGCAGGGCGGCGAGGGGGGCGGCGAAGAAGCTTTGCTTGCTCCAAAAGGAGAGGACGAAGCAGAGCGCGGCGAGCGGGAGGAGTGCCACACGCTCGCGACGGACGGCGCGCTCGACCAGGAGGATGCCGAGTGCGCTCCAAAATAGGGCGAACAGGTCGGGGCGGAAAAAGGTGGCCCAGCGAAACAGGTAAGGACTCGCGAGCCAGAGCCCCGCCACCACAAGCCCCGCCACGCGTCGTGCGCCCGCGCCGCTTCGTGTAGCGATGTTGCTGTGGTAGGTGGACTGAGTTTGCAGGAGCAACAGGAGCGCAAGGCCGAGCGCGCTTAGCAGCGAGAGAAGTCGCCCCGCCAGCCAGGGCATCGTGGGGAACAGATCGAGCCCCCACGCGCTTGCGAGGAGGTAGAGCGGCGTGTAAACCGCGAAGTTCCACGGAAACGCGGCGATTTCTTTGTAGGGCAGGGTGCCCTGCGCGCTCTGCCGCACCCAACCCAGCACCATACCCTCGGTATACTCGATCTGGTGAGGGAAGGTCAAGATGAGCCAGGAGCGGAGGGCGAAAAAAGCCACGAACGAGCGCAATGCCACAGCTGCCAGCCCCCACAGCAGCCGCTCACCCTTGGGTGAGGGGGGTGAGGGGGGTGAGGCCCCCTTCGGGGATGATAAGGGGGTGAGGTTGAGAGCGTGGACCCGTTGCTTGCTCTACCCTTTCCTGCTCGCTCGTCGGTCGTCCGTGGTCGGTCGTCGGTCGTCGGTCGTCGGTCGTCCGTGGTCGTCCGCTCACTGTTCCATCAGGAGGGCTACCGTGACCCCGTCGCCGCCCTCGTTCGCCTCGCCCGTGCGATATTGCTTGACGAGGGGGTGGTTGCGAAGCTCGTCGCGGACCACGCGGCGCAGCGTGCCGGTGCCCTTCCCGTGGATGATGCGGATCGAGGGAAGGCCACTCATGTAGGCATCGTCGATGTACTTGTCGAGGAGCGGCATCATCTCCTCGACCGAGTTGCCGCGCAGGTCAATCTCCATGCCGGGGCTCTGCACGCTCGGCAGCGAGATGGCGCGGCTCTGCTGCTGGCGGCGCTGCGCCTTGGCCCCCTGCGGCTGCTGCCCCCGATTCGACGGGGCGCGCATCTCCAGGTCGCGCAGGGCGACACGCAGGCGGAAGCTACCCGCCGCCACCTCCGCCTCGTCACCCGACAGCCCGACAATCTCGCCGGTGCGGTCGAGGGTGGGCACCCACACCATGTCGCCCACCTGCAAGGGTCGGTCGCGCAGCGCCTCGTCCACATCGCCGGGGCGGCGCGGCACAATCTCGGAGATGGGCCTGAGCCCGCTGTCGAGGTTTTGGAGCAGGTCGCGGATGTCGGTCAGCTCTTCCTTCTTGCCGCCGAAGCGCTCCATGCGGCGCGTGATCTCGCGCAATTGCGCGCGCACCTGATCCAACTCTATCTGCACCGTCTCGCGCGCGGCGTTGATGACCGTGCGGCGATCCTCCTCGATGCTGGCGATGCGCTCGCGCAGGTCGTCACGCAGCTGCTCGCTCTCGCGGCGATCCTTTTCCGCCAAGCGGCTGTCGATGCGCGCCGACTCTTGCGAGGCGCGAATGTCTTCCAGCATCTCGTCCACTTCCAACTCTGTGGTGGAAAGGAAGGAGCGCGCCCGCTCGATGATCGGCAGCGGCAGCCCCAGGCGCTCGGCGATGGCGAGCGCGTTGGAGCGGCCCGGCAGGCCGATCATGAGGCGGTAGGTGGGGCGCAGGGTTTCCAGGTCGAACTCGACCGAGGCGTTGCGCGCGCCGGGGGTGCTGTGCGCGTACACCTTCAGCTCGGAGTAGTGCGTGGCGACCAGCGCGCTGATCTGGTCTCCAGAAAGTGCTCCAGCAGCGAGCGCGCCAGCGCCGAGCCCTCGGCGGGGTCGGTGCCCGCGCCCACCTCGTCCAGCAGCACCAGCGAGCGCGATGTCGCGTTGTCCAGGATGCGCGTGATGTTGGCAAGGTGCGACGAGAAGGTCGAGAGGCTCTGCTCGATGGACTGCTCGTCGCCGATGTCGGCGAAGATGTTGTCGAACACCGGCAGGCGCGAGCCGTCGGCCGCCGGGATGTGCAGCCCGCACTGCGCCATCAGCGCCATCAGCCCCACATTTTTGAGCGTGACCGTCTTGCCGCCAGTGTTGGGGCCGGTGATGACGAGCACATGGTAGTCGGGGCCGAGGTAGATGTCGGTAGCCACGACTTCGTCCGCCTTGAGCAGCGGGTGGCGCGCCTGGATCAGGTGCAGGTAGGGCTGCTCGCCGCCGCGCTCCATCACCTCGCTGAGCAACGGCTCGCGCGCCTTGATCTGGTAGGCGTACTCCGCCTTGGCAAACTCCAGGTCTAGCTCGGCCAGCGCCGTGACCGTCGCGACGATCTCCTCCTCGGCGTCGCCCACCATGCCGGACAGCTCGCGCAGGATGCGCTCGATCTCGCGCTCCTCCGCAATTTGAAGCTCGCGCCAACGGTTGTTCAGGTCGAGCGTCGCGAGCGGCTCCACAAACACCGTCGCGCCGGAAGCGGATTGGTCGTGGACCACCCCCGGAATCTTGCCCTTCGACTCGATCTTGACGGGGATCACGTAGCGGCCCGCGCGCTGCGTCACGATCGCCTCTTGCAGGTAGCGCGCGTTGTTGGAATCGGCCACGATGCGGTTGAGCCGCTCGATCAGGCGGCTGTGCGCGCTGTCCAACTCGCGGCGGATGCGCTGGAGCGCGGGGCTTGCATCGTCGCGCACCGTGCCATCATCGTCCACCGCGCGCGCAATCGCGTCGATCAGCGCGTCGCCCGGCTCGATGCGCTCGGCGATGCGCGCCAGAAGCGGGTAGTGGTTGCTCAGGCGGGTGATGAGGCGGTGCAGGGTGCGCGCGCTGATCAGGGTTTGGCGCACTTCCAGCAGCTCGGCGGGCTGGAGCATGGCCGCCTTGGCGGCCTGCCGCGCCAGCGGGCGCACGTCGCGCGCGCCACCGACCGAGGTGTTGGCACGGTTGCCCAACAGGTCCTTCGCCTCGCTGGTGCGGCTCAGGCGCTGGCGAACCTCCTCCACCTGCGGGCTCGGCGCAAGCGCGAGGGCCAACTCCTTGCTCGCCGAGAAAGCGCAGTGCTGGGCGAGGCGCTCCAAAATTTTTGGTAATTCCAGGGTACGGGCTGATTTACTGTCCATGATGCTTGTTCGTTGCTAGGGTTGATGAACGGCGGCAAACGGCAAACGGCAGCAGGCGGCAGGCGGCAGGCAGCAGGGGCGGCAGGCGGGCGGGAGGCCCCAGGGGTGCTGCAAGTTTCTACGAGTTCACACTTCGACGGGCGGGCCGGAGGCCCGCGGCCCCAGGGGTGCTGCGAGTTTGCAAAAAAGCGCCCCGCAGGGCGCAGGGACGGCACGGGATAACATTTTTCTCTAATTGCCTGCTGCCGCCTGCTGCCTGCCGCCTGCTGCCTGCCGCCTGTTTGCCGCCTGCTACCGCTGAATGTGGGAAAAGAAGGCGGGCAGGCCGCGTGGGAGCCACGGTTCGAGGGAGTTGGCTACGGTTGGGATTATGCTCAAAAAGAGGGGGCGCAAAAAGGATGCCTGGATGCTCCCTTGTAAGAAGCTGCGCAGGCCATTGTTTTGCGGCCAGGTGACCTGCGTGGCATAGCTCAGGAGCAGGGTGATGATCACGATGGCCAGCACCCCTGTCAGGCTGCCCAGGATCGCCCCCAGCACGCGGTCCAGCGCGGGGGTCATAAAGCGGGGAGCCTGCCGGAAGCTGAAGTGCCCGCCCACGTTGATCAGCATCCAGACCAGCGTGAAGACCAGGAAAAACAGGATGGCGTCGCGCGTGAGGCTGCTGGCCTCGCCGAGCATCATAGCGGCCAAGCGCGTGACCTGGGGCTGGAAGTAGGAAGCGAAAACCAGGCCGAAGTAGAGCCCTGCCACGCTGACAACCTGGCGCACGAGGCCCATGTTGAAGCCAAACATCATCCCGGAAAAGATGACCAGGATCGAAAAGACATCGTACCAGATGTTCATTGGGGGATTGTAGCAGTGGCAAAAAGGGGCGTCAACGCTTGAAACGCCCAACCATGTCGCCCATTGCCGAGCGTGCCATGACGAAGCCGGTCACGCACAGGACAAAGCCGAGCGCGGAGTAGGCAGCGACCATCAGCCCTGTGAGGGTGGCAATCACCTGCACCGCTGCCAAAAAGGCAAGGATGATCAGGATCAGACCGGTGACGAATAGCATAAAGCCCATCAAGTCTTCGATTGTCATGGCTGCTCCTTATTCGTAGGGGGAGGCGCGGCGGACAAAGAGAAAGCCGGTAATGCAGAGTAGGTAGCCAAACACCAGGAAGGTGACAGCCGCGACGGGTCCCGCGCGATCAATCACGCCCAGGCTGTCCAGGATCATCGTCGCCATCATGATGTACCCGATCAGGAAAATAACAATCCCGAAAACTCGTTCCATTCTGTCTCCTTGTGAAGGATTATAACACGCGAAAAATTAGGGGCGCAAGAGCCGACGACGGATGCTTCACCACAGAGAACACAGAGAACACAGAGGGAAAGGGTATTACGCTCCAACCCGGCGACAGTTGCCGCCATGCCCTATATACGTTGACGCTCGTCGTTCTCTCCTCCGTGCCTCCGTGGTTCGCTGAAAGTCGTTGCCGTCGCTATCGTTCATCACGTATAGCGCGTTGCTTGCCTCGCCCGCCGAGGGTTACGCTACGCTCCACCCCCGGCTATAGTTGTCGCCACCCCCTTCGGGGGTTCACGGCTTGTTGCTCCCCGTTGCCGTTCGTTCTGCGTTCTACGTTCTGCGTTTCGTCCCCGCGTTGGCTACAATTGCCCAATATGGCAACTGACCAAGGCTTGCATAACAATAGGGCAAAATGGTAAAGGGACAATCTTCTTCGGAGATGGAGCGCGCGCTGGGCGGCGAGCAACGGGGCGCGTATGTGTCGCGCATGTTCGACCGCATCGCGGGGCGCTACGATGTGATGAACCGGCTGATGAGTTTGGGGCAGGATCAGGGGTGGCGGCGTCGCATGGCGCTGCTGGCGCAGCTGCCCGAGGGCGGGCACGCGCTGGATTTGGCGACCGGCACGGGGATGTGGGCCTCGCCGTGCTGGCGCAGCAGCCAACGGGTCGGGTGATCGGGGCGGATTTTTCGGTGGGGATGATGCGCGTCGGGCAGAAGAAGGTGGCGCGGGGCACTGCCCTTTGTGGCTGCCGACGGCCTGGCGCTGCCCTTTGCGGCGGACAGCTTCGACGCGCTGCTCCATGCTTTTCTGATGCGAAACATCGCGGACATCCCGCAAGGCTTTGCGGAGCAGTGGCGCGTGCTCAAGCCGGGCGGGCGCGTGGTGTGCCTGGAGATCGTCGGGCCGGAGGCCGCGTGGGTGCGCCGCGCCTATCATCTCTTTTTTGAGCGCCTGGTGCCCTGGCTGGGTGAGCGGGTGAGCGGCGACGCCGACGCGTATCGCTACCTGCCCGCGTCTGTGCTGCGCTTTCCGCCGCCCTCCACCCTCAGCGAGTTGATGCGAAAGGCGGGATTCGTCCATGTCCACTTTGAGCGCGTGATGTTCGGGAGCATCGCGATCCACGTGGGCGAAAAGCCACGGTAGGGGACGGGGGTCAGGGGGTTAGGGGTCAAGGGATTAGGGGTCAGGGATTAGGGATGGAGCGTGCGGAGAGGGCTTGGGCGGCGCTTGGAGCGCGGGCCTCTGGCCGCGCTCGTGTGAGGGGAGCGTGCGGAGAGGGCCTGGGTGTCCCCTTGTCCCCCCAGGCTCCCCTCTTCTTTGTGTGTGGTGGGACGGGCCAGGGACGCGCCTTGCTATGGTGAATGGTGGGTCTGCGCTCACCCGCGCGGCGCATTGGTGAAGGTTTTGGGGGAGGGCCACCCATCCTGGCGGGCTGCTCACCCCCCGAATAGTTGTTGATTGCCCCTCGCACCCGTATACTTGCAGGGCAATCCCGCATGGGGCTTCGTGGCGGACGCGCTGGGAGTTGGGGCACGGGGTGGACACCCGCGTCTGCCGCCGCGCTGGAAGTTGCAGTCACGGACTGGAAGTCCGTGCTGAGGGGCCTTCGGCCAAGCGTTCGCCGCCTTCGCGGACGCCCCCAGATCGCTCTTGCATTCATCACCCTCTAAACAGTTACAAGTACCCGCAATCCGCAATCTGCAATCCCATCATGGACCCCACCCCCTACAACCCCCAACTTGGCGACCGCGTACAGCTACGCAAGAAGCACCCCTGCGGGGGCGATGTGTGGACGGTGGTGCGCGTGGGCGCGGACATCGGCCTGCTGTGCGACACTTGCGGGCGGCGCGTGCTGCTGGAACGGCACGTGCTACGGAAACGGGTGAAGCAGGTGCATGGATAGAGATGTAGAGAGTTTAGAGATTGAGGGTGTGAGAGGGCTTTGGTCGGTGTCCATCTATTTTCGATTCTCAATCTCCATTCTCCATCTTCCAATTCTCTCCAATCTCTAATCTCCAATCTCTCTAATCTCCAATCTCCAGGCTCCTACCAAGAGCGTTTAATGACCACATTGCCACATCTACAAGGCGACAGCACGTCAAAGGGGGATGAGCACTCTTTTGGGACGCTGCTGCAAAATGGCGCGTTTCGGCGGCTCTGGATCGCGCAGTTGCTCTCGCAAACGGCGCACAACGGCATCCACTACGTGGAACTGCTGATGATCGCGCGGCTTACCAACTCCACCGGCCACGTCGGGCTGATGATCCTGGCCTTCACGCTGCCTGCCGTGCTTTTCAGCGTGGTGGCGGGGGTTGTCGTGGATCGCTTCCCGAAGCGGCGTGTGCTAGTCGGCTCGAACACGCTACGCGTCGTGCTGGCGCTGAGCTACATCGTCGCGCTCGGCTTTTTCACGGGGCGCTTTTTGCTCTTTTGGGTGTATAGCGCGACCTTTATTACCAGCGCCATCGCCCAATTTTTCGCGCCTGCCGAGGGCGCGACGATCCCGCTACTAGTGGAGCGCAAACGGCTGATCACGGCCAATTCGCTTTTTAATCTGACGATTACCGGCACCCAGGTGCTCGGCCTGTTGGTGATTTTCCCGTTCGTCATCAAGATAGGGGATGCGTGGCTGGGGCGCGGGCACGGCATCGAGTTTTCCTTTGCGCTGGTCGCGGGGATGTACGCGCTGGCGGCGTGGCTGCTCTCCAAATTGCCAGATGAGCCCATCCTCGCCCATGTGTCGGAGGTCCAGCAGGTAGCAACGAGCCAGGTCAGCCGCGCGTGGGAAGAGCTGCGCAAGGGGGTGGCCTTTATCCGCCGCACCCCGACGCTTTGGGTGGCCATCATCAACCTCTCGATGACGGCGACCATCGCCTACATCCTGGCGATGGTCGCGCCGATCTTTGCCAAGTCCATCCTGCGCGTGAGCGAGGCGGACGCGATTTACATCTTCGCGCCCGCGGGCGCTGGCATGTTGCTTGGCACCTTTTTGATCCCACGCCTCGGCAAAAAGATCCAGCGCGAGCGGCTGTCCAACGCGGGGCTGCTGTTGCAGGGGATCGTGCTCCTCGTTATGTCGCTGGTCGCCCATTTTTGGGAGGGCTCGACGGGGATGACCTTCGCGACGATGGCGATGGCACTCGGCCTGGGGCTGGGTTTCGCGCTGATCGGGATTCCCGCCCAGACCATGCTACAAGAGCGGACCCCCCACGCGGTGCGCGGGCGCGTCTTTTCGGCGCAATTTTTTATGGCGAACCTGCTATCCATCCCGCCGATGCTCTTTGCGGGCACCCTGGCTGATCGCATCGGCATTCCCCCCGTCATGCTCATCGTCGCGATCGGCCTGCTGCTCACAAGTACCTGGACGATCTTTTGGGCGGCGCGCCACCCCGGCCAACCGCTCACGACGGAGGAAATGGACGCGATAGATGGGGTACTACAGGGGTAGGGATGGGGAGGCTGGGAGCGCGGTGGGTTCCCCTTGGGTATGGCCCGCTCGTCGTGTGCTACGACATCATGCCTTCGACTTATTCCCCGAACTGAAAGCTAATCTTGCGGAAACGTCTTGGATGAACCTCAAACCTCCATCCTTTTCCCACCCCATTCCCACGAGTTCCCAGAGTTCCTATGAGTTCCTATTGAGTTCCCGCCGAGTTCCACTGAGTTCCTAGCGTTCCCACTCACCCTATGCCACACATCTTGATCCTGATGAGCGACACCGGCGGCGGCCACCGAGCCGCCGCCGAGGCGCTCCAGCACGCCGTCAAGCGCCTGGACACAGCGGGGCGCTTCACGGTGGAGCTGCTCGATTTTATCCAGGAAACGGCGATCCCGCCCTGGGACCGCATCGGCAAGCTGTACCGCCCGATGGTGGACAACTCCTCCTGGCTGTGGGGGGTGGGCTTCAAGCTGACCTCGCCTGACCCAATTCGCAAGGGGCTGAACGCGATGAATGCGTCCATCGCGGGGCCCAAGATGTTGCGCCTGCTGCGCAAGCACCCCGCCGACCTCGTCGTCTCGGTCCACCCGCTCGCCACCAGCGTGCCCGGCTACATCCTCGACCGCATTCGCCCCAAGGTGCCCTTCGTGACCGTCGTTACCGACCTCGCCACCGCGCACCCATTCTGGTACTGGAAGGGCGCAGACGTCACGTTTGTGGCGAGCGAGGAGGCGCGGCAGCGTGCCCTGCGGGCAAAGGTGCCAGCGGAGCGCATCGAGCTGACGGGGCTACCCATCGACGTTCGCTTTGCGGAGTTGCCGCGCCAGGACGTGGCGATGAAGCGGGAGTACGGGCTGCCGACCGACCGCTCGATGCTGCTGCTGATCGGCGGCGGGGAGGGGATGGGCAACCTGGAGGGCTTCGCGCGCGCCATCGCGGGCACGGGGCTACCCCTCTCGCTGATGGTCGTCGCGGGGCGCAACGAGAAACTGCGCCGCCGCCTCAACAGCATCGATTGGGCGATTCCCACGCAGGTGACCGGCTTCGTGCGGGACATGCCGCGCCGCATGGCGGCGGCGGACCTGCTCGTCACCAAGGCGGGGCCGGGCACCCTCAGCGAGGGGCTGGCGGCGGGGCTGCCCATCCTCATTACCGGCTTCATCCCCGGCCAGGAGGAGGGCAACGTGCGCTGGATCACCGAGAGCAGCGCGGGCCGCCTGACCCCCTCGCCCGACGAGGTTGCCATCGCCCTGCACGGCTACTTCAACGCTGCTGGCCCCACCGCGCTCTACGACCAGGCGCAGGAGGCCGCCACGCGCCTCGCCCGCCCCACCGCCGCCCTCACCATCGCCGCGCGGCTGATGGAGATGGCGGAGTTAGGTGATTAGAGATTAGAGATTGGAGATTCTGGTGATGAAGAGAGTCCCAGAAGCTGAGTACTGAAGGGAAGCTTCCTTGATAGGTATTGTGTTGCAGGCCCCCTCACGTTCCAATCTCCAATCTCCAATTCCATCTAATACCCACTACCCTCTATGGTTGGATGCCGCCGCGCCCCGAATGATAGGTAGGGGCAGGGGCAAGCGGGCGGGGCGGTAGGGGGGTGCCGAGGAGGAGCGCCACGGCGCTGTCGAGTTGGATGTCCTGCTCGCCCCGAAACTCAGCGTCGGTTAGCTCGATGAGCACGTCCGGGGTGATGCCCTGCTCGTGGACCCAACTGCCGTTGGGAGAAAGCCAGCGGGCGATGGTGATGCGGACCCCACCCTTGTCGGCCCCGAGGTCGTGCCAGTTCTGCACCGTGCCCTTCCCGTAGGTGGTCTCGCCCAGCAGTTGCCCGCGCCCGCGTTCCTGGATCGCAGCGGCGACGATCTCGCTGGCGCTCGCGCTGCCCCCATCGACGAGCACGATGAGCGGCAGCGCGGGGTCGGTGGCGAGCCCGCCGGGGTAGGCATCATAGCTCTGGACGTAGCCGTCCCCCCATTCTTCCTGCATGATCGTCCCCTCGCCGATGAACTCGCTGGTGACGCGCAACGCCGTGTCCAGGCTGCCGCCCGGGTTGCCGCGCAGGTCCAGCACGAGCCCCTTCGGGTTCTGCGCCAGAATGTCGCTCAGCGTCTCGCGCAGCTGCGTCATCGTGGTAAAGCCAAAATCCGCCAGGCGCACGTAGCCGATGCCATCGTCGCGCAGCTCGCCGCTCGCGCTGATGAGCGGGATCGTGGCGCGCACGATCGTCACGTCGAACTCTTTCCCGTCGCGCCGGATGCGCAGCGGTCACCGGCTCGCCCTCCGGCCCGCGCACCAGCGTGATCGCAGACATCGGGTCCTCGAAGGTGCTGACTGGCGTCTCATCCACCTGAAGAATCTGGTCGCCCGGGCGCAGCCCCGCCGCCTCGGCGGGGGAGCCATCGAAGGGGCTGACGACCAGCAGCCGCTCCCCCTCCGCCTCCACCAGCGCGCCGATACCGCTGTAGGAGCCGGACAAATCCGAGTTGAGCACCGCGAACTCGTCGGGCGGCATGTAGGAGGTGTGGTTGTCGCCCAGCTTTTCCAGCATCCCGTTGATGGCCCCCTGGATCAGCGCCTCATCGTCCACCGGCTGCTCAAAATATTCAAGGTGGACCATCTCCCAAATCTGGGCCAGCCGCTCCAGATAGGGGTCCTGCTCGGTTTGGCCCTGCGTGGCGCTGCTGGCGCTGGCCGAGGGGGTGCGCTGCCCCGCGACAAAGCCAGCGGCAAACATTGCCAGCAGCGCCAACGGGAGCAGCCACGTGCGCCCAAGTTGTTTCATCGTAATTCCCACCTTGTTCCTTACCCTTCCACCCATCATTCCTCACCCTGCTCGCGGGTCATACCCAAGGGGAACCCACCGCGCTCCCAGCCAGCGCTATGGGGGAGACACAAGATCTTGTGTCTCTACCCACTCTTCTTTCATTCCTATAGGACTTACGCAGTTGTCCGTCGTCGGTCGTCGGTCGTCGGTCGTCGGTCGTCGGTCGTCGGTCGTCGGTCGTCTTCCCAAGTGCGTAAGTCCTATCCTTAATTTCTATGAGGCCGACACCTGCCCGGCGGGCAACGCGGCGCGCTCCCCGCTGAGGGCGCGGAAGGGGCCGGTGCTCACCTTCGCGCCCGCCACCTCCTCGGGGCTGGGGAGGGGCAGCGTCACGGTGAAGATGGTACCCACCCCCTCCTCGCTCTCGACCCCGATCGTGCCGCCGTGCGCCTGCGTAATCCACTGCACGATTGCCAACCCCAGGCCCGTACCCTCCAACTGGCGCGAGCGTGCCTTGTCCGCGCGGTAAAAGCGGCGGAACAGCAGCGGCAGCGACTCCTTCGGGATGCCGATGCCGCTGTCCTGCACGCTGACACGCACCTCGCGCGCCGCCTCGTCCTTCCACAGCGAGAGCGTCACCTCACCCTCCTGCGTGTATTTGATAGCATTGTCGATCAGGTTGAGGAAAAGCTGGCGCAGGCGGTCGGGGTCGCCCAGCACCGTTGCCTGATCCTCGTGGCCCAGCCGCAGGCGGATGTCGTGGTGGTCGGCGCTGGCGAGCACCCGCGCCTGCCGGAACACGTCCAGCAGCAGGGTGTCCAACTCGACCGGCTCGCGCGACACCTGCTCGCCCCCATCCAGGCGGGCGAGCAGCAGCAGGTCCGCCACCAGGCGGCCCAGGCGCGACACCTCGCTCTCGATGGTTTCCAGCGATTCCTGCCGCCACTCGGGGTCATCCATCGCGCCCCGCTTGAGCAGGTCCAGGTTGCCCTGGAGGGTCGTGAGCGGCGTGCGCAGCTCGTGGCTCACATCGGCGACAAAGCGCTGCTGGTCGCGGAACACGTCGTCCAGCCGCGCGAGCATCTCGTTAAAGGCGGCGATCAGGCGGCCAATCTCGTCCATCGGCTGATCCACCGGCAGGCGGCTCGACAGATCCTCGGCGCGCGAGATGCGGAGCGCCGCCTTGGTGACGACATCCACCGGCTCGATGGCGCGCTCGGCCAGCCAGAGACCGGGCAGGGCAGCCAGAAGCAGGATTCCCACGGAGCCCACAAAGATCAGGAAGACTAGCCAATCCAGCGCAGCCTGGATGTCCGACAGGCTGCGCCCCACCGCCACCACATACACCACCTGATCCTGAAACTCGACAGGCTGGACGAACAGGCTAATCGGCTCGCGGTTGATGTAGCTCCGCGTCAGGTACGACTCGCCGATGCTCGCCCGCTCCAGCGCCGCCGCCGAGACCGGCAGCGAGCGCTCCCCCAGGTTGCGGCTCTTGTCTGCCACCACCCCGTTGATGCGCAGCTCGATGTAGGTGTTGGGGGTGGTGAGGGAATCAACGGTGGGGGATTGAATCTTGACCTCGCGTGCGCGCGTGGTACCCTCGCGGACCGCTTGCTCCTTCGCGACCATCGCCGCTTCCAACGAGCGCACCGCCTCGCCTGCACTGCTCTGGAGCGACTGCTCCACCTCGCGGTACAATACCAAATGCATGGTTCCATAAAGCGCGCTCCCAAACAGCAACAGCGTGCCAAAAAGCAGAGCCATGTACCAAAGGCTCAGGCGGAAACGTATCGGGATCGACATGGGGAATGAGCCACCAAAGTTGCAACAACAGGGGAGGATTATGATCAGGGGCGGGCGAAATTTCAAATTGAGGTAAGGAGACGGGGAGGCGGGGGCAAGGGGGGACAAGGGGGACAAGGGGACAAGGGGACAAGGGGACAGGGGACAAGGGGGACAAGGGGACAGGGGGACGTGCTGGGAGCGCGGGCCTCTGGCCCGCCCGTCGGGAACCCAGAGGAACTTGCTGGGAGCGCGGGCGTCCCGCCCGCCAGCGGATGAGAATAGGCAAGGATAGTTATGGAGACGCAAAATCTTGTGTTTCCCCTCTTAGGACAGGAGAAAACCTATGGAAATTATGGAAAGCAATAGCGCGTGGTAAGCAGAGCAAAATCGGGCCTTGGCGTCCTGGCGTCTCGCCTAAAGCGCCTACTGTTGGTGGCGGTTCAACCTGTCTCCTTCCTCGGCGTGCTTCTTTGCCTCGTGGCACTGCTCGCCCCTGCCGCGAGCAGCGTCCGCGCGGCGTCGTTTCCGTGCGCCTGGGCCCCCGACGGGATCGGGCTGAAGGATCACACGATCTTCGAGTACGAGGGTAGCACCTATCTGGTATCAACCCACCTCGAAACGCTGCATTGGGAGGATCGCTTCACCGTTGCGCGCGCTGCCGAGGGGTGCGACTGGCACGCGCTCGACCCGATCCTGACCGAGCGCGTGCCTGGCAGCTGGGACGAGTTTCGCGTCTGGGCTCCCTTTGTGTTGGAGGAAGGTGGCACCTTCTACCTTTTCTACACCGGTGTCACCGACGAGTTCACGCAGAGCATCCTGCTCGCCACGACGCGCACCCCCGACGATCCACGCTCCTGGGAAGCGCGCGGCGTGGTGTTCCAGCCCGATCACAAGGGCATGGTGTGGGCGGGTTGGGGCGCGTGGTCGGACGCGCGCGACCCGATGGTGCTGGAGGCAGGCGGGCGCTTTTACCTCTACTACACGGGTCTGGACGAGGGTGGCGGCATCGTCGGCGTGGCGACCGCCGCATCGCCCGAGGGGCCGTGGCAGGATTGGGGTAGCGTCCTCACCCTGCCCGAGGGGATACCGGAGAGCCCGACGGTTTTTTACCGTGATGGATGGTACTACCTCGCCTACAACGCAACCGGCGCGGGCGGTGGCCCCGCGTGGCGCGTGGGCCCCACCCCCGCTGGCCCCTGGTCCGAGCCGCGCCCGCTGCGTCCCGGCTGGGCCCACGAGGTCTGGCAGACAGCGGAGGGGACGTGGCGGGTCTCCTACCTGACCGACTACCGCGTGACCCTTCACTCCATCACCTGGAGCACGCTGGCGGAGCCGCCCTGGCCGGTCATCGCCGAGCGCCTCTGGTTCCAGTGGCTACCCGTGGTTCGCCACGGCGGTTAAGACCTTTAACCCCCCCGCAAAAGTCACAGGTGGGTTGGCGCGCTCCGTTTTTCACCCTTAATAATCGCTGATCGCGACCCTATGGCAGCGGCGTTCTCCAACGCCCTGCTTTTGCCCGTTCGGCCAGCCGCGCGATGGCTGGCCACCCATGCCGCCGACAGCGCTACCCCTTCACAGGAGGAACGAGCATGGTGAAACCAGTCGCTACCGTTCTGCTACTTTTCGTGCCAGCCCTTTTTGTATGTGGCATGCGGGGGCGCGAGCACCCCGGAAGCTAGCCCGCCCGAGGCGCAGGGGACGATGGGCATCGATGCGACCGAGCCCGCTGCGACGGGCGAGGAGGCCGTACACGCAAGCCCTGCTCTCCGTAATCCCCGTGCCCAACCCGCGCCACCGCCGCGAGCGGCTCATCCTCCAGGGCGACCCGCCCAACCCGATCCACATCCTACAGGGTTGCCGCTTCCACCCGCGCTGCCCGCGCGTCTTTGCCCGCTGCACCGAGGTGGACCCCGGCCTGGTCGAGGTCAGCCCCGCGCACGGCGCGGCCTGTCTCCTCGTCGGCGAGGCAGCCGTTTCCGTCGGGGTGGCGGCCCAGGGAATGCGGAATGCGGAATGATGAATGCGGAATGCTACGACGAGCGTGCGCGTGGCGAGCCAGCGATCGAATGATTTCTGGCTCTCGCCGCTGCGCCGTCCGGCGAGCAGCCCTTCTACCCCGATGTGCTCATCCAACTCGGGCCACTCGATGGCGTATCCATCGCCCAGCAGGTGCCACTGCTGTCGTTCCACAGCCGTTCCATGCGACAGGCGAGGATACCAGTCCAGGGGAATTTCAAGGGAGCGCCCATCGACCAGATCGACGATGAGCCGATCATCGGTAACACGCACGTTGGCGGCAATCGGCTCTTTTTCAAGCACCAAAGTAGTCATTCCACGCCTCCAGTAGACGTTGTTGCTGCGCCCGGATGAGGCGCTCCACACGGTTCAATTCATGATCGGCAAAACCGTGATTCTTTGCGAGCACGACGGGGTCGAGCCAGAACTTCGCAATCTGGCGCTCCCGCTTCACGTGAATATGGGGCGGTTCGCCGCGATCCGAACTGAAAAAGATGAAAATGTAGGGTCCAACTTGAAGGATGGTTGGCATACGAAACAAGTAACGCAAATCCGATAAGGTTTGTCCGTAATTGTAGGCAAATACCGAGTGATCGTCGAATGGAAAGCCGACAAAATGGAGAGTTGTTTTCCCATGGATGGCACGCTAACCGAAAAATTCGAGTACAACGGCTGGCCCTCGATCCGCCGCCCGGACGTGGAGCCGCCCGAGGGGTGGAGCCTGTCGCTAATTACAGCGGCGAGCCGCGTGCGCAACCACGCGCTCTCGCCCGACGGCTCGCGCGTCGCTTTTTTCTGGGATCGCGAGGGGCTCTCCGACCTGTACGTGATGCCCTCGGCGGGGGGTGGCCGGAGCGGATGACGACCTCGCGCAAGAGTGTCGCCTAGCGGCGCGCGGCACGGCGAAGGGAGCGTGCGGGCACTCATTGAGGAAGCTTCCCTAGCGGACAGGGGACGGCGGCGCGGCGGAACTGGTACAAAACCTGCTTCATAGCCGCTTGGTCTTACAACCGTTCTTGTTTTCGTCTCAGCTAAAGGAAGGCCCCGATGAAATTAAAAACCCTAGCCATTGTCCTGCTGTTGTTTGTGCTTGGCGCGATTGGCGTTGCTCGCCCTGAGCCTGCCACCGCCCAATCGGAAGACAATCTCCTCACCGGATTGCCGGTGAGCGGGCCGCTCTCGGATGGGGGTACCTTCGATGGGTCCCTCTCCGTCAGCGACCTTTCCATCAACGATGCGAACGAACTTGTATTCACCGGCCTGCTGAACGGTACGGCCACCCTGGCCGATGGCAGCACCCGTCAGGTTACCAACAAATCTTTTACCGAGGCGGTCACCCTCGACCGTGACGAGGTCTGTGACATCCTGACCCTCGATCTCGGGCCGCTGAGCCTCGACCTGCTCGGCCTGACGGTGGACCTGTCGGCGGTGGAGTTGGAAATCAACGCGGTGCCGGGCGGGGGCAACCTGCTGGGCAACCTGCTCTGCGCGGTCGCGGGGCTGCTCGATACGGACAGCCCGACGAGCGCCCTGGGCTCGCTTCTGGCGCAGGTGAACGAGGTGTTGGGCAGCGTGCTCGCGGCGCTGCCGGTCAGTGGCGCTCTCTCGGATGGCGGCACCTTTGACGGGACGCTCAGTGCCACCGATTTCTCGCTCAACGAGGCGGGTGATCTGGTAGTCAGTGGCGTGCTCAACGGGACGGCGACCACCAGCGACGGTAGCACGCAGGCGATCACGAACCAGGCGTTCAGCACCACGGCGGATCTGACGAGTGGGGCGCGGGGCGGGATCGTCTGCGACATCCTGCAACTGGACCTTGGACCGTTGAACCTTGACCTGCTCGGCCTGACGGTGGATCTGTCAGCGATTGACCTGGACATCAACGCGGTGCCCGGCGCGGGCAACCTGCTGGGCAACCTGCTCTGCGCGGTCGCGGGGCTGCTCGACGGGACGAGCATCGGCGACATCCTGAACAGCCTGGTTGGCACGCTGACCGACCTGCTGAATGGCCTGCTCGGCGCGTTGCCTGTCACGGGGGGCCTGGCTGCCCTCCGCGTGGATGGGAACGTGCTCGGGGGCGGCACCTTTGACGGGACGATGACGATCAACCACCTGTCCGTGGATGAGGCCAACCAACTCGTGGTGAGCGGCATCCTCAACGGGACGGCCGAAGATGAGGAGGGGCGAGCCACAGCAGCTTACCAACATGCCCTTCACCACCACAGCCACCCTCGTACGGGGCGGCACGCGCGGCGGCGAGGTGTGCGACATCCTGCAACTGGACCTGGGGCCGCTCAACCTTGACCTGCTGGGGCTGACGATTGACCTGTCGCCGATTGACCTGGACATCAACGCGGTGCCGGGCGCGGGTAACCTGCTGGGCAACCTGCTCTGCGCGGTCGCGGGGCTGCTCGATCCGGGTGGTGCCCTGGGTAGCCTGCTGGATCAGCTGACGGGCGTCCTGGGCGATAGCCTCGCGGCGCTGCCTGTTAGCGGCGCGCTCTCCGATGGCGGTACCTTTGACGGGACGATGAGCGTCACCGGCTTCTCGCTGAATGACGCGGGCGAGATGGTGGTGGATGGGGTGCTCGATGGGACGGCGACGACCAGCGACGGTAGCACGCAGGAAATCACGAACCAGGCGTTCAGCACCACGGCGGATCTGACGAGCGGGGCGCGGGGCGGGATCGTCTGCGACATCCTGCAACTGGACCTGGGGCCGCTGAACCTGGACCTGCTCGGCCTGACGGTGGACCTGTCGGCCATCGACCTGGACATCAACGCGGTGCCGGGCGATGGGAACCTGCTCGGCAACCTCCTCTGCGCCGTCGCGGGGCTGCTCGATGGCGGGAGCCCGCTCTCGGACCTGCTCGAACGGCCTGCTGGATATCATCAACCAGATTTTGAACGGCCTGCTGACGAACCTGCCGATTCTGGGCAGCCTGCCGATCTCGCAGATTTCCGGCGCTACGAGCGGCGGCGGTACCTTCGACGGTACGATCAGCGTCCAGAACCTGTCGCTGAATGAGGCGAACGAGTTGGTGGTGAGCGGCCTGCTCAACGGTACCGTGGAAACGGCGGAGGGGGTTGTCCATAATCTCACCAACTACGAGTTCACCACGACCGCCGTGGCGAGCAGCAGCGACGCCGCGTGCGACATCCTGACCCTGGACCTGGGGCCGCTCAACCTGGACCTGCTGGGCCTCACGGTGGACCTCGAACCCCTGTCGCTGGACATCAGCGCGGTACCGGGCGAGGGGAACCTGCTGGGCAACCTGCTCTGTGCGGTCGCGGGGCTGCTCGATTCGGAGAGCCCGCTGGGCGGCCTGCTGGAGCAACTCAGCGGGGCGGTGGGCGGTAGCCTGAGCGCCCTGCCGGTGAGCGGCGCGCTGGCCGATGGCGGTACCTTCGACTGGTACTCTCTCGGCGGACAGCTTCTCGCTGAACGAGGCGGGCGAGCTCCTGGTGAGCGGGGTGCTTAATGGAACCGCGACCACCAGCGACGGGTCGACGCAGGCGATCAGCAACCAGGCGTTTAGCACGGTAGCGACGCTCGCGAGCAGCACGCGCGGCGGCGATGTCTGCGACATCCTGCAACTGGACCTGGGGCCGTTGAACCTGGACCTGCTCGGCCTGACGGTGGACCTGTCGGCGATTGACCTGGACATCAACGCGGTGCCGGGGCAGGGCAACCTGCTGGGCAACCTGCTCTGCGCCGTCGTCGGCCTGCTCGACAACGTAGGAGCGCCCGCGCAGCCGCTCGGGGGCGAGCCGCCGGTCGAGACGATCAACCAGCTGCTGGAGTCGGCCAACGTGCTCTTCCCCGCCCCGCCCGTTGGGCTACATCGGCTGTGGATGCCGATGGTGTTCGTCGCGCCGTAGTATCAACTTCCTAGCATAAAACCCACAGGCCCCGACGAGTTCATGCTCGTCGGGGCCTGTTGTCGTGTATAGCAGTCGGAAGTGAGATGGGGGATGGGACGACCGACGACCGACGACCGACGGACCGACGACCGACGACCGACAACGAACAACAGACAACGGATAACCGCCAAGAACGCCAAGGACGCCAAGGCTTCCTCTTTGGTAGTGAAGATGACTGCGATTGTTTAGCACGTTCTTGGCAGACAGTGAAAGGTTTCTGTCTCTGCCAAGAAATCTTGTGACCCCGTAATCAGTTGTTTCCTTCGGATTGTATGCATCCAATGAAAACAAAAAATCCCTTGGCGTCCTTGGCGTCCTTGGCGGTTCATCTGTCGTCAGCCGTTATCGGTCGTCGCACCCAGGGGGTACCCGTCGGTCGTCGCGTCGTCGGTCGTCGTCGTCGTCGTCCGTCCGTCTCAAGCCCGCGCGAGCGCCTCGGCCCCGTTGGGGGTGGCGGAGGATGCCTCCTCGCCACGAAACTGGCTCATGTACAGGTCGTAGTATGCGCCGCCCTTCGCCAGCAGCTCGTCGTGCGTGCCGCGCTCGACCATCTCGCCCCTTTTGCAGCACCAGCACCTGGTCGGCGTTGCGGATCGTGCTCAGGCGGTGGGCGATGACGAAGCTGGTGCGCCCCTCCAGCAGCTTGTCGAACGCCTGCTGGATCAGCCGCTCGGTGCGCGTGTCGACGCTGGACGTCGCCTCGTCCAGGATCAGGATGCGCGGGTCGGCCAGCGCCGCGCGGGCGATGGCGATCAACTGGCGCTGCCCCTGGCTCAGGCCGCTGCCGCGCTCGCCCAGCACGGTCTCGTAGCCCTCCGGCAGCCGCTCGATAAAGCTGTCGGCATGTACCAGCTTGGCGGCGGCGATCACCTCCTCGTCGGTGGCGTCCGGCCGGCCGTAGCGAATGTTGTTCATCACCGTGTCGCTGAACAGGAAGGTGTCCTGCAGCACGATGCCGATCTGCTTGCGCAGGCTCTCGGCGCGCACGTCGCGCACGTCGATCGCCGTCGATCGTCACGCGCCCCGCCGTCACGTCGTAGAAGCGCGGCAGCAGGTTGATGATCGTCGTCTTGCCCGCGCCGGTCGGCCCGACGATGGCGATCGTCTGGCCCGGCTCCGCCGCGAAGCTGACCCCGCGCAGCACCGGCTGCCCGTCTCGTACTCGGCGGAGACCTTCTCGAAGCGCACGCGGCCCTCGATCTGCGGCATGGCTTTCGCGTCGTGGCGGTCGCGGATTTCCGGCACCTCGTCCAGAAAGCTCGAAGATGCGCTCGCGCGCCCGCGACCGCGCTCTGGATGTTGGTCCACAGCACCGCGATCTGCTGGATCGGCTGGTTGAAGCCGCTGCACGTACCCCAGGAAGGTGATGACCAGCCCCAGCGTGACAGATGGTGCCAAACAGCGGCGTGCCGCGCAGCGCCCACATCCCGCCCACGCCGACGACCACCGCCAGCGCGACGAAGCTCAACAACTCCAGGGCGGGCGCGAGCGCGCTGGTGAAGGTCACCGCGCGCACGTTCGCGTCGCGGTTGGCGGCGTTGGTGCGGCGGAAGGTCTCGATGTTCTCGTCCTCGCGGCTGAACGCCTGCACCTCGCGCACCGCCGCGATGCTTTCCTGCAGCCCGGCGTTGACCGATGCCCATCTCCTGGCGGGTGACGCGGAAGGCCTTGCGCGCCTGGTCGGAGAAAAAGGTGGTAGCGATCAGCATCAGCGGCACGATGGCGAGCGAGAGCAGGGCGTAGACCACGTTCTCGCGCAGCATCACCGTGACGACCCAGACGATCAGCAGGAGCCCGCTCACCACCTGCACCAGCGCGAAGCTGAACGCCTGCTGGATCGTGTCGGTGTCACTGGTCAGGCGGCTCATCACGTCGCCCGCCTCGTGCGTCGGTGTAGTAGCCAATCGAGAGGCGATGCATCTGGTCAAAAATTTCTTTGCGCAGCCCCGCCAGCACGTGCTGGCCCGCCCACGACATCATGTAGAAGGTCAGCCCGCCCACGATCGCGCCCGCCACGAACAGCCCCGCGATGAGCAGGATCAGGATACCCAGTGCGTTCAGGTCCGGGCTGGCGGGTGCTGGTGTACCAGCAGTTGGTGACCGACTGTGGCGTTACCGCGATAAAGCAGTCCACCGCCTGGCCGGTCAGCTTCGGCGCTTCCACCTGCGCCCACGCGCTGAAAATCATCAGGAGCAGCACGCCCGCCAGTGCCCACGTGTATGGCTTGAAGTAGACCCCCAGCCGCTGCAACGTCCCGCCCACATTCGCCGCCTTGCTGCTCTCCTGTCCGAGCATGCGGCGCTGTCCATCTATCATCATGGTTTGACACCCTTTTTGTAGAAGATATTGGGTATTGGGTATTGGGTATTGGGTATTAGGTATTAGGTATTGGGTATTAGAGTTGGATTAGGTGTAGAGGAACGGTTGCAGATTGCAGATTACAGATTACGAAAATCTGCAATCTGCAATACTGTAATATCTAATATCTAATATCCAATATCTAATATCTAAACAGCGATGGTTCGCGGCTCGGCCCCGTCAGGGGCGGCGTGTGGCTCGTCGGCGACGAGCTGCGAGTGGTAGATTTCGGCGTAGATGGGGCTGCTTTCCATCAGCTCGCCGTGCGTGCCACGCGCGACGATGCGACCCTTCTCCAGCACCAGAATCTGATCCGCGTTCAGCACGGTCCTGATGCGCTGCGCGATGACGAAGCTGGTGCGCCCCTCCATCAGCTGGTCGAGCGCTTCCTGAATCTGCGCCTCGGTCGTCAGGTCCACGCGCTGGTCGAGTCATCCAGGATCAGGATGCGCGGGTTGAGCAGCAGCGCGCGCGCGATGGCGATGCGCTGCTTCTGACCGCCGGACAGCGTGGTGCCGCGCTCGCCGACGGGCGTGTCGTAGCCCTCCGGGAAGCTCAGGATGAACTCGTGGGCGCGCGGCGGCCTGGGCGGCGGCGATCACCTCGTCCATCGTGGCGTCCGGGCGGCCAAAGGCGATGTTGTCGCGGATGGTGCCGCTGAACAGGGTGGTTTCTTGCAGCACGATGCCGATCTGGCGGCGCAGGCTCTCGAGCGTCACATCGCGCACGTCGTGACCGTCGATCGCGCACCGTGCCCTCGCTCACATCGTAGAAGCGCGGGATCAGGTTGATGATCGTCGTCTTGCCGGAGCCGGTCGCACCGAGCAGCGCCACTGTCTGCCCCGGCTCGGCCACAAAGCTGACGTTGCTCAGCACCGGGTCGCCGCTCTCGAAGTAGCGGAAGGTCACGTCATCGAACTCCACGCGCCCCTCGATCTCGCCGGCAGCGTGGCAGCGCCCGGCTTGTCCGTCACGTCACTCTTGGCATCCAGAATCTCGAAGATGCGGCCAGCCGAGGCGCTGGCCTGCGCCATCAGCGAGATGATGAAGCCAAGCTGACCGATGGGCAGAAAGACGTAGATCAGGTAGAGCGAGAACTTCTGCCACTCGCCCAGCGTCAGCGAGCCGCCGATGATCTGCGCCCGCCGAAGTACAGCATCGCCGCCTGCCCCAGGTTCGCCGATCAGAAAGATGATGGGAAACAGAAAGGTGAAGATGCGCGCCACTTCGAGCTGCTGCTCCATGAACGAGTCGGTCGCCTCGCTAAAGTGCGCCGCCTCGTGCCGCTCCTGCGCGAAGGCCTTGACCACCTTGATGCCGGCCAGGTTTTCCTGCAGGATCGTGTTCAGGCGCCGAGAGGCGGAGCTGTACCTCGCCAAAGAGCGGCTGGCTGATCGCGCCGAAGATCATGAAAAGCACCATGCGCGATCGGCAGGATGGGCAGGACCACCAGCGTCAAGCGCGCGTTGGTGATGAAGAGGATGATCAGGATGCCGACCAGCAGCACCACCGCCTGCACCGTCATGACCAGCCCTTGCCCGAGAAAGCCGCGCACTTTTTCCACATCGTCGGTCGCGCGGATCATCAGCTGGCCGGTCTGGTTGCGGTCGTGGTAGGAAAAAGAGAGGCGCTGCACCTTCTCGAACAGTTCGTTGCGCATGTCGAAGGCCACGTTCTGCGACGAGCGCTCCGCGAGGTAGCCCTGCGCGAAGGTAAAGAGCCCTCGAATCGCCGCGAAGAGGACGATGGTGCCCATCGCCAGCCAGATCGCACGCTCGTTCGCCGTCCCGCCGCTAAACGTTGCCTGTGCGCCCTGGACCACCGCGTCCAGAATGTCCTGCACGAGCTGCGGGATGGCGAGCTGGCTCAGTGTGGCGAGTAGCACCGCGACATACGTCGCGCCCGCCAACCGCCAGTCATGCTTCATGTACGCGATGGCCCGCTTCAGGCCACCATTGGACGGCCCGGCGGGCCGCGTCCCTTGTCCCATCATCGTTGCTTCCTTACACGTATCGTTTGCTATGGTTGTTAGGACGACGGACGAACGCAGAACGCAGAGCGCAGAGCGCAGAGCGAACGGCATAACGCAGAGACGCAGAGGCGCAGAGGCGCAGAGGGCCATGCAAATGGGAGCGTGGGTGTCCTGCCCGCCTGCGGAACACAGAATTAAAAAGACTCGGCGTTCTTGATGTTCTTGGCGTCTTGGCGGTTATCCGTGATCCGTAAATCTGCAATCTGCAATACCCCATTCGGGGCACCCTGTCTGCAATCTGCAATCTACTTCCCCGGCTGCACCACGCGCCCCAGCCCGACGAGCGCGCTGTCGAGCGCTTGGCGCTCCTCGGCGGTTAGCTCGCTGAGCAGGCTGGCGAGGTGGGTGGCGCTGCGCTGCGCGAGTGTGTTCCACACCGCTTCGCCTTCGGTGGTGAGGGTGAGCACCACGAGGCGACGGTCGTCGGGGTCGCTTTCCCGCTGCACCCAGCCGCGCTCCACCAGGGTGGAGATCAGGCGTGACACGGCGGGCGGCGTTACCTCGTGTAGCGTGGCAAGCTCGCCCAAAGAGCGCGAGCCGCGCCGCAGCACCGCCATCGTGCGGAACTGCTGGATGGAGATCGGACCGCTGCCCACCTCCATGTCGCGCAGCATCGAGCCCAGGCTGTGCATCACGCCGGGCACGACCTCCAAGAAGCGCCGCGCAAGCTGAAGTTCCTCGTCTGCTGGCATAAGCAAGCCTTGTGTTTAACTCCCTTAAACGTTAATGGTGTTAAGTATACGAGAGAATGAGGGCAAGTCAAGAGGTGAATAGGGGGCAAACGATCAGAGCAGCAGCCAGGTGGCGAGACCCAGAAAGAAAAAGAAGCCGCAGATATCGGTCACGGTGGTGACAAAGACCCCCGAGGAGACAGCGGGGTCCACGCCGAGCCGTTCGAGCAGGAGGGGAATGCTGACCCCCGCGATGTTGGCGATGGTCATATTGCCGACCATCGCCACACCAAGAATCAGGGCGATGCGCGGGTCGCCCTTCCATAGAAGCGCGACGAGCACGACGACCATCGCCACCGCGAGCCCCTGCGTCAAACCCAGCAGCGCCTCGCGGCGCAGCAGCAGCCGCGCGTCCTGCAAGGCGAGGTTGCCGGTTGCCAGGCCGCGCACCATCAGGGTGAGGGTTTGCGTGCCCGCGTTGCCCCCTTGCCCCGCGACGATGCCCTGGAAGACCGCGAGCACCGCAAAGCGCGCGATGGTTTCCTCGAAGAGGCTCACCACCGAGGCGGCAAGAAAGGCGGTGACAAGGTTTACATAAAGCCAGGGCAGGCGGCTGCGCAGCGACTCGCCAAAGGTGTCGAAGGCATCGGTGTCGCCGGGCAGACCGCCGAGCAGCATGGTGTCCTCGTTGGCCTCGTCCACCGCCACATCTACCAGGTCGTCCACGGTGATAACGCCCAGAAAGCGATTTTGCTCGTCCACCACCGGCAGGGCCAACAGCCCGTATTGCTGGAGCAGCAGGGCGCATTCTTCCTGGTCGGTCAGCGCGTTGACTGCCTGCACCGAGCTGTCCATGATCTCGCGCACCGACGTCTCTGGGGTCGCGATGACGAGCCGCCGCAAACTGACCACCCCCACGAGCCGACGCGCCTCGTCTTCCACGAACAGGTAGTAGATCAGCTCAGGGTCCGGCTCCGCGCGGCGCAGCACTTCCAGCACCGTCGCCGCGCTCATCGTGGCTTTCAGGTGGAAGGCGATGGGCACCATGAGCCCGCCCGCTGTCTCGTCCGGGTAGGCGAGCAGCGAGCGCAGCGCCGCTTCCTCTTCCATCTGCGGCAGGAGCGCGGCCTGCTGCGCGGGCGACAGGTCGCCGAGCAGGTCGGCGGCTTTGTCCAGCGCCATCTCGTCGAGGATCGCCGCCAGCTCCGCCGCTGGAATCTGCTCCGCGATGGCAGCGGTTTCCTCGTCCTCCATGTACTCCAGCAGCTCTGCCCCCTCCTCTGGCGGGAGCGCGCGCACCAACTCCGCGCCCTCCTCGGCGGTTAGCTCCTCCAACACGTCCGCTTGGTCAGCCGGGTGCAGATCGGCCAGCCGCGCGACCAGCTGCGGGCTGGCCTCGCCGCCCTGAAGCTGCTCTACCAGGTCGCGCATCTCTTCATCGGTCGAGATATCATCTACCATCGAGTCACCCTTTGCCTTTTACCATGCCCGCTGCGGCGGGGCCGCCGCCAGTCGATTCCCCCGAAACAGGTGACTATACCATGGGTAGATGAAAGAAACACGATGCAGATGGGGGCCAATGTGGCTCGGTGGGGACGGAGGACAAAAAGCTGAGCTTGTGGGGCGCTTGGCGTACCGGGCGATTGCAGGGCAGCACCATAAACGGAACAAAGTTTGACAAGTTGCCCGTCCCCTCCCCGACGCGCAGTTTGCGCTGCGTTTCAGCCTGCTCGTCGCCTTTGTGACCGCTGCCGTCAACGCGGTGCTGGGCACCTTTACCGCCTACGTGCTCAGCAAGTACCGCTTCCCCGGCGAGCGCCCGCTGGGGATCGTCGTCAACCTGCCGGTCGCCATCCCGACCGTGGTGGTCGGCACCTCGCTGCTGCTCTTGTGGGGACCGATCGGCCTGCTGGGCCGCTGGCTGGAACCGTTCGGCCTCCAACCGATGTTTACCCCCTTCGGCGTGCTGCTCGCTCACCTTTTTGTGACTTTCCCCTACATGCTCGGCACCATCAAGCCGCTGCTGGACGAGTTGGAGGCCACCTACGAGGAGGCGGCGTACACCATCGGGGCGAGCCGCTGGCAGACCTTCCGCTTTGTGCTGCTGCCCGCGCTGCGCGGCGGCCTCTTCACCGGCACCCTGCTCACCTTCGCGCACTCGCTGGGCGAGTTCGGGGCGACGGTGCTGGTGTCGGGCAACCTGCGCCTGCGCACGCAGACCGCGCCGCTCTACATCTTCGCGCAGTTCGAGGCGGGCAACGTGGCGCAGGCCAACGCGGTGGCGGCGGTGCTCGCCCTGCTTTCCTTTGTCATCTTCTTTTTCCTGCTGCGATACGCGGGCCAACCGGAAAGGGCGAGGTAAATGTCCATCATCCTGCCTTAAGACCCTAAGGGTTTAACCACCCTGGTAACTACCAATCGTGGGAATACGCACGACCATCCGCACCTTTGGAGGCGATGGTTAAACCCTTAGGGTCTAGCTTTTTGACGCGCCGCGCGCGCGGGGTTATTCTTTCGGGCACACCTTTGATGGGCCGACCCAACGCGGCCCATTTTTGTTAGGCCAAGCGCAACGGAGCCACGGCTCGACTATCTGATTGGGGTGCCAGAAAGGAACGGACCATGAGTGGACTACATGCGTTTGGTCAGGAAGCCCTGACCTTTGATGACGTGCTGCTGCTGCCGGGGTACAGCGAGGTGATGCCTGCCGAGATTGATCTCAGCCTGGAGCTGGGGCCGGGCATCCGCCTGCAAATTCCCATCGTCTCCGCGGCGATGGACACCGTGTCGGAGGCGCGGCTCGCCATTGCGCTGGCGCGCGAGGGCGGGCTGGGGGTGATCCACCGCAACCTGTCCATTGAGGCGCAGGTCAGCGAGGTGGACAAGGTGAAGCGCTCGGAAAATGGGATGATCGTGGACCCCATCACCCTGCAACCGGGGAACACGCTAAAGGATGCGGAAGAGATCATGTCCGCCTACCGCATCTCAGGGGTGCCGATCACGGAGGGCAAGGGGAACCTGGTGGGCATCCTGACCAACCGCGACATCCGCTTCGCCCGCGACTACTCGCGCCCCATCTCCGAGTACATGACCTCCAAGAACCTGGTGACCGCGCCGTTCGGCACCACGTTGGAGGAGGCGGCGGACATCCTGCAGGAGCATCGGATCGAAAAGCTGCCCCTGGTGGATGATCGCGGCGCGCTGGTCGGGCTCATCACGGTGAAGGACATCCAAAAGAAGCGCGATTATCCCGCCGCCTCCCTCGACGCGCGCGAGCGCTTGCTGGTGGGCGCGGCGGTGGGGGCGGGGCGCGATTATTTGGAGCGCGCCGCCGCACTGGTGCGGGCGCAGGTGGACGTGCTGGTGGTGGATACCGCGCACGGTCACTCTAAAAACGTGCTGGACGCCGTGCGCAGGCTGCGCGAGTTGTACCCCCGACAGGTGATCTTTGCGGGCAACGTGGCGACCCCGGACGGGACGCACGCCCTGATCGACGCGGGCGCGAATGCGGTCAAGGTGGGGATCGGCAGCGGTTCGATCTGCACGACGCGCATCGTGGCGGGCATCGGGGTGCCGCAGGTGACAGCGGTGCTGGAGTGCGTGCAGGCCGCGCGCGAGCGGCGCGTGCCGATCATCTCCGACGGCGGCGTGAAATACTCGGGCGATGCGGTGAAGGCACTAGCCGTGGGCGCGCACGTGGTAATGCTCGGCTCGCTTTTGGCGGGGCTGGAAGAGTCGCCCGGCGACGTCATCAGCTACCAGGGCGAGCGTTTCAAGGACTATCGCGGCATGGGCTCGCTCGGCGCGATGAACGGCCCAGGGCGCGACCGCTACGCGCAGGGGCGCGAGTCGGGCGAGCAGCAGGCGCAGGCGGGCAAGCTGGTGCCGGAGGGGATCGAGGGGCGCGTGCCCTACAAGGGCAGCCTCAAGGATTTCATCTTTCAGTTTGTGGGCGGTATCCGCGCGGGCATGGGCTACATCGGCGCGGGCACCCTGCCCGAGCTGTGGGACAAGGCGCGCTTCCGCCGCATCACCAACGCGGGGCTCCTCGAAAGCCACCCCCACGGCATCTTCATCACCAAAGAAGCCCCCAACTACCAGGAACGCCGCTAACGGTGGGTATTGGGTATTAGATATTGGGTATTGGAGATTGGTATTCCTGCATCTTGCTCCAATGCTCAATCTCTAATACCTAATACCCAATACCTACTATCCTCTATCTCACCAACCCCTGCACCGCCGGGTCGTCGGGGGCGATTTGGAGGAGGTGGTCGAGGTGCGCCTGCGCCTCGTCGGGGCGGCCCAGTGCGCGCAGCGCTCGAACCAGGGCGACGCGCCACGGCACGTAGTCGGTGCCTTCCAGCGCCGTCTCGTACTGCTTCGCCATCTCCTCCTGCTGGCCCATCATGCCGGCCAGCGCTGCCCGCTTGGCCGCCGTTTCCCCTGGCAGCGTGTCCTGGCTGAGCGAGGTGGCGAGCGAGGCGGCTTCCTGCGCCATCGCCATCTCGCCATTCAACACCGAGCCCACCGCGCGGGCCCACTGCGCGTGCGGGCTGGCGGGGGTTTCGGCGGCGGCCTGCTCCCCACTCGCGACGATCAGCCCCACATCGGGGGTGGGCTGCGCGGCAGCGGCCCACGCGAAGGCTTCCGCCGCGAGGGCGCGCTCGGGTAGGGTGCGTACCACCTCCTGCGCCCGCTGCGCCATCTCCAGCGCCTCCGCTTCCCGCCCCGGCTGCTCGCGCAGCAGGTCGCTCATGGCGGCGAGCGCCACCACGTTGCTGGGCTCCTCGTCGAGGATCGTGCGTAGGACCGATTCGGCGCGCTCCGGCTCGTTGCCGTAGCGCGCGGCCTGGGCCTGTTCCATCCAGGCCGGTTGGGGCAGCGGGGTTGGGCGCGGGCCCGCGCGCAGCTGGGCGGCGATGATGGCGGTGGCGAAGGCGGGGTTGTCCGCCAGGACGCTGGCAGGGATCAATTGCTCGGCGTTGCGCAGCCCGAGCCAGAGCAGCCCGCTCACCACCACCACCCCCAGCAGCGATAGCACCACCTTGCCCAGCGTGCCCAGCTTTCTTGGCGCTTTCGGCTCGCGGGGGGCGCGCGGCTTGCGCGGCGTGGCGGCGGGCGCGGCCTTTTGCGGGGTGGGCGACGCTTTGTCGGGGATCGGTGCAGAGAGCGGCGGCGCGGAGGGGAGCCACCGACTCGCGCGGCGCGGGCGCTGGCATCGTGACGCTTTCCCCTTGCGGGGCAGCGACGAGCGGGCCGATGAAGGCCTCGGCGCGCCGCCACAAATCATCCTCGCTCAGGGCGGGGGCGCGCGCGGCCTCCGGGGCCTCGTCAAAGGTTTCAAGCTCTGCCAGCAGCGACCACCCCGGATTGTCCGTTGTATTTTCCGCCGTGCTTTGGGCTATGTTGTCCGCCGTGCCGCCCTCGAACGGCTCGTCGGACAACTCCTCCAAAAAGGACCAATCCGCCATTTTGGGGGTGGGGACGGGGGGCGGCATCGTGGGGGCGGCGGGCGCGGGCGGCTCGGGGCTTTCCAGCAGCCAGTTCAGGTCCAGCGCGGGCTCCGGCTCGCCGCGAAGCTGCGCCAGGTAGCTCGCCGCCTCGCCCAGCGCTGGGTCGAGCTGCAACGCGCGCTCCAGCGCGTCGGTCGCGCGCGCCTCGTCGTCCAGCGTGCGCCCCAGCCAGTACCACAGGATCGCCTCCTGCGGCTTCCAGCGCACCGCCTGCATCAGGCCGGTGCGGGCCTCCTCGCGCGCGCCCGCCTCCACCAACCGGCGCGCCTTGAAAACAATTTTTTCGACGGCAGGGTCCATACTGGCTCCGTTTTCGTTTGCGTGTCAAGGGTCCAGCCGCAGGGCGATGAGTGGGACAATCATCTCGTCGGCTTCCAGCGAGCCGTGCATCCCATAATACATCCTGTCGGGGGAAACCGTCCAAAGCATCGCGCCGCCCTTGGACAGCATCACCAGATCGCCGATGCGCCGCTCGGCATCGGGGTGCAGGCGCTCGGGCGGGCCGTACAGCCCCGCGTGCAGCGCCTCGTGGCCGTCCAGCAGGTGGAAGCTGTCGGCCAGATGCGCCTCGACATACGCCCGCGCGGCAGCGCGGTGGCCGTCGCGCAGGTACAAAAAATTGTGGCGCGGCTCGCCGCCGGGGTAGAGCATGAAGTGGCGCAGCAGCTCGGGGTGGTCGCGCGGCAGGATGCGCCGCTCCTTGGGGGAGTGGACGTGCCCGTGGTCGGCGGTGAGCAGCAGCAGGGTCTTGCCGCGCGCCTCGGGCGACAGGCGGTCGAGAAAGTGGCTCATCTGGAAGCGCAGCTCGCGCCAGAGCGCCTCCCAGGAGCGATGGATCGGGCTGTCGCGGTGGCTGAACATGTCGAAATCGGGGTAGTAGGCGTAGCAGTAGCCGCGCGTGCCCGCGCTCGCCTCCAGCCAGCTTTCCAGGCTCAGCCACAGGTCGGTGGTGTTCTGGTAGCCCTTGACCTCGGCCCCGCGCATCTGCATGCGGGAGAGGGGGCTGCTCATGATGGCCTGCGGCGAGAGCACGCTCGTCTTGACCCCGCCCTGCGCCAAAAGCTGGGCGATGGAGGGAACGGTCAAAAAGGTTTCAGGCTGGAGCCCCCACGTTTCCAACTCGCCGTAGCCGCCCTCCTGATGGCCGATGGGCTTCCAGAAAAGAAGGGTGCAGACGGCGGCCTGCTCCATGAGGAGGAAGGAAAAGCCGACCAATCCATGCTCGGCGGGGGCTGCCCCGTTGCACCAGAGGGTAGTGGTCGCCACGCTCGTCGTGGCCGGGGAAACCGAGGTGATCGGCATGGCCCGCGCGCCGCGCTCTGCCAGGAACTCGCGGAAGGCGGGGTCCTGCTGCTCGACCACCTCCCACATGCGCCGCCAGCCAACCCCATCCACCACCAGCAGGATGACGCGCTCGATCCCCTCGCCAAGCCCGTCCAGCAGGTCGCTGTGGAGCGGCGGCGCGACCCAGCCCTCGTCCACGCCCAGCAGCGTGCCGATGGTCGGTGGCAGGTTGGCGATGGAGCGCCCGTCGTAGCGGGGTAGCACGAACCCGTCGGGCAGCAGGCGCGCGAGCGCCGCGTTGCGCGGCTCGCGCAGCGCCTGTTCGAGGTCAAGAGGGCTGGGGGTCATGGTTGTGTCGCGAATGGTGAGTGATGAGAACGGACAACGCAGAACGAACGGCGGCAGGCGGCAGCGGCGGCAGGCGGCAGGCGGCAAACGACAGCAGGCGGCAGTGCGGTTCCCGCAGAGCGGGTAAGGCGGCAAACGACAGCAGGCGGCAGCGGGTTCCGCGCGGCAAGCGCGGCAGGCGGCAGGCGGCAGGTAGAAGAACGCAGAACGCAGACAGGTTAAGCACCAAGTGGTCTCTGTCTTCTATTTTCTATAGCACTTACGCAGTTGTCCGTTGTCGGTCGTCGGTCGTCGGTCGTCGGTCGTCTTCCCAAGTGCGTAAGTCCTATTCTATTCTCCATTCTCCATTCTCCATTCTCCATTCTCCATTCTCCATCCTCCATCTCCCACTTGCCCAGCAGGATGAGCGCTTCCAGATCGTCGCGGTCCTCAGGTTGGTGGGTGGCGACCGCTAGCCGCACGCGCTCCACCTCCTCGCCCGACGCCAGCCCGAGCATGCGGCTCATGTCGGCCAGATCTTGGGCGCGTGCGGCTAGCATCTTCATCAGGATGAGGTAGGACAGATCCAGCACGGGGAAGCCTGCCTCGTCGTGGCGGGGCCTCGCCAACGCCTCGTCGAGCCAGGGAAAGGCGGCGCAGATCACGTCCACCTCGCTTCCCTCCGGCGAGCGAGCGACGAAATAGGGCGCATCCAGATGGGGCGCAAGCTGGTAGCCTGCCCCCTCGAAGCGTCGCCACGCCCGCTCGCAGTCGGTGCGGCGGACCAGGATATCCAGGGCGCGCGTCATCCGCTCGGGCATGTAGGCGCGCGTGGCAACCCCCCCGACGATGGCCCAGGGGATGCCATCTAAGAGAGGGCGCAGGTCGGGCCAAGGGTTCATGGCGCTCCTTTCTTGCCAAAAGGCACGGCTGCTGCCCGTTCCCGCTCTTTGGCGGCGCAGCGCCATGTCCAGCAGGAGGCGTCGCCGCTGGCGTGCGCTGGGCGGGTCGTGCGGGGCAACTGCCGCGCTGGGCACGGGTCGTTTGCTCTGGTTGCTGCTCAAGATGCCCCCTTCGTCAGCAAGAGCGAGGACAGCGGACTTTGCGCTTCGGTCCTCGCTCTCCGGTCTTCCGTCCTTTCCCCGCCTGTCGCGCCCTAGCGCAGCAGGCCGATGGCGCGCTCGACGCGCTCCAGCACGCGCTCGCGGCCCACGTGATAGACGGTTTCGAAGATGCCGGGCGCGAACTTGCGCCCCGTGATGGCGACGCGCAGCGGTTGAAACAGTTGCCCCGCCTTGAGCCCAAGCTTGTCCGCCGTGGCGCGCAGCGTCTCGTCCAGCCCTTCCATCGTCCACTCGGCCTCGGCGAGTGCGTCGTGCGCGCCTTGCAGGGCGCGGATCGTGTCCTCGTTGCTCATCTTTTTGCCGGGCAACTCGGCGGGGTCGGGCAGGGGCGCGTCGGCGAGGAAGAAGTCGAGCAGATCGGGGGCCTCGCTCAGCAGCTTCATGCGCTCCTGCACCAGCGGCAGCACCTCCTGGAGGCGCGCCTCGTCGGTGGGGAGCCCCGCTTTTTCCAAAAGGGACGCACGCGCTGGGCTAGCTCGTCGATCGGCAGCTGGCGGATGTACCAGCCGTTCATGTACTCCAGCTTCTCGTAGTTGAAGGCGGCGGGGCTCTTCTTGATGTCTTGGATGTCGAACTTCTCGATCATCTCGGCGCGCTCCGCGATGTCGCGGTCCGCCGCGACCGACCAGCCGAGCAGCGCCAGGTAGTTGAGGAGCGCTTCCGGCAGGTAGCCCGCGTCGCGGAACTCGCTGACCATCGTCAGCTGCTCCGTCACGCTGCCGTCGGTGTTCTGCTTGCGCTTCGACATCTTCCCGTGCCCGCTCGGGTCGAGGATGAGCGGCAGGTGGACGTAGGTCGGGGCCTCCCAGCCGAGCGCCTCGTGGATCAGGACGTGGAGCGGCGCGGTGGGCACGTACTCCACCCCGCGCATGACGTGGGTGATGCGCATATCGTGATCGTCCACGAGGTGGCCGAGGTGGTAGGTGGGCAGCCCGTCACTTTTGAGGAGGATCATATCCTCGACCGACTGGTTCTCGGTGGTCCACTCGCCACGGACCGCGTCGTGGACCGTCGTGCTCCCCTCCAGCGGCACCGCAAAGCGAACCACCGGCTGGCGTCCCTCCGCCTGCGCTGCCCTGGCGCGGCGTTCCTCCTCCGACAGGTTGCGGCTGGCGCGGTTGTAGCCGGTCGGCTGGTTGCGCGCCTGCTGCGCCTGCCGCATCGCGTCCAACTCTTCCGCCGTCTCGTAGGCATAGTAGGCCGCGCCCTGCTCCACGAGCTGCCGCGCGATTTCCTGGTAGCGCGCGGCACGCTGCGTCTGGAAATACTCGTTGGGCGGCTCGCCGGGCACCGGCCCCTCATCGTACTCCAGCCCTAGCCACTCCAGCGAGTCGAACAAATCCTGAAGCGCGTCCTCGCGGAAGCGCGCCTGATCGGTGTCCTCGACGCGCAGCAAAAAATCGCCCTCGTTGTGCCGCGCCCACAGGTAGGCGAAGAGCGCCGAGCGAATCCCCCCCACATGCTGTTTTCCAGTCGGACTGGGGGCGTAGCGCGTGCGGACGCGTTGTTTCTCACTCATCTTGTTTTCTCCTGTTTCTTTCCCATTTCGGGTATCCCTTTTCACCATTGTAGCATGGGGCGGGAAGAAGGGGGATTTCGGATTTCGGATTTCGGATTTCGGATTTCGGACACCGTGCCCTTTGGGTATTTCGGATTTCGGACACCGTGCCCTTTGGGTGTTTTGGATTTTACGCATGCGTAAGCAGCGCGTTTGGCAAGGTTGACCGAGTTCCTGTCGTTCGTGCTTCTTGTTTGGCGTCTCATGGGATATCATCGCAGGGAGAGCAGATAGAGGAAAAGGAGCGGGGATGGCCGAGACATTGTTTCGCAGTGGGTGTGCGTTTTGGCCGCGTCGCAAGGGGCCTTTCTTTTTGGCGGGCGAGTGGCTCTTTGATGTGGGGGAGCTGCGCGAGGAGTTGAGCCACGTTGCGGAGCTTGGCTTTGGCTTTGTGCGCGTGGCGCTGCCGTGGGTGGCGCTGCAACCCTCGACGGGCCGCCTGCACACGAGCGTGCTCGACCGGTTGGTGGCGCTGCTGGAGGCGGCGGAGCGGGCGGCGCTTTCGGTGCAGCTGACGCTGCTCGGCCAGTTGGGCGGCACGCTCTTTTTGCCGGAGTGGGCGCTGCTTCTCGACCCGCTGGCCGCGATGCGCACCGCTGGCCCGCGCATCGTCTCCGAGGGGCGCGTGGTGCCCTGGCCGGCGGGCAACTCTGTACGGGGCACGCAACCTGCTCGACGCGCAGCAGAAGGTGTGGCGCGAGATCGCCCTCAACTTTGGCAGCGCACCCCGCGCTCACTGAATTGGATTTGGGCGCGGGCGGTCTGCTCACGATGCTCCCGCCGCAGAACGAGGAGGAGCCGCTTCGTTGGTGGGAACTGCTCGCGGAGCAGATCGGCGAGGCGGCGCAGCCGGTGGCGCTGCTGTACAGCGACGCGCCCGCGCTCCTCTTCCGCCCCGAGTTGCCAAAGCTGGCAACGTGGCAGCAGGCGGTGGGGCTCCTCGCCCTGGCGGCTAGCCCCGCCGCGAGCCGCGTGGCGCGCAGCGGCGTGGATGAGGGGTGGCCGCCCTTTTTGCTGCTGCTGGCCCGCGCTCTGGCGGGCGCGCCGGTCGCCTGCGCCTCGCTCGGGGTGCCGACGCGGCAGCGCGAGGAGAAGGATGATCGGGTCGAGCAGGAGGGGGACACCCCGCGCGCGGCGCGCTACACGGAGGAGGAGCAGGCGCGCTTCTTCAGCGAGGCGCTCCCCGCGCTGCACGGGGCGGGCGTCCCCTTTGTTTGCCACGCGCTCTGGGCCGACGCGCCGCCCGACCTGTACCCTCAGCCGCCCCTCGACCTGAACCAGAGCCTGCGCCACAGCGGGCTGCTCCGCGCGGATGGCAGCGAAAAAGAAGCCGCGGCCATCTGGCGCAGCTTCAACCGCCAGAGCGCCAACACCCCGTGTGCCACGGGCCGAGCCCTCGACCTGGACCCCGAGGAGTGGTATCGCCGCCGCGACGACGAGGGGTTTATGGAAGAGCTTTACAAGCAGTATCTGGCAGGGGAGCGGTGAGGGGAGTGCGGAATGCGGAATGGGAATGCGGAATGCGGAATGCGGAATGCGGAATGCGGAATGCAACGCACAACGCACAACGAACGCACAACGCACAACGCACAACGCACAACTGCTTTGTTAAGGTTGATAAAGTGATAAAAATGTTTGTAGTACCAGCTTTATACCAATTCGGGATGTCAACCTAGCAATAGCGATGTCATTCCGAAAGGAGCGTAGCGGAATGAGGAATCTCAGCAATGTTATTTCAAGGCCGAGATTCCTCCCTTCGGTCGGAATGACATAGTTTTTTCATTGCCACGCTTTCAATCGGAATTGGTATAGGACTTACGCCGTTGTCCGTCGTCGGTCGTCGGTCGTCGGTCGTCATACCAAGCGCGTAAGTCCTATTGATAGAACCTATGAAGGAGGTGGGTAAATGGCGGTAGCAGACACGCCGATCACGGTGAACGATCAGACGTTTGAGCGGTGGGTGGTGGAAAGTGAGGGGCCGGTGGCGGTGCTCTTTTGCACCCCCAAGTTTGCGCGCTGCCAGCAGATGCAGCCGCTGTGGCAGGGGCTCGCGCGCGAGTACGCCGGGCGCTTGCGCGTGGTGCAGATCACGGTGGATGACAACCGCGAGTGGGCGCGGCGCTACGAGGTGAGCGCGCTGCCCACGACCCTCTGGGTGCGCGCGGGCGAGGTGCAGCAGCGCGCCGAGGGGGTGCCGGACGAGGCGGAGCTTCGCGAGCGCGCCGAGGCTCTGCTGGCGGGGCACGCCCCGCGCCTGCCGGAAAAGCCCGCCGCGCCCGCGTTCAGCAGCGCGCAGGGGCCGGTCGCGGTCACCGACAGCACCTTCAGCCAGGCGCTGCAAACCGACCGTCCGGTGCTGGTGGATTTTTGGGCCGATTGGTGCGGCCCCTGCCACATGGTCGCCCCTGCCATCGAGCAGCTGGCAAAGGAGATGGGGGAGCGCGCGCTGGTCGCCAAGCTGGACGTGGACGCCAACCAACGCACGGCGGGGCAATTCAACGTGCGCTCCATCCCGACGATGCTGATCTTCAAGAATGGCCGTGTGGTGGACACGCTCGTCGGCGCGCAGCCCGCGCCCGCCATTCGCCAGCGCTTGATGGCGCACCTGGGCTAGTCTGGCGGGAGCCTGGCTCCCCGAAAGGATCAACGACGATGGACGGCCCCCCCGGCGGGTACCTGGCAGCGCTGGACGATTTTCGCGACGCGCGGCGCGGGGCCGCGCTCGAACGGATCGTCGCGCGCCTGACCGGCAAATCCGCTAACCTGCTCCCCTTCGAGGAGGTGCGCAAGCTGCTCAAGGCGACCGGCGGCGAGGCGCGCGGCTTGCGGGAAATCCCGCTGAGCGCCATCGTCGGCAGCGTGGGGCGCTACAGCGATTTTACGCGCAGCTTCCTCCCCACCCGTGAGAGCGACCAGGAGCGCTGGGCGCGCGTCAAGGTAGCCAGCAACGATGCGCGGAAGCTACCGCCCATCGAGGTGTACCAGATCGGTGACGCCTACTTTGTGCTGGACGGGAATCATCGCGTCTCGGTGGCGCACCAGCTTGGTGCCACCACCATCCTCGCCTACGTCACAGAAACCGCCACGCGGGTGCCCCTGCCCGCCGACGTGCAGCCCGATGATCTGCGCCTGATGGCCGAGTACGCCGATTTTTTGGAGCGCACGCGGCTGGATGACCTTCGCCCCGACGCCAACCTGCGCGTGACCCTGTCGGGCCGCTACCCGGAACTGGAAGAGCACATCGCCGTGCACGCCTTCGTGCTCAAAAAGAAGCGTGGGGTGGAGGTGCCCTACGCGGAGGTTGTCGCGCACTGGTACGACACGGTGTATCGTCCCGTGATCGAGAGCATCCGCGAGCAGCGCATCCTGGAGGACTTTCCGGGCCGCACCGAGACCGACCTGTACCTGTGGGTCACGCGCCACCAGGCGGAGCTGCGCCGCGCGCTGGGCTGGGACATCTCGTCGCAGGCCGCCGTGACCAGCCTGGCGGAGCGCGAGGGCACGCGCTTGGAGCGGGTCGCCGCGCGCGTGGGCGTGAAGCTGCGCGAGGCGCTCACCCCACCGGAACTGGAAGTGGGGCCTGCCATCGGCCAGTGGCGCAGGGAGCGGATGATGACGGCGCGCCCCGCCGACCGCCTCTTCGCCGACATCCTGGTGGCGATCAGCGGCGAGCGGAGCGGCTGGCCCGCGCTGGATCAGGCGATCTGTGTGGCACAAAAAGAGGAGGGGCGGCTGCTGGGCCTCCACATCGAGCGGGCGGGCAGCCGCTTGAACAACATGCAGAGCCAGGTGGCGCAAACCGAGTTTGAGCAGCGCACCGAGGCCAGCGCGGTGCCGGGCCAGTTCGTGCTGGACGTGGGCCACGCCGCGACGACCATCGCGGCGCGCGCGTGGTGGGCCGATCTGGTAGTGGTGCCGCTCGTGCACCCGCCCGCCCGCGCCCCCCTCGCGCGCCTGAAATCGGGTTTTCGCACCCTGATTCGCAGCGTGTCGCGCCCGCTGCTCGCCGTGCCCGCCGCCGCCTCGCCGCTGGACCGCCCGCTGCTCGCCTACGATGGCAGTGGCAAGGCGAACGAGGCGCTGTTCATCGCCACCTACCTCGCCGCGCGCTGGGAGCTTCCGCTGGTCGTCGTCACCGTCGTCACCCCGCACACCTCCCCCGAGGACCTCGCGCGCGCCCGCACCTACCTCGAAGAGCGCGGCGTGCCCGCCACCTACCTCCAAGAGCGCGGCGACATCGCCGACGCCCTGCTGCGCGCCGCCGCCGCGCACCACACCGACTTTTTCATCATGGGCGGCTACGGCTACGGCACCATGCGCGAGGTCGTCCTGGGCAGCACGGTGGATCGGATTCTGCGCACGAGCAAGCAGCCGGTGCTGATTTGTCGGTGAGGGGGGTGATGAAGGTGAGGGGGTGATGAAGGTGAGGGGGTGATGAAGGTGATGAAGGTGAGGGGGTGAGGTTAGGAGCACGGACGCTTCGCTAACCTGTTCGGTTTGAGATGGCAGCAGCAGAGACGCAAATTTTGCGTTGCTACAACTCTCCTTCAGCGTGAAGAGTAGGAACATGTACGGATACAATGTGAGTTTTGCGACGGAATCGTATGCGAGAAAGGCGTCGTGCAGGAAGCATTCAAGCATCGCGATGGCTTCGTGATCCTTGAAAATGTGCCTGTTGGAATCTGCGACAGTTGTGGGTCGCGCTACTACCATTCCTCTTTGCTCCGGCGGGTTGAAGAGGTGGCCAACAAAGTGCGCTCCGCGTGCATGGAGCACATGCCGTTGTTACGTACGCATAAGCATCACCCAACTCACCTTCATCACCTTCATCACCCCCTCACCTTCATCACCCAAAAAGGAGCCACTACCATGCCCCAAACCCTCTTCGTCAACGCATCGTTCATCACCCTGAACCCCGCGCAGCCACGCGCGGGGGCGCTGCTTGCCGATGGCGGGCGCATCCGCGCCATCGGTGACGAGGCGGCGCTGCGCCACGAGGCGAGCGGCGCGACAGATCGTGGATTTGCGCGGCGGGACGGTGCTGCCGGGGCTGATTGACTCGCACGTGCACGCGGCGTGGACCGGCATCGCGGAGGAGGCGGTGGATCTCTTCGACGCGGCGACGCTCGACGATGTGTTTGCCGCGCTGCGGGCGCGGGCAGCCACGACCACGCCCGGCGAGTTGCTCTTGACGATGCGGCTGGAGTGGCGCTTCCTCGCGGAGCGACGCTGGCCCACGCGCGCCGAGATGGACGAGCAGGTGCCTGACCATCCGGTGGTCTTCCTGCATCGCACCGGCCACGAGATGTGGCTGAACCGCGCGGCGCTGGCGCAGATGCGGGCGGCGGGCAAGCTCCCCGACGGGACGCCGGGCATCGAGCGCGACGCGGCGGGCGAGCCGACCGGCCTGCTCACGGGCGAGGCGAACGCGGCGGGCGGCGATTTCTGGATGATGCGCTTTGGGCGCGCGTTGGGCTGGGAGCGCGTGATGCGCCGCGCCGCCGAGCTTGGGGTGCAGCACGGGCTGACCACCATGCACTGCCTGGACCCGCTGGAGTGCATCCAGGCGCTGCTGCGCGTGCAGGGCACCTTGCCGCTGCGCACCGTGGCCTACACCGAGGACACCGACATCGCGGCGGTGCGGGCGCTGGGGCTGCCGCGCGTGGGCGGCTGCCGCGCCTGGTGGATCGACGGGGACTTCGACCCGCACACCGCCGCCCTGCTGGAGCCCTACGACGATTGCCCGCACTGCCGTGGCACCCTCTACATGGAGCAGGCCACCCTGGACGCGCTGGTGCTGGACGCCCACCGCCACGGGATGCAGTGCAGCATGCACGCCATCGGCGACCGCGCCATCGAGCAGTCGTTGACCGCCTACGAGCGGGCGCTGCGCGCCTTCCCGCGCGCCGACCATCGCCACCGCATCGAGCACTTCGACCTGCCCGCGCCGCACCAGATTGAGTGGGCGAAGCGGCTGGGCATCGTGCTCGCGGTGCAGCCTCCCTTCAACCACTTTTGGGGCCACCACGACTACCTGCCGCTGGTGGGCGAGGCGCGCACCGAGCGCATCGACGCCTTCCGCCAGTGGCACGACGCGGGGCTGCTCATGGGCAGCGGCAGCGACTCCACCGTCACCCCGCTCGACCCCCGCATCGCCATCCACGCGCTGCTCAACCACTCGCAGCCCCACCAGCGCCTCGACCTGACCACGGCGCTGCGCATGTCCACCCTCAACAACGCCTTTCTCGCCTTTGAGGAGCAGGACAAGGGCACGCTGGAGCCGGGCAAGCTCGCCGACCTCACCGTGCTCGCCGCCGACCCCTATCAGGTGGATCCCACCGAACTCAAAGATATCCCCATCCGCGCCACGATCGTCGGCGGCGAGGTGGTGTGGAGCGATGGGTTGTGAGGGTGAGGGGGTGATGAAGGTGAGAGGGTGAGTTGGGTGATGAAGGTGAGAGGGTGAGAGGCTGACACGGGCCGCGGGCCTCTGGCCCGCACGTAACGTATTGTGAAACGTGAAAGTAGCAGAGACGCACGATTTAGTGTCCCTACGCAATAGACGATTCCTATCCTCACCCTCTCACCCCCTCACCTTCATCACCTCCATCACCTCCATCACTCCCTTACCTTCATCACCCCCTCGCCTTGGCAACTTCTCGTAGGGATGGTTACAATCCTCGCACCCTTCCCCAACCAGAAAGGACAGCTATGGAACGTTACCAACACTTTATCAATGGCGAGTGGCTGGATGCCGAGGGCGGCGAGACGATGGCGGTGGATGATCCTGCAACGGAGGAGATCATCGCGCAGGTGCCTGCGGGCGATGAGCGCGATGTGGCGCGCGCGGTCGAGACGGCCAAACGGGCTTTTGGCGAGTGGCGCTGGCTGAGCGCCAACGCGCGCGCCGAGCTGCTGCACGAGGCGGCGCACAAGACGCGCGCGCACTGGGATGATCTGGTCACCCTGCTGACGCGCGAGCAGGGCAAGCCGTGGGGCGAGCAGGAAGAGGAGTTTGAGTGGGCGCTCAACACGCTGCGCTACTACGCCGAGTTGGGCCGCAACACGCGCGGGCGCGTCATCCCCAGCGGCGAGCCGCGCACGCAGCTCAACTTTGTGATCAAGGAGCCCTACGGGGTGGTCGGCGCGATCGTGCCCTGGAACTACCCGATCATGCTGCTCGCCTGGAAGCTGGCCCCCGCGCTCGCGGCGGGCAACACCATCGTCATCAAGCCGAGCGAGTTGACCCCGCTCGCCACGCTGGAGTGGATTCGCACCTGCTTCGATCATTTCCCGAAGGGGGTGATCAACGTCGTCACCGGCTACGGGCAGAGCGCGGGCGAGGCCCTCGTCCGGCACCCTGACGTGCGCGTGATCGCCTTTACCGGCTCGCTGGAAACCGGCCAGCGGATCGCCTCCATCGCCGCGCCGATGATGAAGCACCTGCACCTGGAGCTTGGCGGCAAGGATGCCTTCGTCATCGCGCCGGACGCCGATGTGGAGCGCGCCGTCGACGCGCTCTCCTACTCGGCGCTTATCAACGCGGGGCAGGTGTGCACCTCCTCCGAGCGCATCTACGTCCCGTCCAACCTGCTCCAGGAGGTGGCGGAGGGGCTGCGCGCCAAGCTCGGCACGCTGCGGCTGGGCCACGGGCTGGACGAGGGCACCGACATGGGGCCGATGATCGGCGACCGCTACCGCGCCAAGGTGGAGCGCCACGTGGAGGACGCGCGGTCGAAGGGAGCGACGGTCATCACGGGCGGGCAGCGACCGGCGGGGCGCGAGCGCGGCTACTTTTACGAGCCCACGGTGCTGGTGGACGTGAATCACGAGATGGCGATCATGCAGGAAGAAACCTTTGGCCCCACGATCCCCATCATGAGCTATGATACCTTCGACCACGCCATCGAGTGGGTCAATTCCCACCAATTTGGCCTCGGCGCGACGCTGCGTTCCAACGATCCGAAGCTGATCAAAAAGTTCTTCGACGAGGTCAAGGCGGGTACCGTGTGGATCAACGACCCGCTCACCGACAACTACGCGGGGCCCTTCGGCGGCATGAAGATGACCGGCGGCGGGCGCGAGCTCGGCGAGGAGGGGCTGGAAACCTTTATGGAAACCAAGCATGTTCACTGGGATTTCAGCGACGAGCCGAAAAGTTGGTGGTACCCGTATTAACGTTGAAACGTTGGAACGTTGGAACGTTGGAACGTTAGGAGAGCGGGGTTGCACGGTTGACCGGAGCCAGAAGAGCGAGGGGCGGAATTTATTATCGCAATCTCTTTCTTCTATCGTTTTGCCCTCTGCGTCTTTGCGCCTCTGCGCCTTTGCGTTATGTCGTTCGTTCTGCGTTCTGCGTTCTGCGTTCAAATTGAAAGGGTGTGCTGATGCGATTATTTGTTCTTTGTCTCGCCTTGCTCCTGCTGCTGGGGACAGCCGTGCCGCTGGCGCACGCGCAGGGCTCGCGCTCCTTCCCGCAGACCGGCTTTAGCGTGGACGACGATCTGCTATGGGATTATTTTCAGGCGCGCGGCGGGGTGGACACCTTTGGCTACCCGGTCAGTGCCTTGACGAGCTACGACGGCTTCCCGGTGCAGATCTTCCAGCGCCACGTGCTCCAAAAGAGCGGCACGCAGGCGCGCCCGCTCAACCTGCTCGACCCCGAGGTGATGCCGATCAACAGCTACGGGGGGCTGACCTTCCCCGCCTACAGCGAGGCGGTCGCGCGGGGAGCGCCCGCGCCCGATGCCCCCGACTACGGAAGCGCGGTGCAGCGCCACATCGACGCGGCGGTGCCGAACTCTTGGCAGGGCGCGCGCGTCGGCTTCCACGATTACTTTTTGAGCGCCGCGAGCGCGAGCAGCGGCAGCCTGCGCCCCCTGCTCGCCTTGGAGGTGTGGGGCTTCCCGACCAGCGAGCCCGCGCGCGACCCGAACAACAACAACTTCATCTACCAGCGCTTCCAGCGCGGCATCATGCACTTTGACGCGACGAGCGGCGTGACGCGCGGCATTTTGCTGGGCGATGCCTTCAAGGAGCGCCTCGGTGGGGGCGCGAGCGCGCCGCCCCCCGCGCCGCCCGCTCCGCCGAGTGGGACGGGCCAGGCGTCGGTGGTGGGGGTGGAGATTTTGCGCGGCGCGGGGCCACGCGTGGCGTCCAAGGCGGCGGAGGCCAACGTGCACTGGGTGCGGATGAACGGGCTGCTGTGGAATCAGGTGGAGGCGGCGCGCGGCAGCCGCAATTGGGCGACGATGAGCGCGCTGGAAGCAGACATCCAGGCAGTGTCGGCGCAGGGGCTTACCCCCGTCGTCGTGATCCACGGGACCCCGGGTTGGGCGCAAAAGGTGGCCGGTGCCAGCTGCGGGCCGATCAGCGAGGCCGCTCTCGGCGACTTTACATCGTTCGTGCGCGAGGCGGTGGCCCGCTACAGCGGCCCCCCGTACAACGTGAAATATTGGGAGATCGGCAACGAGCCGGACATCGACGCGCGCCTTTTCAACCCGGACGCCGCCTTTGGCTGCTGGGGCGACCAGAGCGATTTTTACTACGGGGGCGGCGGCTACGCGGCGATGCTCAAGCAGGTTTACCCCGCCATCAAGGGGGCGGACCCCAGCGCTCAGGTGCTGCTCGGGGGGTTGCTGCTGGATTGCGACCCGGAGAACCCGCCCGCCGGGCAGGATTGCCAGCCGAGCCGCTTTTTGGAAGGGGTGCTGCGTGCGGGCGGCGCGCCCTATTTCGACATTCTGGCCTACCACGCCTATGCACTCTGGAACCCGACGACGCTGGACGCTGACCTCGCGGACCCGAAGTGGCAGCACCGCGGCGGCGCGCTGTTGGGCAAGCTCGACTTTCTGCGCGACACGATGGCACGCTACGGGGTCAGCAAGCTGATCCACATGAACGAGGGCGGCCTGCTCTGCCACGAGAGCTACACCAGTTGCCCGGGCGACACCTTCTACCAGGCGCAGGCGCAATACCTGCCGAAGCTGTACGCGCGGGCGTGGGCGAATGGGGTGCAAAACGCCGTGTGGTTCACCCTCAACGGCCCAGGCTGGCGCGAGGGCGGGCTGCTCAACGCTGATGGCAGCGCGCGCCCCGCCTACACCGCGCTCGACACCTTCGGCGCGTTTCTGGGCGCTGCCACGGTCGAGCGCACCCTCTCGACCGGCAACCTGGAGGGCTACGCCTTCCGTAGCGGCGGCAGCCACATCTACCTGTACTGGAGCAATGACGGCACGTCGCGCTCCGTCGCCCTGCCAGCGGGCACCCAGGGGGTCTTCGACTACCTCGGGCGGCCCCTCAGCGCGTCTGGCAGCGTTTCCGTCGGCACGCAACCTGTTTACCTGCGCATCGTACCGTGAATGATGAATGGTGAATGGTGTACGATAGGGCAGCTGCCGAAAATCTGAAATCTGAAATCGAGAAATGAGATGTCGAACGATACGCGACCACCAGGCGAAGATCTGACCATCACCGTGCGCGAGTTGGCGACGGTGCTGAAGCGCTGGCTGGTCGATACGATCAACCAGGAGATGGAAGCGGGGCGCAGCCGCGCCGAGCCGAAGGAGGAGCCGCTGGGCACCATGCTCCAGCGCAGCGAGGCGAAGAAGGTGCGGGCGCGCCGCTTCCGCGAGGCGTTGGCGGGGCTGGAAACGACGCTGGTCGGGCAGCAGGAGATCGAGTATCGCCCCGTGCTCGACCACATCCTGCACAACATCGGGGCCTCGCTGCAGATGCTGGGGCTGCTCGCGCCGGAAGCGGGGCTGCTGCGATGGGCCCGAGGTGGACTTTCGCAAGCACGCGACCTACCCGGCCATCGTCGCGCCGCGCCGCTACGTGGCCTTGCCCCGCCTCACCCGTGCCCTGCGCGAGATCGGGCTGGCGCGCTACTGGTCGCCCGACGCGACAGTGTACCTGACCGAGTATCGGGAGTGGCAGCCGCGCTTCCTGCGTGGCCCCGCGCACGACGACGAGCGCTTTGGCCTCTTCGCGTGGAGCACCCTTCACGGGAGCGACCTCTGCTTTTTGCCGCTGAGCCGCGTGCCGGGCTCGCAGCCGGTGGGGCTGAACGAGATGATCCTGCTGGGCCAGCGAAGCTCGCTGCTGGGCCGCCTCTTTGACAGCGCGCCGCACCGCGAGGAGCACATCGTGCGCCTGAGCGCCCGCCACTTCACCCTGCTGCTGCGCGCCCTGCTGCTCGACTACGAGGCGCTCCACACCGTCCGCCAGCACGAGGTCGCCGAGCAGGACCAGCTTGGCGCGATGCTCTGGGACTTTTTGTCGCGCGAGGAGTGAGGGAAAGAGCAGAGAGGGCGCAAATTTCCGTTAGAGCGAATCACAATCGGACCAGTAAGGTACTCAGCTATTTGTTGCGCCCTCGACCAGTGGGGCGGCCAACGTGTTTTGGGACGAAAGCTAGTGGCAGAAGCTTGCGTCGCTGGTAAGCTAGATGGTTATGGCAGAGCAGACTACAACATTAAGGAAAGACAGGAAATGCGAAAACTAAAGCTTCAGGTACAGATGTCGGTGGATGGCTTCGTTGCAGGTCCAAATGGCGAGATGGACTCTATGGTATGGGACTGGGATGAGGGGCTAAAGCAGTATGTGGCAGAGTTGACCGAGCCGGTTGACTGCATCGTGCTTGGGCGCAACCTTGCGGAAGGATTTATTCCACATTGGGCGGCTGTCGCCGCCGATCCGGAGAATCCGGGCGTCGGGGCGGGTCGAAAGTTTACCGATACCCCGAAGGTTGTCTTCAGCAACACGCTCGACGAGTCGAAATGGGAGAACACCGTTTTGGCAAAAGGCGACTTGGTAGAGGAAATCTCCGCGTTGAAGGAGCGGACGGGGAAGGACATCATCGCGTATGGGGGTGCTGCCTTTGTGTCGGATCTGATCAAGCATGGGCTGATCGATGAGTTTCATCTGTTCATCAACCCCACCGCGCTTGGAAGCGGGCTGCCCATCTTCGGGGCTCTCGATAGCAAGGTAAAGCTGAACTTGGTAAGATCCAGCTCGTTTGAGTGCGGGATCGTGGTGCTTCATTACGAGCCGGAGCGCGGTTAGACAAATCACGCCTACACAAAGGCGCGCCAGTTAGGAGAGGCCATGCTCTACGGTAAAAACATCAACCTTCGCACGGTCCGCGAGTCGGATTTCGACGCGATTTTCAAGTACCTGAACGATGTGCGGGCCCGTGGAGCCTACGAGAATATCGGCTTCCACCCCGAAGCGCCGATGCGAAAGGATTTCGCCGCGACCGGCTTTTGGGAAGCGGATGAGGGGCTCCTCAATATCACCGACAAGCAGGATCGGCTGCTCGGCTACATCAGCTTCACAAAGCCGTTCACCTCGTCCACCCGCCTGGCCTATGAGATCTCCTACGCCATCGGGGAGCCGGACTTTTGGGGCCAGGGGCTGATGACCGAGGCGGTCTCCCTTTTCGTCCCCTTTCTCTTCGCGACCAAGCGCATCGAGCGCATCCAGGCGGTCGTCCACCCGGAGAACATCGGCTCGCGGCGCGTGTTGGAGAAGTGTGGCTTTCAGTTAGAGGGGGTGCTCCGCAAGGTGTACTTTTTTCGGGGCAACCTGATCGACCTTCAACTTTACTCGATCCTCAGGGAGGAGTGCCCACCGCTGTGCCTGGAAGAGGCGTAGCGGCTTCACAACTAATGGAGCAGACATCCTCCCATGTCAGGAGAAATGCGCTATAATCCAGAAAGTGAAAGTTCCACCAGAAGGAGCATCCTCTTGAACGCTGTTACTGTAAACGAGGCCAAGGATAATCTGGAACGTCTTATCGCACAGGTTATTGATGATGCGGAACCAACGATTGTCAGCACTGATGCAGGCCAACATGTGGTGCTTCTTCCCTTGAGCGAGTTTAATTCTTGGCGGGAAACCCTTTACTTACTGTCGAACCCAGTTAATTCGGCTCATCTGCGAAAGTCAATTGACGAGGCTCGACGCGGGCAGGTAGTGGAGCGTGAGCTGTTGGAGTCGTGAGATTGGTCTTCACCCCTTCAGCTTGGCAAGATTATCTGTGGTTTCAAGAGAAAGATCGCGTGTTACTGTCTCATCTGGTCTATGGGGTCACTGAGGCGGACCTTGTGATCATCTCCTGCCGTTTTCATTACGAAAAATAGCCAGATATACAAAAGAAGAGGGAGGGCAGATAACCTGCCCTCCCTCTTCTTTTGTGCCTATCCTTCAATCCGCAGGCACCAACATCTCGTCCGCCCGCGCATCCCAATCGCCCACCGTGAGCGGCTCCACCCAGACCTGCACATCGTAAAAGAGCGCGCCCGCGCCCATGTCCGCCTCGTCCTGCGGGGTGATCTGGTTGATGTTGCGCCCGTCGGGGCTGAGCTTGTTCCACCAGACCCCAGGCGCGAGCACCGTGCCCGCGATGATCTCCGTCGTCACGCGGCAGGGCAGAAGCACCTCGCCCCGCTCGTTCCAGACGCGCACCGTTTCCCCCTCGGCCAGCCCGCGCTGCGCCGCATCCTCTGGGTGAACCCAGAGCAGCGGTTGCTCCTCGCGGGCCAGCAGGCGCGGCACGTTGACGAAGGTGGAGTTGAGAAAGTTGTGCGCGGGCGGCGAAATGCAGGTTAGGGGTTGGGGGTTAGGGGCTAGGGATTGGGGAACTACAGTTCGTTCCTGCTCCCTAATCCCTGACCCCTGACCCCCAACCCCCGATCCCTGTCCCCCAACCCCCGCCGTTGGTGGTACCCACGCGGGAAGCGGGTCGTAGCCGTCGCGCGCCATGCGCTCGCTGAAGAACTCGCACTTGCCGCTTTCGGTGGGAAAGTTGCCCTCCGCGAAGGGCAGGTAGGGCTGCGGCACGTCCAGGCGCGCAAAGCCCTGCTCTAGCAGCGCCTCCCATGTGACGGTGGCGAAGACGGGGTTGGTCTGGCCGCGCACGAACGTTTCCAGTATCGTTTCGTCGCTTTCCTGAAAGCAGGGCTCGTCGTAGCCCATCGCGGCGGCGAGGCGGCGGAAAATCTCGCTGTTGGGCAGCGCCTGGCCGAGCGGCACGATGGCGGGGCGGTTCAGCGCCAGATACAGGTGACCGTACGGTTTCAGGATGTCCCAGTGCTCCAACTGCGTCGTCGCGGGGAGCACGTAGTCCGCATAGTCCGCCGTGTCGGTCTGGAACTGGTCCAGCACCACGGTGAAGAGATCGTCGCGCTTCAAGCCCTCGATCACCGCGCTCTGGTCGGGCGCGACGGCGGCGGGGTTGCAGTTGTAGACGATCAGCGCGCGCACCGACGGCCCCGCCTCGTCCGGGCTTGGGATCGTGTCCACCGGGCGCGGGTGGTAGTGCGCGCGGGCCAGCCGCGCGGGGTCGTGGCTGAGCATGTCGCCGAGGCGGTTCATGTTGAAGGTGCGCGCGGGCCGCTGGCGCAGGTCGCGGCGGTAGAGCATCGAGCGGTCGAGCGGGAAGGTGCCGCTGGCGCTGAGTTGGATTCCGCCGCCCTGCTCGCGCCACGCGCCGACGAGCGCGGGCAGGCAGGTAATGATCCGCGTTGCCATGCCGCCCCCCGCGTGCCGCTGCATCCCGTAGTTGACGCGAATCGCCGACGGGCGGACGCTCGCGTACTCGCGGGCAAGCTCGCGGATGCGGGTGGCCGGGATGCCGGTCAGCTTCGCTGCCCACTCGGGCGTAAAACCCTGCACGCGCTCGCGGAGGGGATCAAAGCCCACGGTGTGGTGCTCAACATAATGCGCATCGTGCAGCCCCTCGCCGATGATGACGTGCATCATCGCGAGCGCGAGCGCCCCGTCGGTGCCGGGGCGAATCGGCAGCCACTCGTCGGCGGCGCGGGCGGTGCGCGTGCGCGCGGGGTCGATCACGATCACGCGTGCGCCCTGCTTGCGCGCCGCCTGCACGAAGGGCCAGAGGTGCTGGTTGCTGGTCAGCGTGTTGCTGCCCCAGATCAGGATGAGCCGCGCGTGTGCGTAGTCCTGCGTCTCCATCCCGATAGCCTTGCCGATGGTGTACTGGTAGCCCTCGAAGCCCGCCTCGGAGCAGATGGTGCGCGCCAACTCGCTCGCGCCCATCCGGTTCCAGAAGCGCTCCGCCATGCCCTCGCCCTGCAGCAGCCCCATCGTGCCCGCGTAGGAGTAGGGTTGCACCGACTCCGCGCCATGGGTGTCGATGATGGCTTGGAGGCGCGCGGCGATGTCAGCAATCGCCGCATCCCAGGAAACCGCCACGAATTGCCCTGCGCCCTTTGGCCCGACGCGCTTCAGCGGGGTGTCCAAGCGCCCGTCGTGGTAGGTGCGCTCCAGGTAGCGGTCCACCTTGCCGCACAGCCGCCCCGCCGTTACGGGCTGGTCCGCGTGGCCCCAGATGTCAACCGCTCGCCCGCTTTCCCGCTCCACCGCGACCTGCCAGCTACACGTGTCTGGGCAGTCGTGGGGGCACACGCCGGTAACTACATCCATCGAGGGGTCGGTCAGATACTTCTCGTATTTTGTGCTCATCGATTCCACTTGGTTCCTGTTCGGGGCTGGACTTCCCTGCGCCCGCACCCACAGCGCGGGCGATTCCGCGATTATAGCACCCTCCCGATGGTGCCCCTACTTGGGGATGGAGGAGCCGCGACCGACGCTCACCGCGCTGCCTTTCTGGTTTCTGTCGTCAATCAAGGGAGGGCAGGTGAGCGCCCGCGCCTGCTACCATCGCCCCATAGAGCAGAACGATGCCGAGCAACATGCCAAGGAGGCCCCCACGAAGAGCCAGGTGGCTGGCTTCGCCTGATCGAAGCTTGCCTGGACCCTTCCGCCTTGTAGCGCTTGGCAGGGTAAGCAAGAACCGCTACCATAGAACAACCTTGCTATTGCTGAGTTCTATAGGACTTGCGCACCTGAAGACGACCGGCGGCCTACCATCGTCGCTTGTCCAACTTCTTGGTCCTCGCACCTTGGGGCTACCCCTCGGTCCTCGGTCCTCGGTTAACTCTGCGTAAGCCCCATTCTGATGAAAAGGTAGAACGTTCCTATGTCCTCTGGTGTCGAACACGCGCGGGACAGCCGCCGCCTGGCTTCCCTCTCGTTTCCCCTGGCGGCGGGGGCTGCCTTCATGGTCGGCTATCCCCCGCTCTCGATGGTGCTGGCAGGTAGCCTAGCGGCGGTCGGCTGCATGTTGGGCATCCCCTTCTCGCCCGACCTGGACGTGGATCACCGCACCTACGCCGAGCGCATGCCAGTGATCGGCTGGGTCTGGTTCCTCCTCTGGATCCCCTACGCCAAAGTGATAGCGCACCGCTCGTTCCACTCGCACGGGCCGCTGTGGAGCACCGCCCTGCGCCAACTGTACTTCTTGACGTTAATCTGGCTGATCGCCCGGCTCACCGGCATCGAACAGGCCACCTGGCTGCAATTTTGGCACTGGCTGCTGACGCAGTGGTGGTACGGCTGGCTCTTCGTCGGGCTGCTGATTAGCGACCTGATGCATTGGGTGCGCGATTTTTAGCGCTCGCTTCAGGCTGAAAGGGGTGGCACCGATCTTGCTATTTCATCCGAGTTGCCCTTGCAGGTAGCCCCGACCTCGCCTTCATGCGGGCGGTTTTTAGGCGGAACAAGTGAGCCAGTAGGAGCAAAATACTCTTCCAGACTCCTGTCATCGCTGCTATACTTGGGAAACAATCAGGAGGCTAAAATGGAATGGCGCACGATGTTTGGTGAAAGCGCGCGATTCATCCTTCGCGCAACCGTGATCGGCTGTGTGCTGGGCGTGATGCTCGGCGCGGCAAGCAATAGCATAAGCCCAATGGCGGGTCTGACATGGGGGGCGGTGCTTGGCTTTGTAGGCGGTCTGGCGGCGATGCTGGGGACCCTCCACATGGTAGAGGCTGTGCTGTGGGAACAATCGGCGCAGCGCGCGGGCGAGGCGTTTTATCGCGCCGCGTGGGTCGAGTAACCTTCCCCTTCCTTCAAAAACAGAGCGCTCCAGCAATGGAGCGCTTTTTTGTTTCCTGCATGCAACCGGTGCCGCCCCGCCCGCGTAGGGAGGGCTAGCCGCATCGTTTCAAGAAAGAGGGATATTCTTATGGCTCATCATATGGCACGACGACGCGCCCGGGGCGGGCGAGGGCCTTGGGTGCTGCTTGGCCTGTCAGCCGCATTACTCGCGTTTGGGGTGATTTTCGGGGGCGGGGTTGCTTCCCTGCTGTGGCCCCTCTTCGTGATGGCCCCCGCCTTGGCGCTGTTCTACCTGGTTCGGCAGGCGAAACGCCTGCGCTTCCTGACGATCCCCGCGACGATGCTCGCCACGGTCGGGGCGCTACTGTTCGTCAGCAACCTGACGGGCTTCTGGTCCATCTGGTCGTACGCGTGGGCACTGGTTTTCCCCGGCGCGTTCGGGCTGGGGCTCTCGGTCTACGGGGAGCTGACGCGCAAGCGCGCGGCGGATCGCTGGGGCGAGTCGCTGGCCAAGGCGGGGATCGGCATCTTCCTGGTCGGCCTGGTGCTGAACCTGCTTTTTGGCCTGAGCGGCCTGCTGATCGGGCTGCTGCCGATGTTGTTGGTCGGCACGCTGGTCTACCTAGTGCTCCGCAACCGCAAGCCGAAGCGCCCCGCCTCCATCCGCGGGAGCCGCTACGACACGCTGGGCGACGGTTCTTCCACCCTCGACCTGGACAGCGCGCTCTGGCAGGAGGAGCGCGAGCGCGTGTAGCCCACGCTATTTAAAAACCCCCACTCGGCCGGCCGAGTGGGGGTTTTTTGCTGCCTGCGCTGTTGGGGCACGTTAGCCGCTCCGGAAGGGGCGATGCCGCGCCATCAGCCGCTGCACCTCATCGAGGGGCAGGGCGTGCGCGGTGCGCCCCTGTTGCCCCACCATCGTGTCTGCCATGGTGAGGGCGTTGAGGATCGCCTCCTCCGTTGCCTCGGCTGTGGCTTCAAAGAACAGGTTGAGGTGGTGGTGGGGGAGCATCTGGAGCGAGTGCGGCGCGCTCGCGTCGGGCGGAAGGTGGTTGCCGGTCGCGAAAGCGAGGAAGAGGTCGCCGCTCCCGTTGTGGCCGTAGCCGCCCACCAGCGCAAGCCCCACCGTGGCGCGCTGTGCCAGCCGCTTGCACTGCACCGGCAGCAGCGGCGCGTCGGTGGCGATGATGACCACGATGGAGCTGCCGCTCGGGTAATTCCCTCTTTCCTTTGCCAGCGGCACGCGCGCCGCGTCCAACTCGCGCCCGATGGGGACCCCATCCACGCGCAGGTGGTGCCGGTCGCCGTAGTTGCTCTGCACGAGTACCCCCACCGTGTACTCGCCGCTGGGGCAGCGCACCACGCGCGACGAGGTGCCGATCCCGCCCTTGAACTGGTGGCAGATCATGCCGGTGCCGCCGCCCACGCTACCCTCGGCGACGGGGCCGCCGCGCGTCTGCTTCGCCTGCTCAATCGCCTCGAAGACGTGCGCCTTCGACAGGTGGAAGGCGTCAATGTCGTTCAGCCAGCCATCCCACGTCTCGGAGACGACCGGCAGCCGCGCGCCCTGCCCCTCGTGCGCCACCACCGTGTACTCGATCAGCGCGTCGCGCACGATGCCCACCTGGTTGGTGTTGGTCAGGCCGATGGGGGAGGTGAGCAGCCCCGACTCTTCCAGCCAGGGCAGCCCCGTCATCTCGCCATTGCCATTGAAGCGGTGGTAGCCCGCAAAGCAATAATCCGCGCGCACCCGATCCGCGCGCGGCAAAATCACCGTCACCCCCGTCCGCGCCACACGCGGCTGATCGTAGATGAGCGTGCTGTGCCCCACCCACACCCCCGCCACATCGGTAATCGCATTGTGCGGGCCGGTGGGCAGGTCGCCGATAGAAATACCGAGGTCGCGAAGTCGTGTCATGGTAGAGGATATTGGGTATTAGGTATTGGGTATTAGGTATTAGGTAGTGGGTATAAGGTATTTGTACTAGCTATCTACAAGTTGCCTATACCTGTAAACAAACGTCGTAATCTGCAATACCCAAAGGGCACAGTGTCTGCAATCTGCAATCTGCAATCTGTAATACCTAATACCAATTCGGGATGTTAACCTAGCAATAGTGATGTCATTCCGAATGGAGCGTCTCCCTTCCAATCAACAAATCCGAGAAGTTAAGCCATCGGACAAACCGCCAAGTTTAAGAATATGATTGATGATGTTACGGACCTGTTGGGCGGTTTGTGTCTGTTGGGAGGTAAAGTAGTCGGAGAGAAGGGTCTCGATCTCATCAATGGTCATCTTGGCGGGTAGGTGATGCAAGAGCTTGAAACGCACCAGATGAATGATGTACTCTACAAGGTTGAAATCAGGTGAATAGCGGGGCGTGTATTTGATTTCCACGCGACACTCTTGCAGACGAGGATTAGCTTTGAGCTGCCAGTAGAGCTCATAGCGCATTTGGTCGCGATGGGTCGAATTGTTATCCAAATAGATGATAAGCTGCTCAATGCCCGCGCTGTGGCGTGCTTCAGCCAAGCGATAGCAGAAGATGGCGACTGCTTCGGAGACCGCGACTTCCGATGCCATGAAATATTCCGTGCCATCTAGCGCATTGACCGCTAAGAAGCCATTGAGTCTTGCGCGTTTTTTTTCTCATCACTGGGGACATGGAACTTACTGTTGCGCGGTGCCCACCCATAATACAGCGTGGGGCGATTACTGATCGAGAATTCATCGAAGAAATACACTTCTTGCGCGGCAGGAGGAGCTTCTAAATCGGCTTTGACTTGTTCGACAAAGGCTGCCTGTTCGCTGGCGTCGGCATTCTCATAATCACGATGCGCACGCTGATAGCTCCATTTGTGACGCTCAAAGATGTTATAAATCGTTTGATCACTTACCGTAACGTCCCACTTGTCCCGTACGACTTCCTGCAAGAGCTTGCCCGTAAAGATGTTTTGCTCATAGCCTAAGTCACGTGGGGTGCTATCTGTGATCAACGCCAGCAACTGTTGTTCTTGCTCAAGCGTCAATTTGCCGCTTTTTTGCACCGTCTTGCGGCGCGCTAGCTGACGTAAGCCTGCTTCCACGCCAAGCTCGACAAGCAGGCGAATCCATTCAATCAACGTAGAGCCATTTACATCTAACTTGCCCTGCACCTCCGCACGGCTGCGCCCATCCCACAGCAGTTTGATCGCTTTGAAGCGCCGTCTGATGTACTCTTGCTGATTCTTACTATACAGTTCATTCCATAAGGCTAGGTCGGGCAGCAACTTTGAAAACGCATGCTCTAGTTCGTAAGGTTTGCTCATGGTCGTTCCTTCTACGGTGTTTTCCTTAGCTTACCTGTATCTTCTCCTCCTGCCAAGTTGTCCCTCACCACTTCTCGGATTTCTTACTTGGAAGGGAGGTAGCGGAATGAGGAATCTCAGCAATGCTATTTCAAGGCCGAGATTCCTCCCTTCGGTCGGAATGACAGTGTTTTTTCATTGCCACTCTTTCAATCGGAATTGGTATAATACCTAATACCCAATACCCAATACCCAATACCCAATACCTAATATCCCTCCGCCGCCGCTTCCCGTAACAACTCCCACGCGCGGGCGACGTGGCGCTCTTCGGTGCGGATGTTGCCGATGGCGAGGCGCAGCGTGAAGCGGTCGTGGAGCTTGGTGTGCGAGAGGTAGACCTCGCCGCTGGCGTTGACGCGTGCATGATGCGCTCGTTCCAGTCGTCGAGGGTCGGCCTCGTCCACGCCAGCGGGCGCATAGCGGAAGCAGACGAGTGGAGAAGGGGGTCGGGGCGAGGCCCTCCCATCCGCTCCGTGTCATCCACCCAGGCGGCGAAGCGCGCGCGCGAGCGCGATGTGGTCGCGCAGCCGCGCGGCGAGTCCCTCGGCGCCGAAGGCGCGGATCACCATCCACAGCTTGAGCGCGCGGAAGCGGCGGCCCAGCTGCACCCCATAGTCCATGAGGTTGACCACCTCGTCCTGCTCGGCGTGACGAGGTACTCGGGCACGAGCGAGAAGGCGCGCTTGAGCACCTGCGGGTGGCGCGTGTAGAAGGCGGAGCAGGTCGATCGGGGTGAAGAGCCACTTGTGCGGGTTCACGACGAGCGAGTCGGCGCGCTCGACGCCGTCGAGCACCCAGCGCATCTCGGGCACCACCGCCGCCACGCCGCCGTACGCGCCGTCCACGTGGAGCCACACGTTCTCGCGCTCGCAGATGTCCGCGATGGCGCGCACCGGGTCGACGCTCGTGGTGCTCGTCGTGCCCACGGTGGCGACCGCCGCGAGCGGCAGGTGGCCCGCGTCGTGGTCCGCGCGGATCGCCGCTTCGAGCAGGTCGGGGCGCATGCGGAACTGCTCGTCCACGCCGATGTGCACCACGTTCGTCGTGGCCGATGCCGAGCGTGATCGCCGCCTTGTCGATCGAGGAGTGGGAGTGCTCGGAGGTGTAGACGCGCAGCACCGGCAGGTCGGCGCGGCCCGCCATGCCGCGCTGCCGGATGTCGAGTTCCGGCTTCGCCTCGCGCGCGGCGGCCAGGGCGAGCATGGAGGAGATCGACGCGGTGTCGTTGATGATCCCGAACCAGCCGCTTTGCAGGCCGAGCATCTGGCGCAGCCAGTCGAGCGACACCTGCTCTAGCTCCGTCGCGCTGGGCGAGGTCTTCCACAGCATCCCGTTGACGTTCAGCGCGGCGATCAGCAGCTCGGCCAGGATGCCGGGCACCGAGGCGCTGATCGAGAAGTAGGCGAAAAAGCCGGGGTGGTTCCAGTGGGTCACGCCGGGCAAAATCGTCTCGTGGAAGTCCGCGAGGATCGCGTCGAGCGATTCGCCGCGCGCGGGCGGGGCGGCGGGCAGCGCGCCGCGAATCTCGCCCGGCCTCACCTGGGCGAGCACCGGGTACTGCTCGGGATGCGCCAGGTAGCTGGCGATCCACTCGATCAGCTGCTGTCCGTACTCGCGGAAGAGCGCGGGCGACAGGTCGCCAAATTCAACATTATCCATGCAAAACCGGCTCCTGGTTCATGTGCTCGATGGCCCCCGAGATTACGTCCCAGCGGTTGAAGCTGGAAATCAGGTAGATACCTGGAAAGCCTAGCTCTTTGGCGCGGCGCGCCACGTCGCCCGCAATTTCCGTCGCCGCGCGCGTCTTCGCCTCGCGGTCGTCGCCCGCCGCACGCATCCGCTCCACCACGTACTCCGGCACGACGATGCCGCCGAACTGGCTCACCGTCTCCGCGTGTTTCAGGCTGAAGATCGGCATGATCCCCGGCAGGATCGGGACGGGGAGATGTTTTGTCTTTTCGCGGAGCAGGTCGATCCGGTCCAAAAAGACAGGCTGCGTCAGCGCCAGCCGCGCCCCACTTTCCACCTTGCGCTCCAGCCGCCGCACCTCCCCCTCGATGCCGCGCTCGCCACGGTGCATCCCGCGCGTGTGGTCGAAGGCACAGGCGAGGAAGAAGCTGTCGCGGTGCTCCTCGCTGATGCGCGCCAGCAGCTTGGTCGAACTCCAGCGAAAAAAGCTTTCCTCGTCCGCGTTGGCGGGCGGGTCGCCGGTGATGATCAGCACGTTGCGGTAGCCGTACAGCTTGAAGCTCGCAAAGTTGCCGGTCACGTCGGTTTCCGCCTTGTTGCGGCAGGAATAGTGCAGCAGCAGGTCGGCGCTGCGCAGGTAGGGGCGGATCACTTCCGCGAAGGGGAAAGGGTCGAGCCAGGGTTTGCCCATCGTGTGGTCCGCGATGGTGATCACGTCCACGTTGTGCCGCTGCTCCAGGTAGCGCGCCCCGTCGATTTTTTGCTGCAACACGCCGGGATTGCGCTGAAACTCGTCGTCGGTCGGCGGATCGATCTCCACGCAAATCACAAAGTCGCCGCTGCGCAGGCGGCTTTCCAGGCGCGAGCGCGAGCGGTGCGGGCGCGGCGGCAACTCGTCCAGCGTCACCGCATCGAGGGCGCGGCGCATCGCGGCGGTGTGGCTCGGCCCGCTATGGCAGCAGCTGCCCAGCATGGTGACCCCGTGCTCCAGCGCCCAGCGCGCCATGTCGGCAAAATCGTCCGGGCTGCCAAAAGCGTGCATCCGCCCGGTGTAGTCGATGCCGATGGTGCCCGCGTTCGGCTGGAGCGAGATCGGCAGCTGGGTCAGTTCGAGGAGCCGTTGCGCGGTGCGGCGCATGGCATCGGGCCCGACGCGGCAGTTGGCCCCGATGGCGTCCACGTCCAGCTTTTCCAGCTCGCGCACCACGAGCCCCAGATCGATCCGCCCGCCGAGGGTTTGCCCGTCGGTGACTTCCATTTGCACCACAATCGGCAGCTCCGGCGCGACGCGCTTGGCTGCCCGCGTGACCGCCATCACCTCGCGGTAATCGCCCATCGTTTCCGCCACGAGCAGGTCTACCCCCGTGTGCTGGAGCACCGCAATCTGCTCCGCGTAGACGCTTTCCATCTGCTCGTCGCTCAGGATATCCATCGCGTAGCGCTTTTCGCCGAGCGGCCCCAGCGAGCCCGCCACCCACACCTGGCGGCTCGCGCCGGTCGCCACGGCGCGCGCGTGCTGCACCGCCGCCACGTTGACGCGCTCCACATCCAGCCCCTGTGGCTCCAGTGCCACGCGGGTTGCCTGGTAGGTATTCGTTTGCAGGATGTCCGCGCCCGCCGCCACGTAAGCATGGTGAACGGCGCGCACCGCGTCCGGCGCTGCCAAATTCAGCGCCTCGGCGGTGAGGTGGCCGGGCAGACCATGCTGCTTTGCCAGCTCGGTGCCCATCGCCCCATCCCACAGGAGCGGGCCTTGCAACAAGGGTCGAGAGAAAGCCATAGCGGCCTCCTGTTCTGTTACTTGATTTGTCAGATTGAAGCCGTAGCGCACGTCCCGCAAGGTACCACGAGCTTGTGGGAAGTCGTGGGAACCTATCGGAACCCATCGAAACCTATGGAAAAGGCTGCGACGGTGTTTGCAAGCGGCACAAGGTGAATGGTTCCAAATATAGATCGGGGTAGTATATCGCAAGCGGGGGTGGGAACCAAGAGAGGGCGAGGGTGAGGGGGTGATGAAGGTGAGGGGGTGATGAAGGTGAGGGGGTGAGGGGTCACACCCCAAACCCTCTCCGCACGCTGAACCAACAGGGAGCGCGGGCTCTGGCCCGCGTCGCCAACGGGTCACACCCCAAACCCTCTCCGCACGCTGAACCAACAGGGAGCGCGGGCCTCTGGCCCGCGTCGCCAACGGGCCACACCCCAAACCCTCTCCGCACGCTGAACCAACAGGGAGCGCGGGCCTCTGGCCCGCGTCGCCAACGGGCCACACCCCAAACCCTCTCCGCACGCTCAACCAACACGGAGCGCGGGCGTCTGGCCCGCGTCGCCAACGGGCCACACCCCAAACCCTCTCCGCACGCTGAACCAACAGGGAGCGCGGGCGTCTGGCCCGCGTCGCCAACGGGCCACACCCCAAACCCTCTCCGCACGCTGAACCAACAGGGAGCGCGGGCCTCTGGCCCGCGACGCCAACGGGCCACACTCCCAAACCCTCTCCGCACGCTGAACCAACACGGAGCGCGGGCGGTTTCCTCGGGGTAGCGCCCGCCCGTCTGGGAACGCATAGGTTGTTTAGCGACGTCTCCGAAATTCGAAATCCGAAATCCGAAATCCCAAATCCTCCCTGGCAGCGCGCCCGTCTCACCCGTGGGGCTATCGCGAATGGCGGGGGAGTGCTAGACTTGCGCGGCTGTTACAACAAGGAGGATGGTTTTATGGCGGACAACCTTGCCCGCGACTATGTGGGCTTGGCCCACGCCATCGAGCAGTACCTGCCAGGGTACATCGATGGCTACTACGGGCCGGACGAGTGGAAAATACAGGAAAAGCGCCCGCTGCCGGAGCTTCAGCGCGACGCCGAGGCGCTGACCGGCGCGGTCGCGGCGCTGGAAGAGGCGGGGCGGCGCACTTTTCTGGAAAAACAGCTGCGTGCGATGCGGGCCACCCTCGCGCTGCTGGCGGGGGAGCAGACTTTCCTACCGCGAGGAGGTGCGCCTGCTCTACGATGTGGAGGCGGAGCACGTCCCCGAGGCGCTCTTTGACGAGGCGATCGCTACCCTTGACGAGTTGCTGCCCGGTGCGGGGCCTATCGCGCCGCGCGAGCAGGCATTTCGCGCCGGGTTCCATGTGCCGGGGGCGCGGCTGCCCGCGCTGCTAGATGCGATCATCGAGGAGTTGGGCCAGCGCACCCGCGCGCGTTTTGCGCTGCCGGAGGGCGAATCGTTCGAGGTGCGGCTGGTCAAAAACGAGCCGTGGGGCGCTTACAACTGGTACCTGGGCAACTTCCGCTCGCGCATCGACATTAACACCGACCTGCCGGTCGAGCTGACCCACCTGCCCGACCTGATCGCCCACGAGGCCTACCCCGGCCACCACACCGAGCACGCTATCAAGGAGCAGACGCTTCTGCGCGAGGAGGGGCGGGGCGAGCACGCGATCCTGCTCATCAACACGCCCGAGTGTGTCATCAGCGAGGGCATCGCGACGCGGGCGCGCGAGCGGGTGATGAGCCAGGCCACGCTCCAAAGCTGGCTCGTCGAGGAGTTGGTGGGGCGCGCGGGGCTGAACGGGGTCGATATCGAGCGGATGGGGCGCGTGCAGCAGGCGAAGCGGGGGCTGCGCGGGGTGATGGGCAACGCCGCCCTGCTGCTGCACGAGCAGGGCGCAAGCGAGGCGGAGGTGCTCGCCTACCTTCAGCGCTACCGACTCGTCACTTTGCAGGAGGCGCGCAAGTCGCTGGAGTTCATGATGCACCCCAATTTCCGTTCCTACCTGTTTACCTACACGTGCGGCGGGGCGTTGCTGGACCAGCTTTTCGCGCGCGGCAACGCCGAGATGTGGTTCAGCCGCCTGCTCAGCGAGGCGGTGACCCCGACGCACCTTCGCGAATGGATCAAGGAGGGTACACCGTGACATCTCACCGTTGGGTAATTCTGTTTTTGCTGCTCCTGGTCGGGTGCAGCGGCGGGCAGGAGCCCGCGCCGGTCGCGACGGTGCCGCTCCCTGCGGTGGAGGAAGTGACTCCCCAGGCGCAGCCCACCGTGGCGGAGGGTTCAGGCGAGCCGACCCCACCGCTCCTGAACGATCAGGTGCCGACGGCGCTCCTCGTGGACAGTGAAGGGGCGAGCCAGAGCGGGGCGGCGGGCGCATACTGCTGGGATTTTCCGCAAAGTGAGCGGGGCGGGCGCACCGTCTGCGTGGACAATGGCGCGCTGTTGGCCCCGGCGGAGCCGCTGACGGTCAGCGGGCGCGAGCCCTTGAGCTTCCAACTGGATGCCGGGGTGCCGCAACTCATCACGCTGCGGGTGCTGGAATGGCAGCCGAGCGAGGAGGCCAGCGGGGTCCCCGGCACGGTGGCGCTTTCCCCTTCCTCAACGGTCCTGGCGAACGGCGATTTGGAGCCTGGCGCGACCGCGGCGTGGGAGGCCCCGGAGCCGGGCGAGTACTTTCTGGATGTGAGCGCCGTCTTTGCCAATGGCAGCATCTCCTACGGCTGGCACATTGTGGTGGAGCCGTAGAACTACAGATATTGGATAGTAGGTAGTTAGGTAGTAACGACGGTTTGCCTGATACGTTGCCGTTACTACCTACTACCCACTACCTACTACCTATCTGGCTACCAGTTCTTTTGCAGGCAGAAGAACTTCGCGCCGGAGGGCGGTAGCTCCACTTGGGCGTGCTTTTCCCCGCCGACCTCCACCGCGTAATCGTAGAGGTACTCGTGCCAGATGCCGGGTATCGGGAAGGGCACCGCCACGTGGAAGGTCTCATTGGAAAAGTTGAGGATGACCACCACCACGTCCCCGTTGTCCGCCCAGCGCTGGAAGGCGATGGCCTTTTCCGGGCCAAACTTTGCCAGCGTCGCGTAGTTGGGCGAGCGCAGGGCGGGGTGGGTGTTGCGCAGCCAGGTGAGGCGCTGCCAGTGGTGGAGCAAGTCCTGAGCGGCCCCGTCCTGCCCCAGCCGCTCCCACTCAAACTTCACCTCGTCGGTGGAGCGCTCGCGGTTCATGCCGATTTCTTCGCCGGAGTACAACATCGGCACCCCCGCCGCGCCGATGACCGTCGCCATGCCCAGCTTTGCCTTGCGGAAAGCGATTTCCTCGTTCAGGTACGGGTTGGACAGCGCCTCGTGGACCACGCGTTGCTCGTCGTGGCTCGACGTGAAGTTAATGACCTGGCTCGGGTGGCTGTAGCCGTCCGCCGCGTAAAACAGCGCGCGCTCCACCTCGTCCAGGTCGCCCCACTCGTGCCCGCCCTCGTACGGCCCCTCGCGCAGTTGCGCCTTCATCACATCGTGGAAGGTGTCGTGCCACTGCGAATCCATCTCCGTGTTGTGAACCCACCACGGCTCCTGCGGCAGATGCTCGGAAATCAGGTAGACCTCCGGCTTCGTCTGGCGCGCTGCCCAGGTGAAAAAACCAATGCCATTCATCACATCCGATTCGATGTAGGCGGTGGCGTCGTAGCGGAACCCATCCACGTGGAACTCGCGCAGCCAGTAATCCTGCACGTCGCGGAAAAACGTCTTGGTCACGTCGGAAAAGTGGTTGAAGTCGGGCATCCCCCACGGGTTGCTCCCCTTGAAGTAGGGATTTTCCTCGTAGGGCCACAGCTGGTTCAGCGGGCTATCCTGCTGCGTGTGGTTGAACACCATGTCCAGGATCACCGCGATCCCGCGCTGATGCGCCTCATCGATCAGTCGCTTCAAATCGTCCGGCTCGCCGTAGGCGCGCTCGGGGGCGAAGAAGTAGGTAGGGTTGTAGCCCCACGAGCGATCCATCGGAAACTCGTTGATCGGCATCAGCTCGATAGCGTTGATGCCCAACTCCTGAAGGTAATCCAATTTTTGGCGCAGCGCCTCGAAGGTCCCCTCGCGGGTGAAATCGCCGGTGTGGACCTCGTAGATGATCAAATCTTCGAGCGGGCGCGGGTAAAAACCGTCGTCGCTCCACTGATAGGGGGCCTCGCCCACGCGCACCACCCCTTTGGCACCCTTGTCATCCCAGGTCACCTCGCGCGCGTAGGGGTCGCCGATCCATAGATCGCCATCCACCACGAATTGGTACGGGTGGCTGCCCTTTGGCAGTTTGATCGTCGCCCACCAGAGGCCGCTGTCGGTTGGCTGCATCGGGTTGGCGGTGGTGCTCCACTGGTTGAAGCTGCCCGCGAGCGCCACCTGCTTTTTGCCGGGGGCGAACAGCGCGAAGGTCACCTGCCCGTCGCGCCGCACGGCCGGGCCGGGCCGCAGCCCCTCCGGCGCTTGCTCGGGGGTTTTGGGCTGTTTGGAGGGTTGGCGCTTGGGCGATTTCTTCCCCGTCGCATCGGTCACTACCTCTTCGCTGTACGATTCCGCAGCGGTGCGGATCACCTTCCATGCTTCCTTGAACAGATCGCCTATTGTTCCTGAAACTTTTTCTTTTACCATGATCGTCTCGCTTTATTTGCTTTGATAGGGGCGTCACGGGGTGAAAGGGACGTGGTTCTTTAATGGTGCCCCGCGCGCCGCGCATCGTTTAAAAAGGCCTTCCAACAGAACACAACCGTCCAGGAGAAGGCCCGTGAAATCCGATAAAAGCAAATGTCATGCCCGAAGAGAACGCAGAACGCAGTACGAACGGCGTAACGCAAAGGCGCAAAGGAGGCGCAGAGGGCGGGATACGGAACGCACAACGCCACAACCCACAACCCACAACGCACAACCCACAACCCACAACCCACAACGCACAACGCACAACCCACAACCCACAACCCACAACCCACCCTGTGGGTGGCGGTTCCTCAAACAAACGAGATTTCTTGTGCGAGCGCCTGGCGGAGACGGGCTTTGTACTCGGCGCGCGAGATTTCCACGACGTTGAACTGCGTCAGGTGCGGGTTGGTGTATTGCACGTCGAAGAGGGTGTAGCCCCGCGCGCGCAGATGCTCCACCGTCGCCACGAGCGCCACCTTGCTGGCGTCGCGCTCGCGGCTGAACATGCTCTCGCCTGCGAAGAGGCCGCGCAGCGCCACCCCGTACACCCCGCCGACCAGCCGCCCGTCCCGCCACGTTTCCACGCTGTGCGCGAGGCCCATCCCGTGCAGGGCGACGTAACTTTCGATGAGATCGTTGTTGATCCAGGTGCTGGGGCGCGCGGCGCAGCCCTCCATCACCCCACGAAAATCGTGGTTGAGTCGCACCTCGAAGTGCCCCTGGCGCACCGTCCGCGCGAGGCGGCGCGGCACGTGGAAGCGCTCATCGAGCGGCATGATGGTGCGGGGCGATGGATCGTACCAGTAGATAGTTCCATCCTCATCGGCCATGGGGAAGATACCGCGACTGTAAGCCTGCAAAAGAACCTGTGGTGGAATCATAGTTGCCTTTCTCCTTTCTCGCGCCCGCCAGAGAGATTCAAGCAATTATCGGGCTTCTTGTGGGCTGTTCGGCCTGACCGACTTTATCCAAACTTGATATTAGTGATACACTACCCATTCGCCCTTTGTAAAGATTACACCTTTTGGGCACACCTATGCCTCTCGGGCCGCCCGCGATCGGTTGCTCGATCTCTCGTCTGGAAGCGGTGATGCGATGAACCTCTCTGAGCCTGTTATGTCCCCGTTTGTCACCCCGGTGGCGCTGGACCGTGACACCTTTATGCGCCAGCTGATTGCCAGTTTGGGCCACCTCAACGAGACGATTCTAGGGAGCGACGTCGCGGGAGCGTATATCGTGAACGTTGGCCTCTCCATGGGCGCGGCCATCGAGCAGGGGTATAAAACCTTCTGGGGAATCGAGCGCCCCTTCACCCTCGACGAGTACGCCCACGTTATCGTGGACCTGAAGCAGCGCATCAAGGGCAACTTTTCCCTGGTTTCAAAGGACGAGGAAAAGGTGGTGGTGCGGACGACCTCTTGCCCCTTTGACGAGTTTGTGCGGCAGGCCCCCTCGCTCTGTTTTATGACCAGCTCGGTGTTTGGTGGCATCGCCGCGCGCAACTTTGGCTACGCCAAGGTGGCACTGCACCGGCGCATCGCGCTGGGCGACCCCGGCTGCTACGTGAGCGTGTTCCTGGCGCGTACCCCTGAGGCGGAGCAGGCGATTGGCAAAGAGTATTTCCCCGATGAGGATAGCGCCAGCCCGGACATTGCCCATCAGATGCAGCTGATGGACAGCGTTGGCCGCCTGCGGCGCGAGTTGGGCGAGAGCGCCTCGCGCTGGGAGGAAGTGGTGCGCGGTGCGGCGGAGGCGATCTGCGTGCTGTCACAGGAGCACACGATCCGCTTTGCCAACGCACGCTGGCGCGACCTGCTAGGGGTGGAGGGGGAGGAGTTGGTCGGCTACAGCCTGGAGCGCCTCGCCCCGCCTGAGATGCAGGAAGCAATGCGGGCCAGTATCAGCCGCACGCTGCACGGGGAGCGCGTGTCGAATCAGATGTGGCGCTTGCACCATCGCGACGGCTCCTGGCGGGACGTGCTCGCCAGCGCGGGGCCCATTCGCGACGAGCAGGGGCGAACCACCGGCGCGCTCCTCATCCTGCACGACGTGACAGAGCAGCAGGAGGCGCAGCGCCTCAAGGACGATTTTCTTGCCACCGCCTCGCACGAGCTGCGCACCCCCGTCACCACCATCCGCGCGATGACCGACCTGATGCTACGTGCCATCGAGAAGCAGCAGGGCATGTCGAACGAGCAGTTGACGAAGCGATTGGAGCTGATCCGGCGCGAGGCAGACCGACTGGCTTTTCTGGGGATGGACCTGCTGGATGCGGCACGCTTGCAGCGGGGGCGGCTCGACATGAATCTGGAAGATCACGATTTGAACCAGCTGGTGGCAAGCGCGGTAGAGCGGCAGAGGGAACAGATGGAGCTGTCTAGCCATTCCATCGTCCTGCGTTGCCCTGACGAGCCGGTCATCATTTCCATCGAGTCGCCGCGCATCCAGCAGGTGCTGGACAACCTTCTCAGCAACGCGGTGAAGTACAGCCCAGAGGGGGGCGAGATCGTCGTCAGGGTGAGCCCAACGTCGCAGGGTGCCCAGATAACGGTGACCGATTCGGGTATTGGCATCCCGCGCAACGAGCTTCACAAAATATTTCAGCCCTTTTACCGAAGCTCTAACGCCTCCTCGCGCAACTTCCACGGGCTGGGGTTGGGGCTCTACCTGAGTCGGGGGCTGGTGGAGGCGCATGGCGGCACTCTGGTTGCCCAAAGCGAGGAGGGGCAGGGGACCACGGTTATTCTCTCGCTTCCCGTGAGCCCCAGTGAGGGAGCGGGCATCACCTAGCCGCGCGGGCGAGGGGGGTAAGGGATCAGGCGGGCTGGGCGTGGGCGACAACGCGGTTGCGCCCCGCGTGCTTGGCCTCGTACAGCGCCTTGTCGGCAGCCTGGAGAAGCTCCCTCGGCGGGCAGCCATCCGCCGGGAAGGTGGCGACCCCTACCGACAGGGTAATCGGCCCGAGCGGCTGCGACTCATGCACAAAGACGAGCCGCGCAAACTCGTCGCGCAGCGCCTCCGCCCGTTGGTAAGCGACGGGCTGGCTCGCGCTTGGCAGCACCAGGATCAACTCCTCGCCCCCGTATCGGCACGCCAGATCGGAGCCACGCGTGCTGGCGCGCAGCAGGTGCCCCAAGGTTCGCAGCACCATGTCCCCCGCCAGGTGGCCGAACTCATCGTTGACGCGCTTGAAATGATCGATGTCGATCATCAACAAGCTCACCTCGGTGTCGCTGCGTGCGGCCCGTGCCAGCTCATTTTGAAGCTGCTCGTCCAGGTAGCGGCGGTTGTGCAGGCCGGTGAGCGGGTCGCAGATCGCCTGCTCCTGTAGCGTCGCTTGAAGGCACTGAATCTCGGCCATCTGGCTGTTAAGCCGCTCGTGCGCGGCCTGCAACGCCTCGTTGGCCTCCTCTGCGCGCCGTAGCGCCCCGAAGTAGCCATGGCAGGTGGGGTAGGCGAGCGTGGCACAGCACACCACCGAGATCAACAGCCCTGAGAGCGGGATGCTTCCAAAAAAGAGCCACATCATCGCCGCGCTGATGATGAGCGACAGCGTCCCGACCAGCAGCGTGCCTTTCCAGGGGGTCCGCAGTTCAATCTGGACGCGTTGCAGATGTAGCTCCCACCGTACAGGCGATAATTTTTGGCTCATATTCCAGTGCCACCCCTTTCTTTTGCGAGGTGCCCAACTCAATTGAAGAGTAAGTGTTCACAGCAACGCAGCAAGTCGCCCTTGGAAAGGGCGACGCGACACATTAGATTATGGGATGTTGGAGCACACTCTGTCAATAGCCAGGAGGATAGGACTTTCCCTGCTACGACAGGTTTACCACAGAGAGCACGAGAGAGCACGGAGGGATTGTTGCATGTTTCTCGCCCCTCTTGACGATCTCTTTTCTTGTCCCGCTATTATTCTCGAAACCCCAAAGCCCGCAACTCCCCAACTCTCTAACTTTCCAACTCTCAACTCATTAACTCCCCAACTCCCCGCGCATGAAACCCGCCGCGCCGCCGCGCCGCACCGCGACGATCTCTGCCATGATCGACAGGGCGATCTCCTCGGGGGTTTCCGCGTTCAGGTCCAGGCCAATCGGCGCGTAGACCTCGGCCAGTGCCTCGGCGCTGACCCCGTGGCGTGCCATGCGCTCGAAGCGCTCGGCGTGCGTCTTGCGGCTGCCAATCGCGCCGACGTAAGCCGCGCCCTTGCCGAGCACCGCTTTCAGCGCGGGCTCGTCCAGCTTCGGGTCGTGGGTCAGGATGACGATGTAGGTGGAGGCGGCGATGGGGATCTGCTCGATGGCCTCTTCCGGCCACTCGGGGATGATGGTGTCCGCGTCGGGGAAGCGGTCACGGTTGGCGAAGGTGGTGCGCGGGTCGGCCAGGGTGACGCGGTAGCCCAATGTTTTGGCAAAGCTGACCAGCGGTACCGCGACGTGCACCCCACCGAAAATGACCAAGTGCGGCGGGGGGGGAAAGACCTCGATGAAGACGCGCGCCGCCCCCTGCTCCGTCTCGATGTCGAGGCTGCGCGCGAGTTGCCCTTTGGCTTCGCGCATCATCGTCTCCGCCTCGTGGGTGACGCGCTCTTCCAGGGCAGCGCTTCCAAGGCTGCCGACGCGCTCGCCGGTGGGGAAGAGCAGCATCTTCGCGCCCAACTTTCCGGCTCCGCCTAACAGCGTGGCCTGCGCGACGAGTTGCTCGGCGGCTAGCGCGCCCTGTAGCCGCGCGGCGATCTCAAAATGGGTGGGGTTGCTTGTCATAATATTGTCTGCAAAGTCGCTGTCAGCGTGAGTGGGTAGGCAGGAGAAGAACGACAACGCGGAACGCGGAACGAACGGCGTAAACGCAGAGACGCAGAGACGCAGAGAAAAGCTATTTTCTGTTCTCTGTTTTCTGTTCTGTGTTCTCTCCAAAAAGGGAGCCGCTATCTCATGGTTGCGCCTGGAGCGGCTCGATGAAGACCTCGACGGTGCCGCCGCAGGCGAGGCCGACCTCCCACACCATGTCATCGGTGATGGCGTAGCGCAGCAGGCGCGGCTCGCCCTCCTCCAGCACCTCCAGCGCCTGCTGGATCACGTCGCTTTCCACGCAGCCGCCACTCACCGAGCCCACCATCTCGCCCTCGCTGGACACTACGAGCTTGGCCCCCTCGCGGCGCGGCGCGGAGCCCTCCGTGCTCACTACCGTCGCCAGCGCTACGCCCTTGCCTTCCGCCTGCCACTTTTGAATGGTATCCAACACATCCCGCATGGGGTTGCTCCTTCGATAAGATAGTAGATATTGGGTATTAGATATTGGGTATTAGATATTAACGGTACTTAAACTTATCTTCTATATCCAGTATCTAATGCCTAATATCCAATATCCAATATCTACTATCTCACTCTTTGCTTGCGCGCCGGGCGGCGCTCGCTGATGTTGCCGAGGGCGTCGGCGAGCTGTTCCAGGCTGCGCAGGTTGTGGACGGGGAGGAAATCGTCCACGTAATCCAGCGCCGCCGACATGCCGCGCTGGATCGGCTGGTAGTTTTCCGAGCCGAGCAGCGGGTTGAGCCAGATGACACGGTGCGCCGAGCGTTGCAGCCGCTGCATCTCCCGCCTGAGCAGCGTGACGTCGCCCCGATCCCACCCGTCGCTGATGATCAGCACCACCGCCCCGCGCCCGAGCACGCGCCGTGCCCATTGAAAGTTAAAGGTCTTGATCGCCTCGCCGATGCGCGTGCCGCCCGACCAATCCTGCACGATCGCGCCCACCTCGTCGAGCGCCTGGTCCACATCTTTGTGGCGCAGGTGGTGGGTGATGCGTGTCAGGCGCGTGCCGAAGAGCAGGGTTTCCACATGGTTCAGCTTGTGGTTGAGCACGTGGAGAAAGTGTAGCAGCATCCGCGAGTAGCGCTCCATCGAGCCGCTAATGTCGCAGAGCACCACGAGCGGGCGGGGGCGGCTTTTGCGCTCGCGCCAGCGCAGCAGCAGCGGCTCGCCGCCAAAGCGCAGGTTATCGCGCACGACATGGCGCAGCTCTAGCTGGTGGCCGCGCGCCGCGCGCCGCACGCGGCGGGTCGGGCGCTCACTGACCGACCAGCGCATCGTCGCCATCACTGCTTTGGCCGCCTCGACCTCTTCCCAGGTCATCTCCGAAAAATCTTTGACGCGCAGCATCTCCAGCGCGCTGTACGAGGGGGAATCCTCCTCGCGCTCCGTCTCGTCCTCGCCCTGCGCGCCGCTCGCCATGAGCAGGCCGGGCAGGCGCGCCAACTTGGTGGGCTTGTTCTTCTTTTTGGGCTGCGTCCCGTACGGGTTGAAGGGCTCTGGCGCGCGCCAGTAGAGCGAGAACGCCTGATCGAACAGCCCGTACTCCTCATGGCGCGTCACCAGCAGCGCGCGCGCCGCAAAGTAAAAATCCCCGCGCCGCGTGATCGGCACCACATCCAGCGCGCGCACCAACTCCAGCACCTGACTCAAATTGACCGTCACCCCCATCAAACGCAGCAGCCGCCCAAAGCGTAGCAGGTGGCGGAGGAGGTTGGAGGGGTATTGGGTATTGGGTATTGGGTATTGGGTATTGGGTATTGAGTCTGGAGTGTTTTTCATGAGGGTTCGTGACGGGGAGCCTTATGAATGGCTTTCCAGCCACTTCATGGCATCATCCAAGGCGTCCTCATCTTCTAACTCTAACCACGTGTAGTCCGTAACGTGCTCTTGTACAGTTTTAGAGAAGTGTGGGGAGCGCTGGTTTTTGACCATTCGGATGAAACCATTTAGCTGCTGTGCCAACGTCGCTAGCTGTTGCATGAAGTCGTCCAGTACGTCAGAATTTATCAAATTACGAGCTTGTGAGCGGTTCAACCAATACTTTGTTTCAAACAAGCTGCCGCGCGCATAATAGAGAAATTGCAACTTTTCCCCATAATGATACCGACCAAATGCTTCAGCCACATTTGCCCCAATCGAATCCACAGCCCGCACCACCTGCTTCCCTACGGTGTCACGCGCAAACTCGTTCCATCCACTTACCTCCCGCCACACTCCATCCGCAACCCTCTCCGCCGCCTGCAAAACGCGCAAATCCTCCATCCTCATCGCCACATCCCACCTCCTTTCTTTACAAAACCGCCTCCAATACCCAATACCCAATACCCAATATCTAATACCCTCCCTACCCCGCACTCCGCGCCAACAGCGCCTCCGCCACCTTGCCGCGCACCTGCTCGATGTCGTCCTGGTATTTGAGGAGCACGCCGAGGGTGTCGTTGACGGTACTTGCATCGAGGTCGTACTGGTCGAGTGCGACGAGGGCGTTGGCCCAATCCAGCGTCTCGGCGACGCCGGGCACCTTGTACAGGTCGAGCTGGCGCAGCTGCTGGACGAACTCGACCAGCTGGCGGCTCAGGGTTTGGGAGGCACCGGGCACCTTGAGCGCGACGATCTCGTGCTCTTTCTCGACGGAGGGGTAGTCGATCCACTGGTACAGGCAGCGCCGCTTGAGCGCGTCGTGAATCTCGCGCGTGCGGTTGGAGGTGAGGATGACCAGCGGCGGCTGCTCCGCGCGGATGGTGCCGATCTCGGGGATGGTAATCTGGAAGTCGGAGAGCAGTTCGAGCAGGAAGGCTTCAAACTCCTCGTCGGCGCGGTCCAACTCGTCGATGAGCAGCACCGGCGGCTTGCCCTCCGCGCCCAACTCGATGGCCTGGAGGAGGGGGCGCTTGATGAGGAAGCGCTCGTCAAACACATCGCGCGCCGCGCCGTGGCTGCCCGCCTCGCCCGACGCTTCCATCAGGCGAATTTGGAGGAGTTGGCGCTGGTAGTTCCACTCGTAGATCGTCGTGTTGACGTCCAGCCCCTCGTAGCATTGCAGGCGGATCAGCTTCCGCCCCAGCACCTCGGCCAGGGTTTTTGCCACCTGCGTCTTGCCGACCCCCGCCTCGCCCTCCAGCAGGATGGGCTTGTTCAACTTGAGCGCTAGCAGGATCGTCGTCGCCAGGGCGCGCTCCGCCACATAGTCGTGGGCCAGGAGCGCGTCCTGGATGGCATCAATGGAATCTAGCATGGGTTCGCTTTCAGGGTGGTGGGAGGTGTGGACGAAGGATGCTTGTCCCGCCTCGGCTCATTTAACCGATGTTTCATGGGTGTGATAAGGCAGGAGCGTTGAGAAGCAAAGAGCGGCGTCCAAGTCGTCACTGAGGCGTAAATCATTGCTGGGACATCGTGCGACTTACAGCCCCCAACAAATCCTTTACGGCTTCGGTGCTTGTGAACACGGTTGCCACCTCGTCGTTAGACACTAGAGATTCACTCTAAATTTTCCAAATCTGCTAAGTCTTGGTGGCGACCTGACGCTCGCTTGTTACGCTTCAAATTGTCCAAATCAATAAAGTGAACGGTAACGCCCTCAACATCCACCAGCACACGTGCGTCATAACTGTCGGAAAATTCCACACCTGGCAAGTCCGTTATAATATCGATGCGGCTGGGCGCGTACCCTAACTGAATGATCTGATCCTCTACCAGAAAGTCCGCCTGTTCCAGCCCCAGCGACCCAAACCCAAAGTCATTGATGGCTTGTACCATGCGGCTGGCGTTCTCTTCTGTCCGCTCAATCCACACATCAATGTCCTTGGTATACCGTGGATGGCCGTGTAATGCCACTGCATAGCCACCAACCACGAGGTATCGCACGACGTTATCGTTTAACGCGAGCAAAAACTCTTTGAAGTCTTGGTTCAGAATCATACCGCCACTCATGATACTCTTGCCGAATTTCCTCTAGTGCGGCCAAGCGCACTTGATATGATTGCTCTTGCCAGTACGCAAAGTCACTCGGCTGTTCCTCTAGTCGCACTTTCCGTACCACTTTGGCAATTTTGTGTGTTTGCAAACGTCACCTCCTCAGCATAAGACTGTTTGCTTTATCGACCAACCCGGTAAAAAGCTCTCTATTTGAAGAAAATATGGTTGATGCCAAAGTATCGGGTGAAGACGGTACAAGAACAATTTTATGCTTCATCAATTAAGCGGCTTCAACGCGCCGCCCCGCGCTGCCCGCCTCGCCCGACGCTTCCATCAGGCGAATTTGGAGGAGTTGGCGCTGGTAGTTCCACTCGTAGATCGTCGTGTTGACGTCCAGCCCCTCGTAGCATTGCAGGCGGATCAGCTTCCGCCCCAGCACCTCGGCCAGGGTTTTCGCCACCTGCGTCTTGCCGACCCCCGCCTCGCCTTCCAGCAGGATGGGTTTGTTCAGCTTGAGCGCTAGTACAGTGCGGCCTAAATAAAACGGTAGTATAATGGGGAAGCCACCGTCGGTGGGACGGCTGGGAGCGATGAGAGGAGACGAGGATGCGTGGCCCGAAACCGCCTGAGGTGCATCTCGATGAGATGGTACGCCATGAATTGGAAAAGTTGGTGCGGGGCCATGGCACGGCGCAGCAAATCGCCCTGCGCGGTCGCTTGATTGTGCGTGCGGCGGCGGGATTGAACAATAGTGAGATTGCTCGCCGGGAAGGGGTAGAAATAGATACGGTGCGCCTGTGGCGGCAGCGGTGGCTGAGTTTAGAGGCCATTGCCTTAGCCGATCTGAGTGTGGCAGCGCGCCTGCAGGATGCGCCCCGCCCCGGCCGCCCCGCCGCGATTACCGCAGAGCAAGTCTGCCACCTGATCGAGATGGCCTGCGAAGCGCCCGAAAAGTCAGGTCGTCCCATCAGCCAGTGGACTGGGCGTGAGCTTGCCGATGAACTGAAGCAGCGCGGCATTGTCGAGCAGATCTCCCCACGCCACGCGGCGCGCTTGTTAAAAAAAACGACTTGCAGCCGCACTTGATACGCTACTGGTTGACCCCCTCGCACGATGAGCAGTTTGCGGCGAAGGTGGCCGATATTTGTGAGCTGTACCAAGCCGCCCCCGCCCTCAGCGCGCAGGGCGAACGGGTGGTGAGCACCGATGAACTGACGGGCGTGCAGGCGCTGGAACGCCTCTATCCAAGTTTACCCTTGGCCGTCGGGCAGGTCGAACGACGTGAGTTTGAGTATCGGCGGCACGGCACGAGCTCCTTCATCCTCAATCGGGATGTAGTCACCGGCAAGGTCTTTGCGCCTTCTCTGGGCCCTACGCGTACTGAGGCGGACTTCTTCGCCCACGTTCAAGCCACCATTGCCACTGACCCACAAGTTACGCGCTGGCATTTTGTGGTCGATAATCTCGACATTCATCGCTCCGCCTCGCTGGTGCGGCTGGTGGCGCACGAGTCTAATCTACTCCTCGACCTGGGTATCAAAGGCAAGGAAGGGATTCTGCACAATCGCCAGTCGCGCGCCGCCTTCTTGAGCGACCCCAGCCATCGCATTGTCTTTCACTACACGCCCGTGCACGCCTCCTGGATGAACCAAATCGAAATCTGGCTCAGCATTCTCACCCGTAAAGTTCTCAAACGGGGCTCCTTCACCTCTGTGGACGACCTCAGGGTCAAGGTGCTCGCCTTCATTGACTACTATAACCGGTCCATGGCTAAACCCTTCAAATGGACCTACCAGGGCAAGGCTCTCGCCGCCTAACTACCGAGCTATTTACGCCGTGCTGTACTAGCAGGATCGTCGTCGCCAGGGCGCGCTCCGCCACATAGTCGTGGGCGAGGAGCGCGTCCTGGATGGCATCAATGGAATCTAGCAGGGTTGGCTCTCAGGGCGGTGGGAGGTGTGGACGAAGGATGCTTGTCCCGCCTCAGCTCATTTAACCGATGTTTCACGGGTGTGATGAGGCAGGAGCGTTGAGAAGCAAAGAGCGGCGTCAAGTCGTCACTGAGGCGAAGCTGGGACATCGTGCGAATCACAGCCCTTAACAAATCGTTTACGGCTTCGGTGCTTGTGAATACTGCTGCCACGTCAGGATCAAGTACTACCACAGTGCGGTCCCCCGCCAACCGTTCGGCAAACCGGTTCGGTTTAGCCTTGCTATAGTCCAAATCGTATTCGGATGCCATGTCGTCGTTAGGATCGAGTAAACTTTTCAAATCGCGCCTTGTCTTCCATAAATCTCATCTCGCCTTAGGGGTCTGAAACCATCAAGCATGAGAGGCTGATTCAACAACTGATCAATCATCGTGGTCTTTAAGAGCAAGGGCGGCATAGCCATCCGCGAGGGTTAGATCATGGTTCGCCGCGATGCTGTCGGCATGCTCCCCTAACCACGCACGCCAAATCACAATGTGGGTCACCGTGATGCGCCGACCTGCGATTCGAGGCTTCCCGCCCGCGCGTCAAGGGACATTTCAATGTGATGGTCTAGAGCGTGGGTGGGTTGTCCTCATGGCTTTGCTTTACGCTACTCTAGCATCTGGTACCAATTCTGCTTGAAAGTGTGGCAATGTAACAGCTATGTCATTCCGACCGAAGGGGAGGATGTCACCTTGGATTGGCCTTGCTGAGATTCCTTATTCCGTTGAGCACCATTCGGAATGACAATGCTATTGCGAGGTGCACATTCCGAATTGGTATCAGATTCGGTAGATTATAACTGTAGAATTAAACATTTATTTCTGGGATAATATAGGTTGTTATATCGATCGGGTCCATACCTATAAGACGAAGCACCAATTTTTCGCCATCTTTTTCTATACGTACATGAGAGTAATGTCTACCGTTCTTTTCGGTGACATTCATGTGATATAGATAGTGCGAAATTTGGTCAAAAGGGAGTAGGACTACGATCTCATCCGAGCCACATCCAAATGCAGCATATCCAACTTCTGCTTCTGACAAAAATTCCATATGATAGTCATGAAAGGCAAACCAATAATAAGGTTGATTGCTGCGTTCATGTGCTTTAGAAACAGCACATGTAAGAGCAACCTCTGCCTTCCTGTGCTGTGTAACTGGTTTTACTGTGTCTTTGAAACTTATGACCTAAGTAAGTTCCTACTTTTTTTCGACGCACCTCCATGTGGAAAGATGCTGGTTTAGCTAACGTCTGTAGTTGAGAAATTAAATACTCCATCCGATGAGTATGATTACTGACGTCTCGCTGATCGATGTACTCCAGACGGGTTGTGAACTAATATATTGCGAAATTCAATAAGTGACTTTGCTTCTTCAACCAAAATGTCATCGATTGTTTTAGTCTCATGCAACACACGTAGCAATAGCATTGGAGTTGTTGTACGTGCGTTTAAATCAATGATTGTTGCATCTAGAGTGTCTACTAATTTTTCTAAAACCGATTCGAAAGTATGCCATTTTGTAATGGATTCTCCCAAGATAGGAGCTCAAGTTGCTAACTACATTTTCTACTACTTGTTCCTTATCCTCTTGTGGTATCTGAACCTTATTTAAATTATCAAGAGCGGCCTGCAGGTGGAGTAGAGACCTCTTCAAATAAACGCACAATATCATCATATTCACTTTTGCCAATAATAGTGTTATGCGAAACCATGCAGCGAAGTTCATACAGTCTCTTCCATCTTTTGTCAAGATAAGCGCCTTCACATTCGACTACTCCTGAAAAGTATCGGTCCCAATTTGACCATGCTCGAAATCCTTGAAGCTCCTCTAATGTAAACTCCTGTAAATTCTTTGCATTATCTAACTTCTCATAAAATTCTGAAATATTTTTCGTTTGATATTTTTTAAATAGAAAATCACCCAGATGAATAAAATCTACTTGATAGAGTGCGTCTAAATACTGTTGTTTGCGCTTGCTTTTATCAACAATGTCCTTTACTGCGTTAGGAGAAGCCTCATCGAACCATTCTCTGCCTACAGTAGTTAACATGAAATACGTGATTAATTTGCGCATCAAATTTTCGATTCGATGTATATAAGGATAAGATAGTTGAGAATAGAACAATGAAATGTCGCTCCATAGGGTTTCAGGCTGCTCGCCCGCCTGATGGATAATGTCTTTAAAAGTCCGATTCAACTCTACAAATAATTCTATATCTTTCTCTTCCCCTGAAAAACCTAGACGCACGTAGAAATATCTTTGATCTTTTCCTTCTACAGACCCCGTCTTCACATCATAACTACAGGTTAATTTGTTTCCGAGTACAATGTTATTTCTATCTATTTTGACTTCTTCCTCCGTCTCCAGTAGTTTGTTGAAGGATTTAATGTCATCACATAAACGAAAAACGCGGCGGAGCTTTTCTTCTCAATAATAACTAAGTACTCTGTTACTAATCGCATTTTACCTTTACCTTTACTAACAAGTTGCGAATTTTTCCTGTCTCACCTATCCAAGCAAGTAATTACTAGGAGTTATGTTCCTCCATGAAAACTTTACCCACACCAGGGGCGGCCCACCCCACCTGGGCCGCCCCGGTCCCGTATCGCTATCCTCTACCCGCGCGAGCGCGCCTTTTCCAGCGCGCGGCGCGTGAGCACCTGCATCAGGTGGGCGCGGTAGTCCGCGTCGGCGTGGATGTCGCCCATGATAGTCCCACTCGTTGAGCCCGTCGGTGGCATGCGCGGCGGCGGCACTGTCGTCGCCCTCGCCGAGCGCCGATTCGACCCCGCTCAGGCGGCGCGCGTAGTCCAACGCGCCGTTCACCGCCACGCGCGGCCCGCCGCTGCCCAGGTACGCCGCGACCCCGCAGATCGCGTAGCCGCTGGCCGGGTTCTCAAACTTCTCGTAGGCGCTCGACCCGTCCAGCCCGCTGAAGGTCACGGCGCGCAGCAACTCGCCGGGGCCGAGCGCGGTTTCCATCAGGCCGGTCAGGAACTCCGACGCGGGCACCGAGCGCTCGCCGTCCGGCCCCACGAGCTCCAACGTCGCGTCGAGCGCGAGCGCGACGGCGGGCAGGTCGGAGGCGGGGTCGTTGTGCGACAGGTTGCCCCCGATGGTGCCACGGTTGCGCACCTGCACGTCCCCGATCAGCGCGCAGGCATCGACGAGCGCGCCGAAGGCCGCGTTGCCGCGCAGCGTCTCGTCATTGGCGATCTCGACATAGGTTGTCAGCGCGCCAATCGTCACGGAGCCATCGCCGGTGTGGCGGATGCCGCGCAGATCGTCCACGCGCCCGATGTCCACCAGCACCGACGGCTCGGCCAGGCGCAGCTTCATCATCGGCAGCAGGCTGTGCCCGCCCGCCAACACCTTCGCCCCCTGATGCTGCTGGAGGAGCGACACCGCCTCTTCCACGCTGCTCGCGCGGTAGTAGTCAAACTTAGCTGGGTACATAGCTTCTCCTAAGTGTTATTGGGTAGTAGGTAATAGATATTAGATATTGGGTATTGGATATACGTGTAACTACCTAATCCCCAATACCTAATACCCAATATCCTTCTTACCCCTGTTGCTGTCGCTCTTCCCAATTGCGCGGGCCGTTGCCGCCGCCGCTGTCGCTCCCATTCCCGTGGTCGATCCCGTTGATGGCGTGCCAGAGCTTCGGCGCGGTGAAGGGCATGTCCAGGTGGGTGATCCCCAGCGGCTGGAGCGCGTTGATGACCGCGTTGCTGACCGCAACGGTGGCGGCGATGGTGCCCATCTCGCCCGCGCCCTTGACGCCGAGCGGGTTGTGCGGCGAGGGGGTCTCGGTGCGCCCCACCTCGAAGTGCGGGAAGAGGGTAGCCTTCGGCACCGCGTAGTCCATCATCGAGCCGCTCAGCAGCTGCCCGCTCTCGTCATAGATGGCGTGCTCCACCAGCGCCTGGCCGATGCCCTGCACGATGCCGCCCACGATCTGCCCCTCGACGATCATCGGGTTGATGACGTTGCCCACGTCGTCCACCGCCACGTACTTGGTCACCCGCACCTCGCCGGTCTCGCGGTCGATCTCGACCTGCGCCAGGTGGCAGCTGTTGGGGAAGGTGAAGTTGGCGGGATCGTAAAAGGCGCTTTCTTCCAGCCCAGGCTCCAGCCCGTCCGGCAGGTTGTGCGCAGTGTAGGCCGCGAAGGCCAACTCGCCGAAGCCCTTGCCCTGGTCGGGCGCGCCCTTGACGTGAATCTTGCCAGTCGCGCGGTCATAGACGATATCCTCCTCGTCCGCTTCCAACTGGTGCGCGGCGATCTTCTTCACCTTGTCGCGCACCTTGCGCGCCGCTGTGACGATGGCGCTGCCGCCGACGCTGGCGCTGCGGCTGCCGTAGGTGCCCATCCCAAAGGGGACGGTGTTGGTGTCGCCGTGGACGATGTCGATGTCGCCCATGCCGATGCCCAACTCGTCCGCTACGATCTGCGCGAAGGTGGTCTCGTGCCCCTGCCCGTGCGAGTGCGAGCCGGTCATCACGCTGACCTTGCCGGTGGGGTGCACGCGCACGATGGCGCTTTCCCAGAAGCCCACCGCCGAGCCGAGCGAGCCCGCCACCTTGGAGGGCGCGGGGCCGCTCGCCTCGATGCAGCCGGAAATCCCAATCCCGACGAGCCGCCCTTCCTGGCGCGCCGCTTCCTGATCGCGCTTCAACTGCTCGTAGTTGGCCGCCTGGACCATCGTGTCGAAGAGCTTGTGGTAGTCGCCGCTGTCGTACAGCATCGCGACCGGGGTCTGGTAGGGGAACTCATCCGCCGGGATGAAGTTTTTGCGGCGCAGCTCGATGGGGTCCATCCCCAGGTCGTGCGCCGCCATGTCCACCAGCCGCTCGACCACGTAGGCCGCCTCGGGGCGGCCCGCGCCGCGATAGGCATCCACCGGCACGGTGTTGGTCAGGGTACCCCACACCTCGCCCCAGATGCCCGGAATCTTGTACAGGCCGGAGAGCAGGCAGATGTAGAAGGCGGTGGGGATGAGCGGGGCGAAGGTGGAGAGGTACGCGCCCTGGTCCGCCCAGGTCTGCACGCTCAGGCCGGTGATCGTCCCGTCCTTTTTGAGCGCGAGCCGCGCGTTGGTGACGTGGTCGCGCCCCTGCGAGTCGGTGAGGTAGCTCTCGGAGCGGGTCGACACCCACTTCACGGGGCGGTTGATCTCGCGCGAGATCCAGGGGATGATCACTTCTTCGGGGTAGTGGAAAATCTTGGAGCCGAAGCCGCCGCCCACGTCGGGGGAAATGACGCGCAGCTTCTGCTCGGGGATGCCGAGGGTGAAGGCGCTCAGCAGCAGGCGGATCGGGTGGGGGTTCTGGCTCGTCGTCCAAACGGTCATCTCTTCCTTGGAGGCATCCCACTGCGCGACGGCGGCGCGCGGCTCCATCGCGTTCGGGATGAGCCGCTGGTTGACCAACTCCAGATCGACCACGTGGTCCGCCTCGGCGAACGCTTTTTCCATAGCGTCCTTGTCGCCCAGCGCCCACGTGTAGGAGATGTTGTGCTCGATCCCCTCGTGAAGCTGCGCGACCCCGTCCGCTGTCGTCTTGCGGGCGTCCATCGCCGCGGGCAGCGGCTCGTACTCCACCACGATCGCTTCCAGCGCGTCCTCGGCGATGTAGCGCGATTCCGCCACCACCGCCACGACCCCGTCGCCCACGTGGCGCACCATGTCGGGCATCAGCGGCCAGCGGTCCGGCACCTTGATGTCCGGCACGTTCCAGCCGCAGGGCAGCTTGCCCACGCCGCCGTCAATCAAGTCCTGCCCCGTGTACACCGCGATGACCCCCTCCATCGCCTGGGCCTTGGAGGTGTCGATGCTGAGGATGCGCGCGTGCGCGTGGGGGCTGCGCAAAATCGCCACGTGCGCCATGTTGGGGATTTGCAGGTTGGCAACGTAGCGCCCCTTGCCCTGGAGAAAGCGGGGGTCTTCCCGACGTTTGACCGATGCGCCAATCATCTGAGCCATTATGCCCCTCCCTGCATCTCGCCCGCGGCCTGCTGGACCGCCTTGACGATGTTTTGGTAGCCGGTGCAGCGGCATAGGTTGCCTTCCAGCCCGTGCCGAATTTCGTCCTCGCTGCCCGTCAGCCCGTTTTCCACCAGCTTGACCGCCGCCATGATCATGCCGGGGGTGCAGTAGCCGCATTGCAGGCCGTGCTGCTCCCAGAATGCCGTCTGCATCGGGTGCAGTTGCCCGTTGGTGGCGAGCCCCTCGATCGTCTTGATTTCCGCGCCGTCCGCCTGCACGCCCAGCACCGTGCAGGACTTGACCGCCTTGCCGTTCATGTGGACCGTACACGCGCCGCACTGGCTCGTGTCGCAGCCGATGTTGGTGCCGGTCAAGCCGAGCCGATCCCGAATGAGATCCACCAACAATAAACGCGGCTCGACGTCCACCGTGTGCGATTTGCCGTTGACCGTCAGCGTTACCTGCATACCTGTCACCTCACTGTGAATGGGTCTTGAAAGCATCGTCGCCAGAAGCGGGAAGGACCATCCGCCATCCCTTGATCCTTTTCCCCGTCGTATGCTTGTTAACAGCTAGAGGTAAAGACCGGTTACAACCTGCAACCTGTATCTCTATCTCTATCTCTATCTAATTCGTCTCACCTCCTTCAACCTGCGCGTCCTGCTGTGCCTGAAGTTGCTCTTCCAACGATTGTAGTCCCTGCGCGATCATCTTGCGCGCAACCGACTGGACCAGGCGCTGGCCCACCTGCGCGATGCGCCCGCCGACCTGCGTCGTGCCCGCGTAGCGGATGCGGGTGCCCTCGGGCACCTCTTCCAGGTCCACGGTGCCCTCGCCTTTCATGAAGCCAGCCGCGCCGTTCCCCTCCACCAGCAGCACGAAGTGCTCGGGGAAGCGCTGCTCGCTCACCTTCACGTTGCCGCCAAAGGTGCCACCCACCGCGCCCACCTTGACATCCACCTGCGCCTCATAGCTGTCCTCGGCCATTTTGGTCAGCGTGGTAGCGCCGGGCATTGCCTGGGCCAGCGCGTCGGGGTCCTGCAACAGCTCATAAACCATCTCGCGGGGAGCGTGGAAGATGTAGTCGCCCTCGATCTGCATGCATTGTCCTCCATTGGATGAATAGGTGGGTTGTGGGTAGGCTTGATACGCAGGGGTAGCGGTGCGTCACGCGGCCAGGGGCGCGGGGTGGCTAGGCCCGCCTCAGGCGTGAGCGAAACCGTTTTCATAGGGGAGAATTGAATTATACAAAGGGATGGAAGTGGAGGCAATCTGGGAATGCGGAATGCGGAATGCGGAATGCGGAATGAACGGCAACGGAGAACGACGTAACGCAAAGGCGCAGAGGCGCGGAGGCGGAGGGCGGATGGGGGCGGAGCGAACGGGGCAGCGCCCATTCACCATTCACTAGGTTGTGAAGGTGAAGAAGGTGACGGGGGCGGGCTCGCCGCCCAGGGCGCGGTAAAAGTCGAGGGCGTGGGTGTCCTCGTTGTCGGCAGGGACGAATACCACGAGGATGCCAGCGGCGGCAGCGGCGTCACGCAGGGCGGCGATGAGCTGCCGCCCGACCCCCTGCCGCTGATACGCCTCGCGCACCGCCAGATCGTAGATGAACAGCTCGGCCCCCTCGCTGCGTGTCATGGGCAGGGTGTGCGCGGTGAGCCCGCCGACGATCTCGTCGCCCGCCAGCGCGGCGAGCGCCCAGAAGTCGGCGCGGCCCAGCAGGCGATCCAGGTAGGAATCGCTCAGCGGCTCGCCCCCCTCGCCGAACACCTGGGCCATCATGGCGAAGGTTGCCCGCGCCTGCTTGCGGTCGTCAGCGGTAAGCCTTTGGATGCGCATGGACCCTCCCTGATACGTATGTTGCCTGAGGATTGTCACGTAGGGCGCGAATACGCGTTAGGCGGCGCGCACCTCAATATATTCGATGCTCGACGAGGGCGCAGGCAAGGGGAGTCCCTCTTCTCGTAGGCCTTCAAGGTGGAATTCGATAGCTTCCTGAATGAGCGCTACCACTTCCTCTCGGGTATCCGCAACGGCGACACAGCCGGGCAAGTCTGGCACATGCGCCCCGAAGCTGCCTTCCCCTTTTTCAATAATTACTGCGTACTTCATGGCGTGGAGTCCTTGTGCTATTTTAGGCCTGCCTGCTTCAAAATACTGTTCATGGTTCCGGGAGGCACATCAAGGCTAGGTTTGCCTGAAACTGTAACGGTCCCAGATTTAGTTGGATGCTTAAATTGGCGATGACTTCCTCTAGTCCGTGCCAAATACCAACCCTCGTCTTCAAGTTGCTTGATTAATTCCTTTACTTTCATGGAAGAAATGATAATCCAATTGCCATGCAAAGGGTAGCTGCCAACGGTGGTAGAGACGCAAAATCTTGCGCCTCTACCCGTGCCGACGGGTTTGGGCGGCGTGTCACGCGGTGAGCAGGCAGACGATGCTTTCCAGAGTTTTGGGCTCGTCGCCAAAGCCGCCGTGCGACTCGGCCCAGCAGGCGAGGCCGGGGGCAGGGTTCCCTTTCTCCCGCCCCGCCGACCACACGACGATGTCCTGCGCCGCCATGAAATCGCGCACCGCATCGGCCACCGCGCCCTGATGGGGCGATGCGCCCGGCTCGCGGAAGAAGCGCTGCATGCCGACGATGGGCTCGTCGGGCTTCTCTTCCAGCAGGCCCGACACAAAGTAGAGCAGCGAGGAGGGATATACGCCACCCAACTCCACCAGCCGCTGCGCCCCCGCGCCGTCCGGCGGCAGGTTGAAGCGGATCAGGATGTCCTTCTTTTCCAACTCGTCGCTGAGCGCGAACATGCGGAAGGCGCGGTACATCTCAGGCTGATCGACCACCGCCCGTTTGAAAAGCTCAAAATCCACCCCAGGCGCGAGGAAGACGATCTGGTGGAACTTAAAGCCGGGGAGCATCGCCGCCGCCTTCAGCAGCATCTCGCTGATGTAGATGGAGCCCGCGCTGTGCCCCACGAGCGACACTTTTAGCTCGGGGTGGCGCGCAACGTAGGCGCGCAGCGTTTCGAGGAAGTAGGTGCCCCCGTGCAACGCCTGGCCCGACAGCCCGTGGTTGTCGTCGAACGCCTGGTGGGCGTCGCGTTTCATCTGCTTCCAAATCTCGGCGGCTGCCGGGCCGATAAAGAGCGCGCGCAAAATCTCCTCGGAGATGGTGGCATGCGTGCCATGATGGGTGCCATCGCGCAGGCGCGCCACCACGCGGCGCAGGATGCCGACCGCCCCGCCGACCAGCACGCTCTGCGGGAAGGAGAGCCCCAGCGGTAGCCCAAAGGAAACCGAGTCGTCGCCCTGCTGCATCTCGCCCAGCACCTCGGGCGAGAGCCGCGTGCCCGCCGGGCGCGACCCGTCGCCATCGCCGATGTCGAAGCTGGGCGATGCCTCCTGCGCCGCCGCGATGGCGTCCACCTCGTCCAGAAAGAGCTGGTCGCCCGCCAGGATCGTTTCCAGCTCCGCCTCATCCTCGGCGCTTACCGGCCCCACCGCCACGCTGGGCTCGGGCGGCAGCGTGTCCAGTAGGGTCTCCTCTCCCACCCCCGGCTCAAAGCTAATCGGCCCCGTGTCGCGCAGCTTCGAGCCGACCACCCGCGCGACCGCATCGAAGACGCGGCGGTACACGGTGTCCTGCCCAATCTCGTGCAGGTTATCGGAAAGCACGCGCGGCAGGTCGGTTTCCCAGATCCAGAAGACCGGGTGGGTGCGCGCCTCATCCTTGTACGGGGCGAGCAGCCCCTGCTCGGCGCTGGCGCGCATGCGATCCTCCGGCACGAGGCCACCGTGAAAGTAGAGGAGCAGGTGTGACAGGCGTTTCTCGTCCAGATAGTCGAAAATCGCGTCAACATCCCGCGGCGTGGTGTCCGGCCCCTTGCTGGCGAAGGTCCCATCTTTGGCGACATTAATGATGTGTAGCTTGCTGAAGTCCATCTGTTGCGTCCTTTCTCGCGATCTTTCGTGCTCGACCCATCGGGCACCTCCCAGATGAACGGGAGGCCCTGGCTTTTTGAAGCTCGCCCCTCCCCATGTATCATCCTGCGCGGGGGCGTCATGCTGGCTGTCGCGCCGCCCCAATGATAACCCCCTGCCGCGCATCGTTCAAACGCCGCCTTGAAAGCTCAGTGCAGCGAACAACGCGAGCCATCCCGTGTTATCCTGAAGAGGGGACAGATGAACGGGGCGTCACATCTCATGCCCCATTCACCCCGTCCCACGAGGTACCCGTTTGACCCCCAGAGCCTTTCTGCGCGCGCTGCGCGTGCTGATCGGAAAAGAACTGCTCGCCGAGTGGCGCTCGCGCGAGGCGCTGTCGGCCATGTTCTTTTTCGCGGTCACCTCGCTGCTAATCTTCAACTTTGCGCTGGACCTCTCGCCCATCGCCGCGCGCGACGTGGTGCCGGGGATTTTGTGGGTGACCTTCCTGTTCGCGAGCCTGCTCGGCCTGAACCGCAGCTTCCAGCGCGAAAAGGAGCAGAGCAGCATCGAGGGGCTGATGATGGCCCCCGTCAGCCGCAGCGCGATCTACCTGGGGAAGATGGTAGGCAACTTTCTTTTCCTGCTGGCAATCGAGCTTTTCGCCCTGCCGGTGCTGGTCGCGCTTTTCAACGTCGCGCTGCCGCTGACGGTGCTGCCCATCCTGCTGCTTGGCACCTTGGGGCTGTCGGCGGCGGGTACCATCTTCGCGGCGATGGCGATCAACACCCGCCTGCGCGACGTGCTCCTCCCGCTGATGATGCTGCCCGTTGTCGTCCCGCTGCTGGTCGGCAGCGTGCAGGCGACGGGGGCCGCGCTCCACGGCGGGCGCTTCTGGGAGGAGGCCGCTTCCTCCATCTGGCTCCTCGTCGCCTTTGACGCCATCTTCCTCACCCTGTCCCTGCTCCTCTTCGACTTTGTGCTGGAGGAGTGACGCCGCGCGGCGCATCATGCTATGATTTGGTGAATGGGGCATGGGTGAGTGGGTGAGTGGGTGAGTGGGTGAGTGGGTGAGTGGGTGAGTGGGTGAGCGGGTGAGCGGGTTGCGAACATCCGCGCCGGTGGGCGCGGACACCCTTTGGACACCTAGGGCCAGCCGCATGTCCCGCTGCGCGAGTCCGTGGTCGCTATCCCCGCTCAGAGCCCCCTTCAACCCCCACTCCATAACTCACAACCCGCAATCCGCAATCTGAAATCCGAAATCCGAAATCCGAAATCCGAAATCCACGAGGCACCCATGGCAATCACCCAACCCACCCCCCTAGCGCTCCCCGCGAGCGAGACGCGCGATCGACTCGGGGCGATCACGCGTTGGCTGGGCTACGCGCTGCTGCCCGGCGGGGCGCTGGCACTCTGGATGGCGCTCTTTTACGCCCCTGCCGAGGCGACGATGGGCGACGTGTACCGCATCTTCTTTTTCCACCTGCCCGCCAACATCGCGAGCTTCCTGCTCTTTTTTGTAGCCTTCGTCGCGGGCATTGCCTACCTGCGCACCAGCAACCCGCTCTGGGACCGCTGGGGGCTGGCGAGCGTCGAGGTGGGGATTCTGGCGTCGTTCATCGGCACGGTAACCGGCGCGATCTGGGCGCGCCCCGTGTGGAATACCTGGTGGACCTGGGACCCGCGCCTGACCACGGTGACGATCCTGCTGCTGACCTACGTCGGCTACACGATGCTGCGCGGGGCCATCGACGATCCGGGGCGGCGTGCCCGCTACGGCGCGATCTACGCCATCCTCGCCTTTGTCAACGTGCCGCTCGTCTACTTCTCGACGCGCATCCTGGATCGCACCATCCACCCGGTAGTCTTCGGGGGCGACAACCCCGAGGCCAAGGGGGACATGGCGCTGACCCCCGCGATGGACCAGACCTTGATGGTCTGCATGCTCTTCGGCCTGGCGCTTTTTGTTTTTCTGCTCCTGCGCCGCCTCCACCTCGCGCGGCGCGAGGCGGCGGTGGAGCAGCTGCGCGTGCAACTGATGGAGGGGAACGATGATTGATTGGAGCGACCCGAACATCCCCTACCTGCTCCTGGGGCTGCTGGCCTTTTGGGGGCCGGTGCTGGGCTATGGCTGGTGGTTGCGCGCCCGCGCGGGCCACTTGGAGGAGGAAACGGCGCTGCTGCGCGAGGAGATGGGCGAGGGGTAGACATGTGGCTCAATGCAGCCGATTCATTAGCTCGAAGCGCTGCTTGAGCGCCTCGTCGTAGGCGTCGTGGTTCGCGTACAGGGCGATCAGGCGGATGGTGCGCCCCACCTTTTTAAAGACGAGCCGCGCACTGTCCGTCAGCTCCATGCGCGACACATTGCCCGGCAACTGGTTCAGGCTGTGGATGTTGCTGTTGGCCGAGCCCGAGTGCTGGCCGAACTGCTGTAGCTGCTCCAGCCGCGCGATCAGCTGCCGCGCGATGTGCTCGTTTTCCTGCATCACCCCCAGCAGATCGACCCAGAACGCATCCATCGCCTCGATCCCGTACAGCTTCAAGATCGGCGCGAGCCCCGGGTCGCTGCCGTAGAGCGGCGCAAACGAGGAAGCCAACTCGTGGCGCGCCTGCTTGATGTTGCTCTCTTCTTCCTTGATGAAGCTCAGCATCGGGCTGCGGCTGTGGGCGGGCATGGCGCTGACCCCGTTGCGCGCCTCGCGCAGCCAGCGCTCCGCCTCGTCAAAGGCGCTGTCGCGCTTCGCTTCGCCGGAGCATTCCAGCGCCAGCCAGACCGCCTTTTCGGCCAGCCCCACCCGTTTGAGCGCCTGGATCAGCATCAAGTGCGCTTTTTCCTGCTGCCCCGTCGAGAGCCACTGCCGCGCGCCCTTGAACCCCTCCAATACCTTTTCCACCTCCACCGCCTCCTGCCGCTCCAGCCCGCGCCGCATCCACTCCATAAAAAAGGGCGCGATGCCGCTGGGGCTGGGGCTGCTCATCCCCGCCTCGACCACGTAGTCCAGATAAACGTTGCTCATCTGCCGCGCGTCGGCGGCGGTGGTCAGGTAGTCGAAAAGCTCGCTGGGGGCCAGTTTCAGCAGCACGCGGGAGGGGTCGTCGGGGTTGTCATGTAGCAGTTGGACGAGCGCCAACCGGTTGAGCGGCTGCTGTAGCACGGGGCGGACCATCTGCCAGACGAGCGGCGCGTAGCCGGGGGCCAGGTGGCACAGGTGGGCGATCAGGGGCAGCACGTTTTCTTCGGGGAGCGCGGCCAGGGCGCGCACGATTCGCCGCACGCGCGCCGCGTTGTCCCAATTCTGAATGCGGTCGAGCAGCTTGCGGAAGGGGAGCCGCTGCCCTGCCGCCACCGCGCACTCGATGAGGAGCACCAGCGATTTGTCGCTCTGCGCCTCCTGCGGGATGTGGGTCAGCGTCTCCACCGCCTCCTCTGCGCGGCCCTCCGCCTGGAGTAGGGTAGCACGCGCCAGGAGCAGCGCGGGGTCTGGCGCGGAGCCGTCGCTCGCCGGCAGCAAAAAGCGGTCGAGCAGGCGCAACTGGTCCTGTGCGTTCAGGCGCGGGGTAAGCCATTCAAATAAATCTGCTTTACTTTCCATAAAAGCAAGTATACGGAGGGAACACCTCTCCGACAAGCGCCGGACGTGCGTCAGTGCCGCCGCGCGACGCGAAGCGCGACGCTGCTGGGGCCAACGACCACGCGCTGAAGCTCGATAGCAAACTGCCCGTCGCTGCGGTCCTGGAAGAGCGGCGCGGTGTGCGCCGCCGCACCGCCAGCGGGCGGCCCCCAGGCTACCCAACTCAGCACCCTGGCGGGTAGCGTGCTGGCGAGCGGGTGGAACGCGGGAGCGTCCACCCAGAGCCACTGCCCGCCGGGGCGCAGCACGCGCGCAAACTCGCGCTGGGTGGCGGGCTCCAGCACGTAGGGAGCGGGGAAGGTGGTGATCAGGGTGGCAAAGTGCGCGTCGGGGAAGGGGAGCGCGCGCCCGTCGCCGCGCAGGGCGGGGAGCCCGAAGGCGGCGGCATGCTGGACCATCTGGGGCGACCAGTCCACGCCGATGACCCCCACGCCCCGCGCGGCCAACCGGCGCAGCAGGTGCCCGCGCCCGAAGCCGACCTCCAGCACCGGCCCCGCGCTCACATGGGGGAGCACCTGCTCCGCCCAGCGATACCAGAGCCCCGCGCTGACGAGCCACCCCGCCAGGTCGTAGGCCCAGGCGAAGCGGGTGTAAAGCAGATCAAACAGGCGCAGCAGCAGGTCGCGGCGGCTCATCGGAGCGTGCTGTCCAGAAAGGCGAGCAACTCGCTCCATGCCTCGCCTTCTGCCCCGCCCTGCCGCACCTCTTCGATGCTACCCACAAAGGCATGAGGCTGCCCCTCGTACAGCGTGACCTGGTGGGGCACCCCTGCCTCCTCCAGCGCCGCGTCGAAGGCGCGCACCTCCTCCACCGGGATCTGCTGGTCCGCCGTGCCGAAGATACCCAGAAGCGGCGCAGGCAACTCTTGCAGCACGGCGGGGTCGCTGATCGGCGAGCCGTAAAAGACTACCGTGCCCGCGATCTCCTCGTTGTGCAGGCTGTAGCGGAGTGACTTGCCGCCCCCGTAGCAGAAGCCCATGATAGCAATCCTGTCAGCGTCCACGTCGGTCTGCTGGGTGAGCCACCGGTAGACCGCATCGAGATCCTGGTCCACACGGGGCTGTGGCGTGCGGATCGATTGGTAGAGCGCGCGAGGAATCCACTGGGTGGAGGCTCCGCGATAGGTGTCGGGCGCAATCACGACGTACCCCTCATCGGCGAGCGCCTCCGCCTTGCCGACGATTTCCGATTGGAGCCCCCACCACTCATGGATCATGATGACCGCGGGAAAGGGTCCCGCGCCGTCGGGGCGGGCCACGTAGGCCGAAACGGCTGGCCCCTCTAGCTGCGGGATCTGGGTGTTGCTCAGAGCGGCGACCCGACCTTCGCCCACCAGCCCATCCGTGACGATGCTGCCCACCAGAACAAGCAACGCGAGCAGCAACAGGACGCCAGCCCCCACCGCGATTCGTTTTAGCCAGATCAAGAGAAGCTCCTTTGAAGGTAACGGGTGGGGACCATACGACGGCTGGCCCTCATGGGACAGGCCAGCTGCAGGCTGAAGGGTCTCCTTCAAAGAGTACCTTGCGGCGAGCCCCCACGTCAACCGCTATAGTCTGGCTCGCCGCGTTTCGTTCTGTTCTCGCGCCGCTGCTCCACCGAGTGAATTTCGCGCTCCAGCAGTTAGGTGAGCAGCGTTCGGAGCAGGACCGTCGCGCCCAGCGTGATGATATCGCGGCGCGAGGGGGACACGGTGGGTTGGAGGATGTCGCTCGCGAGGGTGAATTCTAGCCCCACGACGAGCGCGCGGCTCAGTTCGAGGCGGATGTCGCTCGCGCGGTCCAGCCGCCCCTCCAGCGGGGAAAAGAAATTGCGGAAAAAGAGCCAGATGGTTTTCACCACGGCGATGCCGATGATCCCCGCCGCCGCCAGCTCCGCCAGAGCCGACAGGTAGCCAACCGCCAGGTTCAACCAATGATCGAGGAGGCCGAGTTCGGGTGATTCGCTGCTCACCGGCCCCGAGTCCAGGCTGAGCAGCAGGGCCAGCCCCAGGATGAGCGCAAGGGGCAGCATAAAATTGGCGATCAGCTCGTGTTGCTCCGGTTCCTTCGTCCTTTTTCTCCCAAACGGTGCGTGGACGGTGTCGGAGCCGCGCAAGCAGGAGGCGGGCCGCTGGGGGACGACGACCGACGACGGACGACGGACGACGGACGACGGACAACGGCTTGAACCACAGAGAACACAGAGAGCACAGAGGACGACGGAGAAGGACGAGATATGCTGCCAAGCGTGCTGACGTGCCTTCTACCCCTACGCACCTACGCGGCGTCGGAAGTATCCTCATTGTTCCGTTTGACGGAACACCAAAATAGATCCTTGGCGTATCCTTGGCGTCCTGGCGGTTATCCGTCGTCGGTCGTCGGTCGTCGGTCGTCGTCGCTCAAAGCTCCACGGCGAAGCGCTCGCCCGCCGCCACATCGAGCGCAAACTCGCTCATCAGATGGATCATCTGCTCCAAATCCCGCAGGTGGATCATCTCGACGGCGGTGTGCATGTAGCGGTTCGGCAGGGAGAGGAGCGCGGTGGGCACCCCGCCGCTCGACACGAAAATGTCATCCAGGTCGGTGGCGGTGTAGTTGGGTGAGGCTTCATGTTGCAGGGGAATCTCATGTGCCCGTGCGACCTGTACCAGGCGGCGTCGCACCATCGGGTGCACCCCTGCGCTGTGCGTGATGACCGGGCCCTTGCCCAGCTTCACGCTGCCATGCTGCTCTTTGGAGAGGCCCGGCGAGTCGATCGCGTGCGTCACATCCGTAACGAGGGCCACATCGGGGCGGAGCCGCTGTGCGGCCATCTTCGCGCCGTGCCCGCCGCTCTCTTCCATCACCGTCGAGACGGCTACCACCTTGGCCTGGAGCCCCTCGCGCTTCGCAGCGACGAAGCGCAGCGCCTCCGCCACGCTAAAGGTGCCGATACGGTTGTCGAAGGCGCGTGCCACCGCTACCTCGTCGCGCAGCATTTCAAAATCGTCCACGTAGGTGATCGGATCGCCGATCCCCACCAGCGCCTCGGCCTCCTCGCGCGAGGTGACGCCGATATCGATGAAGTTGTCATGGTGTTTCAGCGCTTTTGGCTCCGCGCCCCGCTCCTGCAGGTGGGCGACCGGCGCGCCGGTCACGCCGCGCACCACCCCCTGCTCGTTGTGGATGAGCACGCGCCGCCCGCGCGCCAGCGAGGGGTCGTGCCCCCCGATGGGTTTGTAGTAGAGGAAGCCCTCATCGTTGATGTGGCTGACCATGAAGCCGATCTCGTCGGCATGGCCGGTGAGCATGATCGTCGGGCTGCCAGCGGGATTGACCGTTGCATAGACATTGCCATACGCATCGCTCTCGACGCTGTCGGCAAAGGCTACCACGTAATCGCGCCAGACGCGCTGCCCCGCCACCTCAAAACCTGTGGGGCTGGGGGTCGTCAAGAGCTTCTTGAGAAAGGCTAGCGAGTCGTCATTCATAATCATCTTTCTGATAAAGAAAAATCCAACATGGAATCAGTGTAACCGATTGCCCAAGGGCGTCAATCACACCAGAGCCCAGCAGCCAGGGCGAACGAGCAGGAGGGGCAAGTATAGCCTCTTGCCCCTCCTGCATGGAATACAATGTGGCCGCGCAATGGCAGCCAAGGTAGGCTCAACTGGCGGGCGTGCTTTTGCCCCGTAGCCACTCGTTCGCCTGCTGGCCCCAATCGCGCATCCCCTCGCCCACGCCGCCCATCAGCCCCGCGAAGCGCTGACGGTAAAAGTCGGCGGCGTCGGCCATATCCTGGCGCGGGTCGGCCTTCTCGTCGCGGCGGGGGTACTCGCCCCGGATGATGCGATCAAAGTCGCCACCCTGCACCCATTTCATTAGCTCGGAAACGCGGCGCACCGGAAAGGGATGGGAGACACCGAGTTCAAGGAAGAAGCGTAGCCCCTTATCCATCCCATCCTCCTCAGCCTCGTACGCCTGCGCCTGCTGGATGAAAGCGTCCAGGTTGAGATGCTGCGCGGCGGGGCCACCCGCCAGGTGCATCATCGCGCGGCAAAAGATCAGCGGGTCGCGCACCACGAGCGTCGCGGCGCGGTCGGCGCTCAGCTCGGCGGCGCGGTACCACTCCAGCAGCGCGAGGCGGATCGCCATGATCGGCAGGCCCGCCAGCCCCGGCAGGCTCAACTCCCCCAGCGCGACGAGGATGAGCAGCGCGGTGCGGTACGCGACGTGGCCGGACAGGATGTGCCCCACCTCGTGCGCCAGCACCGCTTCCAACTCGTTGGGGTTCAGCAGCCCCACGATGCCGCTGTTGATCACGATCATCGGCTTGGCGACGCCCATCACAAAGGCGTTGGCGATGGGGGTCTGCGTGATGTAGAGGTCATATTGTTCTGAGATGTCGAGCGTGTCCAGCACGTGCAGGTAGCTGTCCCAGATGTGCGGAAGCTGCTCGGGGCCAATCTTCACCGAGTTGGCGAGGTAGAGCTGGCGAAAGGCGCGCTCGTACTGCATCTCGGTCAGGCGCGCGATGATCGCGTCCATGCCAGGGATGGCGCGCAGTGCGGCGGTCGCCGCGCGGTCGGCGGGGTGCTCGTAGGCGCGCGGGGACAGGTTTACCAGTTTGTGGCGAATCGGCAGCGAATCGGTAAGGGTCATGGTCGGCTCTCCTTGCAATGGCGAACGTCAGGGCCAGGGCGGGACGTCATTGGCCCGCCCTGGTTGCTCCCCTGTACGGCAGCGCAGGCGCGCGGGTTGCTTTGGGACGACGGACGACCGACGACCGACGACCGACGACGGACGACGGACGACCGACGACCGACGACGGACGTACCCGCACGCGGGAACCCACCTCTAGGTACGCTAACGGCAAGATCTCACCCCCTCACCTTCATCACCCCCTCATCCACCCCTCACCCCCTCACAACTCCACCAGCCTCCTCCTCCCACTCCGGCCAGGGCATCGGGTCGCCGGTTTCCAGCAGGGTTTTCAGCCGCGCGAGCACCACCGTCCAGCCATCGGTGACGATCGCCTGGGTCTCTGGGGCCTCCTCCGTGAAATGGTGCTTCACCTCCACCCAGACCACCTCGCCCTGTGGGTGAATCTGCCACTCCACAAAGCTTTGCGGCTCGTCGAAGCGGGTGAACTCGAAGGTGTGCGCGAAGGCGATGGCAGGTTCCCACGCCGTCAGCTCCCCCTCGATGGTGGGGGCACCCGGCTGGCCCCACGCGACCCGCTCCCCCTCCTCCCAACCAAACGCCAGGCAGGGAGCCACGTACCAACTGCCCTGACGGTCCGGGCGCGTCAGCGCCTTCCACACCTCCTCGTACGAGGCGCGAATATACGTCGCCGCACGAATCAACTCGGTTTCCACAGCATCTCTCTCTTTCCATTATGGCAGGTAGGACTTACAACAGATTTTAACCGCCAAGACGCCAAGGACGCCAAGGAGTTTAAAATGGGCACTCTGGTAGCGACGCAAAATCTTGCGTCCCTGCTCCAAGCCCGACAGGCAGACAAACGCCCATGCCCCCAACTCTCACCCCCTCACCTTCATCACCCCCTCACCCCCTCACCTTCATCACCCCCTCACCTTCATCACCCCCTCACCTCCATCACCCCCTCACCTTCATCACCCCCTCACCCCGACGGGCGCGCTCTCCAATAATTCTACCACCGCGCCGCGCCAGAAGCGCTCGCCCGCGTGCGAAAATGCTGACATAATCCGCTTTCACGGCTACAATGGAGCCTGGTTTCAAACAAACGTAAAGCGAGAGTTTTCATGAAAGTTTTTGTGGTAGGGGGGGCTGGCTACATCGGCAGCGTGACCGCAGCGGAGTTGCTGCGCGCGGGCCACGATGTGGTAGTGTTGGATAATTTGGTGATGGGCCATCGTGGCGCGGTGCCGGAAGGGGCGAGCTTCGAGGAGGTGGACCTGGCCGACGCGGCGGCGCTCGACGCGCTTTTTTCTACCCACGCGCCCGACGCGGTGATGCACTTTGCCGCCGCGTCGCTGGTGGGCGAGTCGATGCAGAAGCCGGAAAAATATTTTCGCAACAATGTTTGCTACACGCTGAACCTGCTGGAAACGATGCTCCAGCACGGGGTCAAACGCTTTGTGTTCAGCAGCACGGCGGCGGTCTTTGGCATGCCCGACGAGGTGCCGATCCACGAGGGGATGCCGAAGGAGCCGATCAACCCCTACGGGCGCTCCAAGCTGATGATCGAGCAGATGCTCGATTGGTTCGACCAGATTCATGGGATGCGCTACGCGGTGCTCCGCTACTTTAACGCGGCGGGGGCGTGGGGCGCGCAGGGAGAAGATCATGACCCCGAAACCCACCTGATCCCGCTCATTCTGCGCGTCGCGCTCGGCCAGCGTGAGTCGATCAGCGTGTATGGCAGCGACTACGACACCGCCGATGGCAGCGCGGTGCGCGACTACATCCACGTGGTAGATTTGGCGCAGGCCCACATTTTGGCGCTTCAGGCGCTGGGCGAGGGCTCGCGCCTGTACAACCTGGGCAATGGCAGCGGCTTCAGCGTGCGCGAGGTGATCGAGGCGGCGCGCCTGATTACCGGCCACCCGATCCCTGCCGTGGACGCGCCGCGCCGCGCGGGCGACCCGCCGGTGCTCATCGCGAGTAGCGACAAGATTCAGCGGGAGTTGGGCTGGCAGCCGCGCTACCCCGCGCTGGAAGCGATCCTGGCGCACGCGTGGGAGTGGCACCAGGCGCACCCCACCGGCTACGAGTCGTAGCTTGCGCCGCTCGACAGGGGGGGCGGGGCGGCCACGATGAGCGAGCTGCACGTTGCCATCACCGCTCATTTCTGGGGGCAGGCCAGCACGGGGAGCGGGCAGTACCTCCACAAGCTGGTGGAAACCCTGCGTGCCCACCATCCCGCGCTTCGCCTCACGCTGATCGCGGATGCCGCCGCCGCTGCCCGCGCCGCCGCCCCCGATGGGGTGGGCTGGCAGGTGGGGCGCACCCCCTTCGACGGGCGGAACGCCAACCTTGCCAAGGTGTGGTTCGAGCAGATCGTCGCTCCGCGCCTCGCGGCAGAGGCGGGGGCGCACCTGCTGCACGTGCCCTACTTTGCGCCGCCGCTGCGCTCGGCGCTGCCCACCGTCGTCACCATCCATGACCTGATCCCGATGCTGCTGCCGCCCTACCGGGGCAGCGCCCTGGTGCGGGGGTACACGGCGCTGGCGGCCCACGCGGCGCGCCACAGCGCCCACATCCTGGCCGACAGCAACGCCTCGCGGCGCGACATCCTGCGCGCCCTGCGCGTGGAGCCGCGCGGGGTCTCCACTGTCTACCTCGCCGCCGACGAGGGCTTTCGCCCCCAGCCAGCGGCGGCTATCGCCGCCATCCGCGCAAAATTGGCGCTGCCGGAGCGCTTTGTTCTCTACCTGGGCGGCTTCGATGTGCGCAAAAACGTCCCGCTGCTGCTGGAAGCGCTTGCCCAGTGCGGCGGCGAGTGGCCGCTGGTCATCGCGGGCAAGCTGCCCACGCAGGACAGCGCCTTCACGCCGGACCCGCGCCGCGTCGCCCGCGAGTTGGGGATTGAGGAGAGGGTGCGCTTCGTTGGCTGGGTAGAGGAAGCAGACAAAGCGCCGCTGCTCGGCGCGGCCTCGCTTTTTGTCTTCCCCTCGGCCTACGAGGGCTTTGGGCTCCCGATCTTGGAGGCGATGGGCTGCGGCACCGCCACCCTCTCGACCAACGTGTCCAGCCTGCCGGAGCTGGCGGGGGATGCCGCCGTGCTGGTGCCCCCGAACGAGGTGGGCGCGCTCGCAGCGGCGATGGCGCGGCTGATGGAAAACGACGCGGCGCGGCAGGAGCTGGCGGGCGCGCGGCCCCGAGCAGGCCGCGCGCTTCTCGTGGGAGCGCTGCGCCAGCGAGACCGCCGCGATCTATCAGGCGGTGGGGGGGGCGTAGCGCGCATGGCTGTGACCGTTCGCCCCCTGCAGGCCGACGACCATCGGCACGTGCTCGACGTCGCGCGCTCGCTGGCCGCATGGTTTCAACCGCTCGACCAGATGGCGCTGGCGATTGATCTGGACGAGCACGAGGGGCTGGTGGCGCTCCAGGCGGGGCAGCTCGTCGCCTTTCTCACCTTCTACCTGATCGATGCCACCGTGGCCGAGCTCTCCTGGCTCGGCGTGTCGCCCGAGGTGCAGGCGCGGGGCATCGGCGGCGCGCTGCTGGACGCCCTGGAGGCCACCCTGCGCGCGCGCGCGGTCCAGCAGCTTCAGCTCAACACCGTGCCCGCCGATTTCAATGCAGCCTTTGCCCCGACCAACAACTTTTACCGCCATCATGGTTTTACCCTTGCCCACCGCATCGAAAACTTTTACGCGCATGGTCGCCCCGGCATCACCTTCGTCAAGCAGCTTGACGATAAAGGGTGAGCCCGCCCCGCGCCCGCTCCCATGAAAGTTCTTTATCTATCGAAAGCCCTGGTTGTTGGGGCCTACCAGAGCAAGATGGAGGCGCTGGCGCGCGAGCCGGGGGTGGAGCTTGTCGCGGCGGTGCCCGCTTCCTGGAAGGATGAGCGCGGCGAGACCCCGCTGGAGCGCGCGCACACCCAGGGCTACGAGCTGCGCGCGCTGCCCATCGCGCTCAACGGCTGGTTTCACACCCACTTCTACCCCACCCTGCCCGCCCTGCTGGACGAGGTGCGGCCAGACATCTTCCATGTGGATGAGGAGGCGTACAACTTTGCCACCTTCCACGCGGGCTGGCTGGCGCGGCGGCGCGCGCTGCCCTTCCTCTTTTTTAGCTGGCAAAACCTGCTCCGCCCCTACCCGCCGCCCTTCAGCTGGATGGAGCGCTGGGTCTTCCGCCACGCCGCGCACGCCATCGCGGGCAACAACGAGGCGCGCCAGGTGCTGCAAGACAAGGGCTTCGCGGGGCCGATCACCGTTATCCCGCAGTTTGGGGTGGAGCCGAGCCACTTCCAGCTGCGCGTGCCCGCCCCGGCTGGCGAGCCGCTGCGCATCGGCTACGCGGGGCGACTGGTGGAGGAGAAGGGGCTTCACATCCTGCTTGACGCGCTGGGCGAGCTGACCGACGAACCCTGGCAGTGCGAGATTCGCGGCAGCGGCCCCGCCCAGCCCGCGCTGGAAGCACAGGCGGCGCGGCTGGGGCTGGAGGGGCGGGTCCACTTTCGCGCGCCGCTGCCCTCGACGGAGATGCCCGGCTTTTACCAGCAGATGGACGTTTTTGTCCTCCCCTCGCTCACGCGCTCCAACTGGAAAGAGCAATTTGGGCGCGTCCTCATCGAGGCGATGGCGTCCGGCACGGTGGTGGTGGGCAGCGACAGTGGCGAGATCCCGCACGTGATCGGCGCGGCGGGGGTGGTCGTGCCGGAGGGCGACGCCCCGGCCCTGCGCGACGCCCTGCGGCGGCTCCTCGCCCTGCCCGCGCCCCGCCTCGCGCTTGCCGAGGCGGGGCGGCGGCGGGTGATGGAGCATTTTACGCAGGGGGCTATCGCCCAGCGTAGTGTGCAAGTTTATCGCGATATAGGTAGCACCTTGTAAAGCTGTTTCGCATTTCAACTTCTGCCCCCTATAATCGCTTGTTATGAAGGGTAAACCGCACGAGGCTCTATCGAGGGCTGAACCGACCATCGGGCTGAACGCCCACCTGCTGGCGCTGGGCGAAAATTACCGCAGTGCGGGCATCGCCAGCTATATCTACCAGCTGCTGCGCCACCTGCCGCTCGTGAGCGACTATCGCTTTGTGGCGTGGACGAGCGAGCGCGCGGGCGACCTGGGGTCGGTGGAGCGACGGGTGACCCCGCTGCCGACGCAGCGCCCGCCCGTGCGCATCCTGTGGGAGCAGCTGCTCCAGCCCTACGCCGTGGCGCGGCAGCGCCCGGCGCTGTTGCACGGGCTGGCTTTCGTGTTGCCCCTCTGGCTGGCTGTGCCCGGCGTGATTACGATTTATGACCTTACTTTCCTGCACGTTCCCGAGGCGTTTCGTCCCTTGAACCGACTGTATCTGCGAACCATGACGAGCGTGAGCGCCCGCCGCGCGGCCCATGTCTGCACCATTGCCGAGCACGGTCGGCAGGATGTGGCGCGCCGCCTGGGGGTGCCGCTCGACAAGATGACGGTGGTCTACCCGGGGCTGGACCCCCGCTTCGCCACGCGCCCGAGCGCGGCGGAGGTGGCGGCCTTCCGCGCCCGCAAGGGGCTTCCCGAGCGCTACGTGCTTTACCTGGGCACGCTGGAGCCGCGCAAAAACCTGCCCGCGCTGCTGCGTGCCTTCCACGCGATCCGGCGGCAGCAGCCCGACGTGCGGCTGGTGCTGGCCGGTGGCAAAGGGTGGGGCTGGGAAGAAATATTTGCCGAGGTCGAGCGCCTCGACCTGGCGGACATCGTGCTTTTCCCGGGCTTTGTGCCCACGGAGGAGCAGGCGCTCTGGTACGCGGGCGCGGAGCTGTTCGTGTACCCGAGCCGCTACGAGGGCTTTGGCCTGCCCCCGCTGGAAGCGATGGCCTGCGGCACCCCCGTCATTACGAGCGACGCGGCGAGCCTGACCGAGGTGGTGGGCGAGGCGGGGCGCACCGTGGCCCCCGACGATGAGGCCGCGCTGGCCGAGGCAATGGCGGCACTGCTGACGAGCGCGGCGGAGCGCGCGGCGCGGCGGGCGGCGGGGCTGCACCAGGCGGCGCGCTTTGCCTGGACCCAAAGCGCCGCGACCCAGGCCGCGGTGTATCGCCGCGTGCTGGCGGGGGCACGATGAAGCAGTGGTGGGCGCGCATCCTGGAGCGGGGGTGGCTGCGCTGGGTGCTGATCGCTCAAGATTGCCTGCTGATCGTCGTCGGCTTTTTTACCGCGTGGTGGGCGCGCTACGAGCGGAACGTCGGCGGCATCGTCGAGATTCGCAACTACACTCCCTTTGTGGCCTACTGGCCGGTCCTGCTGGTTTTGATCCTGTTGATGCTGCTCAACCTGCACTTCGAGGGGCTGTACCGCCGCCAGCGCGGGGCCACGTGGTTCGACGAGATTTATGGGATTTTCAACGCAACGACAACGAGCATCATCCTGATAGTCTTTTTCTTTTTTTTCTACCGCTACTACGCCTACTCGCGCCTGATCTTCGCCTACGCGGCGGCGCTCATCATCCTCTTCCTGTCGCTGGGGCGGCTGCTGCTTCGCCTGTGGATCGGCTACCTGCAACGCGCCGGGGTTGGGGTGACGCGCGTGCTCATCGTGGGCGGCGGCGAGGTGGGGCGCACGCTGATGCGCCACATCGTCGCGCAGCCCGGCCTCGGCTACGAGGTGGTGGGCTTTGTGGACGATGATCCGAAGCGCCAAACCGACATCGGGCGCTTTCGCGCGCTGGGCGGCACCGAGCAGATTCCGCGCCTGGTGCGGGATCACGATGTGGACAAGGTAATCGTCACGCTGCCCTGGCAGTACCAGCGCAAAATCGTGCGCATCCTGGAGCAGTGCGAGGAGCACGCGGTGCAGTCGCGCATCGTCCCCGATCTGTTTCAGCTGTCGCTCACCCGCGTGACGCTGGACGAGATCAAGGGGGTGCCGCTGATCGCCATGAAGGAGCCGGTCATCAAGGGGGCGAATTTGGCGCTCAAGCGCTTCATGGACGTGGCGATCACGGGGATCGTCGTGGTGCTGCTGGCACCGCTGATGGTGCTGATCGCCCTCGCGATCCGCCTGGACTCGCTGGGGCCGGTGCTGTACGCGCAGCCGCGCGTCGGGCGCGGCGGCAAGCTGTTCACCATGTACAAGTTCCGCTCCATGCGGGTCGGGGCCGATCAGGAAGTGTCGCATCTGGCCGCGCTTAACGAGGCGGATGGGCCGCTTTTTAAGATTCGCAACGACCCGCGCGTCACGGGGGTGGGCCGCTTTTTGCGCCGCTGGAGCCTGGACGAGCTGCCGCAGCTGCTGAACGTGCTGAAAGGGGACATGAGCCTGATCGGCCCGCGCCCCGCGCTGCCCAACGAGGTGGCGCAATACGAAGAGTGGCACCGCAAGCGTCTGGACGCGGCCCCCGGCCTGACCGGGCTCTGGCAGGTCAGCGGGCGCAGCGACGTGACCTTTGACGAGATGATGCTCCTCGATATCTACTATGCCGAACAATGGTCGCCCATGCTGGACACCATGATCCTGCTCAAAACCATCCCCTCGGTGCTCTTTCAGCGCGGGGCGTATTGAGGGGGACGAAGGACGAAGGAGCCCCTCCACATCCTATAATCTTCGCGCTTTTCTCCTTCCTCCCTCCTCCATTCTCCATTCTCCCTTCTCCCTCCTCCCTCCCTCGCTCGCCCTGAACTGAACAATCCCCTCTTCCTTTCTACACAGTTTCCCAACGGAACAACAACCCCTCATTTGACGATCTGTAGCCCGCGCCCCGTCCCCCGCTACACAAGGCAACCCTCAGATTTAGCCGAACGCGAGAGTTGTTATATTATTTATCACTTTGCCCGTGCCAGGCGACAGGGTATCGTCTGGCCCCAACGGTGGGATGTCTGCCAGATTTGTGCGGCGGTCCTTGCTTTCTGGCTGGAGGGCGAGGGGTGCAGCCACGCTCTGACGCATGTCGGTACCCCTCGCGGCCCTGTTCCCATTAGAGCTTGCAATGATGGTTCTTCTACCTGTTTAGTGAGAGCCGGGGAGGCGCGATGCGCCAGCAGTGGGAAAGGTAGTGCCGTCCGTCCGCGAAGGCGGACGCAGGGTGCCCTCTGGGCGCGAAGGCCCCTCAGCACGGACCGCTGGGCGAGTCCGTGGCGCTGCCACCTGTGCTGAACGCACCTCCACTAAAAAGGTCGAAGAACCGCAATGATTACGATTACAATGAAATGAGACAGGTTGACAATGGACACAACGTTGATTCAAGAGGGGCAGGCGGGCACACCGGAGCACTTGCAGGCAGCGCTGACCGATAGCCGACGCATGGAGGCCATTCACCGTTTCGCCCTGCTCGATACCCCTGCCGAAGAAGCGTTTGATCGGTTGACCCGCTTCGCGACCACGGTGCTGGATGCCCCCGTCGCCCTGATCTCCATCGTGGATGAGGAGCGCCAATTCTTCAAAAGCAGCGTTGGCCTGCCCGAGCCGTGGGCCGCGCGCCGCGAGACCCCACTTTCCCACTCCTTTTGCCAGCATGTGGTGCTGTCGGGGAAGCCCCTGGTGGTCACGGATGCGCGCGAGGACCCGACACTCTGCGACAACCTGGCAATCCCCGAGTTGAATGTGATCGCGTACCTCGGCATCCCGCTCACCACCCAAGACGGGGTGACGCTCGGAAGCTTGTGTGTCATTGACAGCCAGCCACGCCAGTGGACCAAGGAAGAAATCAAGATTATCACCGAGCTGGCGGTCCTGGTGATGGCGGAGGTGGAGCAGCGGGTGGTGGTTGTGGAGCAGAAACAGGTGGAGGCGGAGCTGCGCGAGGAGAATCGCCTCATCGAAACCCTTCAGCAGGTCGGGCGCGCCATCTCCGCAGAACTGGACCTGCAAAAATTGGTCCAGATCGTCACCGACGGGGCTGTCGAGCTAACCGGCGCTGCGTTTGGGGCCTTTTTCTATAACGCGATCAACGAGGAGGGGGAGGCCTACGCGCTTTACACCCTGGCAGGCGCGCCGCAGGAAGCGTTCTCCTCCTTTCCCATGCCGCGCAACACCGCCATTTTTGGCCCCACCTTTCATGGTGAGGGGACGGTGCTGCTGGACGATGTCACCCAGGACTCACGCTACGGTAAAAATGCGCCCTACTACGGGATGCCTGAGGGGCACTTGGCGGTCAGAAGCTACCTGGCCGCCTCCGTCATCTCGCGCAGCGGGGAAGTGCTGGGCGGGCTCTTCATGGGGCACCCCAAGGCCGGGGTTTTCACGGAGCGGGAAGCGCGCCTGATAAACAGCTTCGCTTCCCACGCGGCGGTGGCGATCGACAACGCGCAGCTGTACAAGAAGGCGCAGGAGGCGGTGCGGCTGCGCGACCTGTTCCTCTCCATCGCCTCGCACGAGTTGCGGACCCCGCTCACGGCCATTATAGGGCTGACGGAGCTACTCGACCGCCGCATCCTCGCGGGGGATAGCCTTCCGGCACCGGCCAGCCGTGCTTTCAAGATGATTCACAAGCAGGCGCAGCGCCTGAACCAACTGGTGGAGCTACTGTTGGATGTCTCGCGCATCGAGGCGAAGCAGCTTGTGTTGGAGCGGCAATCTTTTGACCTGACCGAGCTGGTGCGCCAGGAGGTCCGCAACACCGCCTCGCTTTTGGAGCAGCACCGCATGGAATTCGACGACCCGCAGGAGAGCTTTTTCATCCTGGGCGACGAGATCCGCTTCGAGCAGGTGTTGCAAAATTTGCTACAAAACGCTGTCAAATACAGCCCGGAGGGCGGAACCATTCGCGTGCGCCTCGCGCGTGAGGGGGGGGCCGCGCTGCTGAGTGTGTCCGACGAGGGGATTGGCATCCCAGCGGGCGACGAGAGTAACATTTTTAATCGCTTTTACCGCGCGCGAAACGTGAAAAGCAACCAGATCAGCGGGCTGGGGCTGGGGCTGTATCTGGTAAAAGAGATCGTGGTCCAACACGGCGGGGAAATCGGCGCGTCTAACCGCAGGTCGGGGCGCGGGGCCACCTTTTTGGTGACCCTTCCCCTGCTCGGCCTGGACGGTTAGCCGCACGGGGCGGTACAAGCCGTTTCCTGCCGCACCCCTCCTTGGCGTTGGAACCTTTCTGGTTAGCATGGCGTTCTATGGGCGACGTCATCTTTAGATCAACAAGGGCCACCGGCCCAACCAGAAGGAGTCCTATGATGTTTCGAAAATCTTTCCTCGTTTTGCTTGTCTTGATAGTCGCCCTTGCCCTGGCAGCCTGCGGTGGCACTGAGCCGCCTGCCGACGAGCCGGTCGCCCCATCGTCCACGGAAAGCGCGCCCCCTGCCGCAGCGGAGCCGAGCGGCGACGCGAGCGCGCTCGTCGGCAGCCGTTGGACGCTCGTCGAGTTGCAGGGCAACGCGCCGGTCGAGGGCAAGGCCCCAACCCTCGTCTTTGAAGAGGGTGGCTCCGTCGGCGGCGAGGCGAGCTGCAACCAGTTCGGTGGCGAGTACACTAGCGCTAGCGATGGCACTCTGACCTTTGCCAACCTCTTTCAAACGCAGATGGCCTGCGCCGAGGCCGACAGGATGACGCAGGAAGCTGCCTACATGGCGGCGCTGCAAAGCGTGGCGAGCTACCGCCTCGCCGGGGGCCGCCTGGAACTGCTCGACGCGGCGGGCACTATCGTCCTCGCCTTTGAATCCGGTCAGGAGGGTAGCATGGAGCAGGAGGAGCCGGCAGTCGAGGGGGACGTGGTGGTATCGGACCTGGCGGGCACCCAGTGGTTGCTCGTTTCGCTGAACGGCGCGCCGGTCGTCGCGGGGAGCAGCGTGAGCGTCCAGTTTGAGGAGGGCGGCGCGTTGGTGGGCAACGCGGGTTGCAACCAGTTTGGCAGCCAGTACAGCGCCGAAAATGGCAAGCTCTCCATTTCCCCGCTGGGCATGACAAGGATGGCCTGCGCCGACGACGCTGTCATGGCGCAGGAAGGGGCCTTTGCCGCCGCCATGGAAAGCGCGACCGGTTATCGGGTAGTCGATGGGCGGCTGGAACTGCTCGACGCCGATGGCAACGTGGTGCTCCTCTTGGAGGCGGCCCAGGCGTAGCCTCGTGCGCGGCACCGCCTGAGAGCGCTCGCCCCTTCCTACAAAAGCCCTGTGTGACCTTTCGCAGGGCTTTTGTGTTTGTTGCTGCGGGATCAGCAGACGCGCCCCTGCTCTCCACGGGGCTGGCCCTGCCGGGCTGGTGGTGCCGCCGCTGACAACGGGTCGGCTGCGTGCCATCTGGCGCGCGGGGCACCCACCCGACAGGTAGCGCAGGGATGGGGTGATGGTAGGATACAGGGCGGCTCGCATGCGAGCCGCCCTGTTGGTTTTTGCATAAGGTTGTGCTCCCCCGTTTGCAGTAGGGAAAGGAGAGTTGCGATCTTACCTTACGGTGATATACTGCATGTAGATGGCCTTTCCTATAGGTAGGCGCAAGCCTTAACGTGTACCTGTGGGGGCCATCTTTTTATTCACGTATCAGGTGAAAAAAGGTGTAGGGATGCAGCTCTAGGGCGCAGCGTTTGTTGTGGGTGTTGGGTCTGGTGATAGGGGTGACGTTGTTGGGGAGCGGGCGGAGCGCGGCGGTAGAGGCGGCCCCGCTGGGGACGATGCTGCCGCTGGGGGAGTGGCTGGCCGCGGATGGGAGCCTGGCGCTGCCGCGCGGGGCGTCGGGGAGCTTCGATGCGACCGGCTACCGCATGGTGAGCGGCGCGGACGAGGCACCCCGCTTCGTGCCCGCCGCACCGGGCGATGAGAACTGGGTGGCCGGTTTTCATCAGGCTGGCGTGAACGGCGATGTCTATGCGCTGGCGGTGGATGGGAGCGGGAACGTGTACGCGGGGGGCAACTTCACCAGCGCGGGCACGTGCACCAGCGCGGCGGGCTGCAACTTTGTAGCCAAGTGGAACGGCAGCACGTGGAGCGCGCTGGGCAGCGGCATGAACGCGACTGTCTATGCGCTGGCGGTGGATGGGAGCGGGAGCGTGTACGCGGGGGGCTCCTTCACCAGCGCGGGCACGTGCACCAGCGCGGCGGGCTGCAACCAGATAGCCAAGTGGGACGGCAGCACGTGGAGCGCGCTGGGCAGCGGCATGGACAGCAGTGTCAATGCGCTGGCGGTGGATGGGAGCGGGAGCGTGTACGCGGGGGGCTACTTCACCAGCGCGGGCACGTGCGACAGCGCGGCGGGCTGCAACTGGATCGCCAAGTGGGACGGCAGCACGTGGAGCGCGCTGGGCAGCGGCATGGACAGCTACGTCTTGGCGCTGGCGGTGGATGGGAGCGGGGCGCTGTACGCGGGGGGCCACTTCACCAGCGCGGGCACGTGCGACAGCGCGGCGGGCTGCAACTATGTAGCCAAGTGGGATGGCAGCACGTGGAGCGCGCTGGGCAGCGGCATGAACGGCAACGTCAATGCGCTGGCGGTGGATGGGAGCGGGAGCGTGTACGCGGGGGGCGACTTCAGCCGCGCGGGCACGTGCACGCGCGCGGGCTGCAACTATGTAGCCAAGTGGAACGGCAGCACGTGGAGCGCGCTGGGCAGCGGCATGAACAGCTATGTCTATGCGCTGGCGGTGGATGGGAGCGGGAGCGTGTACGCGGGGGGCTACTTCACCAGCGCGGGCACGTGCGACAGCGCGGCGGGCTGCAACCAAATCGCCAAGTGGAACGGCAGCACGTGGAGCGCGCTGGGCAGCGGCATGAACAGCCATGTCTTCGCGCTGGCGGTGGATGGGAGCGGGAGCGTGTATGCGGGGGGCGACTTCACCCGCGCGGGCACGTGCACCACGGGCTGCAACCGGATCGCCAAGTGGAACGGCAGCGCATGGGGGGCTATAGGAGAAACGGGCAGCGGCATGAACGGTGGTGTCAATGCGCTGGCGGTGGATGGGAGCGGGAGCGTGTACGCGGGGGGCTCCTTCACCAGCGCGGGCACGTGCGACAGCGCGGCGGGCTGCAACCGGGATCGCCAAGTGGGACGGCAGCACGTGGAGCGCGCTGGGCAGCGGCATGAACAGCACTGTCTTTGCGCTGGCGGTGGATGGGAGCGGGAGCGTGTACGCGGGGGGCGACTTCAGCAGCGCGGGCAGCTGTGACTTCGCGGCGGGCTGCAACCGGATCGCCAAGTGGAACGGCAGCACGTGGAGCGCGCTGGGCAGCGGCATGAACAGCACTGTCTATGCGCTGGCGGTGGATGGGAGCGGGAGCGTGTACGCGGGGGGCTTCTTCACCAGCGCGGGCACGTGCGACATGACGGCGGGCTGCAACCGGATCGCCAAGTGGGACGGCAGCACGTGGAGCGCGCTGGGCAGCGGCATGGACAACCAAGTCTATGCGCTGGCGGTGGATGGGAGCGGGAGCGTGTATGCGGGGGGCGCCTTCACCAGCGCGGGCACGTGCGACACCACAGCGGGCTGCAACTTTGTAGCCAAGTGGAACGGCAGCACGTGGAGCGCGCTGGGCAGCGGCATAAACGGTGCTGTCAATGCGCTGGCGGTGGATGGGAGCGGGAGCGTGTACGCGGGGGGCTCCTTCAATAGCGCGGGCACGTGCGACAGCGCGGCGGGCTGCAACTTTGTAGCCAAGTGGGATGGCGGTACGTGGAGCGCGCTGGGCAGCGGCGTGGGTGGCGATGTCAATGCGCTGGCGGTGGATGGGAGCGGGAGCGTGTACGCGGGGGGCGACTTCAATAGCGCGGGCATGTGCGACAGCGCGGCGGGCTGCAAGTATGTCGCCAAGTGGGATGGCAGCACGTGGAGCGCGCTGGGCAGCGGCATGAACAACGCAGTCTATGCGCTGGCTCGGGGCTCACTGTGGGTGGGCGGCGCGTTTACCCAGGCAGGGGACAAAGCTTCCTCCAACATCGCGCAGTGGGTGGTCCCCACAGCGGTCGACGCTGGAGTCGCTAGCGGCGACACCCGTGGGGAGCGCGATCCGGGTGGAGTGGGTGACGGTAAGCGAGCGGGACAACCTGGGCTTCAACCTGCGGCGCAGCACGGACCCCGCGCAGGTGGGGGAGCCGCTCAACGGGGAGCTAATCCCCTCGCAGGCACCGGGCAGCGGGCAGGGGGCCGCTACGAATGGCTGGACGCGACGGTGGAGCCGGATGTGACCTACTACTACTGGCTGGAAAGCATCAGCCTGAGTGGGGCCAGTGAGTTGCACGGGCCGGTCAGCGCCACGGTCAGCCTCCCCACCGCGCTCACCCTGGCCGCCGCTAGCGCCAGCGCGACCCGCCACGAGCGGCATGGTGCTGCTGGGGGCGGGGCTCGCCCT
>CAWJTI010000008.1:0-395510 GCA_963845765.1 uncultured Chloroflexia bacterium
CTACCCTTCCCACACCTCGCTTGCGGGGTGAAGGTCCTGCCAGCCGCACCAGTGGGTGAGCAGCAGCGGGAAGGGCTCCAACCGCTCGCCCGCCAGCGGGCCGGACTGGGCGACACCACTACGCGCCTCCCAGACGCTGCCGGTTTCTGGTCGCGCAGCGTCCCATCCTGCATGACGAAAGTGAGGGGCTGCCGCCGCGACGCGCTTCCAGGCCGCCACCGCGCCCGGCTCCTCCAGAGCGAGCAGCACGAAGGGTGCTGCCCCGTCCAGTTCGCTATTGACCACGCGCGCCGCCTCGACCTTTTCCAGCGGGAAGGCGCGCGCTGCGTTAGGGGATGCGACCCCGAAGATATAGCCGCGCGGCTGCCCCGCTGCCTCGCTGGCCCCGCCAGCGAGAAATCGGGCGGGGTGTACACGGCAGCCGAGGCGGGGCGCTCCGCGACCACCAGGGAGCTATCGGGGTGGGCGGCGACCCAATCGCCCCACGGCTGCTGGTTGGAGCTGAGCAGCGTCAACTCCTGGCCCGCCAGCGTGCCCTCCACCGCCTTGAGCCGCGACTGCGCCCAAAGGCTCTGCGTTTCGCGGTCCACCATGACGAGCGCGTCGTCCAGCAACTTGCCGCTCACCCCAAAGTGCAGCTCGCGCGCGCTGCCACCATCGTCCACCACGCGCGACACCGCCACGCCGCTGTTACACAGGGCGCAGAAAGTCACAGCTATCGGCTCGCCGCCCAGCGTATCATTCGCTACCTCGTGGCGGCTCAGCAGCCCGATGGGGTAGGCGCGCGCCTCGCCATTGACCACGACCCCCATCACCTCCTCGTTGGGCGCAACCTGCGCCGCCGCCTGCTGCGCCGAGATCGTTGCGGGGTGGTCCAGTGCCTGAATCGCATCGGCGGGAAAGAGGGTTTTCAGCGGCAGGGGCGTCGGCGGTGCCGCGCGATCCGGCACCGCCGCTGACTGGCAGCCGCCCAAGAGCGCAACCAGCATCAACCCCAACAGAATTACATATAGTTTCATCAGTGTATCAATTCACTCCTTGGCTCCATTCTAGCACAGGGCGCGCCCAAAAGGAGGAACGCGGAGCAACACGGGGTACTCACTGGACTCTGGCCCGTCGGGGGTGAGGGGGTGAGGGGGTGATGAAGGTGAGGGGGTGATGAAGGTGAGGGGGTGAGGCGGGGAGCGCGGTGGGTTCCCTTTGGGTATCACTCGCCCGTGGGCGCTCGGAGGGTTGCACGCTGCCTCTCTTCGGCAATCGCCCCAGCATCGGAAGCCGCGCACCCTTCTTTGGAGTCTGATCTCTCTTCTCTCAAAAGAGGACGGGCACAAGGCCCGCCCATCTGTTTGATCGCCGCCGCTTATGTCAACGTCTCGCCTGGCTTCAGCGCGAGCATCTCCACGCCCTCGCCGACGAGGTCGCGCAGCTGGTCGGGGGTGCCGGTCAGGAGGGGGAAGGTGCCGAAGTGGTTCGGTACCACACGCCTCGCCTTCATCAATTCGACGGCCTTGGCCGCCTGCTTCGGCCCCATCGTAAAGTGATCGCCGATGGGCATGATCACGAGGTCCGGCTCGTACAGCTTCGGCGATCAGCGCCATGTCACCGAACACGTCGGTATCGCCGGTGTTGTAGATCTTGTAGCCATTCTCGAACTCCAGGACAAAACCGCAGGGGTCGCCCATGTCCACGCTCTGCTCGTCCTCCATCATCGAGGAGGAGTGGATCGCGTTGACGAGCGTCATCTTCAGGCCGGACACCTCGATCGTGCCACCCTTGTTGCCGCCGGCGGTGTTCTTTATACCCTTGCTCTCTGCCCACGTCGTCAGATCGTAGATACCCACGACGGTCGCGCCGGTCCGCCGGGCGACCGGCATCAGGTCTCTCGATGGTCCGAGTGCCCGTGCGAGCAGATGATCACATCCACCTCGTCGATACCCTCTCCCTTGAACTGGTCGGGGCAGGCCGGGTTGTCTTCGAGCCACGGGTCGATCAGGATATGCTTGCCCTGCGGGCTGCGCAGCAACCATGTCGCGTGGCCGAGCCAGGTTAGCTCCACCCCATTGTTAAGCTTTTCCATGCAGCGTTTTCCTTTCTGTGCCAAATCCCCGTCAGAGCCACCCATGGCTCCCACTCCCCCGAGTATACCATGTGGCGGCAGCGGGAAAAAGGGTGAGGAAGGTGAGGGGGTGAGGAAGGTGAGGGGGTGAGGGGGTGATGAAGGTGAGGGGGTGAGGAAGGTGAGGGGGTGAGGGTGAGGAGGGGTGATGAAGGTGAGGGGGTGAGGGGATAGAAACAGATGGGGAGGGCGGAGGTTCTGCCCGCTCTTAAACCAAAGTGCAGAGTTGTGGGTATAGTAGCTATTGCGCCAAAATCCGATTGTTGATTCGTCATCTTTCGTCCGTCGTCGGTCGTCGGTCGTCGGTCGTCCGTCGTCCGTCGTCCGTCGTCCGTCCCACACAAGAAACAGGATATTCCATGGCAGAAACGTTGCGCGTCACCGTTTGGAACGAGTTTCGTCACGAAAAAAAAGACCCGCGAGTCATTCGCGTGTACCCCGATGGCATCCACGAGGCGCTGGCGCGCCCATTGCGTGCCGCTGGCTTTGCTGTGCAGACGGCCACGCTGGACGAATCGGAGCATGGCCTGACCGAGGAGCGCCTCGCGGAAACCGATGTGCTGCTCTGGTGGGGGCACATGGCGCATGGGGAGGTGCAGGACGAGATCGTTGATCGGGTGCAGCGGCGCGTGCTGGAAGGGATGGGCCTCCTCGTGCTCCATTCGGGGCACTTTTCGAAGATTTTCAAGAAGCTGATGGGCACCACCTGCAACCTCACTTGGCGGGAAAAAGGGGAGCGCGAGCGGCTGTGGGTCGTCGCGCCGGGCCACCCTATCGCGGAGGGGATCGGCCCCTACTTCGAGGTGCCGCAGGCGGAGATGTACGGAGAGTTCTTCGACATCCCCGAGCCGGACGCCCTGGTCTTTATCAGCTGGTTCGAGGGGGGCGAGGTGTTCCGTAGCGGCTGCTGCTTCACACGCGGGCAGGGTAACATCTTCTACTTTCGCCCCGGCCACGAGACCTACGCGATCTACGAGCAACCGGAGGTGCAGCGGGTGATCCAGAATGCGGTGCGCTGGGCTGCCCCGACGCAGCGCCCGCCGGTCCAGTTCGGCAATCGGAAGGAGCCGCTGAGGTGAGTGGGTGAGTGGGTGAGTGGGTGAGGGAATGAAAGCAAGGTTTGATGAGGTGTTTGGGCAGCTGCGGGCCATCCTCCAACCGTATGCCGACTCGCTGCTGGTGAAACAGGATGGGCCAGATAACTACTCGCTGGACGCCCCCTACTCGGAGAAGTACGGGAAGGAACTGTTCTTTGGTGCGGTCCAGATCAAGAAGCGCTACGTCAGCTACCATCTGATGCCGCTGTACGTCTTCCCCGATCTGGTCGACACCCTCTCGCCAGCCCTCAAAAAGCGGCTGCACGGGAAATCATGCCTCAACTTCACCTCGCTGGATGAGACGCAGACGGAGGAGTTGGCACGCCTCACCCAGGCCAGCTTTGAGCAGTACCGTGAGGCGGGGCTGCTGTAGCCACGCTCACGCGGGCCACCAACGGGAGTGCTCCGCCCACTCCCGCGCCGCCTCCCAGATCAGATCGTAGACCGGATCCTTGATATCGTAGTACGCCTCGGTGTCCTCCGCGTGGTAGCGCGCCAGTTGGCGCTTGATCAATTCGACCGTTTGCGCGGAGGCGGGGTGGGCGCGCAGGTAATCGCGGAACAGCAGCGGGTAGCGCTGGTTCGGGTTGCCCGCGACGCGCACATGGATGTTGGCGCGCCGCTGCCCTGGCGCTTCGGCGAAAAACCATTTGGCCCATAGCGCGGGGGTCGGCTCCATGCCAAGCGGCACATGGTCCTGGCTATTCCGCGCGCGCCACTCGTAGCCCGCCGCGACGAGCCGCGCGCGCACCTCGGGCTCCAACGCCCGCACGGTGATTTGCACATCGATCACATCCTTTGCCCCCAGCCCCGGCACCGAGGTCGAGCCGATGTGATCCACGCGCAGCGCCAGCGGCCCCAACGCGTCCAGCAGCGACACGCGTAGCGCCTCGAACTCAGCGGGCCAGGAAGGGTGGTAGGGGTGGATGATGATCATGGGGGTGGGCACCTTTTTTCTTAAAGCGGTCGTCCGTCGGTAGGCCGGATACACACTTGTGACGTATTCTACGTGATAAATATAATCCGTTGGCTGTTTCCCACCAACCCATCCTGCAACCTCTTCTTCGCCCCGAAAACATTTTACCCTCACTGACATGAGCACCTCAGACCCCAACCACCCTTCCCTGCCGCAAGGCGGCCTTGGCGGGGAGTTTCGCAAATTATGGGCGGCAAGCGCCTTCTCGAACCTGGGGGACGGGGTCTCACTCGTCGCCGCGCCGCTGCTCGCGGCGGCGCTCACCCATGATCCCGCCCTGGTGGCGGGGCTTGCTTTTGTGCAGCGCCTCCCGTGGTTGCTCTTTGCGCTCTTCAGCGGGGCGCTCGCCGACCGCCTCGACCGGCGGCGGGTGATGGCGGCAGTGGGCCTGTTCCGCGCGGCGCTTATCGGGGCACTGGGTATCGCCGTTCTGCTGGACACTGTAAGCATCCCGCTGCTTTACGTGGTCTTCTTTTTGCTCAGCACCGGCGAAACTCTCTTCGACACCGCGGCCGCTACTGTCCTGCCCGCCGTGGTAGCGCGCGCCGACCTGCCACGCGCCAACGCGCGGCTGGCGGGCACGGTCACCGTGACCAACCAGTTCGTTGGCCCGCCCCTGGGCGGTTTCCTGTTCGCGCTCGCTGCCTCCCTCCCCTTTCTGCTTGGAGCGGGTGGCCTTGCGGCGGCTGCCGCGCTGATCCTGGCGCTGCGGGGCTCTTTCCGTGCGGAACGCCAAGCGGGCGCGCCGCCCCCAGCGCTCTGGGGGGAGATCGTTGAGGGGGTACGGTGGCTTTGGGGCCACGGGTTGCTGCGCACCATTGCCCTCTCGCTCGCGCTCCTGAACATCCCGCTGGTCGCCCAGGTCTCGATCATGGTGCTCGTTGCCGAGCAGCGGCTGGGGCTGAGCCCCGCTGGCTACGGGCTGCTCGTGGCGACTTACGGGGTCGGCGGGGTGCTGGGCAGCATGGTGGCGGGGCGCGTCATCGACCGGCTCGGCACGAGCAGGACGCTACGGCTCGCGATTGTGATCGAGGCCGCAATCCCCGCCCTCATTGCCCTGACGACGAACCCATGGGTGGTAGGGGCTGCATTCACCTTCTTCGGCTTGCACGCTGTCGTCTGGGGCTCGCTGCTCAGCGCGCTCCGTCAGGAACTTACCCCAGACCGCTTGCGGGGTCGCGTCGAGAGCGTCTACCGGCTCATCGAGTTCGGCGGGGCCGCCCCGGGCGCGCTGCTTGGCGGCTGGCTCGCCTCACGTTTCGGGCTCACCGCGCCCTTCTGGGTCGGTGCGGTCGTGGGGGTGCTGCTCATCCCCTTGGTGTGGCGCAGCTTCTCCGGGGCGGCTGTGGCACGGGCGAGGGGTAACGTATAGCTTAACCCGATCTGCTTCGGCGCACCTGCTCCCCTAACGCGCCCCCCAAGGTTGACAGACGCGCAGGCGGGCGTACACTTTACCTGCTGCCCCCATCCCCCTGTCACCGGAGACACCCCATGGCTACCACGGCTGCCGAAGTGCCGGTCAAACAGCCCTCCATCTGGTCCAAACCTACCGTGAGCTGGATGCTGTACGATCTGGCGAACACCATTTTTAGTCTCAACATTATCTCGCTCTACTTCTCGCTCTGGGTCATCAACGACATGGGCGGCACGGATGCGCTCTACGGGAACACCAACGCCATTTCCATGCTGCTCATGTTCCTGAGCGCGCCGGTCATCGGCGCGCTCTCCGACATGGGGCGCACCCGCATGCCCTTTCTCGTCGTCAGCACCCTGGTATGCGTGGCCTTCACCTTGCTGCTAGGGCAGGGCGGGTTGATCCCCTCCCTATTCTTCTTTATCATCGCGAACTACTTTTACCAGGGCGGGCTGATCTTTTACGATGCGCTGCTGCCCACCGTCAGCACCGAGGAAAATCGCGGGCGGGTGAGCGGCCTGGGCGTGGGCATCGGCTACCTGGGCTCCTTCATCGGCCTGGGCACTGGCCTGCTGCTGCTGAACCTGGGCGCGTCGAAGGTAACGATCTTCCAGGTGACGGGGCTCCTCTTCCTGCTCTTTTCCATCCCCTGCTTCCTCTTCGTCAAAGAGCGCCCGCGCCGCGACCCGGTCCGTCTCACCCCCTCGGCCATCGGCGAGGCGTTCCGCTCCGTTAGCGCGACGGTCGCGCGGGCGCGGGAGTACCCGGGGCTGGGGCGCTTCCTGTTCGGGCGCATCTTTTACGCGGACGCGGCCAACACGGTGATCGCCTTCATGGGCATCTATGTCACCAACGAGTTGGGCTTTACGCGAGGGGCAGTCCACGATTGTCCTGGCGGTGGGCATCGCAGCGGCGGTGATTGGCGGCTTTGTGTGGGGGCCAATGGTGGATCGCTACGGGCCAAAGCGCACGCTGGACCTGGTGCTCGTGTTGTGGATGGTGACGCTGCTCCTCGCGGTGATCATCCCTGTGCTCGACATGCCGCCCATGCTTTTCTTCATCGCGGCCTCGCTCGCGGGGATCGCGCTCGGCGGCACCTGGTCCGCCGACCGCCCCCTTATGCTGCGCCTCTCGCCGCCGCGCTACCTGGGCCAATTTTACGGGCTGTACGCGATGGTGGGGCGCTTCGCCTCGATCATCGGCCCGTTTTTGTGGGGGTTCATCGTGACGACGCTAGGGCTCGGACGGCCCCTCGCCATCTTTACGCTGTTCATCATGGTGGTCATCTCCTTCTTCATCCTGCGCCCCGTCAGTGACACCCCGCGCCCCTGGCGCGCGGACGAGTTGGTGCCGGAGTAAACGCAGGTACGGGGCGCACACGTCAGGCGGCATGAATCGCACAACGCACAACGCACAACGCACAACGCACAACGCACAACGCACGGCAACATGCAACCCCGAAGAAGCAACGAAGTGAACAAGCGAACAAAGGAGAAACGGATGGATTTTCGGAAATTGGGACGCACCGGGCTGAAGGTGTCGGAGCTTTGCCTGGGCACGATGCAGTGGGGCTGGACCGCCGACGAGGACGCCTCTTTCCAGGTGATGGATGCGTTTGTGGAAGCGGGCGGTAACTTTCTGGATACCGCTGACGTGTACTCGCGCTGGGTGGAGGGCAACCCGGGCGGCGTGTCGGAAGGGATCATCGGGCGGTGGATGAAAGCGCGCGGCAACCGCGATGGGATCGTCCTGGCAACCAAAGTGCGCGGCAGGATGGGTGATGGCCCCAACGATGAGGGGCTCTCGCGCAGGCACATCATGGAAGCGGTGGATGCCTCGCTGCGCCGCCTGCAAACCGACTACATCGACCTGTACCAAACCCACTTTTACGATGAAAACACCCCGATTGACGAGACCCTCCACGCCCTGGACACCCTGGTCCAGTCGGGCAAGGTGCGCTATGTGGGCTGCTCCAACTACCCTGCGTGGCGGCTCATGGAATCGCTCTGGGCAGCCGACGCCCACCACACGGTGCGCTACGACTCGATCCAGCCGCACTACAACCTCGCCCACCGCGCCGAGTTTGAGCGCGAGCTGAAAGCGGTCTGCGAGAAATACGAGATCGGGGTGATCCCCTACTCGCCGCTCGCGGCTGGCTTTTTGACCGGCAAATACTCGCGCGACAACGTGCCGGACAGCAACCGCGCCGAGGGGATTCGCAAGCGCTACTTCAACGAGGAGGGCTGGCGCACCATCGACGCCCTGCGCGCCGTGGCTGACGAGGCGGAAAGCGAGCCCATCGCCGTTGCCCTCGCTTGGCTGCTCGCGCAGCCGGTCATCACCTCGCCCATCATCGGTGCCAACAGCCCCGAGCAACTCCAGGGCAGCCTCGCCGCCCTCAACGTCTCGCTCTCCGACGAGCAAATCGCCCGCCTCAACGAGGGGTCGCAGTGGAAGGAAGCGAACTGACGGACGGACGACCGACGACCGACGACCGACGACCGACGACCGACAACTTGAGTACTAAGAGATGTAGCAAGGTACAAGCCTGTCATATAGTCGAGAGGTTAACCCAGGCCGCACCGACAACAATCTCTAGCACTGAGTGAAAGATAGTTTGAAGGGTGAAAAGGGGTTCAAGGGCGTCCGCGAAGGCGGACGCTTGGCCAAAGGCCCCTCGAGCACGGACTTCTAGTCCGTGGCTGCAACCCGCGATGCGTCTCCTGACGAACGGGAGAACGTACCCATCCGGCGACAAGCGTCGCACCTAAAAGTCGGTCATCCGTCGTCCGTCGTCGGTCGTCCGTCGTCGTACTTACAGGAGAACAACCGCCATGGAAGTCGGGATCGGGTTGCCCAATACGGTCAGGGGCGCGAGCAGCGAATTGCTGCTGGCGTGGGCGCGCCGCGCGGAAGCGGGGCCATTCGCCAGCCTGGGGGTGTTTGACCGCCTCGCCTACGACAGCTACGATCCGTTGATGACGCTGGCGGTGGCGGCAGGTGCCACCTCGCGCATCCGGCTGGCGACGACGATTGTGACGGGGCCACTGCGCAACGATGTACTCCTCGCCAAGGCGGCGGCAAGCCTGGACGCGCTGTCGGGCGGGCGGCTCACCCTGGGGCTGGCGCTGGGGGCGCGCCGCGACGACTTTGAGCTGGCGGGGATCGAGTTTGCCGCGCGCGGTCGCCGCTTTACCGAGCAGCTTGCCACGCTGCGCGACATGTGGGACGAGGAGGGCATCGGCCCGCGCCCCGTGCGTGCGGGCGGCCCGGAGCTGCTCATCGGCGGGCTGGCCGATCAGGCGTATGCGCGCGTGGCGCGCTTTGCGGACGGCTACATCCACGGCGGCGGCCCGCCGCGCGCCTTCGCGAGGGTGGCGGAAAAGGCGCGCGCCGCGTGGAGCGACGCGGGGCGGCCCGGCCAGCCCGCGCTCTGGGCGCAGGGCTACTTTGCCCTGGGCGAGGAGGCGGAACAGGCGGGGCGCGCCTACCTTCTCGACTACTACGCCTTCACCGGCCCCTTCGCCGAGCGCATCGCGCAGGGGCTGCTCACCACGCCGCAGGCCATCGTCCAGTTTGTGCGCGGCTACGCTGAGTTGGGCTGCGACCACATGGTGCTCTTTCCGACGGTGCCCCACCTGGAGCAGCTAGAGCGGCTGGCCGAGGTGCTCGGCTAGGCCCCAGCGGTCGCTTGCCCCTCCACGCTCTGCCACCATGCCACACGCCGGAGGTTTCACAACGAGGTGAAAGTCAACATTCTGGGGGGCGGGCCGGGCGGCCTGTACGCCAGCATCCTGCTGAAAAAGGGCCATCCCGCGTGGGATATTTCAGTGTGGGAGCGCAACCCGCGCGGCGCTACCTATGGCTGGGGGGTAGTGTTTTCGGATCAGACCCTGTCGGCGCTGAACGAGGCGGACGTCAAAAGCTACAGCGAGATTCAGGCGAGCTTCGTCCTGTGGGACGCGATTGACGTGCACATCCAGGGCGAGCGGGTGCGCTGCGACGGGCATCGCTTCGCGGGCATGGCGCGCGTCAAGCTGCTTCGCATCCTTCAGGCGCGCGCCGACGAGTTGGGGGTCACCGTGCACTACGAGAGCGAGGTCGCGGAGCCTGCCACGCTCGCCGACGCGGATCTCCTCATCGCGGCGGATGGGATCAACAGCCGCAGCCGCGAGCAGGGGGCCAACTGGTTCCAGCCGCAGGTCGAGAGCGGCAGCGCCCGCTACATCTGGTTCGGCACCGACAAGCCCTTTGACGCCTTCACCTTCATCTTTCGCCCGACCGAGCACGGCCTCTTCACCGTGCACGCCTACCCCTTCGACGGCAGCACCAGCACCTTTATCGTCGAGTGCAGCGAGGAGACCTGGCAGCGCGCGGGGCTAGACGAGGCGAACGAGGCCGCGAGCCTCGCCTTTTGCACGGCGCTCTTCGCCGATCATCTGGGCAGCCATCGCCTGCTTGTCGAACCACGCACGCTGGTACACCTTTTTGACAGTCAAAAATCGGCGCTGGCACCACGACAACCTCGTGCTGCTGGGCGACGCGGCGCACACCGCGCACTTTTCCATCGGCTCCGGCACCAAGCTGGCGATGGAGGACGCCATCGCGCTCGCTGCCGCCTTCGAGCAGCACCCCGACGACCGCGAGGCGGCGCTCAACGAGTTCGAGCAGGCGCGCAAGCCGCGCGTCGAGGCGCTCCAGGAGGCGGCGGCAGGAAAGCCAGCGCTACTTTGAAACGGTCAGCCGCTACCTCCACTTCGACCCCCAGCAGTTCACCTTTCACCTGCTCACGCGCAGCGGGCGCATCAGCTACGACAACCTGAAGCAGCGCGACCCCCACTTTGTGAGCAGGATCGACCGCTGGTTTATCGCGCGCAGCGACCCCGCGCGCGCCGCGCTCGCTCTTCGCGCCGGAACCGCTCTTCACCCCGCTGCGCCTGCGCGGGCTCACCCTCGCCAACCGCATCGCGATGCTACCCACCTCCCGCTACGCGGCGGAGGACGGGCTGCCGCGCGAGCCGCTCGCCGCGCCCCTGCTGCGGCGGGCGCAGGGCGGCGCGGGGCTCGTGCTCACCGAGCCGGTCGCCGTCACAGCGGAGGGACGCATCACCCCGGGGGACGCAGGGCTGTACAAGCCAGAGCATCGCGACGTGTGGGCACAGATCGTCGCGGAGGTGCATCGCACGTCGGGCGCAAAGGTGGCGCTCACCCTGAACCATGCGGGGCGGCGCGGCGCGACGCGGCGGCGCAACGTGGGGACCGACCTGCCGCTCCGCAAGGGCGCGTGGCCGCTCCTCGCGCCCTCTGCAATTCCTTTTAGCGCCACCAACCAGACCCCGCGCGCGATGACCCGCGACGACATGGCGCAGCTGCAGCGACGCTTTCGTGGCGGCGGCGCGGCTGCGCGGACGAGGCGGGCTTCGACGCGCTCCACCTGCACATGGCGCACGGCTTTCTGCTCGCCAGCTTCCTGTCGCCCCTCACGAACCAGCGCGAGGACGAGTATGGCGGCTCGCTCGACAAGCGCCTTCGCTTTCCGCTGGAGCTGTTTGACGCGGTGCGCGCCGCGTGGCCCGCTGAGAAGCCGATCCTCGTCGCGATTCCGGCAAGCGATTGGGTCAAAGGCGGGCTGGAGTTGGAGGACGCGGCGCTCATCGCGCGCGCGCTGAAGGCGCACGGCTGCGACCTGCTCAGCGTGATGGCGGGGCAGAGCGCCATCCACTCCACCCCCCACTTTGACGCGGCGACCTACGCGCAGTACAGCGATTGGCTCCGCAACGAGGCGGGCCTCCCGACGCTGAGCACCGGCTACCTGACCACCAGCGACCCAATCAACACGCTGCTGGCGGGCGGGCGCGCTGACCTCTGTTTGTTTTATCCACCCCACCTGAAAGAATAAACCAAGCATGAGCGAGCGCCCCACCACCCTGGCAGGCAAACGAGCCCTCGTCACCGGCGCGAGCCGTGGCATCGGGCGCAGCATCGCGTTGGCCCTGGCCGAGGCGGGCGCGGACGTGGGGGTGAGCGCCCGCAGCGAGGCGGATCTCGCCGAGGTCGCACGCGAGATAGAGGCGCGGGGACAACGCGGGGTGGTACTCCCCTGCGACGTGACCGATGCCGAGGCGGTCAACGCGCTAGCGAGCCGCGCGGCGGACACGTTGGGCAGCATCGACATCCTCGTCAACAACGCGGGCGCGGCGGCGAGCCACAAGTTTCTGGGCCACCCCGACTCGCTCTGGCACGGGATGCTCGCCATCAACCTGACGAGCGTCTACCAGGTCAGCAAGGCATTCTTGCCGCAGCTGATCGAGCGCGGCGGCGGGCGGATTATCAACATCGCCTCGATCGCGTCCAAGAGCGGCGCGCCCTACATCGCTGCCTACGTCGCCTCCAAACACGGGGTGCTGGGGCTGACGCGCGCCCTCGCCGCCGAGTTGGTGCGCTACGGGATTACGGTCAACGCGATCTGCCCCGCCTACGTGGATACCCCGATGACCGACGGAGCCATCGAGACGATCGTCGCACGCACAGGGATGGAGGCCGCGCGCGCCCGCGCCACGCTCGAAAACATGAGCCCGCAGCAGCGGCTGATCGAGCCGGACGAGATCGCGGCGCTGACTGTTTACCTGGCGAGCGAGGCGGCGCGCGGGATCAACGGGCAGGCGATCAATGTGGATGGCGGCGCGGTGATGTGGTAGGAGTAGAGCAAGGATTTCAGAAATGAAGGATGGGGTGGAGGGCGAATAGTGATGCAAAGCAGGGAAAAGGAGAAGGGGTGAGCTATAATTTCAGGTATGAGGTGGAGGAGGGGGTGGCGACCCTGACCTTCGACCGCCCGGAGGTGCTGAACGCGCTGACCTTCGAGATCTACGCGCAGCTGCGCGACCTGCTGGAGGCGCTGCGCTACGATGACACGGTGCGGGTGCTGCTGCTGACCGGCGCGGGGAAGGGCTTCTGCTCGGGCGGCGACGTGCACGAGATCATCGGCGCGCTGCTGGAGCGGGACATGAAGGCGCACCTGGAGTTCACGCGCATGACCGGCGCGGTAGTTGCCAACATGCGCCTGCTCGACAAGCCGATCATCGCCGCGCTCAACGGCACGACGGCGGGGGCAGGCGCGGTCATCGCGCTGGCCTCCGACCTGCGGCTCGCCTCGGAGCGCGCCAAGATCGCCTTTCTCTTCACCAAGGTGGGGCTGACCGGCGCGGACATGGGCGCGGCCTACCTGCTGCCGCGGCTCGTCGGGACGGGGCGCGCGCTGGAATTGCTGATGCTCGGCGACAGCGTGGACGCCGCCACCGCCGAGCGCTACGGGCTGGTCAACCGCGTGCTGCCCCATGACGAGTTGCTGCCCACCGCGCGGGCGTGGGCGGCGCGGCTCGCCAGTGGCCCGAGCTTTGCCCTCTCCATGACCAAGCGCATGGTCAACCACGAGTGGAACATGGACCTGCACTCGGCGCTGGAAGCGGAGGCGCAGGCCCAGGCGCTCCTGCTGATGGGCGAGGATCATCGCCGCTTTTACGAGGGGTTCAAGGCAAAGCAGCCCGCCACCTTTGTGGGGCGCTGATGGGCGACAAGGCGCTGATCAACCCGCCGCAGCTTGCCCCGCCGCGCGGCTTCAACCACGGGATCGTGACGCGCGGCGGGCGGCTGCTTTTTTTGGCGGGGCAGGACGCGAGCGATGGCGCGGGGCGCATCGTCGGGGCGGGCGACCTGCTCGCCCAATTCGAGCAGGTGCTGAGCAACCTGCGCGCGGTCGTCGAGGCGGCAGGCGGCACGATGCAGGACATCGTGAAGCTGACCATCTTCGTGGCGAGCCGCGACGCGTACCGCGCGCAGCTCAAAGCGCTGGGCGAGATTCACCGCCGCCACTTTGGCAGCTACTACCCCACCATGGCCCTTTTCGAGGTGTCAGGCTTCTTCCAGGAAGAAGCGCTGATCGAGATCGAAGGCATCGCGGTGCTGGCAGAAGGAGAGGAAACAGATGCTACCCGTTGAAACCGAGTATGGTCATGTGCTGCTAAATGAAGAGGGAATACCCGTCATTGCCGGGAGCACCATCAAGGTGGTCGAGATCGTGCTGGACAAAATCGCCTATGGCTGGAGCCCGGAGGAGCTACACTTTCAGCACCCGCAGCTAACGATGGGCCAAATCTATTCCGCGCTCGCCTACTATGCCGATTATCCCGAGCGGATTGAGCAGGATATCGAGCGACGTTTGGAGCGGGTAGATCAGCTGCAACACGCCCTCGGCCGTCCCCCTCTGGTTGCAAAATTGCAGGCGAGGGGTCTGATTTAGTGACCGTCGCGCTCTACATGGACCATCAGGTGCCGCGCGCCATCACCGCCGCCTTGCGGGCACGCGGGGTGGATGTGCTCACCGCCTTTGAGGATGCCCATCATGAGGTGGACGACCACACTTTGCTGGAACGTGCCACCGAGCTGACGCGGGTACTCTTCACGCGGGATGACGATTTGCTCGCCATCGCCGCCGAGCTTCACCGCCAAGCCCTGCCCTTCGCAGGGGTGCTGTACGCCCACCAATTGCGCGTCTCGATTGGGGCGTGTATCCGCGACTTGGAACTGATCGCCCAAAGCACTGACCCGGAGGAGTTGGCAAATCAAGTTTTGTTTTTGCCACTTTGACCCCATGAACTTTGCCCTTACCCCCGAGCAGCAACGCATCCAAGCCCTCGCGCGTGACTTTGCGCAGGGCGGAGGTGGCCCCGCTTGCCCGCGCGGCGGACGAGCGCGGCGTGTTTCCGCTGCACCTGGTGCGGCGCATGGGCGAGTTGGGCTTTTTGGCGGGGCCGATCGAGCCAGCGTATGGCGGTAGCGGGCATGGATTACGTGAGCGTCGCGCTGGTGTATGAGGAGGTGGGCCGCGCGGACTCGTCGGTGCGCGGCTTCCTCGCGGTGCACATGGGCTTGGTCTCGCTTTGCATCCGCGAGTGGGGCAGCGAGGCACAGAAGCAGCGCTTTCTGCCCAAGCTGGCAAGCGGCGAGTGGATTGGCTGCTACTGCCTGACGGAACCCGAGGCGGGCTCCGACGCGGCGAGCATCCAGACGATGGCGCGCGAAACAGCCGACGGGTGGGTGCTGGACGGTGAGAAGATTTGGATCACCAACGGCAACCTCGCGGATGTTGGCATCGTCTTCGCGCAGACCCTCCCGCCGGACAGCGCGGAGCCGAAGCGCCATCGCGGCATCTGCGCCTTTATCGTTCCCACCGACACCCCAGGCTTCCACCGCGAAAAGATGGCGGGGCAGGAGTTGGGGCACCGCGCCTCGGACCACGCGCGCATCCGCCTGGAAAGTTGCCACGTTCCCCACGAGGCGCTGCTGGGCGAGGTCGGCGGCGGCTTCAAGGTGGCGATGGCCGCGCTGGACCATGGGCGGCTCGGGGTGGCGGCGGGCGCGGTGGGGGTGGCGCAGGCCTGCCTGGACGCCTCCGTCGCCTTCGCGCGACAGCGCCGCCAGTTCGGGCAGCGCATCGGCGACTTTCAAATGATCCAGGCAACGCTCGCCGACATGGCAGCGGATATCGACGCGGCGCGGCTGCTGGTCTACCGCGCCGCGTGGATGAAGCAGGAAGGGCTGCCCACCACGCGCGAAACCTCCATCGCCAAGCTCTTCGCCACCGAGATTGCCGTCAACGCCGCGTCCGAAGCGGTACTGATCCACGGGGGGCGCGGCTATTCGTCGGAGTACCCGGTGGAGCGCTACTATCGTGACATCAAGGGGCTGCAAATCTATGAGGGCACGAGCCACATCCAGCGCATCGTCATCGCGCGCGCCCTGCTGGGGCGGGATGCGGGCTAGAAAACAGAAGGAAGTCGACCAACCCTACCTTGCCTCACACCACCCCACTTTGATAGACTTCTACCCTCTGTTGTTCCTCTACTTTGGAGTTCAGTAACCAATGGATCAAGAAAATCGCATCCGCATCCTCGTCATCGACGATGACAAGGGTTTTTCGCGCCTGATGGATCGGATGCTCACGAATGAGGGCTTTGACCCCAGCGTGGCGCACACGGGCGAGGAGGGGCTCAACATGCTCCGCGTCGTCAAGCCCCAAATGTTGCTGGTGGATTTGATGCTGCCCGGCATGGATGGCTTTGAGGTAGTCCGCCGCGTGCGCCAGATGGCCGAACTCAAGGGCATCCCCATCCTGATGCTCACCGCGCTCACCGACCGCGAGAGCCGCGTGGCGGGCTACGCGGCGGGGGTGGATGATTACCTGACGAAGCCTTTTGAGCCGAAGGACTTGATCTATCGCGTGCGCAGCCTGCTGGCCAATGCAGAGGCGCGCCACAAGCCGCACCTCGCGCTCGGCCAATCCAGTCGGGTGATTGTGTTCTTCAGCGGCAAGGGCGGGGTCGGGAAGACAACCATTTCTACCAACCTTGCCATCGCGATCCAGAAGGTCACCCAATCCCGCGTGCTGCTCTTTGACGCCGATTTCTCGTTTGGCGATGTGGGGGTCCACCTGAACGTGTCCGGCGACCCGACAGTGCTGGATTTGGTAGCACAGGGGATGGACATGGATGTGGAAGCCGTGCGCGAGGCGGTGATTTCCCACTCATCCGGCATCTCTGTGCTGCTCAGCCCGCCGCGCCCGCAGCAGGGCGAACTGGTCACGACCGAGGCACTGGGGCGGGTTTTCCCGCTGCTCCGTCAGCTCTTCGAATATATCATCATCGATGGGCAGCCCGCCTACGATGACCGCATGCTGTACATCCTGGAGCAGGCGGACGACATCATGCTCGTCGTGACCCCCGAGGTGGGGCCGATCCGCAACACGAGCCTTTTTCTGGATCTTGCCGAGATGCTGGAGCTAGACAAGCCCTCGATCCACCTGATTTTGAACCGCTCCAATTCGCGCGTGGGCATCGAGATGGGCGATATCCAGCGCATCTTGAAGCACCCGATCAGCTACCGGATCATCAGCGGCGGGCGCGCGGTCGTGGTAAGCGTGAACCAGGGGATCCCGCTGCTCACCTCGCAGCCCGACCACCCGCTGGCCCAGCAGATCACCGAGATGGCAAAGCACCTGACCGGCTCGACCAAGACGTGAGATGGTGCATGGTGCATAGTGAATGGGCACCTACTACCCCATGCACCATGCACCACGCGTCGCTACTGCGGGAGCGCGGCACTGTCTGGGAAGGAGACCGGCTGCTGCGCCTCATCGCTGTTCCGGCGGCGGCTGATTTCACGCTGCGCCTCGCTGCGCGGCTCCGCCAGAAAGATCAGCGTTTGGCCCGGCTGCGGCTTGGGGCTCTCGTTGACGGTGTAGATCACAAGCTGCCCACTTTGCCCCACCAGGAAGAGCGGGATGATCGTTCCCCCGTAATGCTCTTGCAGGTCAGTGAAACGAAACTCGTTGCTGAGCTTGGTACTCTTGACAGTGGCCCCCGCCGCGAAGCGCTCGTCGAGGTACTCGTAGGTGATCCCCTCGCCAAACAGCTGCCGCCCGCGTAGCGGGCGCGTCACGGGGCCCTCACGCTGGCTGTGCTTCACCTTAGGGGGAAACTGGTACACATTTTCCCGCCCAAACAGGTTAGCGAAGTACAGCGTGGCGAGCGAGTTGACCTCCTCGTTGGGGGTCAGCGCCAAAAAGCGCCCCATCCCCTCCAGGTTGAGGGTTTCCTGCGCGTAGTCGGACAAAATGTTGCCGTAGTAGGAGGTGAGCCCCTCCATCTGCGCGGCGGAGCTGTTGGAGCGGTTGTTGTCCACCAGCAGCACGGGGAAGCCCGCCTTTTGCAGCGCCGCCGCGATGGACCGCGCCCAGGTGTGCGCCCCCAAAAAGAGGACCCCGCCCGCGCCCTCCTGCGACAGCTTCAGCCAGCGGGCAAAGGGCCGCGCCGTGAGCCCGTAGATCGTCACCGTGCCCACGATGACGAGAAAGGTGAGCGGCACCAGGCGCGCGGCTTCTGGATAGCCCCCCTCGGTCAGCTCCAGCGCGAAGATCGAGGCGACCGCCGCCGCCACGATGCCGCGCGGGGCCATCCAGGCCAAAAAGAGCCGCTCCTTCCAGCTGAGGGGCGAGCCGATGGTGGCGACCAGTACGCTGGCGGGGCGGCCCACAAACATGACCACCGCCAGGAACAGCACGCTCCCCCAATCCAGCGTCGCGATCTCCGACAGTTGCAGGCGTGCCGCCAGCAGCACGAAGAGCGAGGCGATTAGCAGCACACGCAGGTTTTCCTTGAACTCCACGATGTGCTTGACGGAGAAATTGCGCTGGTTGGCAAGCGCCATCCCCATCACGGTGGTTGCCAGCAACCCCGATTCCGATTGCACCACATCGGCCAGCGTGAAAATCGCCACCACCATCATCAGCGTCACCGGCACGTCGAGCGATTCGGGGAGCCAGTGTCGCTTGATGGGGATGATCATCAGCGCGGCCCCCAGCAGCCCGATGCCCCCGCCGACCAGCGCCGTCTTGAGCATCCCGTAGAGTGCCGGCACCGCCCCCTGCTGCAACTCGCCCCGCAGGATCGCCTCAAAGACGAGCACCGCGAGGGTCGCACCGATGGGATCGATGACGATCCCTTCCCACTTCAGGAGGGAACCCACCCGCCCGACCGAGCCGATGTGGCGCAGCAGCGGCCCGATCACTGTCGGCCCCGTGACCACCAGAATCGCGCCGAGCAGGATCGACATCTCCCAACTCAGCCCCGCCAGAAAGTGGGCAGCGAGTGTAGTGATGACCCAGGTAACGAGCGCCCCCACCGTGACCAGATTACGCAGCACATGGCCGATGCTGCGCAGCTCGCTCGTTTGCAGGGTGAGGCCGCCCTCAAACAGAATGATGCCCACCGAGAGCGAGACGACCGGGGTCAGCAGATCACCGAGCAACGCGTCCGGGTGAAGCACGCCGGTGATGGGGCCAGCGACGAAGCCCGCTATCAAAAGCAACAAGATGGAAGGAACGTTGAAGCGCCAGGCCAGCCACTGGGCGGAAATGCCGATAACCAGCACGCTGGCCAGGCCAACAAGTAAATGCTCTGTCATAGAAAGGGGGCTCCTTAGATGCCGTAGTTGATAGATCGCACGACCGGCAAGAACGGATGCCAGCTTTGTCAGGCCGATTATTGCATGGGTTGGGCACGCTTCAAAAGGCTCGTATCCCTAGCGGGCGCAAAAAGGCGTTGTCAGGCCAGGGCGGCTCTGCTACAATTGGCTGTCGGGAACAGATGTTCGAGAACGAGGATTATGGCGAAACAGAGCGCCGGCCGCAGCAAAGCGAAAGCAAGCCCCCCCCGCAAAAAGCAAGCCGCCAAGCCGCGCGGCAAAAGCGCGGCGCGGCGGCCCTTTATCACGGTGGAACAATTCATCGATCTGGCGGGCCTGGGCCTGACGGGGGTGGGGCTGCTCACCCTGCTGGCGATGATCCCCAGCAGTCGCCCCTCCGCCATGCAACCCTGGCTCACCCTGCTGGCCCTGCTGGGTGGCGACGGGGCGATCTTGCTGCCGCTCGCGCTGCTGGCACTCGGCATCTGGCTGGTGGCGCGGCGCTTTGTGGATGCGCCCCCGCCGCCCTGGTACCGCCTGTTTGGCATGACGCTCGTCGCGCTCACCTTTTTCGGCTTTTTGGGGATGCTCCAGCAGATGCGTGCCCCCGCGACGCAGGCGGGCTATGGCGGGCTGGCGGGCCGCTACGCCTTTCGCGCCCTGAGCCTCGCCTTGGGGCCGCCCGCCGCGCCGGTAGCCCTGCTCTTCATGGGGCTGCTCGGCCTGCTCTTCCTCTTCGAACTGTCGCTGGCCGACGTGGCGCGCGGCGCGCAGCGCCTGCTCCGCGCCCTGACCCCGCTCCCCGCCCCGCCGCGTGCCGCGCCCGTACCCTCACCCGCCCCCCTGCAAGGGACAGAGGCGAGCGGCGCGGCGGTCCAACTGCCGCTGCCCTCGGTGCCGCAGGTGTGGGGGCAGGCGCGCGAGTGGTGGGAGCGCTTCCGCTTCGGCGGCATGAAGCCGGACCCCGCCGCCCCCGACGCCCAGCCGCGTGTCGCCGCGCACGCCGCCCCGCTCCCCGCGCACGCGCCGCCGCTGAGCCCCGATACCCCCTGGGATTTGCCGCCCTGGCAGACCCTGCTGGAAGATGCGGTGGAGGGCGAGTCGAACTGGGAGGACATTCGCCGCAAGACGCGGCTGATCGAGGAGACGCTGGGCCACTTCGGGGTGCCGGTCAGCGTGGTCGAGGTCAATCGCGGGCCGACGGTGACGCAGTTCGGGGTCGAGCCTGGCTTCCTTCACAGGACGGTGCGCGGGGTGGAGCGGGAAATCAAGGTCAAGATCTCTGCCATCACCAGCCTGGAAAACGACCTAGCGCTGGCGCTGGCCGCGCCGCGCATCCGCATCGAGGCCCCTGTGCCAGGGCGCGGCTACGTCGGCATCGAGGTGCCCAACGACGAGGCCAACGCGGTCACGCTGCGCGGCACGATGGAGACCGAGGAGTTCCAGCACCTGCACTCGCCGCTGCGCGTGGCGCTGGGCCGCGACGTAACCGGCAACGCGGTGGTCGCCGACCTGGCGCGGATGCCGCACCTGCTCATCGCGGGCGCGACCGGCTCCGGCAAGTCGGTCTGTATCAACGGGATCATCTGCTGCCTGCTTTGCAACAACACGCCGGACCAGCTCAAAGTGATGATGGTGGACCCGAAGATGGTCGAGCTGATCGGCTACAACGGCATCCCGCACCTGATCGTGCCGGTGGTGACCGATGTCGAGCGCGTGGTGGGGATGCTGCGCTGGACCGTCAACGAGATGGAGCGGCGCTACAAAATCTTCTCGCAGAACCAGGTCCGCAACCTTCAGGGCTACAACGCCAAGATGATCGAGCGCGGTGAGAAGCCGCTGCCCTACCTCGTGCTGATTATCGACGAGCTGGCGGACCTGATGATGGCCGCCGCCGATCAGGTCGAGACGATGATCTGCCGCCTGGCGCAGATGGCGCGCGCCACCGGCATCCACATGATCCTCGCCACGCAGCGCCCCAGCGTGGATGTCGTGACCGGGCTGATCAAGGCGAACTTTCCGGCGCGCGTCGCCTTCGCGGTGACGAGCCAGATCGACAGCCGCGTCATCCTGGACCGACCGGGCGCGGAGGCGCTGCTGGGGCGCGGCGACATGCTCTACATGTCCGCCGAGAGCAGCGCGTTGGTACGCGCGCAGGGCTGCTACGTCAGCGACCGCGAGATCGAGCGCATCAACGCCTTCTGGCTCGCGCAGGGCGAGGCGATGAAGCGCCCCGCCCCGCCTGCCGCACCCAGCAGCGAGGCGAAACCGGAAACCGCCACCGTCCAGGCAGTGCTCCCCGTGCACTGGGACGAGCTACTTCGGACTGAAGAGGAAGAGGAAGACGATCTGCTGCCCAAGGCGCGCGAGATCGTCGCCAAGGCGGGCTCCTGCTCCATCTCCATGCTCCAGCGCCGCCTGCGCGTGGGCTACGCCCGCGCCGCGCGCATCGTGGACCTGCTCGAAGCGGAAGGGACCATCGGGGCGAGCGAGGGGCCGGGCAAGACGCGCGACGTGTTCCGGGATGAGGAGGCGGAGCAAGTGATGAGTGAGGAATGATGAATGATGAGCGATGGGGAGACTTGGCGATTCCCCTTGCCCTAACCCCCGACCCCCTGCCCCCCGACCCCCATCATGTTTGAGTGGCAGGTCCGCGAGGAGGAGGCGCTCCCCCAGGCAGAGGCGGAGGCCGGTGAGCCCGCGCGGGGTGGGCGCTGGCGCTGGCTGCTCGGGGCGCTGCTGCTCGCCCTGCTGGCCGGGGCAGCGCTCCGCTGGCAGCTGCGCGAGGGGGAGCAGGCGATGCGGCGCGACCTGGAAGGCTTCATCACGCGCGAGGAGCGGGCGCGGCAGTTTGACCTTCAGGACGAGGTGGTTTCCCTCATCGTGCCAGACAGCGCGCCGGAGTGGCAGCAGCGCTACCGCCTGAGCTTCCAGGCAGCAAGTGGGGCCGAGCCGGTCGAGTTGGGGATCGGCGCGGTGCGCTTCGAGGGGGAAACAGCGCTGGCCGAGCTTACGCTGGATGGCAGCACGCAGGTGCGCGCCTACCAGCTCACCTCTCGCGGCTGGCGGCGGCGCGCGTTGCCCCCCGAGGCGTGGGGCGAGCTGCAAAGCGCCACGCTGCCGCAGGGCGTCACCCTGCACTACCGCGCGACCGATGCCGCCTTTGCCCGCACCCTGCTCGACACGCTTACCAGCGTTGCTACACGAAGCGGAGCGCTGGCAGCGTCCCGTGACCGTGAAAACGATCAGGATGGAGCCTGAAGAGTTCGCCGCCCCGCTGCTCCAAAACAACCCCCAGGTCGTCGCTGTCACGTCGCCGCGTCTCGTGACCGGCGAGGCGGGGCTGTCCAGCGAGGCCACCGTCCGCCTCGCCCTGGCCCGCGCGCTTTTCCCCCCAACCGACCCGCTCCTGCCCGATCCCCCCGCCCTGCCCGGTGCCTCCCGCTTGTTGGAGGCGGCGCGCACCCTCGTCACCACCCGCTGGGCCCTGAGCGAGCCCGAGCAGCAGGCGCTGAGCGAGCGCTGGCGCGGGCAGCTTGGCGCAGGCCTGTGGCCTTCTCCCTTTTACAGCGACCTGGGGGCCGAGCGGCCCCTGAACCCCTTTGCCCCAAACGAGAGCGAGGCGGCGGCGCTCCTGATGGCGGAGCAACTCCAGCAGCGCTGGGGCGATGAGGTGCTCGCCCAGATCGCCCTGCGGCTGCCCGAGGCGGCGACATGGGACGACGTGTTCGGGGCAACGCTGGGGCTCTCCACCGCCGAGGTGGAGGCCGCTACCCTCAGCGGGGGCGGGGAGACGAGCGACCCGCCGCGCGGGTTGGAGCCACGGCTCGACGGGCAGGTCATGCCTACCACTGAGGGCCGGGCAGGCGAGTTCCTCCTGAAGCTCCCAACGCCGCGCGGCCCGTCCTCGTCCAGGCTGGCGACACCCCGCTGCTCGCCCCCGATGGCAGCACGGCTGCCCAGCGCGTGCGCTGGCCTGTACGCCAGCGTGCGGGCCGAGGGGGAGTGGCTGGAGGTGGGGCGGCGGCTGCGCGCCACGCGGCTCCAACTTCAATCCTGGCTGCCCGCTGCCGCGCCCACCGCCGCGCCAGCCCCCGCCGATAGCATCGGCTTTCTCATCGAGCGGGCAGCGGGCGAGGCGACGCCCACGCCTCGCTCCCTCGTCGCCCTGCGCGCGGATGGCTCGCTCGTGCCCCTGCTCGACCTGTCCCCCTTCAGCGACATGATCCCCGTTCGTGCGACGCCCGACCAGCCCGCGCGCCTGCTCCTGCAACAAACCGTCCCCGGCTGCGAGCAAAGTTGGCTCTACCTGTACGAGCCCGCGCGCGGCATCGTGGGGCAGTGGGTGACCGCCGACACCTTCGGTCTGGGTCCGACGCGCGCCCTGTGGCGTGCCGAGGAGGGCGACGTGCTCCTGTCTCGGCTCGCCACAGTCAAGGAGGTTGGCCCGCTCTGGCGCGTGGGGGTGCTGGAAGCGGGGCTACCCGTGATCACGCCCCGCCGCACGCTGGCTGGCGCGATGATTCCGTTGGGGTGGCACGCGGGGGAACTCGTGGTGCAGATGTCGGTCGAGCCGGGCAAGGAGGGGATCGCGCTGATGGGGATCGAGGCGGGGCCGGTGAGGGTGCTTGGCCTGCTCGGCGGCGAGGGGCCGCGCCTTTCCGAGCTATTCTTTGATGGCGAGCGCGTCGCCTACCTGATGCCGCAAAAATTCGTCAACACCCTGGGTGCCTCGCTTCACCTGTTCGATCTCGCCAGCTGGCAGCGACCAAACCGGCCTCTGGGTCACGCCCGATGTTACCCTATTTTTGGCTCCCCTTGGCAGGAGCGGCCCGCTGCTTTCCAACACGGGGCCAGCGGGCACGCGCCTGCCCACGGTGCAGCGCCTCTGGCAAGTGGACCCGACCGAGCGGGCCGCGCCGCTCAAGGCGGTAGAGGTGGGCGAGGATGAAGCGATCACCTCGGCTGCCGCCTGCGCCGATGGCTCGCTGCTCTACGTGGTGCAGGACGCGGCGGGGGCAACGGTGCGCCTCTGGCAGCCAACGGTCGGCGAGCGCTCGCTGCTCGCCGCCGCACCGCGCCCGCTCGATGTGTGGGCCTGCCCGTGAGGTCCGAGGGATGGGGTATCGGTCAGAAATGAGTTGTGGAGCAACGTCCCCTCCACAACTCATTTCCGCCTGCTACTACCGGACCCGCTTGTAGCGGCTGTAGCCCCCCAGGCTGCGCTCCTGGGGGCTCAGGACGAGGAGGGTTTGGGCGGGCACGGTGAGGGTCATGAAGGCTGCGCCCACGGTGCCGACGGGGAGCGCGCCCGCCGGGGCAAGCAGGTCCACCATCGGGGTGTCATCCATCAGGCCAGGGTTGGCAATCATGATTCGCTCCGTGACGGGCGCGTCCGACGGGTTGGCGACCACGACCAGCGTTTCCAGCACGCGGTCGGTGTAGCGCTCAAACGCCAAAAGATGCTCCGACTCGACGAGTCGGAAATCGCCGACGCGGAGCGCCCGATGCTGCTTGCGTAGCGCGATTAGCTTTTGTACCCACACAAGCTCCGGGTTGTCCGCGCGCACCCAGTCCCAGCGCATGGGGCCGCGATTCTCGGGGTCGTCCGCCGCCGGTCATCCCCACCTCGCTGCCATAGTAAAGGTTCGGGGCCCCCGGCAGCGTGAATTGCAGCGCCTGCACGAGGCGACGCTGCGCCACCTGCGGCACATGCGTGGCGATGCGGGGGATGTCGTGGTTGTCAATCACCATCCAGGATTTGAGCAGCGGCTCGATCCCCGCGTCGCGCACCATGCGGTCGATCATGCGCGCCGCGCGGGCAGGGGTGAGGAGGCCCGGACACGACATCGAGGATGATGTGGCGCAACGTGAAGTTCATCACCGCGTCAATCGCGTCGAGCCACGCGCTGGGGTAATTGACGATCTCCCCGACGACCAGCGAGCCCGCTTTCTCCTTGTGGGCCGCGTCGGTCAGGTCGCGCAGAAAGTCGAAACCCAACTCATAGGCGGTATCGAGCCGCCAGCCGTCCGCGCCGTCGCGCAAAAAGCTACGCACCACGCTGTCGGGCTCCTCGTAAAGATAGGCGCGCACGGCAGGGTTCTCCAGGTTCAACTCCGGCAAATTTTGGAAGCCGGTCCAGACCCGCGCACCCGCGTCGTACTGCGGGCCCAGCGCGAACCACTCGCGCCAGTCGCTCACCTCGCTGTTGAACGCCTCCTGAAAGCGGGGTGCGTTGCGCCCCATGTGGTTGAACACCCCGTCCAGCACCACCTTCATGCCGCGCGCGTGCACGTCCTCGGCCAGGCGAACAAAGTCCTCGCGGGTGCCAAACTCCGGCGAGATGGCCTGAAAGTCCAGCGCATCGTACTTGTGGTTCGTGTACGCCAGGTGGATGGGGTTCAGGTAGAGCACGTCCGCGCCGAGCGCCTGCACATAGTCGAGCCGTGTGCTCAAGGCTCGCCAGATCCCCGCCCCAAAACTCCAGTTCCTGACTGTTCAGCTTCGCGTCCGGCAGGTGGGTGCCCGGCTCGGGGTTCTCCGACCACGCCCGCAGCACCTTGGGCGGCGGGTACAGATCGCGCTTCGCGTCGAGGTTGGCCGAGGGCACAAAGCGGTCCACGAGCACCTGGTAGACGATAGCGCCGTTGCGCCAATCCTGCTCGCGTTGGTCAAAGGTGGACGGGGCGCTGGCTTCCGCCGAATCGCTTGCGGACGGCGCGGCACCAGTCGGGGTGCGCTGTAGGTCAGAGCCGCTCATCGGAAGCCTCCCGCACAAAAATTTGGTACGCCCAGGGGGCCAGTTCCAGCGCGGTGGCCCCGTCCAGCGTGACCGCCTGGCCGGAAAAATACTCGGTGTAGTCGCCGTGGTAGAGGGTTTCCTGCAAAGGTCACACGCTGGGGCTGGGCGGAAAAGTTCAGCACCGCGAAGACCTTATCCCGCGCGTTCTGGCGCACAAAGCTGAACACCTCGGCGGGGGCGTCGTTGGGCACATGGATCATCCGCGCGCCCCACGCGCCGTTCCACAGCGCGCTGTTCGCCTTGCGAAGCTGGAACAGGGTGCGGTACAGCTCGCCCAGCGGGTGCTCGCGCCACGCGATGGGGTCGCGCTCGAAAAACTCCAGGCGGCGCGGGTTCCCCGCCTCCTGCCCGTTGTAGATCAGCGGGAAGCCCTCCCCCACCACCGACAGCACGATGGCCGCTTCCAGCCCGTCGCCGAACTGCTCGAATTCCGTTCCCTCCCACGCGTTTTTGTCGTGGTTGCTGACAAAGGTCATGCGGAACGCATCGTGCGGGAACGCTTTTTCGTTCCACGAGTAGTAGACGAAAAGGCTGGTGAGGTCCGCCTGCCCCATCGCGATCTTGTGAACTATCTCGTTCCAGCTCCACGAGTAGGTCATGTCGAACGCCTCGGCGTGCAGGTCGCGCGATTCCCACTCGGCGAGCATGAAGACCGGCTTGATGGCATCCAACTCGCGGCGCACCTGATTCCAGAAATCGGTGGGGACGTAGCCCGCCACGTCGCAGCGGTAGCCGTCCACATCGACCTCCGCCACCCAGTACTTCATCGCCTCGGTCATGTACCGCCGCAGCTCGGCGCTTTGGTAGTTTAGCTCGATGATGTCCAGCCAATCCCACCAGGGGGTCGGGCGGAAGTCGCCCTTCCAGTCGCGGTCGTACCACTCGGGGTGCTCGTCCACCAGGTTGCTGTCCCAGGCGGTGTGGTTGGCCACCCAATCGAGGATCACGTACAGGCCCAGGGCGTGCGCCTCATCGACAAAGTGCTTCAGGTCGTCCAGCGTGCCAAATTCCGCGTTCACGCTGTAATAATCTTTGACCGCGTAGGGGCTGCCGAGCGTGCCCTTGCGGTTCACCGCGCCGATCTCGTGGATCGGCATCAGCCACAAAATGTCGGCCCCCAGCGCCTTGAGGCGCGGCAGGTGCGCCTCCGCCGCGCGAAAGGTGCCCTCGTCCGTGAACTGGCGGGTGTTGATCTGGTAGATGGTGGCTTTTTTGCTCCACTCAGGGTGGGTGAGCGTGACGTAGGGTTGCGGCTCGTAGGGGTTGGATTGTTGCATGGGAGACTCTCCGTAAAATCGGTGTTCAAGATCGAACGGTCGGGGTGCCACACACAAACGCGGAACGCCAGGCGAGCCCGGCGTTCCGCGTTTGGCTGAGTGTTACATGGAGCGGGAGCCGCTAGCCCTTGACCGAGCCAGCGGTCAGACCACCCACGATCTGATCTTGCAGGGCGATGTAGATGGCGACGATGGGCAGCGCGCCGATCACCGCGCCCGCCGCGAAGACCCCCCAGTTCTCGGTGAAGGTACCGGAGATGAAGCGGTAGAGCCCCACCATGAAGGTGTACTGATCGGCCCGTTGCAGGATGACGCTGGCGAGCAGAAAGTCACTGAAGGTGCCGATAAAGGTGAGGATCGCGATGACTGCCAGAATCGGGCGCACCAGCGGGAAGATGATGTTCCAGAAGATCTGCCAGTCCGACGCGCCATCCACCTTGGCCGACTCGTCCAACTCGCGCGGGACCGAGTCGAAGAAGCCCTTCATCAGCCACACGTTCAGCCCCATCGTGCCGCCCAGGTAGACCAGGATCAGGCCACCGTGGGTGCCGACCGAGAAGAAGGGGAGATAGACCCCGATTTCTAGCAGGAGCAGGAAGAGCGCGACGATGGCGAGCAGGTTCGGGAAAACCTGGACGAGTACCAGCGTCAGCAGCAGGTTGCGCCGCCCCCGGAAGCGGAAGCGCGAAAAGGCGTAGGCCGCAAACGAGGTGATCATTACGGCCAGCACGGTGGTGATGCTCGAAATCTTGATCGAGTTCCACAGCCAGTGCGGGAAGGGGTTGAGCGGGTCGGTCCACAACTGTTGGTAGTTCGCGAACGAGGCGTTGGCCGGGATGATCCCCTGGCTCGACAGGCGACCGCTCGGGTCGAGCGAGGCGGAGATGATCATCAGCACCGGGTAGAGCGCAAAGGCTACCGCCAGAAAGGAGAGGAAGTAGCTGAGCACCAGCCCCATCTGCTTGCGCTGGGTGATCGTGAGCCCCTGGTTTTTGCGGGTAACAGGTTGGCTAGACATTTTCGGAAACCTCCTCCAGCATCTTGGTGTAGCGGAATTGGAAGAAGGTGATCGAGGCCACCATCAGGAAGATGAAAATCGTGATTGCCGCAGCGAAGCCGTAGTCCGCCCCACGGCCCCCGAAGGCGAGGCGATAGGTGTAGCTGATCAGGATGTCAGTGTGGCCCGCTGGCACAGGGGAGCCCGAGATGGGCGGCCCTCCTTCGTTGTAAAGGAAGATCACGTTGAAGTTGTTCAGGTTAAAGGCAAAGGAGGAGATGAGCAGCGGGCCAAGCGAGACGAGGATCAGCGGCATCGTCATGCCCCAGAACTGCTGCCAGGCGTTGGCCCCGTCCACGGAGGCGGCCTCGTAGATGTCCGAGGGGACAGCGGCGAGCGCGCCACTGGCAATCAGCATCATGTAGGGGTAGCCCAGCCAGAGATTAACCAGCAGGATGCCGAGCTTTGCCATCATCGGATCGGCGAACCACTCCGGCGCGATGTTGAAAGTGCTGCTCAAGAATTGGTTGATCGGGCCAAAGCGCGGGTTGAGCAGGCCGCGCCACATGAGCACGGTGATGACCGCCGGGATGGCGTAGGGGATGATCAGGATCGAGCGGATCAGCTTGCGACCGCGCAGGCCGGGGTTGTTGAAGGCGATGGCAAGCCCCAAGCCGAGCGAGAAGCTCATCAAAACGGAGAGGAACGCAAAGCCGAAGGTCCACAGGAAGATGCGGATAAAGGGGCCGCGCAGGGCCGGGCTGGTAAACACGCGGCGGAAGTTGTTGAGCCCCACCAGGGTGCGGTACCCAGGATCGAGGCGCTCACCCGCATCAGAAACAAAGTAGCCTGTTTGATTGTTCGCTGCGTAGACCACATCGGTCTGCTGGTCGATGATCGCGTCGCGCGCCTCATCGTAGACGTAGCGGGACTCAAAGGAGGAGGCGAGGGTGGGGCGCTGCGGGTTCAACTGCACGATCTCGGGCGCTTGCCCAAAGTTCAGCCCGCCGAGCGAGCGGATCACCTGGCCCAGCTCGCGGCGCGGGACGCGGGCATATGCCCCGATCTGCTCTGGGATGCCCTCGTCGTCCACTGCCCCCACATCGGCAGTCGCGGCGAGGGTGGCGATGGGCACGTTGGGCTGGGCGAAGAATTGCTCCCCCGCGTCGTTTTTGAGCAGGAGCGCATACTCCCCGGTGGGGGTGCGGTAGGCGGTCCAGCTATAAGAAACCGCTGCGTCCGAGAGGAAGGTGGTTTGCTGCAGGCGGCCCACCGTCTGATGCTTGGTGAGCAGGTGCCCCTCACCGTAGTTGGTAAACGCCACATAGACGGTGAAGAGGATGGGGTAGATCACCATCAAAATCAGAAGGGCGAGGCCGGGGGCCATCCAGCGCAGGGGGTACAACTCTTCCCGCAGGAAGATGGCGTTGAGCAGGATTGTTACGATAGCGATCACTACGGCGAGGGGATACACCCCGTCACGGACCATCATGAACACCATCCAGACGGCGAAGGTGTCAATGACTGCCAGACCCAGAAGACGAATAAGGTAGTTCGACGCGGAGCCTGAGAAGGTGGGTAGCATGCTACCCTTAGGCTGCGTCACATCGGTTGCCATGGGTAAACCTCCGAGAAGTTGTGGAGAGGCGAAACGACGACTGGGGTCAGAAAAGCGAGAAAGGCGGGGTCATGGGCCGAGCACGCTAGGGTAGACGCGACCACGGCCAGACCATCAACTAGGGTACGCAGGGGTACTATCACAAAACGAGCCAGGCACCACTGGGATACCTGGCTCGTTGGTCTTGCTCACGCGCTACTAACGGTGCGCTTTACTGACCTGCAATCAGGGTGCGGATCTGCTCGCCCGCGTTCTTGAAGGCGACGTCCGGCGCTTCGCTACCCTGGACAATCAGCACGACGGCATTGCCCCAGGCATCCCACACGGAGGCCATTTCCGGGATCGCGGGCATCGGCACGGCGCTCTCGCCCGCCTCAGCGAAGCCCGCCAGCGTCGGGTCGCTCATCTGGCCTTCCAGCACCGGCGAGAATGCAGAGGGGCGATCGGTGGCATCAGCCAGCGCCTGCATGACCTCTTCCGTGGCGATGAACTCGGTCAGGAAGAGTTGCGCCTCAATCTGGCCCTCGCCGAAGGCGTTGACCATGAAGCCCTGGGCCCCAAGGAAGGGGGAGCCCGGCGCGGTTTCCGCCGGGATCGCGCTGATCGCGTAGGGCACGCCCGAGTCGTTGATGCGCTCCAGTGCCCACGGGCCGGTGATGAGGAACGCGGCGTCCCCCTGCTCGAAGAGGGTGTGAACGGTCTCGTAGTCGCCACCCGGCTGGTAGAACCCATCCTCACGCATCTGGTTCAGGAACTCGGCGGCGGCAATGGACCCCTCGGAGTCAATCTCGACCTGGCTCGGGTCGAAGCTACCGTCGTCACTGCGGCCAAAGACACCACCACCGAAGGCGGTCTGGATCGGGAAGAAGTGGTAGGGGTCGCCCTCGCGCTGGGCGTAGCACTGGGCAACCTCGTCACCCAGCTCCTGGCAGGTCGCGACCACTTCGTCCCACGTCTCGGGGGCGTCGGGAACCAAGTCGGTGTTGCGGAAGAAGGCAACGTTCTCGGTGGCAACCGGCATCCCGTACAGCTCGCCACTGTAGGTAAAGGCGTCGATCGCGGTCTGAACAAACTCATCGTCCTTGCCCGCAAGGTCCACAGGGGCAAGCAGACCGTTGGCTACCAACTGGCCGATCCAGTCGTGCGCGCCAACGAGCAGGTCGGGGCCCTCACCGGCGGGGGCGGCGATGACGAAGTCACCACGCGGGTCAGCGGGCTGCTCGACCACGACGGGAATACCAAACTCGGCCTCGAAATCGGCAACCATCTCCTGGAGGATCGGGGCACGGGTGTTGTCGGCCCAGATCAGGATACCGCCCTCAGGGCGCTGGCCCAGCACTACGGTCGGGGTGGTCTCTTCCATGGCCGCCTCTTCGGTCGGCTCTTCCTCGACTACTTCCTCGGTCGGCTCTTCCATGGCCGCCTCTTCGGTCGGCTCTTCCTCGACTACTTCCGTCGCGTCCTCAGCCGGTTCTTCTTCGACTGCGTCTACGACTTCGGTGGCAACGGCTTCAGCCGGGTTGTCGGAGCCTGCGCCCGAATCGGTACCGGCGTCGCCGTCATCCCCACCGCAGGCCGCAAGCAACAGGCTCAGGGCCATCATCAGCACGACTAACAGGGTAAGATGCTTTCTTTTCACGCTTCTCCTCCTTGAGAGAATAGTGTTCTGGAACGGATGGGCCGCTGCCCAGACGTGGTACCGTTCCAACCAAACAAAAATGGGATACGACACGCTTCGTATCGACGGCTATGACGGGCAGACCACGACGCTGCCCTGCTTAAAAGGGAGGCCCGCAACGACTCAGGCCCGGTACCGCCACCTGGACACCCATGAAAGGTGACACACGGAAAAAGCTCTCCACCACCCGTTCCGTTGGGCCTCGATGGGATATGGCAGTCGGGTACCGTTCGGAAGTGTAGCAACTACTACGCCAGGACAAGCAACAACGAATGCGACTTGGTCAGCCCATCCGGCGCACAGCCTCACGGCAGCCACACAGGGAACCTAGGACCGTACTTGGAAGGGGGTAATCGCGTACAGCGTGGAGAAAGTAGGCACCGAGGGTGCAAACAGGGGGGACCGCCATGGTCCAAGTACTTGGGGCGAAGGTTCCGATTAAATATATGGGCAAGCCCGAGCCTTGTCAATAGCATTTATCTAGGAATCCTCGCTACCCGAGCAAAAACTATCCACCCCGAGGGGCGTGAGCGCCATCCAGGGGCAGTGCGCGCCTTCAGCCACGGTGGGTAAAGGCGCGCCGCACCCGTCGGGATGGGCTCAGGGACGCAGTTGGATCACGTAGCTGCTGTACGGGTCCAGGGTAGCGATGGGGGTGTAGGGAGCAAGGTTCCCCTCACCGTCCACCTCGGCGGGGGCTGCCGCCGCGCCGTGCAGCAGCTCGGGCGGGGCCCCGTCCGCCAGCTGGATCGCCTCCTTGGGGGCAACGCTGTAATCGCTGATCGGCTCCGCTGTCATGTTGTGAAGGACCAGCAGGGTCTCGTTGGCGCTCTGCCGCACAAAGGCGAAGAGGTTACTGCTGCTGGTATCTACCTTGATGTACTCGCCCGCACGCAGCGCCTCGTGGTCGTTGCGCAGGTGGATCAACTGGCGGTAGCGGTTCAGCAGCGAGGCGGGGTCCGCCCGCATCGTCTCGACATTGTTCTGCTCGTAGCCCGCGGGCAGCGCACGCCAGGGGGTTTCGCTGGAAAAACCGCCGCCCTTTTCCCCGTTCCACGGCATGGGCAGGCGCAGGTTCTCGTCGGGTTTCTTGCCGGGCATCGCCACCTCTTCCCCGTAGTAGAGGAAGGGGGAGCCGGGGCCGGTCAGCAAGACAGCCGCCGCCACCCCTAGCTTGCCCTGGTCGCCGCCGAGGGTGCTGGCTATGCGCTCGTTGTCATGGTTGGTGAGGAAGGGCGCGTACTGCAAGGGCGGGTACAGGTTGTTGGCAAGACCGTAGCCGATGCGAAGCGGGCCAGCCGTGCTGCCGCGCGCCGCCTCGATCAGGTTGGTCGCCATGGTAAATTCAAAGGCCAGGTCCAGGCCCCCGTCCTCCAGGTAGGGCACAATCTCGTTGGAGGGGTACCACACCTCGCCCACCAGCACCGAGTCGGGCTTGAGGGAGCGCACAAAGTTGTGATATTCCACAAACCACTCGTGGTTCAGCGCGGTATTCTTGACCTGCTGCCCCGACTCGACAAGGTGCGCCGCGCCATCCAGCCGGAAGCCGTCCACCCCCATCTCTTCCAGCCAAAAGCGGCTGACATCGTACATCTGCGCGGTCACGTCGGGGTTTTCATAGTTCAGGTCCGGCATCCCCTCCCAGTAGAGCGCGTAGTAGTAACGGTCGGCCCCGGCGGGCTGCCACACGTTGGAGCCACCCCAGGGCGCGAACTGGCGCGGCTGCTCCCCCTCGACAAAGCGGTACCAACTCTCGTACTCGGGGTTGCCCGCCAGCGCCTCCTTGAACCAGGGGTGCTCGGTGGAGGTGTGGTTGAGCACCATGTCCACGATGATGCGGATGCCGCGCTCGTGCGCCGCCGCCATCAGCTGCTTGAAATCGTCAGCGGTGCCGTACTCCTCATCCACCTTGTAGTAGTCCACCACATCGTAGCCGTGGTAGCTCGGCGACTCGAAGATGGGCATGAGCCAGATGCCGGTGATGCCCAGGTCATCGCTCGTCGTGGGGTCGCCATCGTTCAGGTAGTCGAGCTTCTGGATGATCCCTTGAAGGTCGCCCACCCCATCCCCGTCCGAGTCGTAGAAGCTACGCACAAAAATTTCGTACCAGACGGTATCGTTCCACCACGGAAAGCCCTCTGTCCCCTGCACGGGCAGCCCGATCGGCGATACAGCTTGCCCCTCACGCGCGGCGGGCGCGGTGGGCGTGGCGGGCGCGGGGGTCGCCGTACTCTCCTCGCGCGGCTCCAGTGGCTCGTTCACCTCCGCCGTCGCGGGCGCATCGGGCGGCACCGACTCAATCTCCTCGACTACCACAGATGGTGTGGGCGCGTCCTGCGTGCTCGTGGCACAGGCGACCGCCAGCAACAGTAAACCGATCAGCAGCAACAGCTCGATCCCTCTTTTCAATCGCATGGCATGGGTTTCCTCAATGGTGAATGGTGAGTGGTAAATGGTTGGTGGCAGGGACAAATAAGGTAAATGGGGAGTGATGTAGGTGCGTTGCGTGGGTGGGGTTGTGCGGGCATTGCTGCATAAAACGTACCGAGACTCGGAAACAAAAAACGCCCCACATCGCTGTGGGGCGCTAGCACCAATGTATACCCTGTTTAGCAGCGGACGGCGGAGTTCGATTCGCCGTACTCGTTGGGGACTTGCTCGACCTCGGGGTCATTCTCCCAACGCTCCCCATCCACACGATAGCGGAACTGATAGCTCTGGCCCGAGTCCAGGTTGAGCGAGTACTTGTACTTGCCATTCTTGAACTTGGTCATCTCTTCCGGCTGCCAGCCGTTGAAATCACCCACGATCTCGACCTTCTCCGCGTCTGCCAGGTGATCCAACTCAAACGTCACCTTGCAAGAGCCACTCTTGAGAGTTTGTGTCTTTATCATACGATTCTCCTCTGTAAATGTCTACCCATCTTTGTGGGCTTTCTTCTTATCACATGAAAGAAAAAGGGCGACCCCGTGTCACCATCGCCCTTCCTTATCGGTGCCCCGGCCTCATTGCCTCGGCTAAAGATTGTATGGAAAGGCGTACACACGTCAACTTTGGCGGGGACCACCGACAACGAACGGCTTGAACCACAGAGAACACAGAGAACACAGAGGAGGATGGAAAATGGAGATTGGAGATTGGAGATTGGGAATCCCTCACCTTCATCACCCCCTCACCTTCATCACCCCCTCACCTTCATCACCCCCTCACCTTCATCACCCCCTCACCCCCTCACCTCCCCCACCTCGCAAAACCGTTTGACTTTTAAAGTGCCTGTGCTATCCTCTGCCGTTGATTTTGACTTTATGTCATCTAAAAATGAGGGTGGTAGGCCGCCCTCGGTCGCCCCCTTCATGCCGATACAAGTAATGGCTGAAGGGGAAAGAGGAACTTCATGAGTTTATCAGCCGGAATAGTCGGCCTGCCTAACGTAGGCAAATCTACGATCTTCAACGCGTTGACCGCGGCGGGCGCGGAAAGCGCAAATTACCCGTTCTGCACCATCGAGCCGAACACGGGCATCGTCCCCGTGCCGGACGAGCGGCTCGCCATCCTGGAATCGCACATCCCCACGCAGCGCGTGATCCCCGCCGCCATCGAGATCGTGGACATCGCGGGGCTGGTCAAGGGGGCCTCGCAGGGCGAGGGGCTGGGCAACAAGTTTTTGGGGCACATCCGCCTGGTGGATGCGATCATCCACGTGGTGCGCTGCTTCGAGGATGAGGATGTGGTGCACGTGCATGGCACGATCGACCCCATCAACGACGCCGAGATCATCAACCTGGAGCTGATCTTCGCCGACCTGGACAGCGCCGAGAAGCAGCTGGAAAAGAACGAGCGCTCCGCGATAGGCAAGGACCCCGAGGCGCAGCGCCGCGTGGCGGTGCTCCGCCCCATCGTCGAGGCACTGCGCGAGGGCAAGCCCGCGCTGGCGGCGATGCAGGAGATGGACCCCCTCGCCCGCCGCCTGGCCCGCTCGCTCGGTTTTATCACGAGCAAGCCGGTGCTCTACGTCGCAAATGTGGACGAGAGCGACCCCACCGGCGAGAGCAACCCGCACGTGGCGCGGCTGCGCGCGTGGGTGGAGGAGCAAGCGGCGGCGATGATCGTGCTGTCCGGCGCGATCGAGGCGGAAATCTCGGCGCTGGACAGCGCGGAGGAAAAGGAAGCGTTTGTGGAAGAGTTGGGCCTGGAAGAGTCGGGGCTGGCAAAGCTGGCCCGCGCCACCTACCAGCTGCTCGGCCTGCAATGCTTTTTCACCGCTGGCCCCAAAGAAATTCGCGCCTGGCCGATTCCGGTGGGCACCAAGGCCCCGCAGGCGGCTGCCGTGATCCACACCGACTTTGAGCGTGGCTTTATCCGCGCCGAGACCTACGCGCTCGCCGACCTGAAAACCCACAAGAACGAGGCGGCCATCCGCGCCGCTGGCAAGCTCCGCGCCGAGGGCAAGGAGTACCAGGTGCAGGACGGCGACGTGATGCACTTCCTCTTCAATGTCTAAGCAGGCTCCCGCTCTCGGCCTCTACCTGCACATTCCCTGGTGCCCGACGCGCTGCATCTACTGCGACTTCAACACCTATGTGGATGGCAGCGCTGATCTGAAAACGCGCTACCAGGAGGCGCTGAAGCGGGAAATCCGCGAGGCAGGCGCGGCCCTGGGGCGGCCCGCGCTCGACACTGTCTTTTTCGGCGGCGGCACCCCCACCACCGTGCCCCCCGAGTGGCTCGTGGAACTCGTCGAGACGGTGCGCGGCAGCTTCGCGCTGCGCCCCGACGCGGAGATCACCACCGAGGCCAACCCCGGCACCCTCTCGGTCGAGTACCTGCGCGCGCTGCGGCAGGGCGGGATCAACCGCCTCTCGATGGGGGTGCAGAGCTTCGATGATGCGGAGCTGCGCTTTTTGAGCCGCCTGCACGACGCGGACGCGGCGCGGCGCGCGGTGGCGGCGGCGCGGGAGGCGGGCTTCGACAACCTGAACCTCGACCTGATCTTCAACCTGCCCAACCAGACGCTGGAGCAGTGGCAGCGCAACGTCCGCGCGGCGATCGAGCTGGAGCCAGAGCACTTTTCTTTTTACTCGCTTATCGTCGAGCCCGGCACCCCGCTGCACCGCCAGGTGGCGCGGGGCGAGGTGACGGAGCCGGACGACGATCTGGCGGCGGACATGTTCGCCGCTGCCATCGACATGCTCGGCGGGGCGGGCTACGCGCACTACGAGATTTCCAACTGGGCGCGCAGCCAGGGCGAGGCCGCGTGGGACACGCCGCGCCTCGCCTCGGCGCACAACCTGATCTACTGGCGCAACCAGCCCTACCTGGGGCTGGGCGCGGGCGCATTCGGCACCGTGAACGGGACGCGCGGGGCCAATGTCAAGCGCCCACACAGCTACATCCAACAGGTGGAGCGCGGCGCGGGGCTGGGCATGGCACACGACCCCAAGACGGTCGAGCCGATTGACCGCGACACGGAGCGCGCGGAGCAGATGATGCTCGGCCTGCGCCTGGTGCGCGAGGGGGTCGGTGCCCAGACGTTCGAGGCGCGCTTCGGTGCGCCGCTCGCCACGACCTACCCGGACGCCATCCAGCGTGGCATCGGGCGCGGGCTGCTGGAATGGATCGACACCCCCGACGACCGCCGCCTGCGCCTGACCCAGCAGGGCCGCTTCCTCGCCAACGAGGCCACCATCCCCTTCCTACCCTGACGACGACCGACGACCGACGGAGTCAGTCCAAATCTCCAATATCCATTCTCCAATATCTAATATCCCCTTCCCCTCCATGAAACGAATCGTCATCATCGGCGCGGGCGCGGCGGGGCTGATGGCCGCGATCTTCGCGGCGGGCGCGCCGCACGAGGTGCTACTGCTGGAGCGGATGCCCTCGCCCGGTCGCAAAATCCTCATTTCCGGCGGTGGGCGCTGCAACGTGCTCCCCTCGCAGGTGCGCGCCAGCCAGTACACCACCGACTCCTCGCGCAACACCTTCAAAAAGATCTTCCAAAGCTGGCCGCTACGCGAGCAGCATCGCTTCTTTGAAGAGACGCTGGGCATCCCGCTCCAAATCGAAGAGGAGAGCGGAAAGGTGTTTCCCGCCAGCGACCGCGCGGCGGACGTGCTTGACGGGCTGCTGCGCGAGGCGACGCGGCGCGGCGCGCGGCTACGCACCAACGCGAGCGTCGAGGGGATCGCGCGCGAGGGCGCGGGGTGGCGCTTGACCCTCGCCGATGGGACCACGCTCGACGCCGATGCGCTCGTCGTCGCGACCGGCGGCCTCTCCGTGCCGAAGACCGGCTCCGACGGGACGGGGCTGCGCCTGGTGAAGGCGCTCGGCCACCGCGTCGCCCCCCTTTACCCCGCCCTCACCCCGCTACTGACCCACCACGCGCCCCACCACGACCTCGCGGGCATCTCGCTGCCGGTCACACTTTTTGCCCCACAGGGCACCTCCATCAAAAAGGGCGAGCAGAGCACGCGCGGCTTTCTGTTCACCCATCGCGGCTACAGCGGCCCCGCCGTGCTCGACCTGAGCCACCACGCCGTGCGCTCGCGCGGCCCAGAGGAGCAGGCGCTCTGGGTGCAGTGGACCCCGCTCGACCCGGACGCATGGGAAACGCTGCTGCTCAATAGCCCGCCCACCACGCTCGTGCGCACGCTCGTGCGCGAGCGGCTGCCGCAGCGGCTCGCGGAACTGATCCTCGTGGAGTCGGGGACGATGGAGCGCACCCTGGCCGAGCTGCGCCGCGAGGAGCGGCGGCTCCTGATCGAGAAATTGACCCGCTACGCCCTTCCCTACGCGGGGAGCGAGGGCTACAAAAAGGCCGAGGTCACAGGCGGCGGCATCCCGCTGGGCGAGATCGACCCCACCACGCTGGAAAGTCGCCGCCAGCCCGGCCTCTTCCTGTGCGGCGAGATGCTGGACCTCTTCGGGCCGATCGGCGGCTACAACTTCCTGTGGGCCTGGGTGACGGGGCGCTTGGCGGGGCTGGGGGCGCGGGGGTGATGGTGGATGGAGAATGGAGAATGGAGAATGGAGATGGAGAATGGAAGATGGAAAATGGAACTGTGTTGGCAATGTCCCTGGATGTTCAGTCAAAGACTGAGCAACAGCTAGTGCTTGATCAAGTCTTAATTTTCGGGAGTAATGCTGGGGAAAAACCGAATTCTTAGCGTTGACGATGCACTAGCAGCGAAATGCAGGGCGTCCGCGCAGGCGGACGCTTAGCCAAAGGCTCCTCAGTACGGACTTCAGTCCGTGGCCGTACAAGCCCATTCACCACTCCATGACACAGCGCGTCACGAAAGTTTGACTCCTATGACGCACTGTGTTATATTTAGCCCATAACGCACTGCGTCACGCGAGGCGTGGCGTTTCAAACTAAGAAATAAAACTTCCCGTCGAGGAGACGAACCATGTACGAGAATAGCAAGAACGGTCTGGATGAGGCTCAAACCCATCTAAAAGAAGCGGGCAAGACGATTCGCGAGACGAACCGCAGCGCGCTGCGCAATTACCTGCGGGCGGCCTTTGGGCTCCAGCGCGCGGGCCTGGAGGCCATCGAGGCGCTCCAGCGCGGGGCGGAGGAGCTCACCTTCAACGTGCTGGACCGCGCTGAGGAAGCTCAGGAGCGCACGATGGAGCAGGCCGAGGCTCGCCTGCGCGCCAACGTGGAGCGGCTGATGGAGGCGCGCGAGCGCATCCAGGCTCGCCTGGGCGAGGAGCGCGGCGACGCGGAAGAAGCGGGCAGCCTCGCGGAAACTCGCCTGCGCGAGGGCGCGGCAATTGGCGTGAAGGTGCTCAAGGTGCTGGAAACGCGCGTCGAGACGATGCTCACCGAGTTGGTGGACATGGGCCGCCGCGAGTTGAACGAGGTCGAGGATCGCATCGACGCCATCGTGCAGCGCCTGGACCACGAGTTGGACGAGGAGATTCACCCCATCGTGGGGTACGACGCAGAAGAATGTAGAGCAGATCACCCAGGCGCTCGACGGGCTGGACGAGATGCAGCTTCGCACGGTGCGCGCCTTCGAGGTGAACCACAAGAACCGCGTCTCCATCCTGCGCGCCATCGACGAGAAGCTCGCGCAAAAGGATGAGCTTGGCATCATCCTCGGTCGCAACGAGACGATCGCGGAAAAGGCGGAGGTGGCCGTGGACGGCTTTGTCAACCCCATCGCGTACCTATGACGAGATGACGGTCGCCGAGGTGGAGCAGGCACTGGGTCGCCTGGACGCCGCCGAGTTGGGCGTGGTGCGGGGCTACGAGATCGCCCACAAGAACCGCGTCACGCTGCTGCGCGCCATCGACGAGAAGTTGGAAGCGCGCGCCCAAGACGCGATGCCCGCTTAACACCCCTCACGAGTCATCAAAAAAGCCGCTGCAAGCTTGCAGCGGCTTTTTGTTTGCGGGCGGGCGGGACGCCCGCGCTCCCGCGTTCCTACGCCCTCCCCTCCCCCGTCTCCTCGCCCTCCTGAACCGCAGCGGCTCGCCCGCGTCGGTTCTGGGCGACGAGTTCCTCCAGACGCTCGTTGAGGGTATCGATGCGCCGCGTCAGTTCTTGCAGGTCGTGGTGGGTGGGAATGTTGAAGCGCGTAAAAAAGCTCTGGTCGCGCTCGGGCGGGCGGCGCTCCCCTTCCTGGAAGCGCGCCATCAGGTCGCTCTGAAGGCGGCGCATCTGCTCGGCGGTCATCTCCCCCTGCTCGACCAATTCCTGCAAGCGGCGCTCGATCTCTTTCTCGATGGCGCTGAACGCGCTGCCCGGCAGCGTGAGCGAGCGGCGCAGCATTTCCAGCGGCGAGCCGCTGTCCACGCGGATCAGGTTGGTGAGGAAACCGAGCGGCGCGCGCAAGCCGCGCTTCTGCTGCTCAAAGATGATCTGCGAGAGGGTGACGGCGGTCAGGTCTTCCCCCGAATCGTTCTCGACCACCTCGATATCGTGCCCCGCACGCACCAACTCCGCGATGCCCTCCAGGGTGATGTAGCGCTTCGCCTCGGTATCGTACAGCTTGCGGTTGTTGTACCGCTTGATCGTCCTCATAACTGACACTTTCCCGCGCGCCCTGTCCCCCGTGGGGCAGCCGCTGCATGTTTTTTGAGAGAGAACAGAGAACAGAAAAGAGACAACGACACGGCTTGTTAGCTCTCGGTCAAGCGCTTTTTCGAAAGAGAAGAGACAACGCTGTTACCCTCCAATCTCCATTCTCCATTCTCCATTCTCCCAGTATACCACAACCCACCATCGGCGGGGCGCAAAAAGCGGACGGCTGGTGGCCGTCCGCTTTGGGTGCTCCGCTGCAACTACTGTGAAAACTTGTCCGGGTCTGTGGATTCCGCACCGGGCTCGATGTTGCGCCGAAAGTAGGTGTAGCCCCCGAAAACCACAGCCGCCGCCACAAGAAAGAAAACCAGCCCGATAAAGAAAATACTGAGGTCCATTGCGTTGCTCCTTGGCGTCCTGCCCACTGGTTTGTGTGATTCCCCGCCGCGGTTCCTGGCAAAAGAAGGCAGGCCCTACCCATCCCAGAGCAGGTTCGGTGCCATACCCGTGCGCTCAGGGCGCGCGGTACGTGCTATCGAGGACAGCGGCGTTAAACTGCTCCGGGAAGCTATCATAGGGGGCGTGGCCCGCACCCGGAATCAAGATCAGCTCGCTGGCAGGCAGCAACTCGTGGGCGCGCACCGCATTGTCGGGGGTGGTCAACGTGTCCTCCTCCCCCCAGATCAGCGTTGTGGGCAGCTGGAGGCGCTCGATCTCGTCCAGCAGCGGCAGCGCCCACTCGTTCAGGCCCAGCAGCTTGCGGAATGCCATATCACCGGAGCCGGGCGCGGCGGACAGCTGGTAGTAATAGCCCATCAGCGCGTCGGGCGGGTACGGGTTCTGCGTGGCCTCCGCGCCGCGCGCCGCGCGCAGCAGCGCCGGGCCAAGCGGCCCCGCCAGCCGCACGAGGCGCTGGGGCGGCAGGTTGTAGTAGATTCCGTTGAAGGGGTGGACGGGGCGCGACATCCCGCCCGCGTCCACCAGGATCAGGTGCGAGAGGTGCTCCTGATGCTCCAGCGCGTAGCTCGCCGCCACAAAGCCGCCCATCGAGTGGCCCAACAGCGTGAACTGCTCCAGCCCCATCGTTTGCCGCCACGCGTCCAGCGAGTCGACCCACCACGCCTGCGCCTCCTCCGCCGTCTGCCCCGTGAACGCAGGGCGGTCGGAGCGCCCCCAGCCGAGCAGGTCCACCGCATAGACGGTGTAGGCGGACGAGAGCGCGTCGAAGTTTTGGGCAAAGACGGCGGCCCCGCCCCCGTGCCCATGCAGCATCACGAGCGGCGGCTTGCTGCCATCGCCCACGATGATCGTGTGCAGGCGATAGTCACCCGCCTGCACCATCCGATGCTCGATTGGGGCGTTGACGCCCGCGAGGAGGCGCGCCTCGGCGGCTTCCAGCGCCTCGGGGGAGGCGGGGGAGGGCAGCAGTTGAAGCACCACCAAGGCCCCCGCGACCAGCGCGAGGGAGAGGCCCAGCGCCGCCCCGATCCTATTCCATCTCATCCCATGCTCCTCGCTTGACAATCGTCCGCTCTCGTGTTTTGCTACCCGCGCTATCGAGAGCGCTTTACTATCCGATTCTTGCCCTGGCACGATCATGAACAACCCCGCCCCCTCAAACCACGCAGCGCCCCCCGCCCTTCGCTATTGCGAGCGCTGCGGCTTCCCCACCTTCAAGCTGCACTGCAAGATTCGCTGCACCAACTGCGGGCATTTCCTGGATTGCGGCGACCTGGACATCCCGGGCGCGCCCCCATCGCGGCGCACTCCCCCGCGCACGCCATAGCCCCACGCTGGGCCGCTCCCCCTCAACATTGACAGATCGAAACAAAAAGCGAGCAGGGCGCTGGCCGCTGCTCGCTTGGGGCGCGTCAGATGGTGGAGGGGCTTGGCTCGCACAACTCTGTAAGCGCGTGGTACAGAAAGGGGTCGGCCCGTTCGGCGAGGGGCAGGATGTAGCGACGCGTTTCCTCCACATAGCGCAGCAGCCGCTCCCCATCGTCGAGGTAGCGCATCGAGCGCAGGTTGTCCAGCCGATCCGCGCATTTTACCGTTCTCGCGATGGGGGAAGCCGCCGCGAGCCGCTGGTAATACTGCTCGTCGCGCGTCGCCTTGCTCTCCGTGGGCAGCGGCTTGGTGAGCAGGCGGACCGCCTCCGTGACCTGCGCCCCGCAGGCCCGTTGGACCTCCGCTAGGGGAATATCACTGTCCTCGATCACGTCGTGCAACAGCGCCACACACAGCACGCAGCTGTCGGTGTGACCCATCTCCTCGGCTAAAATCAGCGCTACCTGAAGGGGATGGATAATGTAGGGCTGACCGGACCCATCGCGAAACTGACCATCGTGCGCGCGCACGGCAAGATGGTAGGCTCGCTGTACGGGCCGCGCCTGATGGCAATTCAGACGACCCACCAAGCGCGCCCATAGCAACACGTAAGGGGCTCTATTCATCTGCTCTCCTTGCAACTGTAGCCTTATTGCTACATAGCCGAGTGGGGCGAGTGGGCTGGCAGCGCCCCCGCGAGGTGCATCGCCAGCACGCGCCACTCAACAGACCTCGTCGTCCTGCGTCGCTTGTCAACTATCCAACCAAACAGCCAAATTGTCCAATGAGCGCGCGTGGCCCACGCGCCTCGGCTCAGCCCTCTCCTTTTTCGGCGGCTATCCCTCCGCCGCGCGTGGCGTGCGCTTCCATCAGCTCGACAAAGTGGCGGAACAGGTAATCGGCATCGTGGGGGCCGGGCGCCGCCTCGGGGTGGTATTGGACGGAAAAGGCGGGACGGTCGGTCAGGCGCAGCCCCTCGCAGCAGGCATCGTTCAGGTTGACGTGCGTCACCTGCACGTTGGCGGGCAGGGTGTCCGGGTCCACCGCAAAGTTGTGGTTGTGCGCCGAAATTTCGACCCGGGCCTCGTCCACAAAGCGCACCGGCTGGTTGCCCCCGTGGTGGCCAAAGCTAGCTTGTACGTCTCGCCGCCGACCGCGCGCCCCAAAAGTTGATGGCCCAGGCAGATGCCAAAAAGCGGCTTGCCGCTGTCGAGGATCGCGCGCGTGGCCTCCACCGCGTAGGGCAGGGCGGCGGGGTCGCCCGGCCCGTTAGACAGAAACACCCCGTCCGGCTCCAGCGCGAGCACCTCCCCGGCGGGGGTGCGGGCGGGCACCACCGTCACGCGGCAGCCGTGCGCGGCAAGGCGGCGCAGGATGTTGTGCTTCAGCCCAAAGTCATAGGCGACTACGTGGAAGGGCTCGCCCTGCGCCTCCGGCGCCGATCCACTGCGTGTCGCTCGGCTCGATCCAGTGGTACGCCTCGTCGCAGGTCACCGCCTGCACCAGGTCCACCCCGAGCAGGCCCGGCCAGGCGCGCGCCCGCGCCACCAGGTCGTCGTCGCTCAGGGCCCGCTCTCGGTGGAGATGATTGCCCTTTGCGCGCCCCCGTCGCGCAGCCGGCGCGTGAGGGCTCGCGTGTCCACCTCGGCGATGCCGATCACCCCCTGCTCGGCGCAGCCACTCGTCCAGGCTCTGCTCCGCGCGCCAGTTGGACACGCTGGGGCTCAGCTCGCGCACGACGAAGCCCTTCAAAAAGGCGGGCGTGCCGCCTCGTATCCTCGCGGTCACGCCGGTGTTGCCGATCTGCGGCGCGGTCATGACGACGATCTGCCCGGCATAGCTCGGGTCGGTGATGACTCTCCTGGTAGCCGGTCAGGCTGGTGTTGAAGACGACCTCGCCCTCGCGCGTGCCATGCGCGCCGAAGGCGTGGCCCTCGTACACGCTGCCATCTTCCAGCGCGAGCCGCGCCTGTTTTCGTGTCCACTGCATCGGTTACTCTCGCTTCCAGCAAAGCTTGGGTTGAGGGAATGGGTGGCCCACTAGCGTGGCGTGGCGCGCCGCCACGCGTAGAGCGCTGCCCACGCAAGAAGCAGCAACAGGGCCAAGAGGGGCTGACTTTGGAGGACGAGCCGCAGCGCCAGCAGCGCGACGCCAAAAAGCACCAGCCAGCCGCCTGCCGTGTTGGGCAGCAGCAGCGCCAGCAGCGCGTGAAGCTGCCCCGACCACCCCCAGCTCGCCGACCCCGCGCACGCGCAGCACGCGGCGCGCCGCGTCGGCGTTGCCGGTCGCGCGGTAGGTGTCTGCCAGCGCCAGGCGCAGCGCGCCGCGCTCCCGCTCGTCGGTGGAGAGGGCTATCGCTTCTAGATAGATCGGGATGGCCCGCGCGCCCTGGTGCATGGCGCGCAAGGCGTAGGCCAGGCCGAGCCGCGCCTCGATGTGGGCGGGGCTGGCATCAAGCGCGCGGGCAAAGGCGTGGCGCGCCGCCTGCGGGTTGCCCTGCAACAGCCGCACCTGCCCGCTCAGCACCCACCCGCCCGCCAGCAGGTCGCTGCCGGGCGGGGCAAGGCCGATGGTCGTGTCAGCGCGCAACAATGCCTCGGCCAGGCAGCCCTTGGCCAATTGCTGCTGACCCTCTTCCAGCGCGCGCGCGGCGTTGGCGCGCAGGGGCGGCGCGGGCGGGGGCGAGGCGCTGCCACGCGTGCCGGGCAAGCCGCGTGCGTGGCGCGCCACAATCTCGACAGCCTCGTGGCGCAGCTGGACCGCGTCTGTGTCAAAGCTGAAATGGCGCGGAATCGTCGGGTCGTCACTCATGCGGCTATGGTAATACTTTCGATCTGGATGGCACCCGCCACAGAAGGCACCGCTTCGGCGAGCGGCACGTGCTGGTTGGGCTCGGCACGCAGCGCGCCCGCCTGGTCGAGCCGTAGCAGCATGGCGATCTCGTCGCAGCAGTGGCGCTTGGGGCAGGCGCGGCAATCGGCCCACACTTTTTGCGGGAAGATGTCCTTGCTACAGCGCTCGAAACCCAGCTTTTCAAAGAATAGCTCTTGGTAGGTCAGGGCAAAAACCCGCGCTAGGCCCATCGTGCGCGCTTCGTCCACCAGCGCTTGTACCAAACGGCGGCCCAGCCCCAGCCCTTGCGCTTCCTCGCTCACCGCCAGCGAGCGAACCTCGGCCAGGTCGTGCCACATCAGGCGGAGCGCCGCGCAGCCCAGCACCGTCCCCGTCTCATCCACCGCGACTACAAACTCGCGCAGGTTTTCAAAGACCTGCACGAGGCTTTTAGGGAGCATCATCCCACGCGCCGCGTACAGGTTGACCAGCGACTCGATCGCGGGCGCGTCGGCCAGCGACGCATGACGGATGATAACGGTGGGTTGATGCGTGTTACTCATAGATGCTCCACGGTTGGATAAAAACCGGCGGGGAAGTGTCTTGCCCGCTCGCCACGACTGCGTTACGCGCTGACGGCCTGCAACACGACGCGCAATTTCCCGATCAACTCGTCCACCTGCGCCTGCTCCAAAATCAGCGGCGGCACGAGGCGGACGGTGTTGCGCCCCGCGCCGACGAGGAGCAGCCCCTGTTCGTAGCCCTCGGCTACCAGCGCAGCCGGGGCCACGCTGGGGTCCAACTCGATCCCCCACATCAGGCCGCGCCCGCGCACTTCCTGGATCAGCGGGAAACTCATCAGCCAGCTCGCTCAGCCCCTCGCCCAGGTAGGAGCCCACTTCCTTGACGTGCTCCAGAAAGGCGGGCTCCGAGATGCGGTCGAACACATAGCCTGCCACGCTCGTCACGAAGGGGCCGCCAGCAAAGGTCGAGCCGTGGTCCCCCAGGGTGATCACATCGGCGACCGTCTGGGTCAGCAGGATCGCCCCGATGGGTAGCCCGCCGCCGAGCGGCTTGGCGACCGCCATCAGGTCCGGCGCGACCCCCGCCGCCTCGTAGGCCCAGAGGGTGCCGGTGCGGCCCATGCCACATTGAATCTCGTCGAAGATCAGCGCTGCGCCATGCTCGTCACACAGCGCGCGCAGTGCCGCCAAAAAGTCCGGGCGCGCGGCGGTGATGCCGCCCTCGCCTTGAAGCGGCTCGACGATCACCGCCGCCGTGTTCGGGCCGATCTGCTCCCTCGCCGCCTCGATATCGTTGAAGGGGGCAAAAGAAACCCCCCCGATCAGGGGGCCGAACGGCTCGCGGTAGTGCGGGTTCGCAGTGGTGGCGAGCGCGCCCATGGAGCGCCCGTGGAACGCGTTGGAAAAGGAAAGGATCTCGCACTTGTCCTGGTTGCCGCTGTGGGTCCGCGCCCACTTGCGCGCAAACTTCAGCGGCACCCTCGATGGCCTCCGTGCCGCTGTTGCAAAAAAAGACGCGGTCGGCGAAGGAGGATTCGACGAGCTTCTGCGCCAGCTGTGCGTGCGGCGCGGTGTGGTACAGGTTGGAGACATGGAGCAGCGCGCCCGCCTGCTCCTCGATCACCTGCCGCATCCCCGCGTCGCCGTAGCCCAACGCGTTCACCGCGATGCCGCCGACCATGTCCAGGTAGCGCTTGCCCTCGCTGTCGTACAGGTAGACCCCCTCGCCGCGCTCCAGCACAAAGGGCGGGCGCTTGTAGCTCTGCAACAGGTACTGCTGTTCGAGGTCGATGATTTCTTGCGTGTCCAAGGGACTCTCCGGTTGCTTTCAGAAACTTGTGGGAACTCAGTTGGAACTCGTTGGGCTACGCGTCGCGCGTGATGGTGGTGCCTGCACGGTCACCGCGTGCCAGAGCCGTCAGCCCCGCCAAATCAGTGATGAGCACGCGCCGCACCCCGGCGTCCAGCGCGGCCACCGCCCCGCGCGTCTTCGGGATCATCCCGCCCACGATCTCGCCACGCGCGATCTCGCGCTCGATGGCGGCGGGGGTGAGCAGGGGCACCGGCGCGCCCTCGATCTTGACGGCGGGCACGTTGGTCAGAAAAAGCAGCAGTTCCGCGTCGAGCGCGGCGGCGACGCTCTGCGCCACCGCGTCGGCGTTGACGTTGAGCAGCGCGCCGGACGCGTCGCGGCAGATCGGGGCGAGGCAGGGCACAAACCCCGCCCCGCGCAGCGCATGGAGCCGCGCGGCGTCCACCGCCACGGGCTGGCCCACCGCGCCCAGGTCGCCGCCCGCCACGCGCAGCCGCTCCGCCGTGACGAGCGCCGCATCCACCCCGCTCAGGCCAAGCGCGGGCAGCCCCGCGCGGCAGAGCGCCTGCACCAGCTGCGTGCTCGCCTGCCCGACCATGCCCATCACTGCCAGTTCGAGCGTCTGCGCGTCGGTCACGCGCAGACCCTCCACAAAACGCGGCTCCAGCCCGAAGCGCTCCATCAGCATGGAGGTGCCGCGCCCGCCGCCATGGACGATCACCGGCGGCTCCGGCAGCGCGCCGAGCGCGTCGGCCAGCCCCGCCAGAAAGCCCGCGTTGTCCAACTCGTTCCCGCCAACTTTGATAACAATCATGGTTGATCCGCCTAGAGCAGGCCCAGAGTCTCGTCGATGCCGAACATCACATTCATGTTCTGGACCGCCTGCCCCGCCGCGCCCTTGATGAGGTTGTCGATGGTGCTGACCACGATCAGGTGGCCGCGCTCCGGCACCGGGTGGAGCGAGAGGGCGCAGCGGTTGCTGTGCACGGTGTGCGCCAGGGTCGCCGTTTCCCCCTCCGGCAGCAGCCAGACAAAAGGCTCGTCGGTGTAGCGCTCCGCGAAGAGCGAGCGCAGTTGCACGGCGCTCCACCCCTCCGGCAGCGGCAGGTAGATGGTGGACAAAATGCCGCGCGTGACCGGCAGCAGGTGCGGCGAGAAGACGAGGCCGCGCGGCCCGCTGTTGCTCGCCAGCGTCGCCATCTCCTGCTCGATCTCGACCGCGTGACGGTGGCTGTGCCCGATCCCATACGGCTTCAAATTGTCGCTCACCTCCGCAAAGAGGGAGCCAACCTTGGCCGCGCGCCCCGCGCCGCTCACCCCGCTCTTCGAATCAGCGATGACCGTCGCGCCCTCCAGCAGCCCCGCCTGGAGCAGCGGCGCGGTCGCCAGCAAGATCGAGGTTGGGTAGCAGCCCGGGTTCGCCACGAGCCGCGCACCCGGCAGGGAATCGCGCGCCCACTCGGTCAGCCCGTAGACCGCCTCACCGAGCAGGTCGGCGGCGGGGTGCGCGTGCCCGTACCACTGTGCGTACACCTCGGCATCGTTTAAGCGAAAGTCGGCGCTTAAATCAATCACGCGCGTGCCCGCTTCCAATGCCTGCACCGCCACCTCGGCGGCGGCCACGTGGGGCAGGGCGAGGAACACCACGTCCACGCTGCCCAACTCCACCTCGTCCAGCCGCTGAAGGGTCAGCGAGATCGGCGTCGGGTACAGCGCGCCCAGCCGCTTGCCCGCGTCGCTGCGCGCCGTCGCGAAGGCGATCTCCACCTCGGGATGACGATCCAGCAGCCGGATCGTCTCAAAGCCGGTGTAGCCGGTTGCCCCTATCACTCCTGCGCGTATCATCGCTTGCTCCCTTTTCCGCCGAAATTTACACGTAACAAAAAACCCCCTGGACCTTGCTCTGTCCAGGGGGTCGTTCTTTACCTGTGCTGTGCGTTTAGCCCAAGTGCGAATGACTCAGAACAGAGCCTGAGTTGCAGCGAGGGCTACGAGGGTCTCGGAAACGCACTTGATCTTGCATGATGGCCGCGAGTATAGCAGGGGGCGGGGCAGATGTCAACCGAGTTTGGCAGGCTCGCCTTGGAAGGGGGGTTGAGTGTGGAGTGGCACTAGAGAAGCGTGGCCATCAAAGTGGAAGCTAATAGTGGAAGCGGCACGCCAAAATTCGAATCTTGTCATCCAGCACTTCGTAAACCAGTCGATGCTCGTCTGTGATGCGGCGCGACCAGCAACCTGCCAGTTCATGCTTCAGTGGCTCAGGTTTGCCAATGCCATGGAAGGGATCTCGCTGCACCGCATGAATGAGCTTGATAACTCGTAACGCCATTTTACGATCCTTTTCAACCCACCACGCGAGGTCGTCAAAGCCCGACGGATCAAATTCCAAGCTTCTCAAGAGTTTCCTCAAAAGGAATACCAGATTGACGGGCTTTGGCCTCTAGGAGACGTTGTTTCATCGTCTCACTGCTTAACAGATAGGCTGTCTCGCGTTCAGAGGCAATTTCCTGCCACATTTCAATCGGAATAATGACACTCGTCACATTCCCTTGTTCATCTGAGACATACTGCACTGCTGCCTGAGCCATAAGTGCCACCTCATTCACGCTGTTTCAACCACAAAAGTGTAGCATAGGGTATTTTGCAGCGATGTTCCAACCTGATGGAGCAGGGCAGCGCGTAGCCTTGCCTGCCACCACCCCCGCCAAAGCTGAAAAGGTGCATACTTAGCAAGCGCGTGACCGAAGGAAGCGCTGCGCGTCCGCTGCAACGGGTTCGGTGCCCTTTCACTGATATAGGCGAACGATTTGCAGAGGACTTAATAGATACTCCGCCCTAGTGGATCAGTAGGGCCTCGGAGATACCATGCTTTTTCATATTCATCCCATACTACAGTACTAGCGGTTAATTTTCGAAATCTATAGAGAACCTTCGGCTCAATTACCAAATTACCAGCTTCACTTACTGCAACAAATTCCTCTCCGAATGTCTGCTCGATACAGTAAGCCGCTTCTTCCCATTGAAGTGTTCCATTATTTACTACTTGTGCCTGCATCCAACTAGCAACTTCTTGTGGTGTGGTCATCAAACTCCTCGTGCCCCAACTCTCTACAGTAGTTGATTCAAGTCATCAATAAGTAGTGCGGCTTTCTGTTCAGCTGCCTGCAATATAGCTATAGATTGCCTAAGAGCATCCTTTGTAAAGACTCGGGTAAATATGTAGTTGGTGCTACTTATTAAACTCAAACGCAAATAAGCACGACCATTGACACCTTCAACTACAAGGGTAGGAAAGCGGTGACCATAATTAATAGGTTTTCTATAGGTTCCCTCATAATTCTTGCCTTCTAAGGTAAGGATATGTTCAAAGGCCGCTTCAAAACCTTCTTGTAGAGCAATTAGGTGCTCTGGGCTTATTATACAAGTTGCAGGAATATAGCGATAATCGGGACCAGGCATAGACAAAAAGAGGTGCCATGATATATCAGCGGATAATCTTCCAGCATCTACAATGCGAGAAGGAGTAGCAGTAACGATTATCTTCCCATCTATACTTCCTAGGCTGAAGGAATGTTCAAGTGAAGACATGAGTTAACCTTTTGGTGCACATAATTGAACTGGCAAGAAGCCAAACTATGGTTTATATAGCGCGCCTTATAAACTAACAGTGCTCCTCTGAATGTGGAAGCACATATGGCGTGCCATATAAACCGCTCCACAGGCACGAAATACGGTGGCTGCCCTATACCCTATAAGCCACTTCTGTGGCGCTAGACAGGGCTATTGCCACATTCAGCCAATATTATATAAGGTAGACCCCAATGTCAAGACACTTTTGGGGCAAAACAGGGCTTCTCAAAAGTCGCGAGTTTCTCTGTATAATAGTTGGTTTGACGCTAGCGTGGCTCCCTTGAAGGGCAGGGCCACGAGGCATTAGTCGAAAGGTGTCCTGCTTCTAGACCCATGCGAGTCGTCACTTTCTGTTGCTAACAGAACTTTTGAGAAGCCCTGGGGGCAAAACAGGGCTTCTCAAAAAGTCGCGAGTTTCTCTGTATAATAGTTGGTTTGACGCTAGCGTGGCTCCCTTGAAGGGCAGGGCCACGAGGCATTAGTTGAAAGGTGCCCTGCTTCTAGACCCATGCGAGTCGTCACTTTCTGTTGCTAACAGAACTTTTGAGAAGCCCTGCTTTATAGCTTCAACGGCACGGCTACGCCCTTGGAAGGAAAGAAACGACTTTACGGTACAACGACACTGCCTCCTACTTGACACTGCAAGCCATCGGTCTGTTCCCTCTGCCGTTCGAAAAGATACGCTTCCTACTAAAACTGTGCGAGGAATTTATCGTAATCCGCGTGTGACCCAATCCAGAACCAATACACTGTATCGCCTTCCAATAAGCCTAACACCCGCCATCCTAACCCAATCCGCACGGAGTACAGAGGTTCCGTGGAATGTACCTGTTTGAAGTGCAAACTCGGATGATGGGGATTATCACGCCACAAGCGGTAGTTTTTACGTGCTTGCTGCCGCACTCGATCTGGCAACCGCCCATAATGCTCAAAAAACTCATCGGTGAGGCTTGAATTCACAGATCGTTGATATCCATTTTACGGGTACGCCCTGCACGAATATCCGCACGGACTTTGTCCGCTACGCGTTTCAACGTCTCTTCTGATGACCGAAAAGCCGCTTCCCAGCGCTCTTCATCTTCTAACTCTTCTAGAATCAACGCCGCCATCGCATCCTGCTCTTCATCGGACAGACGCGATAATTCCGCGATAGCCTGTTTAAGTAGCTGCGTCATGAAGACAGACTCCCTTCGACTATACAAGCGAGACGTAAACGCATGCCAAATTATAGATGCAATATACGGGGCAGCACAGGAACCGAACGCCCGCGCATCACGCGCCCGCCGCGCCTACTAGGAATCCCGCACACAGACCAGATTGGGTTGTCATACACGTTCTCGCTTTTCTCGCGCCCTGTCACTTCAATCGTGATGCTTGAATTTTACCTACTCCTCAGCGAGAAGGTTGCCGAGACGCGCTTCACCTATGGCGGCATGCCGCGCCGCCTTGTCCCGTCCGAGCAGGTGGCCATTGATTCTCACCTTTCCCGACGCTGCCGAGGGCGCGCCTCGCCACCCGCGCCTGACGGCCAGCACCGTCGGGCTTCTTTTACATACCTGTCAACCGTCCCGCTTTAGGCCAGCGAAAAAACTTAAGTATACGTGGATGGATGATATGCTCGTCTTCAAGGAGCAGACTGAGCCTCACAACGTATAGGTATCATTTTTCGTTAGCCTTATAGATTCAACGGCACGGCTACGCCCCTTGGAAGGAAAGGAAACGACGACGAACTTTACGGTACAACGACCGCTCCTACTTGACACTGCAAGCCATCGGTCGGCAGCGACTCTAGATTTGTGCTAATTGTGAACTTAGATGTGGAAGATCCCGCATATACTTTTCGAGCACACTTCGGAGGGCGTAGCGACTAACTTCACTAGAAGCGATCGGTGTCTGCCTAAAATGACACTCCAAAACATATATGTCGTTATCTGTATAAACAGTAACATCAGGCACTGGTGAAGATTGGTTGGGAACCAGAGGATACTCTGTGGCTACATCTATATAGCCCGGCACTCGATGATAAATGAAGGTGTCTCGCAGTGTACAACCAATATAATAATGAAGATGTTCTTCCGGAACCTCATTCCTCAAATGTAAATACCTTGCAAGTGCTTGGGGAGATTCGGGATTTCCACCTTTTATTTGTTCCGCAGGCATTCCCCGCAACAGTCTAAAAAGATTGGTAGATTCCATTGAATCACGCGCGTTTTGTACCTGCAGGCGGCGATTATAAAGTGACTGCTTCCAATCCGTCACCCGAAGTCGCATTTCTGCTGGTATTTATCTCTATATTGTTCTAACGTTGTTCGCTTGAATGAATTTATCTAAACTGTTATCTCCGTACGCAAGTGCAGCGGTTACAACAGTTGTAATAGGCAGATTAACTAACCGGATATCCAAAAAGTTTACTGTAGTAACGAGTTTTTCCCACTGCTTACCTTTTCGCCAATAGTAGCAAACGGAGTATCAGAAGATGGTGCTACAAGTTTGACAGGTGATATCTTAAAGCTCTCATCTTGTACTAGCCCATTAAGGATATAATAGGTGCGATCGTACTGATGATGGTCAGGCGAACAATAAACAATCCATACACGTTCCCGAGGCCCTCTTAGAGGAATACTAGACCTTCTACGTCTAGCAGAAATTTCTGTAGCCAGAATCCCTATGTACTCTCCAATTGTTTGTGCTACGTCAGCCCAGTTTTTCAGTTCATCCGGACTGACTCCAAAGTCCACAAGTCCATAGGGTGGATTAAGAGCTCGGACAGTTTCCTCAGCTATATCTATGTATTTTATCCCTAGGTACTCCTGGAAAAGTATACCAGCGCGATCCTTCATAGAGCCTTTGCTCAGGAATGAGGTCACCAATTTTAGCTCCATGGTTACACCAGTTGCGTGCAACTTGTTCTTCAATGGTAGGGATGACAAACACCATTGGAACAGACTTTTGTCGGGCAAAACGATTGATATGCGCGAGAATTACTTGTATGTAACTGTCTGTAATAGACTCTGGTTTTTCACGCCCCTCAAGAACTATTAGATTGATAGCATCAGTAGCAGGTTCAATACTCCAAAGATATTCGCCAAATTGCTCCTCGTTTAAATTCTGCAGATCCATAGTAAGCAAATGGAAGTTTACGTCTTGCATGTAGTAGGGAAGCGTGTTTAAAAATGTAGTTTTTCCGCTTCCTGTTTCAGCCCGAACTACTAAAACCTGAGTCCCTCCTGTTGTTTTAATGTATTCAATCACTTCACGCATCACATTGATAGCTTCACTAACTGGTTTAATTATAGTGCGAATAGGGACTCTTTCTACGCTCCATACGTGGTTGTAAATGTTCCCACCTAGTAGGTAACATTAATTCAGGTATAGCAGTTACTAACTCATCATGCTCCGCATGATATGTATTGACAAATTTTTTGGGATACAGCTTTTTTGGAGACGTATCTTCAACAAACTCGGGCAACAAACTGCCTTGTTTAAAATCGCGGTAACTGGGATCATCTGTTGACATTAAGTTATCCTTTACTATTACTTGGTTGCCAGAATTTTATGGTTTACAAGCAGTAAAACTAGCGGTTATATGAAAGAATTATCGCATAACCGCTTATATTTGACAAGCCATCGCACCGGGGTGGCAGCGAGAGCGAGGGCGGCAAGTGGAGGCAGAACGGTCGTCAGATCAATCCAGTATAACGGCACACGGGCTACAGAGACAAGGGGGTTGTGGAAAATGCGCGACGCCGCAGGTAGACCACCTGAAAAGAAGAGATCATTGGATGAGGGTCGGGCGGCTCTGCGTCGCAAATACTACGCGCGTTCGACGGCTAGCGCTGTCGGGCTGCTTGGCGTGCCTGCCAACAAGCCCAGTTTACGGCTTCAACCAAACGGCGAAGTGGACTCGTCCCTACTTCGCCGCTTGGTCACTGCTGTCTCGTTTGCACGCAAGGGGGTACCTGTTGCTACGTCCCCACCACCACGCCGCCATCCACGCTGAGGGTGATCCCGTTGACGAAGCTCGCCAGGTCGGAGGCAAGGAAGAGGTAGGCGTTGGCGATGTCGCGTGGCTCGCCCATGCGGCCCAGCGGCGTGCGCCCGACCATCATAGCGATGATCTTGTCCGGCATGCCCGCTGTCATCTCCGTCGAGATAAAGCCGGGCGCGACCGCGTTCACGGTGATGCCGTAGCGGCCCAACTCGCGCGCCCACACCTTGGTCATGCCGATGACCCCCGCCTTGCTCGCCACATAGTTGCTCTGCCCAAAGTTGCCATACAGCCCGACCACCGACGAGGCATTGGCGATGCGCCCGTACCCCTGCTCGATCATCTGGGGCGCGACCGCCTGGGTGCAATTGAACACCCCCTTCAGGTTGACGCCGATCACCGCGTCAAAGTCGGCCTCGCTCATGCGGCTGACAACCTCGCCCTCTTTGACCTTGACCAACTGTGCGTCGCGCAGGATGCCCGCGTTGTTGATCAAAATGTCGATGCGCCCGAAGCGCTCCGTCACCGCGCGCGTCGCCGCCTCTACCTCGTCGGCGCGCGCCACATTGACGCGGAAAAACGCCGCCTCGCCGCCCGCCGCAACGATCTGTTCGACGGTGGCCTGCCCGGCCTCCTCCGCCATGTCCCACACCGCCACCGCCGCGCCCGCCTCGGCCAGGCGCAGCGACGTTTCCCTCCCGATGCCATTCGCGCCGCCCGTCACGATCGCGACGCGCCCCGCCAAGCTAATCTCAATGCTCATGTAGTAGTCCAAATGTAGGGGCAATCCCTTGTGGTTGCCCTGACTGCAATCCGAAGTCAAGCCCTGCTCGGCCTGTCCGAACATTCCCACGTTTCAACGTTTCAACGTTTGTAAACCGTACTAGAAGCGTACCCCCTACAGCGTACAAAAGGTGTACCCCCTAGCAATTAGAGTGCTGGCTCAGATCTATCTCCTAGAGTAGAAGGAGGTGGAACATGAGCCAAAAACAGACCAGCGTTAGCGAACGGAACCAGATGGTTGATTTGAAGTTGCAAGGATACACCTTAGCAGCCGTTGCGCGCCAGATGGGCTGGACCGAAGCGTGTGTACGCAAGTGGTGGCGACGCTATCGCAAAGGTGGACGCAGCGCGCTGCACCCGCCCGATAAACGACGGCAACGTGGCGGACGGATGAGTCAGTTCGGCGCGCAGGTGCGGCAGGCTTTCCAAGTGGTTAAAGAGGCCCATCCCGGCTGGGGTGCGGCCCTGGCACGCTTGCATGTCGCTCTGCAGCTGGACGTGAGCGAACCCGACCTGCCAAGCTTGAGTACGATTGAGAAATACTGGCGAGCGGTCTGTCCAGAACTGTTGCGCCCCGCCCGTCGCCATCCTGCGGCGTTGCCGAAGGAGCGTGCGACCGAGGTCACCCTGCCGCACCAACGCTGGCAACTTGACTTCAAGGAGCGCATTCCCGTCAGCGGCTGCGGTAAAATCGATGTGCTTAACATCCGTGATGAGGCAACTCCCGTCAAGATCGCCAGTCGTGTCTATCGGGTTCATCAATGCCTGAGCCGCGACGTGCAGGAGGCCCTGCGCCGTGCCTTTAGCCAATGGGGACTCTGTGACCGACTACAGACCGACCGCGACAAACGCTTCTATAGCAGCACTCATGAGTATCCCTTTCCTTCCATTCTTGTCCTCTGGCTGGCGGGCTTGGGGGTGGCACATGATCTGGCACCCTCCGCGCAAGCTAACGGCTGTGTGGAACGCTTTCACCGCACTTGGTTTGAGCATGTCGTACGCGGCAACGAGTTTGCTAGCCTGGCCGCTCTGCAAGCCGCAAGCGACCGACATGTACGTTACCTGAACTATGAGTTGCCCTCCCACGGGCGTGCCTGCGCGGGCCGCGCACCTCTTGTGGCCTATCCCGGTGCCCTTTTGCCACGGCGGCCCTTCTGCCGCGCAGAGGAACGGCATCTCTTCTCCCTGCCACGGGTTTACGACTTTTTAGCGACACAGCACTGGTGGCGGCGCGTGAGTCAGGTAGGCCAAGTGAGCTTGGGCGGCAAACGCTACCATCTCAGTCAAGCCTATGCTGGGCAGGAAGTGCGCGTTACCTGTGACCCGCAAACGCAAACCTTCCCCGTCTTCACCGCCCAGGATCAGTTCATTGCTGCCATCGAACTCGACCGCTTGACGGTCTCCTCTATCACTGGCTTGGAGGCAACTTAATCCTTTCACCTGCCCGATTTAGGGGTACGCCTTTTGTACGGTAGAGGGGGTACATGTTTAGTACGGCTTACACGTTTCAACGTTCCAACGTTTCAACGTTCCAACGTTCCAACGAGTTATCCGCCCCACCGCACCACACTGGCCGACCACGCATAGCCGATGCCCGCCGCGACCATCACCATCAGGTCACCGTCCTTCAAACGTCCGGTTTCCAGCCCCTTCTGGATCGCGAGCGGCTGATCCTGCTGCCCCATGTGCCCATACTCGGACAGGTAGAAGGATTGCTCGTCGCGAAGCCCCAACTCGCGCAGCACAAAATCGTGGGCGGAGCGCTTCATGTGGAGGATGTTCAGAAAGTCGATGTCGGCGCGCGTGTGACCGCTCTGCGCGAGCGCGTCGTCAATGACCTTGAGGAAGTTTTGCATGGAGCGCTCGTCGAGCCGCGCTTTCATCCCTTCCGGGTCGGTCACATCAAGGAAGAAGCGCGCGCGGTTGTCCGCCGTCAGCGCCTCCATCGTGCCCCCCACCGGCACCACCACGTCGAGCGAGAAAGAGCCGTCGGTAATGACCGACGAGCCGAGCAGGGGGTTGCGCGCAAAGTTCTTTTGCAGCAGCAGCGCCCCGCCGCCCGCGCTCAGGTTGATGAGGAAACGCGCGCGCGGGTTGGCGTAGTCCACAAAATCCACGTTGCGGTAGCCCCCCGCGATCAGCACCGTGTTGATGTCGGGCTCCGCGATCATCATCGCCTTCGCCATCTTCATGGCGGCCATCGTCGTGCCACAGCGCATCTGCACGTCGATCGCCCACGCGCGCCGCGCACCCAGGTCGTGCGCCAGCTTGATCCCCGCCGTCCACAGCGGGTACTCCTTCCACTCCTCGGTGGTGCAGAGCACCAGGTCGATCTGCCCCGCCGCGACCCCGCCGCGCGCCAGGGCATCCTGCGCGGCCCACAGCGCCATCGCGTTGCTGTGATCGTCCGGCCCCGGGATCGGCTTCTGCGCGATGCCGAACTTGTCACGGATAATCACCTCGGGAATGCCGGTGCGCGCGGCGATCTCGGCAGCGGTAATCACCGTCTCGGGTACATAGCTTCCGGCAGCGACAAGGCCGATGGGTGGGTGGATCATGTTGGGGGTCGGGGGTTAGGGGTTAGGGGTTAGGGTTTGGAGAGCGAGAGTCGTCTCGGCTGCTTGCTGGCAAAGAGTATAGCAGAGGCGGGTTGCATGGGGGTGACACAGGGGTTGCAACGTCCACCTCCACATTCCGCACTCCGCATTCCACATTTCCCACTTTGACCCACCCCCCGTGATGGTGATACAATGGCCGCTGTTGCGCCCAAACTAATAATGAAGCACAGCTGCGTTGTGGAGAGATGCCAGAACTCGGGATCGTCATCGTTAATTACAAAACGCGGGAACTCTTGCGCGATTGCCTTCGTTCTATCTTCGATAGCGAAGGCGATTTTTCGTTGCGCGTCTGTGTGGTGGACAACGCGAGCAACGACGGCAGCGCAGAGATGGTCCGCGCCGACTTTCCGCAGGTGACGTTGATCGTCCAGCCGCGCAACCAGGGCTACGCCTTTGCGAACAACCTGGGGCTGCGGCGCTTCGGCTTTCACGATGCGCCCGGGCGTGCGCCGGACGAGGACGCGCCAAACTTCGCCCTGCTGCTCAACCCGGACACCCTGCTGCCCGCCGACGCGCTCGCCAAGATGCTTCGCTTCATGGACGCGCACCCGCGTTGTGGCGCGGCGGGCCCGCGCCTGATCCGCCAGGACGGCACGCTCGACCGAGCGTGCCGCCGCTCCTTCCCCAGCCCGGAAGTGAGCTTTTACCGGCTTACAGGATTGTCATTTCTTTTTAAGAAACACCCCAGGTTTGGGCGCTACAATCTGAGCTATGTGGACGATACCGTGACCATCGAGGTGGATGCGGTGGTGGGAGCCTTCATGCTCATGCGCCGCGCGGCGCTGGCCGAGGCGGGGCTGCTCGACGAGAGGTTTTTCATGTATGGCGAGGACCTGGACCTGGCGTACCGCATCAAGCGGGCGGGCTGGCAGGTGTGGTACAACGCGGACAGCACCGTGCTGCACTACAAGGGCGAGTCGAGCAAGCAGCGCAGCCAGCAGAGCATCTTCCATTTTTATGACGCTATGGATATTTTCCACCGAAAGCATTATGCTGGGCACACCATCGCCCCGTTGAACTGGCTCATCCGAACCGGCATCTGGGGGCTGTGTGGGGTGAACCTGGCGCGCAACGCGCTCCGACCCAAAAAGCGACAAGGGGTGGCATCCGCCGCATGAGCCAAAGCGTTCGAAAATCCCGCAACCGAAAAAAGGGCGACGTGGTCACGCTGGCCCCGCGCGTCGTTGAGCCCGCGCCCAACAGCGTGGCGGCGGCGCGCAGCGCGCAGCAGCAGCGCCGCCGCGTCGCCTTCCTTTTCCCGCTGGCGCTGATGCTCCTGGATGGCGCGATGGTGGGCTTTGCCTTTTTCCTCGCCTTCCGGCTGCGCCTCGTCACCGACTACATCGGCCCGCTCGCCTTCGCGGATTACCAGGGGATGCTGGGGATCCAGGTGGGCGCGATGGTCACCACCTACTTCTTTTACAAGCTCTACCAGCGCCGCCGCGCCATGAGCTTTGTGGACGAGTTGGGGCGCGTCATCGCGGGGACGAGCGTGGGCACGGTGGTTACCCTGGCGCTCACCTCCTTCCTGTTCAAAAATGATTTTGAGTTCGACTACCCGCGCCTGATGGTCGTCTACGCGTGGGCGCTGACCATCGGCCTCGTCACGGCGGGGCGCTACCTGCACGGACGCCTCCAGTGGGGGCTGCAATCCGCCGGGGTGGCGACGCAGAACGTGCTGGTGGTCGGCGGCGGGGAAACCGCGCAGATGATCTTGAACGCTATCGAGCGCACCCCTGGCCTGGGCTACCGCGTCGTTGGCGTGGTGCGCGGCGGCGGGGCGAATGGCTACGCGAGCCTCTCGCACCCCGTCCTCGGCACGGTGGACGATCTGCCCGCGCTGATCGACCGCTTCGGGGTGGACGAGGTGATCATCGGGATGCCCGAGGCGAACCACCAGGAGGTGGTCGAGATCATCAACCGCGCGCAGCGCGAGAAGGTCTCGATCAAGGTCTTCCCCGACCTCTTCCAGTTCATGGCGGGCGAGATGCGCATTGGCGACCTGAACGGGCTGCCGCTGCTCACCGTGCGCGACATCGCGCTGCGCGGCTGGAAGCTCGGCCTGAAGCGCGCGGTGGATATGGGGATCAGCGCCGCCGCGCTCGTCTGCCTGTCGCCGCTCATGCTGCTCGTCGCGATCCTGATCAAGCTGGAAAGCGAGGGCCCGGTCTTTTTCACGCAGGAGCGCATGGGGCTGGACGCCAAGCCGTTCCGCATCATCAAGTTCCGCTCCATGCGGCAGGACGCCGAGCGGCTCGCCACCTGGACGCAGGAGGACGACCCGCGCGTGACGCGCCTCGGGCGCATCATCCGCCGCACGAGCATCGACGAGTTGCCGCAGTTCATCAACGTGCTGCTCGGCGAGATGAGCCTGGTCGGGCCGCGCCCGGAGCAGCCGCACTACGTGGACGAGTTCCGCCGCGTCATCCCGCGCTACATGGACCGCCACCAGGAAAAGGCGGGGCTGACCGGCTGGGCACAGGTCAACGGGCTGCGCGGCGACACCAGCATCTTCGAGCGCACCAAGTACGACCTGTGGTACATCGAGAACTGGTCGCTCAGCCTCGACTTCAAGATCATCATCCGCACCGGGCTCAAAGCCCTCTTCGACCGCAACGCGTACTGAGCTAGACCCTAAGGGTTTAACTGCCGCCAGCCGCTTCCCAACGCGGTTCTGCGAAACAACCACCCTCAATCCCCTTGATGGTTGTTAAACCCTTAGGGTCTCCCGTCCTCTCCTGTAGCCGGCCCCCACACGCACGGATCGTGCTTGTCACCCCCTTCTATAGCTGCCTCACCACGGTCAGCGAGCAGTGCAGCCTTCGCACCCTGTTATGGCTACGGTGGTACTATGCTGGCCGCTTCTGCCACGCGGTATGCAACCTGCTTCTTTTTTGCCTTACACATCTTTCACCACACAAAACAAGGAGTCGTATGCATTACCGAACACTGGGCAAAACTGGCCTGCAGGTATCCGAGATCGGCTACGGGGCCTGGGGGATCGGGGGGGCCGGCTGGGTGGGCGCAAAGGACGACGAGTCGCTCCGGGCGCTTCACCGGGCAATCGATCTGGGATTGAACTTCATCGATACCGCCTACGGCTATGGCGACGGGCACAGCGAGCGGCTCATTGGCGAGGTGCTGCGTGAACGCTCGGAGCGGGTCTATGTGGCTACCAAGATCCCGCCGAAAAACGGGCACTGGCCCGCCGCCCATACCACGCCGGTGGACGAGGCGTTTCCAAGCGAGTATGTGCGCGAGTACACCGAGCGCAGCTTGCAAAACCTGGGGGTCGACGCGCTGGATGTGCAGCAGTTCCACGTCTGGTCCGATACGTGGATGGATCAGGGCGACTGGCTCGACGAGGTGCAGCGGCTCAAGGAAGAGGGCAAGATTCGCTTTTTCGGGGTCTCTATCAACGACCACGAGCCGGAAAGCGCGCTCAACCTGGTGCGCAGCGGGGTGGTCGATACCGTACAGGTCATCTACAACATCTTCGACCAGAGCCCCGAAGACGAGTTGCTCCCCGCTTGTCAGGAGCACAACGTCGGCGTCATCGTGCGCGTGGCGCTCGATGAGGGCGCGCTGACTGGCACCATCCAGCCGGACACCGACTTTCCGGAAGGCGATTGGCGCAACAGCTACTTTCGGGGCGACCGCAAGCGCGAGGTGTACGAGCGCGTCCAGTCAATCGTGCAGGAGCTCAGCATCGAGATGGAGCAACTCCCCGAGGTAGCGCTGCGCTACGTGCTGAGCCATCCCGCCGTGTCCACTGTCATCCCTGGCATGCGCCGCGTGCGCAACGTGGAGCGCAACATGGTAGTGGGGGACGGACAGGGCCTTCCCGCCGCGCAGGTGGAGCAGCTCAAGCGGCATCGCTGGGTCCGCAACTACTATAAGTGAGACCAGTCTAGCCGGGGGTGGAAAGCCGCGCTGTGTGCGGCTTCCACCCCCGGCAGCGTTGCTCGCCCCCCGTGCCCGCCGCGCCGCCCGCTTCGTCTTGGCGGCGTGGCACTTCCTCGAAAACCTCTCCCCTCTTGACGCTATTTTCGCCCTCTGCTATCATTGGAGGGGTATTGGCACTCTTGTAAATAGAGTGCCAATACAAGAGATGGGGCTAAAGTAGGAGAAAAAGGACCTTATGAGTGTGGAGCTGACCGAGCGCCAGCAGGACGTTCTAGGGTTCGTGGTGCACGAATATATCCGCAGCGCGCAACCAATCGGCTCTCGCATCGTTGTGGAAAAGTCGAACTTGAACGTCAGCTCGGCGACCATTCGCAACGAGATGGCCTATCTGGAAGACATCGGCCTGTTGACGCACCCCCACACCTCGGCGGGGCGCGTGCCGACCGAGGCGGGCTACCGCTACTTTGTGGAGCGGCTGATGGAGCAGGCCGATCTGCCCGACGCGGAGCAGCGGCTGATCCGCCACCAGTTTCACCAGGCGCGCATGGACATCGAGCAGTGGATGAAGCTCGCTGCCGCCGTGCTGGCCCACACCACCAGCGCGGCCAGCGTCGTCACGCTGCCCCACGCCACGCGCTGCCGCGTCAAGCATGTCGAGCTGATCGGGATCAGCGACGGGCTGGCGCTGCTCGTGCTCGTCCTTCAGGAAGGGATCGTCAAGCAGCAGCTGGTGCGCACCCTTTCCCCCGCCCCCACCCAAGAGCAACTCAACCAGATGGCGAATAAGCTCAACGCTTTTTTCCGCCATCTGGACCGCGTGGACATCGTCAATCGCCCGGCGGACCTTACCCTTTTCGAGGCGCGGGTGCGCGAGATCGTGGTCGAGATGATGGAGCGGGTGGATACGCGCGGCATGAGCGAGTTATACCGCGACGGGCTGATCCACATTTTGCGCCAGCCTGAGTTCGCGGATGCGGACGCGATTCGACAGATCATCGAGATGCTAGAAGAGCGCCCACTGTTCGAGCAGATCGCCACGGAAATCCAGCGCACGCGCGGCGTGCAGGTGATCATCGGCGGCGAGGGGCGCTGGCAGGAAATCTCGGAGGTCAGCCTGGTGATGGCCCCGTATGGGGTCGAGGGGCATGCGGCGGGCATCATGGGGGTGGTGGGGCCGATGCGCATGCCCTACGGGCGCGCGATCAGCGCGGTGCGCTTTATGGCCGGGCTGATGAGCCACCTGCTCTCCGATGTCTACCTCGGCAACGAGTGAGCACGCGTCATCACCTCCCATTCTTTTAAACCAGCGGCCCGTCCGCACCGCCTCGCGCGTGGACGAGCCTTCCTGTGCGAAACAAGACCAAGGCAATTTTGGAGGAACCGCAATGAGTGACCAGGATCAAACAGTGATAAACGAGGAAATTCAGGAAAACGGTGCCACGCAGGCGAGCGCGCCGGTCGATCAGGCCGCCGAGAGCGGCGGCGAGGCGCACGGGATGTCCGAGCGGCTCGCCACGCTGGAAAAGGAGCGCGACGAGTACCTGGACCAGTGGCGGCGCAGCGCGGCGGAGTTCCAAAATTTCCGCAAGCGCGAGGAGCGGCTGCGCAGCGAGCGCGAGCGCAGCGCGAACGTCCGCCTGCTGCGCAAACTTTTGCCGGTGTTGGATGACTTGCAGCGCGCGGCGAAGCACGTCCCGGAAAACATTTCGGACAACGAGTGGGTCGGGGGGATGCTCGCCATCGAGCGCAAGGTGTGGGCTATTTTGGAGCAGGAGGGGGTCTCGGCCATCGAGGCGGTGCCCGGCAGCGAGTTCAACCCGAACCTGCACGAGGCGCTCATCTCGCAGGCGAGCGAGACGTTCGAGTCGGGGCAGGTCATCCAGCAGTTGGAGCCGGGCTACCGGCACAATGACTCGGTGCTCCGCCCGGCCCGCGTCAGCGTCGCGCAGTAGGCAACCCATCGGGAGGCGTTGGAGCGCTGCATGCCCCAGACCCCGTGGGGCGAAACGGAGGGTCTCGATGTCCCGTAAGGTGCCCCAGGCGTTGCCGCACTGTTCTAACTTGAAAGAGGGATTATGGCGAAGATATTAGGCATTGATTTAGGCACCACCAACTCGGTGATCGCGGTGATGGAGGGCGGCGAGCCGGTCGTCATCCCCAACGCCGAGGGCGGGCGCTTGACCCCCTCCGTGGTGGCGGTGAACCCGAAAACCGGCGAGCGTCTGGTCGGGCAGATGGCGAAGCGCCAGAGCGTCACCAACCCCACCAACACCGTTTCCAGCATCAAGCGCTTCATGGGGCGCTCATACAGCGACCCCGCCGTGCAGCAAGAAGAAAAGCGCGTGCCGTACAAGCTTCAGGCGGGGCCGAGCGGCGACGCGCGCGTGCTGATGGGCGGCAAAGAGTACGCGCCGCCGGAAATCTGCGGCGATGATCCTGCAAAAGCTGAAGCGCGACGCCGAGGCGTACCTGGGCGAGAGCGTGGATCAGGCGGTCATCACCGTGCCCGCGTATTTCAACGACGCGCAGCGCCAGGCCACGAAAGACCGCCGGGCAGATCGCGGGGCTGGAGGTGCTGCGCATCGTCAACGAGCCGACCGCCAGCGCGCTCGCCTACGGGCTGGTCAACCGCCAGGACGCCAAGATCGCGGTCTACGACCTGGGCGGCGGCACCTTCGACATCTCCATCCTCGACCTGGGCGATGGGGTCTTCGAGGTGCTGAGCACCGCGGGCGACACCCACCTGGGCGGCGACGACTTTGACCAGGTGATCATCGAGTGGGCGGCGGAAGAGTACCGCATGCAGGAGGGGGTGGCGCTGCAAGAGGACCCGATGGCGCTCCAGCGCCTGTCGGAGGCGGCGGAGCGCGCCAAGATCGAGCTCTCCTCGGTGCTGCAAACCGAGATCAACCTGCCCTTCATCACCGCGACGGCGGCAGGCCCCAAGCACCTGAACCTGTCGCTGACGCGCGCCAAGCTGGAGCAGCTGACCGAGACGCTCGTGCAGCGCACCCTGGACCCGATGCGCGAGGCGCTACAGGACGCGGGGCTGGACAAAGCCGCTATCGACGAGGTGATCCTGGTGGGCGGCCAGACGCGCATGCCCGCCGTGCAGGAGGCGGTGCGCGCCTTTTTTGGCAAAGAGCCACACAAGGGGGTCAACCCGGATGAGGTAGTCGCCGTCGGCGCGGCGGTGCAGGCGGGGGTGCTCGGCGGCGAGGTGAAGGACGTGCTGCTCCTCGACGTCACCCCGCTGACCCTCGGCATCGAGACGGCGGGCGGCATCGCCTCGCCGATCATCCCGCGCAACACGACGATCCCGAGCAGCGAGAGCAAGACCGTCTCGACCGTGTCCGACAACCAGTCGGCGGTGCAGATCCACATCGTGCAGGGGGAGCGCCCGCTCGCCTCGCAGAACCGCTCGCTCGGCAAGTTCGAGCTGAGCGGGGTGCGCCCCGCGCCGCGCGGCCTGCCGCAGATCGACGTCACCTTCGACATCGACGCCGATGGCATCCTCAAGGTCTCCGCGCGCGACCGCGACACCGGGCAGGAAACCGGCATCACCATCACGGCGAGCACCGGCCTGCGTGACGAGGAGGTCGAGGAGATGGTCAAGGCGGCTCAGGCGGCGGAAGGCGAGGATCAGGCGCGGCTGGACGAGATCACCGCGCGCAACAAGGCCGAGACCACCCTGCACCGCGCCGAGCGCGCGATGATGGCCTTCGGCAAGCATCTGAGCGACGACCAGCGCGACGCGCTCAACCGCGCCCTGGGGGAATTGCGCGCCGCGCTCACCGACCCGGAGGCGACAACGGAGGTGGTCCGCGCGCGCACCAACGATCTGGCCGAGCAGGTCAGCGCGCTGGGCCAGACCCCGCCCGAAACGAGCGGCGCGCCCGCCAGCGAGCCGGAGCCCGCCAGCGAGGCCGAGGGCGAGGGTGCAGCGGCGGACGAGACAGACGCGGGCGAGAGCCCAGTCGAGGAGCCGAACGACTAGCACGCTACCAAAGGAGGGCGCGCCAACCTGCCGCGCCCTCCTTTGCGGTGTTCCCACTCTTTATTTGGGGTAGATAGCATGGCAGCCAAACAAGATTATTACGCAGTATTGGGCGTGAGCCGCACGGCGTCGCAGGCAGAGATTCGAACCGCCTATCGCAAGCTGGCGCGGCAGTACCACCCCGACCTGAACCAGGGTGAGGACGCCGAGGAGCGCTTCAAAGAGATCAACGAGGCGTACGAGGTGCTTTCCGACGAGCAGAAGCGCGCCCTGTACGACCGCTTCGGCCACGCGGGGGTGAGTGGGCAGGCGGGCGCGGGGGCCGGCGGCTTCGAGGGCGGCCTGGGCGACATCTTCGAGCAGTTTTTTGGTGGCTTCGCGCGCGCCTCGGGCAGCGGGCGGCGCAGCGGGCCGCGCGCGGGCAACGATCTGAAAACCACAGCTACCATCTCCTTCGAGGAGGCGGTCAAGGGGACCACCATCGAGATGGAGATCGAGCGGCTGGAAGCGTGCAAGAGCTGCAACGGCAGCGGCGCGGCCCCCGGCACGACCCCCATCCGCTGCGTGCAGTGCGCGGGCATGGGCGAGGTGCGCCAGCGCGCCAGAGCATCTTCGGGCAGGTGGTGGTGACCGATACCTGCCCGCGCTGTCGCGGCACCGGCGAGGTCGTCGCGACCCCCTGCGCAGCGTGCAACGGGCAAAAGCGCCGCCAGCAAAAGCAGCATCTGGAAGTGGACATCCCCGCGGGCATCGACGACGGGATGCGCATCCGCTTGGCGGGCGAGGGCGACCACGGCATCCAGGGCGGGCAAACCGGCAACCTCTTTGTGGATGTGCGCGTGCGCCCGCATGAGTATTTCCGCCGCGACGGGCAGAACCTCCTGCTCGACCTGGAGTTGAACATGGCGCAGGCCGCGCTGGGCGACGAGATCGAGGTGCCGACGATCGAGGGAATGGAAGAGATGGCGATCCCCGCTGGCACGCAGACCGGGCAGGTCTTCCGGCTGCGCGGCAAGGGGGTGCCCCATGTGCGCAATGAGGCGGTGCGCGGCGACCAGCTGATCAACATTTTCGTCAAGGTGCCTACCAACCTCAACGAGCGGCAGCGCCACCTTCTGGAAGAGCTGAGCGAGACACTGGGCAGCAACGTCAAGCCCCCGGCCCACAAGGGCGGCTTCTTCGACAAGCTGCGCGACGCCTTTCGCTAGCTGGTGAATGCTCGCTTCGCGTGGTGAATGGGCGCAGCGTTCGACGAATCGCAGTACGCCATCGCTTCAGTGCACATAACATCCGACGGTCGTCGCGCCTGCAGGGCGACCCGTCGGTCGTCGGTCGACCGTCGTCGGTGCGTCGTGCATCGTCGGTCGTCCGTCGTCGGTCGTCCCTTTAACTGATGGAGCAGCCTGTGGACTGGATCGAAATTGCCGTGCGTGGCGTGGATGGCGAGGCAGCGGAGGCGCTGAGCGAGATCATGAGCCGCTACGGGCAGGGCGGCGCGGTGATCGAGCAGGTGCTCGCTACCGAGACGAGCACCGACTACGCCCCGCAGCCCCTCGTGGTGAAGAGCTATATCGCTGACAGCCCCGACGCGCCGGACACGATCCAGGCGATGCGCGAGGCGATCTGGCACCTGAGCGTGATTTACCCGATGCCGGAGCCTGAGGTGCGCCGCCTGCCGCAGAGCGACTGGGCCGAGTCATGGAAGCAGCACTACGCGCGCACCAAGCCGGGCGAGCGGCTGGTGGTCGTTCCCGCGTGGGAGGAGAGCTACCGTCGCGGAGGGGGAGCTTCCGATCCGCATGGACCCCGGCATGGCCTTTGGCACCGGTACGCACCCCAGCACGCAGCTCTGCCTGATCCTGATGGAAAAGCACCTGCACGCCGGGCGACCGCGTCTTCGACGTGGGCACCGGCAGCGGCATCCTCAGCATCGCGGCGCTGCGCCTGGGCGCGGGGCAGGTGGTGGCGAGCGACCTGGACCCCGTCGCGGTGCAGGCCACGCGCGAGAACGCCGCGCTCAACGAGTTGGACGATCAGATCGAGGTGCGCGCGGGCTCGGTGGATGCCTTTGACGGTCCCTTCGACCTGATCGTCATCAATATCCTGGCCGAGGTGATCGTGCTGCTGCTGCCGCAGGCCAACGAGCGGCTCGCGCCCGGGGGCCGCCTGATCCTCGCGGGGATCATCGCAGAGCGCGAGCCGCTCGTGCGCGAGATGCTCGACCTGCTCGACCTGCGCGTCGTCGAGCGGCAGGAGCAGGGCGATTGGGTCGGGCTGGCTGTTGAAACGTTGAAACGTTGAAACCGGAAACGTTGGAACCGGAACGTTGAAACCGGAACGTTGGAACGTTGGAACGCGGGAACGATATCATGCACCGATTCTTTGTTTCGCCTGAGTTGATCGAGGGGAGCGAGGTGTTCTTCCCATCCGACTTGGCGCACCAGCTGGGGCGGGTGCTGCGCCTGCGCGAGGGGGATCGCGTGCTGGTGCTGGACAACAGCGGGGCGGAGCATGTGGTCGAGCTTCACTCGCTCGCCAAGCGCACCGCGCAGGGCACGATTCGCGAGACGCGCCCCAACCGGAACGAGCCGCGCACGCATCTGTCGCTTTTCCTGGGGCTACTCAAGGGTAAAAAGCTGGACGTGGTGCTGCAAAAGGGGACGGAGCTAGGGGTGAGCCGCTTTGTGCCGGTGGTCACGCAGCGCTCGGTGGTCAACGAGGTCAGCGATTTGAGCGAGGCGAAGGTGGATCGCTGGGAAGCAATCGTGCGGGAAGCGGCGGAGCAGAGCGAGCGCGGGCGACTGCCAGAGATCAGCGAGCCGCTCTTCTTCGATGTGGCGCTGAGCGAGGCTCGCGCCTCCGCGGGGCTCTCGCTGATTCCGTGGGAGGAAGGGGGCACACCGCTGCGGCAGCTGTTGCGCGGGGCGGGCGAGGCAACCCCGACGCGCGTCAACCTGTTCATCGGACCGGAGGGCGGCTTTGCGGCGGACGAGGTGCTGAGCGCACGCGCCTACGGGGTGCAGCCAGTGACCCTAGGGCCGCGCATCCTCCGCGCCGAAACAGCAGCCATCGCCGCCGCCGCCGCCGTGCTCTACGAGTTCGGCGAGTGGGAATAAGTTGAACTAAGACGCGAACGGCTTAAGGATCACCACAGAGAGCACAGAGGACACAGAGGCTAATGCGCTTAGGCTTTCCCCCATTGTGTTAGTTATGTGCCATAAAAAACCAGTAGCCCGCTAACGTTCCAACGTTCCCGGTTTCAACGTTCCAACGTTTCCAGCGCCTCCTCCCGCTCGACCTCCTCTTCCATCTTGCCGATGGCGCGTGCCAGCTCGTCGATGGCGGAGCGCTGCTTGCGGTACAGGTCGGACTCGCTCATGGCGAGGCGCAGCGCCACGTCGCGCGCGCGGCGACCCTGGATGTACTTCATATCGAGGATGTTGTACAGCAGCCACTCGGGGGTTGCCATCTCCCGCTCCCCTTCCGGCCTCAGCGCCTCCAGCGCATCGGTGAGCACCGCCCGCAGCGCGCGCGCGGGGTTGTTGTCGTGCTCGTCCAGCTTGGTGCGCACGATTTGCAGGGTGAGCAGTGGGCTCTCCGTCAGGCGCGGCCCGCCCCAGTAGTGGCCCAGCGCATCCTTCACCCACTGCGTAAAGTTTTCGTCGTGGATGGGGCTGAGCGCGCTTTCCATTGTGTCCGGCACCGCGTCGGGGAAGGGGGTGGTGGAGCGCCAGCGGTGTAGCTGCTCCATCTGCGGGGTGAGCTGCTGGAGCAGCGTGAAAATGCCCTGCTGGAGCCGCCGATCCTGTAGCGAGACCTCCGCCTGATGGATGTAGCGCCGCAACAGCTGCTCTTCCCGCTCGGTCAGTCCCTGCGCCTCCTCGCTCGGCTCGACGAGCAGGAAACCGAGCGTGTTCTGGCGATCTGCTGCACGCAGCGGCAGGAAGCGCAGCCGCTGGCCGAGCATGATCCACTCGTCGAACGCCGCGCCCTCCCCGTTGGGCGAGGTCAGCTGCGCGAGGTCGCCCAGGGTCAGCTCAGTCAGCAGCGCCTCGGTCTTTTCGCGCTCGCCGCAGGCAGTTTCCACATGCAGCCCCCCCCCGACGACGCTCAGCACCGCCCCGTGGCGCGCACGCAGCAGGTCGCAGACCGCGGCGAGCAGGTTTTCCAGCAGTTGGTGCAAATCGCTCGACGTGACCAGCCGCTCCTCCAGCGAGCGCACGATTTGGAACTCCTCGCGGTCGTTCCAGTAGGCGAACAGGTCCACCAGGGGACGCAGCAGCCGCACAAAGACCTCGTAGAAGATGATCCCGCCGACCACCATGAAGATCAAAATCGTTTCGCGCGGCGCGCCCAGCAGCACCTCCACGCGCGGCACCATGAGCAGCGTCAGCAGGATAATCACGCCGAGCAGCGGGCCACGGATCAGAAAGGTGAGGAAGGAGCGCTTGACGACGCGATCCGGCGCGAGCGCGCCCTGAAAGGCTACGCTGTAGGCCATCACCACCGTCATCACCGCGACCCCAAGGGTGCCGATCAGGTTGAGCGAGAGCAGGAGCACCGGGCTGAGGCGCGCGGGGATCGAGGTGAAGATCAGGTAGGGGTAGACCGCCAGCCCCGGCGCGGCGAAGGAGGCCACGAGGTAGGAAAAGCGGCGGCGGCTCGTCGGGGTGAGCGCGCGGCTACGCGCCCAGAGGGTGTTCGCGAAGCCCCAGGCTGAGCTGAGGAAAAAGTAGAGCATGAAGAGCCAAAAAAAAGGGCCCGCAACAAGCTGCGGGGCCCACGGCTTGTACTTGACGCTCTCCCCCACTACAAAGTTCGTGAGCAGCGCGAGCAGCACGAAACCGATGCCTACCAGATAGCTGGACAAGACCGCAAAGCGGCGGCGGCGCGAGCTAGCGTTGGTGGTTCGCAGCAGCGCATCGCTGAAGTGCAGGTAGACCGCGGGCACCAGGGCGATGCCGATCCATTGAAACTTCAGCCAATCGGTGATCGCTCGCTCGCCCAGTTGGCGGCTCAGGACGATGTCCGCCCCGTACACGATGGAGACCAGGAACAAGAGCCCCGCAAAGGTGCGCGCCACGCTGCTCCACAAATTGTGCGTCAAAATGTAGATGACGAGCGAGAAGGCGAGTAGCAGGTTCGCCGCCGAGAAGAGCAGCGTCAGAAAGTTGAGAAGCGCAAGGATGTTGATGGATGCCATCTTTCCAGGCGGACGATAGGGAGTTTACAGATTGCAGATTGCAGATTACAGATTGCAGATTACGGATTATACGTTGCAGATGACAGATAAGGCACCCCAAATGGGGTAATAGTTACAGGGTTACAACTATTTAATCGCTGTTATATGTTAGCTCTATCCGTAATCCGTAATCTGTAATCCGTAATCTGTAATCTGTAATCTGAATCTATCGAGGTGGCTAGTAAACCACCCAAGAGGCGAAGAGGTAGGCGGCGACCGCGCCGAAGAGGATGGAGTCCACGCGGTCCAGCATACCACCGTGGCCGGGGATCAGGGTGCCCGAATCTTTGACCCCGACGCGCCGCTTGACCATGCTTTCTGCCAGGTCCCCGTAGACCGCTGAGGGGCCGAGAAAGAGCCCAAAAACGAGCCCCTGCCAGAGCGCGAGGTCCAGCAGCCAGGTGGAAAGCAGCGTCGTGACGAGCAAGCAGGTGAGAATCCCCCCGAAAAAGCCCTCCCACGTCTTGTTGGGGCTCCAGCGGGGCGAGAAGCGGCGCTCGCCGGAAAATTTGCCCCCCAGAAAGCGCCCCCCAAAGTATGCGCCCGTGTCGCAAGACCAAACCCCTAGCGCCGCGATGACGACCCACCACAGACCATCGGGTAGCTCGCGCAGCGCGACGGCGAGGCCGAGCGGCCAACTGACGTACAGCACCCCCGCCACCGTGAGTGCCCAGCCACGCATGGACGCGCCCTCGTAGTAAAAAGCCAACTCCCAGAGCAGCCCCCCGAAGACCAGCAGCGCGATGGCAGCCTGGGTCAGCGTGTCGCCCAGCCCCAACCCGCTCAGGATGAGCAGCGCCGTGGCCCCGCCGCCAATCACCACCAGCGGGCGGTCGCCCTGGCGGGAAAGCAGCTTGAAAAACTCATTCAGCGCCAGGGCCGCCACGATTCCTATCCCGATCGCGAATAGGAAAGAGCCGTAATAGACAAAAAAAGCGACAATCGGAATCAGGACTACCGCGCTGAGCAGGCGGACTCGCAGCATAAAGGGGCTCTCAGACCTGGTGGGGGGCGTGGACACCCCCATAGCGGCGCTCGCGCTCGTTGAACGCAAAGATGGCCTGGAGCAACTCGTCGCGCCCAAAGTCAGGCCAGAACACCTCGGTGGAGTAGATCTCGGCGTAGGACGCCTGCCAGATCAGAAAATTACTGAGGCGATACTCGCCACCGGTGCGGATAATCAGGTCCGGGTCGGGCGAGCGCGCGGTGTAGAGGTGCTGGCAGATCGTCTCCTCGTCAATCTCCTCCGGCGGGGTGCCCGCGCGCACGATGGCGCGTACCGCATCCACGATCTCCGCACGGCCCCCATAGTTGAACGCCACATTCAGGATGAGCCGATCGTTGTGCTGGGTCTGCTCCACCGCCTGATGGATTTTTTGGAGGCGCTGCTCGTCCACCCCCTCCTCGCGCCCGATGTGGCGAATCTGCACTCCCTGCTTGTCCAGGCGGTTCAACTCGCGCTGGATGAAGTAGTCGAGCAGCATCATCAGGTGCTTGACCTCGTCGGCGGGGCGACGCCAATTTTCCGTGGAAAATGCGTACACGGTAAGCTCTTTGATGCCAAACTCCACGCACGCTTCCAGCACCTCTTTCAGTGCCTCAGCGCCCTCGCGGTGGCCCAGGTTGCGCGGCAGGCTACGCTGCTTCGCCCAGCGCCCATTGCCATCCATGATAATGCCAACGTGGTGGGGAACCGTCAGCCCCGCCAACTCCGGCAACTCACCCTGCTCCGCCATGACACTCACCTCTTCAATTCCTAATCGCCCGTCAGCCGCCGTATGTTGCCCCGCCCCGCACCGGGGCCACCGCCCCATCGACCGTGGCCCCCGCCCGATCCTAGAACTCCATGATCTCTTCTTCTTTGGACTTCGCAGCCTGTTCCACCTGCGTGATGGTGCGATCGGTCAGCTCCTGCACCCGATCCTTGACGCGGTACAGCTCATCCTCGGAGATCATGCCTTCTTTTTGCGCGTCTTCCATATCCTTGAGCACGTCGCGGCGGATGTTGCGAATGGCGATGCGCGCCTCCTCGGCGCGCTTGCCCACCTGCTTGACCAGGTCTTGGCGGCGCTCACGCGTGAGCTGCGGCAGCACCAGGCGGATCACCTGCCCATCATTGTTGGGGTTTAGCCCCAAATCTGATTCCAGAATCGCCTTCTCGATGGCCTTGAGGGCACTCTGATCCCACGGCTTGATCATGAGCAGGCGTGCTTCCTGTGCCGAGATCCCGGCTACCTGGTTGACGGGGGTCGTCACGCCGTAATACTCAATCGTCAGGTGGTTCAGGAGCGCCGGGTTGGCGCGTCCGGTGCGAATCGCGCGCAGATCGGTTACCAGTGCCTCGATCGTTTTGTCCATGCGATCTTCACCATCTTGTAGCAACTCTTTTACCACAGTTCCCTCCTTCAGCGTCATCATAGGGTCGTCATACTACGTCATATAATTGAGATGGGCGCGTGGGGCGCGCCCCCGCCGGTCCCCGCGTGGGCCGCGCCCCGTTGCCTGTCCAGGCTCGGTTGTCACACAAGGCACGGCCCGAGTTCGGGGCCCTAGCTGACGAGCGTGCCCATATCCTCGCCGGACACCACTGCTTCAATACTACCCTCATTCCACAAATTCGTCACAATGATCGGCAAGTGATTGTCCATGCAGAGCGTGAGCGCTGTGGAATCCATCACCTGCACCCCCAGGTTTAGCGCCTCCAGGTAGGTCAGGTGGGAAAAGCGCTCGGCGTTGGGGTTCTTTTTGGGGTCTTCGGAGTAGATCGCATCCACCTTGGTGGCCTTGACCATCACGTCCGCGTCGATCTCCATCGCACGCAGCGCGGCGGCGGTGTCAGTCGTGAAGAAGGGGTTGCCGGTGCCGCCCGCCAGAATGACCACGCGCCCCTTTTCCAGGTGGCGAATCGCGCGGCGGCGAATGTACGGCTCCGCGACCGCCTTCATCTCGATGGCGGTCTGAACGCGCGTGTCCACGCCGACCCGCTCCAGCGCATCTTGCAGCGCCAGGCCATTGAGCACGGTGGCGAGCATGCCCATGTAGTCGGCGGTGGAACGGTCCATCCCGTGCTCCATGCCGATGTTGCCGCGCCAGATGTTGCCCGCGCCCGCGACAACCGCTACCTGGACCCCCATCTCCTTGACCCCCTTGATCCGCTCCGCCAGCTCGGCCACCTTGTCGGGGTCAATACCGAAGCCGCCCGGTCTGGAGAGCGCCTCGCCCCCCACTTTCAACAGAATGCGCTTGTACTTCAGTTGGTTTGCCATGCGTTCTCCCTTGGGCCACAAGTTGCACCGAGTTGTTCACGAACTGTAGCGAAAGGCCGGGCAGAGCGTTGCGGCTCTGTCCGGCCTTTGTGGGGAACGACTACTCGCCAATGACGAAGCGCGCAAAGCGGTTGATGACGATGTTCTCGCCCAACCGTGTGATGTGCTCCTTGACGAGGTCCTCGATGGTCTTGGAGGAATCGCGAATGTAAGGCTGCTCCAAGAGCACGTTCTCTTCGTAGAACTTCTTCAAGCGCCCGTCCGCGATCTTTTGGGCGATGTTCTCCGGCTTGCCCTCTTCCTTGGCGGCGGCTACGTAAATCTCGCGCTCGCGCTCCAGCTCGCCCTGCTCCACCTCCGCGCGCGACACGTAGCGCGGCGCGGCGGCGGCGATGTGCAGCGCCACCTCGTGGGCCAACTCCTTGAAGGCATCGGTGCGCGCCACAAAGTCGGTCTCGCAGTTCAGCTCGACCAGCACGCCGATCTTGCCGCCCAAGTGGATGTAGGGCTCAACTACCCCCTCGTTCACCTCGCGGCTCGCCTTTTTGGCGGCCTTCACCATGCCACGCTCGCGCAGCAGGGTGATCGCCTGGTCAATGTTGCCGCCGGTCTCTTCCAGCGTCTTCTTCGACTCCAACACACCGGCACCGGTGCGCTCGCGAAGCTCTTTGATCTGCTCCATCGTAACGGCCATCTGTGTCAGTCCTTTCTTGTTAGGTGGCTCATAGGCTCTTTCGGGGGAGGCCCCCCTGCTCGCCTGCCCCCTTTGTTGTTTTTGACGGTTCCCCGGCAAGAGAACGACCGCACAAAATGGTGTGAGTGCGGCCGTTCCCCTTCAGTCGTCTATCTTCAGATGCACGGCGTGTGGCGCTCAGGCCACCCAGAAGCTACGCGTCCGTATCCTCATCCTCTTCGAAGACGAAATCGTCGTCCTCGTCTTCGAAGTCGCTCCCGTAATCTTTGTCGTCGGGCGAGAAGATGCGGCGGGAGGTGTCAATGCCCTCCAGCGCCTGCTGCTCTTCCTCAACGTAGGCAGCCTGACGCATCATGCTGCCTTCCAGGGCGGCGTCGGCAATCGCGCCGGTAATCAGCTTGATCGCGCGGATCGCATCGTCGTTCGACGGGATAACGTGGTCGACCGGCTCCGGGTCACAGTTGGTGTCCACCATCCCGATAATGGGAATGTTGAGAATATTGGCTTCCTTGACCGCGATGTGCTCGCGCCGCACGTCGATGATGAAAATCGCGTCGGGTAGGGTTTCCAAATTCTTGATACCACCGAGACGGCGGTTCAGCTTCTCGATCTCGCGCTCGATGTCCAGCGCTTCTTTTTTGGTTATCAACTCCAGCTCGCCCCGCGAGCGGCGCGCTTCCAGGTTGTGCAGGTAGCGGACACGCTTGCGGATCGTTTGGAAATTGGTGAGCGTACCACCGAGCCAGCGCTGGCTCACAAAGGGCATCCCGGAGCGCTCCGCCTCGCGCTGGATCGTGTCCTGCGCTTGGCGCTTGGTCCCTACAAAGAGAACCACCCCGCCCTTGGCGGTAATGTCCCGCGCCATGTCATACGACTTATGGACTTGGGTCAGGGTCTGGCCCAGATCGATGATGTGAATCCCATTGCGCTCCGTGAAAATAAAGGGGCGCATCTTGGGATTCCAGCGACGCGTGCGGTGACCAAAGTGGACCCCTGCTTCAAGCAGGGCCTTCATTGTTACATCTGACTGCGGCATGTGTAAAAAATCTCCTTAAACATTCGTTTTGTTCACCCGTTCCCTTCGTCCCCGTGGCAGGACCCTGACACACCTTTCAGGGCACGACCGCTGCGGGTCGGAGAACGTGCTTGGTTTTTTGGGCTAGACGCAACCCAAGCGACGAGTATATCATATCCCCCTTGAAAACCCAAAAGAAAAGGGAAGATTTCGGACGGTAACAGAGAAGGCGGACTCCCACAAAACAGCTTTCGAGCTTCGCTACACGAAACTGCAAGATACTCCCCTGCCGGATGGGCAAGGGCCGCATTTTTATAACCCCTCGAAAGCTGCAATACTCCCTTTTCCTGACCCCGCCAGCCTGCGCGGCGAACCGCAAGGCCCTTGCCCTGACTAGACTTTGGACCACCCCACCGATGCAACGAGGATTTCAAGCTTTTCTGCCGCTCGAGGACCCAATGCGCCATTTTTTGAACCAGGAGGTGCTCTGGGCGGCGCTGGGCAGGGCGGTCGATGGGCCGATTTGGGGGGTAGAGGAGCTGGACGCCGGGCACGGCGGTCTACCTGTACACCGAGCAGAAGAGCCGCACGAGCGTGGTGGGCAAGTTTTTCGGGCGCAAGGCACGCCAGCAGGGCCACCCGGGACCCCCACGCCAGCAGCGTGCGCTGGATGTGGCAGGAGTACCATTCGCTGCAACAGCTTTACGGGTTGGGCTTTGACGCGCCGCCCTTTTTGGTGGTGCGTCCGCTGGCTGCCAACCCGGGCATCGACGCGGTACTGGTCGAGGAGCATGTCACGGGCCGCACCCTGGGCACGGTCATCGGGGACGCAGTTTGGAGCAACGACGAGCCCGCGCTGATCCGCATCCTTGAGCAGATGGCTCGCTTTCTGGCGCAGCTTCACGACCGCTCGCTGCACCCCACCCCCACCGATGGCGCGCCCGAACTGGGCTACCTCGCCAAAATCGCGCGCCAACTGGGCGAGCGTGGGGTGATCGAGGGGGGGCACCAGCAGTGGCTGCTAGAATTGGGGGAGCGTTGGCGCGTGTCTGGCCAGTTGTACACCCCCACGCAGGCGCTGATTCATGGCGATGTGACACCCGCCAACTTTCTGTTCACCGCCGAGGGGCACCTGGTGGCGATTGACCTGGAGCGCATGCACCTGGCTGACCGCACCGTAGACCTTGGCTGCATGGCAGCGGAACTGCGGCACTGGTTCCTGCACAATCAGGGATCGTGGGAGCGCGGCGAGCGGGCGATCCGCTTTTTTTACAGCCGCTACCAGGCAGCCCTGAACTTGAGCGAGGAGCGCATGGCAGAGATCCATACGCGCGGGCGCTTTTTCCAGGGGGTGTACCTGCTGCGCATCGCGCGCAACGAGTGGCTGGACATGCCCTACCGCCGACGATTGGTTCACGAGGGGGAAGCGTGCCTGCGACGTTGACACCCACCGTCGTCCTGTTCGACCTGTACAACACCCTGATCCGCATCAAAACCAACGAGCACGACCCGCGCGATTGGGAGCGCCTGGCGCGCGTGTTGCGCTATCGCGGGCTGCCCGCCGAGGCGCAGCCGCTCCACGACAGCTACTTCGCCGCGATGACGGCGCAGCGCCAACAGCGTGGCGGGCCGCACCCGGAGATAGACGGCCACACGCTTTTTTGTCAGCTGCTGGAAAAGCTGGGATATCGCGGGAACGATCTGAGAAGCGGAAGCGCTCCACCTGTTCCAGTTATACCGCGCGCTCTCCATCCGCGACTTTGCGCGCTTCGACGATGCGCTGCCGGTGCTGCGCGCGCTGCGCGGGCGCTTCCGTTGGGGCTGCTCTCCGACGCGCAGCGCGCCTTCCTGCCGCCGGAGGTGGAGGAGGTGGGGCTGTCCGGCTTCTTTGACGAGGTATTCATCACCTCCGATTTTGGCTTTCGCAAGCCCGACCCGCGCCTCTTCCAAACGGCGCTCGCCACCTTTGGGGTGCCCGCGCGTGAGGCGTGCTTTATCGGCGACAACCCCACGCGCGATGCCCTCGGCGCGATGCGCGCGGGCCTCACCGGCGTGTGGCTGCGGCGCGAGGGGGGCCATTACCGTGCCCCCCACACCCCGCCGGACCACACCGTGCCCAACCTGTACGCCTTCCAGGCGCTGCTCGGCGTGTGAGCGGCGCGCTCGCGTCGGGACATTCGGACCATTGTCAACCTACCGCTATGTGCTATGCTTGCGCACGACTTGCATGGGCCACGCCCTTTGATGGAGCCGGCCCCGTTCAAAAATTTTCTAAGCGTTCCACGAGTTCCCATGTTTCGACGCTTTCAAAGTAGCCCCCCAGTTCCCTGTGCCTTTCACACAGCGGGCCTGGGCTGTTTTCCTTTATCCACCGAGGTCACGACCCTCAACAGGGAGAGCGGCACGCGCCGCTCTCCTTTGGACGAAACGTTATGGCGCTAAAGGGCAAGCTGCGGGATTTTCGACTGACGCAGCTCCTCAACTTGATCCATCTCGCTCGCAAGAGCGGCGCGCTGTCGATCCAATCGGCAGAGGGGCAGGCTGTCCTCTATTTCAGCGAGGGCAAGCTGACCTACGCTGCCCTGGCGGAGAGCCCAACCACCCTGGCCGACCTGATGGTGCAGGCGGGCAGATTGACCCCTGTCCAGGCCGCCGCGCTCCAAGCGAGTGGGCGGGTGCGCGACGACAAACAGCTCGGCCTGCTGCTCATCAACGCGGGGCAGGCGAGCAAGGGCGAGATCGTGCAGGCGCTACGCAAAAACACCCTCGACATCGTGCAGCACGTCTTGGGGTGGGACGATGGGGCCTTCGTGTTCGACCAAACGCTCGCCCCGCCTGCGGACCGCATCGCCATCCCGATCAGCCTGGAAGGATTGATCCTGGAGGGCGGGCGGCAGGCCAACGAGGTGGCGGACCTGCATCTGGAACTGCCCAGCCTGGACGTGGTGCTGAAGTTTACCGAGGGGCCGGGCAGCAATTTGCGCAACATCAACCTGAGCGTAGAGGAGTGGAAGGTGATCTCCTTCATCAACCCGCGCAACACCATCGCCACCATCGCGCGCTACAACCAGATGAATGACTTTCAGGTGCGCAAGATTGTGGCAAAGCTGCTGCGCGACGAGTTGGTCGAGATCGTCGGCACCTCGGCCCCGCGCCCCACCATCGCCCCGCCGACCGCCACGCCGATGCTGGCCGCGAAGGCAACCGCCCCCACCGCCCCGCCGCCCCTGCGCCCCGAAAGCGCCAAGCCATCCTTTACCAAACCTGAGGTAGGGAAAAGCATTATTCGCCGCCTCATTGATCGCATCAAGAGCCTGTAGGCTTCCTTGCTGCCCCCAACACGTTTGATCGTAACCCAGCGGAGCATCCATGCAGACCGTTAAAATGGTGATTACCGGCCCCTTCGCCGCCGGAAAAACCGAGTTTATCCAGTCCATCAGCGAGATCGATGTGGTGTCCACGGAGCGCAAGGTGACCGATTACACCCGCTCCATCAAGCAGAACACCACCGTCGCTATGGATTTCGGGCGCATCACCGTGGACGAGGAGTTGGTGCTCTACCTCTTCGGCACCCCCGGGCAAAAGCGCTTCGATTTTATGTGGGAAATTTTGTCAGAGGGGATGCTCGGCTTTGTGGTCATGGTCGACGCCACCAAAAGCGAGACGTTCCGCGAGGCGCAGGAAATTATCCAGATTTTCCGGGGCTACTCGCAGACCCCCTTTGTGGTCGCTGCCAACAAGCAGGACAAAGCCGACGCGTGGACGCCGGAGGATCTGCGAATCGTGCTGGGCCTGCCCCCGTCGATCAAGGTGCTACCCTGCGTGGCGGTGGACAAAGAGAGCGTCAAACACGTGCTGCTGGAACTACTGTACTCGATTCTAGAAACCTACGAAGAATAGGCGACACCCGTTGCCACCCGTGTCTGGAGGTGAAGATGGCAGAAAATCGAGAGATGCCCAACGCGGCCCTGCGAACCCTGTTCATGGCGATCGAGGAGGTAATGGGGAAAAATGGCACCAAGGCGGTGCTCAACCTGGCGGGGCTGCAACGCTATATCAACAATTACCCGCCCAACGATGTGGCGCGCGAGGTCACGTTTAGCGACTACGGGGTCGCGCAGCAGGCGGTCGAGGATTTTTACGGCGGGCGCGGCGCGCGTGCCATGCTCACGCAGATCGGGCGCGCCACCTTCCGCTACACGATGGAGGAGAAACCGGCGATCCTGGGGCTGGCGGGGCTGGCGATGAAGATGTTCCCCGAAAAGGTGCGCGTCAAGCTGATCCTGAACCGCATAGTCGCCGCCGCGAACAAGGATGTCAACCTGCCAACGCACCTGGAAGAGGACGAGGACGCGTGGCTGTACGTGGTGGAGCAGTGCCCCTGCGCCTTCCGCGAGCGCACCGAGCGCACCCCCGCCTGCTACACCACCGTCGGCACCCTACAGGAAGCGCTCAAGTGGGCCACCGGCAAGCACTTCCGCGTGCAAGAGATCAAGTGTATCTCCGCCGGGGCCACCACCTGCACCTACCGCATCGACAAGAGCCCGCAGCCGAGTTAGGTATTAGGTATTGGGTAGTAGATATTGACGCTTGGCAACACGAAGCGGCAAAGTGCAAGAAGCATAGGCATATCCATAGCTTCTCTAATACCTAATATCCAATACCTAATACCCCCTCTCCACCCCCCGCTCGGGGTCCGAGACCCAGCCGCTCCAGGAGGGGACGAAGAGGCGCGCGCCGCCCAGCCCGGCATGCTCCATGGCGAGCAGGTTGTGGCAGGCGCTGACCCCCGAGCCGCAGTACACGATCGCCTCACTCGGGGAATGCTCCCCCAGGGTGGTGCGAAAGGCGTCGGCGAGCACCTCGGGCGCGAGCATCGTGCCCGACTCGTCCAGGTTTTGGGTGAGCGGGCGGTTGCGCGCGCCGGGGATGTGCCCCGCCACCGGATCAATCGGCTCGATCTCGCCCCGGTAGCGCCGCTCGTCGCGCGCGTCGATCAGCCGCGAGCCCGCGCCGCGTTCCACCAGGGCCGCCACCTCGTCCAGCGAGGCTACCATCTCGGGGCGCGGCTCGCCACGAAACGTTGTGGCCTGCGCCGCCTCCTCGCCGCTCGCCGTGGGGTAGCCCTGCGCCAGCCACCCCTGCCAACCACCATCCAGCAGCGCCACCGCCTCGTGCCCTAGGTAGCGCAGCATCCACCAGAGGCGCGCGGCGACCATCCCGCCTGCATCGTCGTAACACACCACCTGCACCCCCTCGGCGATCCCCCACTGCCCCAACGTGGCGCGGAAGCGCTCCAAGTCGGGTAACGGGTGGCGGCCCTCGTTGGGGCGCGGCGGCGCGGCAAGGTCGCGGTCCAGGTCCGCGTAAATCGCTCCCGGGATGTGCGAGTCCAGGTACATCGCGCGCCCCGCCTTAGGGTCACTCAGGCGAAAGCGACAATCCGCCACCCGCCACGCGGGATCGTCCAGGTGCTCGCGCACCACCCTCGCCTCCACCATCGTCCTGTACATGCCTCTCTCCTCCCTACTTCAAGTTCCCCACACGGACGAGCGATGCCAAGAGGGAACCCACCGCGCTCCCCTTGTCCCCTTGTCCCCTTGTCCCCTTGTCCCCCTGTCTCCTTGTCCCCTGTCCCCCTGTCCCCCTCTCCCATCCGTGACACCCACGCTACAAATTCCCATTGCCAAGCGGCACCTCCCACCTTACGGTGCTGCGCGGGCCGCGCGTGGCAAGCTCGGCGAAGAACGCTTCGGCGGGGACGATGCGCTCCGGTGGAAAAACCCCCGGCTGCGCGATGGTTCCATCGGCGAGCCACGCGGCGACGATGGCGGGCGGGCTCGCGACCAGCAGCGTGCCGCCGCTGAGCCCCCACCCCTCATGCGGCCACGCGGTGGTACTCACGGTGAGTGTGGCGGGCTGCCCGTCCTTTGTCCCCTCCACCACCGTCGCGATCTGCTTGAAGCCTTTGGCCTCGATCCCTTCCGGCTTGGCGCGCTGCGGGGTCTCTTCCAGCAGGCGCAGCAGCAGGTCGCGGGGGCGCACCCGCACCCCGCGCACCTCGATCTCGTCGGTGCGCGCCAGCCCCAACTCGGCCAAAAATTGTAGCTTGCGCAGCGCCGCCTCGCTGTAGCCAAAAAAGGAAATCTTGAAGAAGCACTCCTGGATTCCCTTGTCGCGCAGGCTCAGCGGGATCGTCGCCACCTCCGAGTGGAGCGAGTGATGCACCTTGGCCCAGCCGATGGGCTCGTCGAAAAGGTAGAACTCCTCGCCGCTCAGTGCGGGCACCTCCTCGAAGCTCCCATCACGAAAGTGGAAAGCAGGCAACGAAATCTCGTCAAGGATCGTCTGGATCGAGTAGGCCCAGTCGAGCGCGTCGCCCTTGTCCTTGGTGGCCCCGTTGTAAATCTTGACCGACTCGACCTGATCCAATTGCGCGCCCCCGTAGCCCGCCTGCACGTTCGCCACCCCCGGGCAGGAGCCCATGCCAAGGATCGCGCTCAGCCCCGCCTCGCGGAAGGCATCGTGAAGCTCCAATTGCAGGCGCGTGGTGTGGAAGAGGCCCCCAAGGTCCACGTAATGCACCCCCGCGTCGAGGCAGGCGCGCATGATGGGCAGGTTGAAGTAGTACTGCACCGCGTTCACTGTCGCCGCCGAACCACGCAGCACCCCCACAAGCGAGGCATGATCCTTGGCGTTCACTGGCCGCGCCTCGGCCTTGCCGCCGGGCAGCGAGGCGGCGACCCGCTGCGCCCCCGCCTCGTCCAGATCCGCGATGATCAGGCGCGTCACAGCGGGGTTGGCAGCCAAATCCTTCGCGATTTCCCGCCCGATGATCCCCGCACCGCCCAAGATGGTGATTTGCATAGGCTTTAAATGCTTTCTGGTAGGTGGTCCAACGTCCAACGATCAGCCGTAGGAGCCCGCCCCTCGGGACGAGGCCTCCTTTCCACGCGCCGCTCGCACGCCATGTCTACCCGATAATAAACCACCCCGTGGAGCCGGGCAAGGGGCAACCATGGACTCACGCAACGCTCCGGGAAGAGGGGCCTTCACGCCAGCGGGCAGCCCCGTTCGCCTAGCAGACGCTCTGGACCTCAGGGCATAAACAAGCGCCGCGCCTCGTCCGTGGACGAGGCGCGGCGCTTTGCTACGCTAAACAGACGCTTTCAGGATAGCTACGGCAAGCGGGACGCGGGCCACTGGGAATTTATGTTGACCGGGGGTCCGGCAGCGCGCCAACAACCGGATGCGGCACATACGGCTCTTCCAGGTATGCGACCTCTTCCTGGGTCAGCTTGACGGACAGCGCGCCGACGGCATCTTCCAGATGCGAGATCTTGGTTGCCCCGATGATCGGCGCCGTCACCGGCTGCTTCTGTAGCAGCCAGGCCAGCGCGATATGAACGCGCGGAACCCCATGCTTTTCCGCGAGTTCCGCGACCCGCTCCACGACCTGTCGATCGGTGTCGGCTGTCGCATCGTACTTGCTTTTCGCGATCTGATCGGTTTCGGAACGAAGCGTGCTTTCCGACGACCAGTCACGCGTCAATCGTCCCGGCGGCGAGCGGACTATACGGGATCACCCCGATCTTCTCCTCGCGGCAGAGCGGCAGCATCTCGCGCTCCTCTTCGCGGTAGATCAGGTTCAGGTGATCCTGCATCGAGACGAAGCGGGTCCAGCCATGCTTCTCGGCGACGTGCAGCGCCTTCTGGAACTGCCACGCCCACATGGCGGAGGCGCCGATGTAGCGGGCCTTGCCCGCCCGCACCACGTCATGCAGCGCTTCCATCGTCTCCTCGATGGGGGTTTCGTAATCCCAGCGATGGATCTGGTAGAGGTCCACGTAATCCGTCCCAAGCCGCTTCAGGCTGTTGTCGATCTCGCTCAGGATCGCCTTGCGCGACAGCCCGGCGCCGTTCGGCCCGTCGTGCATTTTGCCGTGCACCTTGGTGGCGATGACCACCTCGTCGCGATTGGCGAAGTCCTTCAACGCGCGTCCGAGAATCTCCTCACTCGCCCCAATGGAATAGACGTTGGCCGTATCGAAGAAATTGATCCCCAGATCGAGGGCTTTCTTGATGATCGGGCGGCTGTTTTCCTCGTCGAGCACCCATTTGTGAATCCAACGCTCCGCGTCCCCAAATCCCATGCAGCCGAGGCAGATGCGAGACACATCCATCCCAGTGTTTCCCAGTTTCGTGTAGTCCATCCAATCCCTCTCTTTTCTTTCATGATGCGAGCCATCTGCCCTGCCCCGAGGTGGGTCATAGGCAACCCCGCTGCTGGTTCATAGCGCTTGCTTTGTCGCTGCGTCACGCTGCCACCGCCACCCTTTCCCTCCGCTCTTGATACAAAATGTACAGCCCACTCACCAGGGTCAACGCCGCCCCCGCCCAGGTCGCTACTGTCGGAAGCTCGTGCCAGAGAACAAAGCCCCACATCACGTTGATGGGCAGCGCCACGTATTCAAACGGGGCGACAACCGAGGCACGCGCCACGCTGTAGGCGCGCGCCAGACAATACATCCCCCCGGCCCAGACCAGCCCAAGCCCCGACATGATGAGCGCATCGAGCAGGGATGGGATGGCCCAGGCATGGAAAAGAAAGGCGATGCTCGGGTGGGCGTCGGGGAAATCGCCGACGGCGATGACCAGCGGGGTCAGAATCACCGTGGCAACCAGATAGACCAGCGAGCTGTAGTAGGACATGGTAGCGCTGCTGTCGCTGCTTTGCAGCTTGCGCGTGAGCATCGTGGCAAGCGCATAGAAGAGCACGGAGATCAAAATGAAGATGGAGCCCATGTTGAAGGTTGCCACCCCGGGCCGAACAATCAGCAGCACCCCCATAAACCCAACGAGGAGCGCCAGCCAGCGCCGTGGCCCCACCGTTTCGCCCAGCATCCACACTGACAGCACAGTGACCATCAGCGGGGTCGAGAACTTGATCGCGGCGATTTCGGCCAGCGGCAACGCGGCGAGGCCCATAAAGTAGGTGGTGTAGGAAAGAAAATAGAACAGGCCCCGCACGTACTCAAGCTTGTGGCGCTGCGTGGTGGGCAGCCCCCGTCCCCCCTCGTAGCGAAACAGAAGCAGGGTGAGCGGCAAGGCGATCAGGCTGCGAAAGGTGACGATTTCCAATACCGGATAGTCGCCACCCATTCCCTTCACCGCGATATCTTGGAGGGAAAAGATCAGCAGCCCCAGCACGAGAAAGCTGACCCCCTGAAAATTGGCACTGAGTTTGGTCATTCTGTTGTCCACTAATTGATCGGAAAGTTGTCCAGCCGTATTGGGTTCAATTGTCTACATCAAGCCTATTTTACCGCGCCCGCAAGCAAAGCGGTATAACAATTCTCAGAAATCGTTGTACGATCCTACAAGTTTGCAGGCCCCGCGCGATAGGCATGGAGAAGGGGCGCGGTGCCACCCCGTTTCGCACCGCGCCCCCTGTTTACCACGCTATTTGGTTTATCCCCGCTAGCTTGAGGGGACATCCGCTACACGTCGCTGTACTCCATCCGCTCCAGGTGAAGCATGTGGACGGGGATGTTCTTCATCGTCTCCTCGAAGACCTGCAACGTGTAGGCGATGTCCTCGTCGCTGTGCGAGTCCATCATGAACCAGGGCTCGCGCGCGTCCGGCTCCGGTAGCACCCCGTGCGACATCAGTTCCAGGACGATGCGCGCGTACAACATGCGGTGGGTGTAGAAGTAATCGCGGAACTCCTGAATCGGGCGGTCGCTGAGCAGTAGCCCCCACATCTGCGGCGGGCCGGACAGCTGGTGCGGCACGTCGAAGCGCGTCAAAATCTCGCTGATCCCCTGCTTCAGCTTCGTACCCTGCTCCCCGATGCGCTTCAGGATCGTGCCATCTTCCAGCAGTTCCAACGTCTTGTCAGCCGCCGCCATTGCCACGACATTGCCGCAGTAGGTGCCGCCGTGCACGATGCGCCCCGGCCCGATCGCTTCCATGATCTCGCGCTTGCCACCGAAGGCCGCCACCGGGAAGCCGTTGCCGAGCGCCTTGGCGTAGGTCGAGAGGTCAGGGTCGATGCCATAATACTCCTGCGCGCCACCGGGCGCGATGCGGAAGCCGGTTTTCACCTCGTCCAGAATCAGAACTATCCCGTTCTCGTCGCACAAGCGGCGCACCAGGGTGAGCCACTCGGCGCGCGCCTCGATGCTGGCCGCGTTGCCCATCACCGGCTCGACGATGATCGCCGCGACGTTGTGCCCCTGGCGGTCGATCGCCTCCTGCAATATCTCGTCGTCGTTAAAGGGAAGGGTGATCACTAGGTCGCGGACCGCGTGCGGGATCCCCGAACTCATCTGGAAGGGGATGGGGTCGTAGCGGTAGCCAAGCGCGGAGGGGTTGGCACCAGCGGTAGACCAGAGCAGGTAATCGTGCACCCCGTGATAGTGGCCCTCAAACTTGATGATTTTCTCGCGACCGGTATAGCCGCGCGCCAGCCGGACCGCGTGCATCGTCGCCTCGGTGCCGCTGTTGCAGAAGCGCACCATATCCACGGACGGACACATGCGGACCATGCGCTCCGCCGCGCGCGTCTCCCACGGGGTGCTAAAGGCGAAGACCGTCCCGTCGCGCATGGCGTCGGCCACCGCGTCGCAGATCGGCTCGCAGCCGTGGCCGATGATGATCGGCCCGAAGCCCGCCCGATAGTCGATGTACTCGTTGCCATCCACGTCCCAGATGTGGCTGCCCTTGCCACGCTGGATGACAGGGGTGCTATCGTCGCCCCAATAGCGGAAGTTGGAGTGAACCCCCATCGGGGTGACTTCCGCCGCGCGCCGCCAGGCCGCTATCTGCTTTGTATTGCCATTGCGCTGGCCGAGCGGGGGATCAAACAGTTGGACCAACTGTTTCTCGCTCAGGGGGGGCGGTGTTGGGGTAGCCTGATTCTTGTCGGTAATCATGATAGTCTCCTTGAAATAGGTGGTTGAGGGACAGAAGGAGGGGAACCACTCTGTTACCACCCGACACGCACGAGGAACGGCCAGGCAGTCAAGGAAAGGATGGGACAGCGCAACCAGAGGGGCTCGCGCTTGAAGCGCGCAAAGAGGGGGGAGGGGGCAGGGGCACACAACGGCTCGAAGGGGCGCGCCTGTTTATTGGGGTCGTCGCTTTTGCGTGGGCCACGCGTGCCCGCGCGCCGCGTGCTACGGCGGCGGCGACGGCGGCCCGCACAAAGCGGCAATTTCCCCGAGTAAGAGCTAGTCGTCGAGAGAGCCGGCATCATCAGAAAATCTCAACTAGACGGTGGGTTTCTGGCTATAATAGCTGTCCTCGACCGGATTGTCTAGACTCCGGCAAAAATTAGCGGGCTGTATGTAGCCATTAAGAACCAAAAAAGCACAGAAGGGCTCCCTTCTGTGCTTTTCATCGTGGCTGGGTAGGTTAATCGGCGGGGGTGGCGATGGGCTCGTTGTAGCCGTTGGCCTTGATCATCGAGGTCTGCTCGGATTGGCGAACGAAGCCCTCCGAGAGCAGATACTTGAGAATCCAGAAGGCGTTATCTTCCGGCGAGTAGGTCACCGTGTCCAGCGTGACTTCCGCGTGCTCCGGGCGCTCGTAGGGATCATCGATGCCGGTGAAATCCTTGATCTCGCCGCGTCGTGCCTTGGCGTACAGCCCCTTCACGTCACGGTCCTCGCACACCTCGATCGGCGTGTCCACGAAGACCTCGACAAAGGAATCGGAGCCCACCATGCTGCGCACATCGTTGCGGGTGGCGCGGTAGGGGCTGACCGCCGCGCAGATCACCGTCGCGCCGTGGCGCACCAACTCTGCCGCTACGTAGCCGATGCGGCGGATGTTGGTGTCGCGATCGTCCTTGCTAAAGCCGAGCCCCTTCGACAGGTGGGTGCGCACCACGTCGCCGTCCAGCACCGTCACCTGGCGGCCATGCTCCAGCAGCAGGGTGGTCAGCACCGAGGCGGTGGTGGATTTGCCAGCGCCGCTCAGCCCGGTGAACCAGATGCAAAGGCCCTGCTTGTGGCGCGGCGGGTAGGTCTCCGACAAAATCTCGGCAACCTCGGGCCGCGTGAACCACTCCGGCAGCTTTACCCCCTGGCGCAGGTACTCCTCGCGCACCTGCGTGCCCGAGATCGAGGCGGTGCGGGCCGTCGGCGGGACGTTGGAAATCTCCTCGTAGCGCTCCTCGTCCGGCAGGTAAACCAGCGCGCGGAAGGGGATCACCCCCACGCCCAGCTCCTCGGTATGCTGCTGGACCAGGTCCTGCGCGTCGTAGGGGCCGTAGAAGGGCTTGCCCTCCGAGTCGTTCCCCGGACCCGCATGGTCGCGCCCCACGATCAGGTGGTTCGCGCCATAGTTGCGGCGGATGATCGCGTGCCAGAGCGCCTCGCGCGGGCCTGCCATGCGCATCGCCAGCGGCAGCAGCGAGAGCAGGATGCGGTCGGAGTCGTAGTAGCGCTGCGCGAGCGCCTTGTAGGTCCGCACGCGCGTGAAGTGGTCCACATCGCCCGGCTTGGTCATGCCGACAACCGGATGCAGCAGCAGCACCCCATCCACGCTCTCGACCGCGCGCTTGGTAAGCTCCTCATGCACGCGGTGGAGCGGGTTGCGCGTCTGGAAGGCCACCACGTTGGTGTGGCCGAAGGTGGCAAGCTGGGCGCGCGTCTCGGCGGGGGTGAAGCGCAGCTCCTGGAAGTCGAAATGCTTGGGCAGTTGCAGCACCTGCAGGCGGCCCGAGATGTTCAGCTTGCCCCAGCGGTGCATCTCCGCCACCAGCGGGTGGCGCAGGTCGAGGGTGCCAAACACCTTTTGCGAGACCTCGTCACGCTCCCACCCATAAATTTCTTCGACGCTCATCACAGCGAGCAACTCGTTTTTGGAGTTGCGCAGCGCAATGTCGCTGCCGAGCTGGATGTTGTCGCTCGGGTCAACCGGCAGGGTGATGGGGATGGGGAAGAGATGGCCGCTCGTGAGCCGCATCTCGTCCAGCACGCTCTGATGATCCGCTTCGCCCATGAAGCGATCGAGGGGAGAAAAAGCACCCACTGCCAGCAACTCCAGATCGCACACCAGGCGCTCGGAAATTTGCAGGGAAGGCAGGGTGCTCGCGTAGGCTTTCAACGTGGCAGCCTCATCGGCGGGGACGAATAGGTCCACCAACTTACCACCGTGGGGCGGAATCAACTCTACATCACTCATTAGGTATCCCGTTTTGCTTGTCTAAAAGGTTCATCAAATGTTCCCCCATCGGCAACAGGCATGGCGATGCCAGCCCTTGGAGCGGAGCAACAGCGGGTATTGTAAAAGGGTTATAGGCAAAACGTCAAGTTTTCCCCTGTTGTCATACGGTTGAAAACGAAAGGGGGGCGATTTTGGCGGCACGAGCCGCCGCGTCGCCGCGCGCCACACAAAAAAGGCCCGCCGTGCGGCGGGCCTCTTTTGTCACACTTCCAGGTACATCTTCCAGCTTTCGGGCACCGAGCCGCTTACCACGAGGTAGCCCACGCGCGGAAGCTTGGGCTCCCAGCGCATCCGCATCCCTGCCTCATGGGGGGTGCGATCCGCCTTGCGGAGGTTGCAGCCCTGGCAGGCGCACGCGGTGTTGCCCCACGTGTTCCCACCCCGATGGCTGCGCGGCACGATGTGGTCGATGGTCATGTCGCCCTTGCTGAGCATGTGCCCGTCGCGCAGGTCGCCGGGGCGCGCGCCGCAGTAGATGCAGGTGTACTCGTCGCGCTCCAGCACCCCGCGCTTGGACCACGCGGCGTTGCGGCGCGGCACCGAGACGTAGCGTTGCAGGCGAATCACGGTCGGGACGCTGAGGGTGGTCGAGGGGGAGCGGAAGCGCGCCGCCACCACCTCCGTCACCGGCTCCACGATGCCGCGCACCAGCAGTTGCAGGGCGTGGGTGGCGGGCAGAACCTTCAGTGGTTCATATGAGGCGTTAAGCAGTAAAACGCGTGCCATACAACCTCCGTGTTGTGCTCAAAAAGCGTGACCCAGGCGCACGAGGCGGTACAACAAAAACGGGACGCTTGGAGCGCCCCGCGAGGTGGAGAACAGGGGGAGGCTCCTGCCCCTGGCAAGAGCCCCGCCCTCCCCGTTCGGCGCGTTGGGAGCCCCCGACCCCCCAGGCCCCGCCCCCGAGCCCATTCAGGCTTCGGTGCAACGCTCGGTCATGCAAGGCGGGCAGGTTCATCGGGCTCCCTGAAGAGAGAAGAGACAAAATAGCAGATGGCGAAAGTATAGTCGGTTTACGCCGCCCTGTCAACGTTTCTGTTGATTAACCGTTGAATTGACTAGCGGTGCGCGGCTCAGGCGACTCGCTCCGTCGCTTGTGGGTCGCCTTGGTCCGCGCGGCTCACAAATAAACGCCGTGGCAGCTCGCGCGCCGCGATGTGCGCCGCACGCTGCCCCGCGAAGGCAGGGTCAAGCTCGGAAAGCGGGCGCAGCTCGCCATCAATAAGGATGGGTGGGTCAATGGCACGGACCTTGACCCGCCCCACCCGAAAGCACAGACCGGCCCGACCGTTGACCCCAATGCGCGTCGCCTGCTCGTCCGCTTGGCGAATCACGGGCTCCCCTTTATGGCACATGGTGCCTCCCCTTGCTTGCAAAAATCAACCTTTTGCCGACCCCATCTTGCCACAGAGCAACTCCGTTGCCACGCCCCTTTACTCATCGTGTATAATTGGCGCACGCGTATCGTCTAAAACCCGAGTCGTCTTGCTGCGCCGCCTGGGTTATTATAACACACGCCGCGACGACCGACGCCGGAGCGCATGGCCGCCACAAGGAAGTTTGCCAGCGCCCGCTTCGCCCTCGAAACGTCGGATTGCCATTGACTTTGGACCTCCTGGAGAGCGCCGATGCACGTCGATTTTTTCACCCTTGCCGCCCTGACGGCAGAGCTGCAAGAAATGAAGGACGCCAAGATCCAGCAGGTGGTGCAACCTGCCGAACGCGTGGTCGCGCTGGAACTGTACGCGGGCCAGCGAGCTACCCTGCTGCTCGATGTGACCCCCGGCCACGCGCGGGCGCTGTTGCAGGACGAAAAAGCGCGCCGCGGCCTGGAAGCGCCTACCCCACTCGGCCTGCTGCTGCGCAAATATGTGCGCGGGGGCAGGCTGCGCGCGGTGCGGCAGCCCGCGTGGGAGCGCGTGCTGGAGCTTGAGATCGAGAACGAGGAGGGGCGCTCGATCCTGGTGGCCGAGATCATGGGCCGCCACTCCAACCTGCTGCTGCTGGACGCAGGGCGCACCATCCGCGAGTGCGTGCTGCGCGCGGGCGAGGCGCAAAACCCGTACCGCTCCACCCTGCCCAACCACCCCTATGTGCCGCCGCCGCCCATCGACAAGCGCCCGCCCACCGCACTGGACGCGGGCGACTGGCGGATGATGCTCACCGCGGCGGAGCCAACGCAGCCGCTGTACCGCCTGCTGCTGCGCGAGTTGGCGGGGGTCAGCCCGACCCTGGCGCGCGAGATGGCGACGCGCGCCACCGGCGAGCCGACCGCCCCCATCGCGGAGGCGGAGGCGGAGGCCATGCTAGACGTGGTGGCGGAACTTTTCGCGCCGCTCCGCACAGGCGAGTGGGAGCCGCATGTGGCGTTGGACGACTCCGGGCAGGTAATCGCCTTTGCTCCCTACGAATTATGTCAATTTCAAAAGATAGAAGCGGTCGCCACGATTTCCGAGGCAATGCAACGCTTTTTCGAGGCGCGCCTGAGCGGCGACGCCTACGCGGCGGTCCGGCAACGCGCCGCAGCGCTGTTGGCCAAGGCGCGCAGTCGGGTGGAAAGCACCCTCTACGGGCTGCGCTCCCAGCACGTCCCACCGGAAGAAGCCGAGCGGCTGCGCGAAAACGGAGAGCTTCTGCTCGCTTACCAGTGGCAGGTGCAGCGAGGCGCAGCGAGCGTCGAGGTGCCCGACTACGAGGGTGCCCTGCGCCGCATCCCCCTCGATCCCACCCTCTCCCCTGTGGAAAACGCGCAGCGCCTGTTCGCGCGCTATGACAAGAAAAAGCGCGCCGCCGAAGAGATCCCGCCGCGCATCGCGCAGGCCGAGCAGGACCTTGCATTTCTGGACACGCTGGTAAACGATCTGGCGCAGGCCGAGGAGCGCCCCGAGATTGACGCCGTGCGCGAGGCGCTCGTCGCGGGCAGCTTTGTTCCCAGCAAAAAGCGGCGGCGCGGGGACGGCGTGGTGCGCGGCCCCCGCCGCGTGCATCTGGACGGGTGGGTAGCGCTGGTGGGGCGCAACGCGCAGCAGAACGATGAGGTCACCTTCCGCCACGCCGCGTCTGATGACCTGTGGCTGCACGCGCGCGGGGTGCCCGGCTCGCACGTGATCCTGAAAAACGCGGGGCGCGATCTGCCAGAGCCCACCATCCTTCGCGCCGCTGCCCTCGCTGCCTACTACTGCCAGGCGCGCGGCTCGACGGAGGTAGCGGTGGACGTGACCGAGCGCCGCCACGTGCAGCGCGTGTCCGGCGCGCGGCCTGGCCTGGTCACGTACCGCAACGAGCGCACCGTGCATGTCAAGCCGCAAAGCGCGGAGGCAATGGAGACGAGTGAATAATCTGTCACGCCGCTCTAGGGCAGTTTCATCTATACTTCAATCGCCTGCCTATAATTAAAAGTTGAAGGAATGCAACTTGCATCCTATCAGTCACCCCTCCTCCACAAATCAAGTCGATGCCAAACTGCCCTACCGCAGCGGCACGCTACCCCTTCTTTTCATTGCTGATCAATAGGTATCCCGATGGCCCGTTCCACCGCACCCACAATCGTTCTTGTCGAGGCTGAGCAGGCGCTCGGCGAGCATCTTAGCCGCCTGTTGGAGCGAGACGGTTACAACACGGTGATCGCTCGCACGGCACGCGATGCCTACAACATGGTCCTCCAAAACCCGCCCGACACCGTCATCGTGGATGTCTCCCTGCCCGACGCGGACGGCCACGAGTTGTGCCGCCGCTTCCGACAGAATCCCAAAACATTTGACCTGCCGATCCTGCTTCTGACAAAGAGCAGCGATGCCGCCAGCAAGATCGCCGTGATCGAGGCGGGGGCAGACGACCACCTGACGCGCCCCTTCCACCCCGACGCGCTGATGTACCGCGTCAAAAGCATCCTGGTCCGTTCCAACATCGCCGGGCCGGAGCTGATGGGCGGCGGCACGCGCGGGCGCATTATCGCTTTTTTCAGCTGCAAGGGGGGCACCGGCAACACGACCCTCGCCGTCAACACGGCACTGGCGCTCCAATTGCGCGGGGCCGGGCGCATCGCCCTTTACGACACCGCGTTCTCCTTTGGGGATGTGGGGGTTCACCTCGACCTGCGCTCCAACGAGTCGCTTTTGGACGTGATCAAGCAGTTGGACGAGTTGGACCCCAGCGCCATCGAGCCGCTGCTGACCACCCACGAATCTGGCCTGCGCGTGCTGCTCGCCCCACCCTCGCCGGAAATGAGCGAGACCATCACGGCCCAACATGTGGAGTTGATGCTCAAGTATCTGGCGCAGCTTTACGACTATGTGATCGTGGATTGCCCCACAAACTATGATGACCGCACGCTGAGCGTGCTGGAGCACGCCGACGACATCATGCTCATCACGACCCCCGAGGTGAGCGCGATCCGCAACACGAGCAACTTCATCGACCTGGCCCTGCGCCTGAAAATCCCGCTCAAAAAGATCCATGTGGTGCTGAACCGCGCCGACTCGAACGCGCACATCGGCGTGGCGGAAATCGGTCGCATCCTGCGCCACTCAATCGAGTTTCGCGTGCTGAGCAGCGGGCGCGCGCTGGTACGCAGCCTGACACGCGGGCTCCCGCTGGTGCTGGAGCAGGAGCAGCACCCCTTCGCCCAGCAGATTTACTGGATTGCGGACGAGTTGCTCGGGCGACCCCATGCCACGGCAGAGCCGCGCCCCACTTCACCCAAGCTGCTGACAAAGTTGGCCCCACGCGAGTCCGTAGCAGCCAGCAGCGACAGCGCGCCGACACCCGCCACGCAACCGACAACGCCGCCCGCGCGTCGCTCGCGCCTCCAGGCCATTTGGGACACCTTTTGGCGCTGGCTCACCGATGCGCCCACGCGCGTCTCCTGACACGAGGAGCGAAGCAACCGGACGACAATTTTAAACCGCCAAGACGCCAAGAACGCCAAGGAATCTAGAAAATTCCTTGGCGTTCTTGGCGTCTCGCCTAAAGCGCTTTCCGTTGGTGGCGGTTGTTTGGCTTTGGTTGTCAGTCCCCCATCAACCGCCCCGTGCGAATCAAGCACCACAAACGCGGCCATTGCCAGAGCCGATGGCGCGCGAGAAACCACATAAAGGCGAGAAAACCGCCGATTTCCCAGCGCCACAGCTCGCGGCGGCGCGTGAAGGTGTGCCAGTAAGCGAGGCCGATCGTCTGCTGCTCGCTGCCCTGCTTGCGCCAGACGTGAAAGTGCCAGCCCCGCAAGGGCCAATACCAGGTATCGCGGAAGAACCAGAGCCGATCGGCCAGCGCATGGCCGTTGAAGGCCAGCGCGTAGACCAGCAGCGGGCGGGCACGGCCCATCGCCAGCAGGAGCACCGCGAGGTGCGCCAGCAGGGTGTGCGCAAAGAGGACGGCGCTCTTGTAGCGCCGATAAAAGTAGGCCCAGGCCAGCGGCTTGTCGATCAGGTCGGGGCCGAGCGCCGCCAGCGCGACGAGCCGATAATCGGCCTGCTGAAAGCGCCCGGTCCGCGCTTGAATCTCGCTGAGCGCGGCCAGCGTGTAGGCCACGTGACTCGGTGGGAGCATCGGTTCTCCAGGATGTAGGGATGCGATGTGTCTAGGGCAAGGCCCGCTCACGGCACGTCAAAGGTTGCCAGGTCGAGCGCATCGCCGCCACTCGCCAGCGGCAGGCGACCCGTCGCATCGTACAGGCCGACCCGCAGCGTGTAGCGCCCGCGCGGCAGCGCCCCCGGCAGCGGGAGGCGGCGCGCGTCGCCCCAAGTGTCGCCCCGCACCCATGTGTCGGTGGGCGGGTCGGGCGGCGCGTCCGCCTGCGCGACGATCTCGCCCGCCTCGTTCACGAGATGCACGAACAGGGTGTAGGGCACCAATGGGGCATCGAGCGCGCTCCAGCGCAACAGAAAGTCCAACGGCTCGCCCGCGCGCAATTGGTCGGGCAGCACCGCCCCCACCAACACGATGGCCCCGCCAAAGCGGACCGCGTCGGCGGGCAATTCATCGAGCGCCAGCGGGGGCGGCGTAGCCCCGACGAGGAAGCGCCCCAGCGTTACCTGCTGGCCCACCGGCACCGCCTCGGCCCCCTCGATCCTATAGGCGCTCAAGCGCCACTCGTACAGGGCGGGCGGCAGCGCCTCCGGCAGCGTGAAGGTCACAGGCAGGCGCAGCGGCTCCCCCAGCGGCCACTCGGACGAGGGGAAAAAGGGGTCCGGCGGCACCTCTACCTGCCCAAAGGGAGCCCCATCCGCGCGGAACAGTTGCAGCGAAAAGGAGAGGTCGCGGGCGAGCGGCGCGCTGGCTTGCAGCCCAATGGAGACGGTCAGCGTCTCGGTCGCCAGCACGCGCCGCTGCGAGGGCTCCCACCCGACTACCGTCAGCTCGGGCGCGAGGTAACTCTGGAGAACAGGGTCGGATGGGATGGGCGCAGGCCCTTCCACGGCCACGAGCGGCCCGGCGTAGGGGCGCAGGCGGTAGCGCAGCGCGAGGCCGGGCATCGGCTTGCTGAGGAACACGGGCCGCCCCCATTGGAGCGCCCACTCGACGACCCCGCTCACCGTGCGGTGCGCCTCGTCGGTGGTGACGAGCGGAAACAGGGCGAGCAGGTCGGGGCGCTGCCCCTCGGCAAACTGCGCGTACCAGAGCGGCACCACCTCGTCGCGGTCGTTGGAAACGATGATGGCCCCGGAAGGCGGCTCCGCTGCGATAAGGCGCTCCACCGACTGGCGCGGGGCCGCCACCCCTGCGCGCGAGGGTGGGTGGAAGGTGAGGCGCGCCCCCAGCACAAGCACGAGCAGCGGCGCGAGCAGCCACGCGGCACGGGGCGAGCGCGCGGCGAGCCGCTGCCCCGCCAGCGCGATGCCCAGATAGCCGAGCACGATCAGCACGAGCCAGAGCGGGATCAGCATCACCTCGAAGTCGCCGATTCCGTAGACAATGCCAAACAGCAGGGTCAGCAGCGCCCCGCTCAGCAGCAACAGACGGTCGGACAGGGGCAGGCCAAGCGGCTCGCCCGCCGACGAGCGAGAGCGAAACAGGGCGAAAAGCGCAAAAAACGAGAGAATCCCCACGTTTTCGCGCCACAATTCCGCCAGCCGCGCCAGACGCGCGGCGAGCGGGGCGTGCAGCAGGTTCGACGCAAACACCGCCCCGCTCACGTGATCCAGAAAGGCGCGCGCGCTGCCATCGTACAACTCCAGCACGCGCCCATCAGCGAGGGGCTGGTGCAGGTAGGCCGAGGCGGGCGCGCGCAGGGGAACGTAGAGGTAGAGCAGTTGGGGGAGCAGGACGAGCGCGGCCAGCCGGAGCAGAAGGCGGGGCGCAAGCGCGCCGCGCCACCCACGCATCTCCATCAGAGCCCAGAGGGCAAGCCCTGGCAGCCAGAGCCACATCAGCCGATGGTGGCCCAGAGCGAGCCCGAGTAGCAGCGCGAGCCAGGGCAGCCGCCCTGTTCCCCACGGGCCGCGCCACAAGCCCCAGAGCAGCAGGACGAGGAAGAGCGCGTTGAGGGTGTACACCTCGGCCAGCAGCGCCTGGGACCAAAAGGTTTGCGACAGGCCAAAGGTGACGGCGGCCAGCGTTGCCACGAGCAGCGTCCAGCCCCGGCCAAGGCGAAGGCGCGCGCGGCGCAGCAACGCGCGCATCATCGGCAGGACGAGCGCCACCGTCGCCGCGCCCGCCGTGGCGCTGAACAGGGTCATCGCGCGCGTGGGGGCCACGCCCACCCAAGCGAGCGTGTGCCCCCACAGCCAGCCAAGACTCAAAAAGAGAGGGTAGCCGGTGGGGTGGCTCAGCGCCCCCGTCCACGCCGCCAACTGTGCCTCGCCCGCATCGCCCCACTCCAGGCCAGGCGCGGCCATCCGCGAGTAGAGCAAAAGGAAAGCAACGAAGAGGGAAAGCGTGAGGAGGCAGGCCGGGCGGCGGATGAAGCGGAGCGAAATCATCCCGCAATTGTTGTCACTTTAGGCAACCGGTCAAACGTGGAGCGACGACCGACGACCCGACGAGGTTCGTTCTGCGTTCTGCGCTCGCCAGGGGTTACGCCGCCAACGGCAGGCGGCTCCACCCCCGGCTACGGTTGTCGCCACCCGCTACGCGGGTTCTACGGATACGGCTTCGCCCTCTGCGCCTCTGCGTCTCTGCGTCTATGTCGTACGTTCTGCGTTCTGCGTTCTGCGTTGCCGTTCGGTCAGCGCGCAAGGAACTTCTGGATTTTGGAAAGCAGGTGGGGAAAGTCGACAGGCTTGATCTCGTAGTCGTCGCAGCCGACGGTGCGGGCGCGCTCCTCGTCGCCCTTCATGGCGTGCGCGGTCAGGGCAATGATGGTGATATGCGAGGTATCGGGCGCGCTTTTCAGCTGCCGCGTGGCCTCCCACCCATCAAGGATGGGAAGGTTCAGGTCCATCAGAATCAGATCGGGCTGCTGGGAGGTAGCGATCTTGATAGCTGTCTGGCCATCGGCTGCCACAACAACCTCATAGCCCTGACGCGTCAAGCGCCGCGACAGCATGTCCTGATTCATTTCGTTGTCTTCCACCAGCAAAATCTTGGCTACCACTACTCATCTACCATATGGCTACCTGGTTGCGGCTTTACCACGGCGGGCAGGCAAATCGTAAAGGTAGAGCCGTTGCCAGGAATACTTTCCACAAAAACATCGCCGCCCATCATCTGGCAGAAGCGCCTGGTAATAGCAAGGCCCAGACCCGTACCCCCATATTTTCGCGTGGTCGAGGGGTCGCCCTGGACAAAAGGTTCAAACAAAATCTTCTTCTTTTCACGGGGCACGCCGATGCCGGTGTCACGCACCTCGAAGCTGAACCAATCGCCATCTGTCTTGCGGGTCCGGCTGATGGAGAGGATCACCGTACCATTGTCGGTAAACTTGGCAGCGTTGCTCAGCAGGTTTAGCAGCGCCTGGTGCACCTTGATCGAATCGGCAAACATCACTCCCAGATTCGGCCCCAGATTCACCTGCAACTGATTGTGATTGCGCTCCATCATGGGCTGAACGGTGGCGATCACACCCTTGCTGAACAGCTTCAGGTCGAATCTTTCCAGATGAAGCTCCATGCGGCCCGCCTCGATCTTGGAAAGGTCGAGCAGATCATTGATGATCGCGAGCAGTTGGTGGCCCGCCGAATGGATTTTCTTTAAATCCTCGCCCATCCACTCCTCGCCGCTCCCCTCGATCTCTTCTTGCAGCAACTCGCTGTAGCCGATGATCGCGTTGAGCGGGGTCCGCAATTCGTGGCTCACATTCGCCAGGAAAAGGCTCTTGGCCTGGTTGGCACGCTCCGCCGTCTCCTTGGCCTCCACCAACTCCGCTTCCGCACGCTTGCGCTCCGTCAGTTCCTGCTGCACCGCCTCGTAAAGCCGCGCATTTTCCAGCGCCTGGCTCACCGCTGCCGCCACGCTTTCGGCCAGTGTGATCTCCTCCTGCGTAAACTCGCGCTCTTCGATGGCATCCAGCCCGATGGTGCCAATCACCTCGTCGCGCACGATGAGCGGCACGACGAGCAGCGCGACGGTTCCGCGCTCCTGCTCCAGTTTGTGGATCACCGATTGGCGGGGGTCGGTTTGCGCATTCCGCACGACCACGGTTCTGCGCTCGGCGAGCACCTCCTCCGTGATCTGGTTGCCACTCACGGGGATAATCGCGCCAAGCGCAGAGGGGCGGCCCCACGCGCAGTATTCGCCGACCACGGTCAGCATGCTCCCCCGTCTCGTCAAGCAGCGCGGCGGCGGCCTGTGGCAGGTCAAAGGCTATGGCCAGCGCCTCACAGATCACTTCCAGCACCTTGTTTGGGTCGCGGGTAGAGGTAGCCGCCGCGATGACGCGGTTGAGCAGCAGCGTCTCGTTGAGCCGCCGCTTCAGCTCCTCCCCCACCCGCTCCCGCTCGCTGATAACGGAGCGCGACAAGCTGCGCTCCGCCGCGAGCTGCGTTTCCGACGCTTCTTGCAGCTTTCGGAAATGCTCGCCAATCTCCTCTGTCAGGGCAGCAGTGCCGTTTGCCAGCACGGAGTGCTCCTGGTCCACCTTCTCGTAGCTCTCACCAATGCTCTTCAAAAAGTGCTGCCACGTAGCCGCGTCGGGTGGGGCGGCGCTGTCCAGCCCAAAGTGATTCAGTTGTTGCTGTAGCATCTGATGCAACATGATGTGCCTCCTCTCCTTGAGGCTACCGCTCCCGCTATCCTGGACGTCAAGTAAACGGAACCAGGGCATCCCTCAGCTTTCCCATAAACCGATCCAGTACGGTAGCCAAGCAAGAACTTCATCTCTGAAAAAGCAGGTGGAAGGAGGGCAAAAAAAGGTGATCCCCGCTCTTTGCTCCTCGCCCAGCGCATACCTTGTACAATTATAAAATAGCGAGCCACGAAATACCATTTACTCTTGTACTATTCGCCCTGCCCCCCAAAAGATGCCCCCAAAGGGTGTCCCTGCACCGCTACTCCCCCGGCGACCAGCGCAGCGAGCGCACGGCGCTGGACAACGGACGGTCGTCGGGTAGGTGCACAAGGTCCACCGCGCTCCCCTTCGATTGCGCCTCCAGCGCGCTGCCGGGCGGCGCGCCCTTCACGCCGAGCAGCGCATACGACACCCCGTGATCGGTCGGGCCGGTGGCCGCGCCGAGGGTTTGGAAGGCGGCCACGCTGTCCAGGTTGAGGAAGCTCGTCGCTGCCCCTTGCAGCGCGACGATGACCACCCTGCCCGTCGGTATCCCCGCGATGAACTCGTGCAGCCGATCGCGCTCGAACTCGTTGGCGCTCGTGTCAAAGCCGCGCACCGCCTCCACCGCGCCGGTCGCCGCGTCCAGCACCGTCACGTTCGTCCCCGCGCGATGCTCGCTGGCGTCCACCCCATCCACCGTGATCCACGCCAGCCCGTTCGGGTCCAACTCGCTCAGCCCTGGCCCCGCGCTCTTGACGGTGATCGGGACGCGCGTTTCCACCCCCGTCCCGCCGAGGGTCGCCACGCCGGGCAGCACATCTAGCGGACGGTCCACGCGCGAAAAGCGCAGCGTGATCTGGGCGGTCGGCCCGTCCAGCATGCTGGCGGGCACGGACAAGGTCCACGTTGTTCCAGCCTGGCTCCAGCGGGAGCGGCGCGCCGAGCGGCTGACCATTGACGAGCGGCTGCACGCTTTGCGGCACCTGGAAGGGGCGCAGTTCCAGCGACAGGTGGAGCGCCCGCGTTGGGTCCGCGACGGGAACGAGCACCGTGGCCTGCTCGCCCGCCCAGTTAAAGGTCACGTCACCCTCCGCCTCGTTCGCGCCCCACCCTGACACACGGTACATCTCGCTCGCTCGGCTGCGCCAAAGGTTAGCTCGCCGGAGGGCGGCGCGGGCGCGTCCACACGAAAGACGAGCAGATCCTCCCCCTCGTAGAGCGGCTCCAGCGGCAGCACCTCCTGAAGATAGGCGAGGGCGCGCTCGCGGTTGTCCACATAGGGCGGGCGGCCCGGAATTGCAGGGTGAACCACCACGTAGCGCACGCCGAGCAGGGTCATGGTTTCCAGGGCGCGCGCGGCGTCGTCCGCCTGCTGCTCCGCCGACACGTCACGGTCATTTTGAATCTCGATCAGCGAGCGCAGCACCGGCAGGCGCTGCCAAAACTCAAACTTTTCGGCGGGCGCGCGCGAGATGTTGCCCTGCACCAGCCGCTTGCCATGCCCGACCATGTAAAACTCGTTGCGCGTGTTTTCCGCGCCCAGCACCCCAAACGAGTTGCGCCAGCCGAGCGGCAGGGTTAGCACCGCCACATCGTCGGGGTCCGCCGCCACCACCGCGTAGCCCTGCGGGATGCGCGCATCGGTGAGCGGCAGCGGTAGCGACAGCTGCTCCAGGAGGAGCAGGGCGATGAGCGCAACGGGAAGCAGATTTGCGATTTTCGATTTTCGATTTTCGATTTCGGACGATCCGTGTCCTTTTGCCCTTCCCCCTCCGGGGACGATGTGCCCATTGCCTTCTCCCTTCTGCCTTTCCGTCAGCGCGTACCCCACCAGCACCGCCGCGCAGAGCATGAGCACGACGCTGAAGCGGTTGGCTGCGCGGTTGCCCTGCACGATGGGCAGGTAGTGCAGCAGGATGAAGGGCAGCGGGACCGCCGTCGGCTCGCCGCCGGGCAGCACGTTGTCGAAGCGCCACAGGTAGCGCCCGCCCACCTGAAGCACCGGCCCCAGCGAGAGCAGCATGAAGGTGAGCAGCCCCGCCACCCACGCGCCCACGCGCCGCCGGTAACGCCCCCACGCCACCGCGCAGAGCAGCAGCGTGGAGATGCCGACGAACACCGTGTTCACATCGCTGAAGCGGCTCGCGCCGGGCGACACCACGTTGACCTGCACGCTGCGCAGCTCATCGAGCCACTCTGGCCCCCACAGCGGGTGCAGCGCCGTCGGCGAGACGAAGGAGAGCAAATCCGCCGACAGCTTCAGCGCGTCGCCCCAGCCGCTCAGCACAAAATCGGTGGAAAGCAGCGTGCGCACCACGGGGATGCCGACGGGGGCCCAGAGTAGCGCCGCCACGAGCACCGTCACCGCAAGGCGCAGCCACCAGCCGCGCGCCGCTTGCCGCCACGTGAAGAGCATCAATATCAGCACCAGCATCGCCAGGAAGATGCCAAAGATCATCTCGTTGGCAAGCGCCGCCGCCATGAAGATACCAGCGAGGATGGCGGGGCGAAGGACCACGGACGAAGGACGACGACCGACGACCGACGACCGACGACCAACAGGTATCTGTTCCGCGTGTGAGAAGTGAGGCGGCACCGCTGCTGTGTCGAGTTGCTGGCTTGGGTCCAACAACGAGACTGCCTGTTCTCTGGACAACGCTGCACGCTCTGGAATAACGCCTTGTGTCGCTAGCTCTATAGCCTTAGTGATCTGTAATCCGTCGTCGGTCGTCGGTCGTCGGTCGTCGGTCGTCAGTCGTCGGTCGTCGGTCGTCGGTCGTCGGTCGTCGTCGTCGGTCGTCCTCCCCCCAGAACCCCTTCAAAAAGAAGAGCACGAAGAGCGGGATAAAACCGGTCGACACCATGTCGTAGTGGCCCACCGCCGCGTAGATGGCACGGTACGCCCCGAAGGCGTAGAGTGCCCCCGCGCCCCACGCTGCCAGCTCGGCGCGCGGGCCGCGCGTGCGCAGGGTGCGCCACAGCAGCCAGCGCACGAGCAGCCAGGTGCCCCAGCCGCTCAGCACCGTCATCCCGATCAGGAGCAGGTTGGAGGTGAGCACCGGACCGAGCCAGTCGAGCAGCGGCAGCGCGATGGCCGCGTTCAGGATATTGTAGGTGTAAAGGACGAGGTCGATCCCCAGCGGGTAGAAAATGTAATCGGAGTGGAGCGGGTTGACCCCCAAATCGAGCAGGGCGTGGCGGAACCACCACAGGTTCCACACAAAGGTGTACTCATCGAAGGCCCACGTCTCGCTGCCCGGCACGTGCGTGGCAAGGTGCGCGGGCAGCGGCCACCAGAGGATCAGGGCTAGCACAAGATAAACCCCCGCAACTAACAGGTGGCGGCGGGTATGATTTTGCAAGGTTGTGATGTACTTCATAGGGAGCGATTGTATTGCGCAACGTGCCCTGCTGCAAACTTTTCGATGATTTTCGGGGCCGTGTTATAGTTACGGGCTAGCGACGACCCCCCGAAAGCAACGGTTGATCCCCCATGACGCTCCATCTCGATCAGATCATCTACGACATTGACCGCATGAGCGTGGCGATGAGCGCCAACGACCGGCGCGGCTGGCTGCAAGAGGCGCGCCGCCTGCTGCGCAGCCACGACCGCGCGCGGCTGGACAGCAAGCTGGAGCACCACCGCGCCGAGAAGGGAGCGATGCTCGCGCCGGTGCCGCTCGGCGGGCTGGACGAGCGCTTCCCCGCGCCCCCCGCGCCCGCCGACTATCGCGTCGTCGCGGCGGATGGCTCCAACATCCCGCCGGACCGCGACAGCCCGGCGCGCTTCTACCTGCTCAACACCGGCCTCGTCACCCTCTGCTATGGCGCAGACCCCGCCGCCGAGATCAGCGCGCGCGCGCAGCTTTTCTTTCAGACCGCCGACCTGTACTGGGACGAAAAGCGCCAGCAGCCGATCAACAGCGAGCGGCTCAGCCTGCTGATGCGCGTGGAAGAGATCGCTGCGCTGCCCGACCTGGTGGAGGCGGTGGGCGAGCCGTGCATCGCCCTGGTGGACGGGCAACTCGTGATGTGGGGGCTGCAAAACGAGACACAGGACCGCTGGCAGCTGATGGAGCGGCTCATCGACGCCTTTGACCGCCTGCAAGAGCTGCGCGTCCCCATCGTCGGCTACATCTCCGACACGCAAAGCTTCGAGTTGGTCAACACGCTCAAGATCTATCTCTGCCCCACCACGCCGGAGCGCTGCCAGCAGTGCCACAGCAAGGGGGAGCACGAGCTTGAACTGTGCTATCATCTCAACGACTTCCGCGATCCGGCGCTGCTCTTCGACTTTTTGGAGGCAGGCGAGCGCTCCTGCTGCTTCGCGAGCCAGGCGGAGATTTTGAAGCGCTACCCGCCCGAGCACCGCATCGTCTACTTTTATCTGAGCACCGGCGACGAGATCGCGCGCATCGAGGTGCCGCGCTGGGTGGCCGAAGATGCCGAGCTGCTGGATCGCGTCCACGCCCTGCTCCACGACCAGTGCGCCCGCTCCGGCCAAATGCCCCCCTACCCGCCCTCGCTGCACGAGGCGCACGAGGCGGCGGTCATCTCCTCGGCGGACCGCGAGTGTGTCAGCATGCTCGTCGAGGAGCGCCTCCAGCACGCAGGTCACATCACCTTCCGCCCCGCCAAGGCCTACCACAAGCGCATGCGCGGCGTGTGAGGAGGATTTCAGATTTTAGACAGGGTGCCCCGCATGGGGTATTGCAGATTTCACGGATACGGCGACGAGGTGCGGTCTCAGAGCACAGGATGTCGTCCGTTTCGTTCCAACCCCCATCAAGCCTATCATAACCCGTGCAACCCACAATCTGAAATCGAAAATCGAAATCGAAAATCCCATGATTGGCGAAATTATCGAGACCACGTCGCTGGATTTTCTGGCGGAGAGTTTGACGCTGCACCAGCCGCCGGAGTTGGGCGAGTTGGTGAAGGTGAACCTGGGCGGGGAGTGTTACTGCTTCGGGGTGGTTTGCTATGGCACGACCGCCAGCCCCGACGCCGGGCGGCGCGCGGTGCGGCGCTCCGAGGGGAATGTGATGGACGAGGGGGTGTACCGCGCCCACCCGCAGTTGGAGCGACTGCTGCAAACGGTGTTCCGCGTGGTGCTCGTCGGCTGGCAGGACGGGGAGCGCGTGCGCCAAAGCCTGCCCCCGTCGCCGCCGCCGCTGCACTACGCGGTCCACAAGGCGACCGCGCAGGAGGTGCACCGCCTGACGGCGCAGCTCAGCTACTTTCGCCTGCTGCTCACCACCAAGTGCGAGACGCCGAGCGAGCAGCTGCTCGCCGCGCACATCCGCCGCATGACCCTGCGCCGTGGCGAGGACATGCCCTGGCTGGAGCGCGCCGCGCGTGAGACGGCGCTGCTGCTGAAGGGCGATCACGAGCGTTTGATGGCCGTTCTCACGACCATCGACCCCGAGTAACGCGATGCCCCGTCGGTCTGTTCGTTCCTCGCGCGTTGCCTATTGGCTGCTTTCTTTTCTGCTTCTTTCCGTCTGTGTGGCGATCATCGCCGCGGCGGACGGGGGGAAATTTGCCCAAAAGCCTCCTTGCCTCCGCCGAGAGTGCGCCCGCCACGCTCGCGCCCCCGAGCCCAACCCTCACCACCGCCGCGCCCGCGCTGCTGCCCACCCTCTCCCCAACGGTGAGCGCCAGCGTGACCCCCATGCCCAGCACGACCCCCACCCCCCCGCCGCCGCTCGCCCTGTTTGTGGGGAGCACCCCCAACCTGAGCGCTGCCTGTGACCGAACGGTGGTTCAGGGGACGATCCACGATGGGGTGCACGTGCTGGATGGGGTGCGCGTGCGCGTCTGGGCCGCCGACGCCGCGCCCGACGAGGGCTTCAGCGCGCCCTCCGGCAGCGACGCGGCACTGGGCGCGGGCACCTTCCAGGTGCTGCTGGGCGATCAGCCCACGGCAGGTTGGTGGTTGGTCGCCGTGGTGGACGACGCGGGCGCGCTGCGCAGCGAGGCGATGGTAGTGGAGACCACGGCGGAGGGCTGCGACGATGGCAGCGGTCGCCAGCGGGTGCAGATCAACTTTTGGCGCAGCCAAGGCGCGCTCGGCGTGGCCGGGCCAACCCTGACGCCGGTCCCGCCCATCGTCATCGCCACGGCGACCCCCGTCCCCGCCCCGCCCCCGCCGGGGGTCGAGCCCTCGCCCACCGCCACCGCGCTCCCCGATTGGGACGGGCTGGCGCGCGCGCTCAACGTGCCGATCCTGATGTACCACTACATCAGCGTGCCGCCGCCCGGCAGCGACACGGTGCGCCGCGACCTGAGCGTCGGCCCGGATGTGTTCCGCGCGCAGCTCATCACCCTGCGCGAGCAGGGCTACACCTCCATCACCCTCTCGCAGCTGCTCTACGCGCTCCAGCGGGGCACGCCGCTACCGGAAAAGCCGGTGGTGCTCACCTTTGACGATGGCTACAGCGATAATTATGTCAATGCCTTCCCGATCATGCAGCAGGAAGGCTTTGTGGGCACCTTTTTTGTCATCACGGAGGTGACAGAGCAGCGCAATGTGGACTACATGACGTGGGAGCAGGTGGTGGAGATGAAGGAGGCGGGCATGGAGATCGGCTCCCACACGCGGACCCACCCCTCCCTGCCCGGCATGAGCGTCGAAACCATCTGGCGCGAGCTGGCAGAGTCGCGCGCGCTGTTGCAGCAGCGGCTGGGGCAAGAGGTCAACAGCTTCGCCTACCCCTACGGGCGCTTCGACGATGGGGTCGCGCACCTCACCGCCGTCGCGGGCTACCACATTGCGGTCGTGACCAAGCAGGGCGCTCACCACACCACTGACAACATGATGACACTGCGGCGCATCCGCGTGCGCGGCGGCATGTTCCCGGAAGATGTGATAAAGGCGATCCGCTACTGGATGGCGCAGGCGGCGAAGTAGGGGATTGGAGATTGGAGATTGGAGATTGCAGAGTATCCGGGAGTGAGGGTGCTTCGCTCCGGTTGCTGAGTAGAACAAAGAAGGGATAGCGGGCGTAAGCTTCGAGCGTTTGGCCAGTTCCATCCAGCGTAACCAGAATTACTGGCCGTGGCCCAAACGGGGTACAATTTGCTCTAATAGGAGGTTTCATGATCAAATCTGCCATGATTCGAGCACGAATGGACCCACAGTTGAAAGAGGAGGCCGAGAGTATCCTACAAGAACTCGGTCTCACGACCACCCAGGCGCTGACACTGTTTTACCAGCAAATTCGTATGAAGCGTGCGCTCCCGTTTGCTGTGCAGCTAAGCGAGAGCCGACCCGCCCCATCCCCTACGCTATTGCGGGAGGATGGGACATTCCCCGACAACCCGAACCGCGCCACGATGAAACAGAATGCCGAGGCGTTTCAGGCTATGCATGGCGATCTGGTCAAGCGCTATTCTGGGCAGTTCGTTGCAATCTGCGACGCCCGCCTAATGGATCACGATCCTGACCCCGTTGCGCTACTGCAACGCATGCGGGCCACCTATCCGGGTCAGGTCATCTTGCGTCGCAAAGTCGAGTCGGTTCCTGAAAGGGAGATACAGGTGCGTCACCCACAAATCGAGCCCCTGTGATGGCACGCCTCGTTTCTTTCGAGTACGATAGGACCTATTTCCCGCCTGCCCCGTTTTTGCCCATCGCTATCGATGGGTACGATGGAGAAAAGCCGCCCCTCCACGTTGCGGCCTTTGTAGATTCGGGTGCCGATGGCACCATGATGCCTGAAGACATCTTGCAAGCGGTGGGGGCTGACTATGAAGACACCGTTCGGTTGCGCGGTACGGCGGGTGGGGTACAACAGGTAGATCGGTACACCGTGCGCATTCACGTCGTGGGCACCACCCTCCATGCGATTTCAGCCGTGGCGATGCCTGTTGGAACGGTTCCCTTGCTCGGGCGAGATGTACTGAACCAACTTGTTTTGACGCTCCATGGACCCGCTGGAACAGTCGAAGCGCAGGTTGAGTAGGGAAGCAAAGAACTCCATTCGGAGCCCCCACTCTCTAATCTCTAATACCCACTACCCACTACCTCCTCAACCCTCAACCCGCCGCACCACCCCCGCGTCGTCCACGCGCGCGAGGAGCTCCGCCACGGTGAGGCCGAGGCGCGGGTGCCGCCACGCGGGGGCGATGTCGGCCCAGGGTTGCAGGACGAAGCGGCGCTCATGCAGGCGCGGGTGCGGCACTTGGACGAGCGGGTCGCGGTGTTCCTGCTGGCCGTAGGCGAGCAGGTCCACGTCGAGGGGGCGCGGCCCCCAGCGCTGCTCGGTCGCGCGGTCGCGCCCGCCCCGCCGCTCGATGGTGAGCAGCCAACGCATCAGGGCGCGCGGCGGCAGCTCGGTGCGCGCCTCGCACACCTGATTCAGGTACCACCCCTGCGGCACCGGCCCCCAGGGCTCCGTCTCGTACAGGGGCGAGCAGGCCACGAGTTGCACCCATCCACCCTCTGTCAGGCGCGCGCGCGCCTGAGCCAATGCGGCCTCGCGGTCGCCCAGGTTGCTGCCGAGCGCTACAAAGATCGTTTCCTGGCTCATGCCGCATCGCGCGCTCGCGGTGCCAGCTCGCCCACTGGCGCGCTCGTGGGGTGCGGGGTGCCGTTGCTGGCGGGCAGCATCACCGTGGCGGGGAGCATAATCAGAAAGGCGCTCCCTGCGCCATCTGCCGTGCGCTTCAAGGTGATGTCCCCCCCCAACAGCTGCGCAAAGCGGCGGCTGATGGTGAGGCCGAGCCCGGTGCCCCCGTAGCGGCGCGTGGGCGAGCTATCGGCCTGCATGAAGGGCTGGAACAGGCGCTCCGCGTCCTGCGGCGACATCCCGATCCCCGTATCGCTCACGCAAAAACAGAGCCATTCACCCAGCTTGTTGCGCTCCCGCGTCACCTCTAGGGTGATGGTGCCCCGCTCGGTAAACTTGGCAGCGTTGCTGAGCAGGTTGAGCAGCATCTGGCGCACCTTCATCCGGTCGCTCTGCATCTCCCCCAACCCGTCCGCCGCCTGAAGCACAAACTGATTGCGGTTCTTCTCTAGCAGCGGCTGCACCATGCCCAACACCGAGTGAATCAACTCGTCCAGCTCGAAGCTCTCCAGGTCCACCTTCATCTCGTCCGCCTCAATTTTGGACAGGTCGAGCACCGAGCTAACCAGCGCCAGCAGGTGGCGGCCCGCCGTCTCGATCTGCTTCACATCGTGGTACAGCATCTCGTCCGTCTCGGCATTTGCCTCTTCCAGCACCAACTCGCTGTAGCCGATGATCGCCGTCAGCGGGGTGCGCAGCTCGTGGCTCATGTTCGCCAAAAAAGCGCTTTTGGCGCGGCTGGCGGATTCCGCTTCCTCGCGCGCCTGCTCCATGATGATCAGCGCCCGCTTGCGCTCCGAGATGTCGCGCAGCACGATCAAGCGCCCCACATGCTCCCCCTGCCGCTCCACCAGCGGGGAGATACGCAGGTCGTAGAAATGCGCCCCATCGCTGTGGGCGATCTCGATGTCGGCATTCACCTCCATCAGGTCGCGGTAGCGCTCGACCAGGTGCGGCCAGCGCTCAAACAGGGTGCCCGCCCTGACGCCGATCAGATCCTGCTCCCCGTAGCCGAAAATTTGCCGCGCCGCCGGGTTGATGTCCAGCACGCGGTTCTGCATGTCGAGCACGATCACCCCATCACTCATGTTTTCAAAAACCTGGTCGCGGGCGATGGGGCCTAGCTCCAAAAAGTGGAAGCGAAACAGCCCCCAGGTCATCGCCACACCTGTGACAGTGAAGGAAAAGGGGGTCAGGTCGCTCAGCGGGAAGACGCCGGGCAGGGCCAGGGTGATGATGTTCGCCACAAGGGGGGTCAGCGAGGCGATAGCGACCACCAACCGCTGCTTTTTGTACAGGTTGGGCGCGTGGATCACCCCGCGCAGCAGCAGCAGGATGCCCCCGGCGGTCAGCAGGTAGGAATAAACGGTGTGGACCCAGAACCAGGCACTTTCCTTCAATACCAGGTCTACCATGCCGTCTGCCATCTCGATGCGGTACTCGTACCAGAATTGGTTGTGCCACTCGTTGGTGAACACCATCACCACCGTCAGCGCGGGGAGGATGAAGAGGAGCCGCTGCTGGCGCGGCGAGAGCAGGTTGCCCCGCCCCACAAATTGCAGGGCGAAGATGAAAAAGAGCGGGGGCAGGGTGGAAATCCCGATGTAGCGCACCTTGGCCCAGAGCAACTTGGTGCCAAAATCCGCCCCGGCCACCTGAAACGCGTACGCCATGCCCCAGATCGCCACGGCAAACATCAGCAGGGTGCCCACCGTGCCGCCAGGCACCTTGCGGCGCTGCCACATCGCAAATCCCAGCAACGCTGAGACAACCGCCGTGAGGATCAATGGGAAAGTGAAGGGCGTGTATTGCCAAGTCATCGTCATGCGTGCTGTGTGAACTTTCTATAAAGAGTGGTTGTAATTGTACCTACTCTTCAAAGGACCGTCCAACGTCTAAGGCCCAAAAGACACAGTAAAGCCAAGGTCGTCGTTTGTTGGTCGTCGGTCGTCGCGCCCAGAGGGCACCCGTCTGGTCGTCGGTCGTCGGTCGTCGTTCTGCGTTCCCCGACTCTCTGTTATAATCGACTCCTCAACCAGCCGATAGTACGAGACAGGCACCATGCAGCAATTTGCGGGCAAACACATTCTTTTAGGGGTGACCGGCTCGATCGCGACCTACAAGGCGGTGGGGCTGGCGAGCCATCTGACGCAGCAGGGGGCGCTGGTGGATGTGATCATGACTGAGGCGGCGTGCAAGATGGTGCAGCCGCTTTCCTTCCAGGCGATCACCCACCGCCCCGTGCTCACCGACATGTGGTCGCTCCTGGCCGAGACGGAGATCGGCCATGTGACGCTGGCAAAGCAGGCGGATGCGATGCTGGTAGCGCCCGCCACCGCGAACAGCATCGCCAAGCTCGCGCTCGGCTTTGCGGACAACTTTTTGACGACCACCGCGCTGGCGCTGCGCGGCGCGCTCGTGCTGGCCCCCGCCATGGAAAGCGGCATGTGGGAAAACCCCGCCACCCAGGCCCATGTCGCGACGCTGCGGCAGCGCGGCGCGTGGCTCGTGGAGCCGGACTCCGGCTACCTGGCGAGCGGCGCGAGCGGGGTGGGCCGCCTGGCGAGCGAGGCGCGTCTCTTTGCCACGCTGGAGCAGGCGCTCGGCCCCAACGATCTGCGCGGGCTGCACCTGGTGGTCACAGCGGGCGGCACGCAGGAGGCGATTGATCCGGTGCGCTTCGTCGCCAACCACTCGTCGGGGCGCATGGGCTACGCCCTGGCCGAGGCCGCGGCGCGGCGCGGGGCGACGGTCACGCTGATTTCCGGCCCCGTGGCGCTGGAGCCGCCGAGCGGCGTGCGCGTGCTGCGCGTCGAGAGCGCGCGGGAGATGGAGCGCGCGGTGTTGGACGCCATCGGCGGGGCCGATGCGCTGCTGATGGCGGCGGCGGTGGCCGATTACCGACCCGCGCAGGTGGCGGAGCAGAAGATCAAAAAGGGCAACGGGCGACCTCTCGCTCCAGCTGACGCGCAACCCGGACATCCTGCTCAGCGTCAAAGCGGCCAAGCCCGCCTCGCTGATCGTCGTTGGCTGGGCCGCGGAAAGCCAGGATTTGCTCCAAAACGGGCGCGACAAACTCCAGCGCAAAGCCCTCGACCTCCTCGTTGCCAACCCGGTGCCGCAAAGCTTCGGCGGCGACCAGGTCCAGGCCACCCTCATCCACCCCGACCGCGACGAGCCGCTCGCCCCGATGAGCAAGCGCGCCCTCGCCGACCGCCTGCTGGACGAGGTCAAGCGCCTGCGGGGGGCTCCGTAGAGATTGGAGATTAGGAGATTGGAGACTATGTGCCCCGAATGGGGTATTGGAGATTGGAGATTGGAGCGATAGAAGTTCGAGGAACAAGTCGTGGGTGAAAGTCCCCTGTTGGGAAAAAATTTGAGGGTACCAGTTGGACATCCGTTGTCGGTCGTCCGTCGTCGGTCGTCGGTCGTCATTGAAGTAGAAGAGCTCTCATGACCCAAGCATTGTTGATAGTGGACGGCGTGTCCCATCACTTTCAGGCGGCGAGCGGGGAGGTGCTGGCGCTGCGCGAGGTGTCGCTGCGCGTGCACGAGGGGGAGTTTGTGGCGCTGGTGGGGCCGAGCGGCTGCGGCAAGACGACCCTGCTGCGCATGGTGGGCGGGCTGCTCCAACCGGAGTCGGGGCGCATCCTGTATCGGGGCGAGCCGCTGAGCGCGCCGCCGAGCGACATCGGGATGGTGTTTCAAAAACCGGCACTGCTGCCGTGGCGCAGCGTGACGGAAAACGTGCGCCTGCCGCTCCAGATTGCGCGTCAGACCGCCAAACCTGACCAGATTGAGGCGCTGTTGAAGGCGGTGGGGCTGACCGGCTTCGAGGCATCGCTGCCCGCCGAGCTGAGCGGTGGGATGCAGCAGCGGGTGTCCCTGGCACGCGCGCTGGTCAACCAGCCCCGCCTGCTGCTCATGGACGAGCCCTTCGCCGCGCTCGACATGATGCTGCGCAGCGAGATGAATTCGCTGCTGCTCGACCTCTGGCAGCGCACACAGCCGACGGTGCTCTTTGTGACGCACGACATTCACGAGGCGGTTTTCCTGGCGGATCGTGTCATCGCCATGAGCCCGCGCCCTGGCCGTGTGGTGGGCAACTTCCCCATCGAGTTGCCGCGCCCGCGTGCTCACCTGGATCGGTACGGGCGCGAGGTGCAGGGCTATGTGGAGCGGGTCTGGCACGCCATCGAGGGGGTTCGCTGAGCACAGAACGCAGAACGCAGAACGCAGAGCCCAAAGAAACGAACCTGAACCAACGAATCGTCCTTGCTCTTCCAACCTGCAACCTGCCACCCTGCAACTCGTTGAGTGGCGCACTTTCTCCCTGTGGCGTGTGTGTTATTCTCTGCACATGAGCTTCAACCCCTATCCCCAGCCCGACGAGGTAACCATCGACCAACTGCGCGTGGCGGTGTGCGCCGTGGTGTGGAACGACGCGGGCGAGGTGCTGCTTCAGCAGCGGGGCGACAACGGCTATTGGGGGCTGCCGGGCGGCGGGGTCGAGCGGGGCGAGACGCTTCATGAGGCGACGGTGCGCGAGGTGTGGGAGGAGAGCGGCTTCACCATCGAGCCGGGGCGGCTGGTCGGGGTCTACAGCGACCCGCTGCTTCACCAGATCGTGCGCTACCCCGATGGCAATGTTATCCATTACGTGACCATCGTGTTGGAGGGGCGGGTGGTGGGCGGCGCGCCAACCCTTTGCGAGGAGACGCGGGCGCTCCGGTGGGCCACCGTGACGGAGCTGCCGGAGCCATTCGTGCCGAGCCACCGCCTCCGCCTTCAGGATGCGCTCGCCGCCCAGAGCGCCGCTGTCGTCCGCTAGCCGCCCCCTCGCCGCACGCACTTCCTGAGCCGCCCCGCGCGTCAAAGTGGTATAACTCGTGCTTGGCAGTCGCACCAAGCAGCTTGATCTTGTCCGCGAGCTAGACGGCTTCCCGCGCCGTCCGCTCTGGCGATTTTCTGGAGGACAGCAACACATGGCAGAAACAGAGAGCACCCGATATGTGGTAGGGGTCGATTTTGGCGGCACCCACCTGCGCGCCGCCCTGATAGACGAGCCGGGCACCATTCACGAGCGGCTCAAGCACGAAACCCAGGCGCGCCTGGGGCCGAGCGGGGTCATCGATCGCATCGCGGCAGCGGTGCGGGACATGGCAAACCATGTTCCAGCCGATGGCGAGGTGGCGGGGGTCGGGGTGATCGCCCCGGGGCCAGCCGACCCTTTCAAGGGGGTCGTGCTGAACGCGCCGAACCTCAGCGGGTGGACGAACATCCCGCTGGCGAGCGAGTTGGAACAGCGCGTCTCGCTGCCGGTGTGGATCGGCAACGATGCCAACCTTGCAGCGCTCGCCGAGCATCGCTACGGGGCGGGCCAGGGGCTGAGCGACATCATCTACCTGACGATTTCCACCGGCATCGGTAGCGGCTTTATCGTTCACAACAAGCTGCTGCTGGGGGCCACCGGCATGGCGGGCGAGGGCGGCCACATGCAGATCGTGCCGGATGGGCCGCTTTGCGGCTGCGGCAATCGCGGCTGCGTGGAGTCGCTGGCGAGCGGGCCGAACATCGCGCAGGAGGCGGCGGCCCGCCTGCGGCGCGGCTTGCCCAGTTCCCTCCACTCATTGGGGCACGAGCCCACCCCGCGCGACGTGGTACAGGCGGCGCGCGAGGGGGACCAGATGGCTACGGAACTGCTGCAACAGGCGGGGGGCTACATCGGGATGGCGGTTGCCAACCTAGTACATCTTTTCAACCCGCAGCGCATCATCATCGGGGGCGGGGTGTCCAACGCGGGCGACCTGCTCTTCGACCCGATCCGCAAGATCGCGAACCAGCGCGTCATGGCGGGCTATCGCGGCACCTTCGACGTGCTCCCCGCCGCCCTGGGCGACAACGTGGGCCTGCTCGGGGCGGCGGCGCTGGCGTTCTCCATGCTTTCCAGTCGGTAAAGTGGACTGACCGCCACAAAAAAGAGTTCCCACGACTTTTTTAAACTCGTGGGAACTCCTAGAACCTCACCCCCTCACCTTCATCACCCTCATCACCCCCTCACCTTCATCACCCCCTCACCCTCTCACAACATCCAGCGCACGCTGGATGTCCGCCCGCTCGATCCCGTAGTGGGTGACAGCGCGGAAGCGCTTGCCCCCAATCGGGTTGATGAGCAGGCCGCGCTCGCGCCAGGCGTCGCTGCGCGCGGCGGGGCTTCGCCCGTCCTCCGGCTGCTCGAAGATGACCAGATTCGTCTCGACCACATGCGGGACGTGGTAGCCCGCCGCCTCCAGCCCCTCTGCCAGAAGGCGCGCGTTGTCGTGGTCGTCGGCTAGCCGCTCCTGCATCTCCGTCAGCGCGACGATGCCCGCCGCCGCGATGATCCCCGCCTGCCGCATCCCGCCGCCGAGCAGCTTGCGCGCGCGGCGCGCCTGCGCGACAAACGGTTGGCTGCCCACCACCAGCGAGCCCACCGGCGCGGCCAGCCCCTTGGAGAGACAGACGGAGAGCGAGTCGAAGGGCGCGGCCATCTCTGCGGGGCTGCGCCCCAGCGCCACCGCTGCGTTCCACAGCCGCGCGCCGTCACAGTGCAGCCCGATGCCCACCTCGTCCGCGAGCGCGCGCGCCCCTTGCAGGTAGGCCAGCGGCAGCGCGCGCCCGCCCTTGCGGTTGTGCGAGTTTTCCAGCACCAGCAGCTTGCTGCGCGGGAAGTGCTCGTTGTCGGGGCGGAGCGCGTCGCGCACCTCGTCTAGCGGCAGGGTGCCATCCTCGTTGGTGCGGATCGTGCGCGGGTGGATGCCGCCGACCACCGCGCTGCCCCCCGCCTCGTACAAAAAGGTGTGCGCCTGATCGCCGACGAGCACCTCGTCGCCGCGCCCACAGTGGACCAACTGCGCGATCAGGTTGCCCATCGTGCCGCTCGGCACAAAAAGCGCTGCCTCCTTGCCCAGCATCTCCGCCGTGAGCGCCTCCAGCCGATTCACCGTCGGGTCCTCGCCATACACATCATCGCCCACCTCGGCCTCGGCCATGGCACGGCGCATGGCCGGGCTGGGTTGGGTCACGGTATCGCTACGCAAATCAATAACGCTCATCGAAGTTCATCCTTGTAGGGTGGGTAAATGGGGTACGGGCTACGGCGGCGAGGCACCGTGACCTGCGCGGTGCCTCGCCCGCTCGACTGCTCCCCTCATCTTATTGTAGGAGCCAGCTTGAGCCATCATACTAGCACACGTTGGGCTGCGGCGGCAGCAACCATGCTGCCACTTGCTAGCCTAAACTGTCAGATATAGTTACACTCTTATGACTATTTTGTCATAAAGCCTGACAGGGTGCCATGCTTGCCCCCCCACATCTCATCGCAGCCGGGAATGGCTGGACTCTTTACCCATTTGGAAAGGGCGTGAGCGACTACCTTTCTTCAACCCTCGTTCCTCCTACCGCTGGGCGGTAGGAGGGGGAAGCTGGTAGCAGCGATTGACAGCCCGCACCGTTATCTCGAAGGAGACACAACTAACATGGATGTTGTAACTGAAAAAGGGAACCGCGCTGCTTTTGTCATGAAGTTGACGCAACTGGCCGTGGCGGCACCCACCGTTCCCAGCGCTGTCACCCCCATCCTGGATGCGCTCGTGAACCGCACAGCGGCAGCAGGGGCCGCCTACTTTCAACTGGGCGGGGAAGTCTTCCATGCGCGGGCCGCGTCGGGCGAGATGCCCGACTCCCCGATCATGGCGGAAATCTTGATCCACGGCCTGCCCGGTGACACGCCGCTGATGCGCGCCCTGCAAGACACGAGCGAGCCGCTCTTTTTTGATGACACCTCTTCTCAGGACGCGACCGCTGGCTTTCCGGAACTGGGTGTCATTAGCATGGCAGCCACGCCGGTGCGCACGGCAACAGGCAGGATGTTGGGTGCCTTCTTGATGCACACCTTTGAACTGCACGAGTGGACCACGGGCGAGGCGGACCTGTTCGCGGCGGTGGCGGGGGTTCTGGCAAGCCTGACCGCCCGCCTGGTGGCCGAGGAAGATGCGATCCGCGCGCAGGAAGATGCGCTGCGCTCGCTGGGCCTCGCGCTGGAGTTTCGCGACGGGGAAACCAAGGGACACACCGACCGCGTGACGCACCGGGCGCTAAAGATTGGCGAGCAGATGGGGCTGGACGAGGCTACCATGAAGGCGCTGCGCTGGGGCTCCTACCTTCACGATATTGGCAAGGTGGCGACCCCCGACGCGATTCTGCGCAAACCGGGTGCCCTGGACGAGACGGAATGGGAAATTATGCGCTCCCATGTCGAGGTGGGACACCTCTTTGCCGCTCAGTTGGGCTTTTTACCGAAAAGCGTGCTCAGCCTCATCCTTCACCACCACGAGCGGTGGGAGGGGGCGGGCTACCCGCATCGCCTGGAAGGGGTAAACATTCCCTTGCTGGCGCGCATCTTCACCGTCTCCGACGTGTATGATGCGCTGACCAGCACGCGCCCCTACAAGCGCGCCTGGAGCCATGAGGAGGCGATAGCAGAAATTCGGGCGCAGTCAGGCAGGCAGTTCGACCCCGAGGTGGTGGACGCCTTTTTGAAGCTAGACTTTGACCGCTAGGCCACCGCTCGACCCTACCGGACGCCGCGCACACAGTGGACAAAAACCGCATTGGCGGCTAGAGTTGGCCGCTGCACAATTTTCTGTTTTGAAACGAGACGATGCACATGGCAACACGCAAAGCTTATTTTTTCGTCCTGGTAGGGCTGCTGCTCGCCATGACGACCGCCCTCCCGCTGGGGGCGGCCCCGCCGCGCCAGGAAGGGGACGAGGGCGAGCGCGCCCCCGGCTTCTACGTGGTGGAATCGGGTGACACGCTGGGGGCTATCGCCGCCCGCTTTGATCTGGACTTGAAAACGCTGACAACGGTCAACGAGTTGGACCCCTCGGAAAGCCTGCAAATCGGCCAGCGGCTCGTCATCCCCGGCAGCGACGGCTCCCTGCCGGACCCCGAGGCCGAGCCGCAAGCCGCCGCGCCCACTGCGGGGGGCGATGCAGCCGCTGGCTTGGCCCCGATAGACATCTTTTCTCCCAACTCGCGCGGCACCGTGACGCAGCGCATGACGCGCAACGCGCGCCGCGTCTCGCCCAACTCACCGCTCTACAAGACGACCTGGGTCGCCTATTACGGTCGCCCCAAGGTGGACCTGATGGGCATCCTGGGCGAGTTCCCCGTCGAGGAACTTATCCCCATCCTGCGCGCGCAGGCAGATGCCTATGATGAGGCGAACGGTCCAGACATGACCGTTACCCCCGCCTTCGAGTTGGTATACGGGATGGCACTCTGCTGCGAGAATGAGGACGGCAGCTTCCTAGGATTTATGTCGGACGAGGCGGTGCTAGAGTACATCGAGGCTGCGGAGCGTGAGGGCTTCCAGGTAATCCTTGACATACAGGTGGGCAAGCTCACCCCGCTGGAAGCGATGTCGCTCGCCTTCAAGTGGCTGGAGTACCCCAACGTGCACCTCGCGCTCGACCCCGAGTTCGCCGCGCGCGAGCCAGGGCAGGAGCGGCCGGGCCGTCCACCCGGCTGGGTCACGGCGGAGGAGATCAACCAGATCCAGCATGCGATGCGGGACTACATGCGCGAGCATGACCTCCCCGGTCGCCGCATCCTGCTTGTCCACCAATTTTTGCTTTCCATGATCAAGGACAAGGATCAGATCGAAAAGGTCTACAAGGTAGACGTGGTGATCACGGCGGATGGCTTCGGCAACGTGTGGCAGAAGGTAGGCAAATACAACTCCTTCGCCTACGACGACATCGAGTTTACGGGCTTCAAGCTCTTCTACCGCTGGGACGACCCCGTTATGACGGAGCGCGAGGTGCTCGGCATCGACCTGCACCCCGAGCGCGCCTACATGGATTTCACGCCGAACCTCATCATCTACCAGTAGGCGACGACGGACGACCGACGACCGACGACGGATACCGACAACAGATAACCGACGGCAAGTTTAACCGCCAAGAACGCCAAGGATTTTTAGAAATCCTTGGCGTTCTTGGCGTCCTTGGCGGTTATCCGTTGTCGTTATCCGTTGTCGTTATCCGTCGTCGTCGGTCGTCGATCGTCCGTCGTCGGTCGTCGGTCGTCGGTCGTCCGTCGTCGGTCGTCGTCCGTCCGTCAGCCCGTGGTCTCGCGCGCGATGTTGCGGAGCACGGTGTGCAGGATGCCGCCGTTGCGGTAGTAGTTCACTTCCACCGGCGTGTCGAGGCGGGAAGCGACCTGGAAGGGATCTCGCTGCCATCGTCCTTGCGGGCGATGACGTCGAGCACCTTGTTCGGCTCCATGCCGTCCTCGATGCCGCGAATGTCGTAGCTCTCGCGCCCCGTCAGGCCCAGGGTGTGCCAGCTTTGGCCGGAGCCCTTGATGAACTGGAGCGGCAGCACCCCCATGCCGATCAGGTTGGAGCGGTGGATGCGCTCGTAGCTTTCCGCGATGACCGCCTTGACGTTTTGCAGGAAGGTCCCTTTCGCCGCCCAGTCGCGGCTGGAGCCGGTGCCATACTCCTTGCCCGCGATGACCACCAGCGGGGTGTTTTCCTCCTGTAGCGCACCGCCACGTCCCACACCGGTGCTACCTCGCCGCTCGGAAGGTGCAGCGCCTTGGGGCCGCTCTCCTCGATCATCTGGTTCTTGAGGCGGATGTTGGCGAAGGTGCCGCGCATCATCACCTCGTGGTTGCCACGGCGGCTCCCGTAGGAGTTGAAATCCACCGGCTCCACCCCGTGCTCGATCAGGTAGCGGCCCGCCGGGCTGTTGACCGCGATGGCGCCCGCGGGCGAGATGTGGTCGGTGGTGATGGTGTCACCGAGCAGCAGAAGGCAGCGCGCGCCCTGAATTTCCTGCAACGGCTCCGGGTCCGCCGACAGGTTCTGGAAGAAGGGCGGGAAGCTGGATATAGGTGGAAGCTATCGCTCCACGGGAAGAGCGCGCTTTCCGCCACCTCGATCTCGTTCCACTCCGGGTTGCCCTCGTACACGTTCCCGTACTGCTCCTTGAACATCTCGGGCGACAGGCTGCTCTTGATCGTCTCCTGCATCTCCTCCAGCGTGGGCCAGACGTCGCGCAGGAAGACTTCCTGCCCGTCGCGCCCCTTGCCCAGCGGCTCGTTGATAAGATCCTTGTCCACCGAGCCGGCCAGCGCATAGGCCACGACCAGCGGCGGCGAGGCGAGGTAGTTGGCGCGCGTGTACGGGTTGATGCGCCCCTCAAAGTTGCGGTTGCCCGACAGCACCGACGCGGCGATCAGGTCGCCCGCTCTCGATGGCCTCCACCACCTCGTCCGGCAGCGGGCCGGAGTTGCCAATGCAGTTGTGGACCGCCACCGTGCCCGCGATGAAGGCGTGTACGTCATCTACCGCCAGATCAAAAACCTCCTGCTTGCCCGCCGGGCGGCGATCTATCACTTGCAGCGCGAGCGTGGGCAAGCTAGTGGCTTCCTTGTCCACACAGTACTGCTTGCTGCCTTCCCCGTCCGTGCGCGCCTTCAGCGGCGCAAACCACGAGCGCGCCCCGATCTGCTCCAACAACTCGACAGGTGACGGGAAGCCGTTGCTCTCACGGTGAAGCGGGCGGAACTTGCGCGCCGTCGGGCTAGGCAAACGCGAGAAGCGGTCGTGACCCTCCAGCAGCGAGTAGGGCGGGAAGAGCGGCATTTCCTGTATGGTCAACTCTGCTGCCACCCGCTGCCGCGCCTGACCGAAGCTCAACTCGTGATCTGCCTCATGCAGCGCTTCCAGCCGCTCCGCCATCCACAGCCGCTGGCGGCCAATCTTGTCCACCGTGCGCCAGTACACCGCTGCCGCGCTGGCGCGCAGGGCCTTGTCCGCACAATAGCGGAAGCCTACGCGCTCCACAAAGGAAAGCCCGTCGGGCAGTTCTAGCCGAACCTCAACGCGCGGCATCCCATCTTGCGCCGCTGGATAGGAGGAGGCCGAGCGGCGCGTGGCATACTCGTACACCTTCGCATCCTCACAGGCTACCCCACAACGCGCCAGCAGGCGGAGCACGTCGTCCATCATCTGCTTGAGCGCCTCCACATGCTCTGGGCGGGCGCTCTGCGAGTAGGCGGGCTGCTCAAGGACAGCATCCTCCGCGCGCTCGCCCTGGCGATGCAGCACGGGCGCGTGGCCGTCCGCCCCGAAGAGGCCGCCCAGGAACTCACGGATGAGTGCCACGGGGCAACGCTCGTCCAGTAGGAAGGCGGGCAAGGTGGGCACCTGTTCGATGCGCCGTCCGACGCGCACCCCTTCGAGCGTCATGATGGCGTCCGTTAGCTCCTTCGGCAGGATGATGCTCCACTTGCGCTCGTCGTAGCGGTTGGCCTTGGGCCGCTTGCCCGTTACCCCCTCCACATCGTTGAGCACCGCCTCGCGATCCAGCGCCTGCCCAACGTTGAGCCGTCCCTGCCCCGCCACGCTGAGCGAGCCATCGCTGAGCAGGTGGCCGAGCAGCCGCGCGAAGGCCAAGGTGCGCAGCCGCTCCTGTGAGTTATCCATCGTGAAGCGTAGCGCACCCACGCTCAGCGCATAGCCTTCCTCGTCGGGGCCATTCTCATCCAGCGGCGCTTCGAGACCAACCACCACCCGATCCTCTCCGACCCGCAACGCATCGGCGCGCACCCAACGACCATCCGTTGTGAGAATCTCGTGGTCCGGGGTGCAAAGTAGCGTGCGTCCATCCTGCAAGACGAGGGAGACGCACTCGCGCGTGCCCTGATCCATCCGCTCCCGCTGCTGCGCCATCGCGAGGTGACCCTCACTCGTCGGTCCGAAGAGCATTGCACCACCCGCACTCGGCAGTTCCTCGATAAGTCGGGTGGTACCGTTTGCGAGTAGAACCGGTGTACCACGCGCGATGCAGGTCGTGCAGCCGTAGCCCACCGTGTGGAAGCCGATGGCGTCCAGGTAGGGGGTGAGACCCGCCTTGTCCAGGTACTCCGTCACCACGCGCGAGCCGGGCGCGAGCGAGGTCTTGACGTAGGGCGGCACGGTCAGCCCCCGCTCCACCGCGTGCTTGGCGAGCAGCCCCGCCCCCACCATGACCGAGGGGTTGGAGGTGTTGGTGCAGCTCGTGATGGCGGCAATCGCCACAAAGCCATGCTTCACGTCGGCGGCGCTCTCATCCAGGCACTTTACCGTCGCCTGGTTGGCGAGAGCCTTGTCAGGCAGGCCAAAGCCGCGATTGCCCAGCGGCGCACTGAGCGCGCGCTCAAAGTCTTCCTTCAGATTCGACAGCGCCACGCGGTCCTGCGGGCGCTTCGGCCCCGCCAGGCTCACCTCGACCGCTGACAGCTCCAGTTGCAGCGAGTCGGTGAAGATCGGGTCGGCGCTCTCGTCGGTGCGGAAGAGCCCCTGCTCCTTGTTGTAGCGCTCGACAAGCTGTACCAGCTCCTCCGAGCGACCGGTCATGCGCATGTAGGCCAGCGTCTCAATGTCCACCGGGAAGAAGCCCATCGTCGCGCCGTACTCGGGCGACATGTTGGCAATCGTCGCGCGGTCAGCGAGGCTCAGCTTGGAAAGGCCAGGCCCGTAAAACTCCACAAAGCGCCCCACCACCCCATGCTCGCGCAGCATCTGCGTGACCATCAGCACCAGATCGGTAGCGGTCGCGCCCTCCGGTAGCTCGCCGGTCAGCTTGAAGCCGGTGACCTGCGGCAGCAGCATGGAGATCGGCTGGCCGAGCATCACCGCCTCCGCCTCGATGCCGCCGACCCCCCAGCCCACCACGCCCAGCCCGTTGATCATCGTGGTGTGGCTGTCCGTACCCACCAAGGTGTCGGGGAAGGCAACCTGCTCGCCATTCTGGTCGCGCAGCATGACGACGCGCGCGAGGTACTCCAGGTTAACCTGGTGGACGATGCCGGTGGCGGGGGGCACCACGGTAAAGTTTTTGAAGGCTTTCTGCCCCCACTTCAAAAACTCGTAGCGCTCGCCGTTTCGCTCCATCTCGCGCTCCGCGTTGATGAAGAGCGCCGCCGCCGAGCCGAAGCTGTCCACCTGCACCGAGTGGTCAATCACCAGATCGACCGGCACCAGCGGGTTGATGCGCTCCGGGTCGCCGCCCAACTCCGCCATCGCCGTGCGCAGCGCCGCGAGGTCCACCACGGCAGGGCACCCCCGTAAAATCCTGGAGGATCACGCGCGCGGGCTTGAAGGGAATCTCCTCGTCGCGCAGCGTGCCAGTCCACGTCGCGATGTGCTCGACATTGTCGCGCGTCACCTCGAAATCATCCACCTGGCGCAGTGCCTGCTCCAGCATGATCTTGATCGAGGCGGGCAAGCGATGGATGTCAGCGATCCCTTCGAGGGCACTGAGCCGATACATCACGGCTTTGCCACTGCCCGTGTCGAAGGTGTCGCGGGCACCGAAATAATCGAACTGGTTCTTCATCTTGTACCACCTTTGCTATGTGCTGTTGTTGGTCATCCATTGTCTGCAAGCGGGGACGGCTACGACGTGGCGGGCGGGGCGGGCGCAGAAACAACCGTTTGGTAACTAAAGGATAAGGGAGAGGGTGAGATTTTTCAAGTTGCTGCCGACTATGGTTAGTATCGAATATTTCTATAATAGCAGGAGAACGTGGAATGCGGAATGCGGAATGCGGAATGCGGAATCGACGAATGACGAATGACGAATGACGAATAATGGTACATCCTCCCCCTTGAACGGCTGCTGACTGGATCGGTTATGGACACTGGACAACTTGAAGCGTTTGACCGCATCGTGCGCGAGGGCACGTTTAGCCGCGCCGCGCAGACGTTGGAGCTGTCGCAGCCGACGGTCAGCGCGCGCATCCAGGCGCTGGAGGAGGAGGTGGGCGGGGCGCTCTTCACGCGCGGCGGGCGCTCGGTGGCGCTGACGGCGCTGGGTGAGAGCTTTTTGCCCTACGCACGGCGCGCGCTCGCCGTGCTGGCGGAGGGGAGCGAGGCGGCGCGGCTCGCCCAGCAGGGGCAGCGCGGGCGGGTCACGGTGGGCACCATCGAGTCGCTGACCGGCGGCTTTTTGGCGGCGGCGGTCGAGCATTTCTTTCAAACCCACCCGGAAGTGGAGTTGTTCATCCGCAGCGGCCACACCCACCAGCTCGTCCAGATGCTTGAGGACGGGGTGGTAAAGCTTGGCCTGATCGCCTGGCCGGTGTTCAGCGCCGATCTGCTGCCGCTGCTGCGCTTCCGCGAGCCGCTCGTGCTCGTCGCGCCTGCCCGCCACCCGCTGGCGCGCCGCGCGAGCGTGACACTGGCCGAGGCGGCGCAAGGGGGCGGCCCGCTGCTGCATGTGCGCTGGGGTCCCTCGGCCAGCGGCTTGATGACGCGGCTGGCGCAACTACCCGGCACCCCCATCGAGGTGCCCATTGACACGGCGCGGCAGATGGTGCTCCACGGCATCGGCGCTGCCTTTTTGACCCAGACCCTCATCGTGGATGCGCTGGCGGCGGGGCAGGTAGTCCGCGTGCCGGTCAGCGATCTGCCCCCGCTTTTCCGCGAGAGCGCGCTGGTGCGCCCGCGCCGCATCACCCTGCCTGCCGCCACCTCGGACTTTGTGCGCGTGCTGCGCGAGGAGGCGGCGCGGCTCGGCATCTTGCAGCAGGAGCCATGAGGGGCGCACGTTGGGTGCTTCAGCCGCAACGCCAGCCACGCGAAGGCGCGGGCGCGGCGCGCGCGGTCTTGGCTGAAATGACCAGGTGGTTATAATGGCCCTTGTATTCTGTGGTCGCCCCAGCTTGTTGCATCAAATTGCAACCTTAAATTGAAGGGAAAAGCACAATGCGACGAGTGCTCGTTCTTCTGGTGCTGGCATTTTTGCTTGCCCCGGCCAGCGCCGCCCTGGCAAAGCACATGCCCGAAGCGGGCCACTTTGCCCCCCCGCTCGACCCCGCCCAGCAACCCCCCGAGTGCGCCGCCCAGCAGGCATCGATGGCGGCCATCGGTCGCCCTTCCCCCCAGGCCCACCTGCTGGGGAGCAGCCAACAGGTAGCGGCCACCCCCATTCCCGCCGCCCTCCCGCTTCCCTCTGAGGTGTACGTGGTGCGCGCGGGCGACACGCTGAGCCAGATTGCGGCCCGCCACGCTGTCTCGCTGAACGCGCTCGTGAACGCCAACAGCGTGAGCAACATCAACCTGATTTACGTGGGCCAGCGGCTGACGGTCCCTGGCGCGACAATCGCCCCCGCCCCGGGCGCGAGCAGCGCCCCGCTGGCAGCGATTGACAGCGTGTGGGCCGACGGGGAGGCGGTTCAGGGTGAGACACTCCTACTCTGGGTGCGCACCGCGCCGGGCAGCACGGTCAGCGGACGATTTGGGGGGCAGACTATCCCCTTCCACCCCCGCTGCGGCTTGTACTGGGGATTGGTGGCCTTTGATGCGCTCCTCGACGAGCCGGGGCTGCAACAGCTTGACCTAACCGCCACCGCGAGCGATGGCAGGCGCGTGGTGGCGCGCGCGAGCCTCCCGCTCAAGGCGGGCAGCTTTTGGTCCGGCCCGCCGGTCCAGTTCCCCGCCGACAAGCAGCCCCTGCTCCAGCGCGAGGTGATCGACGGGGAAAATCGCTGGCTGGCGACGCTTTTCGCCAACAACACCAACCCGTACAGCGCGCCGCGCTGGAGCGGTCGCTTTCAGCTGCCGATCAACAGCGTAGTCACCGGCTCCTTTGGCTCGCGCGGGATCGTGAACAGCAAGCCGATCGGCTACCACGAGGGGGTCGATTTTCGGGGCGCGGTGGGCACCCCGTTCTACGCGCCCGCACCGGGGAACGTGGTGCTAGCGCAACCGCTCACCGTGCGGGGCGGCACGCTCTTTCTGGATCACGGGGCGGGGGTGATTTCCGGCTTCTTCCACATGAGCGACTTTGCGGTCGAGCCGGGTGACACAGTGCAAACCGGCGATCTGCTGGGCTGGGTCGGGGGGAGCGGCCTGACCACGGGACCCCATCTGCACTGGGAGGTGCGCGTCAACAACCGCTGGGTCAACCCGTCAGGCTGGCTCACCCGCACCTTCCCGTGAGGCGCGCAGGCAGCCCGGCGCGCCGCCTGGTTTTTGACGGATGCTAGGGGGCACCGCTGGCGCGCGACGAGGCAGATGACTTGTCGCGCTTGACGTTGTACAGCGATTGGTCCGCCTGCTCCAGCAGGGTCGCGCCGCTCTCCGCATCGGCGGGGAAGAGCGCGATCCCCACCGACAGGGAAAGCGGCGGAATGGTGTCCGAATCCACCGTCAGGGGGTAGTGGCGGACCAAGTGATTCACCTTGTTGGCTACCTCGCACGCGCGCTGCGCGTCCGCTTCCGGCAGCAGGAGCGCAAACTCGTCGCCGCCATAGCGCGCCAAAAAGTCACTGCCGCGCGTCCCGCTGTCCAGCAGGCGCGCAATCTCTTGCAGCACCACATCACCAACGGGGTGACCGTAGACATCGTTAACCTGTTTGAACCCGTCAAGGTCCATCATCAGCAGGGCGAAGGTGGTGCCGTAGCGGCTCGCGCGCTGCACCTCGGACTCGATGCGCTCGTTCAGGGCGCGCCGGTTGGGAAGCGCCGTCAGCGCGTCGGTGCGCGCCTGCTGCGCCACCAACTCGTGCAGCCGCGCATTCTCGATTGCCACCGCTGCGTGATCGCTGAGCAGGCTCAGCAGGTGAAGCTCTTGCTGGGGCAGCGAGCGCACGGTGACATAGGAAACATTCATGACCCCCACCACACGCTGCCCGATCTTCAGGGGGAAGCCAACGATCGCGCCGTGCCAGCTCGGCGGCATCCCCTGAAAAAGCGTGTGGCGCTGCATGTCCTCGACGACGATGATCTGCCCGCTGCGCGCTACCGTTCTGGTCAGCCCATCGGGGCGCGGCTCGCTGATCGGTGCTTTTTGAAATTCCCCCTTGATGTTCGCCGCCCCGAAAATCAGCTCCTCCGCCTCGTAGAGGAAGATGTTGACGCTTTGAATCTCGTCGAGCAGGTCATAGGCTGCCTCGGCTACCGCTTCCAGCACCGCGTTGAGCTTCAAGCTCGCCGTCAGTTGGAGGCTCGCCCGCCGGAGCACCTCCAATTCCTCTGCCCGACGCTGGATGTCACGGAACAGGCGCGTGTTTTGCAGGGCCAGGGCGATCTGGCTGCACGCCGCTTCCAAAAATTGCTGATCGGCGGGGGAGAAAGCGTGCGCGGAAAAGCTCTGGATGGCGAGCACCCCCGCTATCTCGCCGCGTGCCACCAGCGGCACCCCCAGCCACGAGCGCATCTCCTTCACCACATTGCGCGGCTTGATGGGGAGCAGTTCCTCCTGGAGATCCCGCACCAACAGGGAGCGCCCCTTGCGCAGCACCCACCCACTTAACCCCGCCTCATCCAGCGAGCGCCACAGCCCCTGCACCTCCGTTACTTCCTGCCCGTGATCGCGGACAAAGGCAATCTGGACCTTTTCCTGATTGGCATCGTACAGCAGCACGTCGAAGCAATCAGGGAACATCAGCGTTTGAACCTCGTCGTAAAGCCGCTCGAAGAGCATCTCGGCTTCCAGCTGATGGCCGGTCGCGACCGCCACATGGTACAGCGCGGCCAACTCCTGCATCTTGCGGCGTGCCGTCGCGAGTTGCGCGGCGGCGTGCTCCAACTGGGCATTGCGGGCGCGCAGTGCCTCCACTTCTTCGAGCAACTCTTCCATGGTCGGGGGTTGATCATCCATAAGTTTCACAGCATCGCCCAAGGATAGCCTCCCAGCAAAAAACAACGCGCCTTCTGCCTTAATTTTACCGCATTCTGTCTGCTTTAGGATGACGGTGGCTTCATACTAAAAACCGACTTGGTAGAAGCATACCCATACAGGGGTTCCATGCCAAAGTGTGTCATGCCAAACCGATGGCTCTGGGCGGTCAAACACGCCCCGATACCCATCACTCCTGGTTGCCGTGCTCTCGGCCAACCGTGTCACTTGTAGGGGATTTTGAGCGTCCACTTTTGACAATTTCGCCTCAATTCATTATACTTCCCGCTGGTCTCCTTCTCAAGTGGTCGAGACCTTTTTATTATGCTTTGAAGAGGCAGCTTCCCCGCTTCTGCGGGAAGACACAACAGCACTCTCTTTTTTCTAAAGTGCAGGAGGACCCTCACAAAAATGGCAAAAGAAAAATTCGTACGAAACAAGCCGCACGTGAACATCGGGACGATTGGGCACGTGGACCATGGCAAGACGACGCTGACGGCGGCGATCACCAAGACGCTGTCGCTGAAGGGCTGGGCGGACTTCTCGGCCTTCGACCAGATCGACAACGCGCCGGAAGAGCGCGCGCGCGGCATCACGATCGCCATCTCGCACGTCGAGTACCAGACCGAGAACCGCCACTACGCGCACGTCGACTGCCCCGGCCACGCCGACTACATCAAGAACATGATCACCGGTGCGGCGCAGATGGACGGCGCGATCCTCGTCGTCTCCGCCCCCGATGGCCCCATGCCCCAGACCCGCGAGCACGTCCTGCTCGCCCGTCAGGTCGAAGTGCCCGCCATCGTCGTCTTCCTCAACAAGGTCGACATGATGGACGACGAGGAACTGCTCGAACTGGTCGAGTTGGAGCTTTCCGAGCTGTTGGAGAGCTACGACTTCCCGGCGGACACCCCCATCGTGCGCGGCTCGGCGCTCAAGGCGCTGGAGTCGGGCAGCAAGGACCCCGCTGCCAGCGAGTACGAGCCGATCTGGAACCTCATGCAGGCGGTGGACGATTACATCCCCACCCCCGAGCGCGAGACCGAGAAGCCCTTCCTCATGCCGGTCGAGGATGTTTTCTCGATCAAGGGGCGTGGCACCGTCGTGACCGGCCGTATCGAGCGCGGCACCGTCAAGGTGGGCGAGACGGTCGAGATCGTCGGGCTCAAGACGACGCAGAGCACGATTGTGACCGGCGTGGAAATGTTCCACAAGATGCTCGATCAGGGGCAGGCGGGCGACAACGTCGGCATCCTGCTGCGCGGCATCGGGCGCGAGGATGTGGAGCGCGGCCAGGTGCTGGCCAAGCCGGGCAGCATCACCCCGCACACCAACTTCAACGCCGAGGTCTACGTGCTCAAGAAGGAAGAGGGCGGGCGACACACCCCCTTCTTCAACGGCTACCGCCCGCAGTTCTACATGCGCACGATGGACGTCACCGGCTCGATCCAGCTGCCCGAAGGGGTCGAGATGGTCATGCCCGGCGACAACATTAGCGTCGTCGTCGAGCTGATCGTGCCGGTCGCCATGGACGAGGGCTCCCGCTTCGCCATCCGCGAGGGTGGCCGCACCGTCGGCGCGGGCGTCATCACCAAGATTCTTAAGTAAAGACGCTTCACACCGTTGCGCCCCGCGCGTTGGCGCGCAACGACCAGCGGGGCACGGCACGGTACAGCGGATATCGAACTCGTAACCGAGGGAGGGGGCATGGCCCCCTCCTCATTTTGCAGAAACAGGTTGAGGTATGGCAAAGAAAAAAGTACGCGACGTGATTACGCTGGCCTGCACGGAGTGCCGCGAGCGCAACTACATTACCCAGAAGAACCGCCGCAATGATCAACAGCGTCTGGAACTGAGCAAGTTCTGCCCGCGCTGCCGTCGTCACCAGCCGCATCGCGAGACGAAGTAGTCATTGGTTTGTAGCCCGGCGTGGGGAGTCCTTCCCCTCCTGGCTACCTTAGAAAGAGGTGTTCCGTGGCTATGGCTAAAAGTAATAGTGAACCCAATGCAGCAACCCGCTACTTCCGGGAAGTTCGCTCCGAGATGAGCAAGGTGGTGTGGCCCTCGCGCGAGCAGGCCACCAACCTGACCGTCATCGTGCTGGTGGTGATGGTGGCGATGGGGGTGTTCCTGGGCCTGCTAGACCTCATTTTTGGCGAGTTTGTTCAGCTCCTGCTTCGGGCAGTCGGTTGAGAACAGACAAGCAGAAAGGATTCGACGTGGCTCCGTCCGCAAAAGCGATTTCAGAAGAGACAAGTACGAACCACGACGAAGAAGCAGGGGGCGAGGGCCCGCAGGAGGTGCGCCAGTGGTATGTGATCCACAGCTATTCGGGGTATGAAAACAAGGTAAAGAAAAACCTCGAAAGCCGCATCGAAACCATGGGCATGAGTGACCGCATCTTTGCGGTAGTCGTCCCCACCGAGGAGCAGGTCGAGCTGAAGAGCGGGCAGCGCCGCACCACGGAGCGCCGGATTTTCCCCGGCTATATTCTCGTCGAGATGATTCTGGACGATGATTCCTGGTTCGTCGTGCGCAACACCCCTGGCGTCACCGGCTTCGTGGGCATGGGCAACAACCCCACCGCCCTGACCCAGCCGGAAGTGGACCGGATTTTGAACCGCATGGAGGCCGAGGCCCCCACCATCAAGGTCAACTTCCGCGAGGGGGACAGCGTGCAGATCACCGATGGGCCTTTCGCGGGCTTCCACGGGACGGTCGACACGATCGATCGCGAGAAGGGCAAAGTTCGCGTGCTGGTCAGCTTCTTCGGGCGCGAGACCCCGATTGAGTTAGACTTCCTTCAGGTGGAACGAGCGTAACCATTTTCGATTTTTGGATTTTCGATTGGGGCAGGCCACGAACCGCACCGACTGAAACCTCGTTCAAATCTGAAATCGAAAATCTCCAATCCCAAATCAAACGTGGGAGGGTGTAAGCGCACCCGTCAGACCACAAGGAGCAAAAAGATGGCAAAGAAAATTAAAGCAATCGTAAAGCTGCAAATCTCGGCGGGCAAGGCGAACCCTGCGCCGCCCGTTGGCCCCGCGTTGGGCCAGCATGGCGTGAACATCATGGGCTTCTGCAAGGAATATAACGCCAGGACGCAGCAGCAGATGGGGCAGATCATCCCGGCGGAGATCACGATCTTCCAGGATGGCTCCTTTACCTTCGTCACCAAGACCCCGCCCGCCGCGGACCTGCTGCGCAAGGCGGCGGGGGTGCCGCGTGGCTCGGGCGAGCCCAACAAGAACAAAGTTGGCAAGATCAGCCGCGCCCAGATTCGCGAGATCGCCGAGACCAAGATGCAGGACCTCAACGCCTTCACCATCGAGTCCGCGATAAACATGATCGAGGGCACCGCCCGCAGCATGGGCCTCACGATTGTAGAATAGATATTAGGTATTAGATATTGGATATTAGTTACTTTAAACAATACCCAATACCTAATACCTAATACCTACTATCTAATCTCTACTAACATCACGTGGGAGGGCGCGCAACGCTGCCCGATTACCACAAGGAGTTTTAAAATGGCACAAGAGTCGGGAAAGAAGTATCAGCAGGCAGCCGCCAAGGTTGACAGGAACAAGGTGTACGTCAAGGACGAGGCCGCGAAGCTCGTCAAGGAAGCCTCCTTCGCCAACTTTGACGAGACGGTCGAGGCTCACATCCGTACCGCGCTGGACCCGCGCAAGGCGGATCAGCAATTGCGTGGGACGGTGCTGCTGCCGCACGGCACCGGCAAGAAGGTCCGCATTCTGGTCTTCGCCGAGGGCGAGGATGCCCGGTTGGCCGAGGAGGCCGGTGCGGAGTTTGTCGGCAGCGATGACCTCGCCAAGCAGATCCAGGATGGCTGGATGGAGTTTGACGTTGCCATCGCCACCCCGCCGATGATGCGCGTCGTCGGTCGCCTGGGTCGCGTGCTCGGCCCGCGCGGCCTGATGCCCAGCCCCAAGTCGGGCACCGTCGTCAACGGCGAGGACCTGCCGCGCGTGATCGAGGAGACACGCCAGGGTAAGGTGGAGTTCCGCCTGGACCGCACGGCGAACATCCACGTCGGCATCGGCAAGGTCAGCTTCGAGTCAGACCAGATCGTGGAGAACCTGAACGCCCTCGTCGAGGCAGTCAACTCGAACCGCCCGGCCGGCGCGAAGGGCCAGCTGATTCGCCGCCTGACCATCACCAGCACGATGGGCCCCGGCATCAAGGTGGAGCAGGGCGCCTAACCAGCGCTGCTGGTTAAAACTTGCCAAGCCAGGCAAAACACCTATAATGGTTGCAAGTGGGGCGGACAACAATCCGCCCCCTTGCATGACAGCTTTCATCACAGCTTTGATGACAATTGAAAAAGACGTTCAGTTCATGCTGAAGACCGCAGGTGCCCAAAAGGCTTAATTCCCTGCCGAGGCAAAGGACAAGCACTACCCGGGTGATGTTTCATCGCTCACCCCTGCGCGAAACCTTTGTGTCGGACAGAGCAAAGGTTTTTTTGTTGCCTGCTGCCCGGGCCGAACCGGCAAAGGGAGCGCGAAAGGTTGCCTCCCTGTACCGATTTCCGCCCATCACACTCCCAATGAAAGGAGGGACGCTCCCTTGCCAATCACGCGAGAGCAAAAAGAAGCTTACGTCGCCGAGTACACGGAAAAGCTGTCCCGCAGCCAGGCGGCCTACTTCGCCAACTACCGTGGTCTCTCGGTAGCGGAGATCGGTCGGCTTCGCTCCCAACTCCGTGACAGCACGGATGCGGAGTTGACCGTCGCGAAGAACACGCTGCTCCGTCTCGCTTTCAAGCAGGCAGGGTTTCCGGTGCCGGACGAGCAACTAGAGGGGCCAACCGCCATCCTCTTCTGCTTCACCGACCCCGTGACCCCCGCCAAGGTGCTCAAGAAGTACGCGGACGGAAACGACAAGGTCACCGTCAAGGGTGGCATCGTCGAGGGGCAGATCGTGGGGATTGAAGGCTTCCAGGGAATGGCCGAGTTGCCTTCTCGCGAAGAAATCCTCGCCAGGCTTATCGGCGTCATCCAGGCACCGGCACAGGAACTGTTCAGCACCATCACCGCGCCTATGCGCGAGGTGGCCCAGGTTCTGCATGCCCGGTCCGAAGGCCAGACCGAAGGCCAGACCGAAGCCTAGCTTCGGCCCGCCAACTTTATTTTTCAAGAAAAACAACCCTTTATTCCTGAGGAGGAACCCTTACAATGGCTGATCTAAACGCTATTGTCGAACAACTGGACCAACTGACCCTGCTCGAAGCGGCCAACCTTTCCAAGCTGCTTCAGGAGAAGTGGGGCGTCAGCGCGGCGGCTCCCGTCGCGGCGGCAGCGGGCGGCGCGGGTGCCGCTGCGGTGGAAGAAGTTGAAGAGCAGACCGAGTTCGACGTCATCCTGGTGGATGGTGGCTCCAACAAGATTCAGGCGATCAAGGCTGTGCGCGAGCTGACCGGTTTGGGTCTGCGCGAGGCCAAGGCTGCCGTCGAGGAAGCCCCGACCACGGTCAAGGAAGCTGTCAACAAGGACGAGGCCAACGCTGCCAAGGCGAAGCTGGAAGAAGCCGGCGCGAAGGTCGAAGTTCGCTAAGCGATCCCGCTTTCCCCAAAAGGCCACGATTTGTATCGTGGCCTTTTTTGTTGCCCGCGCGCCTTGCGATCCCGGCTACGCCCCGCTGCTACCGCGCCGCCAGCGCCAGGGCAGCAGCAGCGCCGCCCCAAGCAGCCAGAGCAGGGCCACCAATTGATCCGCGCGGAACGGGCCGAGGTACAGCGTCGGGTCCGCACGGAAAAAGCCAAGCGCAAAGCCGAGCAGGCTCACTGCCCAGATGGCGACCAGGGCGCTGACCCCGGCGGGCCACCGACGAGCGGGACCCCCCGCCAGCAGCAGAAGCGCTACCAGGGCCAGGGCAGCCGCCCCTACGGGCTGCACCGGCCAGCGCGGCATCGCCAGCCCTTGGGGGTCCGGTAGCCACAGCGCCCCCGCCCACAAGGTCGGCGCGCCGTACGCGTAGCCCAGCCGCGCCGCGCCCAGCCAGAGCACGCTCCCGCCCAAGCAGGCTCCCCCCGCCAGCAGGTCAGCGGCCCGCCACGCGGGGTACCAGGGGCGGATCAACGCGAGCGCGAGCAGCGCGCCCAGGAACGCCCCCTGCACGGAGGGCGGCCCCAGAAGCACGAAGCGAAGCCATGTGTCCAGCAGGGCGCGCAGATCGGGGAGGGGCACAGGCGCTCCAAGATACCCTTGTATGCCGCTGCCAAGCGTTGCGCCCAACGCGGCCCCCGCCAGAAGCCACAAGGCCCCCTCCCACAAGCGCGCCTGATCGCCCGGCTCCTGCCTCACCCGCCAGAGCGTGGCAAGCAGGCAGAGCGCAAGCGCCGCGCCCATCCAGACCCCCTGCTCGACCAACCAGCTTGTGCCCCCGAACAGCCCCGACAGCCCCATGTGCGCCCCCCGCATCCGGCCAACCGCTGGAAAAAAATCTTGGCAGCAACCCCTTCCCCGCTCTTACGGTGCCCCCTCGCCCCCGATGGCGGGGGAAGGCTCGCGCCGCAGAAAAGCTACCCACCCTGACGCGCCCGCCACATCCTGCACCTCGTAGTCACGCTCCAGCGTGGGCCACCACCAGGACAGGGCAGCGCGGATCGCGACACGATCATACCCGAAATTCGCCCATGCGTGGGGGTCCGGCTCTTCCAGGATAAACTCGGGGACGAGCACGATGGTGGGGGGCGCGCGCTCTAGCTGTGAGCGGAGTTGTGATGCTTCCGGCTCGGTGGTGCCCAGCCCCGCCAGCATGACATCCAACGCGGTGATATTGGGTCGGTCGGCCAACAGGTACCAGGCAGCCCCCCACCCTATCACAAAGATCGGGTCATCGGGCGCGCTGTGCGTCTTGATAAAAGCCTGCAAGGAATAAAATTCTTTCCCTGTATAAGGTACCCGCACCGGGCCTAACCGAGTGTCGTACGAACGCGGCGGCACATTGATGTAGGAGTGATCCAGCAGGGTAAAGGAGGCACGATGCAGGCCAGTCAAGAGGAGCAAAAACAGAAGCACGAGCCGCTGCCCGCCGCGGCTGCGCAAGGCGGGGAGATGGTGACACCCCACCCACCACAGCAGGGCGAGGGCAGGGCCAAAGGCATACGGGCTCGCGAAGCCAAGCATCACCCAGCGCAGGTTGATCAGAAACGACAAGGCTCCAGATTCCCCAGAAAGCGACGGGCACCTCCGGCATTCGCCACGCCAGCCAGCCAACGAGTAGCAGCAGGGCCAGCAGCGGCCCCCAGGGGAGCGCGACGAGCAGGGGGAGCAGGCGCGAAAAGTCTACATGCACCGCGCCCCAGCGCCGCGCGAGCAGGGTAGCGAGGGTCTGCCTTGCCCCGTCCGGGAAGATAAACAGAAGGACGAGCGCCGCCCCGAGGAGCGCCGCCCCAAGCGCGACCGCGTAGGCCCACGGTCGAAGCGCGGCGCGCCGCTTCCCCAACAAGAGTGCCAACCCGCTCGCCCATAGGGCGTGCATCCCGACGAACCAGGTCAAGGGGGTAGTCAGGCCGGGGCGGGTACCCCATAGGGCACGCGACGCCAGTTGATCGTAGCCGCGATAGCCGCGAACCAACGCCGCCCAGCCCGCCTCGCGCGCCACCCACGCGCCATCGCCCAGCACGCAGAGTGCCACCCCCAGCCCCCACCCTACCCACGCTCCCCTGCCCGCCCGCTCCCGCAGCAGCACCACCGCCACGCTTCCCACCGCCGCCAGCCCGTACTCGGGCTTGCTGAGGAGTGCAATCCCGCAAAGGATGCCCGTGCCCACTAGGGCGAGGGGGTGCGGCGCTTGCTGCCACGCCAGCGCAGCAGCAAGCGCCGCGAGGCTGAACAGCGCGCCCCACACGATCGGCTGGGTGTAGGCGAACAGGTAGGCGCGCGTGAGATCGCCCAAGACGAAGGGCCCCACGAGCACGGTGAACGCCGAGATCACCAGCGCCGCCCGCCGACTCACCAGCGTGCGCATCACAAAATAGGAGAGCAGGCAGGCAAGCATGGCGAAGAGCCCGCTAAGCAGGTTGGCGAGCCATGCCTCTGCCGCCACCCACCGAAAGAGCCCCGCCAATACCTGGATGGGCAGCGGCCCATAGGCCCACAGCACATCGCGGTACAGGGCAGCGCCCTGCGCCACCCGCCACGCCACCTGAAGATACCAACCGTTATCGCCCATGAAGTAGGGGAAAAAGTAACGGTACGCCGCGACAAGCGTCCCCATGTAGGCGATCAACGCGCCCAAAACGAGCGGCGCGCCCACCGCCCCCAGCCGCATCGGCTCTTTCCTTTGATTCACCGCGTACCCCTCATTGCACCTTACCCAGCCTGCTCTGTGCGCCCCTACCCGCTGCAACAGCGGGGCTTCCCGGCCCCGCGTATTGTTGGACGAAAGAGCCTTTTGCGCAACGTGCCTGCCTGCGCGCCCTCGTCCCGACAGGACGCGCCCGCTTCAATTCGCACGCTATGCATACCTTATGTTATAATTTTATATTATGGAAAGCGAAACCTTCGAGAAACTGGTAGTCGAGGCACTGGATGGGCTGCCCGACACGTTTCTGCAACTGATGGACAACGTTCAGGTAGTGGTCGAGCCGTGGCCCTCGCCGCGCCAATTGGCCTCGGTTGGCCTACGCCACCCCGCTAGCCTGCTGGGCCTGTACGAGGGCATCCCGCAGACACGGCGCGGCGTACATTACGGGCTGGTGCTCCCCGACAAGATCACCATCTTCAAGGAACCCATCGTGCGTATCTGCACGGGGGACGAGGAGATTCGCCAGCAGGTGATCGACACCGTCGTGCATGAGCTGGGGCATCACTTCGGCATCGACGAGGCACGCATGCACGAGCTGGAGGCCGAGCGCGACCAAAAGCGGCGGGCCCTCCGGAACATCTCGTGAAAATCATCACGCGCCTGGCGCTGCAGCAGCGCGACAGGGAGCGCGTCAACGTCTACCTGGATGACGAGTTTGCCTTCGGCCTGGCACTGGCAGAGGCACTTCGCCTGAAAGTGGGGCAAACCCTCGACGACGAACAGATCGAGGCGCTGCGCCACATGGATTTGTACCACAAAGCCCACGCGCGCGCGCTGGACTACATCAGCCGCCGCCCGCGCAGCCAGGTCGAATTGCAGCGCTACTTAAAAGAGAAAGAGGTGCCGGACCCCCACATCGAGCGGCTGCTAGAGCGGCTGGGCGAGGTGGGGCTGTTGGACGATCTGGCTTTTCCCGCTTCTGGATCGAGAATCGTGAGGCGTTCCGTCCGCGTGGGGCGCGGGCAATTCGCCACGAATTGCGCCAGAAGGGGGTAGATGAGACAATCATAGATCAAGCGTTGGCGCAATCCGGTCTGGATGAGGTGGAAAGCGCCTACCGTGTCGCGCTCAAAAAGCTGCCGCGCCTGCATGCCATCACAGATCCTTGGGAGTTCCAACAAAAAATTGCTGGCTTTCTGGGTCGTCGCGGCTTCGGCTGGGAAGTGATCCGGCAGGTGAGCGACCAACTGTGGCAGGAGCGCGACGACCCCTCTGCGACATTAGAATAAATCCCGGCCCTGAAGGGCCGCTCGCTACAATTGAATAGGAGAGCGTATGGAAGTAGCCTTGGCCCTAGTCGCCTTGGTATTGGCTAGTATTGCCTCTGCTTATTTTGGCTACCGACGCGGGTACGATCGCCGCCAGCCGGACATTGACGAAACGATTCGCCAGGCGGAGCTACAGGCCAGCACCATCACCGCTCAGGCCGAGACCGCCGCCAAGCAGATCGAGGTGGAGGCCAAAGAGCGTGCGGTAGAGTTGCGGAACGAGATCGAGGCAGAGCAGCAGCTACGACGCAAGGAATTACAGGCAGAAGAGCGCCGCGTGCAGGAAGCGCGCGAGCGGCTGGACAATCGGCTGGAAAAGCTAGAAAAGCGCCAGCAGCAGCTGGAAAATCGCGGGAAGAACCTGGACAAGCGCGAACAACAGGTGGAAGTGCTGGTCGCCGAGCAGGAAGAGACCTTGAAGCGCATCGCCGAGCTGACGCGCGCGGAGGCGCGCAGCATCCTGCTGGAAGAAACCGAGCGGGAAGCGCGCCAGGACATGGCGCGCACCCTGCGCGAGGTTGAGATGGAGACGCGGGCCCTCGCGGAGAAGCGCGCCCGCGAGATCATCGTCACGGCCATGCAGCGCGTCGCGACCGACGTGGTGGCCGACATGGTAGTCTCGACGGTCGAGCTGCCCAGCGACGACATGAAGGGGCGTATCATCGGGCGCGCGGGGCGCAACATCCGCGCGATCGAGCAGGCAACGGGGGTCGATCTGGTGGTGGACGACACCCCGGAAGCGGTCATCATTTCCAGCTTCGACCCGATCCGCCGCGAGGTGGCGCGCATCGCGCTGAGCAAGCTGGTGGCGGACGGGCGCATCCACCCGGCCCGCATCGAGAAGGTGGTGGAGGACACGCGCGCCGAGATCGACAACACGATCCGCGAGGCGGGCGAGGAGGCGGTCTACGAGGCGGGGGTGCGCGGCATGCACCCCGAACTGGTCAAACTGCTGGGGCAGCTAAAGTTCCGCACCAGCTACGGGCAAAACCAGTGGCACCACGCCATCGAGGCGAGCCACATCGCCGCGCTGCTGGCCGCCGAGTTGGGGGCCGACGTGGAGATCTGCAAGCGCGGCGCGCTGCTGCACGACATCGGCAAGGCGGTGACGCACGAGGTGGAGGGGCCGCACGCGCTGATCGGCGCGGACATCGCCGCGCGCTGCGGGGTGAACCCGAAGGTGGTCAACACGATTGCCAGCCACCACCACGAGGTGGAGCAGGAAAGTATCGAGGCGGTGATCGTCGAGTTGGCCGACGCGATCAGCGGGGCGCGCCCCGGCGCGCGGCGCGAAACGCTGGATTCCTACATCAAGCGTATCCGCTCGTTGGAGGACATCGCCACGCAGTTCCCTGGGGTGGAGGAGGCGTACGCCATCCAGGCGGGGCGCGAGATTCGCATCATCGTGCGCCCCGAAGAGGTGGACGACCTGGGTGCCATCCAACTGAGCCGCAGCATCAGCCGCAAGGTGGAAGAAGGGATGGAGTACCCCGGCCAGATTAAAGTGACCGTGGTGCGCGAGACACGTGCGGTCGATTACGCCAAATAGCGTTCGGGAAGCCTACGAGGGCGGTGCTGGTCTCAGCACCGCCCTCGTACCAATTTTGGCTACCCCCTAGACAAGCCATTTCTAGCTGTGTTACACTGAGGGCAGAAGGTCTAGCGTGCCTTACAGGCGGGCGGACTTTCCATTCACCCATCGCGTTGTCATTAGCGTCCCCTGCTCCAAGGAGGGATATCCCATGGAAGTTCTTAAAGTGTCAGCAAGTTCACGTTCCACTTCGGTTGCCGGTGCGATTGCGGGGGTTATCAGGGGAGGTACCTCAGCGGATGTGCAGGCAATTGGCGCTGGCGCTGTCAATCAGGCTGTCAAGGCAATCGCCATCGCGCGGGGGTATCTCTCGGAGGAAGGGGTGGACATCATGTGCATCCCCTCTTTTGTGGAAATTGAGATTGATGGTCAGGAGCGAACCGCCCTGAAGCTCACGGTCGAGCGCCGAGCGAAGGGCGACGCGGCTGCGCCCGCACGGGAAGGCTCTACTGAGCCGGCACGAAGCGAAGCGTTTGCCTGAGCCAGCTAGCCCGTGCCCGCAGGAGCCTTGCCAGGGTGGCAAGGCTCTTTTTAGTTCGGCAGGCGGCAGGCAAAAGGCAGAAAGGCAGGAACAGGAGAGGGGCAGCAGGGGGTTCTACAGAGTAGGGAAGGGGCGGGGTTTGGTGCAGGGCGCCATTGGTCTGCGCTTCACCTTTTTGTTGCAGCGCTCAGGCAGGGGCGGGGTGGGGCACTTTCAGGAGCAACACTTCCCACAACAGTTGTGGGTTGACAGTGGTCTCGTTCATCAGGCGCAGCAGCCGCTGAAGCTCGCGCAAGAAGGTACGGACCTGCCCCGATGTGATCTGCGAACGAGCCTGCTCCAGCGCGGCGCGCTCGTCCTCGTTGAGGATGCCATCGGGCGCGCCATGGTGGATCAGCAGCAAATCGCGCCACCACCCCGCCCAGAGCCGCAACAGTTCCGCATTCCCCTTTGACGCGAGCCGCGCGGCAAGTTGCAGCCGCTCCGCCCGATTCCCCGCAATCGCCTGCTGAAGATCGTCCAGGGCGGCGCGCCGCTGCGCGAGCGGGGCGGGGTCGGTCGCCGCCTGGATCGCCCAGCCCATGCGCCCCTCGCTCAGCCGCGCGATCAGCCGCGCCTTTTGCGGCTCCACCCCCCACTGCGCGCGCAGCGCCTGCTCCACCCGCTCGACGGGGAGCGACAGCAGGGTCACGGGTTGGCAGCGCGAGCGGATGGTGGGCAGCACCAACGCGGGGTCGCGGGTGGTCAGCAGGATCAGCACGGAAGGCGGCGGCTCTTCCAATGTTTTCAAAAAGGCGTTGGCAGCCTGAACCGTCAGTTCCTCCACATTCGGCACGAGCAGCACCTTCCACGCGCCCTCGTGGGGGCGGCGCGACAGCTCGCTGTTCATCAGGCGCACCGCATCCACGCTGACGGATTGCGCGCTGCGCTTGTCGGGCAGGCTGGTGGCCTGCCACGCCATATCCAGGACGAGAAAGTCGGGGTGATGGTCGCTGTCCACCAGGCGACAGGCGCGGCAGCTACCGCAGGGGCGGCTGCCCGCACTGGTGCAGAGCAGCGCGCGCGCAACGGTGCGGGCAACGGTGCGCTTGCCCACCTGCAAGGGGCCGCTGAACAGGTAGGCGTGGCCCAGGCTTTCCTCGGCCACGGCGCGGGCCAGGTGGCGCACCGGCAGGTCATGGCCGATGATCGGCCAGGGCGAAAGGGAGAGGGTCTCGTTCATGGCTCGATTGTACCAAGGGAGGGCGGATCGCGGAAAGCGGGCTGCGCCCCTTGCGCGGGCGCTCACCATTCCAGGGCATCGTACTCGGCAGCGTCCAGTTCGAACAGCCGCTTTTGAAAGGTGGCGTCCGGGTCGGGGATGCCCTGCTTGTCAGCGAGTTGCTGTTGGATCAGTTGGTAGAGCGGATCATCCGCTATGGGGTGCGGGCGCACGATCAACTCGTCGAGGGTCTCAGCCGCCTGGAAGGCCCCCCAGGTGGTGGGCACAAAAAGGAGCCGCCGCCCCTTCGTTGCTCGCTTCGGCGGCACGACGGCGACCAGCGGCTCCAAACGCACGCAGGCGTACAGTTCCTCGGCGCGCGGGTGCGCGGGCTCGTCGGGCAAAAGGTCGCGGCGGCGCAGCGTCTCCACCGAGCGCAGCGCGCCCCACCAGGAAACCTGCCAGCGCGCCCCCTCAAACGAGGTGGGCTGGTAGAGTGCCAGCGCCTTGGCACGTGCCAGCCCGGGCGGGGCGTGGGCCAGCGGCACGCGGTACCACCCCTCGTGGGCGCGCGCCAGGTCCGCAGGTTTGGGGAGCAGGGCAATCAGCAGCAGGTCGTTCGGGTTCATCGTTCCGGCATCGTAGTGAAGAGTGATGAAGGGTGACACGGCGTGGCAGCCTCTCTTGGCCCCCGGAAAAGAACGTCCGTGCGCCCCTATTTGGAATGCCAGCGGGCTACCTGCGCCGTCCCTCTTCGATCTGCTGCGCGAGCGCCGCTGCCTCGGTGACCGGCTGCTTGCAGGTAAAGTTCTCACAAAGATAGGCGGTCGGCTCGCCGTTCAGCGCCTCGCGGTGGCGCAGCAGCGGGATCAACGCGGCCCGCTCCTCGACCTCCCCAGGCGATGCCTGGGCGACCATCTTGTTGGGCAGAAAATGCTTCCAGATCGTGTGGACGAAAGGCTGCACCGCCGCCTCCGTGCCAAGCAGCGCAAACTCGGCGGTGGGGGTGAGCCACCAATCGAGCGCGACCAGCCAATTGCCGAAGCCGAGCGGCTGCTCGCCCATGCCATCGCCGACCAGTTTCAGGGTACGCTCCGCCTCGTCGCGGTAGCGCGCCTCGTCCAGAAACGCGCCCAGCCGCAGCAGCGCGAGCGCCGCCATCGAGTTGCCGCTCGGCGTGGCGTTGTCCACCACATCCTTGGGCCGCACGACCAGGCTCTCGTGCCCCGCGCCGGTGTCGTAAAAGCCGCCCTTCGGGTCGCGGAACCCCGCGAGCATGATCTCCGCCAGGGCTTGGGCCTCGTGCAGCCACGCAGGGTCGAAGGTGGCCTCGTAAAGATGGGTCAGGGCGTTGATAAGATAGGCGTAATCTTCGAGGTAGGCGTTCAGCTTCGCCCCCCCTGACCCCGCGCGCCACGTGCGGAGCAGCCTGCCGTCCTCGGCGCGCATCGTGTCGAGGATGAAGCGCGCGGCGCGCGCCGCCACCTGGCGGTACGCCTCGTTGTCCAGCACGCGGCTCGCCTCGGCGAACGCGGCAATCGCCATCGCGTTCCACGAGGTAAGCACCTTGCTGTCGGTGCCCGGCGCGACGCGCTCCGCGCGCACGAGGAAGAGCTTCTCGCGCGCGCGGGCAAGGGTCTCGTTCATCTGTCGCTCGCTCAGGTTGAGGTTCGCCGCTACCACATCGGGGTCGCGCGGCACCCACGGGATGTTTTCCCCCTCGAAGTTTCCGCCCGCTGTGACCCCGTAGTACGCCTTGAAGACCCGCGCCTCCTCCGGTGTCAGCGCCGCGTCGAGCTCGCTGGGGCTCCAAACGAAAAACTTGCCCTCCACCCCCTCGCTGTCGGCGTCCTGCGAGGAAAAGAAGCCCCCCGCCGGGTCCAGCATCTCGCGTTGCAGGTAGGCCAGGGTCTCCTCGGCCACGCGCCGATACAGGGGGGTGCCGAAAAGTTGGTAGGCGTGAAGGTAGAGCGAGGCCAACTGCCCGTTGTCGTAGAGCATCTTTTCGAAGTGGGGCACGAGCCACTTTTCGTCCACCGAGTAGCGGTGGAAGCCACCGCCCAACTGATCGTACATGCCGCCGTAGGCCATCCGCGTGAGGGTCTTGTCGATCAGGCGGCGGGCGCGGTTGTCACCGCCGCGCCGGAAGTACCGTAGCGCAAATTCCAGAATCATCGGCTGCGGAAACTTGGGGCCACTCGTGCCAAAGCCGCCCCAGCGCGCGTCGACGTGGCGCGCCAGCTGCTCGAAAGCACGGTCCAGCAGGTGGGGGCGCAACTCGCCCTCGCGCGCGGCAAGCTCGCTGCGCTGCGCGATGTGATCCAGCAGCTTCTGGCCCTGCTGCCCCATCGCCTCTGGCTCCGACTGGTAGCTTTGCGCGACGGCGCGCAGCACCTGCTGGAAACTTGGCATCCCATAGCGCGGCTCCGGCGGGTAATAGGTGCCACCATAGAAGGGCACCCCCTCCGGCGTGAGAAAGACTGTCATCGGCCAGCCACCGTGGCCGGTCATCGCGGTGACCGCATCCATGTAGATCGAGTCAAGGTCGGGCCGCTCCTCGCGGTCCACCTTGATGCTGACAAAGTGCTCGTTCATGAGCGCCGCCGTCGCCTCGTCCTCGAAGCTCTCGTGCTCCATCACGTGGCACCAGTGGCAGGCCGAGTAGCCGATGGAGAGCAGGATGGGTTTGTTCTCGCGCCGCGCCCGCGCCAACGCCTCCTCGCCCCACGGAAACCACTCCACGGGGTTGTCCTTGTGCTGGAGCAGGTAGGGGCTCGATTCGTTCGCCAGTCGGTTCGGCATGGGGATCCTTTCAGGCAGGTGAGGGACGGTGGGAGATTTGAGATTTGAGATTTGAGATTTCAGATTTCAGAGAAGGCGGCGTGGTTTGTTGTAACCATGGCTTCTTTCGATGACGCTTGTATGGGGTAGGATGAGCGTGCATATCATGGCGTCTTCAACCAAGAAGGGTAGCAAGGGGTGGGCCACCCGCCCAACAAAAAAGGCGCGGGATGGCTCCCGCGCCTTTCGACTCGTCCTGGTTGTTAGGGGATGCTAGCGCCGTCGGCGCAGCAGGGCGATGCCCGCCAGCCCGGCGAGCAGCAACGCCGTCGCACCGCCCCGGTTATCGGTCTGCGACGGGCTCGCGCTCAGGGCGTCGAGGGTCAACGCGGTGGGCGACGGGTTATAGAAGAGCGAAACCGGCCCGTGAAGGGTAGTGTTGCCCGCAAAATCCACATCTTCCAGCCAGTAATAATAGCTCACCCCCGCGCTCACCCCGTAGTCGGCCCACTCGTAGCGGAAGCCTTGCCCGCTACCCGGAGCCTGCGAGGGGATCAACTCCTCGTTCAGCCGCTCGCCCATCACCCCCTCGTCGGTGCTGCGGTACAGGTTAAAGCCGAGGTTGTCAAGCTCGCTCACCGTCTCCCACGCCACCAGCACGTGATCCTCCGCCTCCGTCGCGGTGAAGGAGTTGAGGGTGACGGCGAGGTTAGATCGTAGCGTATTAATGTATGCCGTATTGTCCCCACCATTGGGCGCGCCCTGAGTCAGCGCCGAAGGAGCCGAGGTAACACCGCTACTCCAATTGCTGGCCGTGCAAGCACCTGACAACCCAGAGTTCAATACAGCTCCTAACGTAGTACCAATAGTCACGCGAGAATTGCTTCCCAACGTCCCTGGCGTTGAATCCCAGTTCACACCAAATCCGTCTGCTGAAATTGTGCTGCCGGAGCTGCTGGTGTCAACCCACGCAACATCGGTACCAGCAAAGTCTCCCGTGTTACTCGTAGTACCAACCTCTGTAACATACGGCGTGTTTTTAGTATTGAGGCTAAGTTCCAGTTGCCATTTGCTGGATCATAGCTAACGTCTTCTGTTAGTGCTGTCGTTCCACCTACAACAATGATGGTTCCGGCAGGAAAAGTAGACGCAATGCTTGCCATGTTACTGAATTGGTATGCAGCAAACTTTGCCCCAGTTGAACTTGTCGAATCACCAAAGAAAAAGCCCTGCAACTCCGTTGCTGTCAAATTTTGAACGAGGAGTAGCTCAATCCATTCATCCGTGGTTTCCAAGTTACCCGAGGTTGAACGAGAGAGTTCGTTGATGATTATTTTCTCATCCGCGCAGGAAGCATTAGGGATGGAGGATAATACATAGGTTTCGCCCCACGGTGAGACGGTCGCTGCCTCTACCCCTCTCGTCATGTGGGACAACAGAAGCACAAGCACAAAACAGACTGCCAGGAAACGAACATGAGTAGCCCGATACGACAACATGATTTTCCCCTCCCCTTCGCTACGGTGTTGCAGGTCAAATATAAAATAGTCACTTGGGATACTGAAGCGACCGCAGATTACTTGAAAATCGAATAAAGTGCAAGCTAGTGGAATTTAACAGCCACAAAACAAACGCACGGGCATAGCCGATTATGGGCGGGCAATACGCCTACAAATCGGACGCAAGCTCGCGGTACAACTCCATCAGGCGCTCACGCGCCCGCGCCTCGGCGTATTGGGAGATTACCACTTCCCGAGCACCCTGGAGGCGTGCCGCTTGCGCAGCATGAGGGGTATTGAGCGCCTCAACCAGCGCTTCGGCGAGGACATCGGGCTCGCCTGGTGCCACAAGGGTACAGTAGTCCTCGATGAATGTGCCCTTGTAGCTAGGCAACCAGGATGTCACGATGGGGCACTCGCAGGCCGCTGCTTCCAGAAGAGTCGAGGGGAAGGCATCCTGCGAGGGGTAGTTCACTACCAAATCGGCCATCCCATAGATAGCAGGCATCTGCTCGAAGGGGACAACAGGCACCCAGCGCACCGCATCCATGACACCTAGACGGGTCGCCTGTGCCCTTGCCTCTTGATAGTACTGTGCCCTGCTTTGATAGCCGGTGCGCCCCATGCCGAGGAAAACAAGCACCGTATCGGACCCAACGCGCGGGCGGGCGCGGGCAAACGCTTCCAGAATCAGATGGTGCTGGTAAATAGGGGCCCAGCCCCGCCCCGATAGCACTACCTTCGCCCCTTCCGGAATCTGGAGTTTCCGACGCCAGTCGGCTGCCTCAGGGACAGTGGGATGAAAGCGATCCGCCTCCACTCCCAGTACCAGTTGCTCCACACGCGGCGCGGGGGCAACAAACGGTGCAATCTGGGGGATCAGCGCAAGGGGCTCCACCAACAGCAAGTCGGTCCGCTGCAATATATAGCGCGCCCGCTTCCCCTGCCGCTCGGTGGCAAGTTCCGGGAAAAGCAGCGCATTGAGGCTCCCCCACGCCGAGACGATGAGGGGCTTCATCCCCGCACGCGCGGCGGCCATGGCGTTGCTGCCGAAGCCATGCACGTGCGTGACATCGGGGCGGAAGCGCGCCGCAAGAAGCCGCATCCACAATGCATTCGCCCAGATGAACGCCGCCGTGCCCCGCTCAGCGCCGAGCGCCGATTGCGCGACGCGCTCCCCCCGAGGGAGCGGAGCATAGCGCAGGGTCGGGTAGGGGCGCGTCAGGGCGGGGCGCTGCTGGTCTATAAAAACCACATGGTGCCCCTGCTGGAGCGCCCACTCCACAGGGCGCAAGGCCGCGATGCCAGAGGCGGGCGCTATGGTCAAAATGGTTAGCGGATCGTTCATATGGCAGCCACACAGGTGAAAAAAAGAAACCAGAGAGCAGACGACATCTGGCCGCTCTCTGGTTTCTACGCTTTGCTCGGTTGGATTTAGTCCGTCTCGACTCCAAAGGTCCGGCTTTGCGGGGTTAGCGCACCAGGATGCGCTTGGACAACATGCTATTCTTTGCGTCAAACGTGTAGCCCGGCACTACAATGTTGTTGATCGTCAGGGTGTAACGGCCAGTTGCCCCCGTTAGATCGAAAAAGGCGAGGCCGCTACGGTTGGAGTCTGCACTATCGGTGACTGTTGCGCCGCCAGGCAACGTCCAGGTGATGCTCACTGTGGCGTTGCGAACCCGCGCACCCGCACTATCCTGCACGGTCACGCGCCCCGTAATCAGGTACGACTCCCCCTGCGGCTGGGAAGAAAGGAATATTCCTGCCGAGCGGACTACCATCGCAGGGGTCTGACTAGGGATCGGGCTCGGTATCAGCGTGGCGGTTGGGGTCCGCGTCGGGCTCGGTGTCCGCGTGGCGATTCGGGTCCGCGTCGGGACCGGCGTCCGCGTGGCGATTGGGGTTCGCGTCGGGACCGGCGTCCGCGTGGCGGTCGGGGTTCGCGTCGCGGTCGGGGTCCGCGTGGCGGTCGGCGTCCGCGTGGCGGTCGGGGTCCGGGTCACGGTCGGCGTCCGCGTGACTGTTGGGGTCCGTGTCACACTTGGCGTCGGGCTCGGCGTTGGGCTTGGCGTCGGGCTCGGCGTCGGCGCTCGGCGTGGGGCTTGAGGTCGCTGTGGGTGTCGGTCGACTATCCTGTGTTACCGTCAGGGTGTTGCTCAGCGGGACATTGAAAATCCCATCGGCCCTGATCGTTGCAGAGGTTGTAATTAAGGTGCCATTCGCCACCCCCGAATTGATCTGCACCACAAAGGTTTGGGTGGTGGTGCCGACCGGAAGCGCGCCGACCGTCCAGGTCAGCTTATCGCCATCGTTGCTTGCCCCAGGCGCGGACACGATGGTGAGCCGCGTCTGATCGTAGTCTACCTCCGCCACCGTGTTGGCCGCGCTCGCGCTGCCATCATTGACAAGCGCAAGCGTAAAAGTGACCTGGGTGCCCTGAGCGGGTGCATTGTTGCTCGCGGCAAGGGTTGACCCTTTCAGGCGCGGCAGGTCGGGCAGGCGCAGGCGGGTCGCCGGGTCGCCCAGCAGGATGGAGGTATCAATCAGATCGTGCCAGCTGCTGTTGTTCGTGAAGTAGTAGGTTTTGGCGGTGCTTAGCGCCACCCCGACCCGATCGATACGATCCTGGAAGATCGCCTGGGTCAACCCTTGGTCCAGGGTCAGCAACGAGCCCCCAATGTGCAGCCCCGTCGGTCCGATATCGGCCACCGACCCCTTACCCGGTTCCAGAACCAGTTGTTCCCCCAGCGATTGCCAGTTGTTGTACGTCCCTATGAAATAGCTCGTCCAACATGCATAGGAAACCGACAAGGGCAACTCGACCGATGTGTTCAACGTGACAGGGTCAAAGGTGTTGAACATACTCGCCGCCCCACCCCATCTGTAGATAGAGCCGTGACCAAACCACTGAACCATCAAGGCATCGTTGTTGAACGCGCCCTTGATGGCCGTACGCATCTCCTCGCCCGTGTCCAGGTCGACACCCGAATTGTAGTAGATGGTGGGATCATCGTAGGCGGGGGGCAACCAATTGTCGCGGATCTGATTGCTCAAGTCATGAAAATTACCCGCCGCATCCGCATAGTTGTCAGCCACGTACACAACGCGGCTCTGCCAGGCTCCCGACGGGGCGGTTGTCTCATAGGCCAGGATCTTGTTGACGATGGCGCTCACGTCGGCGGCGTTCCGCGCCGGGAGTCGGCCAATCGCCATGTCGGGCAGGTAATCGTTGGGACCATCGACGCTCACATAACGGTTGTCGGCGGCGGTTTCTCCGATCCACGGGTCGATGTCAAGCAGGTAGGGCGGAAGCAGGTTGGGCAGGGTGGTGGTGGTAAACCCCTTGAAATCTATGTGCCCATCCCCCACCAGGAGCACGTATTGGGGCGGCGCTTCGCCCTGGTTCCAGTTGAAGTAGGCGTTGCTCAAAAAGGAGCGGATCGCCTCGGGGTCGAGGCGACCGTAGCTGAACTCGTCGTAGACATCCTGCAGGTTGACCTTCGCGACGCGCATCCCCTCGGCGGCACGATGGTCGAGCAGCGGCTGGACGGCATCCCACAAAGAGGGATGCACGATGGCGATGTAGTCGTAAGCGTTGCCAGGGCCTTGCCACGTCGAGGCAGTGTCCGCCTCGATGCGTATCGGCGCAAGCAGCGCCGAGCTTCGGCTCAGGGCATAGCTGGGGTTGGGGAGCGGCTGATCCCAAAAGTGGGCGGTACTCGTCCCCCCGTTGTCCACCACGGTGACGCTGTCCAACTGGACCAGATGGCGCGGGTCGCGCAGGTCGAATACCCGTAGCGGGTCTGTCGCGCTCGTGGTAAAGCCGCTGACCACCACCTTGTTGCTCCCCTCGGCCACGCGATCCAGCAGGATGCGATTCTCCTCGGCGTCGGCGCGGGCGGTGTAGGTCACCTCCGCCCAGTCGGGATAGACCGTGTAGGTGGGCGGCGCGCTGCCCACCGGGAACTGTGATAGCGCCGCCTCAAACTTGAGTTGGTTGGGCGAGCCGTCGAGCCAGCTAGCCGGGGCGGTGGCGGAAACAAGGTAGTCGATCGCGCCATTCCACTGGTAGGTACCGAGCAGGTGACTGTTCAGATAAACCTTGACCGAGTGATCAGGGTTTACCGCGTTGTCATAGGTACCGTGAAACTGGACCTGCACGGTGACGTTCCCTTCGGTCAGGTAATCGTCAAGGGTCAGAGCATAGATGCGCGAGACCGTTGACGCCCCCGTGACGATCATGGCGCTGTCGAACCAATGATCGGCATCGTTGGGGCGGTGGAAGGTGCTCATGTAAATGGTGTTGCGTTCCACCCGTGCAAGTTGCGGCACCTTGTCAACGATCGGCTCCGTGCCGGAGGGGGTAACCGACCGATGCGCGATGCGCGCCCCCGCCGCCCCGCCATAGCTCAACCAGTACACATTCTCCTTCATGTAGCGCCCGGTGTAGGGCTCCGCATAAAAGAGAACAAAATCGCCCGGATTGAACTGCCCATCCTCCTCGCCCACCACCTGGATGTCAACGCTCTGGCCGAGGTAGCTCATCGCAAGGGTGGCGGGGGTGAGGGTTGAGACCGGCACCCCTGCCCCTTGGAGCGCCTCGTACGTCACTTTGAACAGCCCGCGCGCCTGGGTGTAAAGACGAACCGCCCCGCTTATCCCCTGGCCGACCGCAGGAGAGTTGATCAGGGTTTCGGGCGCGCGCAGGGGCACATCTGCCACCTCGGCGGGGCTGACACGCACCACAATTTGAAGGTCGGGATGGTGCAGCAGGCTGCGGGTTTGCGGGTTGTACTGAAAGGGAAAGGCGCGCAGCACCAGCAGGCGCTTGCCACGCTGCCACTGCTCCTCGCCTATCACCACGGGAGCGGTGGGGTACAGCGCATCACGCTGGTAGATGGTGGGGTCCGGGCGCTCGGTCACCGGCACGGTGGAGGGAACAGTTTCGCCGTTGGTGAGCGAGGGGAGCCCGCCCGTCCAGTCCGGCACGGCCACCGACGGCACCTCTACCTGCCCGTCAACCGCGTGCGCGCCGACCGACCGGTAAGAGACCTGCCACGAGCCGGTCGCGGGAAGCTCGACAAGGGTGCTCCACACCGGAAGATTGGGGGCACCGGGCACCGTGTTGCTCTGGTAGCCCTCTACGCTCACCCCATCAGCCGTGACCTTGTACGCGGGGGTCTGCACGCGAACGGGGATCTCAACGATAGAAGGCTGTGCCTCATCAGCTAGAGTAGTGGGGACAGAGTTGGTGGCGGTGCCAAGGCACGCCAGCACGAACAAGACAAAAACCGACAAGAGCAAACGCTTCATCACACCACCTTCTACTCACACTTCACGGCCTCCCAAAACAGGAGGGCTCGGTTCATTTCTTAACACGTCTCGCCCGTAGACGAGAGAGGGACTGCTCCAACGGGTTAGAAGCTCTATAGTCGATGGGAGAACCGCGGTTGTCAGCCCCTCAGCGTACCATCTTCGCTCAACCGCGCCCCTTCAAGCGGATATAAGAAGGCGAAATAGAAGCGGTTTTCAGAACCGTTCTATTTCGCCTTGCTATGTGACTTCTACATCTAAACACGGAAGGTGGTGCAAGCTAACGCCACAATCATCCTAGCGCCATGCTACGGGCCTGGCTCTCTCATCAAGGTAGGGACCTTTACGTTGCAACGCTAGGTGCCGCCAGGGGGCCAAGAAAGGGATCCGTGCCGTCCGCCGTACCTGGTTCTTGCGCACGAACAATCAACGATTGTTCAAGAAGAATGGCCGGTGCTTCCCAGACTTTTTTTGCAGTACGCGGTCTACCAAGATTTTCTGACTTTGCTTCCACTTTGCTTCTCCTCAGAATCGGGGATAGGATCGAACCTTGAACATCTATTTTAAACGAACAAATCCTTCTGACGCAACTCCTGCACAAACCCCCGCACAGTACGTTGGGCTTCGTCCTCTTCCACGTCGTATTCACTCAATAGCACCTCAACGATCTGGGCTATCGTTCGAGTCCCATCTGACAGTTCCCACACACGTGTTCCAACCTCATTAAGCATGTGCACATAGTTATGTTCGGTATGGATAAGCACCGCCTCGCCGTCGATAATGCGAGAGGTGGCCGCTACGTGATGCGTCGGAACGCCAGATTCATCAGCTATCATAGTTTTTTATTCCTTCGGATGTTATACCCAAAAAGTACCACAAATCAAATGTGGGGCGAAATCCAAGGCGGTAAACCGGCACCTGCGTCACCAGTTGCTCCGCTGTGGCCAGCCATGCATCGGCGCTGCTGACCCGCTCCGTTGCTACCTTCTCACTCGTGAGGAGTTCCATGATGGCTGCGCCCGGCGATAGGCGCTTCCGCACAAAATCCCGCGCATGGTGGAGCCCGTAAAGGGCTACCAGCGGCACCTCGCGGTAGCGCACTTGACGGATGCGCTCGGTCGGGGTGCCGGTGCTCCAAAAGGGGGTGCCCTGTAGCGTCGCCCCCGCAGGATGCAAGCGCACGATCACCAACTCGTCGCTCAGCGTCTCACCAACCCCGCTCGCCAGGCGGCCAACGGTGCTTTTCCCCCGCCCCGACGCCCCGAAGAACACATAGCCCCGCTCGGCTGCGACAACGCCCACCCCATGCAAAAGCAGGGCCATGTGGTGACGGGGCAGCTCCTGCATGCAGATGTAGCCCATCACTCGTTCCACAGCAGAGGTGGCAAGCGCCTCCGACGGGGCCACCACGTGGGCCTGCTTGCGCTCGAAATCGATCCACCCCTGGTATTCCGCCACGCGGAAACGGGTGAGCGGGCCCTCGTGGGTGATCCAGGCTCGCTCGCTCTGATCGAGCGGGAGGCCGACATTCAGCCGCAACTGCCAGGCCGGGGGGCTCTGCGTCTCGAACGCAACATAGCGCGCCCTCAGCGATTGCACGCAAGAGTCGGAGGGGAGCTCCAACCCGATCGTCACCCCTCCAATATCTACAGCAAGCATGAGGGGCATGCGGCACAACGGGTTGGCCGGAAAAGATAGAGCGTCCTGTAGCGGTCTAAAGGAGCCATCATCGCTAAAAAAACCATGCGGTAGCCGTGTAACGTTCGCCCGCCTGAACCGGTGTTACCTCGTGAAAGGTGTCAGAGGGGAAAGCCACCAACAAGCCCTTCGAGCCGATCAGCGGGAAGCCATAGTTTTTCCACATCGGGTCATCTTCGAGCAAGTGGTAGAAGGTCAGGATACCACCAGAGGACCAAGGAAGACGTCGCCCTCTGCCGTACCTGCTTCTTGTGCGCGGGCAACCAGCGATTGTTCGAGGAGGATAGCGGGCGCTACCCACGTTTTCTTCGCTGTATGTTTTCTACCAAGATCTTCAGATTTCACTTTCACTTTTCCTCAAGAATAGGGATGAACGGGACAAGAATGCAAAACCCCTCTATCTTACAAGCAAAACCCTTCTGACGCAATTCCTTTACAAACTCTTGCACGGTACGATGGGCTTCTTCGTCGCTTACATCGTATTCCTGCATGAGCCCCTCAACGATTTGCTCTGTCGTCCGGGTGCCATCTGAGAGTTCCGATATACGCGTCCCAACTTCATTGAGCCTATGCACAGTGTAGTGTTGGGGTGAGCGGGCCATCGTGTTCAATCCAGGGCGGCTCGCTTTCCTGGAGGGCGGGGTCGTAGCTTAACCGCACATGCTAGGGTGGCTCGACCTGAAAAGCAAATGCTGTGTAGGGCTACCGTAACGATTGCCAGCAGGAGGCGGGGGCACCTCCAACTCAATCAGTACCCCCGCAATATTTACCGCCAGCAGGAAGGGCATCGGGGAGCAGGGAATAAAAAGGTCAGCATTCCGCCCCTACCCGTCGCCTTCATGATCAAAAAAACCATGCGGTAGCCGTGTAGCGCTCGCCCGCCTGAACCGGCGTCACCTCGTGAAAGATGTCAGAGGGGAAAGCCACCAACAAGCCCTTGCTCCCGATCAGCGGGAAGCCATAGTTTTTCCACATCGGGTCATCTTCGAGCAAGCGGTAGAAGGTCAGGGTGCCACCGCTGTACTCCCCCGCATCATTGCTCTCAACACTGTCATTCAGAAAAATGACCGAGGAAATTTTGCGCGGCGCGTGCTGCGCCCCCTCGGACTCTTTGATGCTATCGATGTGGGGCTTGAAGAAGTCGCCCGCACGGTAAAGCAACAGCTGAGGCACTTCTACGCCCGTCAGCGTGGTGCGAAAATGGGCTTCGAGCTCGGGTCGAAGCGCAAGAAGGCGCTCCTGCAGCGCCGCAGACAGCGTTGCGGGCACCTGGAGGCGCTTTGTCTGGCGGGTTCCCTGGTCCAGCAACTCCACGCCCTGAAGCGTCACCGTCGCCTGGCGCTCGCCCGCCTGACGGGCCTGGACGAGTATCTCGTCGCACAGATCAGGGGCAAGAAAGGATTCCTGAAAATAGAGCCCCAACCTGGACAACAATCTGCGTGATGGTTGACTGTTTCCCATTCTACCTCCATGCGCGAACGCTACTTCGTGAGATTCAAACACCATTTATAACGCACCGCGCATCAATCAGCAAAGGTTTGCCTCTGCCCTGCGCCGGGGAAACAGCTCCTTTCCTGGTAGCGCCCCCGCTACTTCATGTAAGAAAGCTGACCCCGAGCATGGGCAGAGCAGGCGCTCATGGGGAATCCATCACCCGTTTTCCTGCCCCGCCCGATAGCGCGTGGGTTGCGGACTTTGGTCCCTATTTCTTGCTCTTTTCCGCTTTCCCTCTTTACATGCCCCCCAAAATTTGAGACAATAGGCGCACTGTTGGCTGGAGTGTTGATCTCTTGCACCATGCTCTGTTCCGGCCTTTTCTTGTCACTCTTACGGAGGCTCTATGGCAGAACGGCGTGAGATGATCAACCTTCCTGAATGGGTCCAGGTGGCTGAGGCACAGGCACCGGCGGGTACCGAGTATTGGCGCTTGACCCGCATCGAATTTTTGGATGAGGATCGAAGCGGGGGGCGGCATCATATAGACATCATGGAGCCGCACAGCCCGCAGCACCGCTTCACGATCCGCAACGAGAATGGCAACAAGTCGGAATCAACCGCTCTCGACAAACCGGCCAACGAACCTGCTGCCAACTACCCAATGTGGGGGATGCCCAACAAGTACGAGGCCTACATGGAGGGCCTGCCGAGCGACAAGGTGCGCGGCATGGAGATGCGAGGCAATGTCCATGTGGTCTACCGACTCTGGTATGAGAAAGCGCGCAAGGTAACAGACGGTGGCGGGGCAGGCCATAGCGAGCCGCCCCCCGTCAGCCCGCCACCCGGCAACAGCCAGGGCACCCCGTTGGGTACGGCGCTGCTGGCAAAGGGCGAAGAGAAGCTAAAATTGCGCTTCAACCCCACCGCAGCGATTCAAAAGGCGATCTTCCGCGATGGCTTTGTTCCCAACTCGGATGAATTCTCTCTGGCGCAGGACGGCGTCTCCTACCTGGGGCAGCGCGCCGAGCGGCTGAGCGATGGCAAGGTGCGCGTTTATTATTGCAAGCAGGGAGACTTTGCTAACGTCCAATTTGTTGAGCGCCCCTAAACAGCTGGCACCGACCTGGCAGCGTGTCTAATGAGGGGAATTGATCTGCGAAAGCACGGTCGTTCCCCTTTTTGTTGTGCCCCACGGCTAGCACCCCACCCCCTCGGTGGGCTAGCTCTCTTTTTATTTATCACATAGCTTTTGACCCAGGGAGGAGGACTCGCCCTGCGCCAAGGCAAAGGATGCAATATAACCCGTGTGTAGCGAGAACCAAGCCCTACTAGCAAACCTACTCCGAGAAATGGCAGCGCTACGTGCATCCAAAGATCAGCTTGAAATCATCCTGCAAGGGGTGGCCGACGGGATCACCGTGCAGGACCGCAGCGGGGCTCTTGTTTATGCGAACCCATCCGCTGCCCGCATGATTGGCTACCCCGACCCAGAGGCGCTCCTCGCGGCCCCGCCTGCCGAGTTGATCCAGCGCTTCGAGTTTCGCGATGAGGCGGGCCAGATCATCCCGCTGAGCGTGCTGCCGGGGCGACGCGCGCTTCAGGGAGAGTACCCACCCCCGCTGACGATGCGCTTCATCCACCTGGAAACTGGCGAGCAACGCTGGTCGCGCGTGGGGGCAACCCCCATCTTCACCGAGGAGGGCGAGGTAAGCCATGCGATTAACGTCTTCCACGATGTGACGGAGCGCACGTACGCCGCGCAGCGGCTGGCAGAAAGCGAGAGGCGCTACCGCTCGCTCTTCTATGACAATCCGGACGGGGTCTTTTATGTCGATGTCGAGGGGCGCTTTGTGAGCGTCAATATGGCGCTGGAACGCTTGTCCGGCTATCGAATGGAGGAGTTGGTAGACCATTCCTTTGTGCCCCTGATCGTACCTGCTGACCTACCGCGCGCGATGGATGCCTTTCACCAGCTGCTTCAGGGGCACCCCAACTCCATGGAGATCGGGCTGCTCCACAAAGCGGGTCACCGGGTTGAGATCTATGTGACCAGCATCCCGGTCATGGTCGAGGGAAAGACGACGGGGGTATTCGGGGTGGCGAAGGATATCACGGCCCGCAAGCAGGCCGAGGCAGAGCGGGATCGTCTCTTTCAGGAAACGCAGGAAGCGGTCCGGCTGCGCGAGATGGTGCTCTCCATCGCCTCGCACGAGCTGCGCTCCCCGCTCACGACGATTTTGGGATACGCCCAGTTGCTTCAGCGCAAGGGGCTGCACCAGGAAGAAGTGGGGAGCCCGCGAGTGCAACGGGCTCTCCAGGTTATCAGCGAGCAAACCGACCGCCTCAACAAGCTAATCGGCACGCTGATGGACTTTTCGCACCTTCAAACTGGTCGCCTGACCATCGAGCGCAGCCGACTCGACCTTGCCGAGCTGCTCCGCTCCCACGTGGAGCAAAACAAACCGCTCCGCCAGCGCCACGCGCTGGAAGTCTATCTGCCGGAAGCGCCGCTCTGGATCAAAGGGAACGCGCTACGGCTGGAGCAAGTATTACAAAACTTGATTGACAATGCCATCAAATACAGCCCCCATGGGGGGACGATCCAGCTCCACCTGGCACAGGAGGGGGCGCAGGCGCGGCTTACCGTAAGTGACCGCGGCATCGGCATCCCTGCCAACTCCCTACCGCACCTCTTTGACAGCTTCTACCGCGCCGACAATGTGGAGCAGGTCTCGGTGGAGGGGCTGGGGCTAGGTCTCTACCTTGTCAAACAAACCATCACGCTTCACGATGGGACCATCAGCGTCCAGAGCGAGGAGGGGCTAGGCAGCACCTTTACCATCCATCTGCCACTCGTCCAGGAAAGTGCGGAGTAGGGGCGCGTTACGTCGCGCCTCTATGTCCATTCACCACTCCCCATCAAGTAGAAGCTGGTAGTCGCGCACGAGCCGCTCCACCATCTGCTCTCCAAAATCGGCGGTGGCCTCGGCGGGGTTGAGGCCAATCGCGCCGGAGGGCAGCGCGGCGCGCACCGCCTCGGGGCTCTGGCTCCAAATCTCCTCCGAGATGTCCTCCTGCCCCTCGGCACGGCTCAGGCGGACCAGGTGCGGGCGCGTCAGCAGCACGGCGGCCGTCTCTTCCAGCCCCGCGTGCCCCTCGTTGCGCCCCACCGTTTCCCGCGCAAAATCGCGCACCAGCTCCTCGGTCCACCAGTGGCTCAGGTAAACCTTCAGATCTGCCTTGATCTTCGTCGCGAGCGCGGCCACCCATTCCCACGCGGCGCGGTTCCCCCCATGCCCATTTAGCACGAAGATGCGCCGCCACCCCTGCCGGTAGGCGCTTTGCACCACTTCCAGGTAGAGCGCCTTCAGCGTATCCTCGGTGAGGGTGAAGGTGCCCGGAAACGCCATGTGCGCCTCGCTCATCCCGTAGTTGATGACCGGCGCGATGGGCACCTGGGTGCGGGCGGACAGGCGCGCGGCGATGGTCAGCGGGATGATGTTGTCGGTGCCAAGCGGCAGGTGGCGACCGTGCTGCTCGGTAGCGCCGGTCACGATGAGTAGGCGGTCGTCGGTCACGAGCAGCGCTTCCACATCGGGCCAGGTCAGGTCAGCCAGGTAAACGGGGTGCATCTCAGTACCTCCAGGATTGGCAGGGCGGCTTTTCATTGTACCGGAACTTGACGCTTTTCTCCACCCCCGCCTCACTTCCATTTGCGGCTGAGCGCTTTGACATCCGCTCCAACCTGTGCCTATAATGCTGGCAATCAAAAAGAATAACTGTCGCCAAATCCCATCTCAAATGGGAGCGGAGGAACCAAATCGTTGGGGTGAACTTTGTGCCGGAAGGTACAAAGCGAGCTTATTTTCCGACTCGAACCCGTCAGCTAACTTCGTAGGCATAGGGAAAACAGCGACAGGCCACAGCGCGTGCTGTGGTTTTTTGTTGAGCGGCGGAGCCAATCAACCTGACGCAGCACAAAAGGACATCTACACGGCATGTCAGACTTGAAGGTCGAAGAAAACAACGAACCGGTGACAGAGCCCCCTCTGGCGACACGCCCTCATGGTCATGCCGACCCAAAGGGTAAGTATCTGTTGTACCTCACGATGGGTGCGTTGGGGGTCGTCTACGGCGATATTGGCACCAGCCCTCTGTACGCATTCCGCGAGTCGTTCCACGAGGAGTACGGTCTGCCTGTCACGCCCGACAACGTGCTGGGGATCCTGTCCCTGATTTTCTGGTCGCTGATCATCGTCATCTCCGTCAAATACCTTGTCTTCGTGATGCGCGCTGACCTGCGCGGCGAGGGTGGCATCCTGGCGCTGACCGCGCTCGTCACGCCGCTGCGACGGGTGGAGCGGAAATCGAGCCGCTGGCTGCTCATCTCGCTGGGGTTGTTCGGCACCGCGCTGCTCTACGGGGACGGGATGATTACCCCTGCCATCTCGGTGTTGTCCGCTGTGGAGGGGCTGGAGGTGGCAACCCCCCTCTTCGAGCCCTATATCATCCCCATCACCATCGTCATCCTGGTGTTCCTCTTTCTCTTTCAAAGCAAGGGAACGGAGAGCGTCGGCAAAATATTCGGGCCGATCACGTTGCTCTGGTTCGCGGTGCTGGCGCTCCTCGGCATCCGCTGGATTCTGGTGCATCCCAGCGTGTTCGCTGCCGTCAACCCGCTGATCGGGCTCAGTTTCTTTGTGCGCAATGGCTGGCACGGCTATCTGGTGCTTGGCTCCGTCTTCCTGGTGGTGACGGGCGGGGAGGCGCTCTACGCGGACATGGGGCACTTCGGCAAAGCGCCGATCCGCCTCGCCTGGTTTGCCCTGGTGCTCCCCTGCCTCATGCTGAACTACTTCGGGCAGGGGGCGCTGCTGCTGGAACACCCCGAAGCGGTGGTCAATCCCTTCTATCGGATGGCCCCGGAGTGGGCGCTGTATCCGGTGGTCATCATCGCCACCATGGCGACGGTGATCGCCTCGCAGGCGCTCATCACGGGCGCGTTCTCGCTCACGATGCAGGCGGTGCGGCTGGGCTACCTGCCACGCGTCGAGATCCAGCACACCTCGCAGGATGAGATGGGGCAGGTGTACATCCCTGCGATCAACTGGATTCTGATGGTCATGTGCGTGGCGCTCGTGGTGGCTTTCGGCTCCTCCAGCAACCTGGCGGCGGCCTACGGGGTTGCCGTGACGACGACGATGGTGGTCACAACGCTGCTTCTCTTCGTGGTCGAGAAGGAACGCTGGAAGTGGTCGCTGCCGGTCGCTGTCGCCTTTACCGCCTTCTTCCTCATCATCGATTTTGCCTTCTGGGGTGCGAATCTTCTCAAGATTCCGGCGGGCGGCTGGTTCCCCCTTCTCATCGGGGCTATCGTTTTTACCTTGATGACCACCTGGAAGCGGGGCCGCACGATCCTGCGCTCGCGCTTGAGCGAGGGGACGGTACCCTTTGTGGATTTTGCGCGCCGCCTCCTCGACGAGAAGGTGACGCGCGTGCCGGGCACCGCTGTGTTTATGTACAGCGATCCCAAGGGCACCCCGCCCGCGCTGATCCACAACCTGCGGCACAACAAGGTGCTGCACGAGGAGATCATCCTGCTCTCCGTCGAGACGCACGACCTGCCCTACGTGCCCCTGAGCGAGCGCGTGGAAAGCCGTAGCCTGGAAAACGGCTTCTTCCAGGTTATTCTGCATTATGGCTATCTGGAAAACCCCAACATCCCGCGGGCGCTGGAACTGCTGGCGCAGCAGCATGATCAAACCTTCAATGTCTCCCAGGTCTCCTTCTTCCTGGGTCGCGAGCGCCTGCTCCCCACCGAGCGCCCCGGCATGGCGCTCTGGCGCGAAAAGCTCTTCGCCCTGATGAGCCGCAACGCGCGCAGCGCCACAGATTTCTTCGCGCTCCCGCCGGACCGCGTCGTGGAGATGGGCACCCAGGTCGAGCTGTAACGCAGCAGGCGGCAGGACGAACGGCATGACGCAGAGGCGCAAAGGCGCAGAGGGCAAGATCATTCGGCGCGCGGGCCTCTTGCCCGCGCACCGTCGGATTCGCAAAGAGGGGCTAAAAGCAGGAGGGGAGACAACTGAAACTCAGCTCTCCCCTCCTAAAATGCTGGTTCCGATCCCCACACCTCATTCCCCGCTCAGCGTTTTGCCCTTTGCGCCTTTGCGCCTTTGCGTCATGCCGTTCGTTCTGCCGCCTTACCCGCTTTGCGGGAACCCACTGCTGCCTGCTGCCGTTCGTTCTGCGTTCTACAGCCCCAACAGCACCTTCGCGATCAGGAAGTAGATGGCAAGGCCGGTGGCGTCCACGACGGTGGTGATGAGCGGGGCGGAGACGACGGTGGGGTCAATGCCGAAGTGGTCGGCGACCAACGGCACCAAACTGGCGACGGTTTTGGACCAGGTGCAGATGACCGGCAGGGTGAGCCCGACCACCAGGGAAAGTGAGAACGAGGCTTTCCAAAAAAGGAGCGCGTAGAGAAAGCCGACTAGCCCCAAAATCCCGCCCACGACCAACCCGATGGAAAACTCGCGCGCGAGGACGTGGAAGCCGTTACGCCACTGGATGTCCCCCACAGCGATCCCACGAATGACGGTGCTGACCGTCTGCGAGCCCGCGTTGCCGCCGGTCCCGATCAGCAGCGGGATAAAATAGGAAAGGGTGAGCACCTGCGCCAGCTCGTCCTCGAACAGGCGCATCACCGTGCTGGTGAGGGTGCCGCCGAAAAATAGCAACAGCAGCCAGACGATGCGCTTGCGCGCGATGGTCGTCACGGGGGTGGCAAAGTACGGTTGATCCAGCGGCTCGGAGCCACCCAGCCGCTGGATGTCCTCGGTCGCCTCCTCCTCGATGATGTCCATCACATCGTCCACCGTGACGATGCCGCGCAGCCGCCCCATCCTGTCGGTGACGGGGATGGCGGAAAAGTCATATTTGGCGACGATCTCGGCCAACTCTTCCTGATCGGTGTCCACCTGCACCGAGATCACGCGCGGCGTCATGATCTCCGCTATGCGCTGCTCCGGCTTGGCCGTGAGCATCGGTCGCAGCGGCACCACCCCCACCAGTTGCCCCGCCGCGTTCACCACGTACAGGTACGCCACCGTTTCCGTGTCCGGGTCGAGGTGGCGCAGGTAGTCGGCGGCCTGCGCCACCGTCCACTCGCTGTGCAGCCGCACAAACTTGTCGGTCATCAAGCGCCCGGCGGTGTAATCGGCGTAGGCCAGCAGGTCGCGCACCTCCGCCGCGTCCTCCGGCTGCATGAGTTGGATCAAATCTTCCGCTGCCTCGTCGGGCAGGTCGGCAAGCAGGCGCGCCGCGTCATCCATCGGCAACTCGTCGAGCAGGTCGGCCAGCCGCTCGTCTGGCAGCCCCTCAAAAACGAAACGCAACATTGACGGGTGCGTCTCGTCCAGCACCTCGCTCGCCGTGGCGCGCGGCAGCAGGTTGAAGATCGCCAGGCGCGCCGGGCCGCTCAAGTCATCGAGAATCTCGGCGATGTCAGCGGGGTGTAGGTCGGCTAGCAGTTGGCGCAGGAGGGGCTTGCTCTGACCGTCGTTGGCAACAAGCGTTTCGATGCGGTCGACGAGCGTGGGCGCGAGGATCACGTCGGTCATCATGGCTAGCTCTCCTTGCTGATAGTGGCACACAAAACAGGCGCGGACGCTCCGCGCAGGCAGCCAAAGGGGATCAGGTGAGGTCGCGAAGGGGCGCAGGCACGAGAGACCGCGCCGGGGGGACGAGGTGTCCCCGCAACAAAAACCCACCGTGGGATTCAAGCTCCCACGGTGGGCGAGGGGTAGCCAGGAGAGGGCCGTGCTACCCGTGCAGGGTCAGGGGGTCAGGGGCACCGCACGCGCGCTCCCGCCCAGCCCATCGAGGGGATCGAATCCAGCGTATGTTGAGTTGTATCCGGACTGGGCCTGTCCGCGTCGAGCGCGGTTAACACAATAGAACTCCTGAAAGGCACAACAAAGCGGGTCCCTGGCAGCCAGCGACGCTGCCAGGCTGGCAACTATACGCCCGCCCGAAAGGGCTGTCAAACCCCTTCGCCCCCGCCAGAACACCCTGTCGCCGAGGCAAGAGGTCTGCATCTTGCTCGTACCCTGCCAACCCTGATAGCCTTGAGCCACAGGAAAGCCCGACTGTCCCAAGTTCCCACCCGTTCCCACCCAAAGGAGCCAGCGCCGTGCACGCCACCATTGACCGTCTGTCGATCTACTACGAGCTTCACGGGGCTGGACAGCCCGTGCTCTTTATCCACGGTTTTCCCCTGTCCAGCAAGCTGTGGGAGCCGCTGATCGAGCCGATGAAGGACGATTATCGGCTGATCCTCCCCGACCTGCGCGGCTTCGGGCAGAGCGAGGGCAGCGCCGAGGCGAGCATGGGCCGCTACGCCGAGGACTTGGCGGCCCTGCTGGACGAGATTGGCGAGGAGGGGCCGGTGGTGCTGGTGGCGCTCTCGATGGGCGGCTACATCGCTTTTGAGTTTTTCCGCCGCTTTCCCGAGCGCGTCCACGCCCTGGTGCTCGCCGACACCCGCCACCAGGCGGACGACGAGGCGGGCAGGCGGAATCGCCACACTTCTGCCGAAAAAGCGCTGGCCGAGGGCAGCCAAGCCATCGCCGACGAGATGGCGGAAAAGCTCTTCGCGCGGCAGGCTCCTGACACCCTGCGCGCGCAGTGGCGCGAGATCATGGCAAAAACTGCCCCGCAGAGCATCGCCGCCGCGCAGCGCGCGATGGCCGCGCGCCCCGATTCGACGGAGACGCTCGCGCGGGTCAATCGCCCCACCCTGATCGTTGTAGGCGAGGAAGATCGCCTCACCCCGCCGGAGGCCGCGCGCCAGATGCAGGCCGCGCTCGCCGCCGCCGAGTTGGAAATCGTTTCGGGGGCAGGCCACATGACCCCCGTCGAGCAGCCGCAGCGCTTTGTCGCGCTGCTCCAGCAGTTTCTGGACGACCTGGAGCCGGTGGATCGGCAGGGCTGGCCGAAGCGCCCCGCCCTGCCCGATGATGACCGATAAGCCCTCGCGCCAGCCTGTGCCCCGATGAGATCCCTGTTCCTTTGCCTCGTCGCGGCGCTGCTGCTGGCGTGCGCGGGCGAGCCGTCTGGACCCGCGCCCCGTCCAACGGCGGCGCGGCCCCTCGCCCTGTCCACGAGCCCGCCCGTGCCCGCCCCGGCCACCGCCACGGGCATGCGCGCTGCTGGACGCCACCGTTCCCGCGCCGCCCCCCGCACGGGGCGAGCCAACCATCCCGAACCCTGCTGACGCGCGCCCGCCGCACGCGCTCGAGCCCGCGTTTCCGGCTCTGGCCCCGCTCGCCCACCAGGAGCAGATGCTCCACCCCCAGCTCGCCGCCCCCGACCTCGCTACCCTGCCGCACTACACCATCGAGGCCACGCTCGCCCCGCCAACCCTCGCGGGGCGGATGCGGCTGCGCGTGCCAAACAATGGCGATCTGCCCCTGCCCGATCTGCTGCTGCGACTGTACGGCAACGCATCGAGTATCTACACGGGGTCGCGCATGGAGGTGACGGGGGTGCGGGTGGACGGTCAACTTGCCCAAACGCGCGTGGAGGGCGACGGCAGCGCGCTGCGCGTGCTGCTGCCAAGCCCTCTACCCACGGGCGGGGCGGTCACGCTCACCCTGGACTTTGAAACCACGGTGGCGACGGGGGCCTTTCAGGGCTACGGCATCCAGCAGGTGGCGCAGGGAATCGGGGTGTTTGGCTCGCCCTTCCCACTGCTTGCGCTGCGCGACGGGGCGACATGGCGGTTCGCGCCGGTGCCGCGCGTGGGGGATGCGGTCAGCAGCCCCGCCGCGCTGTGGGACCTTTTTCTGAGCGTACCCGACACATTGACGCTGGTCAGCACCGGCGAGACGGTGGGGCGCGAGGGGAATCGTCTGCACATCGTGACGGGGCCCGCGCGGGACGTGGCGCTGGTGACGCTGCCAGCGGGCGCACGCCCCATCGAGCAGGAGGTGGAGGGGGTGACGCTGCGCTACTGGCCTGCCGCCTATGTGGAGGCAGCGGCGGCGCGCTTCAGCGCGGAGCGAGCGGCGACGATTGCAGCCAACGCGCTCGCCGCGTTTGTGGCGGAGTTTGGCCCGCCGCCCTACGCGCAGCTAGACCTGATCGAGGCGCAGGTGCCGATTGGCGGCTACGAGTACCCAGGGTTGGTGCTTTTCGACGGGGAGGAGCGGGCACAGGCGGACGAGGCGGCTACGGATTTTCTCATCCCACACGAGATCGCGCACCAGTGGTTTTACGCGCTTGTGGGGAACGATGTGACGCAGGAACCCTGGCTAGACGAGGGGCTGGCAACCTACGCGCAGCTGCGCTACCTGGCGCACGTGCGGGGCGAGGCGGCGGCTCAGGCGCAGCGCGCGCGGTGGGAAGCCGAGTACCGGGTAGTCCTGGCGCGCCGACCGGTCGGGGTCAACCTGCCGCTTTACGGCTACTCGGACTGGCTCACCTATCGCGGCCCCACCTACTATGCCAGCGCGATTCTCTTTGACGACCTGCGCCTGCGGCTGGGTGATGCACCCTTCGGGGAGGCAATGCGCCGCCTCACCACGCGCTTCGCCTTTCGCGAGGCCACCACCACCGATCTGGTAGCGCTGTTTGACGAGGTCGCAGCGGAGAACGGGACAGGGTTAGAGGATGTCTGGGAGCAGTGGGTGGTAAGAAGCGAGTAACGATGAGTGCTGAGTGATGAATGAGAAGCGGGAAAACGCCGTTTCTTCTGTACAGTTCCCACGAGTTCCCACGAGTTCCTACTCCCCCACGCCAGCCGGGGCGAGCGGCACCGCGACGATGGGACGGGCGATGACGACCACACGGTGCGTGTTGGTCTCGTAGGGCCAGCAGGTGACGAGGGTCAAACGCTCGTCGGGGGTGGGTTCGATGTATTTGTTGTTGGCGCGCCTCACCTCAATCGGCTCGCCACGCTCCTTCAGGATGTACTTTTCCTGCACCTGATAGCGGTACGTGTGCCCGCCCGCCTCCAGCATGATCTCGTTGCCCGGCTCCAAATCGGCCACGTAGCGGAAGATCTCCCCATCCACGTTGTGGTGGCCGCTCAGCACCGTGTTGCCCCCGTGCCCCGGCAGCATCGAGTTTTTGTGCCAACCAGCCGCGCCGGACGGCACCATCCACTCGCTGTATTGCGTCCCACTTGCATCGGTCAACACTTGCCAGCCCATCTCGATCACGCTGGCATCCAGGCCAATCTGTGGGGCGATGATGTGCGAGGGGATGGCCTCGGCAGGCGGAAAGGGATTTTCCGTAGGGGTCGGCTGCGGCTCAAGTGTCACCGCAGGGGTCGGCTCGTTTGCGACCAGGCTCGCGGGGTCCACAGTGGGCGATGGCGCGGCGGTGATGGTCGGCAGCGCTATCCGCTGCACCTGCGCGGGCGACTCGGGGAGCACCGCCGGGGTGATCAGGTCGCTCGGCTCCGCCCTGACCGCCAGCAGCACGCGATCTTCCTGGCTCAACAGGGCAGCTTCCAGGCGGCTTTGCCGCCACCACATCAAGCCGCCAAGCAGCATCAAAGAAAGCCCTAGAAAAGTGAGAAGGTGTGTTAAATAGCGACTAATTTTCGAAGATAGCATGTCAGATTTGTCCACTGGTTGCATCAAGGGGTGGCTGCCGCGCGGGCTCGCCCCTCCCCCACAGGGAGGAGGCAAGCCGCGCCCGCACCTTGTTCTACCCCTGTACCTTGCGCTCGGCACGGAGCCGCGCCTTGCGCTGGCCGCGCGTTTCCCGCCCCTCTAGGTAGGGAACCTCCTGCGGTCGCTGGCGACGTCGCCAAATTAGGAACATCCCTAACAGAGCAATGCCCATGCCGAACCATTGCGCGGCGGGCAGCCCCGCGAAGCGCCACGCGTCGGGGCGCTGGAACTCGACAAGAAAGCGACCAATCCCGTACAGAACCAGGTAAAGCGAAAAAATGTCCCCCGGGCGCAGCCGCTCCGGGTAGCGGCGACTGATCCAGAGCAGCACCCCGAGCACCATCGCACTCCACAGCGACTCGTACAGGAAGGCGGGGTGAAAGCGCGTGTCGGCGGGCAGGCTGGCATACTGGGCCAGCCGCCGGTCCAGATCGATAGAAATCCCCCACGGGAGGGTCGTCGGCTTGCCATACAATTCCTGGTTGAAAAAGTTGCCCCAGCGCCCGATGATCTGCCCCGTCACCAGGCCAATCGAGCCGATGTCGAGCCAGGTAGGCAGGTACAGATGGTGCCGCCGCGTGTACAGCCAGACCACCAGTGCCCCGCCCAAAATCGCCCCGTAAATCCCTAACCCACCCTCCCAGATGGCGAGCGCGCGCGGAAAGGGAAGCTCCAGCCCAAAAAGCGAGATGGTGGTGAGGGGGTTTTGCACAAAATAATAATACGCGCCGGTCTGCGTGTCCGCCGGGTTTGAAAACACATGGTAGAGGCGCGCCCCCAAAATGCCGCCGAGCAGCGCCCACACAAACACATCCCACACATGATCGGGGTCTTGCCCGCGCCACACCGCCTCTTTGGACGCCACCCAAGCGGCAAATAGCGCACCGCCGACGATCAACAAGCCGTACCACCGGAACACCAGTGGCCCGATCGAGAATGCAACAGGATCCATGGACAACCTCATTCAACTGAGCCGCACGCCCACAAAGCGCGACCAAGCGCCGTGCCAAGCTCGTGCCTTCTTTATTGTGTGAAACGCAACGAGCAATGATATACAAAGTAGGGCAGAGTACAAAGCGAGGAGCGCGGAGCACGAAGTGATGAGTCAATGTGATTAAGTTAAGAATGGGAGTTGTGGGAAGCGGCAAAGTAAGGCAGGGATTTTTCCCCTCGTGTTTCGCCCAGAGACGTGTGGCGGGTTGCAGCCACGGACTCGCGCAGCGGTCGGTGCTGATGGGCCATGCGGCCAACGCGTCCGCCTTCGCGGACGCCCGCATACCCCGCTTTCCCCCCTCATCCAACTCTTGCCTGAGCCCTCCAAGCCCGTGATCAGATCCCTTGCGCATCCTTAACTTCATACAGATTGAGTGATGAGTGATGAACGATGAGTAGTCGTCGCAAACCAAAAGGGGATCTATCGGTCGTCGGTCGTCCGTCGTCGGTCGTCCATCACAACGACTGCCCCACCGCCCCCACGTTTCTAGAGCTTGGACTGCTTTGACACAGCCCCCATCAGCGCTATAATCCGCCTATCGAGCCGCCGCTCTCAGACGGCGGTTTTCCTTTTGTTGTGTGGCAGCCGCACAGGGCGTATCGCCCGTGGGGCGGGCCTTTATTTTTTGAAAGAGAGCGCGGATGGAACGTCGAACCGTATGGTCTCTGGTGGGAATTTTCCTGCTAGCTGCTGTGGCGTCTTACATCGCCCTTCCCCATGTGGGGGGTGTCGAGCTGGCGAACCGTGTGTACGAGAGCGTGGTGTACCACCTGGGGTTGGACCTGCAAGGCGGGTTGCGCGTGGTGCTGGAAGCCGATATGCCCGAGGGGCAGACGGTGGACGCTGCCCAGATGGAAGCCGCCAAGCAGATCATCGAGCGCCGCGTCAACGGCCTCGGGGTGAGCGAGCCGGTGATCCAGCGTGTGGGCAATGACCGCATCCTGGTGGAGCTGCCGGGTATTGACGACCCCGACCGCGCCGTCGAGGCGTTTGGTGGCACCGGCTTGATGGAATTTGTGAATGCGGGGAGCACCCCCCTGCAAGCGGGGCAACAGATCAACACCAGCCTGCAAGACGAGTCGGCGCAGGACCCTAACATCCCCACCTTCGATACGGTGCTGACCGGCGCGGACCTGAAGCCCAACAGCGCGGCGGTGGTCTACGATCAGACTACCAACAAGCCGATTATCCAGTTTGCCTTCAAGGATGGGGAGCCCGCCCAAAAGCTGGCGGACTTTACGCGCGAGAACGTGGGCAATTTCATGGCGATCACGGTGGACAAGCAGGTGATCTCCGCGCCGGTAATCCGCAGCGAGATTCCGGGCTCCGGGGTCATTGAGGGGGATTTCACCGTGGAGGAAGCGGAAGGGATAGTGCTCCAGCTGAAGTACGGTGCGCTTCCGGTGCCGCTGGAAGTGATCGAGAACCGCACGGTCGGGGCGACCCTGGGCACCGACTCGGTGGAAAAGAGTTTGCTGGCGGGCCTCATCGGCCTGATCGCGGTTGGCATTTTCATGATCCTGTACTACCGCTTGCCGGGCATCCTGGCGGTGGTCGCGCTGCTGATCTACACCGCAATCGTGATGTCGCTCTTCAAGCTAATCCCTGTCACCCTGACGCTGGCCGGTATCGCGGGCTTCCTGCTTTCCGTAGGTATGGCCGTGGACGCGAATATCTTGATCTTCGAGCGCATGAAAGAGGAGCTTCGCTCCGGCAAGAGCCTGCGCGCGGCGGTGCGCACCGGCTTCGACCGCGCCTGGCCTTCGATCCGCGATTCCAACGTCTCGACCCTGATTACCTGCACCATCCTGTTTCTGTTTGGCGCAAACTTTGGGGCCAGCATCGTGCAGGGCTTCGCGCTGACGCTGGCGGTCGGCGTGCTCGTCTCGCTCTTCACCGCCATCACCATCACGCGCACCTTCCTTTCCGCGCTGATGCAGGTGTGGGCGACCGACAACCGCTGGTGGTTCGGCGTATAACACTTTTATAGAAAGGGGCGGCTTGGGTCGCCCCTTTCTGTGCGTGGGGCGCGCGGTGTGGCAACATGCCCGCGCGCCCAACCGAGGGCCTGTTAAACAATCGGTAGCCAAACGGAGCTTGTCATGGCGCGGGGATTGAACAAGGTGATGATCATCGGCAATGTGGGGCGCGAGCCAGAGTTGCGCTACACCCCGACTGGTACGCCGGTGGCAAGCTTCAGTGTCGCGGTGGGGCGGCAGTGGACCACCAGCGCGGGCGAGCGCCGCGAGGCTACCGAGTGGTTCAACGTGGTGGCGTGGCGCGATCTGGCCGAGATTTGCAGCCAGCTTCTTTCCAAGGGCCGTCTGGTCTATGTGGAGGGGAGCCTGCAAACCCGCAGTTGGGAAGATGCGGAGGCCCAGCGGCAATATCGGGTGGAACTCGTCGCCGAGGAGATGACGGTGTTGGATCGCCCCGCCGCGCGCGATGAGGGGCAGCCCTCGTACGAAAACGAAGATTGGGGTTAACCCGTAACAAAAAGCAGGAGAGCAAGTTGTTCGACATTATCGGCAAACGCTACTATTTCTATATCTTATCGACCCTCATCATCCTGCCGGGGCTCATCGCCCTGCTGATGTGGGGGCTGAATCTCTCGATCGACTTTACGGGCGGCTCGCTGCTGGACCTGCGCTTTGAGGCCCCAACGAGTTCCCTGGATGCCAGCGAGATTCGTACCGAGCTGGAAACTCTGGGCTACACCGGAACGACGGTGCAGTTGTCCGAGGACAACAGCGTGCTGATCCGACTGCCCCAGGTGGACAACGACCAGAAGAATGTGATCCAGAGCCGCCTCGGCGAGCTTTACGGCGGCGCGCCAATCGAGCAGCGCTTCGAGGCGGTTGGCCCATCGGTCGGGAACGAGGTGACACAGGGGGCGGTCTTTGCCGTGCTGACTGCCACCATCGGCATCCTGCTCTACCTGGCGCTGGCCTTCCGCGACATGGAGCACCCCTTCCGCTACGGGGTTGTCACGATTCTGGCGATGCTGCACGATGTGGGCGTGGTGCTCGGCATCGCGGCGCTGACCGGCCATTTCCTTGGCTGGGAGGTGGATGCGCTCTTCCTGACGGCACTGCTGACCGTCATCGGCTTTTCCGTGCACGACTCCATCGTGGTGTTTGACCGCGTGCGGGAAAACCTGGTGACGCACCGGGGGTTGCCCTTCACGTCGGTGGTCAACCTCTCCACCGTGCAGACCCTGGACCGCTCGATCAACACGCAGTTGACCGCCCTCTTCACCCTCTCGGCGGTCTATCTGTTCGGCGGCGAGACGATTCGTCAGTTTGTGCTCTGGCTGATCATCGGGCTCATCTCGGGCACCTATAGTTCGATCTTCAACGCGGCCCCGCTGCTCGTCTCGTGGGAGTTGGGCGAATTTTCGCGCTTCCTTCCCTGGCGGGCGCGCAACCACACCCCGACGGCGGGCCATCGCGCCGCGTAAAAAGGGCGCTGTAGCGTACAACGAAAGAGGCTCCTGGCGTGATGCCAGGAGCCTCTTTTAGTTTGTACCTGTTTGGGGCGGGTCAGGGTGGCGTGTGGCGAGCCGCCGCCAGTTGCCGCTCCGCTTCCGCGATACGGCTCTCCGCCTGTGCGATCTGTTGCTGCAAGGCGTCCGAGGGCGGTGTCTGTTGCGTCGCCTGAATGTGCAGGCGGCGCAGCGTGCCGCGCCAAAGCGCCAAATCACGCTCCCAGCGCTGCACCCCATAGCCCATCGCTGCCATGCCCGGCGTTGCCCGCTCGGGTGAGGCAGTGGCGTGGCGGCGGCTCGCCACCACGATGAGCACGCCACCCAGGAGCAGGATCAGTAGCGCAAGGCCAAGCAACCAAAGCGACCCCATGGGCGGAACCGGCTAGCGGTTATTTGTCACGGGCTCGCGGTCCAGCATGCGGATATCCTCCGCGATAGTCGTCAGCTCGATGAACTCGTCAGCCTGTCGGCGCAATTCGTCGGCCACGGTACTATCGCTCGTCTTCTCGCTGCTGATAATCACCACGCGCGTCCCCTTGCGCTGCACCGCTTCCACCAGGCTGACAAAATCGCCATCCCCGCTGAAGAGGATGATGGTGTCACAGTGCTCGGCGAGGGTGAGCATGTCCACGGCCATCTCGATGTCCACGTTGCCCTTTACCTCGCTCACCCAGTGCATGGAGCCGTTTTCGTCGGCCACGCGGCGGCGGAAGATCTTGGCGCGCTTGGTGATGACATTAAAGCCGTTGTAGGAGAGCCAGTCGGTTAGGCGGATCAGCCAGTCAGGGGTCAGATCGCCCTCAAGCAGGGCGGTGTAGTAGAAGGCACGAACCAACCATCCCTTCTCACAAAAGTGCTCTAACAGCCGCCGGTAATCCACATGGAGACCAAGATCACGAATGGTGTGGTACAAGTTAGAGCCATCGATAAAGATGGCAAATCGGCCATACTGATTGGGGGGTAATACTCGGTTCATTTTGAAATCCTTAAAATTTGTTGGTGGCACAAATACGAAAGCGCTTTTTGGCTAGACCAGGTACAAGGAAGCGTAAAACGCCGAAAAGGGAGGCACCGAGTGCCCCCCGCCATTAGTTACAGGTTCATATCCTTTTCGATAAGCAACTTCCTCGTTGAAATTGCACGAGAGGTACCCGACATCACAAGCTTGCTATAAGCCTCAATAATAAGCGACACAGGACCCCTACAAGAGGAATTTTCCGTCCCGCATCAAAGGCTCACCATCTACGTAGATGGTACCATGAGGTGCAATGGCATCCACGTGGATATCACTGCTCCAGGTAGCCCCGGCCGTTTCTGGAACAGGGTTCCCAAAAGCAAGATGGACGCCAGGAAACTTTTCGTCTTGAAGCAAATTTCCGCTCAGGGCGTGGAGTGCCTCGTTGGTGCCAACGGCGAACTCCCCCACGCGCCGACCATTGACCGAGCCGTCAAGGTAGCTCCATACCTCGTCGGCCAGGGCGCGCTCCTCATGCACGATTTCCGTCACCCAGCCGTCCTGAATGTGAAAAAGGATCGGTGAGCGGAGCACCCCATACTTTCTTGAAAAGTAGTCGCCCAGCAAACTAGCGTAAAAGGTCCCCTGCACACTGACGGGTGTGGTGCAGGTTTCCCCCTCGGGCAGGTTGCCCCACTGCCCCGGCTGGTGGAGCAAGCCGGGGAAGGGCATCCAGTGGAAGCGCTCGTTGTCAAGTTGCACCCGCAGGTCGCCGCCCAGCTCCGAGGTGACGCGGACCTCCCGCGCCTGCTGCATCCGCTCGCGAATGAGAAAGGTGAGATCGGCCACGCGCTGGTAATTCGCACGCATCCCGCTCTGCATCAGATCCCGCGTGACACCAATCATGTGACCATGACGAACCTGAAGCTCCTGGCGCAAAAAGCGGGCAAAGGGGAGGCGAAAGCGAATCTCGCCCGGCTCCGCGCTCGTTGCAAGAAGGGTCACTGTCGGGTCCAGCGCACGCAGCTCGTCGCGCATGGCATCGGGGAAGGCGTGAAAGGGGCGCGGGCCAAACTCTTCCATGCGGCGCAGCGTTACAGAGGCACCCTGCTCGCGCGCGGCCTGGGCCAGGGCCCTACCAATCTCGTTTCGATCCTCGTCCGTCAGAATCCAAACGCGATCGTGAGGGGCGACATTCAAGCAAACCGACATCGCATTCTGCGCGCCGGGCATCAACGTCGGGTCTACCCTGCCTTCCACACCTTGCTCCCTCCTCTCCCCGCTCGGAAGTAGGGATTCTTTCTACGCATCTTGAGAGGAGTATAGGATACTATAACTCAAGAAAGTTAAAAAGTCCTGAGTCTCAGGTGAATCTTTTCTCATATATCTTTTATATTTTCTAAGTTTATGTAAAGTAAAAGCAAAGATTTTCAAAATCGATCCCCCACTGCCGCCCATGCAGGAACTCGTGGGAAAGCAGCGCCCCCACGCGGAAGCCATAGCGCCACTCCAACTCGGCAGGGAATAGGCCGCCAAACCCTGTCACCTGCGTGCGGCACCAGCCCCCCAGGCAGAGCTGCGCCGCCTGCACCAGCGAGAGCGGCTCCAGCGCGCCGCCCGCCCCGATCCCTTCTCGTACCGCTTCTTCGCGCGTCAGCCCGGCCTGAAGCACCGTGCTGGTCGGCACCAGAAAACCTCCGCCTGTCACCCCGCTCGCGAGGTAGGCCATCGTCTCGTGCTGGTTCAGGGTAGCACGCGCCAGAAGCAGGTGGCTGTCAAAAAAGAGAAAGGGAACCCGCTCCATGGTTCCCCACTCCGCAAAAGGGGCACGCCCACGCGGGCGAAGGCGAAGCACCTCCCCCTCCCACTCAAAAAGCAGGTGAAAGCGTGCCAGAAAGTTGGTCCCGATAAAGCCGCTGATCTGCGGGGCGAAGCGGCGCACATCCATCACCTCGGCGGGCACGTCGCGGATCGTCGTCTCGCCCAAGCCCACTGTCGGCACGATGGTGTGGCCGATGGGCGCGCGCTGCCCGCTCGCGAAGGTCGCCTCGCGCGTGCCAAAGTTGGGCAGCGACAACTCGCGCAGGAGCGAGCTGTCCACCACCAGTTGGCTGGAGCCGGTGTCGATGACGAAGGGGTGCTCCTGGTTGCCAATCGTCAGGCCGATGACCGGCAGCGGGTCGGTGCCCAAAAAGGGAATCACCAGCTCCTCGACATCCGGCGGGAGGCGGTACGGCGCGCGGTCGCCAAAGGCGCGCAGCTGCGCGGCGAGCGCCTCCCCCTCCGGCAGATGGGCCATCTGCTCGGCGGCTAGGTCAAAGCGCTCCAATCGGTAGAGGCCCCACGCGAGGTCGCGGCGGATGCGCTGTGCCAACTCGTCGCGTTGGCTGTGCGGCAGGTGCAGCGCGAGCGCGAGTGCCTGCTCCAGCAGCATCGCCGCACCGGCTAGCTCGTTCTGCGCGAGGCGCAGGCGGCCCAACCCGTGCAGCGCCTCCAGGTCGGCGGGGTTTTCCTGGAGGGCACGCTCGTAGTGGCGGCCCGCGCCCTCAAAATCCGCGCTGTCCCACAGGGCGGAGGCGATGGCGGCGGCGTTGGAAGCGTGAAGGGGATGGTCGGTCATCAGAGGGCAGATTTCGGATTTCAGATTGCAGATTTACGGATTTCAGGAACGCGAGAATGGAGAACAGAGAACAGAGGACGGATAACGGAGTCGGAATGCAGAGAAAGAGCAAAAGAGCAAAGTCGTGCTGTGCAATCCCTTAGCCGTCATCCGTGAATCTGTGAATCTGCAATCTGCAACCATTTCAGGGTCACGCTTCCAACTCGATGGACATAGCGACCGCCTCGCCGCCGCCGAGGCAGAGGGTCGCGAGGCCGCGCGTCAGCCCACGGTCGCGGAGGGCGTAGATGAGGGTGGTGAGGATGCGCGCGCCGCTCGCGCCGATGGGGTGGCCGAGCGCGATCGCGCCGCCATGCACGTTGACATTTTCCCCGTCAATCCCGAGCCCCTGCATGTCCGCCAGGCATTGCGAGGCAAAGGCCTCGTTCATCTCGATCAGCTCCCAATGATCCAGGCCAACCCCCATCTTGTCAGCCAGCTTCTTGACTGCATAGATGGGCGCGGCAAAGAGCGCCAGCGGCTCCACCGCCGCCTGCGCGTAATCCACCACGCGCGCCAGCGGCTGGATGCCGCGCCGCTCTGCCTCCTCGCGGCTCATGACGACCACCGCCGCCGCGCCATCGGTCAGGCCCGGCGCGTTCCCCGCCGTGACGGTGCCCTCCTCCAGGAAGGCGGGGCGCAGCTTGCCGAGCGCCTCGATCGAGGTGTCGGGGCGGATCGCCTCGTCGCTGTCCACCACCTGCGTGCCCTTGCGCGTCTTGATCTCGACCGGAACTATCTCGTCCTTGAACTTCCCGCCCTGCGATGCCGCCGCCGCGCGCTGGTGGGAGCGCAGCGCGAAGGCGTCCTGCTCCTCGCGCGTGACCTCGTACTCCCGCGCGATCCACTCGGCACTGTTGCCCATGTGGTGCTGCTCGATGGCGCACCAGAGCCCGTCGAGAATCAGCGCGTCCACCAGTTCCGCATTGCCGAGCCGATAGCCGAAGCGCGCCTTGGGCAGCAGGTAGGGGGCCTGGTTCATGTTTTCCATCCCGCCCGCCACATAGATGTCACCGTCGCCCGCCTTGATGGCCGAGGCGGCGATCATCACGGTTTTCAGGCCGCTGCCGCACACCTTGTTGATCGTTGTCGCGCTCACGCTATTGGGCAGACCCGCCTTGAGCGCCGCCTGACGCGCGGGGGCCTGCCCCTCGCCCGCCTGCACCACGTTTCCCATGAGCACCTCGTCCACATCGGCCCCGTCGATGCCCGCGCGGCGCACTGCCTCGCGGATCGCGGTAGCGCCCAGTTCCGTCGCGGGCACCTCCGCCAGCGAGCCCTGAAAGCGCCCGATGGGGGTGCGCGCGGCGCTCACGATCACCGCCTCTCGGCCATTGCGGGCAGAGCGCCCGTTGTTGTCTGCCATGCTATCGCTCCTTTGCACGGGGCGACCTTGCCCCCCCTACCCTCGCTTGTAGGGTATTATTCTAGCATACTTTGCGAGCGCGGCATCTCGACCGTTGGTGAGGGAGGTGATGAAGGTGAGGGGGTGAGGGGGTGATGAAGGTGAGAGGGTGAGAGGGTGAGGAGTAGAAGCGCGGGCATCTCGCCCGCCCGTACCCTTACGGGAACGCGCTGGTTGTATTGCGACATGCCGTAATCCTCCCATCCTGCCGATCCTGCTCTACATGCCCTTTATGGGAACGCGCGGGCTGTTTGCGGCGCTTCCCCAAATCCGAAATCTCCTTGCGCCCGCGCCATTCTTGACAAAACCGACCGCTATCCATACACTACACCCCTGTCAATTGAAAAACAAACCACTCATCGCGAGGGGGGGAGGGACCGGCCCTATGAACCCCCGGCAACCAGCGTGCTTCCGACAGGTCTTTGCAACGGGGAGCCGCGCCAGGTGCCAAATCCGGCAGGTTGCGCCGAGGTCTCGGTTGCGCCTCCTGAAAGATGAGGGACCGATCAACCCCGTTGCGCTATAGCTATCGCGTGTGCGAAGGTCTCTCATCCTGTGGGTGAGGGATTTTTTTGTTTTTGATCCGATGTCGGGGGCGGCGTGCTAGGCCATTGCCTCAACGACGACTGTGGACACTAGACCCGGAACTACATCAATGAGAACCATCGAGTGGAATGACGAGCGCGGCACCGTCCGCATGATTGACCAGCGCGTGCTGCCGCACGAGGAGCGCTGGCTGGACTATGACGATTACCGTGAGGTCGCCGAGGCGATCACCACGATGGTGATTCGCGGCGCGCCCGCCATCGGCGCGGCGGCGGCGTTTGGCATGGCGCTGGCGGCGCGGCAAAGCGAGGCGCAAAGCGTGGACGAGCTGCTGCGCGACCTCGAAGCGGCGCACGACCATCTGTACGCGGCGCGACCCACCGCGGTCAACCTGCGTTGGGGCATCGAGCGGATGCTTCATACCGCGCACGCCATCGAGAGCGACGACCTGGACACGATTCGGGATGCCCTGCTGCGCGAGGCCAAGCGAATCGCCGATGAGGATGTGCTGATCAACCAGACGATGGGCGCGTACGGGGCGCGGCTCCTGCCGGACAATGCCAATGTGGTGCACCACTGCAACACCGGCGGCCTGGCCACGGTGGATTGGGGCACGGCATTGGGCGTGATCCGCTCGGCACACGAGCAGGGCAAGGGCATCCACGTCTGGGTGGACGAGACGCGCCCGCGCCTGCAAGGGGCGCGCCTGACCACCTGGGAGCTGATGAACTGGGGGGTCCCGCACACCCTGATCGCGGACAACGCGGCGGGCTACTACATGCTCTCCGGCCAGGTGGATGCTGTGCTGGTCGGCGCGGATCGCATCGCTGCCAACGGCGACGCGGTGAACAAGATCGGCACCTACAAGCTGGCGGCGGTCGCGAAGGACAACGACATCCCCTTCTATGTGGTCGCGCCCACCTCGACGATTGACCTGCGCACCGCGACCGGTCGCGAGATTCCCATCGAGGAGCGCGACCCGCGCGAGGTGACGCACCCCGACAACGACCCACTGGGCATCGCGCCCATCGGCGTGAAGGTGGGCAACCCCGCCTTCGACATCACACCCAACCGCCTCGTCACGGCAATCATCACCGAGTACGGTCCGGTTTACCCGCCCTTTGCGGAAAACCTGCCCAGGGTGGTGGAGCAGGCGGAGGCGGATCGCCGCGCGGGCCGCACCGTCTCGCCGGACGCGATTTCAGATTAGCAGGTTGCAGGTTGCAAATTACAGATTGGTGTGGCATCTATAACAATTTTCATCGAAGTACAACACTAATCTGCAATTTTTGATCTGCAATCTGTAACCCAAAAGAGGGGAAATGACCAAACAAGTAGTTCTCGTTGGCTCAATCGCGTATGACTATATCATGCGCTTTCCAGGCCACTTCAACGAACACATTTTGCCGGATCAGCTGGACCGCCTGAGCCTCTCCTTCCTGGTGGATGAGATGCGCAAGGAGCGGGGCGGCGTGGCGGCAAACATCGGCTACACGATGGGGCTGCTCGGCGCGACCCCGCTGCTCTTCGGCACCGTGGGGCAGGACTTTGGCGATTACCGTCAGTGGTTGGAGCAGCACGGGGTGGACACGAGCGGGGTGCTCGTGCTCGACCACAAGTTCACCGCCTCCTTCTTCGTGAACACCGACCTGGGCAACCGGCAGATCGCTTCCTTTTATGCGGGGGCGATGGGGGACGCGGCGCAGCTTTCCCTGTACGATCTGAACCCGGAGGCCATCGAATTCGTGGTCATCTCCCCCACCGCGCCCGACGCGATGGCCAAGGCGGTGCGCGAGTGCAAGGCACTGGGGCTTCCTTATATCTACGACCCCAGCCAGCAGACGGTCCGGCTGAGCAAGGAAGAGCTGCTGGAAGGGATCGACGGCTCGCTGATGCTGATCGTCAACGATTACGAGTTGGGCCTGATCGAGAAGAAGACCGGGCTCGACAGCGACGCGATTCACGCGCTGACGAGCAACCTGGTGGTGACGCGGGGCGAGCAGGGCATCACCATCCTGAATGATGCCACCCGCGACATCCCCCCCGCGCTGACCGACAACGTGGTGGATCCCACCGGCTTGGGCGATGCCTTTCGCGGCGGCTTTCTGCGCGCCTATATCGGCGGCGCGGATTGGGAAACAGCGGGCAAGGTGGGCGCGCTCGCTGCTACCTACTGCCTGGAAAGCATCGGTACGCAGAGCCAGCAGTACGATATCGAAGCGTTCATAGAGCGCTTCGAGCAGGTCTACGGCAATGCGGAGCCGGTGCGCGCGCTGCTGGCAAATTGAAGCAAACAATCGACTCAAAAAGTGATTTAAATTAACAAGGAGTAACACTGTGGCTGATTTTGACATTAAAGACATCAACCTGGCCGAAAAGGGACTGTTTCGCATGCGCTGGGCGGCGAAAGAGATGCCGGTGCTCGACCTGATCGAGGAGCGCTTCAAGCGGGAGCGCCCCTTCGATGGCATCCGCGTCGCGGCGACGATGCACGTCACCTCGGAGACGGCGAACCTGATGCGCATCCTCATCGCGGGCGGTGCGGAGGTGGCGCTGAGCGCCTCCAACCCCCTCTCCACGCAGGACGACATCGCCGCCGCGCTCGTCTCGCACTACGAGATGCCGGTCTACGCCATCAAGGGCGAGGACACCGCAACCTACAACCAGCACCTGAACGCGGTGCTCGACATCAAGCCGAACATCACGATGGACGACGGGATGGACCTGGTAGCGATGCTGCACAGCAAGCGCTCGGAGCTGCTGGAAAACGTGATCGGCGGCACGGAAGAGACGACCACGGGGGTCATCCGCCTGCGCGCCATGGCGAAGGATGGGGCGCTCCGCTTCCCCATCGTCGCGGTGAACGACGCGCAGACGAAGCACTTCTTCGATAACCGCTACGGCACCGGCCAGAGCACGATCGACGGGATCATCCGGGGCACCAACGTTCTGCTCGCGGGCAAGAACTTTGTGGTGGGTGGCTATGGCTGGTGCTCGCGCGGCATCGCGAGCCGCGCGCAGGGCATGGGCTCGAACGTGATCGTGACCGAGGTTGACCCGCTGCGCGCGCTGGAAGCGGTCATGGATGGCTACCGCGTGATGCCGATGGACGAGGCGGCGCGCATCGGCCACATCTTCTGCTCGGCCACCGGCGACATCAACGTGATCGACTGGCACCACATCCAAAACATGAAGGATGGCGCGATCCTGTCCAACTCCGGCCACTTCGACGTCGAGGTGAACGTTCGCGAGTTGGAAAGCAACTCCACGAAGAAGACCCGCGTGCGCGAGTCTCTCGATGAGTACGTGCTGGAAGATGGTCGCCAGATCTATCTCGTTGGCGAGGGGCGACTGGTCAACCTGGCCGCCGCTGAGGGGCACCCCAGCGCCGTCATGGACATGAGCTTCGCCAACCAGGCGCTCGCCGCCGAGTGGCTGCTCAAGCAGGGCGAGGGGCTTGAGGCGGACGTGTATGACATGCCCCGAGATATCGACAATGAAATCGCACGGCTGAAGCTCAAGGCGATGGGGGTCGAGATCGACACTCTGACGCCGCAGCAGGAAGAGTACCTGAACGCCTGGGAGCACGGCACGATCTAGAGATTAGTTGACTGGAGATTGGAGATTAACGACAGCCCACTGCTTGTCGTAATCTCCAATCTCCCATCTCTAATCTCTTCAATTGTATCTTCCAGGATTATTTCAAACCATTTGCTGTATTAAAGGAGAACCCATGTCCACTTTCATGGAAAGCGAGCAGCTGTTTTTCACCTCCGAGTCGGTGACGGAGGGGCACCCCGACAAGATGTGCGATCAGATCTCGGATGCGGTGCTGGATGCCTGCCTGGCGCAGGACCCGATGAGCCGCGTCGCGTGCGAGACGGCGGTCAAGACCGGCTTCGCGCTCTGCTTCGGGGAGATCACCACCGACGCCTTCGTCAACTTTGACATTCTCGTGCGCGAGGTAATCAAGGAGATCGGCTTTGACTCGTCGGACAAGGGCTTTGATGGCACCACCTGTGGGGTCCAGATCGCGATTGCCGCGCAGTCGCAGGACATCGCGCAGGGGGTGAACCAGGGGCTGGAGTTCCGCGACGACGGCCATCTGGACGAGGAAGCGGAGTTGGAAAAGGTTGGCGCGGGCGACCAGGGGATGATGTTCGGCTTCGCCTGCAACGAGACCCCCGAGCTGATGCCGCTGCCGATCTCGCTGGCCCACAAGCTGACCCGCCGCCTCGCCGAGGTCCGCAAGAATGGCACCCTGCCCTGGCTGCGCCCGGATGGCAAGAGCCAGGTCACCATCGAGTACAGCCACGGCAAGCCGGTGCGTGTGGACACCGTGCTGATTTCGACGCAGCACGCCCCCGACATCGCGCAGGAAGCGATCCGCGAGGCGATCCTGGATCACGTGATCCTGCCGGTGCTACCGGATGAGCTGGTGGACGACGCGCTGAAGGTCTTCGTGAACCCGACGGGGCGCTTCGTCGTTGGCGGGCCGATGGGCGACGCGGGCTTGACCGGTCGCAAGATCATCGTGGACACCTACGGTGGCATGGGCCGCCACGGGGGTGGCGCGTTCTCCGGCAAGGATGCCACCAAGGTGGACCGCTCCGCTGCCTACGCTGCACGCTGGGTGGCGAAGAACATCGTGGCGGCGGGCCTGGCGGATCGCATCGAGATTCAGGTGGCCTACGCCATCGGCGTCGCGCGCCCGCTCTCCGTCAACGTGGAAACCTTCGAGACCGGCAAGGTGCCCGACACGGTAATCATCGACGCGATCAACCAGGTCTTCGACCTGCGCCCCGGTGCTATCATCCGCGACCTGGACCTGCGCCGCCCGATCTACCGCCAGACGGCGGCCTACGGTCACTTTGGCCGCACCGACATTGAGCTGCCCTGGGAGCAGATCAACAAGGTGGACGCCCTACGCGAGGCGGCGGGCTTGCAGGGCGAGAAAGTCGCCGCGTAAATTCAACCCTTCTCAAAATCGTGCGCCCAGGCTCTCAAATGGCCTGGGCGCATTTTTGTTTCCTGCTGCAGGCGTACGATACGACTTGTATATCAAGCAACAGGGATGATGCGATAGGGGCGGTTCAACAGGTAGAAATTTCGCAAGAGATGCTAGACCCAGCATTTTGATGGCGTGGCATCGCGCGCTATCCTCTCGCCTTGTTCGAGCGTTGCGTAACACCCTTTTTAGCGGTTGGAGGGGAGGCTGTACTGACGGTACCCTTCCAAATACATCACCGCCGCCTCAACACGGTTCGTGACATTTAGCTTCCGGTAAATGCGCTTCAGGTGGGTTTCCACAGTTCCCTGCGTGATACCCAGCGTCGTGCCGATTTGCCGATTGCTTTGCCCTTGGGACAAGCACTGCAGCACCTCTTGTTGCCTCTGCGTAAGTTTTGACCGTCCCATAATGAAGTGCTCCAAATTTATAGATCGCTTGAAAGCCGACACCAAAGCGTGGGGGCCGCTTGAAGCGGCCCCAGCACGCTTTAAAAGAGTGGGAAATCGTCGTACCTCCCATTGGGGGAGGGCGACGGTGGAGGGGGACCGTCTTGGCTGCTATCTCCACCTTCCTCGTCGGGCCAGGTGGGTTGGGGACCGTAGCGGAACGCCAGGCGATCCGCTAGCGTAGTGGTGTGCCACATCCATTGTTCCTGGGCACGCTGGATGGCTGCGACCAGACACGAGTCCGGAAAGAGGAAGAGGCTCATAAACTACCTTTCAGGGATGATAAGACAGGAGCGGCTGCTGCTATCACAATACCTGGAATTGGGTACAATTGCATTACGTAACTACGGAAAAATCGTCAGAAACCTGTATGAACCTTCCGAAAAAGGGGTAAGCCGTGGGGGAAGAAGCAAGATGGTTCGGAAAACTGCTGGATGACGCTGTTTACAGTATCAAGGCTAAAATGCCAGAGCTTGCTGTTGGGCAGGTAGAGAAATTGCTTGCTGAACCCTTGGGGAAAAGGGCTTCCTCGATCAATAAATGGCGGCAGGGAGAGCGCTTACCCAGACCGGAGGATGTGGCACAGCTGGCCCGCACCATCCACAAGCACGCCGACAAGGATCGCGCGTGGGTCGCGGAGTTTCTCCAGGCGGGGGCGTACGAGGAAGCGGAAGCACTGTTGGATGAGCTTTTCCCCGCGCCGCCTCAGGGGCCAACGGGGCTGCCGCTTCCACCCGAGGACGCGAGTCCCCTTGCCTTTGATGTGCCCATGCAGGAAGAGGTCGCCCCTCTGCTGCCCGCGGCACCCGATGCGTTCCCGGATGCCAAACCACGGCGGAAAGTTCTGGCTACGGTGGGCCTCGTCTCGCTAGCCCTGCTCCTGCTCCTGATCATTCTGCTGAGCGGCCAATGGTACTCCGCGCCAAATCCCACCAAGCATGTAGAGCGGGCTACCAGCACCCTTGTAAAAAATGGCAGCTTTGAACTCAGCGATATTCCAGAAGACTGGGGTTTTTCAGGCCAGTGCGAGTCGCAGGTAGAACAGGGGGCGGGGGGGGTGGCGGCGGGGGACAGCTATTTGACGCTCATCAACCACGGAGCTTGTAGCTCCTTCTATCAAGACATCACCCTGCCCCCCGATCCGGAGCTGCACTATACCGTCAGCGCCTGGGTGCGCTCGCGCGATGCCATGTATCCCTTGGTGGAAATGGTGGTTTGGCCGCTGCAAAACAACGATGGTGGCTTACAACCCACTATTGGGCCGGACAAAGTTTCCATGGTCGCTCAGGTGTACGGCTCTGAGTGGCAGTGTATTCAAAACCAGTTTACGGTGCAGGACCCTAGTAGGGCACAACTCCGCCTTGAATTTTTCCTTCAAGAGCCGGACAACGCTGTCTACTTTTTCGACAACGTGCAGGTCGTGCCGGGCGCGGTTTCCCTCTGCCCCGTGCAGCCGGAGCCGCAGTTACACAATGCTTCCTTTGAGGAGCAGGCGGACTCGATCCAGCCCTGGCGCTACGAGGACAGCTGCTCCGTGACTGTTGGCGAGGGGGGGACCGCTCAGGACGGAAGGCGCTACCTGGAAGTGGCACGCGAGCTGGGGCTATGCGCTTCTTTTTACCAGGACTTGCAGGTGAAGGTGGAGCCCGGCGAGGAATACCGTTTCCACATCTGGGTACGCAGCACAGGCGCGCCGCGCGAGGGGCATCTGGCGATGTGGGCCAAGGGCGGTACGGAACATGATTACAAACAGCGCCCCTTCCGGGTAGACAGCCAAACGTGGCAGTGTGTTGAGGTCAGCCTGCCCATCCAGCGGGCCAACCACACCTCCCTCCGCGCCGAGGTTTATCTCGACATGGCGGACGGGCTTCCCTATCACCTGGACAACGCGGGGGTAACCAAGGGGGAGACAGGCGCTTGCCCCCCTCAGCCCCTCCACATTGACAAGCTGTCGATCGAGACGCGCTCGCCTCATTACGTGGGGGCAGGGGTCGGGGTGACGGCGGAGATTGTGAGTGAGGAGAAAACGCTGCCGGATCGTGCTACAGTGAAATTCTGGCTTTCCGAAAATGAGGATGGGAACCCTATTAACCTCGACATGGTGGTGGAACAGCAGCTGTTCCCCCGTGTGTCAGCCCCACAGTACCGAACCCGCGAGAGCTACGTCCTCATCCCTCTTGGGTTGGATGAGGGATTGTACTACCTGATAGCAGAGATGATGTCAACGGGGCAGCGCACCTCCGTGCCTATCACGGTTTCGTCCTGCTTCGGCTCAACCATTTTCTGCGATGTGGATGTTGACACGTGGGCACACGAGGAGATTGAATTGTGGGCCGAGAATCGCCTAACGGGAGGCTGCCAGCCCAACTCCGCCCCGTACAACAATCGTCCTTTCTGCACGCAGCAGGTCGTGCCGCGTTTCGCGCTTGCGGTGGTGTTGGTCACCTTTTTTGAAGGCGGCGGCTTCAAGCCGGCCCTTCCCCCTCAGGGCTACTATGCTGACGTCAAGCCAGATTCCCTTTATGCGACCTACATCGAGTATCTCTACCAACAAGGGTTCAGCCTGCCCAGCGACGACTGCCCCCAGACAGGTGACACGCCCAACTTCTGCCCGAACCACCTTGTGTCGCGCGCGGAGATGGCACGGTATCTGACTGATATCTTCGATTGGGAGTTGGACGATGTCGAAATCATGGAAGACATCGTCGATCTGCCCGACGACCCCCAGACGCGCCGCGCGATCTCATTTATGCTCCAACATGACCTGTTTTCTCTAGCTGACCCAGGATGTCCCCGCACGCCGGAAGGACCCCGCATCTGCCCCGACGCCCCGGTGCGTCGGGACAGCATCGCCTACACCATGATGCACCTGCTCCAACAAGGCTACAGGGAGCAGCCGCTCACGACCCAGCAGTAGGGATTACTCTCTCCACCCAGAGGGAACTCCCTGCTAACTTGCAAAATGAAGTGGGCAGCGCAACGGAAAGCAAGTAGAATAGACTTGCATCAGGACAAAAGTATCCAAAGTTGGTTCCACTATGCCTGCACGTGACAAACTTCATGCTGCGGTTCGTGCCGCATTGATAAAAGATGGCTGGGTTATTATCACCCATGACCCTTTACGTCTCTCGTTTGGCAAGAAAGATATGTATGTGGATTTGGGAGCAGAACGCCTCATAGGGGCCGAGAAGGGGATGCAGAAGATTGCAGTTGAGGTCAAAACGTTTGCGGGGCCATCAGAACTGGCTGATCTGGAACAAGCGTTGGGGCAGTACGTTGTCTACCGTACAGTCCTACGCAAGCGCGAGCCCGATCGCGCTTTGTTTCTAGCCGTTCCCCACGTTGTGCTCTACGATGTTTTTGAAGAACCCCTGGGCGAGTTGTTGATCGAGCATAACGCGATCAAAGTGATGAGCTTTGATCCCCAACAAGAAAGGATTGTCACATGGATTCAGTAGAAAGCTATCGGCAGGCGATTGAGCAAATCCTTTCAAGCCATGCGGCAATTCCGTATGCCTATGGCGATGTGCAAACAGAAACGGTGTTCGACCGGGAACACGACAGGTACTTGCTTGTCAACGTGGGTTGGGAAAACGGACGACGGGTCCATGGAACGCTGGTCCATGTGGATATTCGCGATGGAAAAATTTGGATTCAACGAGATGGCACGGAAAGCGGGATTGCTACAGAGCTAGTCGATGCGGGCGTTCCAAAGCATTTCATTGTCCTCGCTTTCCGCCCACCGGAAATTCGAGAACTATCGGAGTTTGCGGTGGCATAAGTTCATAACCAGAAAATCGGTTTGTGATCTTCTGACACTTATACCACGATCACCTCGTCGCCCGGCGGGGTGAGGCGCTCCGCGCCGCTTTCCGTGACGAGCCAGGAGTTTTCGATGCCGACAATGCCGAGCGTGGGGTGAACAAACTTCGGCTCCAGCGCGAAGACCATGCCCGCCTGGAGCGCCTCGCCCCACCCCATCGCCAGCAGCGGCAACTCGTCGATTTCCATGCCGATGCCGTGCCCCACAAAGCGCGCCTGGTTGCTGCCGCGCCCGCCGAAGCCCTCCGCGATCCCTTCCCGCTGCGCCACCTCGACCGCTAGCTCCCATAGTTCGGTGCCAAACACTCCCGGGCGCGTCGCCGCGATCACCGCGTCCTGCACGCGCACCGTCGCCTCGTAGGCGTCCTGTAGCTCGGCTGGTAGCGCGCCGATGACCGCCGTGCGCGTCTGGTCCAGCACGTAGCCGCCGCGCGTGGCAACGTAATCGACTAGCACCGGCATCCCCGGTTCAATCCGCTGCCAGCCAGGGCCGTCCGGCTTGGCAGGGTTCAGCCCCCAGCCCCCGTTGGGCGAGTCGAAGAAGGAGGCCACGCTGCCGCTCGGCCCAGCGAGGATGTGCCCCCAGTACATGTCCATGTTGTAGGCGCGCAGCCAGGTGCGCCCCTGGTGCCCCTGCTCGCGCGCAAAGCGTTCCAGCCGCGCCGCAAACTCGATCTCGCTCAACCCCGCTTCCAACAGGTGCGGAATCGCCGCGAGCATCGCGCGGGCGAGCGGCTGGATGGCGCGCATCTGCTCCACTTCCCACGCGGTTTTGACGGAGCGTTGGGCGCGCAGCGTGCCGCCAACGTCCTGCCACGCCACCTCGGGCAGCGCCTTTTGGTAGCGCTGGAAGGTGAGCACCGGCATCACATCCAACTCCAACCCCAGGCGCGCGGGCGGCTGCCCGTGCCGCGCGATGAGGGTTGGCAGGCTACGCAGGGAGCGCAGCGGCTCGGTGGGCCAGGGCGATTCCAGGGCGAGCCGCTCCTCGTTGCGCCGCACCAGCAGCAGCGGCTCGCCCTCGACCGGCACGTACAGCTGCGCGGGCTGCACGCTCCCCGCCAGGTAGTAAAGCCCCGTCTTATGGGTGATGAGCGCGCCGCCCAGCGCGGCAACGCTCAGCGCGTGTTGGAAGCGCGCCACCCGCTGGCGCAACTCCTCGTGCGGGACGAGGTGGGGCTTGTAAAAGTCGGGAATCGTGAGGGTCATGGGGTACCTTCGCTGGAGGGGGAGCCTTCCCCCTCTTCCAGAATGCGGAGCCACGCCGCCCGCTCCTCGCCCTGCAACAGGAGGGTGAAGGGGGTGGGGTCCAACCCTTGCAGAAAGGCGCGGATCGCCCCGACGAGGGTGGCAATGGCGGGCGCGTCGCTTTGCAGGGCCTGGCGCTGCACGTCCAGCAGGGTGCGCAAAAAGCCCTCGGTCAGATCGGGGTTGTTTGCCCGCGCCACAAAGGTGGCGTTGTGGGTGAGGCGATCCATCAGCTGCTGGTGGGCGTGCTCCTCGCTCAGGTCGGCGTTGATGAGCAACTCGACGGCGCTCATCCACAGGCGCTGATAGATGGGGTCCGGCACGGCGGGCAGGATGCGGGCATCGATCCCGCCGAGCACGCGGCGCAGATTTTCCAGCAGCGGGCCGAGCCGCTGCCGCCACTCCCCCTCCAGCTTTGTCTGGATGTTGAGCAACTGCGCCGCGAGCGTGCGCTGGACCGCCTCGTCCCCCGCCGCGCGCGCGGCGACGACGGTGGAGATCAGTTGCGCCAGCACATGGCGGGAAATCGGCTCGGCGGGCTCGGCGCTGCGCGGCTTGGGTGGGGTGCGTCCCTGCTTGTCCGGCACCTGCTGCACCATCGCCTGAAGCGCGCCCCGGAACGGGCTGTCAAGCGACCGAATCGTGCGGCGATCCGGTCGCTCGCCTTCCAGCCACTCCGCCAGGATGAGGACAAAGGGCGCAATGACAGACGCGCCGCCAAACTGCGCCCGAAACTCGCGCAGCGCCACCGCCACGTCGAGCCGCTGCGTCAGCTCGTCGGCCAGCAGCGCCTCCAGCGTGATCGCGCAGATGTGGTTGAGCAGCTCCGCGAGCTGGTCGGCATCTTCAAGGGAAAGGTTGTCGGACACGGCATCCTTTCTGTGAGAACTCATGGAAACTCGTGGGAACTTCGCCGTCATCAGTCGTTGGTCGTTGGTCTCGGTCGTCCCTCGTCCCTCTGTGGCATAACGCGTGCTCACACTGTAAACATGACAGCGGGTTGTTTCCACAGGAGAGCCACCATGAGCGAGCATGAGCCAGCGACGGACGCGACCGACGAATCGCAGCGAATGACACCGAAAGAAGTGGAGGAGACGCGCCACACCCCGGCGAGCAAAGCGGATTCCTACCCAGGCGGTGACTATGATGGGGAAATGGCGGACGACATCGAGCCGAGAATCGGAGCACAACAATTGGCGGCCCAGCGACCAGGCAGATCTCAAAAACCCGCCGCACCGAGTAGATATTGGATATTAGGTATCAGGTATTGGAGATTGGGAATTGTAGAGTATTGCCCAATACCCAATATCTGATACCCAATATCCTACTCCCCAAACAGCCAGTGGCGTAGGTCGTCCAGGGAGCCCTGGGCATCCGGCACAAACTCGGCGTCGGCGAGGCCGTAGCGGTTCGCCCAGAAGGTTCGCATCCCGACCTCCGCCGCGCCGACGAGGTCGTTCGACAGGTGGTTGCCTGCCATCACGCACTGGGCGGCGGGCACGCCAAGCGCGTCGGCAATCTGGCTGAAGTAGGGGGCGTGGGGCTTGGTGCTCGTCATGTTCTCATAGGAGGTGATGAAGTCGAACCCCTCCGCCTCCAGCCCTGCCCACGCGATGCGGTGCTGCTGGGCGCGCAGCGGAAAGACCGGGTTGGTCGCTACTGCCACCTTCCAGCCTGCCTCTTTCGCCGCCGCGAGCAGCGCCTGTGCCCCCTCGACCCGCTCGGTCGTTCCCTGCAACGCGGGGAACTCTTCCTCGTAAAAACGTGCCAGCACCGGCTCGATGGTCGCGCGCTCCACCGTCAGCATCGGCTCGAACTCGTACCAGAAGACCTGCTCGTTGGTGCGCGTCGGGTCGGTGTTGCGCATCATGCGCTGCGTGGCAAAGTGCAGCGCGCGCAAAAACTCCTGCGGCGGCTCCAGGTGGGACACCGCCTCCATCAGCGCGCTAAAGTAGCGCGGCAAAAAATCGTCCATGCTGTTGTGGAGCAGGGTGTCATCCAAATCGAGCAGCAGGGCGTGTGACATGGGAACCTTTCAGCGCACAGGCGGGGCAACGGCTCAGCGGCGCGCCCGAGGCTTGGGCGCAGGGCGGCGCACGAACCACCACAGCCCGACGAAAGCGGCCAGCGCCAGCAGGATAAAGTAGACGGGGAAAGAAAACTCGGTGCGCGGGATGGAGATGTTGCCCAGGCCCAGCAGAAAATCAACGAGCGGCTCCGCCATGCCAAGCGACGAGATCACCCAAAAAAGGCTGGCAAGCAGTAGCAGCCCGAGGGCCAGATAGGCCACGCGCCACAGCAGGCGGAGGATAAACTTCCGCAGCGCGCCGCGCCGCACGATGCCCATGACAAACGGCCAGACGAGGATGCGCAGAAAGAGCAGGAGCAGCAGGTAGCCGACCAGATAGGGCAGGATCGGCGCGAGCGGCTCGAACGCGTCAAGCTGCACATCCCAGTCCATAGGCTACTCCCCACCCTGACGGCGCAGTTGTTCGCGCAGCATGCGCCGCAACAGCTGCCCGTGCGCGTTGCGCGGCAGTTCCTCGACAAAGACGATCTCGCCCGGAATCTTGTACTCGGCCAGCCGCGTTTGCAGGCTGGACAGGATCGAGCGGCGCAGCTGCTCGCCCGGCTCCTCGCGCTGGCCGGGTACCACATAGGCGACGGGGCGCTGCCCGCTCATCTCGTCCGGCAGGCCGATCACCGCCACGTCCTGCACATGCGGGTGCACGCGGATCGCGCGCTCCACCTCGTTGGGGTCAATGCGGTAACTGCGCGTCTTGATCAGGTCGTCGGTGCGGGCCACGAACCAGTAATGGCCGTCCTCGTCGCGGTACCCATAATCATTCAAGCGATTCCAGCCATTGTGAACGGTGCGGCGCTGCGATTCGGGGTCGTTCCAGTAGAGGGTGCCGGTCGGGCCGCGCACCGACAGGACCCCGATCTCCCCCTCGTGCAGCTCCGCGCCGGTATCGCCGATCACCTTCACCTCGTAGCCCGGCACCACGCGCCCCAGCGAGCCAGGTTTGGGCTCCATGTCGATGGCGTTCGACAGGAACGCGTAGAGCATCTCGGTGGTGCCGAACCCCTCGAAGATCGGCTGCTCGAAGCGCGCCTCCCACGCCTCGTAGGTCTCGATGGTCAGCGCCTCGCCGCCGCTGCTGCACAGGCGCAGGCTCGCCAGCGTCAGCTCGTCCAGGTCGGGGATCGCCAGCATCTCGCGGTAGGTGATGGGCGAGGCGAAGAGCAGGGTGATGCGATGCTGCTGGATCGTCTTGACAAGATTCGCCCCCTGGTAGGCCATCGGGTTGTCGGGCAGGGCGACGCTCGCGCCGAAGCCGAAGGGCAGCAACCCGAAGGTGACGAAGCCCTGCGCGAAGCCGAGGGGCGAGAGCGCCCCGATCACGTCCTCCTCGTTGATCCGCCACACCTGCTTGCCGAAGGTTTCCAGCACCGAGTAGAGCCCGTCGAGCCGATGCGCGGTGCCGCGCGGGTGCCCACTGTCCGCCGAGGTGTAGAGCAACAGGCCGATCTCCGTGCGGCGGCGCGGCTCCGGCGGGAAGGTGGAGTCGCCGCGCGCGACGAGGTGCGCGTAGCTGTAAAGCTGCTGGTCGGGCGCGGCCTCCTTGGCATCCATGCACCACGATCGGCCCCAGACGGCCCCCCGTCGCCGCGCGCGTCTGGATCACACTGTCGAGCAGTTCCAGCGTGGTGATGGCAGCGACCGCCTGGCTCTCGCGCGCGATAAAGGTTAACTCGTTTAGGGAAAGCTGCGGCGGGGTGGGGACGCTCAGCGCGCCCAGGCGCTGCACAGCAAAGTTGCTGGCGATGGCCTGCGGGGTGTTGGACAGGTGCAGGATCACCGGATCGCCCGCCTTCACGCCCAGCCGCGCCAAGCTGCTCGCCAGCCGCTGCACCTCGCCGAGCAGCAGCTCGTAGGTGACCACCTCGTCGCGAAAGTGGATGGCGGCGCGCCCGCCCCAGCCCTTTGCCACCACCTGATCCAGCAACTCGGACAGGTTAAGCGTGTTAGGGATGCTCATGACCGAGCGGTCAAACACCAGGTCCGGCCAGAGACGGCGCGGTGGCAGTTGCGCCGCGTGGTCGATGTCGAGCACCTCGCGCCCCGGGCGGCGCACCAGGTCGTAGCGCATGACGACGATCTGGTAGACGCTCAGGATCGCCTCGCGCTCAAAGCCGCGCCGCTCGAAGGCGCTGATCATCGCTGAGTTTTGCAGGTACAACTCGACTACAAGCTGCTCCAGCCCCAGGTCGCGGCTCAACTCGATCACATCGTCGATGAGTTGGCCGCCCAGCCCGTTGCGCCGAAAATCAGGGTGCACGTAGATACGCATCTGGCCCACGGCGGCATGCGGGGTGTTGGGGTGGCGGTGCAGGCTCACCTCCCCGACCAGGCGCTCCTCCACTTCCGCCACGATGAGTAGCATCTGGTCAAAGTTGAGCTGCTCGGTCCAGCGGCGCACCACCGAGGGGTCGGAGACGTTGTCGCGCAGGCCGCGCAGCTCCTCCTCGCTCACTTTCGCGAAAAGTTGGATCAGCTTCGCGCTGTCATCGGCACGCAGGGGGCGCAGGGTAACGCTTTTTCCGTCCTGAAGCGTCACGGTGCGCGGGTATCTTTGTAAAAATTTATCCACAACCACGCCTGTCTAGAGGGTGAATCTTGTTAATTTTTGTTTAGTTCGTGGGTCGGAGTATAGCGAAGCCAGAAAAAAAGGGCAACGCAGAATGGAGAGTGGAGAATGGAGAATGGAGACTATGTGCCCCGAATGGGGTATTGGAGATTGGCAGGTTGCAGATTGACAGATCTATTCAAGTAGTCTGCCACCCATCACGCAGCAGGCCGTCGCCAAATTTCGCACTCCAAACTCCACTACTCCATTCGCGTCCCTTCGTCTCCATTCTCCAATACCCCATTCGGGGCACATAGTCTCCATTCTCCAATCTCCAATCTCCAATCCCCATTACTGCCGCTTCCCCCTCCCAGGATTTTTACGCTACAATTGCGCAAGTCAAAGATCTTTCGCGCATCTTGTTCGTGATCCAGCGGCGCTTCATCCCCAGAGTATGTATGAGCGAAAAAGATATTCAGGCACTTATTCGCCTGCTGACCGACAGTAATTCTCAACTCGTTGAGAACGCGGGCGACGCCCTCGTGGAGTTTGGCGCGGCGGCGCTGCCAGCCCTGCGCGCGTTCGCCGATCTCCATCCCAGCCTTGCGGCGACCCTGACAAGGCGAATTCAGGCGCAGCTGCTGGAACAGGAGTGGGCCAGGCTGTCGCGCGAGCCCGACGCGGAGCGCGCGGCGATCCTCCTGGCGCGCTGGCTCGATCCGCTGGTGGAGCCGGAGCGGATCGCCCTGCAACTCGATGAGTTGGCGGAGCCGCTGCGCGCCCAGATTCCAAGCCGCTTGGACGTCCATGGCTTTCGCCACGACGCGCTGGCGCTACGCGAGTGGCTGGGGCGCACCCAGGGCTTTCGCGGCAACATCGACCATTATTACGCGCCGGAAAACTCCCTGCTGCCCACCGTCCTGGACACGCGGCGCGGCCTGCCCATCACCCTCTCGATGATCTACCTGTTTGTGGCGCGCCGTTTAGGGGCCCCGCTCCATCCTGTCGCGTTACCCTCCCATTTTATTGTTCGCTACGGGGACGAGGCGGAGGGGGTCTTCCTCGACCCGTTTCACCACGGGGCGCTGATGTCGCTCGGCGACTGCCAGCGCCTGGTGGAGCAGCGAGGGGCAGCATGGGACCCCGCGTACCTGCGCTCCATCTCCGATCACGCCCTGGTCGAGAGGATGCTGCGCAACCTCGTCAACGCCTACGCCGTGAAGGGCAACGAGGACGCGGTGAGGCAAACCGTGAAATACCTCGACATCTGGACCGACCACCACGCCGGGCGAGTGAGGGTGGAATGCGGAATGCGGAACGAACGACTTAACGCAAAGGCGCAAAGGCGCAGAGGCGCAAGGGCTAACTGCGGAACGCGAGGCTGTAAGCCGTAGAACCCGCGTAGCGGGTGGCGACACCGGTAGCCGGGGGTGGAGCCGCCTGCCGTTGGCGGCGTAACCCTCGGCGGGCGGGCAAAGAAACGAATGCTGCCAGTCGAAATCCGAAATCCGTTCCGGCTCGTTCTTGCGAACTTGGGGCGCTTTTCCTATAATCAGGGGAATCACGAGAGCGGGATGGCCTTCGGCGCACGGAGGCTTTTTTTGTGTCCAGACAAAGGGCAGGCGAGGGTGGAACGATGATTGACAAAGTCGCAGGGGTGGCAGCGCGCTACGAGGAGTTGAACCGCTTGATGGCGGACCCGGAAGTGTCTATCGACCCCGTGCGGATCCGCGAGTACGCGCAGGAGCAGTCGGATCTGTCCGCGCTGCACCAGGGCTACCAGCGGTACCAGCAGGTGGCGGCGGAGCTGCGCGGCACGCGCCAGATGCTGGCCGAGGAGCTCGACCCGGAGATGCGGGAGCTGGCCGAGGCGGAACGGGCGAGCCTGGAAGCAGAGATCGAAGAGCTGACCGAGCAGCTGCGCCTGCTCCTGCTCCCCAAAGACCCGAACGACGACGAAGAACATCATCGTCGAGATTCGCGCCGGGGCGGGCGGCGACGAGGCGGGGCTCTTCGCGGCCGACCTGTTCCGCATGTACACTCGCTACGCCGAGGGGCAGGGCTGGAAGGTGGAACTGCTCACCTCGAACGAGTCGGGCATTGGCGGCTTCAAGGAGGTCATCTTTGAGGTGCGCGGGCGCGGCGCGTACAGCCGCCTGAAGTACGAGAGCGGGGTCCACCGCGTGCAGCGCGTGCCGGAAACCGAGTCGCAGGGGCGCATCCACACCTCCACCGCCACCGTCATCGTGATGCCGGAGCAGGAGGAGGTGGACATCCAGATCGACCCCAATGACCTGCGCGTTGACGTGTTCCGCTCCAGCGGCCACGGCGGCCAGTCGGTGAACACCACCGACTCGGCGGTGCGCCTGACCCACCTGCCCACGGGGCTGGTCGTCACCTGCCAGGACGAAAAATCGCAGCTCAAGAACAAGAACAAGGCGATGTCGGTGCTGCGCGCGCGCCTCTTCGACCTGGAGCAGCAAAAGCGCGACGCGGAATTGGGCGCGGTGCGACGCTCGCAGGTGCAGACCGGCGACCGCTCCGAAAAGATTCGCACCTACAACTTCCCGCAGAGCCGCGTCACCGACCACCGCATCGGCCTCACCTCCTACCAGTTGGACAGCCTGCTAAATGGCGCGTTGGACGAGTTCATCGACGCGCTCGCTACCACCGAGCAGGCCGAGAAGCTCGCCGAGATCGAGGCCTAGAAACGTTGGAACGTTGAAACGTTGAAACGTTGGAACGTTCCAACGTCTCTAATCTCTAATACCCAATATCTAATACCCCATCACCCCCATGACTCAACCCGACCTGTTTACCTCCCTTCTCCCGCTCCACGAGATGCTTCGCTGGGGCATGGCGGAGTTGGAGGGCGCGGAGATTCCGACCGCGAAGCTGGATGCGGAGGTGCTGCTCGGCGCGGTGCTGGGGCTGACGCGCGCGCAGGTGCTGGCGCGCTCCCACACGATGATGCGCCGCCCGGAGCGTGGCCACTTCGCCGCGCTGATCCAGCGGCGCAAGCGCGGCGAGCCGGTGGCCTACATTCTGGGGCGCACGGAGTTTTACGGGCGCGATTTTCTGGTGGACCGCCGCGTGCTCATCCCGCGCCCCGAGACCGAGGAGTTGGTGGACCGCTGCCTCGATGCGCTCGATGAGCGACAGGGCAGCGAGCCCGCGCGCGTGGCCGACATCGGCACCGGCAGCGGGGCCATCGCCGTCACGCTCGCCGCCGAGCGCCCCGACCTGACGCTGCTGGCAACGGACAACAGCCGCGCCGCGCTCGCGGTCGCGCTGGAAAATGCCAGGCAGCACGCCGTGGCAGAGCGCATCGACTTTCGCGAGGGCTCGCTGCTGGAGCCGCTGGCGGGGTTGCCGCCGTTCGACCTGATCGTCGCCAACCTGCCCTACGTGGGCACCAACGAGATAGAGCTGCTCGATCGAGACGTGCGCGAGTACGAGCCGCACGAGGCGCTCTTCGCGGGCGACGAGGGGCTCGACCTGTTCGCTCCTTTTTCCAGCAGGTGGGGGAACAGGAGTTGCTGGCGGTAGAGGGCACCGTGCTGCTGGAAATCGGCTACGCGCAGGGCCCCGCGCTCGCCCGCCTCGCCCGCGATCACTTCCCCGCCGCCCGCGCGATCACGGTTCATAAAGATTTGGCCCACCATGATCGCTTTGTGGAGATACGCGCATGAGCACCCCTTACGGGCGCGCCGCCATCCGGCGCACCAGCGAGAAACAGGCATTTGATCAGGCGCTCGCGCTCCTCCGGCAGGGCGAGGTGATCGCGCTGCCCACCGACACCGTCTACGGGATCGCCTGCGACAGCTTGAACCCCGACGCCATCGCGCGGCTCTACGAGGTCAAGGATCGCCCGCCGCAAAAAGCCATCCCCCTGCTGCTTTCCAACGAGCGCCAAATCCTCGACGTGACGAGCGAGGTGCCCGATGTGCTGTGGGAAATCATTGCCCACCATTGGCCGGGCGCGCTGACCATCGTGCTGACCGCCGCGCCCCACCTTTCCCCGATCCTGACCGCCGGGCGGGACACGGTGGCGGTTCGCCTGCCGGACAGCCGCGTCGTGCGCGTGCTCGCCGCCGGGCTGGATCGCCCGCTCGCCGTCACGAGCGCCAACCTGAGCGGCCACGACAATTGCCGCACCGCCGAGCAGGTTTTCCAGCAGATCGGCACGCGCATCCCGCTGCTGCTGGATGGCGGCCCCACCCCAGGCGAGCAGGCGTCCACGATTCTTGACCTGACGAGCAGCTCGCCCCGCCTGCTGCGCGACGGCCCCGTCACCCGCGAGCAGCTTTCTCCCTGGCTGTCCGGGCACTCGTAACCGACCACAGACGACGGATGACCGACGACCGACCACGGACGACCGACGACCGACCACGGACACGATAGGCGGCGCATAAAACAATTAAGTCAATGTCGATCGCTCACTACTCAATCGACCCATTCGGGGCATAGTCTGCAATCTGTAATCTCGTATCTGCAACCTGCAACCCGCAACCTGCAACCTGTAACCCCATGCACATCGCCATTGACGCCTCCCGCGCCACGCGGGCGCGCCGCACCGGCACCGAGCGCTACGCGCGCCAGCTGATCGAGCGGCTCGTGCTGGCCCACCCCGAGGCGCACTGGACCCTCTTTTTTCAGGATGACCCGGGCGCGTGGCTGGCCGATTTGCCGCATGTCGAGCGGCTCCGCCTCCACGCGCCGCGCCTGTGGACCTACACCGCACTCGCGCCCGCGCTGCTGCGCTGCCGCCCCGATCTGTTTTGGGAGCCCGCGCACGTCCTGCCGCCGACGGTACCGCTGCGCGGCATCCCCTCGCTCGTGACGGTGCACGATCTGGGCTATGAGCACTTCCCGGAGGCGCACAGCGCCGCGCAGCGCCTTTACCTGCGGCTGACCACGCGCTACCACGCGCGGGCTGCCACGCACCTCCTCGCCGACAGCCATGCCACCCGCCGCGACCTGACCACGCTTTACGGGGCCGACCCCGCGAGGATCAGCGTGCTGCACCTGGGGGTCGATCACGAGCGCTTCCAGCCGATCACCGACGCGGCCCGCCTGCGGGCGGTGCGGGCGCGCTACAACACAGGCGAGCGCTTTTTGCTCTACGTGGGCACCCTCCAGCCGCGCAAAAACCTGCAACGCCTCGTGCGCGCCTTTGCGCCCGTCGCCCGCGACTTCCCCGACGTGCGCCTCGTGCTGGCGGGCGGCCAGGGCTGGCTGGCCGATGATCTTCAAGCCGAGATCGATCAATACGATCTGGGCGCGCAGGTCGTGCGCCCCGGTTACGTTGACGACGATGAGCTGCCCGCGCTCCTTTCCGCCGCCGAGGCGTTGCTCTTCCCCTCGCTATTCGAGGGCTTCGGGCTGCCGGTGCTGGAAGCGATGGCGTGCGGCACCCCCGTCCTCACCAGCCGCACCTCCTCGCTGCCGGAGGTGGCGGGCGACGCCGCGCTGCTCGTCACCCCCACCGACGAGGCGCAGATCAGCCATGCCATACGCCTGCTCCTCACCCAACCCGCCCTCCGCGCCGCCCTGAGCCAGCGCGGCCTCGCCCACGCCGCCCGCTTCACCTGGGAGCGCAGCGCCGCTCATCTGTGGGACATCATGTCCACCATGCTGAACCAATCTCCAATACCCAATACCCAATACCCAATACCCCATACCCCATACCCCATACCCACCGTCCCCCTCCTCCGCTTCCCCGTGCACAACCTGACATGGGAGGAGACGCTAGAGCGGATCGGGGCGATGGGGACGAGCGGGAAACCGCACCAGATCGTGACCATCAACCCGGAAATGATCATCCGCGCGCGGCGCGAGCCGGAGTTGGCGGCGCTTTTCCGCGAGCGGGTGGAGCTGCTGCTCCCCGATGGCGTGGGGCTGCTGATGGCCGCACGCTGGCGCGGCACCCCGCTCCACGCGCGCATCACCGGCTCCGACCTGACGCCGAGGCTGGCGGCGGAGGCGGCGCGCCAAGGCTGGCGGCTCTACCTGCTGGGGGCGGGGCCGGGGGTAGCGGAGATGGCGGCGCGCCGCCTGCGCGAGCAGTTTCCCACGCTCGACGTAATCGCGGACGGGAGCGACCCCGCGCCCGACGGCCCGCCGGAGCTGATCGCCCGCATCCGCGAGGCCGCGCCCGATATCCTGCTGGTCGCCTATGGCGCGCCCAAGCAGGATTTTTGGATCGACCGCTTCGGCAGGCAGACGGGGGTGCCGGTGCAGGTCGGCATCGGCGGCGCGCTGGATTTTATAGCGGGGGTGCTGCCGCGCGCGCCGGAATTGTGGCAGCGCCTGTCCGTCGAGTGGCTGTGGCGGCTCAAGCAGGAGCCGTGGCGCTGGCGGCGGCAGGTTGCCATCCCCCACTTTGCGGCGCTGGCGGCATGGGAGGCGCTTGGGGTGCGGCTCCGGCGCAAGACGCGCGGGGAGGGCTGATGCTTCACCACAAGGTTCTGGTGGTCGGCGATCTGATCCTGGATGAATACCTGATCGGGCGGGCGACGCGCCTCTCGCGCGAGGCGGCGGTGCCGGTGCTGGAGCGGACGCGGCAGCGCCACATCCCCGGCGGCGCGGCGAACCCCGCCGTGGGGGTGGTAGCGCTGGGCGGGCAGGCAACGGTGGTGGGGGTCGTGGGTGAGGACAGCAGCGGCGGCACCCTGCGCGAGCAGTTGGCCGCGCGGCGGGTGGGCACCGAGGGGCTCTGCGTGGACCCCTCGCGCCCGACGACCACCAAGATGCGTATCGTTGCGGAGGGCGGCTTCGTTTACGGGCAGCACTTGGCGCGCATCGACCATGTGGCGCGGCACCCGCTTGATGCGTCGGTGGAGGCGGAGGTGATCGCGCGGCTGCGGGCGCTCGCCCCCGCGCACGAGGTGGTTCTGGTCAGCGACTACAAGGGCGGGGTGATTACCCCTGCGCTGCTGGCTACCCTACGGGAGCACCTTCCCATCCCGCTCGTGGTGGATTCGCAGGGCGATCTGGAGCGCTTCGAGGGCTTCGACCTTATCAAATGCAACCGCGCGGAGGCCGAGGGGTTTCTGGGCGCGGAGATTCCAGCGGGCGACAGCGCCGCGCGCGCGCGCCGCCACCCAACATCTGCGAGAGCGCACGCGGGCGCGGGCGGTAGTCGTGACGATGGGCGGCGAGGGAATGGCGTGGGCGAGCGATGAGGGGTACGGGGAAACCGCCGCGCCGCGCGCCGAGGTCTTCGATGTGACTGGCGCGGGCGACACGGTCATCGCGGTGCTCGCGCTGACCCACGCGGCGGGCCTCCCCCTCGCCGAAGGGTGCCAGCTTGCGGCGCGCGCCGCCGCGCTCACCGTGCGGGTCATGGGCAACTTTGCCCCCACGTGGGAAGAGGTGATGGGGAGCGAGTGAGTGAACCGGCTCGTACTTGTTACACTCTACGCGGAGTCCTGCCAAGCCACTTAACGTTTCTCATCGCTGAAGAGGGATGCGGGCCATCTGCATCACGAGACGCAACGCATCATTGACGGCTTCTTCATCGGGGAAAGCTGCCGCCACATCTGGGGCAAGCCGTACAAGGTTTGTACCAGCACGATAGCGTTCCGCATATTTCCCACGCACGCCACCTTTTAAAAGATGCCCCAAGTCGTATTCAGGGCGCAGTTCATCTTCCAGATCAGGGGAAATCTCCTCGCTCATAAGCGTCTCTTTCTGTTCGTGTCAAGGGGCGGGCGCTGATAATACGTAGCCGCTCCTCCTCTTCGGTATGGGCCACCAAGAGAATACGCCCGTGGGAAGATTCGCCGACTGTAATAAAGCGCTCTTCATCCGACGAGTGATCGGGGTCAGGAACGGTCAAAGAAAAGGTGTCACTAAACACCGTAGCCGCTTCACTGAATGAAACCTTGTGCTTCCTGAGGTTACTAGCTGCCTTGCTGGGATGCCACTCAAAGAAGAAGGTTACTTTGCGAGAGTAGCGACACTTTACATCGAGTGCGAGGGAGTGGAAATTTATGCTTCCCGTATGCTTCACTACAATAGTAGGAGGAGAAAGGTCCGTTTGATTTTATCTATTGAAACACAAATTCAGAAACGCCTTCTCAATGGTATAATAGCCGGACGGACAGGCATATCATCGATTGGCGATCACCGAGGCGCGCGCCGAGCTACGTAAAAAAGGCGCGCGTCTTGCTTTTACCAACGGGGTGTTTGACCTGCTACACGTGGGGCACCTGCGCTACCTGCAACAGGCCGCCGCGCTGGCCGATTGTTTGTGGGTCGGGCTGAACAGCGACCGCACGGTGCGCGCGCTAAAAGGGGAGGCCCGCCCGTTGATCCCCTGGGCCGAGCGGGCCGAGCTTCTGGCCGCGCTTCGCCCCGTGGGGGCTGTGCTTTTTTTTGACGAGCGCACGGCAGACAACATGCTGCGCCTGATCCAGCCCGATCTTTATGTCAAGGGCGGCGACTACACCCTGGACAGCCTGCCGGAAGCGGCCACGGCGCGCGCGGTAGGGGCCACTGTCCACCTGCTCCCCTTTGTCGCGGGGCGCTCGACCACGACGATTGTTGAAACGATTTTGTTACGTCACAAGTAAGGGTTGTTATGAGTGATGCTCAAGTGATTGAGCCGTCCGTCGCCCCCCTAGACGGGGGCAGTGCGCGTCGTACCATTGCCCGCTCGGCGGGCATCATCGGGGTCGGGAACATTGCCAGCCGCGTGCTCGGCCTGGTACGGGAAAGCGTGATCGCTGCCTTTTTTGGCACCAGCCCGCTCGCGAATGCCTTTGTGGTGGCCTCGCAGGTGCCAACGCTGATCTACGACCTGCTGATCGGCGGCCTGCTCTCGTCGGCACTGGTGCCGGTGTTCAGCGACTACGCCAGCCGCGACGATGACAACGCCTCGCTGTGGCGGCTCGCCAGCACCTTCCTGAGCGTCGCGGCGATTCTGCTGGCGCTGCTGACAATCATTGTCTTTCTGTTCGCGCCCCAGATCGCGCAGCTCATGGTGCCCGGCTACCCCGCCGAGCTGCGCGCCGCCACGGCTACGCTGATTCGCTTCGTCACCCCCTCGATCTTCTTTTTTGGGCTGAGCGGCAGCTTCATGGGGCTCCTCTACGCCCTGAAGCGCTTCACCTTTGCCGCCTTCGCCGCGGCGGTCTACAACCTCGGCATTATCCTCGGGGCGGTCTTCCTGAGCCGCTTCTTTGAAGGCAACGCGCGCATCATCGGGCTGGCGCTGGGCATCCTGCTGGGCAGCGTGATGCAGCTCTCGCTGCTGTTGCCCGACCTGCGCGACGCGCGCCTGCTGCCCCACTTGGGGCGCGTGTGGCATGATCCGGGGCTGCGCCGCATCCTCAAGCTGTACCTGCCCATCGCGCTTTCCGTCGTGGTAGCATCGGTCGGGGTGCTGATTGACCGGCAGTTGGCCTCGCGCACCGAGGCCATCGGCACGATTACCTGGATGCGCTACGCCACCACCTTGATCCAATTCCCGCTGGGCCTCGTCGCGGCGGCCATCTCGCTGGCGGTGCTGCCCGACCTGTCGCGCTCCGCCGCGCTGGGCGAGATGGCCGACTATCGCCAAACCCTCCAAACCGGCATGCGCCTGATCCTGGTGCTCATCGTGCCCGCCACGGTGGGGCTCTTCGTGCTCGCGACCCCCATCGTGCGCCTGCTTTTCGAGCGCGGCGAGTTTGTCGCCAGCGACACCTACTGGACCGCCCTCGCGCTGCGCGTCTACCTGCTCGGCCTCACCTTTGCCGCGATTGACCAGTTGCTCATCATCTCCTTTTACGCGCGGCAGGATACCCGCACCCCCGCGATGGTTGGCGTTGCCGCGATAGGGATCTACCTGGCTGTCGCCGTGCCGCTGCTGCGCCCGCTGCAAATGATGGGGCTGGTCTTTGCGAACAGCGTGCAGCACTTCGCCCACTCCCTCATCATGCTATTCCTGCTCCAGCGGCGGCTGGGCACGCTGGCGGGCGGGTTGGGCGCGATGGTGCCTCGCGTCCTCCTCGCCGCGCTGGCGATGGGCGCGGCGCTCTGGCTCGTCATGGGGCCAAGTGCCTCCCTGCTACCGGGATTTCTTGGCCAACTGCTCGCGGTGCTCATTCCGGCTCTCGTCGGCCTTGCCACCTACGCCCTCTGTGTGATGCTTCTTCGCCTGGAAGAGGCACAGGACATCGCCAACCTTGTTGTGCGCCGTCTCGCACGCCGCCCCTGATGCGACGACCGACGACCGACGACCGACGACGGATAACCGCCACCAACAGTAGGCGCTTTAGGCGAGACGCCAAGGACGCCAAGAATTTTTAATTAGACCTTGGCGCTCTTGGCGCTCTTGGCGGTTCATCTGTGTACGTTATCCGTTGTCGGTCGTCCGTCGTCGGTCGTCCGTCGTCGGTCATCCATCGTCGTCCCCCGCTTTTCGTTCCCGCCCCACTCGCTGCTATAATGCGCGCCATGCGCGGAGATCGGCGGACGGTGGAGGATCTGTCGCTGGCGGAGTTGGAGCAGCTAGTGCTCACCCGTCGGCGCGACGAGCGGCTGCGCCGCCTGCGCGAGTACGGGATCGAGCGCGAGGTGCCCGAGACGCCCCCCGCCCCGCTGGCGAAGGGCTCGCTGCGGCTGCCACGTTTTTCTGCCAAGCGCACCCCCCGGCAGGCACGCGCGCCTTTCTCTTGGAAGGCGCGGCTGCTGACGTTGGTGGAGGTGGGCGCACTGGTCGGCTTCCTCGCCATCATGTGGCTCTGGTATCAGGAAACGCAGCGCACCAACCTGCTGGCCCCCCAGGTACCCCTGCTCAGCGAGGCGAGCGAGAGCGTGAGCAGCCCCGCCGACGCGGCGCTATTGCCGGGCAACCCCACGCCCCCCGCCGAGGAGGGAGCGATCCCGGCGATCTACCGCGAGTGGATTCAACCGTCCAGCAGCGGGCCGGTGCTGCCCCTGGGCGACGTGAGCACGCAGCGCCCCGTGCGCATCGCCATCCCCAAACTGGGGGTGGACGCGCCGGTCGTGGAGGGAACCGATTGGGAGGCGCTCAAGCGGGGGGCAGGCCACGTGCTGGGCACCGCGAACCCGGGCGAGCGCGGCAACCTGGTCATCTCGGCGCACAACGACATTTTTGGGGAGCTGTTTCGCCACCTGGAGGAGCTTGAGCCAGGGGACGAGTTCAGCGTGTGGGATGCGAAAAATGTGGAGCACCGCTACGTGGTCCGCACCAAGCGCATCGTCGATCCGACAGAGGTCAGCGTGATGAGCGACACCCCCGAGCCGCTCGCCACGCTCATCACCTGTCACCCCTATCTTATAGATTCTCATCGCCTGATCATCCAGGCAGAATTGAAATAATTTGGCTTCGGCCACCGACAAAGGAGACAGTCATGGCAAAGAAAGTCCGTAGCGAGCCTAAAGTGCCGCGCAGCAACGTGGGCGGGCGTCCGGTCGGCGTGCAGGAAACGGCTGGCCGCGCGGAGGACCCCACCGGGGCCGCACCGCTGCGCGGGCCGCGCAACATCGCCCCTGAAGATTTTCATCGGTACGTGAAGAGCGATCTTACGCGCATCGCGATCTTCGGCACGCTGATTTACCTGGGAATGTTCATCCTCAAGGTCGCGGTCGGCCTGTAGCCGCACGGTGGGGGCAACCCTTCGCTGGAAAAAGCTGACAATAAAAACCGACCTGTGCACGTTGCACAGGTCGGTTTTCGTGCTTTGCCCCGCGCGCGGTCACTCCATCCGAAAGGGTACCGCCACCGAGATGGTCGTGCCCTTGCCGGGCGCGGTGTCAATCTTGAGCACCCCCCCCACCATCTCGGCGCGCTCCTTCATGTTGAGCAGCCCCAGGCTGGCGCGCGTGCCGTAGCTGGAGGTAATCGCCTTCAGGTCGAAGCCCGGCCCGTGGTCGCGCACCTGCCCGATCACCATCTCCTGCCCCCTGACGAGCCGCACAACGATGGGCGCGTTGCTCGCATACTTCTTGGCATTGTTGATCGCCTCTTGCAGAATCGCAAAGGCCACCTCCTCCACCTTGTCGTCCAGGCGCGGCAGCGACTCACTCTCAAAGCGGATTTCCAGCTTGTCCTGCTCGCGCAGCCGCTGGACAAAGGTTTCCAGCGCGGCGGCCAGCCCCTCCGATTCGAGCACCACGGGGCGCAGCGAAAAGAGCATGGTCCGCATCTCCTGCGAGGCAAGCTTCGCCACCTCCTGCAACTGCTCTAGCTCGGCGAGGGCGCGCTCCGGCTGGCGCTTCATCAGCGCTTTGAGGAACTCCAGCTGCATCGAGATAGCCGCCACGCGCTGCACCGGCCCGTCGTGCAGGTCGCGCGCCAACTGGTGGCGCGCGTCCCCCTCGCCGCCGAGCCGCTCCGAGCGGTCCTCGACCAGTTGGCGCTGAAGCACCGAGTTGTGTAGCGCGAGGCTTGCCTGGTCAGCGAGCGCAATCAGCGTGCGCTGCAAATCTTCCTGCTTGGCGCGCTCGGTGTGCCGCGTGGCGAACAGCACAGCGCCGTACAGGTCCAGCCCCGTGCGCAGCGGAAACAGCAGGAGTTGGTGCCCTTGCAGGGCGCGCAGTTTGTCAAAGGGCGGCTGGTCCCCCGTGGTCTCCAGCGGCTCCCCCTCCTGCATCAGGATGGCGAGCACCCCTTCCAGCTCGTAGCTCTGATCGGTGTAGGAGGCGTCCATGTTGTGATGGGTTGCCACCACCAGCACGTCCCGAATCCCTGGCTTTAAGGTGAGCGCCAGCGCTTTGGAGCGGTGGGTGCGGTTCCCCTCATCCAGCAGGGCGCAGCCGTCGCGGACGAGCACCTCCAGGATGCGGTCGTAGCGCGTCTCGCGCGCCAGCAACTGCGCCACCTTGGCGAGCACGCTTCGGCCCGCCAGCACCTCGTTCTCCACAGGCGCGCTCCGCCCATGCGGCACGGGGGGGAAGGTGGCCAGGGCCATGCCCATCAAGGTGGCGACCCCCCATGCGGCCAGCCAGGGCAACTCGGCAACGCCGATCACCTTTTGTACGTACAAAAAGGCCAGGATCGGGAGCGGAAAGAGAAAAACGAAGAGAAAGGCGCTCCCCCCGCGCCAGCGGGCAGCTTCCAGCAGGGGGACGGTGCCGAGCAGCAGCCAGACCACCACTCTTTCCGGGAAGAGCCAAAAGGCAAGGGAGCCCACGGCAGCGGCTGCGAGGGTGGAAAGCAAGTCGTGCCAGGGGGGCAAGCGCTTGAAGCGGTGCAGCAGCAGCAACAAGAGCTGCAGCGCAAACGCCGCGCCGATCCCTGCCAGCAACACCCTCGGCATCTCGCCGCCCGCCCACCAGCCGACCCCCAGCAGCACGAGCAGCCAGAGCACGCGTACAAACCAGAAAGGGCGGAACGACCCGCCCGTCTCATCACTCTTCAACTGAACCTCCACAATCGGTTGGTTGTGGCAAAGGATGAAAAAGATAGGGGAAGGATTTGCGTGCGCCCCTGCCCCACGCTATGCTACCTACAATGAACGCGAATTCCTCAACCGTGGAACGACTGGGCACCCTACTGGCGTTTGGGTTTGTCTTGATCATTTTGATTGTCGGCTGCTACACCGTGGCCGGGGTTTTTTATGGGGGGGAAGCCCTTTTTTCCTTTGGGAATGGGGAGGAGGTGCGCCCCACGGCGGTGGTGGTGCTGATCCAGCCCACCCTGACCCCCCTGAGCGGCGCGAGCTCGTCGCCCGCCTCGCCAACCCCGCTCTTCCAACCCCCGACCCCTGCCGCTCCCTCCCCCACAACCGAGACCATGGGGGAGGAGCCGATCCCGCCAACCTTCACGCCCGCGCCGGACCCCACCGAGCCACCCACCGCGACCCCCGTCCCGCCAACAGTCGCGCTGCCGAGCCCCACCTCGTTCCCGACCAGCACCCCCGCGCCGCCCACCCAGACGCCGGTGCCACCCACCCAGACGCCGGTCCCACCCAGCCCCACGCCGCCCTACCTGTTCCGCGTGAGCGCCGCCGGGCCTGATTTCGGGCGCGGCTGTAGCGGGCAGTATATCTATGGCTACGTGCGCAATGCGGGAGGGGCACCGATGTCCGGTATTCGGGTACGCGCCTACAACCAGTGGGGCTACCAACTGGACCCCGCAAGCAGCAAGGTGGACCCCCCCGGCTGGTACGACATTCCCATCACGGAGGAGGCAACCCTATGGTACGTGCAAGTGGTAGATGCTGCCAATAACCCACTTAGCCCAGTGGTGGAAGTCCCTCACACCGGGCGCTTCGTGGAGGGGAGCGAGGCGTGCTGGCATCAGGTGGATTTCGCCCGCACGAATTAGGGTTGCAGGTTGCAGGTTGCAGGTTGCAGGTTGCAGGTTGCAGGTTGCAGGTTGCAGGTTGCAGGTTGCAGGTTGCAGGTTGCAGGTTGCAGGTTACGAAAATGCGGATATGGTAGGTTGAAGAGAGCCACACACAAAAGCCCCGCTTGGATTGTCACGATCCAAGCGGGGCTTTTGATTCTGTTAAGTCGTCGGTCGTCGGTCGTCGGTCCCGTCGTCGGTCGTCGGTCGTCCTACCCGCCGAAGGAGCCACCGCTGCGAATGTCTGGATCGTCGTGGCGGGGACGCTCCGGGCCGGAGCGGGACGAAGGCGGAGGCGGAGGCGCGGCGGGGCGGCTGGGGCGCGCCGCACGGTTGTCCAGATCGGAGCGGCGCGGGCTGCTGCTGCTTTGGCCGCCACTGCCCCCGAACGAGCCGCCGCTTTGAATGTCAGGGTCATCATAGCTGCGCACGTTGCCCCCACCGATGGAACCGCCGCTACGCAGGTTGGGGTCGTCATAGGTGCGCTGGGTCGGGCGGCCCGCTTCCCCCCCGATCGAGCCGCCACTGCGCATGTTGGGGTCATCGTAGGTGCCCGGCGGGGCAGGGCGGTTGCGCCGCATGTACTGCGAGATACCGACGATTAGCAGCAGGAAGAGCCCCAGCATGCAGAAGGTAAACAGGCTATTGTCCATGATTGCTCCTTAACGAACGGTAAAGGTCACCTGCGGCCCAGGATTCCCGTTGACGAACAACTGCGCCGTGTACTCGCCCGGCTCGAAACGGGTACCGCTCACAGGTTGCAGGTGAAACTCGACATAGGTATCCTCGTACAACCGATCCGCCGTGATGGGCGGCGTGTCCTCAAAGGGCTCCTCGTCGCGGGACCAGCGCGCAAACAGCGTGGTGCCCTGCTCGATCGAGTTGGCCTGGGCCACCATGTAGATCACGGCGGCGTCGGGGGAAAAGGTGTCGCGCACGTCCAGGGGCATATTTTGTGCGCCGATGCCGCCCGCCATCACCACATCGCCAAACTCTACCCCGGTGTAGGCAGGGCTGACCTCGGGCGACGGCTTGCCCGCAAAGGGGTTACTGATGGGGCAGGCACAGGCCAGCAGAAAAAACGCGAAGATCGAAAATAACCCCACTTTGCCACGTCGGTCCACTTGCTGCATGTCGTCTCTCCTCTGGATTACATGGGTAGATCAAAAGCTGCCGAGCCAAGGAACTGGCTCCCCACACCCGCATGGGCCTGCTACGCCCTGACAGCGCGCCTCGGGGGGCGTCCCCCTGCGTCCAACAGCGAGGACTGTCTGCCCGCAGCGCGCACCAAGATGGCCTCGATCAAAGCAAGAACTTTTCCAACGAGCGCCCCCGCCCTGGCGATTCGTCAATCCCTGCCCGCCTCCCTATAATTTTGGGTTATGCGCATCTGGTGGCTCGTCACAACCTTGTTCCTGCTGGCCTGCCTGCCTGCCTGTCAGCTTGCTGGGGAGGGGACGGAGCCAGCAGGCGGCGCGGCGCTCCCCGCCGTGCTGACCCCCGCCCCCACCCCAACCCTCGCCCTCATCGAGATCACCACTGTCCCGCAGCCAACCCCCTCCGCCGTCACGCTGACGATCTGGGGGCCAGCCGCGCTCGACCCGGAGGGGGACGCGGACGGGGCCGAGGTGCTTTTTGCCCAGATCGCCGCGTTTGAGCAGGCCTACCCCGAGGTTCGGGTGGTGTACGAGGCCAAGCCCTCCAGCGGCCCCGCCAGCTTGATGAACTACCTACGCTCGTCCAGTGCCGTAGCCCCCTCGCTGGTGCCCGATCTGATCCTGCTCCCGCCCCAAAGCTTGAGCGAGATCGCGCAGACGGGGCTGCTCGCCCCGCTGGACCCCGTGATCCCGGCAGAGCTACGCGACGCCCTCTTCCCCTTTGCCACGCGCGACACGCGTATCGATGGCAACTGGCTGGCCCTGCCCTACGCGGTGCAGGTCGAGCAGGGAGTCGTGCGGCGCAACGAGCGCCACCGCGTGCCCCCCACCCTGGATCGTTTGCTGCGCCCCGAGGCCCCGATCTGGCTCTTCGCGGCCCAGGCGGGGGAGGACGGGCAGATGACCAACGCGCTCCTGCTCCAGCTGCTCGCGATCAGCGCAGGCATCCCGCGCCCTGGCAACCTGCCCGAGCAGGAGCAGTTGATCGCCCTGCTCGCCACCCTTCAGGCCGCGCAGCAAGAAGGCACGATCCCGCGCCAGGTGCTCCTGCTCAATGATGAGTCGCTACTCTTTGACCGCCTGGAAATGGAGCAGGTGGACCTGATCGAGAGCAGTTCAAAAAGCTATCTTCGCGAGCAGGGCCAGAGCAATGTCACCTTCGCCCCGCTCCCCACGCTGACCGGCGAGCTGCCAACGGTGGTCGATGGTTTTCTGCTCGCGCTCACCACCGACGAGCCGCGCCAGCAGGCGGCGGCGACCCTGCTCATCGGCTGGCTCTTCGAGCCGGGGCGGTTGGCCGAGTGGAGCCGCGCGTCCTTCTGGCTGCCCGCGCGCCGCGACGCGCTCGCCCTGGCAAGCGACGATGAGGCGTATGTCACCTTTTTGAACGGGGTGATGGAGCGCGGTTTTCTGCACCCGGGCGGGGCCAACTGGGTGAGCTTCGCGCAAACGATGCAGGAGCAGTTCCGCGCGGTCATGACGGAGCAGGTTTCCCCCTTTGACGCGGTCGAGATGATCCAGCAAACCTTTGCCGCGGCCACCCCGTAAACGAGTCGCACCACCCATGTATGAGAGTGCCCTGCCAGACGAGACACTTCGCGATTTGGAAGGATTGCAGCCTGCCGCGCTCGTCGTCGGCATCCCCAGCTACCGCAACCCCCTCACCATTGGCCCCCTTGTCGAGCGCGTCACCACAGCGTTGGCAACCCACTATGCCCCCTTGCACCCCCTCCTCGTCCATGCCGATGGGCATTCCCAGGACGATACCCTCGCCAGCGCGCTCCAACGGGCGCTACCCGCCGGTGTGCGGCGGCTCGCCACCCCGTATCAGGGATTGTCGGGCAAGGGCAGCGCGCTTCGCGCCATCTTCGAAGTCGCCACGCGGCTGCACGCACAGGCGCTCCTGCTGGTCGAGGCGGATATCACCTCGCTCGCGCCGGGGTGGGTGCCCACCCTGCTGGAGCCGCTGCTGGCGGGCAAGCTCGATCTGGTTCTGCCGCACCACTCGTTTGTTCAGCCCGCGCCCGGGGCCGCCGACCTGTTGGCGCAGCCGCTGCTGCTGGCCCTCTTCGGCATCCCGCTTCGCTATCCTACCGGCGGAACGGTGGGGCTGTCCGGCAAGCTGGCCGCGCACTTTGGCAGGCGCGACGTGTGGGAAACCGATGTGGCGCGCGGCGGGGTAGACGTGTGGATGACGGTGGAGGCCGCGCTGAGTGGCGCGCGCCTGGGCGAGCGGCAGGTGGGGGGAAAGGTGCACCAGAGCAAACACACCGTCCGCCTGGCAGAAGCCACCTTCTTGCAGGAGATTGGCACCCTCTTCCGCCTCGCCGCGCAACGCGAAAGGGCGTGGCGCTGGCGCGCGCCCAACCAGGAGGAGGCAGGCACGGTGCCCGGCCCCGTCGAGGAGGTGGAGCCCGCCCCGCCCGCCCCCGACCTGACCCGCTTGTGGCAGGAGGCGACGCGCACCGTGAGTGAGCGGATCATCGAGGAGTGGGCAAGCGTGCTGCTCCCCGACGATTTCAGGAGCGCCGAGCGCTGGCTGGCAGCCAGCGAGCCGCCCCCCTTCGATTCGATTCGGTGGGCGCGCATGGCCTACGATTTTGTGGTGGCCTACAACCTGGGCGAGGGCGACCCCGACCGCGTGGTGCTGGCGCTCTACCCGCTCTTTTTGCTCCACAACGCGGCCCTGGTGGCCGCGTGCCAAGGCGAGGGCGGCACGGCGCAGGCACGCGAGCGGCTGCTTCAGCAGCAGCGCAGCCATTTTATGGAGTACCTGCCCTACCTGCACCACCGCTGGGCGCGCTACGTGCCGCCGCAACGGCTGGAAAGCTGGTAAGCGCTCAGCGCAGGTGGCGCTCCAAAAATTCGAGCGTCAGATCGTAGATTTCCAGCGCGCGGTCGCCCTCCGCCAGCAGGTAATGGGTCCCCCCGTGAAAAAGATGGAGCTCCCGCTCCACCCCTGCCTCGTCCAGCACCGCCGCCAGCTGCTCGCTCTGCGGGTAGGGGACGATCTCATCCTCATAGCTGTGAAACAAAATCGTTGGCGGCAGCGCAGCGCTGACGTGGTAGGCGCTGGAATAGCGCCAGTAGCGCAGCGGCGCGCGGTCGGGGTAGCCCAGGGCGATCAGCGCCTGCTCCAGCCCCGCGAAGGGGGGCACGAAGGTGCCCTCCTCCCAGCGCCGCCGCGCGTCGAACAGATCGGTGGGCGGGCCAAGCAGGACCGAGGCGGCAATCGCCGCGTCGCGCTGGAGGAGCCGCTGCGTCAGGATCGCGCTGTAGCTCCCGCCCAGCGTCGCGATGCGGCTCCCGTCAGCGAGCGGGAAGCGCCCCGCCCGCGCCAGGGCGAGCAGCTGCGCCAGCTCGTCCACGTCCCGCTCCAACTCCAAATTGTAGGCGGGGCCAATCGCGAGCACCGCGTAGCCCGCCGCTGCCAGCGGCACGCTGGTACAGCCCCACGTTTCCACCGGCCCGGGGTAGACCGCCAGCAGGGTGGGGTAGGGCGCGCCCTCCTCCCCCACGGGGGTGTAGAGAAACGTCGGCTGGTTGGGGCGACCCCCGCTCTGGAAGCTGACCCGCTGCTGACGCGCGCGGCTCGCCAGCGGGGCCTCGCACTGCACTGTCACCGGCTCGGCCAGGGCGAGCCCCTCTACGGGCGGCAGGGCGCGCGGCGGCTCCGTCGCGAGCCGCACGGTGGCCACCGTCTCGCGGCCCGCCCACACCCGCACCCCGCCCAGCGTTTGATCGGCAAAGCCCACCGCCCCCACGACCGGACGGTAGCGGCCCGCTGCGATCCCCTCGATCCGGTAGCTGCCGCTCGCCGCGCTCCGCGCGTGGTAGGTCGTGCCGTCCCATCGCGCGAGCAGCACCTCCGCCCCCGCGATGGGCTGCCCCGCGCGGTCGGTGACCGTACCGCGCAGCACCCCCGCCCCGCCCTGCTGTGGCAGGCCCACCACCGCCCACCACCGTTGCAAGGCGTGGTACTCCAGCGTGTTGCGCACGGGCCAGATGCGCGGGTTCTGGCTGGTGGCGAGCCACAGCAGCCCTACCCCCAGCCCCACGCCGAGGATCAGCAGCCAGCGGCGGCGCAGGATCGAAAAGATGGTTGCTCGTTTCATGCTTGGAGCCTTTGGGTGTGGGAAAGGCGAAGGGCAAAAGGCAAAAGGCAAAAGGCAAAAGGCAAAGGGCAAAAGGCAAAGGGCCGAAGGTCTAAACTCTAAACTCTAACTCCGAACTCTGAACTCTGAAACTCCGCAACCCCAAATTGGCACAGCGCTTGCTAATTTTAGGTGGTTGCTACCAAGAAGAGGAGAAACAGCCATGCACGACAAAATAGAACCGATTCGAGTGGGGGTGGCGGGGGCTGGGCATCGCGGTGCGCGACCTCCACTGGCCCGCGATCCAGGCGCTGGGCGACCGCTACCAGATCGTGGCCCTGGCCGCGCACAGCGACGAGACGCTGGAGGAAACCGGCAAGCTAGTCGGCTGCGACAACCATTACCACGATTTCAAAGAAATGATCCGCGCGGAGCGCGACAACCTGGACGCGGTGCTGGTCTCGCTGCCCATTTCCATGCTGTACGAGGGCGCGGCGTTTGCGGCGCAGGCGGGGCTGGACGTGCTCTGCGAGAAGCCGGTGGGCCAGAATCTGGAAGAGGGAAAAAAGTTTCTGGAGTTGGCCGAGCAGCATGGGGTCTCGATCCAGATTCTGGAAAACTTCCGCTACCGCGACGACTTGCGGCGCGCGCGCGAGTTGATCGAGGAGGGCGCGATTGGCGACCTGTACATGATTCGCGTTACCAGCCTGTCGCACGCCGAGCCGGACGCGGGCGGCTTCGCGGGCACCGAGTGGCGGCAGGAGGGGGATTACGCGGGCGGACCGCTGCTGGACAACGGGGTTCACCACATGGCAGCCTTCCAGGTGCTCGCGGGGTCGGTGGCGCGCATCAGCGGTGCGGTTACTTCCGCCAGTGAGGAATACGGGGGAATCGACAACGCCCTTTTCTCGCTGGTATTCCAGAGCGGCGCGCTGGGGCAGTACACCTTTTCCTATAGCGCCATCGAGGAGCCGGAGAGGTACACCTTTTTTGAGGCGCGCTGCTACGGCACGACGGGCACGCTCATCATCACCGATGGCAAGATTCGCCGATTGACCCAGGAGGGGGAGCAGGAGCCGGAAACCTTCCCCGACTTTGACAACGGCTATTACAACGAGTTTCTAGACTTTTACGAGCACAAGCGGCAGGGCAAGGCGCTGCGCGTCACCCCCGCCGATGCCTTCGCGGACCTGCACCTGGTGCTTTCGGGGTTGGATGCCGCGCGCGAGAATCGCGTGCTGGAGGTTCACCCCCACGCGCACGAGGGGTAGAGAACAGGATCGGCAGGATTAGCGGATTACGGCGCTTCATCCCGACGGGCGGGGGATGTAGTAGAACAGGATGGGGAGGAGCAGCGGATTACGGCGCTTCATCCCGCAGGGGCGTAGCGCAGCGTAAAGGAGCGGGGACGCGTGGGGTCTCCCGCTCTTTTCTTGCTGCGGTGGTTTCGTGTTTCCCTGCCCGCCCCCTATAATTTGCTCCGAACCATCCCTTTTGAGTGGACAGAAACGAGCAATCATGGGGTTACTCAACCCAGAAACCATCCTGCCGCTTGCCATCGCGTTTGTGCTTGGCATTACCTTTCACGAGTTCGCCCACGCCTACACCGCCTACCAGATGGGCGACATGACCCCCATGAATCAGGGGCGCGTCACGCTGAACCCGGCGGCGCACATGACGGTGTGGGGCACGCTGCTGATCTTTTTGATCGGCTTCGGCTGGGGGAAGCCGGTGCAGCACCGCATCTGGGAGCCGCGCCAGCGGCTGTGGGTGTCTCTGGCGGGGCCGCTCGCCAACCTGGTGGTCGCTTTTTTCTTCGGCCTGTTTCTTCGCTTTGGCCTCGTGCCGAACATCGGGCCAAGCTGGTTTCACCTGCCCAGCGTCTTTTTTACCGTCGTGTCCATCAACCTCGTGCTGACCTTCTTCAACCTGGTGCCGCTCGCCCCGCTCGATGGCTCGTCCATCTTCGCCGGGCTGCTGCCCGACCCCTACGGGCGGCGGCTGGCGCATTACAACGCACAGTACCCCCAGGCACTAATCGTCTTTTTGCTGCTGGATTTCTTTCTGTTCAACCGCCTGCTAGGGCAGTCGCTGCTCTGGACCATCCTCGGCCCGCCGATTAACTTCTTCACGCGACTGTTCACGGGGTAGCCCGTCTAACGACGCACATGATTCCCTATCGAGTTCGGCAGGTGTGGCACCTGCTGCACCGCGCGCCCTCGGCGGAAGAGCTTGGGTGGCTGCGCGAGCAGTTGACGCCCGCGCAGCAGGCACTTTTTTTGGAGCAGCAGCCGGGCGACCAGGCGCACGCCCTGACGGTCGCGCGTACCCTGCTGGCGCAGGGGCACACCGACGAGCGGCTGCTTCAGGCGGCGCTGCTGCACGACGTGGGCAAAGCGCCGGGGGTTCCCCTCTTTTTCCGCACCCTGCTCGTGCTCCTCAAAAAGCTGGCCCCCTCGTGGCTGGCGCGCCTCGCGCCGGACACCGAGGGATGGCTCGCGCCCCTCGCTCGCTCCTACCACCACCCCGCGCGCGGGGCGGAGCGGGCGCGCCGCGCGGGCAGCGCGCCCGAGGTCGTCGCCCTGATCGCCCAGCACCAGGAGCGCGAGCCCACCCTGCCGCCCGCGCTCCTGCCCCTGCTCCGCGCCCTCCAACAGGTGGACGATGCAAGTTAAAGTGGATATTGGGTATTAGATATTAGGTATTGGAGCGCTGCAAATGGCGCACCTTCCTCTTTTATCATCAATCTCTAATATCTAATATCCACTCTCTAGTACAAGAACATCGGCTTGCCGAGCATGTCGCGCACCTTGGGCCGATAGTTGTTCTTGTCGTAGAGGGCGCTCACGTCCACGCGCTTTTTACCCTCGATCACAAGATCGAGCGGCACCGTGGTGTAGACGCCCTGCTGGAGCGCGACCATCCGCCCGGTGTGACCCATCGAGATCTGGTCCAGGGCGAGGTTGCCAAAGGAAACCGCCACCATCCGGTCGAGCGAATCCGGCGCACCGGAGCGCATCAGGTAGGCGAGTTGCTGGTAGACCATGTTGATCCCCCGCCGCTTGATCTCCGCTGCCACAAGCTCCCCGATGCCGCCCAGCTTCTGATGCCCGTAGGCGTCCGCCTCGCCGCGCTGGATGATCTCCCCATCCTTGAGCCGCGCGCCCTCGGAAATGGTCATGATGGCGTAGTGGGAGGGGTTGCGACTGCGATCTTCGACCAAAAAGTCGAGGAGCTTGTCCATCTCGAAAGGAACTTCCGAGATGACAGCGCGGTCCACATTGGCAAGGTACGCGGCGAACAGGGAGGTTTCACCCGAGTTTCGCCCGAACAGCTCCACCACGCCGATGCGCTCGTGCGAGCCGACGGAGGTACGGATGGCGGTGAGGGCGTCCACCGAGCGCGTGACAGCGGTGGAGAAACCGATGCAGTAGTCGGTGCCAAACACGTCGTTGTCCATCGTCTTCGGGATGGCGACCGCCTGGAAGCCCTCCTGATGCAGGCGCGCCGCATAACTCAGCGTGTCGTCGCCACCGATGGGGATCAGCGCCGTGATGCCGAGCTTTTCCAGGTTACGGAGCACGTGGGCGGTCACATCCACGCGCCCATTCGCTTTGACTACCCGATCATCCTGGCTCACAAAGTCGGGCACGTCTTCTGCCTTCATGTTGCTCGGGTTGGTGCGCGAGCTGTGAAGAATGGTGCCGCCCGTTCGATCAATCGTGCGCACGCGTTGGTTGTCCAGCGGGATCGTCAACCCCTCAAGGGTCGCGGGGTCGTCCGGGTTGATGCCGACCGGCCCAAACCAGCCGCGCCGCAACCCAACCACGTCGATATCGTGATCCTGCGCGCGGTTGACCACCGCCTTGATCGCCACGTTCAGCCCCGGCACGTCGCCGCCTCCAGTCAAAATGCCTATCCGTCTCCGAGCCATGTTGCCTCCAAGGGGAAATAAAAGGATATAGGGCAAGGCAACGTTGCCTGCTAGCGGTTCGCCATTGAACCGGCGCAAGTATATCAGAAGTGCCCAAAAAGGGCATGACGACGGGGGTCAGGGGTTGGGGGTTGGGGGTTGGGGGTTGGGGGTTGGGGGTTAGGGGTTGGGGATTAGGTGAAGCACGGGATGTCCGTCGGCCCCTCTGGGTACCTCAGGGAGGTAGCCGCCTACCGACTCCGTGGGCACCCACGGCCACAGTGCCGCCTACCCCCGCGTCTGCGGGCACCCACTGCTACACGTTGCCGCCTTACCCGCGTTGCGGGAACCCACTGCCGCCTGCTGCCTGCTATCCGTTCGCCGCCTGCCGCCTGCCGCCTGCCGCCTGCTATCCGTTCGCCGCCTGCCGCCTGCCGCCTGCTGCCTGCTATCCGTTCGCCGCCTGCTCCTGCGGTTAGGGTTGGGTGAGGGACAGGACGGTGGCGTGGGTGAGGGCGAGCAGGTCGGCGGGGGCAAGGGAGATGAGCACGGTGGGGTCGCTGGTTCCCCCGTAGACGCGCGCGAGTTCCAGCACGGAGCGGTCAATCAGGGTGGGCAGCGGCACTTTGTGGCCGAACGAGGGCACGCAGCCCGCCGCGAAGCCGCTGGCCTCCAGCGTTTGGGCGGGGGTCGCGAGCTTTACCTGTTTGCGCCCGACCCCCATCTGCCGCGCGAGCGCACGCTTGTCCACCAGAGCGGTGCCGCGCGCGATGACGAGCAGCGGCTCGCCCGCCACCAAAAATACAAGGTTTTTCGTCATCTCGTCGGATCGGATGCCCAGGGCAGCCGCTGCCGCTTCCACGGTGGGCATCGGCTCCGCCGCCGCGTGCAGCGTGGCCGCGACCCCCTGTCGGGCAGCGAACTCGCGAAGCTCAGCGGGGGTGCGCATGGGGGCGGGCTCTCATTTGGGTGGAGGCGCTAAAAGCCGACATCCCAGATGTCGGCCAGGGTCAGGATGAAACCGGGGAGCAGCGGGTCGCCGGAGAGGGTTTCGGGGTTTTGAAGGTGAGTCATGGGCAGCTCCGGCTCGTACACGAACACCTCGCGCCCCTCCGGCACGAGGAGCCAACCCAATTGTGCCCCGTTCGCAAGGTACTCTTCCATCTTGGCCTGCAAATCCTCGACGCGGTCGGTGGGCGAGCGCAGTTCCACCACAAAGTCAGGGCAAAGCGGAAGAAAGCGCTGCTTCTGCGCGGCGCTGAGCGTTGCCAGCCGCGCGCGTCGCACCCACGCCGCGTCGGGCGAGCGGATCGCCCCGTTGGGCAACACGAAGCCACCTGACGAGTCAAACGCCACTCCACTTTTATCCCTTTGAGCCCAATTATATAGGCGCGCGCCGAGCGCGAGATTTCGGCTGCTGGTTTCGCCTCCTGCTGGTGGCATGACAACAAAATCTCCCTGTGCCGTGCGCTCAAGATGAAGCTGCGGGTTGTCCTGGCAAATGTGGAAAAAGTGCTCGTCGCTGATCTGCAGCTGCCGCAGCCGCATGACCATCGGCGTGAGCCCACGCTGGACGGGAATATCAACAATCATGGTTCGTTCCTCCCGCTTTCATTATAGCAGCGCCGCGCAGGCCATTTCAACCCGTGCGGGGTGCGTCCGCTGGCATGCCTCACGACTGCCTGCTATTTTTCCACCGTCACGCCGCGCCAGAAGGCCACGTGGTCCTTGATCTGCCCGGCGGCTGCTTTGGGCTCGGGGTAATACCAGGCAGCGCCCGCATTGACCTCCCCCTCCACTATTACATCGTAGTAGCTCGCTTTACCTTTCCAGGGGCAAATGGTGTGCTTGTCGCTGGCGCGGAAATAGTCGCGGTTGATGGCGTCAGGCGGGAAATAAACGTTCCCCTCGACTATCTCGTACTCCCCCTCCTCGGCACTGGCTAGCACGGCTCCCTTCCAGATGGCACGTGGCATGGACGTAATCCTTTCTTGGCTCGATGAATGGCTCGATGAATGGCTCGATGTGAGCTTTTCGCGGGATGGCATCTATTATTTCAGGACAAACTCGTTAGGAACTTCGACAAAGCTGAAACATCCTGGCGAGCGAGATAGTGTATTTATTCCAACGTTTCAACGTTTCAACGTTTCAACGATATAACAGAAAGTGGAAAGCTATGTCTTACAAGATGATAGGGATCATTGTGGTGCTGGCGGGCACGTTGGTTGCGTGTGGGCAGGCGAGCACGCCGCCCATAGCGACCCCGCCCGCCATTCCAACCCCGGCGGGGGTACCCTCGCCCACAGCAGCGATGCCCTCGCCCACGGTGCGGGTAACGGAAAGCGCAGCGGCGGACCCCGACTCCCTGGTAGCCTTCGAGGAGCCGCGCGGCCTTTTTGCGCTGCGCCACCCAGCGGGCTACAGCGCGCACGATGGCGGGACACTGGTGGGCGATTACGCGCACCTGTTCGTGAGCCCCAGCGGCAGCGGCGCGCTCGTGGTATCGCTCGGGGTGGGCGGCGAGGGGGGCGACGAGGCCCCCTGGCAGGGCCTGGTGCAGGACCGCGGCCTGGTCAATGTCTTCACGAGCCAGCTGGGGCTCAGTTTCATGGAAGAGACGAGCCGCGAGGTGAGCCCCACCGGCAAGCACGAGTTGCTGGTCAACATGGCATCGGCCCCGGACGCGCCGAGCTCCATGAAAGGGGTCATCTGGGTCAGCGAGGCGCAGGGCACCGTCGCTGCGCTGATTTGGGCGCTGCCCACCGACGAGTGGGACGCCCAGAGCAACCTGGTTCAGCCGGTGATCCAAAGCTTCTCGTGGGAGCCCGACACCGTGCGCGACGTGCTCGCCCCGGCGGACGAGTAGCCAGCGATGCGCCCCAAACAACCCTTACGCGCTGGGCACGAGGAGCGAGGACGGGAGACCGACTACCGACGCGACGGATGCGCCTGGGCGCGACGACCAGTGGGTGACCCATGGATGCGAGAGTTATAAATATCCAACTTCTCTGTCCTCGGTCTCCGGTCCTCGGTCTCCGGTCAACTGTAAAAGTCCTACTACAAAAAGTAGAAGCCGAAGCCGAACATCAGGTAGACCGCGAGCAGTTGGGCTCCTTCCAGCCAGTTCGACTCCCCATCGAGCGCCACAAAGGTGGCGATGAGCGTGGCGGCGGCCAGCGCAATCAACTCAAAATCCGTGAAGACGAGCGTCATCGTGCCGGGGCCAACAAAGAGCGAGATGAACACGAGGAGCGGGGCCACAAAAAGGGCAATCTGCATCGAGGAGCCAAAAGAGATTTCCAGGCTCAATTCCATCTGGTTCTTGTAGGCGGCGGTTACACCGACCAGGTGCTCCGCGACGTTTCCCACCAGCGGGATCAGAATAATGCCGAGGAAAAACTCGGAGATGCCAAGGTCCTCCACCACCACCTCGACCGCACCGACCAGAATTTCTGAGAGGAAGACAATGGCGATCGTCGAGGCGGCCAATATGCCAAGCGAGACCGGCACGCTCCACTTCGCAGCGTGTGCCTCGTTGGTGTCCACGCCGGTGCTGGGGCGGGGCTCCTCGGTGGGCCGCGTGAAGCTGTAGATGAGGTACAGGACATAGATGCCCATCATGACCGCGCCAACTTCCTCGCTCAGCGTGAGAATGTTGCCCCCGTCGCCGATGGCACGGTCGAAAAGCGTAGGGATCGCGAGCGCAATCACCGCAAGCGACATCTGGGTCGCCGCCAAGCCGGTCAGGCGACGATCAAAGATCTGTCGCCCATTTTTCAGCCCCCCAAGCAGGAGCGCCGCGCCCGTAATCAGGAGCAAGTTACCCAGGATCGAGCCGGTAATCGAGGCTTTCACGAGCTCGACCAGCCCCTTGTTGAGCGCCACAACGGTGATGATCAACTCCGCCGCGTTGCCCAGCGTCGCGTTGATCAGCCCGCCGATGCGCGGGCCGGTGTGGATCGCTATCTCCTCGGTCGCCTCGCCCAGCAGCCCGGCCAGCGGGATCATCCCCACCGCGGACAGCCCGAGCAACACGAGGGGTGACCAGTCTAAAAAGTTACCGAGGATGGCGATAGGAACAAGAATCAGGAAGAAGTTGAGGACTTTTTTGATGTTCATGGAGCGGGTTCTTGGTGCTGGTTGGATAAAGATCGGACCGGGCACGGCTGTGGGATGGACCGCTGCGCAAGGTAGTGGCCGTCACCTGGCGCTTGCCGCGAGGCTTCTCACGAGTCGAGCGGGTGGGTAAGCTGATCGGTCATCTCGCGCGGGACGATCACCCGCAGCGCCCCCGGCACCACCGTGAAGGTCATCGGGGTCATCCCCACCGGCTCGGCGTCCACCTGAACCGGCAACTGGGGCATAGCGGAAATAAAAATCTCGCGCCCCCGCAAAAACTCGACCTCCGGGTCGTGCGTGTGGCGGCGCAGCACCACGTTGACGGTGTGGCGCAGGTAGTGCGGCCAGCTGCGGCCGGTAAAGATGCCGATGTCGAGCAGCCCATCGTTGACGCTCGCCTCAACCGCGAGCGGGACGAGGGCGTACAGCTTGGAGTTGCTGATCGTCACCAGCCACGCGTTGCGCACCAGTTCCACCCCGTCGATGCGGATGTGTACCTGCGTGCCGCGATACTTCAGCGCCTCGCGCACGGCGGTCCACGCATAGGCAAACGCGCCAACGCGCCGCTTGGCGCTCTGGTCGATGCGCTGGGTGACAAGCGCGTCCAGCCCGGCCCCCGCCATGAGCAGAAAGTAGCGGTCGTTGGCCCGCCCCACATCTACCTGCAGCGTGACCCCTTCCACCAGCACCTTGCCAGCCGCTTCCAGGTTGGGGCCGAGCAGGGAGATGTCCGCGATGCCGCTCTCGCGCGCCCACACGTTGGCGGTGCCGGTGGGCAGGATGCCCAGGCGGACATTGGAGTGCCCCACCAACCCGTTCACCACCCCGTTGATCGTGCCATCGCCGCCCGCCGCAATCACGACCTCGGCCCCCTGGCTGACCGCCTGGCTCGCCAGCATGGTGGCATCTATCTCAGGGGTGGTCTCCGTCCACTCGACGACCCACCCCTGTTCCGCCAAAAAGCCGACCACATTGCGAAGGTGACTGCGCACCTCGCGCTGGCCGGCAACCGGGTTGAAAATCAGCGTAGCTTTCATACAAGGTTGGTCAAGGGAAGCAAAATCCAATCTGAAGTATCAGGCAAAAGCTGCCATGATGAAGGGGCGATTATAAGAGGGGCGTGCCCCGTTCGCCAACTTGATGGTTGTGGTGCCACTCTATTCGGCACGCTTCATGCCATCAGTCAGAGAAACGCCGCGAAGGGCTTGTTAGCACGGGAGGGGTCGGCTACAATGGGGCGGGCTCGACCGGCGCGCTGGCACCCCGTCTCGCGGCCTGCTAGGGGATGGGCCAACGATGCGAGCTAGCGCGTTCATGTTGAAAACATGGGTAAGGGAACAATGAACGGGTTGCTAGACGACCGATACAAGCTGTTTGAGCGGCTGGGCGAAGGGGGCATGGCCGAGGTCTTCCGTGGCGAGGACCTGCGGCTGGGGCGCGAGGTGGCGGTCAAGGTGCTGCGCGCCCAATACGCCGCTGAAAAGAACTTTCTGGACCGCTTCATCAACGAGGCGCGCTCGATGGCGGGCTTCAGCCACCCGCACGTGGTCAACGTGTACGATGTGGGGCGCGACGGCAACCGCTACTACATCGTGATGGAGTACGTGCCCGGCGAGGACCTGCGCCAGCAGCTGGAGCGCACCGGCTCGCTCGGGGTCAAGCAGGCGCTGGATGTGGGGCGACAGATGGCGCAGGGGATCGGCTACGCGCACCGCAAGGGGCTGGTCCACCGCGACATCAAGCCCGGCAACATCCTGATCACCCCTGACGGCCACGTGAAGGTGGCGGACTTCGGCATCGCCAAGGCGATGGCGAGCGTGAGCCTCACGGAGCCGGGGGTGGTGTGGGGCACCACCGCCTACCTCTCGCCCGAGCAGGTGCGCGGCGACCCCGCCACCCCGGCCAGCGATGTGTACGCGATGGGGATCGTTTTATACGAGATGCTGGCGGGCCACCCCCCGTTTCAGGGGGAGGACCGGGTGGCGATTGCGCTCAAGCACCTGCACGAGGAGCCGCCGCCCCTGCCGGAGGGGATCGTCGTGCCGCGCGGGGTTCTCTTCCTGGTGCGCAAGGCGCTCGACAAGGTGCCCGCCGAGCGCTTCACCAACGCGGACGAGATGGCGCGCTCGCTCACCGAGTACCTGCGCGCGGGCGGTGACGCCACGCTGGCGCGCCCCGTCGTGCCACCCGCCGCCTCGCAGGGGCCGACGCGGGTCGCGGAGCGGGCAAACGGTGGCACCCCGCGCGCCCAGGTAGACGAGGCGGCGGAGCGGCGGAGCGGCCTGCGCCAGGAGCGCGAGGCGCGCCGCCAAAGCGCGGCCCCGCCCCAAGCAGCCCCCGCCCCGAGCGGCACCGACTGGCTCGCGCTGGGGCTGGCCCTGCTCGCCGTCCTCCTCGTCGTCGGGCTTGGTGCCCTTTTACAACTATGTGCTCGGGGTGATCCCGTGACGGCAGACCGACGACCCGTCGTCTTTGGGGGCTGCACTTCTTTATTTCCAAATTGCTTTTTGCTATACTTCGGATTGCTATTGGGATGGTGGGCGCGGGTCCGCCACAATTTGAAATCAGGGATGGAGGCCGTCTGGTGAGACAAGGTTGGGCACGCAATGCCTTGGTTTACCTGTTGATCCTGGTCGCGCTGGTGGCGTTGTTTTACAACTTGGTGACGCCCCAAGAGCAGCGAACGACCAAGGACATCAGTTTCGTTGCAACCCAAGTGCGTAATCACAATGTTGAGAAAATTGAGGTTGAAGAGGACGAGCTGACGGTTTACTTGAGGAACAGCGGCGAGCCGGTGCGCGCCCTCAAGGAGTCAAGCGTCGCTTTGCCTAGCTATTTCCGCGCGCTGGGAATCACCCCCGAACAGATTCGTGATGCCAACATCGAGTACGAGGCCCCTTCCCAGTGGAGCGGCATCATGCCGATTTTGATCTCCTTCGTGCCGCTGCTGATCTTCGGCGGCTTCCTCTTTTTCATGCTGCGGCAGGCGCAGGGCTCGAACAACCAGGCGATGAGCTTCGGCAAGTCGCGCGCGCGCCTCTTCACGGGGGACAAGCCGACCGTCACCTTTGCCGATGTGGCAGGGGTGGAAGAGGCGAAGCAGGAACTGGGCGAGATCGTCGAGTTCTTGAAGGAGCCGGAAAAGTTTATAGCGTTGGGCGCGCGCATCCCGAAGGGGGTGCTGATGGTTGGCCCGCCCGGCACCGGCAAGACCCTCATGGCGCGCGCCGTGGCGGGCGAGGCGGGGGTGCCCTTTTTCTCGATCTCCGGCTCGGAGTTCGTGGAGATGTTCGTCGGGGTCGGCGCGAGCCGCGTGCGTGATCTCTTCGAGCAGGCCAAGCGCAACGCGCCCTGCATCATCTTCATCGACGAGATCGACGCGGTGGGGCGGCAGCGCGGCGCGGGGCTCGGCGGCTCGCACGACGAGCGCGAGCAGACCCTCAACCAGATCCTGGTCGAGATGGACGGCTTCGACTCGGAAACCAACATCATCATGATCGCGGCGACCAACCGCCCCGACATTCTGGACCCCGCGCTGCTGCGCCCCGGTCGCTTTGACCGCCGCGTGATGCTGGATCGCCCGGACCTGAACGGTCGCCGCGCCATCCTGGAAGTGCACACGCGCGGCAAGCCGCTGGCGCGCGACGTAGAGTTGCAACTGGTCGCGGCGGGCACCCCCGGCTTTAGCGGCGCGGACATCGAGAACCTCGTCAACGAGGCGGCGATCCTGGCGGCGCGGCGCAACAAAAAAGCTATCACGATGTCGGAGATGCAGGAGGCCATCGAGCGCGTCCTGCTGGGGCCGGAGCGCAAGAGCCGCCTGATCTCCAAGCGCGAGAAGCGCATCATCGCCTACCACGAGGCGGGGCACGCGGTGGTCAAGCACTTTTTGCCGCTGTGCGATCCGGTCCACAAGATCACGATCGTCTCGCGCGGCATGGCGGGCGGCTACGTGTTGTCGCTGCCGGAGGGCGACAAGATGTTCATGCGCCGCGCCAAGTTTATGGACGAGATGGCGGGCGCGCTCGGCGGGCGCGTCTCGGAAGAGATCATGTTTGGCGACGTGACCACCGGCGCGTCCAACGACCTGGACCGCGTGACCAGCATGGCCCGCGCGATGGTGACGCGCTACGGGATGAGCGAGAAGCTCGGCCCGATGACCTTTGGCGAGCGCGACGAGTTGATCTTCCTGGGGCGCGAGATTTCCGAGCAGCGCAACTACTCGGAAGATGTGGCCGAGTTGATCGACGATGAGGTCCGCAACATCGTGGAGGATGCCTACGTCCGCGCGCGCGAGGTGCTGAGCGAGCATCGCGACAAGCTGGATGTGCTGGCGAAGGTGCTGATGGAAAAAGAAACCATCGGGCGCGAGGAGTTCAATGCGTTGATGAGCGGCGAGGCCCCGCCCCCCCCGACGCGCCCCGCCCCGCGCACCCCGACCCCGCAGCGTGCCGCCCCGCGCGAGAGCGAGGGGGATGATCACGCCAGCGGCGATATCTCCTTCAGCCCTGCGCCCGCGTAGAGCAAGGATTGCAGAAACGAAGGATACGACCGTAAAAGGCGCTCCGTGGCAACACGGGGCGCTTTTTTGTGGAGAGTGGAGTGGAGATTAGTTAGAGATTAGAGACTATGTGCCCGAATGGGGTATTAGAGATTGGGCTTACGCAGTCAGGAAGATGACGAATGTAACGCACCCAAGGATGGGTTCCTGCAAGGCAGCTACGTCGGTCATCCGTCCTCGGTCCTCGGTCCTCGGTCCTCGTCGGTCAAGTGCGTAAGTTCTATGAGTTTGGCGCGGTTGGTTGCCAAGCCGCTTGTTCTGCCTTTATAATTGCTTACAGACAAAAGTTGTCTACAAATTGAAGATTATCCAGGAGGGTAGTGATGGAAAACGGATCCGAGACATTGATTCAGCAGCTAGACGGGGCGCTCCAGGTGGAGGGCGACCAGGTCACTGTGGTAGACCAACAAAAGCTGCGAGAGCAGATCGATAATCTGGCCTACAAGGCAGTTTTTGGCGAGGGGATCGAGCGTGAAGAGGCACGCTGGCTGATCTGGGAGGCGGGGCAGTCGCTGGGCATCAAGCCCGCGTCGATCCACGATCTGTACATCGCTATCGGCAAAGGGAGCGTTCCCCACAACTTTACAGTTCCGGCGATCAACGTGCGTGCTGTCAACTACAGCATGTCGCGCGCGATCTTCCGGGCGGCGAACGCGCTCGATGTGGGGGCTATGCTTTTCGAGATCGCCCGCTCCGAGATGGGCTACACCGACCAGCGCCCCGCCGAGTATGTGACCGTGGTCATCGCCGCCGCGATCAAGGAAGGGTTCAATGGCCCGATCTTCATCCAGGGCGATCACTTCCAGATTTCCTTGAGCCGCTACGCCTCCGATCCGGCAAAGGAGATTGCCTCGCTCCGTGACCTGATCAAGGAGGCCGTCGAGGCGGGTTTCTACAACATCGACATCGATACCTCAACGTTGGTGGACCTGGAGCCCGAAGGGTTGGACGCGCAGCAGGAAAAGAACTACACCGAGTGCGCGCGCCTGACCGAGTACGTGCGCGAGATCGAGCCGGAGGGCGTGACCGTCTCGGTGGGGGGCGAGATTGGCGAGGTGGGCGGCCACAACTCCACCGTGCTGGAACTGCGCGCCTTCATGGAAGGGTACAACCGCACCCTCTCCACCTTCCACCCCAACCTGCAGGGAATCTCCAAGATTTCGGTACAGACCGGCACCAGCCATGGGGGGGTCGTGAACCCGGACGGCACCCTGGCGGATGTCAAGGTTGATTTCGAGACGCTGGAAGAGCTGAGCCGCCTGGCACGCGACGAGTATGGGCTGGGCGGAGCGGTGCAGCACGGTGCCTCCACCCTGCCGCCCGAGGCGTTCAACAAGTTCCCGGAAATCGGTACCGTCGAGATTCACCTGGCTACCGGCTTCCAAAACATCATCTTCGACACGCTCTCCGAAGACACGGCTGCCCGTGCCTATGAATACGTCAGGGCGAACCTCCAGAGCGAGATGAAGTCGGGGATGACCGAGGATCAGTTTCTGTACAGCGCGCGCAAGAAGGCGATTGGCCCGCTGAAGCGCGAGTGGTGGGACCTGCCAGAAGAGGAGCACGGCAAGATTGGTCAGGCGCTCCAGCAGCAGTTTGAGTTCCTCTTCGACAAGCTGAATGTGAAAAACAGCAAGCAGTATGTCTCGCAAACGATCCACCCGCCCACACAACACCGCCCGCGCCCGACCCAGGCGGTCGAGGAGACGGAACTGGAAGTCGCGAGCGACCTGTCGGACTAACCTCCTGCGGCCCCGCGCCGGTTGCGCGCTCCCTGTTTCTGCCTCTTCCCAAAACCCTCCTCCCCGCAAGGGAGGAGGGTTTTTTGCGCTTTCCGGCATGCACTCTTGGTCATCCTTTTGCTTGAAAAGAGCGCACGCCGCCGCGCATCTCCGTCCTCAAGAGCCGTGCTATAATTGCTATCGCTCAAGATAGCCACTTCAACCAACGCCCAGGCGTTCTCGGAAAGATAGGGAGGTTCCTATGGTTTCACCCCGCGCGAATTTTGATCAACAGCTTTCCCAACTTAGCAGTTGGCTCATCCGCATGGGCAGCATGGTAGACGAATCGCTGGAAAAAGCGATACGCTCCCTGGTCGAGCGCGACTCCGCGCTTGCCATGGAGGTGATTCAGGGGGATAGCGAGATCAACAAGCTGCGATACAGGATTGAGGAGCAAAGCTACCTGCTGATGGCGACGCAGCAGCCGATGGCGCGCGACCTGCGCCAAATCGCCTCGGCCATCTCCATCGCCACGAATATGGAGCGCATGGGGGACCATGCCACAGGCATCGCGGTGCTCTCCCGCCGCTTGAACAAGGAGCCAGCGCTCAAGCCGCTGGTGGACATCCCGCGCATGGCGGAGCTGGCGCGCGCCATGCTGCGCAGCGCGCTCGACGCCTACCTGCACTCCGACGCGGCGTTGGCGCGCCAGGTGGCACGCGATGACGAGCAGATCAACGCTCTGAATGAGCAGGTGCTGCGCGAGTTGCTCACCTACATGGTCGAGGGGCCGCGCTCCATCCGGCGGGGCACCTACCTGATCTGGGTGTCGCACAACCTGGAGCGGTGGGGCGACCGCACCAAAAACATCTGCGAGCGTGTGGTCTACGTCGCGACCGGCGACCTAACCGACTTTGACACGCACGCGGGCTCGGAATCGGAGTTGGACGAGCACGACGTTGCCGCGCTGGTCTTTGACGAGCTTGGCATCGAGCAAGAATAGCGCATGGCCCAACGTATCCTGCTGGTCGAGGACGATGTCTTCCTACGCGAGGCGCTGGCTTTTACCCTGCGCCAGCAGGGCTACGAGGTGCGCGAGGAAAGCGACGGGGAGGCGGCTCTGCTCGCCGCGCGGGCGGAGCCACCCGATCTGGTCATCCTGGATGTGATGCTGCCCGTCCTTGACGGGCTCTCGCTCTGCCGCATCCTGCGCGCGGAGCTGACGACGCCGATCATCCTGCTCACCGCGCGCACGGGCGAGGTGGACAAGATCATCGGGCTGGAGTCGGGCGCGGACGATTACGTGACCAAGCCGTTCAGCACCGGGGAGTTGCTGGCACGCGTGCGCGCCGTCATGCGGCGCGCCGCGCCGGTGGGGCACGGGCTCCTGCTGGAGCGCGGCCCGCTACGCCTGGAGGTGGAGCGGCGGCGCGCCTTTCGCGATGGGAAAGAGATGGCGCTCAGCCCCAAAGAGTTCGACCTGCTGGCTGAGCTGATCCGCCACACCGGCTTTGCCCTGTCGCGCGACCTGTTGATGGAACGCGTGTGGGGCTACGACTTTGAGGGCGACTCGCGCACCGTGGACGTTCACATCCGCTGGCTACGCGAAAAGGTGGAGGAAGACCCCTCCGCGCCCCACCTCATCCAGACGGTGCGCGGGGTGGGTTACAGGTTCGAGGGATGACCCTGCTCGTCGCGGCCCTGCTCGTGGCCCTGGCCGCGAGCGTGGTCTACGGCCTGCGCCTGCGCGCGCAGCGGCAAACCCTTCTTTACGAGCTGCGCCGCGTGCTGCGCGCGGGCGCGGGGCGCGTGGAGGCGCAGGACACCGAGCTTGGCAGCTACCGCACCCTCTTCGAGGTGGTGCCGCTGCCCCTTCTGGCGACCGACGCGCGGCGGGGGATGCTCCGGGCCAACCCTGCCGCGCAGCAGCTTTTTGGCCCCATCGAGCCCGGCGAGGCGGCGATCAAGCGGCTGCGCCACCACCAGCTAGAAGCCCTGCTCGACCAGGCGCTGCACAACGGGGCAACCGAGCCGCTTCTGGTGGAGCTACCGGGCGAGCAGCAGTTTCTCGCCACCGCCTACCGCTGGTCGCTGCCGAGCGGCGAGGTGGGCGGCAGCGTGCTGGTGCTGCGGAACATGACAGAGCTGAACCGCCTGCATCGCGCGCGGCGCGACATGGCGGCCAATCTCTCCCACGAGCTGCGCACCCCGCTCGCCAGCGTCAAGCTGATGACCGAGACCCTGCTCAGCGGGGCGATCGAGCAGCCAGAGTTGGCGCGCAAGTTCGTCAGCCGGATCGCCATCGAGAACGAGGCGCTGATCCGCCTGGTCGAGGACCTGACCGCACTCTCTTGGATCGAGAGCGGGCGCACCCCGCTGCGGCTGGAGCGCGTCAACCTGCGCACGCTGATCGAGCAGCGGCTGCAACGGCTCGCCCCGCACGCGGAGCAGCAGGGGCTCCACTTCCACCTCGACAGCCCCCCCGACGTGACCCTCTTTCTGGACCCCGAACGCTTCGGGCAGGTGCTCAGCAACCTGCTCGACAACGCCATCAAGTTTTCCCCCAAAGAGGGGACGATCTTTCTCACCGTCGCGCAGAACGCGCAGCAGTGCACCCTCGCCATCCGCGACGAGGGGCCGGGCATCTTCCCCACCGACCTGCCGCGCATCTTCGAGCGCTTCTACAAGGGCGACCGCGTGCGCACCCGCTCCAAAGCGGCAGGCACCGGCCTCGGCCTCGCCATCGCCAAGCACCTCGTCGAGGCGCACGGCGGCACCCTCCACGCCGAAAGCCGCCTCGGCCACGGTGCCACCTTCGTGATTACGCTGCCGCATGAGTGAGGCAAGTAGAATAACGACAGACAACCCCTGCTTGAACACAGCGAAGGAAAGCGCAAGGCGCTGAAGGCTTACGGCTACTACAGAAGTCATGGGTTGACGCACCTCACATCCCCCACCTGATCAAGCAACTTGCGGCTTGCTGGTTCCATAAACATACCCTCTGCAGAACCTCTTGAATTCGCTAGCAACGCTGTTATACTGGTAGCAACTCGCGAGGACACCCCCGTTTTTCCCGCGATCATCACTTGTGCGTGGGGTTTATATGGAAAGTTTCATATAAGCATATGGTTTGGCAGCCATAACAGTAAATAATTTTCTATGCTCAAGTTTCTGTCAAGCCCAAAATTGCTCTTACTGGAGGTTAGAGATGGACACAGTGTCACGTGCGTATGCTACTAGATATCATCTTCAAAAGCTAGCTTCTTCATTGCAAGAAGAACTGTTAGAATATGAAAAACTCGTCGAACCTTTGGAGCAGGAGTTATTTGAACTACGACATGAATTGGCAAAGTGTGTGCAAGAACGAGAATATCTAACACAACAGGTAGAAAATAAATATGCTACACACCTTAAACACCTTGAACGTCGTTTGGGGTGGTTTGAGCAAAAGAGTGCTGAAATCGCGAACACTAGTTCTCACTTAGTGGCGATTGTCAGGGAATTGCAACAAGTTTTACATGCTGAAGCACTAACTTCTGAGATAATGCCAGAGGAGGCAAGACAACGTATTATCAACTTAGTAAGTGAATCAGTGAAATTGGCGATACATATTTCAGATAGTAACGAGCGAGTATAAGCAGAAATTCGATTTCAGAAGTTAAAATCGAAAAAGGTAAGTAATGCCTTTTTTGGACAATCGCTTGCATGGGCCGTTCGGGCGCAGCAACCGCCTCGATACTCCCTTCCAACCAACAAATCCGAGAACTTTAACAGGCTGGTTTCAGAGAAAAACTTCCTGGATTTCATCCTTGGAAGGGAAGTAGTTTAGACAATTGCGAAAGGAGACGTCAGCACCATAGAATCCTCACCCTATCGCCAACCAACATGATGGAGGGGCAGCTATGAAGAGTACACTTATTCGTTATCACCTCTTCAATACGATAGCGGACAGTCTTCTAACGTTGTGGCAGAAAGTGGTGCAATGGCGCGGTACAGGCTTGCCTGTTCCCTCGCCCACCGAACGACAGCGGATTGAAGAAGAAATCGTTCACCCGATAAGCGAATTGCATCACCCCCTGACCTCAGCAACCAATCACCAACAACTTCAACGGTGGCTGGATAAAGGGTATGCCACGCCCAGTGAGTATGATGAGGCATGGTGGAACGAGTTTGAAGATACGCTACGTGCCAATCGTCTTACCTTAAGCGAATCTGAATAATGCCGCGCCGCTACATCCTTGACACGAATATCAGAGGCCGTGCGCCGCTGAACCCCAACTTATTCGGCAGATGCAGACAGGACGGTGCAACCATGATCCTCCCCAAAGCCCGCGACCCCCGTTTCATCACTATCCGCCGCGGCGGGACGCTCACCGATGCGGACCATCAGCTCCTCGCCTTGTGGGCCGCCACGTGTGCGGAGCACGTCCTGCACCTCTTCGAGTCGGCCCGACCGTCGGACCCGCGCCCGCGTCAGGCAATCGAGCAGGCCCGCGCCTGGGTGCGCGGCGAGATCAAGATGTCGCAGGCGCGCGCGGCGGCGGGCCATGCCAACGCCGCGGCACGAGAGCTGAGCGGGGCGGCTCGCGCACGCCGCCTACGCGGCGGGCCAGGCAGCGGCGGTCGCGCACGTCGCGGCCCACGAGCTCGGGGCGGCGGCCTACGCGATCAAGGCCGTGCGCGCCGCCGCGCCGGGAGGCGAGGGCGAGACGCGCCGGTCGGCTGGAGTGCCAGTGGCAGCGCGAGCAACTCCCAGCGGCGATTCGCGACCTCGTCCTGGACGACCAGCGACTGCGCAACACATCTGCTGGTCGGTGTTCGACTGCTGACACCCCGTAAAAGCGCCACTGCCCAACAACTTACTCCACCCGCCCCGCACCCTTCGGGCTTGATACAGTTTTATTTGGTTCATCGAGGGCAATCCGCGCTTCCCTGAGGTGGCACGTAACCTGATCGCGGATGGTGCGAATGAAGTCTTCCTCAGCGTCGCCACCCTCTCCTTTCCAGAGGTTTGCAATGTCCGATAGCGACAAAGCGTTTACAGGCTCGATTCCGATGCTGTACGAGAGCCACCTTGTGCCACTGCTTTTTGAGCCATACGCCGAGGACCTGGCGAATCGGCTCGCGGCTCGCTCCCCGTCCCGCATCCTGGAAATCGCGGCGGGCACCGGCGTGGGGACGCGCGCCTTGGCACGCAGGCTGGGCGAAAGCGCCTCCATCGTCGCGACCGACCTTAACCAGGCGATGCTTGACCAGGCGGCAGCCCGGGGAACCGCGCAGCCGGTCGAGTGGCAGCAGGTAGACGCGATGGCCCTGCCCTTCGCGGACGGCGCGTTCGACGCGGTGGTGTGCCAATTTGGGGTGATGTTTTTCCCCGACAAGCCCAGGGCCTTTGCCGAGGCGCGCCGCGTGCTCCGTCCGGGCGGGATTTTCATTTTCAGTGTGTGGGATCGTCTTGCAGAAAATGATTTTGCCGACACCGTGGCGAGCGCGCTCGACGACCTCTTCCCCACCGACCCGCCGCGCTTTATGGCGCGCACGCCGCATGGCTACTTTGACCCGTCGGTCATCGAGCGGGACCTCCTCGCTGGCGGGTTTACCCAACGTCCGCAGATCGTGACCGTGACGGAGCGCAGTCGGGCACCCTCCCCGCGCGTGCCCGCCCTCGCCTTCTGCCAGGGCACACCGCTACGGAACGAGATCGACGCGCGCGACGCGGCGCGGCTCAGCGAGGCGACCGACCTTGCGGAGACAGCGATCGCGCGGCGCTTTGGAACGGGGAAGGTGGACGGCAAGATGCAGGCGCATGTTGTCACCATCAACGCCTGACGGTCGCAGCAAAGTACGGGCTACCACCACACATCAACGAGGAGAGACCAGGAACCGTTTTCCAACCCCCTGCACCCTCCCTACCCTCGTCAGAGACGGCAGCGCACCCTTGCGCCGCTTCACCGGAGGAAATGACAAGTGAGCCGATTCGGACCGGACCCCGTAGCATTCTTTGATAGCGTGTATCAAGGCGAAGCGCCGTGGGATGTGGGCGGCCCCCAGCCCGCGTTGGCGGCGCTGTGGGAACTGTATCCGCCGCCACAGCCCATCTTGGATGTGGGGTGCGGCTCTGGCGATGGGGTGGTGGCGCTGGCACAGCGTGGCTACGAGGTGGTGGGGGTGGATGGAGCGCCGCTGCCATCGCCCAGGCAGCCACAAAGGTTGCGGCCCTTCCCCCCGCGCGTGGCGCAGTTGGTGACGTTGCAGGTGGGGGATGCCTTGCAACCCACCTTGCTACAGCGGCAGTTTGGCGCGGTGGTGGATTGCGGGTTCTTCCACTTGTTCGACCCCGCTGTGTCGGATCGCTTTGTCGAGCAGTTGGCCGCCACCGTGCAGCCCCAGGGCTACTACTACCTGCTGGCCTTTGCTGTCGAGTTCGACATCCCCCACGCCCCCCGCGCCGTTCAAGCCGACGAGGTGCGGGCGCGTTTTACCCCCGAACAGGGGTGGGCGATCCGCGCGCTCCACAGCGCCGAGTTTCACAATCGGGTGGCCGCCCCCGTGCCTGCCATTGCCGCCTGTGTGCAGCGGCTACCCACGCCATGAACCTAACAAAGCTCCTTCGCGCCTCCTGACTGCTTCATTTAGGCGCTACGGTGGAGTGCGAAAGGCAGCAGTGGGTTGCCGCTTGCGGGCAAGGCGGCAGGTGGCACGGGGGGGAGCCTGCTCATTCTACTAACAAGCGCATGCACGCGACACGCCTACAGCGATCTGCCTCTCGGCGCACATTTTCGTCAGGCTGGCCTGTTTGCGAACCTTCTGGTAGGCTTGGCGGGCGCGTGATGCGCGCGCCGTCGTGTTTGGGGGCAGTGGCAGCACCACTTTGCGCGGCGTGCGGCTTTGGTTGGGAGCGGTGGATGGCAAAATGCAGGCGCACATTGTCACCATCGACGCTTGACGGAAGCAGCACAGTTCACCCTACCATTTATCGCTAAGGAGAGATCATGGACGATTTTCGAACCCCCGACGTGGAACTCACGCAGTTGCTGGTGGTGAGCGACATGGAGCGCTCCCGCACCTTCTACCGCGACGTACTCGGCGCAACGGTGTATCGGGAGTACGGCGGCACCTCCTGCGTCCTCCAGTTTCAAGGGGTGTGGCTCCTGCTGGTCACCGGCGGCGGCCCGACGGCGGACAAGCCCACCGTGACCTTCGCTCCCCCACAAGACGCGCAAGTCGTGAGCCACCAACTGACGATGCGGGTGCCAGATTGCCAGGGTGCATACCGGATCCTGCGCGAGCGCGGCGCGGACTTTTTGACCCCACCCCATGATAATGGCTGGGAGATACGTTGCTTCTTCCGCGACCCTGACGGCCACTTGCTGGAAATCAGCGAGATTCGGTGACGCCGACCTGGCAATCGCCTCGCACGCGTGCCTCACGCTACGCGGAGCGCGCCCGTTTTCCCTCATTGCCCTGCTACCCCCTGTGCCCCCTTTGACAGAAACACGCTTTTCTAAGAGGATAACGCGAGTCGGCCCTGATCGCGGGGCCACGCTCCACCCACCACAGCGGCTTGTGCCCGCTCTACCCCAACGCTTGCAAGGTGTATGGGGTTTATAGCAGCCTCAGGAAATATGGATACCACTTCGATTCTTGGCGCACTGGGCACGCTTATCGGGTTGGTGCGCGCCGTGCCCCAACTCGCGCGGCTGCTGCGCACGCGGCACGCCCACGGGGTTTCCGTCGATAGCGCCGCCACCAGTTCCCTCGTCAGCTTTGGGTGGGCCACCTATGGGATCTGGACCCACCAACCTTATGTCACCTTCGCCACCGGCTCCTCGGGGCTGATCTTCGCCCTGATTACCCTGGCGGCCCTGCGCGTCGGGCGTCGGGTGCGGGAGTTCGCGATTGCCCCGCTCTGGCTTGCGCTGCTGCTCGTCGCGGGGGGGGTCGGCGGGACGAGAGGGCTCGGCCTGCTGCTGCCCATCAGCGTCCTCGCCGCAAACCTCCCGCAGCTGTGGATCGCCCACAAAGAAAAGAATCTGACCGATCTTTCCCTGGGGACGTGGCTACTCTCGATCAGCGACGGGCTGGTGTGGGGGCTCTACGCGCTCCTCCAGCAGGATGGGGCGATCATGGTCTATGGCGCTTTCCAGTTGATCACGAGCGGGCTGATCGTGGGGTTGAAACTCACGCACAAGGCAAATCATCCTGTGCAAAAGAGTGGCTAAAACACGCTTTTCACAAAACCCAGGAGACCATAATGACAATCCGAGTTTGTCTGGCAGGCGCAACCGGCTGGGCGGGCTCCGCCCTGGCCCGCCGCCTCGCTTACACCGAGGAGATCGAGGTAGTAGCGGCGGTGTCGCGCACCCACGCGGGGCGCACCCTGGGTGAGGTGCTGGCGGAGCCGCGCCTCACCTGCCCCATCTACGCGACCGCGGAGGAAGCGCTCGCCGAGCCCTGCGATGTGTTTTTCGAGTACACCAAGCCGGAGGTCGCGAAAGCCAACGTCATGGCAGCGCTGGAACACGGCGCGCACGTCGTGATTGGCACCTCGGGGCTGACCGATGAGGAGTATGCGGAGATCGCGCGCGTCGCCGCCGAGCGGCAGCGTGGGGTGCTCGCGGTTGGCAACTTCGCGCTGACCGTCGTCCTGCTGCAAAAAGTCGCCGAGATGGCGGCCAAGCTGATCCCGCAGTGGGAAATCATCGACTATGCCAGCGACGGCAAAAAGGATGCGCCCAGCGGCACCGCGCGCGAGTTGGCCGCGCGCCTCGCCGCGATTCGCCCCTCCGCCCTCACCGTCCCGCTGGAAGACACGCAAGGGCCGGTCGAAACGCGCGGTGCCCGCGTCGCGGGCTCGCAGGTGCACGCCCTGCGGCTGCCCGGCTACACCATCTCCGCCGAGATCATTTTTGGCATGCCCGACCAAAGACTGACCATTCGCCATGATTCCGGCACGAGCGCCCTGCCCTATGTGGACGGTGCGCTGCTGGCGATCCGCAAGGTCGGCTCCTTTGTCGGGCTGCGCCGAGGGCTCGACAGCGTGCTGGAGTTGGGCTAGGATGCGGCGCACTCAGACAAGAAAGGAGGACAAGCCGTGGAAGCAGACACCTTCAACCTGGACGACACCTTGACGATCCTGGAGCGCACCCCCGCCACCCTGAACGCCCTGCTCGCGGACCTACCGGAGCGGTGGCTGGGCGCGACGGAGGGAGAGGGGAGTTGGTCGCCGCGCGAGGTGCTCGTCCACCTTATCGAGGGGGAGCGCACCAACTGGCTGCCACGCGCGCGCCACATTCTGGCGGGCGAGACGCGCCCCTTCGACCCCTTCGACCGCACCGGGCTGTTCGCCGAGAGCCAGGGCAAAAGCGTGGCCGAGCTGCTGAGTCGCTTCGCCGCGCTTCGCCGCGACAACGTAGCCGCGCTGCAGGCGCTGGAAATCACCCCCGCCACGCTGAACCAGACGGGCCAGCACCCCGAGTTCGGGGAGGTGCGGCTTGCGCAGTTGCTGGCGACCTGGGTAGTGCACGACCTGAACCATGTGGCGCAGATCGTGCGCACGATGGCGAAGGTGTACGGCGAGGCGGTCGGGCCGTGGAGCGCCTATCTGGCAATCTTGCAGCAGGTGGGCGAGTAAGCCCCCTCCGCGCGGGAACAACCAAGCGGGGCATTGCGCCTCTGATTCGCTTTGGTATACTCAGGCGGCCTGGGGGCTACAACATAGCAGGCGGCAACAATGCCTGACCACGAGTAAGGCGCTGCCGTTAGCGCGCACCCCACAACGAGCCTGACCGGTATACTCCCTGCCCTACCCTCCGCGCCCTCCTCTTCCCACAACTCAAAACGGAGCATTGCCATAAACAACTACAAAAAATTCGCCGCCATGATTGCCACCTCAACCCTCATCATGTTTGGGCTGATGTACTTGAATACCTACCAGTTGGACCACGTGTTTTTCAGCGAGACGCGGGCGTACATGGCACTCCTGATGGGCGCGACGATGGCGATCATCATGCTCGGCTTCATGCAAGACATGTACAAGGACAGGCGAGCAAACATGGCGATTCTTGGGGGCAGCGTCGCTCGTCTTTGCCCTCTCGCTCTGGCTCGTGCGCAGCCAGGCCACCATCGAGGATGTCTCGTGGATGAAAGCGATGATCCCGCACCACTCCATCGCGATCCTCACCAGCGAGCGCGCCAACATCTCCGACCCGCGCGTCCGCGAACTGGCCGATAGCATCATCGAGGCGCAGCGCGAAGAAATCGCCGAGATGAAGGCGCTGATCCAGGAGTTGGAGGGAAGGTAACGGGCGAGATGTCCCTAGCCGTGGGTACGCGCAAACTGCAGCGCTCCACCCACGGCGTGCCGCACGCTCCCAATGCCAATAGCTGCTGAAAGGAGCAGCCCTTCCCCATGCGTGACGCCCCCAGGCTAACCGATGCCAGCATCGTGGCGGCGTTGCAGCGTGCGTACGGGCTGGAGGTCGCGGCGCTCACGTTTCTCCCCCTCGGCAACGATCTGGCATCGGTCGTCTATCGCGTGGAGGCGGAAGATGGCACGAGCTACCTGCTCAAGGGGCGCGCGGGCCAGGGCTTCGGCCTGCCGAGCCTCCTCGTCCCCCACTTCTTGGCGAAGCAGGGCATCCCCCACGTCCTTGCGCCGTTGCCGACGCGCAGCGGCAGCCTGTGGGAGCGCGCGGGCAACTTCGCCCTCAGCCTCTACCCGTTTCTAGACAGCCGCACCGCTGCGGACGCCGGGCTGTCGGGCGAGCAGTGGCATGCGCTCGGCGCGACGCTGCGCCAGATCCATGAGAGTGCGCTGCCCCACGAGGTGAATCAACCCCTCCCCCGCGAAACGTTCACCCCCTCGCGCCGCGACGTGCTGCGCGCGCTTGACGCGCGCCTCGCCACCGACACCCCCACCGACCCCGCGCAGCGCGAGCTAGCCGCCTTCTGGCACGCGCACCAGGAGGAGATCGGCTGGCTGATCCACCGCGCCGACACCCTGGGCGCAGCCCTGCGCCACGCGCCGCCCCCGTCGGTGCTCTGCCACGCCGACCTGCATGGCTGGAACGTGCTGCTCGACAGGGCGGGCGGGATGTGGATCGTGGATTGGGACGAGACGATTCTGGCCCCCAAGGAGCGCGACCTGATGTTCGTTATCGGCGGCATCGGGCACGACCTGGTGCGCCCGCACGAGAGCGAGCAATTTTTGCGGGGCTATGGTTCGCCCACCGTGGACCCCCGCGCGCTGGGCTATTATCGCTACGCGTGGGCCGTGCAAGACATGGGGGCCTATGCCGAGGCGCTCTTCTTCGCGCCCCACCTGGGGGAGCCGGATCGGCAGGAGGCGCTCCTGGGCTTCCTGGAGCTGTTCGCACCGGGGAACATCGTTGACATTGCCCGCGCAACGGATAGCATGGCAGAATAACTCGTGGAAACCCGCAGAAACTCACCGACTCCCTAACTCACACAACTCGTGAGGAGGATGGCAATGACCGAAGCAGGGCGGCAAAAGCTCCCCATCGGCTACTGGCTCAAGCAGGTGGACACGCTGCTAACGGAGCAGATCAACCAAGCCCACCACGCGAGCGGGATCACACGCGTGGAATGGCAGCTTCTCCAGTCGCTGCACCAGCAGGGGCCGCTGGCGCGCGAGACCCTGCTCGACACGCTGCGGGCTTTCGTGGATGCGCCCGCGCTGGAACTCACGCTGGGCCGCTTGCAGGCGCGCGGCTGGATCGCCGAGCAGGCGGAAACCGCCTCGCTGGCATCTCACCGAGGAGGGCGAGCAGCATCGGGCCAGCCCTCTTCATCACGCAGCAGGCGGTGCGTGCCCGCGCGATGCAGGGCATCAGCGAGGCGGACTACGCCACCGTGCTGCGCGTGCTCCAGCAGATGGCGAGCAACCTTGAGGCAGCACCAAAAGGGTGAACAAGGTGAACGTTGACCCGCTCGCGGGGTGCCTTCCCGACGAGCCGGACGCGACAAGTGGAGGAAAAGGATGACAACCCCAACCACAATAGACGAGTACATCGCAGGCTTCCCTGACGAGGTGCAGGCACTTCTGGAAACGATACGGGCAACGGTCCGCGAGGCCGCCCCCGAGGCCAAAGAGGTTATCAAGTATCAGATTCCCACCTTCACCTTCAAGGGCAATCTGCTCTCTTTTGCGGCGTACAAGAGCTACATCAGCTTTTACCCCGCGCCCCTCGGCGAGGCGAGCTTCCAGGAAGCGCTGCGGCCCTACGCCTCCGGCAAGGCCACCGCGAGGTTCCCGCTCGACCAGCCGCTCCCCCTCGACCTAATCCGCGAGATGGTGCACTTTCGGGTCAAGGAAATGGTGGAGAAAGATGAGGCAAAGCGTAAAAGGTGATAGCCGTCAGGCTTACGCATTTGACCGAAGAGTGGGGCGATCTTCTGTGACAACTTCTCTGATAGCGCCTGACTTCCCCGAGGACGCGCCGCTCAAGATCATCCTGGGCGCGGGGGAGCAGCGCTACCCAGGCTGGATCGCCACCCAGCAGGCGCAGCTAGACCTGCTGCGCCCCGCAACGTGGGAAGCCGCCCTGGGCGAGCGGCGGGTGGATGCGCTGCTCTGCGAGCATGTGTGGGAGCACCTCACGGAGGCGGAGGGCCGCGCCGCCGCCGCCCTCTGCTTCCGCTTCCTGAAGCCGGGCGGCACCCTGCGCTGTGCGGTGCCGGACGCCAACTTCCCCGATCCCGCCTACCAAGCCATGGTCCAGGTCGGTGGCCCCGGGCCGCTCGATCACCCCGCCGCCGACCACAAGATCGTCTACGACTATCGGCTTTTTGCAGATGTCTTCGCCCGCGCAGGCTTCACCGTGGAGCTGCTGGAGTATTGCGACGAGCAGGGTCGCTTCCACTACCACCCGTGGTCGCCCGCCGACGGGCCGATTTACCGCTCGCTCCTGACCGACCATCGCAATCGGGAGGGCAAGGTGGGCTTCGTCTCGCTCATCCTTGATGCGAAAAAGCCCGCCCCCTTCCCCCAGGGGGAGCCACGATGATCTCCGCCCCGTCGCTCGCGCAGCGCCTGCCCGACCTGCCCCGCTGGGTCGAGGCGCGCGCCCTCCTGCTCGGCGATCCCTGCGAGATCTTCGGCCTCCAGGAAATTCCAGCGCTCGCCTTTGTGCTGCGCGACCCCGAGAGCAACTTTGTTTTTGTCATCGGCACCCCCGCGGTGGCAGCACTCGAAACCGCCCTCCAGCAAAACGGGGGCAGTTGTGAGGTAGTCGCCCCGATGGAGCAGGCAGCGTGGCTGGCGGCGGCGCTGCCCGGATGGCAGCGCTCGCGCATCATCGTGCACCGCCTCGCGGAGCCGCAATGCCTGCCAGAGGTGCCCGTCGGGGCGGTGCGCTTCCTCGATCCGAGCATGCTCGCGGCGCTCCCGATGGAGGCAGCGCTACGCGAAGAATTGCAAAGCGGCGCAGCCTACTCCCCCATCGCCGCCACGGTCGTGGGCGAGCAGCCGGTCGCCTTCTGCTACGCGGGCTCCACCACGGAAACCTTGTGGGATGTCTCCATCGACACCCTGCCCGCGCACCGGCGGCAGGGCCACGCGGCGCTCTGCGCCTCGTACATGGTTCAGCACATGCGCGGGCTCGGCAAAGAGCCGGTCTGGCAATCGCTGGAAGAAAACCCCGCCTCGTGGAAGCTGGCGCACAAGCTGGGCTTCGCCCCCGTGGACGAGCTTGTGCTCTTCGCGCCCCGCAACGCAGCGGAGCCACCCCAGGGCTAGCCCCTGTAGCGGCCCTCCGCGCGTCGCGCCGATCAAGATAACCCGTCTTTGCCAACAAAAAAGGGGCGTGGCGACTGCGCACCACGACCCTTTACCCCAAAAATGTCCCAGCGTCAGCCAACAGGGGCCACGTCCTCCTGCTGAAGCTGGTCGAGCACCTGCACGAACACCTCCGTCGGTTGCGCGCCCTGCACCAGGTAGCGCTGGTTGATCACGTAGGAGGGCACGCTGTGGATGCCGCTGGCATACGCCGCGCGTTGGCTTTCCTGCACCTCATCGGCAAAGCGATCCCCCGCCAGAAACGCGCGTACCTCCGCCTCGTCCAGCCCCGCCTCCGCCGCCAGCGTGACCAGTTGCTCAGGATCGTTCAGGTTGTACCCCTCGCCAAAGTAGGCGGCGAAGAGCCGGTTCGCCATCTCCCACTCCTTGCCCTGCTCGCGCGCCAGGAGGATCAGGCGGTGCCCGTCGAGGGTGTTCGGCGAGCTGGCGATGCGATCAAAATCCAGCGTGATGCCCTCTACCGCGCCAAGCTGCGCCACATGATCGAACATCGGCTGGGCCTTCACCCTGCCACCAAACTTTTCGTTGACCATCGCTTCCCACCCGATGCCCTGGGGCGGCAGCTCCGGGCGAAGCTGGAAGGGCCGCCAGCGCACCTCCACCTCCACCCCCTCGCGCTGCGCCAACGCCTGCGCCAAGCGGCGCTCCCCCACGTAGCACCACGGGCACACCACATCCGAAAAAACCTCGATCAGCATGACTCTCTCCTCCATATCGTCTATTTCTATAAACACCCTACCGCTCCCTACCAAGCAAAGCCCAGGCCGCCCGTCGGGAGCCAGGGAAAGTATACCCAGGCGGCGCGGAAGGCGGGAATGGTGAGGGGGTGAGGGGGTGATGAAGGTGAGGGGGTGAGGGGGTGATGAAGGTGATGAAGGTGAGGGGGTGATGAAGGTGAGGGGGTGAGGGGGACAAGGAGAATCCATTTCTCCATTCTCCATTTTCCATTCTCCATTCTCCCTCCTCCGTGTTCTCTGTGTTCTCTGTGGTTCAAGCCGTCGTCGGTCGTCGGTCGTCGGTCGTCGGTCGTCGGTCGTCGGTCGTCGGTCGTCGGTCGTCCCTAAAACGTTTCTACCTGTCCAACCCGTGTGCTATGCTAGTTGGGGTAAAGGGAGGCGGAGGCCGTTGGCGGTTCGCCCCACCCTTGGCCCCAAATTTTGTGGTGGAGGAAAGCATGACAGACGAGCAGCGAGCCGTGTCGGGGTCGCGACAGGGCGAGGATGGGCAGATTGATCGCACGCTGCGCCCGCAGCGTTTGGCGGAGTACATCGGGCAGGATCGCATCAAGGAAAATGTGTCGATCCTGATCGAGGCGGCCAAGCAGCGGGAAGAGCCGCTGGACCATGTGCTGTTTTACGGGCCGCCCGGCCTGGGCAAAACGACGCTGGCGATGATCCTGGCGACGGAGATGGGTGTCAATATCAAGACTACCGCTGGCCCCGCCATCGAGCGCGCGGGCGATTTGGCGGCCATCCTGACCAATCTGCGGCAGGGTGACATCCTTTTTATTGACGAGGTGCACCGCCTGGGGCGCGCGGTGGAAGAAATTTTGTACCCGGCGATGGAAGATTTTGTGCTGGACCTGATCATCGGCAAGGGTCCCTCGGCGCGCAACGTGCGGCTAAAGCTCCCCCGCTTCACCGTGGTGGGGGCCACCACGCGCCTCGCCATGATGACCTCGCCCCTGCGCGACCGCTTCGGCATCGTGTATCGCCTGGAATTTTACAGCGAGGCGACGCTCGGCGAGATCGTCCACCGCAGCGCGGCGGTGCTCGGGGTCCATATCGACGAGGAGGGCGCGCGGGAAATCGCGCGGCGCGGGCGCGGCACCCCGCGCATCGCCAACCGCCTGCTGCGCCGCGTGCGCGACTACGCCCAGGTGCGCGCGGGCGGCGAGATCAACCAGGCAGGTGGCGCAGGAAGCGCTCGCGCTGCTGGAAATCGACGCGTTGGGGCTGGACGAGATTGACCGCCGCGTGCTCGACGCGATCATCAACAAGTTCGATGGGGGGCCGGTCGGCCTGGAAACCATAGCCGCCGCCATCTCCGAAGAGTCAGACACCATCATGGACGTGTACGAGCCCTACCTGCTCCAACTCGGCTTTCTGGACCGCACCCCGCGCGGGCGCATCGCCACGCGCCGCGCCTACGAGCACCTCGGCCTCGCCTACAACGAACAGGTAGCCCCACCCCCCGCGCAATCCACCCTCTTCGATCTATGATCGACGGACGACGCGACGACCGACGACGGCTTGAACCACAGAGAACACAGAGAACACGGAGGAGATAGCAGAGTTACGATTGTGTTGTAGAGTACAGCGCAGACTTTCGTCCTTCGTCGTCGGTCGTCCTTGTCGGTCGTCGCTTGTCGGTCGTCGCTCGTCGCGTTGTCGGTCGTCGGTCGTCGGTCGTCGGTCGTCCAACTAGTGGGACTAGCTACTTTATGGAAAGTTGTGGTAGAATGCCCGCAAGTCGGAAATTTGTTTGACCGGAGGGAAATCAATGCGCGAGCGGATTCAAGAGTATCTACAATTCCTGCTTGAGGAGGAAAAGTATTCCCAGAATACCATCGCGGCCTATCGCAACGACTTGGGGCAATTCCTGGAGTGGCTGGAGGGCGCGGAGCGGGCAACGGGTCGGTGGAATACGATAAGCGAGGAGGATGTTCAGGAATATCTCTTTTACCTGCGCGAGCGCGAGTACGCCCCCTCCACGGTGGCCCGCAAGATGGCAGCGGTAAAGAGTTTTTGCAAGCATCTGGTGGAGCAGGAAGAGATGGCGGACAACCCGACCCGCCACGTGGACGCCCCCAAGGTCCGCAAGTGCGCGCCCGAGGCGCTCTCCCACGCGAGCATCGCGCGGCTGTTGGAAGAGCCGACCCACCTGGACAACAGCAAGGGGCTGCGCGACCGCGCGATGCTCGAACTGCTGTACGGCACCGGCCTGCGCGTGAGCGAGTTGGTCAACCTGACGGTGGACGACCTGCAGCCGAGCATGGAGCGCTACCAACTGCGCTGCGGCAATGGGCAGAACGCGCGCGTGGTACCGGTCTCCGCCCGCGCGGTGGAGGCCATCGAGGCGTACTTGACCCTGGAAAAAGGCCGCCCGCAACTCGTGAGCGATGGCGAGGAGCGCACCCTTTTCGTGAACATGCGCGGCAGGCAACTGACGCGGCAGGGGCTGTGGCTCATCATCAAGCATTACGTGGAAAGCGCGGGGATCGAGGAGGATGTGACGCCGCACACGCTGCGCCATTCCTTTGCGATTCACCATTACCGCGAGATGCCGGGGCCGCAGGAGGAGCGGCTCGCGGAGCTTCAGGGGCTGCTCGGCCATGCGAATATTTCTACCACGCAGGTCTACGCGCAGGAACCCTAGCCCAGCGGCAGATCGTTCCCTGCAAAAAAGGAGGCGCATGTCGCCTCCTTTTTGTTTGGGGTAGACGATCCGCCGCTGCTCCGTATAATTCCCCCATCACGTTCATGTTCCAACGGGTGAGAGACACTATGACAAGCAATGATCGCGCGCGGGCAGCCGAGGCGGCTACCTGGCTACAAGAAAAATTGGCGGGGCGGGTGCTACCCCGAACCGCGCTGGTGACCGGCAGCGGCCTGGGCGCATTGGCCGACGATGTGACGGACGCTGTCCGCTTCGCCACCTCCGAGCTGCCGCACTGGCCGCCGAGCACCGTGGAAGGGCACGCGGGTCAGGTGGTGATTGGCACACTGGAGGGGCTACCGCTGCTCGTCATGCAGGGGCGGGTCCACTTTTACGAGGGTTACACCATGCAGCAGGTGACCTTCCCCGTGCGCGTCTTGCAGGCGCTCGGTGTGCAGCGGCTCATCGTGACCAACGCGGCGGGCGGCCTGGAATCGTCGTGGGCGGCGGGCGACCTGATGCTCATCCGCGACCACATCAACCTGCCGGGGCTCGCGGGGAACAACCCCCTTTTCGGCCCCAACGACCCCGCGCTCGGCTCGCGCTTCCCCGCGATGGAAAACGCCTACAGCCCGCACCTGCGCGCCCTGGCGCGCGAGGTGGCGCAGGCCCAGGGGCTCACCCTGCGCGAGGGGGTCTACTGCATGGTGAGCGGCCCCAGCTTCGAGACCCCCGCCGAGCTACACTTTCTTCACCAGATCGGCGGCCACGCGGTGGGCATGAGCACCGCCCCCGAGGTGGTCGTGGCGCGGCATGCGGGCATGGAAGTGCTCGGCTTCTCGCTGCTGACCAACATGGTGCGCTACGACCCTGCCGCCGAGGAAGCCACCTCGCACGAGGAGGTGCTGGAAGTCGGCAAGGAGGCCGCGCCGCGCCTCGTGCGCCTGCTCCGGGGCATCCTGGCACGGCTCGATGGGGAGGCAAAGTAAGCCATCATGGACGCAGCTACCGTTCAGCAGCAGTTGGAGGAGTTGGCAGACGAGGCGAGAGCTATCAGCACGCGGCGCTACTTCAAGACCGGGCCCGGCGAGTACGGGGAGGGCGACCAGTTTCGCGGTATCCGCATCCCTACCGTGCGGCAAGTGGCAAAGCAGCACCGCGACCTGCCGCTGAGCGAGGTCGAGCGGCTGCTCCACTCCCCTTACCACGAGGATCGGCTGGTCGCCCTCGTGATCATGACGCTCGCCTACGCGCGGGGGGACGAGGCCACCAGGCAGGCGATCTACCAGAGCTACCTGGGCCACACTGCGCGTATCAACAATTGGGATCTGGTGGACATCTCCGCGGGTGACGTCGTGGGCGCGCACCTGTGGGACAAAGATCGATCAGTTCTGGATCGCCTCGCCCGCTCCACATCGCTCTGGGAGCGGCGTATCGCCATCATCGCTACCTTCTACCTCATCCAGCGTGGCGAGTTTGCTGACACGCTGCGCCTGGCGGAAACCCTCCTGCACGACCGCGAGGATCTGATGCACAAAGCGGTCGGGTGGATGCTGCGCGAGGTGGGCAATCGCGACCTTGCAACCGAAGAAGGGTTCCTCCAGCAGCACTACCAGCAGATGCCGCGCACCATGCTGCGCTACGCCATCGAGAAATTCCCCGAGCCCAAGCGCCAGGCGTATCTGAAGGGGCAGATTTAACGGGGGTTGCAGGTTACAGGTTGGAAGGTTACAGGTTACAACCTACGAGGAGGGAGGAAGCGGGATCGTCGCACGACAAAAGGGGCAACCGCCTGGCGTTCTTGGCGTCTCGCCTAAAGCGCCTACTGTTGGTGGCGGTTAACCTCTCGTCACAGGACGAAGCTGCAACCTTCCAACCTGCAACCCGCTTAGGCCGCCCACAAGTTGGTAGCAGGCCCGCTCTTCGCTATACTTTACGGTGAGACTGACAGTGAATTGAACTGGGATCGGAGCTCATAGACATGGGTGGACGGCTGTTGCGTAACATCCTGATTTTTATGGTATTTGCGGTGCTCATTGCCTCGTTTTGGCGCTTTATCAACAACGATGGCAACGAGCGGCCTATCCCCCTGAACGATCTGGTCGCGCAGATCAATGCGGGCCAGATCAGAGAGATTCAGGTGGATGGCGACACGCTCTACGTGACGCGCCAGAACGAGAGCGAGGTGGTCGCGCGCAAGGGAACCGAGCAGGACGCCACCCAAATGCTGCTGGACATGGGCGCGGAGCCCGAGCGGCTGCTGGCAATCCAGATGCCGGTCACCCCGCCCTCCCAGTGGGGCGGGATCATGAGCCTGCTAGGTGGCTTTTTCCCGCTGCTGATCTTCGGCGGCTTCCTCTTCTTCATGCTGCGGCAGGCGCAGGGCTCGAACAACCAGGCGATGAACTTCGGTAAGTCGAAGGCGCGCATGTTCACCGGTGACAAGCCGACCGTCACCTTTGACGATGTGGCGGGCGCGGAAGAGGCGAAGCAGGAACTGGCGGAGATCGTCGAATTCCTGAAGGAGCCGGAAAAGTTTGTGGCGCTCGGCGCGCGCATCCCCAAGGGGGTGCTGATGGTTGGCCCGCCCGGCACCGGTAAGACCCTGATGGCGCGCGCCGTGGCGGGCGAGGCGGGGGTGCCCTTCTTCTCGATCTCTGGCTCGGAGTTCGTGGAGATGTTCGTCGGGGTCGGCGCGAGCCGCGTGCGCGACCTCTTCGAGCAGGCCAAGCGCAACGCGCCCTGCATCATCTTCATCGACGAGATCGATGCGGTGGGGCGGCAGCGCGGCGCGGGGCTCGGCGGCTCGCACGACGAGCGCGAGCAGACCCTGAACCAGATTTTGGTCGAGATGGACGGTTTCGACTCGGAAACCAACATCATCATCATCGCGGCGACCAACCGCCCCGACATTCTTGACCCCGCGCTGCTGCGCCCCGGTCGCTTTGACCGCCGCGTGACGCTGGACCGCCCCGACGTGCGCGGTCGCCGCGCCATCCTCGATGTTCACACGCGCGGCAAGCCGCTCGCCAAGGATGTGGACCTGGATTCGGTGGCGCGCGGCACCCCCGGCATGGCCGGTGCCGATTTGGAGAACCTCGTCAACGAGGCGGCGATTCTGGCGGCGCGACGCAACAAAAAGGCGGTGGGCGCGTCGGAGCTTCAGGAGGCCATCGAGCGCGTGATGATGGGGCCGGAGCGCAAGAGCCGCATCATGGGCGAGGACGAGCGCCACCTGACCGCCTACCACGAGGCGGGCCACGCCGTGGCGATGCATTTCGCCACCCACTTCGATCCGGTCCACAAGATCACTATCATCCCGCGTGGGCAGGCGGGCGGCTACACGATGTGGCTGCCGGAGGAAGATCGCACGCTGGAAAGCCGCAACCGCATCCAGGATCAGCTGGTCGGGGCGCTCGGCGGGCGCGCGGCGGAAGAGATCATCTGGGGCGACGTCTCGACCGGCGCGTCGGACGACCTCCAACGCGTGACGCAGTTGGCCCGCGCGATGGTGACGCGCTACGGCATGAGCGAGAAGCTCGGCCCGCTCACCTACGGCGACCGCGAGGAGATGATCTTCCTGGGCCGCGAGATTTCGGAGCAGCGCAACTACTCCGAGAAGGTGGCGAAGCAGATCGACGAGGAAGTGAAAAGGATCGTCACGGGCGCGTACAGCACGGCGCTCGCCATCCTGAACGACCACCGCGACAAGCTGGAGGGGCTCGCCCAACGGCTGCTGGAGGTGGAGACGGTGGACCGCAGCGAGTTCGAGAAGATGATGAACACGCCGCGCGCCCCGCAGGTGGAAGAGCTATCGTTTAGCTGAGCCCGCGCCTCACACAAAAAGCCCCGCTTCGCTAGTCGAAGCGGGGCTTTTTGTGTTGCTGCTCCCTACACCTGAAACCAAATGTGAGCTAGAAAAGCGAACTAGTAGCGATTGCCGCGGTCGCCGCGGTCACGGTCGCCGCCGCGATCCCGCCGCTGCCCACCGGACACCACCGGAACCACCGGAACCGCCATAGCCACCCGAACCACCCGAGCCACCCGAACCGCCGCGTCGTCCCCCGCCGCCGCGCGAGTCGGAGTAGCCGCCGGAGCCGCCGCTACCGCCGCCGCCGCGCGTGTCGCGGTCCTGGCGGGGGCGCGCCTCGTTCACCTGAAGCTCGCGGCCACCGACCGATTTACCATTCAGCTGCTGAATGGCATCGCGCGCCGCACGGTCGCTACCCATCTCCACAAAAGCAAAGCCGCGCGAGCGACCCGTGTCACGATCGGTGATCACGGAGGCCGACACCACCTCACCGGCGGTGGCAAACAGATCGCGCAGTTCGATTTCGGTAGTTTGGTAGCTCAAATTCCCAACATACAGCTTCGTACCCATGACAGTCTCCTTGAAAATGCGGAAGAATTTTTACAAGCTTGTGAGGGAGCAGAAGAATTTGACCGAGGTCGGCAGCAACATGCTCAGGCTCGCAGGGCTCTGTGGCCACAACAGCGGATGCTGAGGGAAGAGCACCGATGCTGTGAACCGTGAAAGATGACACGTTCCGTGTCAAGAATCAGTATAAACTCACCGCGCGCGTTCGTCAAACACTGTTTTTGGAACGCGCGCGAGGCAGCCGCAGCGACCCGCCTACCCGCTCACCGACAAGGCCTTGGCCGCCCTGCGCCGCGCCAACTCCGCCAGGGTTTCTTCGTGCTGGGCGCGGGAAATCGGGAAGCGATGCACCAGAAAGATGCCCGCCAGCAGCACGAGCGCGGGGATCGGGCCGATCAGCAGGCGCATCACCAGCAACGCGCTGTCCGGCTGGGCCACCGGCGTCGTCGCACCGGGCGGCGGGGTCAGGTAGCCCGCCCACGCCAGCGTCTGGCTGATCCCAAAAACCCCCAGCGCCAACCCCACCTTTTGCAGCAGCACGAACAGCCCATAAAAAGCCCCCTCGCGCCGAACCCCCGTTTCCAACTCGTCCAACTCGATTACATCGGGCAACATGGACCAGGGCACCAGGTAGGCGGTCGCCACGCCCACCCCCGCCAGCGCGCCGAGCAGCGGCACGACCCAGGCGGGCCAGTCGGGCTGCACCGCGAAGAGCACCAGCGACACCACGATCCAGAAGGCCATGCCGCGATAGTAGACCCCCTTCTTCCCCACGCGGCTGCTGACCCGCGTCCAAATGAAGAGCCAGACAAAGGCGCTGCCCTGCACCGACAGGATCACCAGCGGCACCATGTCGGGGGCGCGCATCCAGTAGGTCATGTAGTAGACCACGATCGTCGCCACCGCCTGCACGACCAGCCACGAGAGCAGGTAGATGCCGGTCACATAGCGAAAGGCGCGGTTGCGGAAGGTCTGCTTGAGCCCTTCCACAAAGGAGAGGGGTGGCTCATCGTTCGGGATGTGCCGCTCGTAGGTGCCCCAAAAGGCGAAGAAAAAGGGAAGGGTCGCCACGATGGCCCAGATTAGCGCCGAGAGCATGTACCCCTCGCGCGCGCTCCCGCCCGCCCCCTGCACCGCACCCACGATAAGCGGGTGCAGCACCGCCGCGATCAGGCCGCCAAGGATGGAAAAGGCGAAGCGGTAGGAGTTTAAGCTGGTGCGCTCGTCGTAGTCGCTCGTCAGCTCCGCCGTCAGCGCGGTGTACGGAACGTTGACGACGGTAAAGGCGGTGTCGAGCAGCAGCGCCACGATGAGATAATACCAGAAGAGCGCCTGCTCCCCCACCGGCGGGACGAGGAAGAGGAGGAAGAAGGCGATCCCAAAGGGGATCGCCCCGAAGAGAAACCAGGGACGGCGGCGGCCCCAGCGCGTGTGGAGGCGATCCGAGAGCATGCCGACCATGGGGTCGTTCACCGAGTCCCAAACTTTGCTGATCAGCAAAATTACCCCTGCCACCGCCGGGCTGAGCCGCGCCACATCGGTGAAAAAGAAGAGCAGGAAAAAGGACATGATCGCTGTCGCGATGGCGGGCCCCACATCGCCCGCCCCAAAGGCAAGCTTCGTCACGAGCGGCACTTTTTCGGTTGGGGTAGCGGGTGGTTTCATGGCGGTTGGATTGAGCGTCTCCAAAGAAGTTGTTTTCCGAAGAACACTTTATAAGCCAACTCCCACCTCGTGCCCCGGCGTGAAGGGGATGGACCGATGGAGGCTCACACCTGCGTCTACCTCTCGTACAAGAATACCCATGCGGCACTGGCAGGTAGGGCCGCACGCCACATATATTCCCCTACATCGTCCTTTTCCACCACTAGCACCTGCCAGCTCCAGGAACGCCCCCGATAGGCTATCGGAAGCGACCAACTTTCCTCTTTGGTCCATAAGCGCCCCTGCGGTTTCTGACCATCAAACCAGAGTTGGACCTCATACCATTGGTTGCTTGCGAGGGGACGCAATCCTTCCCATTTGAGGAGGGCCGTATCGTTGCTACCTACCGTCGCCCCATTTGACGGGCTTAGTAACCTGATAAAGGGAGAGGTATTGGGTACAGAGGCAGTCGCTACGGCGATACGAACCACCGTACTCGTACGTGAGATAGTAGGTGAACGAGTGAGTTGTTCAGTGGGCCGAAGCGTAGGGGTTGCAGATGGCACAACGAATGGCATTGCAGACGCGGTGGGACTAGGTGGAACTGTGGCCGTGTGGGTCGCTGTTGGTACTGGGGTCGCTGGTGGAACTGTGGCCGTGTGGGTCGCTGTTGGTACTGTGGTCGCTGAAGGAGCCAAGGATGAGGTTGGCGGAACTGTCACGATAGCGCTTGGACGTGCCAACGCGGCTGAGGGAGCAAGCACAACAAGCGGCCACGGTATCATGATTACTTGGTCGATCGCGAGGCGATCTGGATCGATAGTAGGGTTAGAATCAAGCAGCGCGGCAACAGGAACCCCGTACTGGTCGGCGATTCCCAAGAGCACCTCGCCCAGTTGCACGACATGGGTAACAACAGGGGATGCGGACGGGGGAGAGAAGGGAGTCGTTCGGGAAGGGGAAGGCAGGGAAGGGGTGCGCGTTGGAACAACTGTCGAGGTTGCGGTCTTGGGGGATAATGGCGAATGAATGGCAAGCACAGCAGCCGTCGGCACGTCACGGCTAGCGGTGACCACAACAGAGGGGGTGGTCCCACCGCTGGATGACCCTTGCACAGACATCAAACTTCCTACCAACAGCACTATTATAAGGAAAGAGGCACTATCTATTACAAAGCTAAGGTTGTTGATCCCAACCTGCCGAGCGAGATAGTGACGGTTAAGCAATCCCCCATAGCCAGCCATAATAACAAAGCATATGATATAAAAGGGCCAATTTTCGAGTAAGACCACTTTGTGACCTCCATGAAAAATCTCGTACTCTGCTAACTTGATCTCTATAGAATCGTTACCGGCTCGATTCTATAGGGCAGTCGAGACTCAACTTATACTGCGCGCAGTTTGAGAACAGTAGTTTTAGCAATCCGCAGATTGCTGGGTGGCGTCGATCTGCTGGCAGAAGGTCATTCTATTTGCTCCCTTGGCCCGCCTTCCAAAACTCCGGTTTTTATCCGCTTTCGGTATAACAGAGTCGCAGACTTTATAGGCGCGGATCCTTCTCGTTGTGAAGCTTGGCCGCGCGGCACGAAGAAGTGTTACAGTAATTTCATATAACTCTCATTATATTATAGAAAGCCCTAAAAGCAAGGGCGGCATAGGGACAGGGAGTCGTGGAGTGGGGGGAGAAATTGACACAAGTGGGGGAGATGGCGTAAGAATGATGGATGAAGCAAGCAGAGCTCATCCCCGTGAACCCGCAAGAGATGGGATGCCCCAAGGACAACTGTGGGGCAAGTGGCTGCATAGGCATCCACTCGCACAAGGAACGGCGCTCCATCTGTCATGCGTGTAAGGGCACCTTCGCTGCGACAACAGAAAGCGCCCTGTATGGGCTGAAGTATCCGTTGTGGATTGTGGGGCTGGTGCTGCGTCTGTTGGCCTATGGTTGTCCGTTGGTAGCGATTGAGAAAGCGTTTGAGCTGGATGGGCGCACGGTGCGCTTGTGGCAGGAACAACGGGGCGGTAGGCAAGCGATGCAGGTGCAAGCACAGGTGCTGGAACGGGGGGATCTGCCCCTGATGCAGATTCAGGCCGATGAACTGCGTGTGAAGCGGCGCGGCGGCGTAGCCTGGATGGCGACGGCAATGGATGTCTTGAACCGCTTCTTTGTATGGGGCGAAGTGGCTGAGGCACGCGATGCGCACCTGATCAAGCGTTTGGTGCACAAGGTGTGGTATGGAGTGCGCGTGGCCCCGCGCCGCCTGTTGTGGCTCACTGATGGGCTAAGCAGTTATCAGGTGGCGCTGCGGCAGTGCTTCTATACCACAGCGCGCACGGGCAAACGAGGTCGCCCCGTGCACGTGATTTGGCCTGAGTTGCACATGCTCCAAGTCGTCAAAGCCGGACTCAAGCGCGGCGGCAACCTCACCCATCGGCTGCTGCTCGGTACGTGGCACGGGGTGCATGATCTCTTACACTGTAACCAATACATTTAGCTCTCTATGTCTGATCGATACCAACCATTTGCCACCCACAACAAGCAATCACCCTATTGGATCGCCAACAAGATATCGCCCGCTTTCCACCCGCTACAGCACGCTAAGGGTGCGACGCAAGCAACCCTTAACGCCAGTGGAAACGGCCGACAGTACTGGGTAGGCTGATTTCCTGCCTGTTGTCCCGGCGATCCCCCTGGACAACAACCACCCGCCAGTTCCAGCTATGGTTAAAGTAGGCGGGCGGCAAGTCCCAACCGGAGGAACTCACCCAAGCTCGGGCGCTCGGCTCCTGTCCGTCCGTCCACAACTGGACCTCAAAGGTTTGGTCGGCCTCCAGGAGATAATTCCAGGTCCAGTTCAACGTGACGACGGAATCCAGCCCAACCAACTCTTGCTCGAAAAGGGGGGCAAGCAAGCGAGGGGCGAGCGCAATAGCTTCCACGACCTCGACAGTCGCTGTAGCCGGAACGGCAGTCGGGGAGGGGAGAAGGGTAACGGTAGCGACGGATGTCGCTGTAGAGGAAGGAAAGGGTGTGGTAGTGGCGATTGAGGAGGCTGTCGCGCTTGGCAACGCCACGCTAGCCGTGGGGAAAGGGGAGGCCATGACAGTGGCTGTTGAGGGCGCTGTCGCGCTCGGCAATGCCATGCTAGGCGAAGGAGAAGGTTGAGGAGGACGAGTGGCAGTCGTGGTCGAACGGCTAGGGGTCGGGCTTAGCAAGGCGAGAGGCCCATCTTCTGAGTCAAACGGATCGGGCTGCACGCTTGCGACTGCGATCGGCACGGGAGAGGGAAAGACTGATGGGATGAGCAGTTTCTGGCCGATCGACAAGTGGTCAGGGTCTAAATCAGGATTGGCCTCGATCAACGCCTCAATCGACGTGCCGTACTGGAAAGCGATCGCTCCAAGAGTTTCTCCATCTGCGACACGATGCACAGGTCGCTGAGCCTTGGGGGTTGCGGACGAGGGCAAGAGCGCCAGGGCGGTCTCGTCGGTTGGCGCTGGGGTGGGCACCCACCCGACCGCCCCTGGAGGCGGAATAATTAGACGCTGGTCCAGCGCAAGTTCGCTGCTCGTCAGATCGTTGGCGAGCAGGATGGCATCTTCCGCCGTCCCATATCGCGCAGCGACGAAGGATAGGTTCTCTCCACGCTGTACCACATGGGTCGTGGGAGGCAGGGTCGCTGTCGGCAGCGGGGGGCGCGTTGGCGAGGGTAAGGTAACCGGCGTGGAGCTAGGATACAACTCAGGGGGGGCCATGCTACCCCGCTCGCTGAGCGCTCCCTGATAGGTCAATAGTGGCGGCGAATCACCATCACCTTCACGGCGTGCTGGCGCGCCCGCAACCAACTGGGCGTGTGTGATACTCACAACTATGTAGAGGGCAAAGCCGACCCCCGCTAAGTCAAGCAGCAACTCACCCCTGCGTAAGTGCTGGCGACCGACACGAACGTAGAACCAGAGGAGGATCACACATTCGATGATCACTACAATCGAAACAAACAGCAATGAAGGATGTGGCATAGAGGTAAGTATATCGCTAGGCAGGAAAATTCATGATGGCAAGGCTGCCTACTACCCTCCCGACATCCTTACTCAAACGTATTACGATGGGCATTGACACAGGCCCCCACAGCAGTGCTGCAGGGGCCTCATGGGGAAGGGAACCACCCCCAACCCACTAAGTACAAGCAAACAAGTTTTGTTGGATTCACTCAGAGAGTAGCTGGCGACGCCAAACCCGCAGAACTTATTTGTCTGTACTTAGCCATGAACGATTGCGGTGATCGCTTCGCGCTCGTCGTCGAAGCGTTGCCCGAGCAAGCGGCTCATTACCCGGAGGCCCAGCCCAAGGGCAATTAGCAAGAGGCTATACATCGCAACCGACCCGGTCGTTGGCAAGGAGTCGGGGTCATTGTTTGGGTAGCTCTCGGGGAATTGCTGGATGATGTTGCCGCTCAGAGCTGTCGCGATCAAGCCCGCCGCCGTGCGGTACGCACTCAGGAGATGCGTGTACTGTGCAGAGTAATTCTTCGCAGCCTGCGCGTCAATCATCTGCCGTATCTCATCGACCTCTGTTTGTAGCAGATCGGCTATAGCAGTGGTATCCCCATCCGGGTTGAGCCCCGCCAGAAAGTCGCCGAAAGTCGCGACAAAGTCGTCCAACGCTTTCGCATGGGTGTCCTTGGCCTCCTCGTCCTCGTCCACTACGGCCTGTGCGTAGGCAAGAACGGAGTCATTGAAGGACCCCCACATGTCACTGAAGGTTGCCCCCGCCTCATCGCTATAGGCGGCAGTAACAAGCTTGGAAAGAGCAGCGCTATTGCTTTGCAGGGCTTCCGGCTGTCCTTCCGTGTCAGCAGCAATTCCCGAAAGTATCTCATCGGTGCTGTTTCCAAGAAGAAGCACTTGTTCGCCCAGCAGTAGGGTGAATTCACCATGCAGCACCGCCGCGGGAGATTGCACAGTCCCCACATATTCATCTGGGAACTGCTTCTCAATCATGGTAGAAAGGCCGCGCGCTATCTCATCGGCAGCATAGCTGTGAGCTTCTTGAGCAAGGCGGTGAGCCTCTTGTGGCTCATTCGCCACTTGGGCCTCTGTGAGCGACAAAACGATGGTCCGGTACGGAGCGAAAAGGTCTACAATCTCCTGGGTGGTGGCCTGGGGATTGACAGAGGTGAAGAAGGTTGCCAGGTCAGCCTGGACCTTTTCAAGCTCCGTCGTTGCTTCTTCCTTTGCACTCTCATCATCAGCGACCACCGCGGCCCCATAATCCAGAATCGCTACCACTTGGTCGCGCCAAAGGGGTAAAAATTGGTCGATGGCTTCGTCTCCATAGATCGAGCCAATGGTTTCACTCAGCGCAAGCGAGTTTTGATCCAATTCCGAGAAAGCCGCTCGGTAAGAAGTGGTCGTACCGGTGATCGCGGCTTCGGTAGTCTCCGACAGTAGGATGACATGCTCACCAATCTGCTGCACGAACTTGGCACGAAGGTCTGAGGCGGACGACTGCGCAAAGGCGGGGGATACGACTGACCACAACAACATCACTAGAACGCTGACATGCAGGAAACGCAAAAAAACACTTCGCATACAGCCCTCCTCTTTTGCTATACGTTGGCTCGACGTGCTAATACTAAGTCAGGATGACAACTGTGCATGACTGTACTTCTAAAATCGGTGGTTGGGATTCCAGCGGTGACAGACTACAGAAGAGAAAAGGCAATTACCTCTTTGCAGTCCATGGAAGCCCCAAAAGTCTATGCAGGGGTGCATCTCGAATTCAACCAATCGGCACTTCTGGATAGCTTCGTAGCTACTGTAGCGTAAAACGTAAGACAGTGCAACTGCTCTTCAACTATCCAACGTCTTGAGTGCTGCATGGCACCGGATCAATAAAAAAAGCGGGATACGCGATGGTATCCCGCTCGGGGTTGTCTGGGTGGCGCGCCGCTAGGCGATGGCGGCCTGCGCCTCGGCGGTGAGGGCGTCGGGGTCGGGACCCTCGCCCTTCTTGAAGGCGCTCTTCGCCTTCGCGTGTGCCTTGAAATCAACCCCATCCCACGCGTCTTTGGGTTTCAGTGCCCAGCCAGGGTACTTCTCGAAGAGCTCGGGCGGAATCGTTTTCGGCCCGGCGGGGGCAGCGGCGGGCGCGGGCGCGGCGGCCTCCATCGGGAGCGCCTCCCACGCGGCTTTGAGCGCCGCTTCCAGCGCGGCCTGCGCCTGCTCGATGAGGGTGTCGGGCGACTCGCCCTCCCCACCCTTGGCGGCGCGCTTGGCCTGCATCTGTCCCTTGAAATCGTCCTTGTCCCACTCTTCCTTCGGCTTGAGCGCCCACGCGGGGAATTGCCCCACGAGCCCCTGCCGCACCGCTTCGCGCTCGTCGGCGGTCAGCTCGCGCCGCGTCGGGCCTGCCGCGCCCGCCACCGCCTCACCGCGCAGCGCCGCTTCCAGCACCTCCTGCGCCTTGAGGCGGGCTTCCAGCACCGGCTGCCCCGTACCGCGCAGCTCGGCCACGCGCGCGTCAGCGGCCTCCGCGAAATCCTGCGGTCGCCACTCCTTGCGCGGCACGATGGCCCAGTTGGGGAATTGTTGGCGCACGGCAGCCAGCGCCGCCTCGCGCGCATTTTTCGGCTTGCCGCCGGTCTTCTTTTTACCCGCGCTCTGCGCGGCCAGCATCGCCGCCTGCGCCTGCTCGATAATCGTTTCCGGCGGGTCGCCCTGGCCCGACTTGGCGGCGCGCTTGGCCTGCATCTGCGCCTTGAAGTCGTCCTTGTCCCACTCTTCCTTTGGCTTGAGCGCCCACGCGGGGAACTGCGCCCTCACCTCGTCCAGGTTGACCTGCGGGACCGCCTCCTCTTCCAACTCGGCGGCAGGGTTGAGCGCAAGCTCGTCGTCGGCCAGCGGCTCCGGCTCGGCGGGGGTCAGCGTCTCCTCGGGCTCCGTCGCCGCGCCATCGAGCCCCGCCCGCAGAAGCGCGCCCGCCTCTTCCATCTCCTTGGGGTCAGGCCCCTCGCCGCGCTTCCACACCATTTTGGCCTTGGCGCGCGCCTTGTACTCCGCCATCTTCCACTCGGCTTTTGGCATCAGCGCCCACTTGGGCAGCTCCTCCGCCGTGACCGGCACGCCGCCGACCATCGCCTGCGCCGTGCCCGCCTCACCCGCGCCGCTCTGGCGCGTCACCTTTTTCGGGGCGACCAGCCGCTCCAGCGCCTCGGGGTCCACTTCCAGATGGTTGTGCACCAGGACGACGCCCGGCACCAGGCGCGCCACCTCCTCAGCGAGCACCCGGGCGCTCTCGCTGCCCACGGGGCCGCGCAGGATCACATGGCCGCGAATGGCGCGCACCACGGGGGTGAGCGGGACGATGTAGGGGCCGAGGCGCATCGCGAGCAACTGGCTGACGCTCACCTCCAGGTCGCTGTCGCTGAGCAGCAGGTTGCGCACGCTGCGCACCCCCTGCACCCCGCGCGCCAGCTGCGAGGCGATGGCCCGCATGCTGTCGGTTCGCACGTACCCGTTGAGCGAGACCTCGTCGCCGGGCAGCACGTCAATGTCGATCACGGTCTCGCTGGTGCGAATCGGATCGTACGTCATGATGGCGCGTTCAACCGCCTCGCGCAGCATCTCGGTGGCTGACATAACCGTCTCCTAACAATAAAAAGACATGATCGGAAGCATGATCGGGAAGCGCCCCGGGACAGCCAAAAAGGGCGCGGGTTAGCGGGGGGACACTTCGACAGCGCGTTTACGCTGGACGACGCTGCCATACGTCGGGTCGGCGATAAAGACACCCAACTCCAGCGAGTCCAGCACCTCGTCCCACACGGGCAGAAGGTGGGCCCGCTCATTAGGCCAAAAATCGAGGGTGATCAGGCACTGGGTCGAGGCGTTGCGGGCGAGGCACAGCCGCGAGTGGGCCTCGCGCCCCTCGACCGGATCGGTGAAAACCGCCTCGCCCCACGCCCATTCCAGGTCGGCGCGGCTCCCGCAGACGATCTCGCCCTGCTGCACCGCGCGCCGCTGATCGTCCCGCACCAGCCGCCGCACGAGCGTGGCAAGCGGGGGGCTGTCCCACCCCAGCGGGGGCAGATGCTGGTAGGACACAGCCAGCACGCAGTTGTCCTCGGGCGGCTCCTGATCGTAGAACTTGATGGAGTCGGCTTCCGGTACGATGACCCAGGAGTGCGGGAAATTGAAGCGCACCGCGCCGCGATCGGCCATAAAGATGCGATATCCCGCCCGCGCCCGCCACTGATGGTTCTCCTTCAGCCTCAGCGTTTGCCTGCTCCACTCAGCCATGCGCTCCTCCTCGACGCTGTTCGGGTTGGGGCGCTTATCGTACCCTGTTTCCCCCAGGCGGCAAGTCGCTCACATCCGGTTGATGGCCTCGCGATACTGCGCTACCGCCTGCTGCATCTGCCCCATGCGGCGGTACAAATCGCCCAGAAGCTGGTAGGCGAGGGCGGGCGCGTTGCCGCTCGCGGTCCAGGCCGCTACCTCGTCCTTCAGCAGCACATCCTCGCGCCCGCCGGACAGGAAGAGCTGCTGGTAAATTTCAAAGGCCTCCTTGGATCGCCCCTCCTGCCACGCGCGGCGCGCCTGCCCGATCTCGTCCAGGGCAACCACCTCACCCTGCGCTGTTTCCTCGGCGGGCGAGCTTTCCTCTTCCGCAAGCTGGCTCGGCTCGGCTGTGGGCGCGCTTTCCTCTTCCGCAAGCTGGCTCGGCTCGGCTGTGGGGAGGGGCTCGGTCACTTCCACGGGCGCGGCCCACTGGTCGGTCACGCTGGCAACGGTTTCTTCCCACTCCGCCGAGGGCTCCGGGTGCAAGTCAATGTCCGGCAGCGCCGCTTCCGCGCTTTCCTCGTCCTGGGTGACAACCGGCGCGTCGGACGTTTCTTGCGTGGGGTCCGACGGGTCGCCCGTGCCGCCTGTCAGGCGCTCCGCCACGGAGGGGAGTCCGGTGCTCGCCAGGGTGCTGATCGCGTGGCTGGTTTCCTCGCGCAGGCGCGCGAGCCAGTGCCCTGCCTGCTCGCGCAGGGTGGCCCCCACCTCCAGGCTAGCTGCCTGCTCGCGCAGCTGCCCCGCCGCGTCCCCCACGCGATGGAGCAGGGCCTCCGCCCCCTCCACCAGGCGCTCGGGGAGCGGCGGTGGGGTGTCGGCCCTCTCGCTTGCCCCCACTACCGACTCCGTTGCGGCGCGTAGCGTGACGACCCAGGTCGGCGTGTCGAGAGAGGGCACCGCCTCCGTCGCTGTGGGCGCGGAAATCAGCGCCTCGCTATCCGCGCGAAGCTCTGCCACCCATGCAACCTCAGCAGGAACCATCTCAATCGGTGCAACCTCAGCGGTCAGCGCTTCCAGGTCTGTTGCCGCGCGAAGCTCCGCGACCCATGCGGCTTCGGCGGGCGTGGCATCGACGGGAGCAACCTCAGCGGTCAGCGCCTCCACGTCCATCGCCGCGCGAAGCTCCGCGACCCATGCAGCCTCGGCGGGCGCGGCTTCGACGGGAGCAACCTCAGCGGTCAGCGCTTCCAGGTCCGTCACCGCGCGAAGCTCCGCCACCCATGCTGCCTCGGCAGGCGTGGCTTCGACGGGAGCGACCTCAGCAGTCAGCGCCTCCAGGTCCGTCGCCGCGCGAAGCTCCGCCACCCATGCAGCTTCGGCAGGCGCGGCTTCGACAGGAGCGACCTCAGCAGTCAGCGCCTCCACGTCCGTCGCCGCGCGAAGCTCTGCCACCCACGGACTTTCTGCGGGAACGGGCAGCACCGCCGCTTCGGCGGCTGCCACCTGCCGCGCATGCGACGCGCGACGCCACTCGGCCAGCGCCACCTCGCTGTCCACGCGCAGCCGCGCGGCCCAGTGGGTCGCGGCGGCACGCTGTGGCTGCGGGCGCGGGGCAGGCTTCGCCACAACCGTTGGGGGTTCTACCCAGGCAGGTGCGTCCACCTCAGTTGGGGCTTCTTCTTCGATAAGAGGAGCGCCGACGGGCGCTTCTTCCTCAGGAGGCGCTTCTTCGACGAAACGAGCTTCCGCCTCGACCGGCGCGGCGGGCGTTGTCTCCTCCGGCTCGTCCAGCGGGATCGCCTCGCGCGCGACGCCGCGCGCCTCCACGAACAGGCCAAGCTCATGCTCGGTCGCCTCGTGCAGGGCGGCGCGCCACGCGGGGAGCGAATCGGATAGCGGGGGCAATGCTTCTTGCGTGCTCTCGCGGAGCGCGGGCTGCCAGGGGGGTACGCTCGGCTCGGTTATCGTGGGCGCTTCCGGCTGCGCCACGCCCTGCGCCACCTCGACCGGCTCCGGCGGCGAAACCACGGGCGCGCGTGGCCGCTCGCGCAGGGCGAGCAGGGTGGCGCGGCGCAGTTCCGTGCGCCACTCGGGGCTCCACGCGGCGAGCGCTTCCACCGTGTCACGCGCGAGCGGGGTGCGCCAGTCGCTCTCATGCGCGACGATGGCATCCCAATCTACCGCGTCGTCCACCGGCTCCAGCGTGTTGAACAGCGAGAGGTCAGCCAGCCAATCGGGGATCGGGTCGGTGCGGAGCGCGGGCATCGAACCGGTGTGCATCGGCTCGTCCAGCCCGTCGTTGATCGGCACGCGCTTCGGCTGAAGAAAGCCCGACTCGCCAAACATACGCGCGGCCAGCTCGTTTTCCGGGTCGAGCTGCTCGACGATGCGCAGAAAGCGCTCGGCACGCGCCTGATCGCCCTCCTGCGCGTAAAATTCCGCCACGATCAGGTTGCTTTTGAGCGCGTAGGGAAGCTCGGCCAGCACCTCGTGCGCACGTTGGACCGCCTCCTGCCGCTGGCCCGCGTACCAGTGCGCCTCGGCCAGGGCAGAGAGCAGGTCCACGCGCTCCGGCTCCGTCGCCAGCTCGGCGGTGAGCTCCTGGATGGCGCGGTCGTACCAGCCATCGCGCATGTACATGCGCGCGAGCGCGCCGCGCGTCATGCGCAAGCGGCCCGGCGCGCGCCCGTCACGCCGCTCGTACAGGTAGCGCAGCTGGTCGCGCACCTCGCGCACGTTCGGGCTCACCTCGAAGGCGCGCATCATGTGCCAGATCGCCTCGTCCAGGTTATTTTCCGCGTCGTAGGCGGTGGCGATCCCCGCATGAGCCACGAAATTTTCCGGGTCCACACTCAGCAGGCGGCGGAATAGCTCGACCGACTCGCGGATATAATCCTGCTCCAGCGCCGCCTCGGCCAGCAGGCGATAGCCCAGCCAGTAGCGCGGAAAGCGGCGCAGCAGGTACTGCGCGCGCGGCAACGCCTCGTTCGCCCGCCCCTCCTCGATGAGTTGCTGGACATCCTGCATGTACTCGCGAAGGCTTTGGTCACTCATCCTTGGGGGAATCTCCCTGGCGTCGTCTTCTATGGGGGCCATTGTGCCATTTTGCGGGGTAAATTGTCAATCGGGGATTGGGGAGCGGGGGTTGGGGGTCGGGAGACGACGGGAACGGATAACGACTTGAACCACAGAGAACACAGAGAACACGGAGGAGAATGGAAAAGGGGAAAGGGAGTCCTTGATCACCCCCTCACCCCATCACCTTCATCACCCCCTCACCCCCTCACCTTCATCACCGGAGAACACGGAGAACACGGAGGAGAATGGAAAAGGGAAAAGGGAGTCCTTCATCACCCCCTCACCCCCTCACCTTCATCACCCCCATCACCCACGCGGGCCAGAGGCCCGCGGCCCTAGCCGCCAATCCACCCATCCTTGTCGTAATCCGCCAATCCTGCCAATCCTGTTCTACAGCGTCGCCTTGAAAAAGTCCACAATCGCGTTGTAGCAGCGCACTTTGTTCTCGAATTTGAGGACGTCGTGGCCCTCGTTGTCGAAGACGAGGTACTCGACGGTTTTGCCCTGCTCGCGTAGCTGCTCGACGACGTCGCGCGACTCGCGCTCGACGACGCGCGGGTCGTTGGCCCCCTGGATGACGAGGAGCGGGCAGGCGAGTTGGTGCAGATACGTGCTCGGCGAGCGCTCGACGAGGAAATCGTGGTCGCGCTCGGGGTGGCCGACGGCGTGGTGGAAGTAGGTCTTCCATGTTTCGGGCAGCCGGTCCATGAAGGTGAAGAGGTTGTAGGGGCCAAAAAGATCCACCGCGCCCTTCCAGCGGTCGGGGTGGCGACCGGCGAGGGTGAGGGTCATGTAGCCCCCGTAGGAGCGGCCCATCACCCCGACGCGCTCCAGGTCCAGCCGCGCGTCGCCGCGCAGGGCGTCGAAGGCCGCGATGTGGTCGAGGCGGTCCTGCCCGCCCCAATCGTGGTCCACGCGCTTCATGTACTCGATCCCGTAGCCCTGGCTGCCGCGCACGTTGGGCACCCACACCGCAAAGCCGTTCAGGGTGAAAAACTGGATCAGCGGCATGGAGAACCAGGTGAAATCGGGGCGCTCCTGCCCCTGCGGGCCACCGTGGATGTAAAAGATGACCGGGTACGGGGCCGCGTGGCCCAATTCGGCATCGGGCAGGTAGAGGCGCGCGGAGACGCGCAGCCCATCGTGGCTCGTGTACGATGCTTCCTCCCCCGCCGCGAGCAGCCCCTCGGGGATGCCTTCCAACTGCTGGTGGGTCTGCTGGCAAACGCGGCGCTCCGGTCCCTCAAGGGTGTACAGCTGCGGCGGGCGCGTCGCGGTCGAGAAGGAGAGCACGATGTCGCCGCTCCCCTCGTCAAAGTCGATGGCGTCGAGCACCCCCTGCGCCAGGTCGCCGCTACCGACGAGGGTGTGCGTGGCCTCGAAGCGCAGCGCGCCCTCATCAAAAACACCCTCGTACACGAAGGAGCTACCGTCAATGTTGTAGGTGAGCAGGTAGCGCGCGCCCTCCAGGTGGGTCAGGTCGGTCATCTCGCCCACCCCCTCGTGCGCGGTGCCCACCACCTCGACCGCGCGCACGGCGTCGGGGTCGTCGAGCGGGAGGAGCGCGAGCCCGTACTGATCCTCAAAGAGGGAGGAGACGATCAGCAGCCCGCGCCCGTCGGGGGTGAGGTGGCCGCTGCGCAGGCCCAGCAGGGGCACTGTCTCCCCCTCGGCGCGCTCGCCGAGCGGCTTGCCAAAGAGAAGCTCGCGCTCCCCCGTCTCCCGCCGCCACAGGAAAAGCGCCTCGTCGCCGAAGCTGTACATGTCGGTGAGCACGACGCGCCCAAAATCGTCGCTGGCATCCACAAACGAGTTGCCGTACACGCTGCTGCCCAGCGAGGTGGTCGCCCCGCTATCCAGATCGGCCAGAAAGCTCTCGTAATGGGGGTTGCTGCGCGGGTCCACGGAAAAGACAGCCACGCGCCGCGCCTCGTCGCACTCGCTACACTCCAGCTTCTGCCCCGCGAAGCGCTCGCCAAAAAGCGGCTCGGGGGTGCCGCCGCGGATCGGGAGAAGGTGCGGTTGGTAATTTTCGTCCCCGTCCTGGTCAATCATCAGCAGAATCTTACCCATCGCGGGGAGGACACAGAAGGCTTTGCCGCCCAGGTGGTGCGGGTGTTGCAGCGCGATCTCGGCGGGGATCAGCCGCTCCGGCTCGCCGCCGCGCGCCATCGCGTACAGGCTCAGGCGACCGGACAGGTCGCTGATAAAGTAGAGTCGCTCGCCCACGAGGGCGGGGCTCATGTAGAGGTGCGCCGAGAGCAGGGACTCGATCGGGTAGGGAGAGGTCATGGGTTTTTCTTTCCAGGATGTCGGTGAGCTTGTAGGGGTTGGGCGGCAAACGGATGGCAGGCGGCAGGCGGCAGGCGGCAGGCGGCAGGCGGCAGGCGGCAGGCGGCAGTGGGTTCCCGCAGAGCGGGTAAGGCGGCAGGCGGCGGCTGGAAGTCACCTCTGAAAGCTGAAGTCCGCTGACGCGGACTCACCGCCTGTCACAGTCGGCGTAGCCGACTTGAGCATTAAGAAGCGGCTGAAGCCGCTGCCCCATACCGCAGGCGGCAGGTGGCGACGGGGGTTTGCCAGGCAGGACTATAGCGGAGGCGAAAAGAGCCACAAAAAAGAGGGGCCGACCCATGTGGGTCGGCCCCTCCGAGGTTGCCCGGCGCGAGCGCTAGCGCCGCATCATCGGCAGGAAGAGCCGCAACGACATGGCCTCGTTTACCGTGATGTGGAGCGGTAGCGCCTGCGTGTCCCCCGCGCTGTCGAGCAGGCAGAGGGTGCCGAGGTAGTCACCCTCGGGGAGCCCCTGCATGTCAATGTGGAGCATCAGTTCGACCATCGCGCCGGGCGCAACGGTGCCCGCCATGGGCTCCACCTGCAACCAGTCAAGCTCCTGGGGCGCGAGGCAGCTCGCCCCCGCCTCGTAGGCGCTCCACACGAGGGTGTCGGGCATCATGTTGTGAAGCTCGACGCTGATCTCGCTGCTCTGGCCCATCGGCTGCGTAAAGTCGATGTTGGCGGGCTCCAGCATCATCGGCGGCTCCTCCGTCGGGGTGGCCGTTGGGGTGGGCGGCTCCTCGGTCGCGGTCGCGGTGGCGCTCGGTGGCTCCTCCGTCGCGGTGGCGGTGGCGCTCGGTGGCTCCTCCGTCGCGGTGGCGGTCGCGCTCGGCGGCTCTTCGGTCGCGGTCGCGGTCGCGCTCGGTGGCTCCTCCGTCGCCGTGGCGGTGGCGCTCGGTGGCTCCTCCGTCGCCGGTGGCGGTGGCGCTCGGTGGCTCCTCAGTCGCCGTGGCGGTCGCCGTAGCGGTCGGCGGCTCCTCGGTCGCGGTCGTAGTGGCTGTCACGGTGGGCGTCGGCGGCTCCTCGGTCGCGGTCGCGGTGGGGCTCGGGGTGCCGGAGGGCGGCGTGCGGGTCGGGACGGGGGTCGGGAGGGGGCCGCACAGGTCAAAGTCCTGCCGCACAAACTCCCCCGCATAGACCTGCACGGTAGCGCTCTGTGGCGGGCAGCCATCGCCCGTGGCAATAAAGGTGTAGGTACCAGCGGGCAGCCCTGGCGCTGCGTAGTCACCAAAGTAGTTGCTGCCCATAGTGGAGCCCGTCACGGGGCCAATCCACAGCACCGTCGATCCCCCGTAGGTGGTCTCGCCAAAGACTGCGCCCTGCGTCTCCGACGGCGCATCCAGCACGAGCGAGCGGGTGGGCCCGAAATCGTAAGGGTAATAGCTGCCGACGGCCCACAGGCCACCGCTCCCGTTGGGGCTCACGCCATTCAACTCGCCGCCCGCTTCGGGGTCCGGAACGGGCACATCTTGCCAGCTGCCCCCATCCCAATGTGCGACGGTGGTGCCAAGGCTGAAGGTCCCCACCGCGTACACGTCATTGGGGCCAAACGCCTGCACGTCCTTCATCGAGGCACCTGAGATCTCCCGCTCCTGCCACACCGTGCCGTTGAAGTGGGCAGAGTAAGCGCTGGTGGAGCAGGACTTGGGGCCGCAGCCGGTCACCTGGCCGACCGCCCACACGTCATCGGGCGCGATGGCCTCGACCCCCAGAAGCAGCGGGAAGTTTGGTGGGTTGGTGCGCGTCCAACTCGTCCCGTCGTAGTGGCAGATCGTGTCGTCGCCCACCGCCCAGATGTCGTCGGGCGCGAGCGCGTCGATCCCGTAAAGCCCGTATTGGCAGCCGCTCTCGACAAACTCCCAGGCGCTGCCGGTCCAGTGCAGGATCAGCGGCTCCTCGCCGGTGCCCCCGTACTCCCCAACCGCCCACACGTCATCGCTGGCCAAGGCCTCCACGTCGTGCAACTCGTCGATCTCGTTGCCACCTGGCTCCGGGCTGGGCACGCGGCTCCAGACGCTGCCATTCCAGTGCATCGTCACAGGGTCGGAATCAAGGCCACCGTTCGTGCCGGTGTAGCCGACCGCCCACACATCGTCGCTGGCGACCATCGAGACCCCGTCCAGAAAGAGCCCCTTGGGGTCGTCCGGCGCGGGGACGAGCTGCCACGAGCTGCCATCCCACCGCATGGTGAGGGGGTCCGTCTGGGCGAAACCTACCGCCCACGCATCGCTGGCGCTCAGCGCGTCTACATCCTGCAGCTCGTTGCTGGCGTTGCTCACGTTGGCGCTGGGCACCTCCTCCCACGCGCTCCCGTCCCACCGAAGGACGAGCGTGGTGTCCGTCGCGCCCACGGCCCACACGTTGTCACTCGCGTCGCCGTGGACCCCCATCAACTGGTTGTCCGACAGCGCGGGTGAGGGCGCGGGCACCTCGCTCCACGCCGTGCCATCCCAGTGCATCGTGTACGTCTCCCAATCGGCCCACCCGAACCAGCCAACCGCCCACACATCGTCCGAGGCGATGGCATGGATGTCGAGCAACTCGCCCGACCCCCCGGGCGCAGGGTTCGGCACCTCGCTCCAGGTTGTCCCGTTCCAGTGCGCGGTGATCTGCCCGTTGTTGCCCTCGCCGACCGCCCAGATGTCGTCGCTTGCCACACCGGAAATAGCAACGTAACTCGTCCACTGACCGTTGGCGGGGATGGGCACCACCTGCCAAGCGCTCCCGTTCCAGTGGAGGGCGCGCGGGTCCGACCCATCGTCGCCCACCGCCCACACGTCATCCTCGGCGAGCGCCAGCACCTCGTTCAAGGCGCTGTAGCCACCGTTCGGGCTGGGGGTCACCACCTCGCTCCAGGTTGTCCCGTTCCAATGGAGCGAGAAGGCCAGCGAGACACCGCCGTTGTCAGAGGCGTAACCAACCGCCCAGATGTCGTCCGGCGCAGCCGCCGACACCCCGTACAGCCGCTGTAAGGTGTGCGAGGTGGGATGCGGTACGGAGATCCACTCGGTGCCATCCCAATGGAAGATAAAGGAATCCCCTGTACTGTTCGCCCCCCCGACCGCCCAAATGTCGTCGGGCGCGAGCGCGGCGATGTCGAACAGCTCGCCATGGGGCGTGCCATCGGGTACCGGCACGAGCTGCCAGCTGGTGCCGTTCCAGTGATGGATCGCGGGTTCAGGGCCAGGGTAGAGAATCTGCCCAAAATCTCCCACGGCCCAGATGTCGGTCGGGGAGAGCACAGCCACGGCTTCCAACTTGTTGGGACCAGCGCCCCCGTTGGGGCTGGGAACGACCCCCCACGCGGGCAACTCGTCCAGACCCCCACCCCCCTGGGCGCGCGCGCTGGCAGCTACCCAGAAGAGTGGGATGAGAACAAGAAGCAACAGCAACGAGACAGGACGAAGAGAAGTACGGGAAAATAAGCGGGTCATGACGGAGAACTCCTCTTTTGGGGTGCCGCCGCGCCATCCTGGGGGGAAGGGCGAATGGCGCGTGTGTGCGACCCAAAGCTATATGATGCCACCTTAGGATTTGGGAATCACCTTACGAAAGTATTACACAGTTCTTAAGGATTGTGGGGAAGAAAGGAGAGAGAATGGAGAATGGAGAATGGAAAATGGAAGACGACGGGTGGTCAGGTGACACTGGGTGGCGGGGGCTCCGGCATGTGTGTTTTGCCAGAGCCCCCGCGCCCCACGAACGTATCACCCTGGACCATGCTCCGTGCCCTCCGTGCCTCCGTGGTCCAAAACCCCCGCGCCTACACCTGAATGTGTTTCCAGCGCCCGCCCCGGAAGCGAGCGAAGGACAGCGCCCCCTGCATGGCAAAGTCGGCGAACATCGCCAGCCAGATGGCGAAGAGGCCCCACTCCGTCCAGGCCAGCAGCGCGACCATCAGCGGCACGCGGACGATCCAGGTGGAGACGACGCGCATGCCGAGCGGCCACGTGGTGTCCCCCGCGCCACGCAGCGCGCCAACAAGGATAAAGGCCATCGCCAGGAGCGGCTGGCCCAGCCCCGCCAGGCGCAGCGGCCCCACCGCCTGCTCGATGACGGCGGGATCGGGGGCGATCCACGAGATGATCGTGGCGGGCCACGCTGCCATGATGAGCCCCATGACGGTCATCATCAAGCCGCCCTGGAGCAGTGCCTCCCAGGTGGCGCGCTCCGCCAGTTCTGGGTCGCCCGCACCGAGCGCCTGCCCCACCATGGCGGTCGCGGCGATGGCAAAGCCGAAGCCGGGCAGAAACGAGACCGATTCGATGTTAACCGCCACGGTATGCGCGGCGTAGGCGGCGGTGCCCAGCGTCGTCAAAAAGGCAGCCATGACCAGGATCGCACTCTGAAAGATGAACTGCTCGCCCGCCGAGGGCAGGCCAATCTTGATGATCTTCTGGATCGTTTCGCGGTGCGGCTGCCAGCCACCGGACACCTTCAGGCGCATCCGGCCCAGCATGAAAAGCCCCATCAACAGCACCCCCGCCAGCGTGCGGCTGATCGCCGTGCCGATGGCGGAGCCGTTCACGCCCAGCGCGGGGAAGCCCCAGCTCCCGTTCACCAGCAGCCAGGAAAGCAGGATGTTGACGAAATTGACCACCGCCATCAGGTAGAGCGGCGAACGCGTGTCGCCCGCGCCGCGCAGCGCGGCGGTGCCCGCGAACATCAGGGCGGCGGGGACAAAGGAGAGCGAGACGATGCGCAGGTAGCCCGCGCCGATCTGTGTCACAGTCTCGCTCGCGCCCAGCAGGCGGAGCACCCCCTCGCCGCCAAAAAAGGCGATGAGCGTGCCCAGCACGCCGACCAGTAGCGAGAGGAGCAGCCCCTGCACCAGGGCCACGTTCGCGTCCTCCACCCGCCCCTCGCCGATGCGCCGCGCGACGATGGCCGTGGCCCCCACCGCGACAGCCATGAAGAGGGTAGTCGTGATCCACACCAGCATGTTCGCCAGCCCGACCGAGGCGAGCGCGGTCGCGCGGTCGTAGCCCATCGCGACCGCCACCGTCGGGTCGAGGTGCCCCACCAAAAACTGATCGGTGAGCCCCACCGCCGTATTCAGCACCTGCTCCCCCACCGAGGGGATCGCCAAAAGAAAAACAGCGCGGCGCAACTCCCAATCGTTGCCCACCCGTTTCAAGTTCGACAGAAAAAGAAGTTTGCTATCGGCCATATATCGTCTCCATTATCGTTGTTGCAACCCCTCTATTTTATGCAATTCGGCGGCGCTGTCACGACGGCAGCCTCACCACAGAGAACACAGAGAGCACGGAGGAGAATGGAAATCGAAAATCGAAAATGGAGCCCTGCTTCCCCTTGTCCCCTTGTCCCCTGTCCCCTGTCCCCTGTCCCCTGTCCCCCTGTCCCCCTGTCCCCCTGTCCCCTTGTCTCCTAACCCCTAACCCCTGCCCCTTGCAACCTCGTGGCGTGTTTCTTGCAGGATTTCAAAAAGACTGTTTCTAAGCAATTTGCATTCGTCGCAACGCTGCTCAACACTTTCATCGAAAAGGGCTTATCCAAAGGAGCACTTCCATGGCCTATTCTTACACTAACCAAAAAGAGCGAACGTACTATCTCCATGCCCGCGACGCGAAAAATTCCAACACCAAGCTGTACTTTTTCGCCCGCGAAGAAAAAGAGGGGGCGGTGGACGAGTTGCCCGAGGGCTACGAGGTCAGCGAGACGGGGACCGGCCTGCCGGTGCTGAAGAAGCGCCAGCAGTAGTTCGTTTTCAATCAAGCGGCGATGGGCGCTTTGCCCGTCGCCGCTTTTTTTGTGAGTTCACAGGGCGACGCGCAGCAAAGGAAGCAGAGCCATGACACAGCAGTGGCATATCGAGACCGAGGCGATTCACGGGGGGCAGGAGCCGGAGCCGACGACCGGCGCGGTGATGATGCCCATCTTCCAGACGAGCACCTATGCCCAGGCCAGCCCGGGGGTGCATCAGGGCTACGAGTACAGCCGCACCGACAACCCAACGCGCAACGCGCTGGAGCGCAGCCTGGCGGCGCTGGAGGGCGGGCGCTACGGCTTGGCCTTCGCCTCCGGCTTGGCTGCCATCACCACGATGCTCGCGACGCTCCAGCAGGGCGACCACGTGGTCGCCTCCGATGATTTGTACGGCGGCACCGTGCGCCTGTTCGACCGCGTGCTGGGGAAATTTGGGCTGCGCTTCACCTACGTGGACCTGGCGGGGGAGGGTGCCGCCGCGCGGCTGCGCGGCGCGCTGGAGCCGGAAACGAAGATGATCTGGGTGGAAACCCCCTCCAACCCGCTCCTGAAGCTGGTGGACCTGGGGATGGTGGCGGCGGTCGCACGCGAGGCGGGGGCGATATCGGTATGCGACAACACCTTCCTCAGCCCCTACCTTCAGCGCCCGCTGGAGTGGGGAATCGACGTGGTGATGCACTCTACCACCAAGTTTCTCAACGGTCATTCCGATGTGGTGGGCGGGGCGCTGATCCTGAACGACGAGGCGCTGCACGAGCGGGTCAAGTTTTTGCAGAACGCGATGGGGGGAGTGCCGGGGCCGATGGATAGCTGGCTGGTGCTGCGTGGCATCAAGACGCTGGCGGTGCGCATGGAGCGCCACCAGGAAAACGCACAGCGCATCGCCGCCTGGCTGGAGCAGCAGCCCAAGGTGGAGCGCGTCGTCTACCCGGGGCTACCCTCGCACCCGCAGCACGACCTCGCCACGGAGCAGCAGCGCGGGCCGGGCGGGATGATTACCTTTTTCTTGAAAAGCGATCTGGAGGGCGCGCGCCGCTTTTTGAGCAGCGTCCACCTCTTCACCCTCGCCGAAAGTTTGGGCGGGGTGGAAAGCCTGATCGAGCACCCCGCCATCATGACGCACGCCAGCGTCCCGCGCGAGCGGCGCGAAGCCATCGGCCTCACCGATACCCTGGTGCGCCTCTCCGTCGGCCTGGAATATGCCGATGACCTGATCGCGGATCTGTCCCAGGCGATGGAGAAGGTGTAGATAGTAGATATTGGATATTAGGTATTAGGTATTAGATTAGGTATTAGATATTGGTTAGTAGACTGTTTAATACCCAATATCTAATACCAACTATCCAATAACTAATACCTACCCCAGGCACAACTCCCAGCGCTGGGCGTGAAGGCGCAGCCAGCCGGTGCGCTCGGTCCAGAGCAGGGTTTCACGCGGGCGGCGCTGCAAGCGGAGGCGGGTGTTTTCGGCGGGGGCCAGTGCCTCGCCCAGCGCCTGCATCGTGGTGCCCGCAAAGGGGCACAGGGTCCCATCGGCGTAGAGTACCAACAATTGGAAGCTGTCCGGCTGCCAGAGCAGCATCGCATTGCTGAACCATTGCAGCGACGCGTGCATCTCCACCATAGCGCCTTCTGCCACAACTGGGGCAGGGGCGGGGCAAACGGGCAAGGCGGTTGCGAGGGGGGAAAAACTGTTCATCGGTTGGCTCCTACAAAACGGTTTTCAACTTTCCCCTCATTCTATCCCGCTCGGAGCCGCGTCGTTAGACAACCCCTTGACCAGTTTCGGACCAAAAGCCTACGGCGGCAGGCGGCGAACGGATAGCAGGCAGCAGGCGGCAGGCAGCAGGCGGCAAACGGATAGCAGTGGGTTCCCGCAACGCGGGTAAGGCGGCAAACGGATAGCAGGGCGGCAGTGAGGTTCCCGCAACGCGGGTAAGGCGGCAGGCGACGTGGGTTCCCGCAAAGCCCCTAACTGAGTAGAGGCGCAAGATGTTGCGTCTCTACCACTGCCTGCCACCTATCAGGCAAGAAAACTCTTCTCCAATCTCCAATCTCCAATCTCCAATACCCAATACCTAATACCTAATACCTAATACCCAACCCCCTACTTCAACCGATACCCAAAGCCCCAGATGGTCTCGATCAACTCGTCGCCACGCTCGCCCAGGCGGGCGCGCAGGCGGCTGACCAGCTTGTCAATCTGGTAATCGTAGATCGCGCCCTCCGCCTCCGGCCACACGTGCGCCGCAATCACATCCTTGCTCATCGCCTCGCCCCGGTGCTCCCACAAAAAGACGAGCAGCGCCCACTGCTTGGGGCTGAGCGGCGGCTCGATCGCTTCCCCCTCGACCCGAACCGCGCGCGCGGGCAGGTCCAGGCTCAACGGGTCGGGGTCAAGCGCGGCAACGATGTGGTAGGTTCGGGTGGCGGTGGGGTCCGAAAAGCGAAGCTGCGAGCGCCCGACGGTGAGCACCTCGCCATCGTAGAGCGGCTGCTCGTACTCCACGCGCGTGCCATCGACCAGGGTGCCATTCTTGCTGCCCAGATCGCGCACCGCCCACGCATCGCCGCGCGGCTCGATCCAGCAATGGTGGCGCGAGGCGTAGGTGTCGTGCAGGGTCAGGTCACAATCGCCGCCACGGCCAATCAGCACAGGCTCCCCCTGCAAGAGCACCTCGGTGCCCTGGTTGGTTCCGGCAATAACGATTAGTCTTGCATCTTTTGCACTCATAAGTGCTATTTTGCACACACCATGCTACAATCGCAAGTCGCTTTTGCCAGCGGCTCCGGCAACAGGAACAGGTGCGGTCATTCCGGTGCCCATCAGGAACAAAAATACCGTGGGGCGCGTTTTTTGGAATAGGAGCCACTTTTTCCTATCGAGTTCCCATGAGTTCCCACCGAGTTCCTACCCCTTCTGGTGATTATTTTTAAATATGGCTGATACATACCAAGACCCCTGGGTTGGCCGACGGCTGGGCCGCTACACGCTGAAGCGCAAGATCGGGAGCGGCGGCAGCGGCGCGGTCTACGCCGCGTGGGACGAGGTGCTGGAGCGCGAGGTGGCGCTCAAGGTGATGGTCCCCGCGCCCGGTTCCCCGCCCGACCTGCTGGACCGCTTCAAGCAGGAAGCGATTCTCACCGCGCGCATGAACCACCCCAACATCGTCCCGATCTACGATGTGGGCGAGGAGGCGCAGGTCTTCTACATCGCCATGCGCCTGCTGTCCGGGCGCACCCTGAGCGACCTGCTGGCCGAGCGCGGCCCGCTGCCCGCCGAGGAGGCGCTCCACGTCATGCTCCCGCTGGCGCAGGCGCTCGCTTTTGCCCACCAGAATGGCATCGTCCACCGCGATATCAAGCCCGCCAACGTGCTCTTCGACGAGGAGGAGCGCCCGATGCTCGTGGACTTCGGCATCGCCAAGGTGCTGAACGAGACCGGCGAGCGGCTGACCCTGACCGGTACCACCATCGGCACCCCCGCCTACATGTCGCCGGAGCAGGCGGCGGGCAACGAGATCGACTACCGCAGCGACATCTACTCGCTCGGGGTGCTGCTCTACCAGATGGTGACGGGCCGCCCGCCCTTCCAGGGCAATCCGCCGACGGTGATGCGCGCGCACCTGTTTGACCCCGTGCCCGCGCCGAGCACCCTTCAGCCGACGTTGAACCGCGAGCTCGAAAAGATCATCCTGAAGGCGCTCGCCAAAGAGCCCGCGCACCGCTTCGCCAACATGAAGGCGATGATCGAGGCGATGCGCGCGGTGCTGCAAGGGCAGGCGACGCACATCAACCTGGCCCCCTCCGTGGCCCCGCCGCGCGCCGAGGCCTCCACGCGCGTGCTCTCGCCGAGCGCCGCCGAACGCCCCCGCCCACGCCCGCGCAACGAGATTCCGCCGCACCCGCGCGAGGGCGAGGCGCTCCCACCGCGCCGTGGCACGGTGCCCGCGCCCGTCGTGACGCAGGGCGGCGGCTTTCCTTTCTGGACCTTCACGATCCTGCTGCTTTTTCTGATCTGCGGGGCCGGGGCCGTGATATCCACCGCGCTGTACGGCGGCAGCTTTGGGTTTTTACCGCCGCTCCCCGGCGGCGAGCCGACCACGCTGCCCACCGTCCCCGGTGAGGTCGTGGTGATCGAGACTTTGACCCCATCGCTGACCCCATCGCCCACGGAAACCCTGCCACCGTCCGCGACCCCCGCGCCAAACGACACGCCGGTGCCCACCGAGACCCCCACCGAAACACCGACGGAGACAGCGGTGCCGAGCGGGACCCCCGCGCCCACCGACACGCCGGTGCCGCCCACGGAAACCCCTGCGCCCACCGACACCCCCGTGCCCACCGAGACGGTGCCGCCAACCCCCGTGCCGCCGACCGCCACCCTGGCGTGCGCGATCCCGACCAACCCGATCTTCGACGGCTTTTGGAGCCGCGACGTGATGGGCTGCGCCATCGCTGCCACCCGCAACAGCGACGGCGCGTACCAACGCTTCGCGGGGGGCTTCATGGTGCACGAGCCGGTGCAGGATGTGATCTACGCCTTCCTGGAGCCCGGGGTGACGCGCGGCCAGGGGCAGTGGCTCGCCTTTGAGGATTCGTGGGAAGACGGGGACCCGGAGTTTGCCTGCCCGGAGGCGGAGCAGGCAGGCGGGCCCGCGCGCGGCTTTGGCATCGTCTGGTGTAACAACCCCCCGATCCAGGAGGCGCTCGGCCCCATCCAGACCGGGGAAACGATCAGCCAACTCACCCTTCAGCAGATGCGCTCGGCCGTGCTCATCAACATCCCCGCCCGCCCCGGTCAAGTGGCCCTGTTTGACAACAGCACCTACACGGAACGGTAGGAGGAAAACAGAGAAGAGAGAACAGACTACGGAGAACGACGAGCCGTAGTCTGTTCTCTGTAGGACTTACGCAGTTGAGCGCAGAGCGCAGAGCGAACGACGTAACGCAACCAACAGTAGGCGCTCTAGGCGAGGCGCAGAGATGCAAAGGCGCAGAGGGCGAAATGCAGAATACGTTAATGAAGAGGATAGGCCCCCGCCAGCCTTCGTTAGTCGTTCGTCGTTAGTCGTCGTCCTTCGTCTTTCGTCCTTCGTCCGTTATCAGTCGTCGGTCGTCGGTCGTCGGTCGTCTTCCCAAGAGCGTAAGTCCTACTCTGTTCTCTCTTCTCTCTTCTCTCCTCTCTTACTCGCCCCTTCAGCCGCAGCCACAGATCGTAGACCTCGTTTTTGGGGCGACCGGAAAGGCGCACCACCTGCTTCACCGCCCGCGAGCCGGTGACCCCCTCCGCTTCCAGCGCGAGGAGCGCGCGTTGCACCCCCTCATCGTCCCACTCGCTGGGGGCGGCGCGCGTGCCCGCGACCAGCACCGTAAACTCGCCGCGCGGCTCCGTGACCATCAGGTGGCCCGCCGCCTCGGCGAGGGGGCCGCGCCAAAACTCCTCGTGCAGCTTCGTCACCTCGCGCGCCAGCACCACCTCGCGCTCCGGCCCGAAGGCGGCAAGCAGGGCGTCCACGCTCTCGCGGATGCGGTGCGGCGACTCGTAAAAGATCAGGGTGTCGGGGGCCTGCGCGACCCCTTGTAGCAGCGCCGCGCGCTCGCTCGCCTTGCGCGGCAAAAAGCCCACAAAGGTGAAGCGGTCGGTGGGCAGCCCGCTCGCGCTCAGCGCCGCGACGATGGCGTTCGGGCCAGGGATCGGCACCACCTCGTGCAGCTGTGCCAGGGCCTCGCGCACCAACTCATAGCCGGGATCGCTGATCGTCGGCGTGCCCGCATCGCTGATCAGCGCCACATCGCCGCTCGCGAGCGCGTCCAAAATTCGGTCGAGCTTCGCCATCTTGTTGTGCTCAAAGTAGCTCGTCATCGGGGTCTCGATCCCGAAATGCTTGAGCAGCAGGCCACTCTTGCGCGTGTCCTCCGCCGCAATCAGCGACACCTCTTTCAGCACGCGCACCGCGCGAAACGTCATATCTTCCAAATTGCCTATCGGTGTTGCCACCACATACAACGTTCCCACAATGCTGCTTCCCCCTTGCTTGGTCGGCTGTCGAGTATATCGTTGGCGCTCCAAAGTCCAAAGTCCAGCCAACCCCACCCCACTTTCCTCCACCCCGGGTTCGCGACTTCTAGAAAATGCCCTCTGTGCTTTCTGTGTTCTCTGTGGTTCAATCCGTCGTTGAGAGCCGCCAACTTTCGCCGCGCCCCCTTTGCCCCTATAATCGCCACGACGATCCCATGGAAAGAGCGTGACTGTGAAGCCTATTCGATTCGCCCTACCCCTGCCACCCAGCGTGAACCAGCAGTATGCGACGTTGCAGGATCGGCGGCGGGTGCTGAGCCGCGACAGCAAAAAGTGGAAGCAGCAGGCGCGGCAGGAGTTGGAGGTGTTGCGCTTTGAGGGGCGCATCCCCGATGATTTTTTGAAGGCGGCGGAGGAAGGGTACCTCAGTCTCTTTCTGGACTTCTTTTTCGAGTCGCCGCTGCGCCGCGACCTGGACGGCGGGTTGAAAATCTTGCAGGACACCCTCTGCGAGGCGCTGGGCATCAACGATAACCGCGTGGTGGACATCCACCTGGTCAAGCGGATCGACCCGCTCCACCCACGGGTCGAAATCCAACTGGAAGCGCTGCTCGACTGGCACTTTGACGATGAGTACATCTACCTCGGACCGTCGTCGCCAGATTCGTGAGCGACGCCGCGAGCTTGCACGTCGCCAGTGGCTAGAGGGCTTGTCGCTGCTGGCGCTTTTTGCGTCCCTGCTGCTCGTCTTCTCGGCCACTGTTTTCCGCTCGCGCGAGCGCGGCGCGCCGCGCCCCCTCGCCGCCGCCGCGCCGGTCCGCACCGCGACCCCCTTTGCGCTGGCCGCCGCCCCGTCCACCTTCACCGTCCACCACCAGCACCCCGATCACCATCGGGATCCCGACGGTGACCCTCAGCGAGATCACGGTGGGGGTGTTTCCCCTCAGCACCCCGAGCCCCAGCGGGCTGCTGCCCTCCGCTACCCCGACCCCCATCCCGACGGTCACCGCTACCCCGCTCCCCACCCTCACCCCGACGGCGGTGCCGCGCACCATCGCCCTGATCGCGGGCCACCGCAACAATGACAGCGGCGCGATCTGCGAGAGCGGGCCTTACGCGGGGCTGTGGGAGGTCCACGTGACTACCGATGTCGCCGAGCGGCTGGCGCGGCTGCTGACCGCCAAAGGCTACAACGTGCTGGACCTGGACGAGTACGACGCGCGCCTGCCGGGGCTGCAAGCCGCCGTCATGCTCTCGCTTCACGCAGATTCCTGCGTGGATTGGGAGGGAGCGACCGGCTACAAAAGCGCGCGCGCCGACGCGAGCGCGATCCCCGACATCGAGGATCGCCTGGTGGCCTGCCTCGACGAGCATTACAGCCGCGCCACGCGCCTGCCCCAACACCCCGGCTCCATCACCCACAACATGACTGCCTACCACGCCTTTCGCCAGGTGGCCCCCACCACCCCCGCCGCCATCCTCGAGCTCGGTTTCCTCTACCACGACCACGAGGTGCTCACCCAAAAGCAGGATGTCATGGCCGAGGCGCTCCTCCTGGGGATCGAGTGCTTTTTGAAGGGGGAGTAGAGAGGGGAGATTGGAGATTGGAGATTAGAGATTGGAGATTGCAGAGTGCAGAGTGCAGAGTGGAGAGTGCAGAGTGGGCTGTCGTTGCGGTTCGACTTCGGACTTTGGGAAAAACATGTGCCTGTCTATTGACTCTCAACATAAAACATGATATATAGTTTGACTCATTTTTAGGTTGAGAAGAGGTACCAAGATGTCAGAAACATTGGATTACAAAAGCCGCCTCCTTGAGGAGCGCCACGATCTGATGCAAAAGATCGAGCGGTTGCGCGAAGAGGTAAAGGTGGAGTTGGAGTTCGAGGCGGACGAGGGCGACCCCGAGCTGCCAGAGCGCGAAAAGAATCTGTCGCTGCTCGCCACCTTCGAGGAGCGGTTGGAAGAGATTGACTTGGCACTGGAGCATTTGAAAGCGGGCGACTACGGTATCTGCCGCAAGTGCGGCAAACCCATCGACCCGGAGCGACTCGCGATTGTGCCGGAGGCGCAGTACTGCGTCCCTTGTAAGACGAAGCTTGAACGGCGCGGTCGCCGCTAACGAGCACCCCCCACGAGGGTTAGAGCCACTCTAACCCTCTTTTCTTGTGGGTGGACGATTTCGAGTTTTGGGCTACCATGAGGGAACAGCGTCCCTGGTTGAGTTGGAGAGAACAGAGAGAACAGGCTTGCCGCCGTTCGTTCTGCGTTCTGCGCTCTGCGTTATCTCCCCATTTTCGCATTCGGAGGAGCCACCATGAACCCACAACTGTTTGAATCCACGCACCCGCTCGTCAAACACAAGATCGACCTGCTGCGCCGCCCCACCACCGAGCCCAAAAAGTTCCGCGAGCTGATCCGCGAGCTGTCCATCCTCCTCGCTTACGAGGCGACGCAGGATTTGGCGCTGCAAGAAAACCACGTGGAGACCGGCCTGGGCCGCGCCGACGGGCACACCCTCGCCGAGAAGATCGGCCTGGTGCCGGTGCTGCGCGCGGGGCTGGGCATGGTCGAGGGGATCTGGGAGATGATGCCCAGCGCGGAAGTGTGGCACATCGGCTTTTACCGCGACGAGGAAACGCTGCGCCCCGTTGCCTATTACAACAAGCTGCCCGTGGACCCCACGGTGCAGGTGGTCTTCGTGCTCGACCCGATGCTGGCGACCGGCGGCAGCGCCTGCGCCACCGTGGAAATCCTCAAAAAATGGGGGGCCAAGCGCATCAAGTACCTGGGGCTTCTCGCCGCGCCGGAAGGGATCGAGCGCATGGGCGCGGAGCACCCCGACGTGCCCCTCCACATTGCCCAGGTGGACGCCCACCTCACCCCCACCCCCGAAAAGGAAGGCGACCCCCCGCACGGCTTCATCGTCCCTGGCCTCGGCGATGCGGGCGACCGCCAGTTCGGCACCGGTTGATAGTGGATAGTGGGTATTAGATATTGGATATTAGATATTAACGACAACGGACGATCCACTACATCCCCGTTGGGGTGCATCGTCTCGAATATCTAATACCTACTACCCAATACCCCTCACCATGTCACCCTTCCTGCTCGTCCCCCTGCTGGCGCTGCTGCTGGCGCTGGGGCTCACCCCGCCGACGATGCGGCTGGCGCGGCGCTGGGGCGTGGTGAAGGTGCCGCACCGCACGCGCGACGTTCACCGCCGCGTGGTGCCCAGCATGGCGGGCGTGGCGATGGGCGCGGCGTTTATCGTCGCCGCGCTGCTGTCGCGCCACTTCGCCTTCCCCTTTCCCGACCCCAACGAGCCGATCCGCTTTCAGGGCTTGATGCTCGGCGCGTTGATCACCCTGCTCTTCGGCGTGCTGGACGAGCGCAAGGAACTCCCCGCCTGGCCGCAATTCGCCATGCAACTCCTTGTCACCGGCATCGCCATCTACCACCTGATCTTTATCGAAAATTTCGCCAACCCCTTCAGCAACAGCCTCGTGCGCCCGTGGGATAGCCCGCTGCCCTGGTGGGTCACTGTCCCGCTAACCGCCTTCTGGTTCCTCGGCACGATGAACACCGTCAACTGGCTGGACGGGCTGGACGGGCTGGCGACCGGCGTCGCCGCCATCGCGAGCGCGGTGTTTGCGGCGCACATGATGCGCGAGGGTCAGTACAGCGTCGCGCTCCTGGCGCTGGCGCTGCTCGGCGCGACGCTGGGGGTGCTCCCCTTCAACTTCAATCCGGCTCGCACCTTTATCGGCAGCAGCGGGGCGTTTTTCCTCGGCTACACCCTCGCCGCGCTCGCCATCATGGCAGGGGCGAAGGTCGCCACGATGCTGCTCGTGCTGGGCCTGCCCATCCTGGATGTCGCCTGGGTCATCGTCAGCCGCGTGCGGCGCGGGCTGAGCCCGCTGCACGGCGACCGCCGCCACCTGCACCATCGCCTCTACGACCTGGGGCTGAGCCAGCGGCAAGTCGTCCTCGGCTACTGGGCGATCTCGGCGAGCTTCGGCTTGCTCGCGCTGCTCTTGCCCGCCCGCATCTACAAATTTTACGCGATCCTCCTCGCCGCCCTCGCCGCCCTTACCCTCTTCTGGTTCCTCGCCCGCGAGAGCGTAGCGCGCGACGGGTAGCCCCGCCCGATGGCGGATACCCTACACGTCCTTTGCCCCAACTCGCTTTTCCCCGCCCTGCGCTATACTTTGCCGATTCGCCGCTTCCCAACAGCCTATCTCCGATAGTTTGAGCATGTGCTAGCCCCCTATGAACCGATTACGACTCCCTTTCTTTGTTGCTCTCTTGCTCGTGATACTCCTGTGTGGGGGTATAACCACCTTGGTGCTGTGGCAGGTCACGGACAGTGTCAGCGCGCCCGCCACCCCGACACGCGGGCTCGTCAAGGGGCCGCTGCCCACCCTCACCCCAGCGCCGCCGACCGCGCCGCCCGTCGAGCCCGCGCCCACGCACGAGCCGACCCCGCCGCTGCCCAGCGCGACGATCTCGGCCCAGCCCACGCTGGAGCCACCCTCCCCCACGGAGGAAGCCATCGAGCGGGACACCCTGGCAGCGGTAGAGGCCGCGCTGATCCCACAGCGCGATTTGTACGAGATCGCGCTGCGGCTCGGGCAGATCGCGCCCGACACCCCGCGCGTCGTCAGCGAGAGCGACCCCGGCTACCAGATGGGCGACCGGCTCACCTTCAACGTTTCCAACATGACGACGCAGGAGAACTTCGAGGTGGAGGCCGCGCTGCGCGCCCAGAGCGCGCACGCCTCCTGGTGGGTGGCGACCGATGTGACCGTCAACCAGCGCGACCTGGAGTCCTCGGCGCGCGTCTTCGAGGAGAGCACCTACCCCACCAACCGCGCGCTCTTCGGCAACGAGTGGAGCCCCGGTGTGGATGGCGACCCGCGCGTCCACATCTTTTTGGGCGAGGTGCCGGGGGTGGGCGGCTACTTTTCCAGCGCGGACGAGTTTCCGCGCTCGGTCAACCCGTTTTCCAACGAAAAAGAAATTTTTTACATCAACGTGAACAACGCACAGCCGGGGCAGCCCTACTTTGACGGGATTCTGGCGCACGAGTTCCAGCACATGATCCACTGGTACAGCGACCGCAACGAGGAGTTGTGGGTCAACGAGGGGATGAGCGAGCTGGCGGCGAAGCTCAACGGCTTCGATGTGGGCAACGGGCCAGCGGGGTTCGCGCGGGAGCCGGATTTGCCACTCACCGACTGGCTGAAGCAGAGCCTCCCGTTCTACGGCTCCGCCTTCCTCTTCCTTGATTACTTCCACCAGCGCTTCGGGAACGAGGCGGTGGCCGCCCTGGTGCGGGAGGCGCACGACGGGGAGGCGGGCTTTGACGTGGTGCTCGCGCCGGAGGGCAGCAGCTTTGACCAGCTGTTCGCCGAGTGGACCGTCGCCAACCTGCTCGACGATCCAGGGGTGGCGGATGGCCGCTACGATTACAGCGACGACGCGCCGCGCGCCCCCGCCTTTGCCCGCACCGTGCAGCGCTACCCGCTCGTCGAGCGGGAGGAGGTGTACCAGTATGGGACCGACTACCTGCGCTTCGAGCCGTCCGGCGCGGCGGGCACGCTAGAGGTGGCGCTGACCGGCGATGCGGAGGTGGCGCTGCTGCCGACCGAGGCGCACAGCGGCAAGTGGATGCTGTGGAGCAATCGCGGGGACGACGGGGACAGCGCCACGACGCGCGCCTTTGACCTGCGCGGCGTGACCAGCGCCACGCTGCGCTACTGGGCCTGGTACGATCTGGAAAACGAGTATGACTACGCCTACCTGATGGCCTCGACCGATGGCGGCGCGCAATGGAAGCTGCTACGCACGCCCGCCAGCGACGACAGCGACCCGCACGGCAACAGCTTCGGCCCCGCCTACACCGGCCGCTCCGGCACGCGCGACGAGGAGGACCAGCCCAAGTGGATCGAGCAGGCGGTGGACCTTTCCCCCTTCGCGGGGCAGGAGGTGCTACTGCGCTTCGAGACGATCACCGACGACGCGCTCAACCAGAACGGCTTTGTGGTGGACGACCTGTCCATCCCCGAGATCGGCTACCAGGAAGATTTTGAGCAGGGCGCGAGCGGCTGGCAGGGCGAGGGTTTCGTGCGCGTGGACAACCTGCTGCCGCAGCGCTTCATCGTGCAGGCGGTGACGCAGGGCAGCGGCGGCACGCAGGTGATCCCGCTGCCGCTCGACGAGGCGAACCGCGCGACCCTCACCGTGCCCGGCTTCGGCACGACGGTGGACAGCGTCACGCTGCTTGTCTCCGGCGCGACCCCCGTGACCTCCGAGAAGGCAGCGTACACCTTTTCCGCCACGCTGGAGCCATGAGCAGGAGTCTCCCCGCGCGGCGCGCCCTTTTCGTGCTGGCGCTCCTGCTGCTCGCCCGCCTGTTCCAGCACGCGCTGCTGTACCGCGCGGGCTTCCAGTCGCTCACCGCTGACGAGTTTGCACGGGTGGTGCTGGCAGCGCGCTGGGCGGCGCAGCCACACCTCGTCTGGCAGGGGGTGTGGCTGCCCTTCCACCTGTATCTGGTGGGCGGCGCGCTCTGGCTCGCCCCGAACCTGCTGTGGGTGCCGCGTGCGCTCGCGATGGCGGCGGGGGCACTCTCGCTGCTGCTGATGTACGCGCTCACGTTGGCCCTGTTCAACAAGCAGCGGCTCGCCCTGCTGAGCGCCGCCCTGCTCGCGCTGAACCCGGTCCACCTCTGGCTCAGCTCGACCCCGCTCACCGAAATCTTCCACACGACGCTCGTGCTGGCGGGGATGGCCGCGTTTGTGCGCTTTCAGCGCGGCGCGGCGCGCCGCTGGCTCTTCCTGGCAGCGGCGGCGCTCGCGCTCGCCAACGGCTTCCGCTTCGAGGCGTGGATGCTCTCGCTCGTCTGGTCGCTCTATCTGGGCGCGATGGCGCTGCACGCACTGGCGCGGCGGCGGGGCGCACCCTGGCGAGCGTGGCTCGTCGCGGCGGCGCTGCCCTGGCTTTTCCCCGTGCTCTGGCTGGTGGGGAGCTATGTGGAAACCGGCTCGCTGCTCACCTTTTTTAGCGGGGTGAAAAGCTACAAGGCGCAGTGGTACGGGGCGGGCAGCGACTACACCCGCTACCTGACAACCTTTCTAGGGATCGATCCCCTCGCCACGCTGCTGCTCGTGCCCGCGCTGCTGCTGGCGCTGTGGCACGCGCGCCATGACGCGGCGCTGCGCTGGATGCTGGCGATCACGCTGCTGCCGCTGGGGCTCTTTGGGGTGGCGCATGGCGGGCAAAACGAGCCGCTGGGCAACTTTTTGCGCTACCTCGCGCCCTTCCTCTTCCTTTTTTACCCGCTCGTCGCCGCCCTGCTGGACGCGGCGGCGCGTGCGCTCGCGGGCAGGCGGGCGCAGCGGCTCGTGCTGGGGCTGATGCTCGTGGCGATTGCAGGGTTCCAGCTACCGCGCGCCTTCGCCTTCACCAACGACCCGGCGGCGCAGGGGCTCGCGGTGGGCGAGCACGTGCGCGCGCTACGCGCCGCAAGTCCCGGCGAGGCGCGGCCCCTCCTGCTGGAGCTGACCTATTGGGAATATCTCGCGGTCTATGTGGGGGCGAACGACCTGCGGGGCATCGTATATGATCGAGCACCAGATTTTGCCAACCGCGCCACCCCCTCGCTGCTGCTCGCCGATCCCCGCGCCACGCGCGCCTGCCTGGGCACGCTTCGCGTTTCCCATGTCGTCGCCCGCTCGCCGGAGGTGCGCGCGGCCATCGAGGCGGAGCTTGGACTGACCGCGGGCGACATCGTCAACGGCTTTGTCTTTTACCCTGTGCCCCCCAACGCCTTCCCCCCAGATGGCACCCCCTGCCCGCTGGATGGGTGACGACCGACGACGGACGACCGACGACGGACGGATTCACCACAGAGAACACAGAGAGCACAGAGGCTAGAAGTGCAGGAACGTCCGCGAAGGCGGACGATTGGCCGAAGGCCCATCAGCACGGACTTATAGTCCGTGACTACCTCGGTCCTTGGTCCTCCGTCGTCCGTCGTCGTTCGTCGCCTGCCGCGCGGATCGCCTCGATGATCTTGTAGTAGCCGGTGCAGCGGCACAGGTTGCCGCTGATCGCCTGCTTGAGCTGCTCGTCGCTGAAATCGCCGCCGGTCTCGTCGAGCAGCTTCGCGGCGCTCATCAGGAAGCCGGGGGTGCAGTAGCCGCACTGCACCGCGTCGTGCTCGACAAAGGCGCGCTGGAGCGGGTGCAGCGTCTCGCCCGCCGCCAGACCCTCGATGGTTTGCAGCGTCGCGCCGTGGGCGCGCTCGGCGGGGACGAGGCAGCTCATCACGGCGGCCCCGTCGAGCCAGATGGTGCACGCGCCACACTCCCCCTCGGCGCAGCCCTCCTTGGTGCCGACCAACTGCGCGTTCTCGCGCAGCGCGCGCAGCAAGGTTTTCCCCTCTGCCCCCTCCATCCGCACCCGCTCCCCGTTCACCGTCGCGACGATGGCGTCGTCCGGCGCGGCGAGCGCGCTCGTCGGGTGCCCTGGCCCATCCCACAAATTCGCGCGCCGCGCGGGGTATGCCTGGCTATCGTCCCGCAGGGCGAGGAGCAGGCGGCGCGTGACGACGCGCAGCACCTGCACGCGGTACTCCGCCGTGCCGCGCACATCGTCAATGGGGGTCGCCGCCGCCGCAACGAGCCGCGCAGCCTCCTCGATCCGCTCGTCCGTCAGAGCCGCGCCGCCAAGCAGTGCCTCCGCCTCGCTCGCGCGGAGGATCGTCGGCGCGACCGAGCCGAGCGCGACGCGCGCCTCCCCCGCGCGCAGCACGATCGCCACGTTGACCACCGAGATCGCCTGCGCGCGCCGCAGCGCCAGCTTGTGGAAGCCGCCGCGCTCCCCCTCGCGCAGCGCGGGAAATTCGATGCGGACAAGCATCTCGTCCGGCTGGAGCGCGACCTTCCGAAAACCGGTGTAAAACTCTTCCAGCGAGAGCACGCGCTCGCCACGCGCGGCGGAGCGCAGCGTGACGCGCGCGCCCAGCGCGACCAGCGGGGTGATCGTGTCGTTGGCGGGCGAGGCGGTGATCAGATTACCCGCGATGGTGCCGCGATTGCGCAGCTGCGGCGAGCCGACCTCCCACGCCGCCTGCGCGAGCGGCAGGGCGCGGGCGATGATCCGCTCGTCGTTCGCCACCTGGTTGTGCGTCACTAGCGGGCCGAGCGCGACGGTACCGTCCCGCTCCTCAATCCCGTCCAGCCCCGCGATACGCGTGATGTCGATGACCGCCTCCAGGTGGCGCAGCCCGCGATCCAACTCCACAATCAGGTCAGTCCCGCCCGCGATGATGCGCGCCTCTTTCCCGTAGCGGGCCAGTACTTCCAGCACCTCGTCCACCGAGGCGGGAGCAAAATAGTTGTTGTATAGCGTCATAGATTCCTCGCAAACAAATTGGCTCGCAAGGATAGCCAACAAGTTGCCTTATGCGCAAGGTGGAGGGGGTGAGGGTGAGGGGGTGATGAAGGTGAGGGGGTGAGTGGGTGATGAGGGTGAGGGGGGTGACACGGGCCGCGGACCTCTGGTCCGCGCGTGGGGTGTAGGCTGTGTTGCACATGAGGGCTCGTGAAGGCGGACGTGGGTGCTCGGGGCGCGAAGGCGCTTCAGCACGGACCGCTACGCGAGTCTGTGGCGATTTGCCATTCGCCCTTTTGTCGCAGCCATCCTATACTGTGGCGAAATAGAGGCGCTCCCTGTGCCGCGCACTTGCCGCCTTACCCGCTTTGCGGGAACCCACTGCTGCCCTGCGTTCTGCGTTCTACGTTCTGCTGCCTGCCGCCTGCTGCCAGCCGCCTGCCGCCTGGGGTTGGAAATCCCAGGCTGTAACGATAAGCTTGCTTAAGCAAGCATCTTCATTAGGAGAGCGCGCTTAAGCGCGCTTCCTGTATCAGCCCTGGAATAAATTCCAGAGCTACTTGGTAACGTCCATGCTGGGAGGATGCTCCCCCACCAGATGAAGCACGCGCCGCAAGTTCACCACACCGTCCCGATTCAGGCCAAGGCGCTCGACAGTGGCACGCCCGATGGGGGTCAGGCCCAACAGCAGCGAAAAATCCGCGTTCCAGGCGAAGTGTTCCACCCACTGATGCTGGCGAGGGTGAAAGAGCGGCACTTTCTCGCCCGTGACGGGGTCCACCGCATCAACATGCGTGTATTTGCGGTTGTTGCAACCTTGGCAAGCCAGGGCCAAGTTCGTCAGGTCGTTACTACCGCCCTGTGAACGAGGAATGATGTGCTCGATAGAGAAGGGATCAGGGGAAAAGCGCGCCTGACTGATGCAATACTCGCAGCACCCCTGCGCGCGGCTGGTGACCATCGCACGCTGCGGGGCGCTTAGCGCCGCGTCACTCATGCGAGTGTGGGGCCAGCCCCAGCGAGTGCATCAGCGTTCCCACGCTCGTTCCCCGCAACCGAGCCAACTCAACCAGGGTCGCAAAGCGGTGAGCGTTGGCCTGCTCAAGCTCGTCCGACATCTGGATGAGGTCAGTGTGCTCCGGGGGGGTCAAGGTTTCGGCGCGTCGCTTGTGCTTGAGCGCCTCATACCTGGCCCACCACGATGCGGAAAAACCGAGATTGATCTGTTGCAGCAAGGCTGCTTCGTCCTGCGGCAGCGAGGGCACAGAGGGGACAGGGTCACGCAAGCGGTTGGCGAGCGCGTCCAGTACGATCTGTTGGGGGGCCACCCCCTGGCGCGTCGCCTCCTCCTGAAGCTCTTTCTCAATATCGGCGGGAAGCTCAAGCGTGATCATCATAGCTGGATAACCTCACAAGCAACATGAAGCAACTTTGTTGGGTAGTATAGCAGAGGTGCGTCTGTCGGGTCCATCTCGACTACGATTTTGCGAAACATTTTGTTGATGCCAAAAGGTATGAAGCATGGCTTTCAGCGACGGATATTTGGAACTGATTGACTCCCAACTACCCGCCCCGCAACTGCTCATCAATATGGGGTGGGAATACCTGCCCCCGAGCAAAGCACTGGCCCTGCGCAGCAGGCGCGAGAGCAACGTGGTGCTGACCGGCATCCTGGAGCCGTGGCTGCAGGAGCACAACACGATTTGCGTCAAGGGGCAGTGCCATGCTTTCAGCGAGGCGAGTATCAGCGAGGCGATCCGTTGCCTGACCGAGGAGCCGCTTCAAGGGCTGCTCATCAGCAACGAGCATCTGTACGAGCGGCTTACCCTCGGCACCAGCCTGACGCAGACCATCGCGGGCGACCGCAAGAGCCACAGCCTCCACTTTATCGATTGGCAGCATCCGGAAAACAACCAGTACCACGTCACCGACGAGTTCCCCGTCGAGAAACGGGGCAGCCACGCCACGCGCCGCCCCGACCTCGTGCTCTTCGTCAACGGTATCCCTCTCGTCGTCATCGAGTGCAAGCGCGCCGACCAGGATCATCACGGCGCGAAAGCATCGCGCTCGGCATCGAGCAGCTGCTGACCTACCCGCCGCGTGGCACAGCGCAACGCACAGGGCACGCGCACCGGCGGGACGATCTGGCATAACCACGGGCCGCGCTTCTACGCCCTGTTGGGCCACGTGATGCCGGATTGGAAAGAGCGGCGCGAGGGGCTGAATCGGTGCGAGGTAGGCTGAAGGGAATCAGGATTGATACATTTCACACATGTTAACCTCTTCGGGTCGCAGCCCCCTCCGTGTTCTCAGTGTTCTCTGGGGTAAAAAGTCGTTCTCCCCGAGGCAGCGCCCCCTCACCTCCCGCGAAAAGCCGCCCCCTCAAAACCCCAACCCCCGCTCCTTCATCGAGACGTAGCGCTGTGCGCCGATGATCACATGGTCGAGCAGTTCGATGTCGAGCAGCGTGCCCGCCTGGCGGATGTCACGCGTGACGCGGATGTCCTCCGGGGAGGGGGTCGGGTCGCCCGAGGGGTGGTTGTGCGCCACGATGATCGCCGCCGCGTTGCAGCGAATCGCCTCGCGAAAGACCTCCGCCACGCGCACCACGCTGGAATTCAGACTGCCCTTGTACAAAGAGTGCCGCCAATTATTTATCACATGGTTTTTCGTGTTTAATAACAAAACCCTCAGGTGCTCCTGCTGGAAGTAAGCCATGTCCCCCATGAGCAGGTTCGCCGCGTCGGCGGGGCTCTTTACCTGCGGCTGCTCGTCCGGGCTGAAGGTCGCGGCGCGCTTGCCTAGCTCCAGCGCGGCCAGCACCTGCGCGCTTTTCGCCGGGCCGAGGCCATGCACCCCCTCGCTGATTTCCAGCACTGAGCTGTTCGAGAGGCCGCGCAGCCCGTTAAACTCGCTCAGCAGCTTGTCCGCCAGTTCCAGCACCGAGCAGCCCTGCACCCCCGTGCGCAGGATGATCGCCAGCAGCTCGCGGTTCGCCAGCGCGCTCGCCCCGTATTGCAGCAACCGCTCGCGCGGCCGCTCCTCGCGCGCCATGTCCGCAATCATCAACGTGTAGGCCGGCCTGTCGCTCCCATTCCCCTGCTCGCTCATTCCCCCACCCTCCAAATGGCCCAATAATAATTGCCAAGTGAACGTCTCACCCCCCTAAATTGGCAAAAAGGCGCACAGCCCTGCGCCCCCGAAATATCCAAAAAGCACGCTGTCCCAAATCCGAAATCCTGAAATCCGAAATCCCCATCGTCCTCGCTTCACGTTCGCGCCGAACGCTGCTATGATCTGCGCCCATGATGACCCTTGCAAAGCCCGGCGACGGGCTTTTTTGTCGCACCGTTCCGGTACTCGCGATGCTCCTCCTGCTCCTTCTGAGCGGCTGTGCCGCTCCACGGCGGGCGGGTCGGCGGTGCGAGAGGATGGCTCCTACCTGGAGGCGGTCGCGCCCCAGCCGGTCGGGGAGTTGAGCCAGGGCACGATGGTCAGCCAGACGTTCATGCCGATGCACGACGGGCTGCGGCAGGTAACCCTCTTCCTCGCGACCTACGCGCGCCAGAACCAGGGCGAGCTCACCTTCACCCTCCTCGACGCGGCGGGGCAGGTGGTGCACGAGGAGCACTTTGACGCGGCCAGCGTGGTGGACAATGGCCTGCGCGGCTTCCTCTTCGACCCGCAGCCCCGCTCGGCGGGGCGCGCCTACACGGTGCGGCTCACGGGCGACGCGCCGCCCGGCGCGGGCATCACCGCCTGGAGCGACACGACGGAGCGTTACCCGGGCCGCCTGCGCTTCGACGGGGAGGTGTTACCGGGCGACCTGGCGATCAAGTGGTACTACGAGATTCCCCCGTCGCTGCTGCTCGCGCGCGCCACGAGCGGGCTCGCGCGCTACGGGGTGCGCCTCTTTCTGGCGCTGCTACTCTGGACCCTGCCCGGCTGGGCGCTGCTCGCCTGGGTGCGGCGCGGGGATGATGAGCCGTGGAGCGTGCAGCGGCTGCTCGCCTCGTCGGTGGCGCTGAGCGGGGCACTGCTGCTCGTCGTGCCGCAGGCAACGCTGCTGCTCCCGCTGCGGTTGGGGCCATGGGCGCTCTGGCTGCTGATCTTCCTCGCGGGGGCGGGGCTGCTCCTCGCGCGACGGCGCGGCTGGCCGCTCGGCCCGACGATCCCCCCCGATGGCGTGACGGTGCTCTACCTTGCGCTGCTGGCGCTCGTCGCCGCGAGCCGCTTCCTCGCGATCCACGAGGTGGCCGCGCCGATGTGGGGGGACGGGGTTCACCACACCCTTATCACCCAACTCGTGCTAGACCGTGGCGGCATCCCGGACAATTACCTGCCCTACGCGCCGCTCCAAAGCTTCACCTACCACGCGGGCTTTCACCTGCTCTGCGGCTGGCTCGCCTGGGCGCTCCTGCCCGGCATGAGCGCGCTTTCCGCCCCCGAGGCCACCCTGCTCGGCGGGCAACTGCTCAACGTGTGGGCGGTGATGATGGTCGGGCTGCTGGCAGAGGGGCTAGCGCGGCGCTCGGGCGATGCGCAACGCGGGCGCTGGGCGGGGGTGCTGGCGCTGCTGCTCGCTGGCTTTTTCAGCCCAATCCCTGCTTTTTATGTCAATTGGGGACGCTACACCCAGCTGGCGGGGATGATCTTCCTGCCCCCCGCTGTGCTGTGGAGCCTCTGGTGGGAGCCGACGCGCCCGCGCCGCGTGCTGCCGATCGTGCTCGTGCTGGCCGCGCTCGCGCTCAGCCACTACCTCGTGCTGATGATGTACCTCGTCCTGCTCCCCCTGCTCGTCGCCCTGCTGCTCTGGCACTTTCGCGCGCGCGGGCGGGCGCTGCTGCGCGTGGCGGGGCAAGCCGCCGTCGGCGCGCTCGTCTGCCTGCTCCTGATCCTCCCCTGGTACGTCAACCTGCTGGGCGGGGTGCTGGCGCAGCGGCTGGCGCAGGCCCCCGCGCAGGTCACCAACCCCGCGACGGTGCTCTCCGGCAACAACGTCTTCGGGGACATCACCACCCACGTGCCGGAACCCCTCCTCGCGCTGGCCGCGCTCGCCCTGCTTTGGCTGCTGCTGCGTCGCGCGTGGGGGGTCGCCCTGCTGATGGGCGGCTGGGTCGTGATGTGGTTCGTGCTCGCCAACCCTTACCTGCTGCTGCGGCTACCCGGCACCGGCCTGGTCAACAATTTTATGATTCAAATCTCGCTCTACCTGCCGCTCGCCGCCACCGCCGCGCTGGGGCTGGCGGACGTAGCGTTCTGGCTTCTGTCGCGCCTGCGCCTGCCCACGCGCCCGCTGGGCGCGCTCGCAGCGGGCGGCGTGCTGCTACTCGCGCTGCGCGGGCTGGGGCCGCAGATGGCACTGGTGGACATGCGCCACTTTGCCATGCAGACCCCGCAGGACCAGCAGGCGGCAACGTGGATCCAGCAACACACCCCGCCGAACGCGCGCTTCCACATCACTGGCTTTCCCGCTTTTTACAACTCGGTGGTGGCGGGCACCGACGGCGGCTGGTGGCTCTGGCTGAGCGCCCGCCGCGAAACAACGGTGCCGCCGATGGTCTACGACAGCGAGCGCGGCCCTACCCCCGACTATCGGCGGCTGGTCAACGAGCGCCACGCGCGGTTGCGCGCCGCGCAAGGCGAGCCGGAGCGCCTCGCAGCGGCGCTGCGCGCGGAGCAGGTCGAGTTTGTGTATGTGGGCGCGCAGCAGGGGCGAATCGGGTTGCCGGGCGACGCCACCCCGCTCGACCCGCTTGCCCTCGCCAGCAGCCCCGCCTTCGAGACGGTGTACAGCGACGATTTTGTCTGGGTTTTCCGTGTCAGGGACAGCGACTGAGCCATGCGCCTCACCTTTTTGCTCTCAAGCAGCCTGGACAGCCCCTACGGGCGGGGCCGCTGCCTGCCCCTCGCGCGCGAGTTGGCTCGCGGCGGCGCGGACGTGACGATTTTGGCGCTGCACCACGATTGGGAGCGGCTGCGCGAGCGCGAGCAGCGGATCGAAACCGGCGGAAAGCCACTGCGGGTGCGCTATGTCGGGCAGATGGCGGTGCTCAAGCGGGAGGGGCAAAAGAGTTATTTCCCCGCGTGGAAGCTGCTCTGGGTCTCGCTGCACGCTCTGACAATGTTTGTGCTCCACGGTCTACGCCAGCCAACCGACGCCTTCCACGTGGGCAAGCCGCAGCCGATGAACGGGCTGGCAGGCTGGCTCCTCACCCGCCTGCGCCGCCTGCCACTTTTTGTGGATTGCGACGACTGGGAGGCGGGGGCCAACCGCTTCAGCGGCGGCTGGCAGCGGGCGCTCGTCGCGTGGGTGGAGCGCTGGCTGCCCCGGCAGGCGCGCGGCGTGACGGTCAATACCACCTTCTTGCAGCGCTTTTTCCAGGCGCAGGGGGTGCCCGCCGAGCGGATCGTGGTGGTGCCCAACGGCCCGCCCGTGCTGCCCGCGCTGGAGCGCCCGCTCGCGCCCCCGTTGCAGGCTATCGCCGCGCAAATCGCGCGCGACCCTGGGCCGGTGATCGGCTACATCGGGACGCTGGCGCTGGAATCGCACGCGGTGGAGCTGCTGCTGGACGCCTTTGACGGGGTGGCGGCGGCGCGGCCCACAAGCTGGCTGCTGCTGGTCGGTGGCGGGCCGGACGAGGCGCTGCTGCGGGCGCGCGCGGCGCAGAGCCCCCACGCGGCGCGCATCGTGTTTACGGGGCAAATCGACGCGGAGGCGGCGCTGCACGCCTACCGCCTCGCGGACCTGACGGTGGACCCGGTCCACGATGACGAGGTGGCGCGCGCGCGCTGCCCGCTCAAGCTGATGGAAAGTTTGGCAGCGGGCCGCCCCATCGTCACCGGCGACGTAGGGGACCGGCGCGCCTGGCTGGGCGCTGAGTTTGGGGGGTGGCTCGCCGAGGCGGGCTCGCCGCGCGCCCTGGCTGAGGCAATCTGCCACACGCTCGATGGCAGCACTGAGGGGCACTGGACCCCCGCGCAGATCCGCGAGCGGGCAGCGCTCTTCGCGTGGCCCGGCCTGGCGGCGCAGTGGCGCACGGTGTACGTGAACACCCAAGGCACCTCCCCTTGAGCGCGCAGCGCCTGCTCCAGCCGCTGCGCGCGCGCCCACTGGTGAGCAACCTGCTGACCCTGCTGTCCGGCACCCTTGTGGGGCAGCTTTTTATGGCGATTGCCACCCTGCTCACCGCGCGCCTGCTCGGCAACGAGGGCTTCGGGCGCTACGCTGCCTGCTTCGCCCTCGCCACGCTCACCTCCACCGCCTTCAACTTTGGGATGGATGGATGGCTGTTGCAGCAGGGGCGGCTGAGCCGCGCGGCACTCGCCCAGGAAATGAGCAATAGCCTGCTGCTGCGCGCCCTGCTCGGCGTGCCCTGGTTCGTGCTGCTGTTGGTACTGGCCCCGCGCCTGAACCCCTCCACCTACCCGCCCGCCCTGCTCGCCATCGTCGCGGGGTCGGTATGGCTCGATGGGCTCTTCGCTGCATGCCTGTCCACCTTCAAGGCGGCGCTCCGCAACCACATCACCTCGGCCCTGCTCGCCCTCTCGGCGGGGAGTTTGCTGCTCCTGACCCTGGGGCTCGCCTGGCGCGGCGTGCGCGCGGTGGAGGCATTCGCCTGGATTCGCCTCGCCATCAGCCTAGCAACGCTCGGCGGCACGCTGCTCTGGCTCCTCGGGCAACGGCAGCTGCGCGCGCCCGCCGTCGCGGGGGTGGGACCCCTGCTGCGCGCGGCAGCCCCCTTTGCCCTGTCGGAGCTGCTCTACTTCGTCTACCTGAAGGCCGACATCACCATCATCGGGGCGAGGCTGAACGAGGAGGCGGTGGGGCTGTACGCGCCCGCCTCCAACCTGCTGGGCCTCGCCTTCCTCGTGCCGAGCGCACTCTACACCGTCATGGTGCCGGTGCTCAGCCGCCAAATCTGGGAGCTGCGCGAGGGGGCGGGCGCGCCCGCCATCGAGCGGCTCCGCCAGCGGCTGGGCCAGCTCGCGCTCGCCACGTTGGGGCTGGGGCTAGCGCTCACCCTCGCGCTCTTTTTGGTGGCGCAGCCGCTCGTCCATCTGCTGCTCGGCGACGCGTACCGCGCGACCGGGCAACTGCTGCAAACCTTGAGCCTGCTGCTGCTCTTCAAGGCGGGCAGCTTTGCCGCCGCCGCCGTGCTCGTCGCGGCGGACTGGCAGCGGCAGCGCGTGCGCGTGCAGGCGGTCGCTGCCCTCGTCAATGTCCTCGCCAACCTGCTGCTCGTGCGCCAGATCGGCATCGCGGGGGTCGCCTGGGTCTACGTGCTCACCGAGGCGCTGCTCTTCGCGGGCTACGCGCTCCTGACGTGGCGGTGGTGGCGAACGGCGGTGAATGGTGAATGGTGAATGGAACGGCAACGACCAACCTCACCTATTGCTCTATGCAACTCCCCTTCCTAGCACTCACATCAACAGCCCGCATCTGTAATTGGCATTCATATCCGTAATTCTTATTCATATCTGTAATCTGCAACCTGTAATCTTGTAACCGTAGTACTCATTGTCCATTCTCCATTCTCCATTCTCCATTCTCCACCCGAAACGCCCATGACCATCCTACTCGTCAACCTACACTCTTCCCGCAACGCGGGCGATTTGGCGCTCACCGTCGAGGCGATTCGCCAGGTGAAGCGCAAGTTTGGGGAGCCAGTCATCACGCTGGCAATGAACGACCCAGCTAGTCACCATGAGACCGAGGAAGCCATCGGCTCCTTTTATACATGGGTTCGTACCCACGCGGCGGACGGCACGCCAAGCTGGCGCTGGCTCGCTATTCCCCGCTTGTTTCTGCTGACCCTACTCGCCGCGTTGACCTGGCGGGCCAGCGGTCGCCTGCCGCGCCTGGGGCTTAGCGAGCCGCAGCAGCGCCTGCTGCGCGCCTACACTGAGGCGGACGTGGTGCTGAGCTGCGCGGGCAACATCTTTTATACGAGCGGGCGCATCGGCTTCCCTTTTTTGCTCGCGCTCTACACTGTCGCCTTTGCGCGGCTGCTTGGCAAGCCGACCTACACCCTGCCGCAATCGTTCGGCCCGCTGCACCACCACTGGGAAAAAACGTTGCTGCGCTGGCTCCTGATGCAGCTGCGCGGGGTGCAGGTGCGCGAGCCGCGCTCCGTGGCGCTGCTTGACAGCATTGGCGTGCCCGCCGCCAAGCGCGCGTTGGTGCCCGACTTGGGCTTTTCCTTTGCGGAGCGGGACGAGGCGCGCGCGGAGGTGTTGTTGCGTGATCTGCTCGGCCCCGCGCTGGGCGCGAGCCCGCTGTTGGGTATCACGGTCATCAACTGGGGCGCGCAAAGCATCCGCTTTGGTCGTCAGGAACCGTATGAGGCGGCGATTGCTGCCGCCATCGAGCGATTTCTGGCGGAAACCGAGGGAACTGTGGTGTTGTTCGCGCAGGTGTGGGGGCCAACCGAGCAGGAAGATGATCGCATCCCCGCGCGACGCATCGCGGCACGCTTCGCGGGGAGCGGGCGCGTCTTCATGCTGGATCAACCGCTGGACGCCGCCACGCTCAAAAGCTGCTACGCGCGGCTGGAGCTTCTGCTCGGCACCCGCATGCACTCCAATATCTTCGCGCTGAGCGAGGGGACGCCGGTGGTGGCTATCGGCTACCACGCCAAGACGCGCGGTATCATGGAGATGGTGGGGTTGGACGAGTGGGTGTTGGACATCGAGAAGGTAAGTGCCGCGACGCTCGCCGACCGGGTGATGGTCGCCTGGCACGCGCGCGGCACGCTCCGCGCCCATGTGGCGCGCGTGCTCCCCGCGATCCAGCAGGGGGCGAGCCAGGCGGTGGCGCGCATCCGCGACGACCTGGCGGCGCAGCGATGAGCCCAAGCAACCCAATTCGGGTGCTCCAGATCATCTCCGGCTTTGCCATCGAGGGGCCACTGGGGGGCATCGAGCGCTTTGTGGTGGAGTTGGTGCAGGCGCTCCCCCCCGACATCGAGCCGATCGTGTGCGGGATGTGGGACTACCACACCCCCACCGAGCACCGCTGGTTGAGCCTGCTCCACGAGCGGGGCATCCAGGGGTTTGTCGCTGCCCCGTGGCAGGAAAGCGCGCCGCTCGCCAGCTTCTGGCAGAGCGTGCAGGGCACGCGGCGCGCCCTGGCGGGGCAGCGGGTCGATCTGATCCACAGCCACTGCCAGTTTGGCGACCCGCTCGCCCTGCTGATGAAACGGCGGCTCGGCGCGCGGGCGCTGCTGCGCACCGTCCACAACGAGCGCGAGTGGCCGCGCCGACCGGAGCGCCGCCTGCTTTTCAGCAACCTGCTCGCGCCGCTGCTCTTTCACGCAGAGATCGGGGTCGCGCAGACGGTGGTGGCGGGGCTGAATCGTCGCCCTGCCGCGCGGCTGCTCGGGCGGCGGGCGCAGCTTTGCTACAACTCGCTCAACCTTCAACGCTTCGCCGCGCCCCCTGCAACGGAAAGCGTGGTGGCCCTGCGCGACGAGTTGCAGCTACCGGAGGACGCCATCGTTATCGGCTCGGTGGGGCGGCTGCACCAGCAAAAAGGGTATCCCTTTCTGCTGGACGCCATGGAGGCGGTGGTGGCGCGCTTCCCCCAGGCGCACCTCCTGCTCGTGGGGGATGGCACAGAAGCGGAGGCGCTGCGCGCCCGCGCGGCGGCCTCGCCGGTTGCAGCGCACCTTCACCTGACGGGGCCACTGCCAGCCATCGAGCGCGTCTTCGCCCTGCTCGACCTGTTCGTCTCCTCGTCTCTGTGGGAGGGGCTGCCCACCGTGCTGCTAGAAAGCATGGCAGCGGGTGTGCCGGTCGTGGCGACCGACGTGTCGGGGAGCCGCGAGTTGGTGGCGGACGGGACGAGTGGGCGGCTCGTGCCAGCGGGGGACGCGGCGGCGCTGGCGGGGGCGATTGTCGCCGCACTTAGCGACCGCGAGGGGAGCCGCGCGATGGCCCAGCAGGCGCGGCACACCTTGGAACGCTTCGACATTCGGCAGGCGGCGCCGCAACACGCAACGCTTTATCGCAAGCTGGCGCGCGGGGTCAGCGGGGAAGATAGCGCGTGAGGCGTGTCGGCAGGCGGGGCAAAACGTGGTGCTCCACAAAGCGTGCCAGCGTGTAGCCGCACAGCACGAAGAGCAGCCCGGTCACCGGCACCAGGTAGCGCCCAATCGAGAGAACGAGGGTTGCCATCGCCCAGGTGTAGAGGACGATGGCGAGAAACAGCAGGGTGAAGGGCCGCTGGGCACTCGCCGCCCACGCGCCGCGAACCCCCCACACGATGAAGAGAAGCAGCGGCACGATCCCGACCATCAGCGCCCGCTCGTTGCTGCCGCCCTGGTTGGCGTAGAGCGCGCGCCCCATCTTGATGAGGATCAGCTTCGCCACGGTCAGCGGGCGGGCAGTCGCTTCCTCCCACAAAAAAGCGTGTAGCGCCCCCGACTCGTAGCGCAGCAGTCCCCCCGCGCCGCCGCGCGCTGTTGCAGGGCCAGCACATCGCGGGGGAGCAGGGCAGCACGCGGGTCGCCGCCCTCCGCCACCGCCCAGGTAATGCCGTCGTACACCGAACTGCTGCCATTCACGCTGAGCAGGATGATCTGCCCCTCGCGCTGCCACAGATACACCTCCCAGGGCAGCAACAACAGCCCGTTGGCGAGCAGCAGAAGCAGCGCTGCCAGCAGGCGCTGCCGCCACCCCAGGCGACCCTGCCACAGAAACCAGAGCGCGACAAGGGGGCCGAGCAGCAGGGCGATGGGGCGCACCAGTGCCGCGCCGCCGAGCAGCGCGCCTGCCAGGGCAGCCCACCCGATCCGCCGCTGCTGATCGAAGCTCAATACGCAGAGCAGCGCCGCGTACAGCAAGAAGGTAAACAGCACCTCGCTGTTCGGGTAACGGATGTACCAGAGCGCGCGCGGGTAGAGGGTCCACAGCCCCGCCGCGAGCAGCGCCGGGAAGGGGCCAAAGAGACGCGCGGCCAGCAGGAAGAGCAGCGCGGTTGTGAGCGCCGCCACAAGTACCTGACTGGCAAACAGGGCAGCACCGAGCGGGAGTATCCAATGTTGTCGCCACGCGGATATGCGCCGCGATAAACAGGGGAAAGCCGATGGGATAGCGGATCGCTACCCCATCCGGTAGCGTGTCGAGGGGCTGCGCGGCGGCGAGCGCCTGCGCGGTGGGAAGGTAGGAGCGCGCAAAATCCGAGTTCCACTGCCCGCCCACCGCAAGCGGCACGAGCAGGTAGAGAGCGAGGGCCAGGCAAAAAACAAGGGAAACCCAGCGAGTCCCCCTTGCTAACCCGGAAGTATTATACAACATGTAGTAGGAGCAGCCGCTACGCCACTAGATACGGGATCGAGCAGCTAATAATTCACCTCGATCTCCCCCGCCTCCAGCAAGCTACCGGGCTCGGCGTGCCACACCTTGTTGCTTCCATCCTCGTTCGTGACCACCATGTGGTTCATCACCACATCGCCGATCACAATCACGTAGTAGGCAGGCTCGACATTGCTGAAAACAAAGTACCCCTGCTCGTCGCTGCTGGCAAAGGGGCTCTGGGCAGTGTTGAGCAAAAAGGAGCCAGTGCCCTCCTCGCCCTGGGAATCCCAGTAGATTTGGGCTAGCTGGATCCCCTCGCCTACCAGCGGCTCGCCGCTTTGACCGTGAAGCAGTCGCCCCTTGATGGTAGCCTTTTCGGGATCAGGGGTCAGCACGGGCATCGCCGCCCCCCCGTTGCTCGCCCCGGCTGCTTCCTGCCCGGCTGCCTGCTCCCCTGAGGGGGAAGACGCAGCCGGCTGCTGGGTGGGCGGGACGGGGGTGATTGGCGCGTTTTGGCAGGCCCCTAGCATCCCAAGCAGCAAAAGGAGCAGGAGCCATGAGTAAGAAGTTCGTTTGACGTGCATAGCTTTTTCTTCTGTATCGACCTGGAGGAAGTAAATTTAGAGAACAGACGTTAGGCGTTGTGCGTTGTGCGTTGTGTGTTCTGCGGTGACGTTCGTGGATAGTAGCCGAAGCCCCTGTCAGACGCAACCCTACTCCCAAGGGAAGAGGGGTCAAAACGGGAAATAACCCAGAGGTATTATTGCGCGTGCGGGGGGAAAAAGGATAAAATAGCCCTAACTCGCCGCCACGCCCCGCGTCGGTTGCCAGGTAAATCCCCTGTTTTTGTTTTTTGCTGGTAGATGAAAGGACTCTGTATTCACCATGAAGAAAAGACTAGCTACCCTTCTTCTAGCACTGGCCCTCTTTGCGGCTGTGCTGCCGATGGGCACCACGTTCGCGCAGTCACCCGCCTATGAGACCCCGTTCACCACATCCGTTACCTACCAGAACGTAAGCGACAACGAGGCAACGATCTCGGTACTCTTCTACACCCCGTCGGGTGAGCAGATTTCCGTCTCGCAGGACCCGCTTCCTGCCGGTGCGGGTGCCTCGCTCTTCGTCGGTAACGTGGGCGATGAGCTGCCCGCAGGCTTTGAGGGCTCGGCCATCCTCCAGTCCGACCAGCCGGTCGTGGCGACGATGGTTCAGGTTCCGGCCTCGGACACCGTCAAGAACCGCCCGCTCTCCAACGGCTTCGCGCAGGATCAGACGGCGACCACCTACCTGATCCCGACGGTGCTGAAGGGTGTCTTTAGCACCAACACCACCTTCTCTGTTCAGAATGCGGAAGAAAGCTCGGATGTGATGGTGGATGTCACCTTCACGCCGGTCAGTGGTGCGACGATCCAGGTAAACGATATCTCGATCCCGGTCGGTGCCGCCCACTACTTCGATGTGGGCATGATGAGCGAGGTTCCCGCTGGCTTCAACGGTTCCGCCACGGTGAGTGCCGATGGTATGGTAGTCGCCGCCGCGCTGGAAGCCTCCACCACCAGTACCAGCGTCCACAGCTTTGAGGGTGTGACCGAGGGCGCAGCGGTGGTCTACATGCCGACCGCGCTCTGCAATGCCTTTAACGCGAGCACCTCCTACGCGGTCCAGAACACCGGCGCGAGCAGTTCCGACGTCACGGTGACCTACTCCAACGGGACGAGCCAGATGAAGACTATCGCTGCGAACGCCAAGCAGAGCTTTGCGGCCTGTGACGTGGTGAGCGCTGGCTTCAGCGGCTCCGCCACGGTGACCAGCAACAACAACGCCCTGCTCGTGGCGATTGGCAAGGCCTTCGGTGGCGGTCTCTCGACCTCCTTCCTCGGCGAGCCGGTTGGCTACGACACCCTGGCGCTCCCGTACGTTCGTTACGCGGATGACACTACCTACTTCAATGGTACGCGCCAGCGCACCAACATCGCCATCCAGAACGTGGGCTCTACTACCCTCGCGGCGGGCTCCGTCTCCGTCGAGTACCGCGACCTGAACGGTACGCTGGTTGGCACCCACACCAATCCGGATCCGATCACGGCTGGGGCCAAGTGGAACTCGAACGCCGCCGCGCTGGGCGCTGCGGGCACCAACTTCGGCTACATCGGCGGCTTCGGTGGCGGTGCCATCGTGCGCGGCCCTTCGGGCAGCGAGTTGGCCACGATCGCCCGTGTGACCTCGAAGGTGACTGCTGTGGGTGTCGAGGCGAACGTCGGCGAAGACTACAACGGTATCCCGATCGAGTAACCCAACCTCACACTTCTTACCCAAATGAGGGAGACATGGTACCATGTCTCCCTCATTCTTGTCTGTATCCCAATCATTTGAAGGGTATCACGCTTGCTTCCCCTCTTTTCCCGCGCCCGCGTGCTCGCCCGCTGGGCGGCCCTTTACCGATCGGATCGCCGCGCCGCGCGGCTCATCCAGCGCGTGCTGCGGGACCGGCTGAGCTACCTGGGCAGCAGCGCCCTGATCGACCTGCACGAGCAGGTCGCCAACGCCGAGCAGCAGGGGCGCGCGGGCATCCTGATCGAGGCGGGCTGCGCGCTGGGCGGCTCCGCCCTGGTGATGACCGCTGCCAAGGGTGCGACGCGCCCTTTCTTCATCTACGATGTCTTCGGGATGATCCCTCCCCCCTCGGAGGCGGACGGAAGCGACGCACACCAGCGTTACCAAACCATTGCCTCCGGTCAATCGGAGGGGATCAAAGGTGCCCGCTATTACGGGTACGAATCCAAGCTGCTGGAGCAGGTGAAGCAGAACTTTGAGCGATACGGGATGCCCCCGCAGGCGAACCAGCTTCACTTCGTCCAGGGGCTCTACCAGGACACCCTGCGCCCCGAGCAGCCGGTCGCGCTCGCCCACATCGATTGCGATTGGTACGACTCGGTGCTGACCTGCCTACAGCGTATCGAGCCGCATCTGGTTGAGGGCGGCGTGCTGGTCATCGATGACTATTACGACTGGTCGGGCTGCCGCGCCGCCGTTGACGACTACTTTGCAGGCCGCGAAAAAGAGTTTTCTTTTGAAAAGAAAGCCCGCCTGCACATCACCCGCCACCCAACAACGAACCCTTCATGAAACATTGGCCTTTGTGGCTCCTGGTTGCCCTGCTCCTCTCGCTGAGCGCCTGCTCTGCCCTGCCCCTGACGTCCCGCGCCTTCCCGGTAGCCAGTCAGCCGGAGGCCGCGCAGCCCTCACGCGTGCTCAGCGAGCGCCCGTTGCGCCAAAGCTGGTTGCTGTCTGAAGAGGGTCTGAGCGCCATCGAGGTAGTGCTGGTTGTGCCGCGCCACGCGCCGACGCTCGCGCAGCGCCCCCTGCGCTGGCAGCTGCGCAACAGCCACCAGCAAATCATCCGCGAGGGCGAGGTGGAAACGGCGGGCTACCCCCACAACACCCCAATCCGCCTCCACTTCGCGCCGGTGCAAACGATGGAACAGGTGGAACTGGCGCTGTCGGCCCCGTCCGACGCGCAGATCGCCCTGTGGACGAGCACCGATGATCGCTACCTGCAAGGCAACCTCGCCGACAACGGGGTAAACAGCAACGTGGACCTGCACTTCACGCTTTTTGCCCAGGAAACGCTGCCCGCCCTGGCCGGTCAGGTGCGCGCCGAGGCTGCGCGCTGGCAAAGGGCAGCACTGTGGATTCCGCTGCTGCTCATCACGCCGGGCCTGCTGCTGGCCTGGCTCTTCCAGCCAGGGGGAAAAGTGCCATTGGCCCCCTACAGCGCCGGGCTGAGCCTCGCCCTTGCGCCGCTGGTCTACGCGTGGACGCGGCTGATCGGGATGCGGCTGTACGAGCCGCTGGTGCAAAGCCTCTTTCAGGCGGCGGCGCTCTTCCTCTTGTTGCTGATGATTCGCCAGCCCGCCCGCGTGCGCGCGGCGTGGCGCACACGGTGGCGCGGCACGTTGCTGCTGCTCCTGCTTTTCGTTGGCGTGGGGATCGGGACATGGCTGCTGGCGGCTCGCTCCCTGGTGGGCATCGACCAGAGCGGCGACATCACACAGCTGACGCAGACCCTGGTGAGCGATGGCCTCTTCACCACGGTAGACGCCCCGCTCCCCCCGGCGGCGCTCGGCGCGACGGTGGCACAGTTGAGCCACCTGCCAGTCGGTGAATCCCTGCTGCTCGGCGCGCTGATGCTGGGGGTCTCGCTGATCCCCGCGCTTTTCGTCCTAAGCTCCGAGGTGGGGGTCAGCCCCGCTGCGGCACTCAGCGTGCTGCCGCTGGCATGGCTCTGGCCGACCCCCTGGGCGGCCTTGCAGCGCGGCGACCTGACGGTGCTGTATAGCATCGTGCTCCTGCCCTTTGCGGTAGCGCTGGGGCTGCGTGCCCTGCGCGCGCCGACGCGCCCGTGGGCCAGCGTCGCGCTGGCCGCGATCCCGCTGGCGACGCTCGCCCTGTTACAGGGGATCGGCATCGTGGTACCGTGGCTGCTGACCCTGCTTTTGGCCGTGGCAAAGGGCGGCATCGCGCGCCCTGCCCCCGACGCGCCCGAGCAGGCGTCGCTGGACTCGCTGCCGCTGCGCGCCCTGGCGTGGCTGGCGCTGGCACTCCTGCTCTGGCTGCCCACCTGGTTCTATGGCACCTCGCTCGCGCCGCACCTCGCCTGGACCGGCGGCCTGACGCTGCTGCTCGTGGCGATCCTGCTGGCCGCGCTGGTGGGGTGGCTGGCACGGCGCGCCCCCAACGCTGGCCTTTGCGGCGGCACTGCTCGCCCTGCTGCTGCTGCCGATGCTGTTCTGGGGGCGAAGCACCGCGCTCCCCGCCGATCCGCTCGCTGCGTCCACCACCGGCACCACCCCCCCCGCTCCGTCTCTCCCCGCCATTGACCCTTCCTTTTTCTCGCGAGAGCAACTGGACCAATGAACGTCGTCATGGTGGCCCCCTTTGGCATGCGCCCAAAGATGACCGCCAGGGTACGGGCGCTGCAACTCGGGCAGGCGCTGGTGGCACGCGGGCATCGCGTGACCCTACTGCTCCCCCCGTGGGATGATCGCGCCGCGTCGGGGCAAAGCGCCGACCACGCGGGGGTGAGGGTGCGCCAGATGGCACTCCCTGCCGATGCGCGTCTCGACCTCCCCGCCCTCACCCTGCGCCTGCTGCGAGCCGCGCTGGCCGAGCGCCCTGATCTGCTCCACACTTTCAAGCCGAAGGGGTACAGCGGCTTTGTAGCGCTGGCGTGGCGGCTGCTGCAACGGGCAGGCGCGCAGCGTGCCCCGCTTTTGGTGGACAGCGATGATTGGGAGGGCGCAGGCGGGTGGAACGATGTGGCACCTTACTCGCCCCTGCAAAAATGGCTTTTTGCCTGGCAGGAGCAGTGGGGGCTGCGCCACGCCGATGCAGTTACCGTAGCGAGCCGCACCCTGGAAAGCCTGGTGCTCAGCCTGGGGGTCGCGCCCGCGCGGGTAGCCTATGTGCCAAATGGGCCGGGTGCACGCTGGCCCGCCCCGTCGGGCGAGGCGGTGGCCCGCCTGCGGGCGGCGTTGGCCCTGGGCGAGGCACCGGTCGCCCTGCTCTTCACGCGCTTTTTTGAGTTCGACGGGGAGCGCCTTGCCGAGCGCTGGGCGCGCGTTGTGGGCGCGTTGCCCAAGGCGCGGCTGCTGGTGGTCGGGGAGGGGCTGGCGGGGGAGGAGCGGGCCTTTGGCGCGGCGCTGGCCGCGCGGGGTGTGCGCCACAGTGCCATCGAGGTAGGGTGGCAGCCTTTCGACGCGCTGCCGCTGCACTTTGCGCTGGCGCGGGTCGCGCTCTACCCGATGGAGGACACCCTGCTCAACCGCACCAAGTGCCCGGTCAAGCTGGCCGATTACCTCCAGGCAGGGCTGCCGGTGGTTGGCGAGGCGGTGGGGCAGGTGAGCGAGTATCTGGCGGGCGACAGCGGCGGCCTGCTCGTGCCATGGGGCGACGACGATGCCTTTGTGGCAGCCACCCTGCACCTGCTTCGCCACCCGCAGGAGGCCGCCACGCGCGGCAGGGCGGGGCAGCAGCGCCTCGCCGCGCACTTCGACTGGCCGATCCAGGCTGCGCGCGTTGAGGCGCTCTACCAGACAACGTTGAAACGTTGAAACGTTGGAACGTTGGAACAACGGCTATCCTACGATGGAAATCTCCGGCGTACCCGCTGCACTCCAATGATACTTGCGTCGGTCATCGCACCCCGAGGGTACCCGTCGCACCCAATGGTTACCCGTCGGTCGTCGGTCGTCCGTCGTCGGTCGTCGCGCCCAGAGGGCACCCGTCGGTCGTCGCGCCCAGAGGGCACCCGTCGGTCCTCAATCGTCGCCCACAAGATCGCGCACGGTGTCGTAGAAGGGCGAGAGGTCCTTCACGATCAGGCCACCGTGACCGAATTTGTCCCCCACCCCGGTAAAAACAATGTTCTTCCCCGATAGCGCACCGGTCACCGGGATGAAAAGGTGGGTGGGGTCGCCCAGGTTCCACTGCGAGCGAATATTGATCACTTGACCGTAGACGAAGATCACCGTGGTGCTCTGCTCTTTCGCCGTCTGGATGTCTTCCGGGCGCATGCTGTGCTCGTAGTAGCCCACACGCTGGTCGATCTGACCATTCACCAGGCTCACCAACCGCTCGAAGGTCGGGTCGCCCGGCTCCAGTAGCTGCTTTGCCCCATCGTGGTAAATCTCGATGGCGACGGGCCGCGTGTCGAAGTGGCTCGGGATCAGCCAGAAGGGGTCTTTGGTGCTCAGCGCCACCATGGCGTAAAAGATCGCGCCGACCAGCAGGAGCGAGATGGCAAGCATCTCGAAGGGGTTGCCGCCCTGCTGCATCGTGCGGGGCATTGTTTTCGTGCTCATCTTTAAATTTCCTTTCTCGACCGCCCGGGGCGAGCCATGCATGTCGCCGAGCAACAAAAGGACTAGCAGGGCAGAGAGCGGGTCAGGCGGTCAGGACGCGCTCCTTGGGTTGTGGGAATGGGTAGAAATTTCGGGTAAGGTGGAGGAAGGCGGGCAGGTGATAGGATAAGGGTTATCCCATCACCTGCCCTGCAACCGGTAGGCCCCGTATCACGGACGTTCAGCGCGGGGCTGCAAGGCGGCTAATCCAGCGCCTGAATCAGCTTCTCGGCTTCCTCAGGAGTGATCGTCCCGCTCTCGACCATCTGCAGGATCATTTGAAGCTCCTCGCCCCGCTGCGGCGGCGCGGGCGGCGCGGGCGGCGCGGGCGGCGCGACCGGTGCCTCGGGGCGGGGCGGGCGCAACGCGCCGAGCAGACCATGCACGGCGCTACGCACCGACTCCCCTATCACGCCCTCCCACTCGCCACTGTCTCCCGCGTGCAGCGAGCGGCGAAGCTCCTCGCGGACCGTCTGTTTGACACGATGCATCTCCGACCGAATCTCCGCCTGCGCCTGTCGAATTTCCCGCTGCGCCTCGCGTACCGCCTGCCGCGTCTCGGCATCCACATGGCCGCGCGGGGAGCCGTGCGGCGCGTGGCGACCGTGGCGGCTGTGGCGCTCCACATTCAGGCGCACCTCGTCATCCGCCTCGATATACAGCTGCGCCGCGCCCTCGCGCTGACCCAGAAAGGCATGGGTCACGCCATCTTCCCCTTCCTCCACCTCGATGCCCTCACCCACGGCCACTTCCCCCCCGCCACGGACGATAAAGTGAACGTCCCCCTCGACCTGGGTGCGCACGGTGCCCTCGGCGTGAATCCTGTACTCCCCGCGCGGGGTCAGCGCCCCCGACAGCACCACATCGCCCATCACCCGCTGCGCGCGGAGCAGGGCACCGGGCGCGTGGATGGACAGGTCACCGCCCACCTCCTCCAGCAGCACCTCCCCCGCCACATGGCTGAGCGCCGCGTCGCCGCTGAGGCGCGCGAGGCTGAGCGAGGCGGCGCGCGTGACGCTCAGGTCGCCCTCGATGGCGCGCACGACTACTGCCCCCACCTGCTGCAACGCGGCATCCCCGTGAATCTCCCCCAGGGTCACATCGCCCGCGTCGCGGAGCGCCAGGTCACCGTGCAGGGTGTGTAGCTGTAGGGGCTGGCGAATCCCCTGCAAGACTGTATCCCCGTGGATGTCGCCGCGCAGGCGCAGGGTGCCCAGGTGGGTCGCCACCAGATCGCCGTCGCACGACTCGATGGTCACTTCGGTCAAATCTTTCAGCACGACACTCTCGATGGTGCCCGCGATGGTGAGCGGCACGTCACGCGGCATCGTCAGCACGGTGGAGCCCTCGGAGTGGATCACCGTGCGGCCCCCCGTACGCTCGATCCGCGCCTGCCCGATCAGCTTGGCGCGGTCGCGCCCCGCGTCCCCCCTCACCACCACATCCCCGTTCTCGCCCTGCAACACAACCTCGCCGTCCAGCGTCAGATCTGCAATGTTTTTCACTTTCATCCTTCACTCCACAAAGATTTCTACGCGTTCACCCGATTCCGCCTCGTCCACTTCCAGGATTTTGCCCTGTGCCCCGCCGCGAATCGCCGCGCGCAGCGTCATCAGGTTGATCCCGCCCGTCGCCTCGACCATGTTCAGCCCCCATTCCAGCAGGCCAAGCGGCAGCGACAGGTTGACGCGTGCCCGCTCGCTCGACTTGTCGGTCACGCGGATGCGCAACCAGCGCGGCGACGCGCTGAGCGGCGTAGTCAGAGCGCTGCCCGCCTCCGCCCCGTTCGAGCCGAGCGCCGCCAGCAGCTGCGCCCCCTCCTCGGCGGAGATGGTCCCTTCCTGGATCATCCGCAAAATCTGTAATCGTTCTTCTTTCATGTACGAACCCCTTTCGTGAAAGCGTGCCCTGCACGCCTCATCTATTTTGAAAACTACACTGACCTTCTCGACTCGACCCAGCAGGCAGCAGAACGCAGAACGAACGGCAGCGGGCGGCAATGGCTTCCCTCTTTACATCCACGCCTCACCCTACCACCCCCATGAACCATCCTTCAATCTCCAATCTCCAATCTCCAATCTCCAATCTCTAATCTCTATCTCCCTCACGCGCCCGCCAGGTCGCTGCTCAAGGCGTCCGCCACGGGCGCGGGGCGCGCGGGCGCGGGAACGAGGTAGTCGGGCAGGATCGTTTCGGCGTGGCGCACCGCCGGGAAGGCGTAACCCAGCAACCCCGAGGCTGTGCCCAGCACCCCCGCGATGACCATCATCAGCGCCATGCCCGCGCCCGGGCCGCTGCCCACCCAGCCCCCGAAGAGCCCCACCAGCGCCCCGCCCGGCTGCATGCCGGGCTCGAAGAAGCGATCCGCCAGTGGCCCCGCCAGCAGCATCGCCAGCGGCGCGCTGACCTGCGCGATGAGCAGCCGCGCGGAAAACACCTTGCCCTGCACGTCCGGCGCTACCTTCGCCTGCCAGATCGCCTGGTTCGAGCCGTTGATGATCGGCAGGAAAAACATGCCCACGAAACCCGCGACTACCCAGACCGGCAAGCCCCGGCCCAGCCCCATCAGGGTCATCAAGAAGATGCTGCTGAACGCCATCCCCCCCAACACCCCGTGCACGCGTGGCTTCGGCCCGCCCCAACTGCTCATCAGCAGGCCACCGATCACCCCGCCGATCCCCAGCGCGGAAAGCACGGTGCCGAGAATCTGCGCGTTGTTGGCGGTGCGCGCCAGGATCATCGGGGCGAGCAGCACGTTGGCAAACGCCCCCAGCAGGTTGATCGAGAAAAAAGCGAGTTGCAGCCCCAGCAGGCTGGGCCGCCGCCAGATGTAACGGAAGCCAAAGAACGCCTCGCTCAGCAGTGAGCCGCGGCTCGCTTGCCCCTCAACTGTTGTGGGCGGCTGTGGCACCCGAACCAGCAGCAGGGTGACCACCGCGAAGAGAAAGGTAGCCACGTCGATCGCTACCACGCCGCCGATGCCGATCAGCCCCACCAGCACCCCCGCCACCAGCGGCGCGACGACCGCCGAGACCGCCTGCGCCAGCCCCATCAGCCCGTTCGCGCGCCCGTACTGCTCTTTGGGCACCATCGTTGTGATGGCGGCGGAGTAGGCAGGCCACTGGAAAACCTGGAAGATGCCGGCAAAGGCGCTGGTCACATACAGATGCCAGACCTCGAGCGTGCCAGTCAGGTAGAGCAGCAGGATGGCGATGGTCGCCAGCCCCGCGCCCAGATCGCTCAGGATCATGACCGCCTTGCGATTCCAGCGATCCACCAGCGCGCCCGCGAAGGGACTGACCAGGATGGCCGGGCCTGCCGCAAAAAAGGCCACCAGCGCCAGGGCGGTGGCGGTGCCGGTCCGCTCCCACGCCCACAGCGCGAGCGCGAACCAGGTAAGGCCGGAGCCAGTCAGCGAGACGAGTTGGCCCAGCCAGACGACGATAAAGCCGGGCATGCCGCTTGGTTGCTTAAGAGATGCTTTCATGAATAGGTTCTCTGTAAAAATCCGATGGGTGATTAGCGAGCCTGTTTGAGTAGCTGCGTGGCTTCCTGCGCGGAGATGCGCCCCGCGCGCAGATCATCGAGCACCTTGCGCCGGTCTACCTGCTTGTCCTTTTCTTCCTCGCGCGGGCTAAAGCCCAGATCGCGCACCACATCGTTCAGCCGCGAGCGGAGGGTGGGGTAGGACAACCCCACCTCTTCCTCCAGGCGGTTGAGCTTGCCCTCGCAGCGGATGAACGACTCTACAAACTGCAACTGCTCGGCAGACAGGCGCGCCAGACGGCCCAGCACCGGCATCTGCCCCTCCTCGAAGGTGGAAAGCGAGCCGATGGAAAACTGCCCATCGACGGTGATGTCGCAGCCACGACAATGCAGCTGCTGGACGATAAGCTCCCCCTCACAGAAGGGACAGACAGTTGGCAAACGGTTCATTTCTGAAACTCCTCGATTTTCTTGATCCATGTCGTCATATTAATCAATTTTATTTACCATGTCAAGTGTTGGTTTTCATATTATTGATTTTGCTATCAATTTTTTTGATTTGACCCTCTGGCTGACTTTGATTTTCATCTGCCCCCATCTTTGACATCCCCCCAACCTGTTATTAGAATAAACTGCTGTTCCCGCAACGGTACCCTATTTCCGGCACTGTGACGCGTCGCCCACCCACTTCTCAGGGAGACCCTTCCCCTGGGCTGTTACAGGCGAGGTGTTCTCGCTGCCATCTCACCCCCTCCAATTCTGGCTGCTCCGCTGCCCTCAAATGCGGGGATAAGGGCATGGAAGACTTTCTACAGCGAGCACTTTTATTCATTGATCGGTGGAGCATCGTCCTCTACGCGGTCGGCCTTCTCGGCGTGCTGCGCTATCTTTTGGCAGCGCGCGAGGCGTTCCACCAGCGGCGATTCACCCCGTTCCCAATCGAGCGCGAAGAGGCGAGCGCCATGCTTCGCGACTCGGTGGTCATCCTGATCTTTCTCGCGGCGATCCTCGCCACCACGTTCTACATCGATCGCGTTCTCTTCTCGACAGCGGAAAGCGCCACAGGCGAGCCGTCGCGCGCGTCCAGCGAGCCGACCGCCACGGCCACCTCGCCCGCGATTGGCGTGGCGGTGACCGAGCAGGCAGGCGAGGCGACCCCCACCAGCAGCGACACGAGCGAGGGAACAGAGGCGGCGACCGCCACGATCACGCTGCCCACAGAGCCCGCCGCCCCACCGGAGCCGCAGCAGGAAGCGACCCCGACGGAGAGCAGCGAGGCCGCGCCGCCCACCGCCGAGGTGACCAATACCCCGCCGCCGCCGCCCACCGCCACGGTGGTTGCCTCGCCGATCCCGACGCAGCCCCCACCGCCCACCGAGACCCCGCCGCCCCCGCCGACGAGCACGCCTGCCCCCCCGCCGACGAGCACGGCACCGCCCCTGCCCCAGGTGCCCGCCGCCCGGTGCAACACACCGGGGGTGCAGATCGCCTCGCCCGCCAACGGGCAGGTAGTTGGCGGCACCGTGTCAATCGTGGGCACCGCCAACATCGCGGACTTTCAGTTTTACAAGGTGGAGTACGCGAGTGGCACGAGTGGCGCGTTCGCCAGCATCGGTGGCGTGGTCAATCAGTCGGTCAGCGGCGGGCAGTTGGCTACCTGGAACGCGAGCGGCTTCGGGTCGGGGGTGTGGAACCTGCGCCTGACCGTCGTGGACCAGACGGGCAACTTCCCCGCCCCCTGCGACATCTACGTCATCATTCCCTAGCGGTGAGCCACAACGGCTTGCACGTGACAATCAGCTCACAGAAAGGGGCAGCAGATGGCCAAGTCAAAGTCGTGCAACGTTATGGTAATCAACGGCTCTCAGGAGATGTTGGAACTGTTCGAGGAGATTTTCACAGAGTTTGGCGAGGGGGAGTACGTGTGCCACACGCGGGCGCTAAACGACCTGCACCATGTGGATGAGATTCGCCGCCTCGAACCCGAGCTGCTGCTCATCGACCAGCCCTTCGGCGACTTTGCCATGGAGGGGTGGGAACTCGTGCAAAAAGTCAGGCTTGCCCGTGACCTGAAGGAGCTTCCCATCATCTTTATGACAACCAACGCGCGGCTCATGCAGGAGCTAGACGCCCAGCTTGCCGCCCTGAAAGTACGCACCCTCCTTAAGCCTTTCGACCCGGACCACCTGCTGATGCAGGTGCGCCAGGCGCTTACCGAGCGCGGGATCACCTTTGAATGATCCAGTGCCCCTCACCCCGACGGGACACCACCCTACCATGAACGAGCACCCCCCGTTGATCCTTGGCAGCAGCAGCCCGCGCCGCCGCGAATTGCTGGCCCTGCTGCGGCTCCCCTATTCCATCCAATCGCCGGACATAGACGAGAGCGTGCAGGCGGGCGAGGCACCCTTTGCCTACGTCCAGCGCTTGAGCCAGAGCAAAGCCGCCGCTGTCGCGCAGGCACACGAAGCGGGCACCATACTCGCGGCGGACACCATCGTCGTGCTGCTCGGCGAGATTATGGGCAAGCCGCGCGATGAGGCGGACGCGCGTGACATGCTCCAGCGGCTACGCGGCACGCAGCACCGCGTGCTAACCAGTGTTTCCGTCCGCGACGCGACCACCGACAAGACAATCACCGATGTGTGCGAGTCCAAGGTGACGATCCGCGCGATGGGTGACGAGGAGATCGCCGCCTACGTGGCGACCGGCAACCCGATGGACAAGGCAGCTGCCTACGCCATCCAGAATGTTGAGTTCGCGCCAGTGGAACAGGTAGTGGGCTGCCCTACCAACGTCATGGGCCTGCCGATGTGCCACGTCGTGCGTTCGCTGCGCCGCCTGGGGGTCGATCTTCCCCCCAGCGAGCCGCTCGGCTGCCGCATCCAGTACGGCTACCACTGCGCCATCGCCGAGGAAGCGATGCCCGGCCTCAACGAGCGCGGCATCCTGGCAAAGCGCCCGCCCCAACGCAGCTAGCCAGGGGTCCCACGCCGCGTTCAAGCGAACCGCCAAGACGCCAAGAACGCCAAGGCTTTTATGAGAGCCTTCCCCCATGCCGCATCTACCCTTCGTACCGGAGAAGACAGCAGAGAGGGCGCGGCTGAATCCGCTTCTCCACCAATCCCGACTCGCCACCCCCGACTCGCTACTACCCAATCGCTACTACCCAACATGCCCCTTCCCCCCCTCACCTCCCAACTTCACTTTATTGTCGAGATCGACAAGCTGAAAAGCGTCCTGCGCCAAACCTCGCTGATCCACGAGGCACGGCACGAAAACAGCGCGGAACACTCGTGGCACCTCGCGATGATGGCCCTGGTCCTCGCCGAGTACGCGCCGGAGCCCGTGGACCTGCTACATCTGGTGAAGATGCTGCTCGTTCACGATCTTGTAGAGATTGAGGCGGGCGACACCTTCTGCTTTGATGCCCAGGCCAACCTGGACAAGGCGGCACGCGAGCAACTGGCCGCCGCGCAGCTGTTCGGGCTCCTGCCCGAGGAGCAAGGGGTGACGCTGCGCGCCCTCTGGGACGAGTTCGAGGCACAGCAGAGCGTCGAGGCGCGCGTCGCCGATGCGCTGGATCGCTTGCAGCCGCTGCTGCAAAATTACCATAGCCAGGGTCACACCTGGCGGCAGCATCGGATCACCCTGGCACAGGTTCAGGCGCGCATAGCACCGATCCAGGCGGGGCTGCCCACACTCTGGCCGGAGGTGCAACGCATGATCGAGGAGGTGCGCGCGGCGGGGCTGCTGGGATCGGAGTGAGAAAACCGAGGCGTCTCCCTTGCTGTAAAGGAAGCCAGATTACTGCGGCCCGAACGCGCGGCGGCTATTCTTGGCATGCAGCCCCATGTTTGACTTCAACCAAGTGACCCACTAGAACGAGGGAAAGATGAGCACGTGTGACGACCGAGCGATTGTGGATGTGGCGATCGTGGGCGCGGGCCCGGCGGGGCTGGGCGCGGCGCTGTACACGGCGCGCGCCGGGCTAAACACCCTGGTGTTCGGCGACCCCTATAGCAGCCAGTTGGCACGGGCGGGCATCGTCGAAAATTATCTGACGTGGACCGAGCCGGTGCAGGGGCTGGCGCTGATCGAGAAGATGGTGGAGCACGCCACGCTGTGGGGCACGCGCCTCGATGAGCGCGAGATTCGCCAGATCGTGCGCGCCGAGAACTGCTTCCAGCTTCTCACCGCCACGGCGGAGGCAATCTGCGCGCACACGGTGATTCTGGCGATGGGCACCAAGTACAAAAAGCTGGACGTGCCGGGCGAGGACACCTACTACACGCGCGGGGTCGGCTACTGCACCATCTGTGACGGGCCGCTCTACCGAAACCAGCCGGTGGCGGTGGTGGGCCACGGCAACGAGGCGGCGACGGCGGCGCTGCGCATGAGCGAGCTAGCCTCGCAGGTCTACGTCATCGGCAGCCGCGCGCGCCTGGGGGCCGCGCCCGACCTGCTGGAGCGGCTGGAAGAAGCACAAAACGTTACCCTGTTCGAGGGGATGAAGCCGCTCGACGATCAGCGGCGATGGCGAGAAGGTGACCAGTTTCCACTTCCGCCCGCTGCGCGGCGAGCACCCGGAAGAGCAGGTGGAAGTAAACGCCGTCTTCATCGAGGTCGGCACCCTGCCCTCGACCGCGATTGCCGCCGACCTGGAGTTGGAGCTGGACGGGCAATTCATCAAGGTGGACCGCGAGCAGCGCACCAACGTGCCGGGGGTCTTTGCGGCGGGCGACCTGACCGGCGGCGAGGCGCGGCAGGCGAGCGTCAGCGTGGGCGATGCCACCAAGGCTGCCATCGCCGCCATCGACTATATCAAGAGCCTGGGGCTGAGCGCCGAAAAGTCGAAGATCAAAAGCGTGCAGTGGGGCACCGCCTCGCCGCCCGCAGCCAGGCCCGCGTCCGCAAGCCAAAGCGGACGTTCCCGCCGCCCCAAAGAAAGAAAACGATTTGCAAAATTACGTCGCCTCCGACGTCGCCTTCCAGCGCGTGTATGAGCGCTACGAGCCGGACACGGCCACCATCGAGCAGATTCGCGCCCTCCAGCCGGAGGCGCGCGTCGTGACGATCAGCGCCACCTGGTGCCCGGACTGCCGCCGCAACGTGCCGCGTTGGGCGCGCGTCATGGAGCAGCTACCCGGCTGGGAGAACGAGATTTACCCGCGCGAGGACGAGGCGCGCGCCAAGCAGCTCGGCATCCGCGCCATCCCCACCTTTATCATCTACGATGGGCAGGGCAAGGAGCTAGGGCGCGTCGTCGAGAATCCGGTGCTCGGCTCGCTGGAAGCGGACATCCTCAACATCGTGCGCGCCGCGCAGGAAGAGCAAGCGGCGTAGAGCGGGGACGGGGGACGTGAAGGCCGGTCCCCGATCCTTGGGCCTCCGTCCCAAGGCAAAAGCTACCAAAGAAGACAAGGACAAGACTTACGCAGATAACCGACGACCGAGGACAAGGAAATTGCACAAGGTACGACTGTCGGTCGTCGGTCGTCGGTCGTCGGTCGTCGGTCATCTACCCAAGTGCGTAAGTTCTAAAGGAAAAACGATGCTGGATTACACGACCCATGGCGACCCGACGAAGGCGGCGCTGCTCCTGCTGCACGCGGGCGGCATGACGCGCGGCGAGTGGGAGCCCTTTCTGGACCGGTTGGTCCAAACACTTTTACCTGATCGTGCCCTCCGCACTGGGCCACGGGGCAAGCCCGACGGTGCCAGCGCTGAAGATCAGCGACATGGCCGCCGCGACGGTGGAGCTGCTCGACTCGCTCGGCATCGCCAAAGCGCACATCCTCGGCTCCTCGATGGGCGGGGCGATCGCCCTGTGGGTTGCCCTGACCGCGCCCGCGCGCGTGGACAAGCTGATCATCTTCCGCACCAGCTACCGCAGCAGCGCGGCGGTGTACGAGGGGGTGCTGCGCATGGCGGAGCCGGAAGCATGGGAGCAGTGGCGGCTGGATCGCTGGATGAGCGAGCAGCACGCGCCCCAGGGCGGCCCCGACGCGTGGATGGAGGTCACGCAAAAGGTGGCCGCCGCCTTCGACCCGTCAAGCAGCGAGCACCTGCACGACCTGGGCGATTTGGCAACCATCAGCAGCCCCACGCTAATTATCAGCGGCGACCGCGATCCGGTGGTGCCGCTGGACGACGCCCTCGCCATGTACCGCACCATCCCGGACGCGGCGCTGTGGGTGCTGCCCAACGCTACCCACTTCATGGGCACGGAGGGGTGGCGGCGCGAGTCGTTCGAGCAGGAAGTGCTGCGCTTTTTGAGGCGACAGTGAGCGTGGGATACCAAACGCGCGGGGGACAGAGGTGGTGGGGCGGCTGGCTTGGTGCGGCTGCTGCTCGTTCTATCGGGCTGCCAGGCGAGCGAGCCGCCCCCCGAGCCGGAGGGGCCAACGGTGGGCGACATCCCCATCCTCGGGGACGCGCAGCCGCTGAACGCAGCAAGCCTGCCGATTAGCCTCAGGGTGGCGGGGCAGGTCTATAGCGAGGTGGTGGACGACGAGGCAGTCGCTTATTTTCGGGTGTCGGAAGATTTTCTCGACCTGACCGATCGGTACGACAGCGAGATGAATCGCCTGGGGTGGCAGCTGATTGACTCGCTGCAATTTGGGGATGGGGGCAACGTGCGGCGCTACCACCGGGGCGAGCAGCGCGCGATCCTGGCGCTCGAACCGGAGGGCGAGGAAACGCAGGTCATGCTGATGCAGGGGCAGGTCCGCTAGCCTTACTCGCTACGCAGCTGCTCCAGCCAGCCCTCCAGCGCCCCCGGGTCCAGCGGGCCGATGTGCATCCCGCGAATCGTGCCATCCTTGCCGATGAAAAAGGTTTCGGGCACCCCCTGGATGTTGAAATCGTTGGCGATGCGCCCGCCGAGGTCGGGGCCGTTGCGGTAGGTGATCCCGTACTGTTGCAGGTAGGCGCGCGCCTTGGCCTCTGTGTCCACATGGTCCACGCCGAGGAAGACGATCTCGTCCCCGTAGCGCTCATGCGCCTGCTGGAGGAAGCGCATCTCCTTGTCACACTCGCGGCACCAGGAAGCCCAAAAATTGAGGATGACTGGCTGCCCCCGCAGCGACTGGAGCGAGACCGGCTCGCCCTCAAAGGTTTGCAGGGTGAACTCGGGGGCAGGCCCGTCCACCACCTGCGTGCGGTCGCTGGCCCACAGCCCATAGCCAAGCACCCCGACCAGCAGCAGCGCGACCAGCAGGACCGGCCACATCCACCAGGGCCGCCGGGCAAGGGGCGGCGCGGAACGCTCAAGCGATTGTGTTGTCATCTACTCTTCCAATCGTTGCAACTCGCGCTCCAAACGCGCGCTGTACTCGTCAGAGGGGGAAAGCGGCGACGGGGCGGGGGCGAGCGCGGGAGAGCGGCTGCGCAGCCAGGCAAAGAGGATCGACGCCGCGCCGATCAGCACGAGGAAGGGCATCAGCCACGCCGTCAGGTGGAAGCCCGTCGAGGCGGGTTTGCCGAGCACCTTTTGCCCGTACTGCTCGGCAAAGTACACTTTGATTTGCTCGGGGCTTTCCCCAGCGGCCAGCTTCTCTGCGATGACCGCGCGCATATCCGCGCACACCTCCAACTCGCACACGTCCACCGTCAGGCCGGAGCAGAGCGGGCAGTACAGCTCCTCCGCCACGTCGTTCACCGTCGGCGCGCGGGGCGGCTCCTGCGCGCGCGCCACGCCCGGCAGCCCGACGAGCAGACACACGCACCACGCGACAAGCAACCCACGGAACAAGCGTTTCGGATTCATGGCGAGATTATAGTTTGGGCCGAAAGGGTGTCAAAGCCCACTGCGCCCAACCACTCCACAGCACCTTCCGCCCTTTACCTTTTGCCCTTTGCCCTTTGCCCTTTGCCTTTTGCCTTTTGCCTTTTGCCTTTTGCCCTTTGCCCTTTGCCTTCCGCCTTTCGCCTTCTGCCCTCTGCCCTTTGGGAACCCACTGCCGCCTTACCCGCCTTGCGGGAACCCACTGCCGCCTGCCGCCTGCTGCCGTCTGCCCTTCTCCCACCCTTCACCTTTCGGACACCCGCAATGGACAACCTCGTCTTTATCAAGCTGGGCGGCTCCCTGATCACGGACAAGCAGCGCCGCTACCACCTGCGCGCCGCCACCATGCAGCGCCTCGCCCAAGAGATCGCCCGCGCGCGTAGCGCCGACCCCACGCTCAGAATCGTGCTGGGGCACGGGAGTGGCTCCTTTGGGCACGTCGCCGCGCAGGAAAGCGGCTACCGCCAGCGCGGCGGCCACCCCTCCCCGCTGGCGCTGGCCCAGGTGGGCGCAGCGGCCAGCCACCTGAACCACCTTGTCCGCGCCGCCCTGCTCGACGCGGGGGTGCCCGCGCTCTCGCTCCCGCCCAGCGCCTCCGCGCGCCTGAGCGACGGGCAGGTGACGGCGCTGACAACCGAGCCGTTCCGCGCCTTGCTCCACCTGGGCCTTGTGCCGCTGACCCACGGCGACGTGGCGCTGCACAGCGATGGGCAGGGCAGCGGCATCGCGAGCACCGAAGCGGTTTTTCGCTTTCTGGCGCAGCGCCTCGCGCCGCAACGGCTGCTCCTGCTGGGGCAGGTGGAGGGGGTGTACGAGCGCCCGCCGACTGAGGGAGAGCCCCACCCGCCCCTGCTCCGCGAGATCACCCCGCAGACGGGGGAGGCCATCCGGGGCGGGCTGGGCGGCTCGCATGGCACCGATGTAACGGGCGGCATGGCGGACAAGGTGGCCGAGATGCTGTCGCTGGTGCAGGCACTGCCCGCGCTACGGGTGCAGGTGGTGAGCGGGGAGCAGGCGGGGCTGCTGGAGCGGCTGCTGCTCGACCCGACGCTGGCGGCGGGAACCCTGCTCCACGCGGGCAAAGGCTGAGCAGGGGAGAAGGTTTGGTTCGCGCCCAGCCAATGGTTATAATTTCATCTTTGCCACGCATCTCAACGGATCAACGATGATCTGTTTTGCAGGAGTAGGAAAATGGTAGATATTTTCGCATCGCTGACCGATGGGATCTTCAAACTTGTCTCGTTTATTCTGGTGCTGGGGCTGCTCGTCTTCGTCCACGAGTTGGGCCACTTTGCCATGGCGAAGTGGGCAGGCATCCGCGTGGACGAATTTGGATTTGGCTTCCCGCCGCGCATGCTCACGCTCTTCCGCAAGGGCGAAACGGAGTACACGATCAACTGGCTGCCCCTGGGCGGCTTCGTGCGCATGGTGGGCGAAAACGGGGAAGAGTCGGACGACCCGCGCAGCTTCGCCTCGAAGAGCAAGGCGTGGCGCATCGGGGTGCTCTCTGCGGGCTCAATAATGAACCTGCTGCTGCCAATCCTGCTCTTCACCGGCATGGCGCTCTTCATCGGCGTGCAGGACGGCCCGCCGACGGGTCGCATCGAGGTGGTGGAGGTCATCCCCGGCTCGCCCGCCGAGGCGGCGGGGCTGCAACCTGGGGACGAGATTCTTCTCGTCGGCGGGCAGCGCTGGGATGTGGCGGGCATGCAGGTCTACCTGCAGGAGTTCGAGGATCGCGAGATCACGCTGACGCTGGAGCGGGCGGGCAAGGTGCAGGACATAGTCCTTCAGCCGCGCCGCGAGACGGGCGAGGCGCAGGTCAAAATCGGGGTCTCCATCTTCGACCAGCGGCGGCTCGTGCGCTACGACCCGCTCCAGGCGCTGAGCTTTGGGGCGCAGCAGACCTTCGAGCTTACCCAAAGCATCGTGCAGGGCTTCGTCCAGCTTTTCAGGGATCTGTTTTCTGGGTCGAGCAAGGATGTGGCGGTGGCGGGGCCAATCGGCATCATGCAGGTCACGGGGGAGGTCACCGAGACCGGACGGCCCGAGTACATCCTTTCTTTTATGGCGCTGCTCTCGGTGAACCTTGCCATCTTCAACCTGCTGCCGATTCCGGGGCTGGATGGGGGGCGGCTGCTCTTCGTCATTGTGGAAGCGCTGCGCGGCAAGCGGATCAGCGCGGAGCGCGAGGGGTTGGTCCACCTCTTCGGCATCATGCTGCTGCTGGCGCTGATGGCCTTCGTGAGCGTCATCGACATTCAGCGCCTCTTAAACGGGGTGTCGGTCCTGCAATAGCCGGGACCCAGCCCATTTGACAGCCCACCGGTTCGCTGTATAATACCCGCCATTGACAGCGAGGGGGCGTGGTGTAGCGGTTAACATGTCGGCCTGTCAAGCCGGAGATCGCGGGTTCGAATCCCGTCGCTCCCGCCTCGTGAGAAAAGCCTGGGCACCCTGCCCGGGCTTTTTTGTTTACCTTGTCGGTCGGCGAGCGAGCGGCCCACTATCCTTGCCCCGTTCCTGGCACAGGATTGGCTCTTACCCTTTTGTCTATCGAGCAGAGACATGAGTTGATCGAGACGCGTTAATCTTCGGTCCTCCGTCCTCGGTCTTCGGTCTGCCCACCAACCTACTTTCTGGAATGAAAAAACCCCCGCTCTGAAAGGAGAGCCGCTATGGCCTGTTCTATCGAGATGCTGCCCTGCGACAATTGTGGCCGCGAGGTCGAGCGCTACGAGATTCGTATCGTGAAAAATGAAGAGGGCGAGCGCCAGTGGCTCTGCAAGGAGTGCGCGGGCGAGGGCGAGGTGAGGGAAGCGCAGCCGCAACCAGACTGCGCCTGACCGACCCATGACGACGCGCAGCGAGCAGAGCACGGAGCGCCTGGAGGTGGCGCTACGCGCCGGGGCGGTCCTGCTGGAAAACGGGGCCGAAACGTGGCGCACCGAGGACACGATGCGCCGCCTGCTCGACGGCCTGGGCGCGCGGCACATCGAGGTAGTGGGAACCGCCACCGCGCTCTTCGCCTCGGTTCTGGACGAGAACGGCCCGCAGACGCGGGTTCGGCGCGTGCGGGGCGGCGCGCTGAACCTGGCGCGGATTGACGAGGTGAACGTGCTGTCGCGCCAAACGGTGCAGCAGCAACTGTCGCGGCGGCAGGTAGCGCAGGAGTTGGCGCGCATCGAAACTAGCGCGCCGCTCTATCCCTTCCCCGTCACCCTGCTGGGCGCGCTCGGGGCGGCGCTCGGCTTTGCGATTCTTTTTGGCGGCGGCTGGCACGAGATGCTGTTGACCCTGCCTGGCGCGCTCGTGCTGAGCCTGCTGGGGAGCGGGCTGGCGCGCACCCCGCTCCCCGCCCTCGCCGCCACGGTGCTGGCCTCGCTGGCGGGGACGCTGGTGGCCGCGCTCGCGGCGCGGCAGGTGCCCGACGCGCAGGCCAACATTGTAATCCTCTCCACCGTCGTGCTGCTCGTGCCCGGCGCGGCGATCGTCAATGCCATCGGCGACCTGCTCGGCGGGCACCTGCTGTCTGGATTGGCACGCGGCGCGGCAGCGATGCTGGTGGCCGCGGCCATCGCGACGGGGGTGGTGGTGGGTCTGCGCCTGACCGGCACCTGGCTACGATGAGCGCGGAACGCTACCTTGTAGTGGGGATGGGGGCACTGCTCGCCACCCTGGGCTTTGCCGTGCTCCTCAACACCCCACGCCGCGCGCTCGCCTTTGCGGCCCTGGTTGGCGTGGCGGGGCAGCTTGCGAACCAATTGCTGCTCGACATGGACACCACCGCCGAGCTGGCAGCGTTTGCGGGCGGGCTGACCGTGGGGCTCCTCGCGGAGGTCGGCGCACGGCTGCACCGCACCCCCTCCACCGTCTTCACCATCACTGGCTTTATCCCGCTCGTCCCTGGCACGCTGGCCTTCCGCGCCATCACTGAATTTTTAGACAACCAACTGCTCGTGGGGCTTTCCTTCGCGGTACGAACCATGTTGATCGGGGGGGCGATTGCCGCCGGGCTGGGGGTCGTAGCGTCCGCCACCCAGTGGCGGCGGCGCTCGCTTGAGGGGAAAAAGCTCTAACACGGGGCGGGCAGCCTGGCTGCCACCCGCCCCGCTGCGCGCTGACCCGTTACGGGGTAGCGGTCACGCCCTGCTGGAAGTATTCCTCGGTGCGCTGCACGGCGAGCGTCGCTGCCTCTTCCGCGCTGATGTCGCCGTAAAAGGCGCGGTCGATCTCGCTGCTAGCGGTCTTCTCGATCTCGTCCCACGTGCTGATGACCGGCACGTGTTGCAGAATCGAGGCGGTGTCGATCCAGACGCGGCTGTTTTTCGGGAGCGCGTCGGGGTTCAGAAAGGCATCGCTTTCCGCCACCTCGATGAGCGAGGGCACCGTGCGCCCAGTCTCGGCGATGATGGTTTGTCCCTCTACCGAGTTGGCATACTCGATGAAGCTCCAGGCAGCGTCCTTATTGGCGGTCGTGCTCGACATGCAGTAGCCATCGCTGTGCAGGATGCCCGCCTGCTCCTTGCCCCGCGGCAGCGGTGCCACATCCCAGTCGAAGGCTTCGATCTCGCGGTAGGTGGGGGTGCCACGGCGGCTGTCCAGGAACATCGCGGTTTGCCCCTGGATGAAGCGGCTCTCGCTGTCTAGCGATGCCTCCTCCTCGCGGCCCGGCACCACCCCATGCTGCTGGCGCAGGTCCACGAACCACTGCAGCGCCTCCAGGGACGGAGGCCGCGTCAACACGAGGCGTTTCGGGGCATCCGGGTTATCCACAAGCGGGGCACTGTTCTGCCAGATAAAAGGTACCAGACGATAGAGGCCCGCCTGTACCCCCAGCCCGTACTGCTCCGCCTCCCCGTCCCCATTCTCGTCGATTGTCAGCGCCTTGGCGGTGGTGACGAAATCGACCCATGTCCAATCGTTCGCCGGGTAGGAAAGCCCTGCCGCGTCGAACAGATTCTTGTTGTAATAGACCACCAGGCTGGAAATGTTCTGCGGCAAGCAGGAAAGGGTTCCCTGCCACATGAAGGCATCTATAGCGATGGGGTAGAAGTCGGACGGCTGGATCACCTCGCTCTTGTCCAGGTAGGGGCCTACCAGTTCCAGCTTGTCGCTGGCCGCAAAGGCGGCGATGCGGCGGTAGTTCATCAAGGAGACGTCGGGGGCGGTCCCCGCCGCAAAGTCTGTGGCGAGCCGCGTGCGGTAATCGCTGTCAGAGGCGATGTGGGTCATCTCGATATGGACGTCGGGGTGCGACTCGTTGAAAGCGTTCACCAGGCTCTCATAAGCGGTTTGCTCTGCGGGGTCGCCAGAGGTGCGAAAGGTCACGGTTTTGGGCTCCGCCGAGCCAGCCTGCGGGCTCGCCGAGCAGCCTGCGCTCCAAAGCGCAAGCAGCACCAGGCACAACAAGGGACCACGCCGAGAAAAAAATAGCTTCATCATCGTCCTTTCCGAAGAAATGAGGGTTGATTCGCCCCAGGCTGAGGGTAGCTCGGGACATAACTTGAAGAGATTGCCTATAGAGGTTAGGCAACCCGCAAAGTTATAATGAGATCAAGGTGATTCAACAAATCCTATTCCGCTCCTGAACAGAGCGAGGGGAACATCTATTGCTTGGAACACGTTGAAGGGACGAGACCTTATGTCAATTAGAAAGGAAAGGGCTATGAAGCGATGGAAAAGCGCCGTGATGGCGCTGCTGCTCCTGCTGCTGGTGGGCTGCGGGGCGGCAGAGGTGCCCGACAGCGAGGAGGCTACCGGGCAGAGCCAGCCCAGCGAGGTGGCCGCGCCGGTCGAGGCGACCAGCCCCGAGTGCTCCCCCCACGAGTGAGCCAGCCGCTACCCTGACCGAATCGAGCACGGCGACCGCCGAGGAAGGAAGCGCTACCCCCATGCCTGAGCCCGACCTGTCGGCCACCCCAGAGCCCGCACCGACCGACACCCCGCTCGCGCTACCCACGGAGGCACCGCTCCCGACGGAGGCAAAGCCCACGGCGGCGGCCAACCTTGCCCCGCCGCCGACGGCGGTAAGCACCCCGCAGCTCGTCGTGCCGGTCACCGTGAATCTCAGCCAGATTACGCCAGAGCCGGTCGGCAGCGTGGAGCCGGTCGAGCTGCCCAACCCCGGCAACCCGAACCCTAAAGCGACGATCGCCAACAGAGACGATGCAGGACCTTTCGCGCGCGCCTGGGCACCGATGTCGGCATCGCCCTGCTGCAGGTGGACGAGGTGGAGTGGCCGGACAGCGGCCTCGGCTGCGCCGCGCCCAACCAGATAGTGATGGACGTGATCACCCCTGGCTTCCGCATCATGCTGGAGGCCGCGGGGCAGACGTACGTGTACCACACCGACAGGTCCAGCCGCTTTGTGCTGTGCGACAACGGGCAGCCCGCGCCCCCGGTGGAGCAATAAAGGCATAGCCCTCGCCAAGCCACGAAAAAGCCCCCGCACACGATGTGCGGGGGCTTTTTGATTCAGGACGAGTACGGAAAGGCTAGCGGCGAGCGCGTCGCCCCACCCACAGCGCGCCGGTGGCGAGCAGCAGCGCACCCATCGCCAGGGCGAGGCCATTCAGGCCGCCCGTCGTGCTGGTGAGCGCGTCCAGGGTGATGGCCGTGGCCCCTTCGGGTTGTAGCGCGAAGTCCTGCTCCGTCACCTCACCCGCCACGATCGTGACATCCGGGATGGTAGCCTGGGTGAAGCCCGGTGCCTCCGCCGTCACCTGGTAGAGGCCCGCAGGCAGTTCCAGGCTGTAGTCGCCGTTGGCGTCGGTGGTGGTCGTGAAGGTATCGTCGCCCGCGTTGGCGGTGATCGTCGCGCCCTCAATCGGGCCACCGCGCGTGCTGGCGGTCACGGTGCCCACAAGCATCCCCGTGCCACCCTCGTTACCGGTGTAGCAAAGCTCCAGGCTCCAGCTTTGCAGCTGGCCGCCATCGCCGTTGGCGTTGTCCTGAATGCGCAGGGTCCAGCTACCGTTCGCCTCGTCGCCATCAAAGGCCGAGAGCGGCTGGATCGGCTGGTAGGTGCCGCCGTCGGTCGGCGGGCAGGGCGGGGTGCCCGGCGCGGCCTCATCATCGTAGTTGATGTCGAAGTTGTCCTCGCTGCCGCAGATCTGCCCCTGCAGCTGCACCTCCGTGCCATCCGGCCCTTCCAGGTAGAAGGTGAGATCAGCGATCCAGGTGTGCGTGCCCGCCAAGTTCAGCACGTTCACGTCCTCGACGCTCCCCGACCCCTGGACAGTGATTTCCGAGGTGGTGGTGGTGCCCCCGTTGGGGCCGATGGGCAACGGCACGTCGGTCGAGTCGATGACCTCACACACGATGTTGCCGGTGGTGAAGTTAAAGACTTGCGAGTTCGCCCCGTCCCCACAAATGTTTTCCGAGCGCACGCGCCAGTAGTAGGTGGTGAGCGGGTCGAGGCCGATGGAAAGCTCGTAGAACGGCTCGGTCAGGCCGCTAGCGCTCTCGATGATGTTGTTGAAGCTCGGGTCGGTCGCCAGCTCGAAGGTGTAGCTCTGGCTCCCCTCACCCGGCAGCCACTCGAAGGTGGGCGAGGTACCCTGACCATTCGCGCCATTGGCGGGCGAGACCAGGGTCGGGGCTTCCGGCGCACCAGCGAAGAGGGAGAGGCCGACCGTCACCGTGTGGGTGCTCGTCGGTGCGATGCCGACGATGTCCAACGAGTAACTGCCCTCGCTCGCCGCTGCGGTCTCGACCGTCAGCGTGCTGGTGCCCGGCGGGACCACCGGATTCGGGTCGAAGGTGCCCACGATGCCCGCAGGCGGGCTCGCCAGGTCCAGCGTGACCGGATCGTTGTAGCCCTGGAAGGCGCGCACGTCTACCAGAAACTCGCCATCATCCGGGATACACACTTCCAGGCTCTCCGGCTCTACCGAGAGGGCGAAGTCCGGCACGAGGCAGGACTCGTAGACGTAGGAACCGATGTAGGTGGCCCAGCGCGCGTTGGCCGCCGGGAGGTTCTTGCTGTACTCACCCAGGTACCAGAAGGTCTGGCCGTCGGGGTCGATGGTCATGCCGGTGTAGTCGCCCCAGCGGTCGGCAAAGGCGGTGTAGGGAACCTCGCCCGCCTTCAACTCGATGTCGCTCTGCAGCGTGTTCGGCGGGTCGAAGTTTTCGCGCCCCGTCACCCAAACCGAGGGGTACGAGGTGCTGCTGGAGCGGCTGTAGCCAATCGCCACGTCGTTACAGTTGTTGGGCGCGGTATCGGGGAAGTAGCGGTAGGTGGCGTTGCTGCCATATACCCCCGCCTGAACCACCGCCGCGTTTGCCAAATCCACCTGCACCCACTGGATACAGTTGACCGTGCCGCTGCCCGGGTTGCAGGAAACCGTCATGGCGGACCAGGCGGTGCCGTTGCGATACTCGAAATCCTGCGGGCGCGGGTCGTTGGCGGTGATGGTGCTGCCGCCCTGCTGCACGTTGCCCACCGGGAAGCCCACCGTCACGCCATGGACATTTTGTAGGTTGAAGGTCGCCAGCGTGGTGAACACGTCCGCGCCAAAGGGATCTTCCCACGAGTGCAAGCGGTACTCGCGCGGGTTGTTGAAGGCCACGCCGGTGAAGATGTAGTGCGGGCCGTCGGTGGGCCAGGTGCCCTGCTCCCAGCCGTGCAGGTTCATCGGCTGCGGGGTCTCGTTGTTCGCGCCCAGGCTGCGCGTGATACCAGCTGCCGGTACGCCCGCGTACATCGCCTCCTTGTCGAAGGCCCAGATGCGCGACTCGCTGAAGCTGGAGGGGAACATGTTCGCGCCCATGTAGATCGCGTCGCGCCCGACACCCGCGTGCGGGTAGTCGAAGAACGCGCCGCCGATATCGGTGCGGAAGGCGTACAGGTTCCAGTTGCCGGTCGGGTCGTCGGTCTGCGAGACCCCCAGACAGTAGTGCGTCCCGTTGCCGTCGGCACCGATGAGGTAGCGCCCTGCTTCCTCATCGAAGATCGTGTTCCCATCAAAGTTGAAGTTGTCATCACAGCCACCACCCGCCGGGGCGAAGAAGGTGTCCAGGTTGACCGGCCCAAGGACCGAGTTGCCCTGCTTGTCGTAGACCTCAAAGTTGGAGTTGATGACGGCGACCAGGTGGTCCGGTCCAACCGACAGCTCGGGGTCGGGCGGGACGTAGCCCTGCGACGACTCGGTGTAGTCCATGCTATCGAAGGCCACGCCTGCCGGTAGCGGGGCGTTGGGCCCCGAGGGTTGCAGGATGTTGCTGTCCGGGCCCATGCGCATGGCGGCGGCGATCAGCGCCTCGCGCTCCGCCTTGGTCAGCCCCTCGTTTTCTTCAAGGTCCAGCAGCCCCAACTGCCAGCGCTCGTACATGCTGAGCGTAACAGGCTTGGACTCTACCTCGGACGCGTTGACCGTGGCCGGACGAACCGGGGGGTAGGCATACTTGCCATTGCCCAGGTCGATCAGCTCATCGGGATGCTCGCCCTGGAAATCGGTGGGACGCCCTGGGGCATTGGCTTCTTGCCGCAGGGTCTGGCTGGCAGAGCTTTCGGGGGTCAGCGTGGTGGGCCGCCATAGCAGCCACGCCCCGCCGATCAGCAGGAGGGTGGCGAACAGCACGCCAATCAATTTATTTGCTTTCATCAATCGGTCCTTTGGGAGGGTTGGAAGAAGACGATGGCTAAACAACCAAAACGGATCGGGTGGGGGATGCCTCCTTTCTTCACAATCTGCGCTGGCAAGCTGGCAGGGCGGCGGTTCCGCTTTTCGATCTAAAGAGAGAACAGTACCTCCCAAAAATACGCACGAGGCGACCAGGGAGACACTCCTCGCTGGAGGGAGCAAGTGAAGGCGAGAACGCGGGGACGCCTGGAGGGGAAACCTTTATCTCTCGTTGCCTGGGGCAATAATAAGGTTAAGCAACTCTCACGCGGCACATCGCAACTGTGGCAGAATAACCGCGTTTTGGGGGGCTGTCAATTTCCACTAGCCGAGCGGGGGCATCCGGCCACGCCCGGCAGAGGCCGCCTCGTCCAGGGAGAGGTCGGCCACATCGGGGTAGCACAGCACCAGGCCATCTTCGCGCACCAAAAGGGTAGTGTCGGTGCCGCTGTGATGGTTCCGAATGTGGACCTGTTGGGCCACGATCGTCACCCCTGCCTCCTCAAAGGTGCTGTCCTCGCCGCGCGTGTAACTTTGCTCTACCAGTTGCGGGCTAAACTCTGCATCGAAGACCAGCACGCGGCGCGTGACCGCCTGCCCGCGTGCCAACCGCAAGCGGCGCAGCGTGAGCGAACTCATGAAGGGAGAAAGAAAATCCAATTCGCTTTCCTCATCAAAGGGAAACTCGCGTAGCTGGAAATCCTGCTCCACCACGACCTTCCCCGGCTGAACCTCTGCGGCCACCAAGCGCCCCTGATCGTCGCGCAGGTTCAGGTAGCACCACTCCCACCCCTCGCTCATCTCCACATCCACCGTGATATAGCGCGGCTCAGGCGCGTCCAGGTAGATATCGTTGTGGACCATCCACCCGCTCTCGCTCTCCACCAAGCGCTGAATCCACCAGCGATCGTCGCCCTGGTACACCCCACGTAGTGCGTAGACCCCGTAGACAATCTCGATCGGCTGCCAAATAAAATCCGGAATCACACTCATCTTTATCTCCTCCCTGTTCGCTTCTACCCATTATAGGGGCGGCTCGAAGGGGTGCCAAGCGCCACCCAATACAATTGTTTAGAAGGAGGATGGTATAATATAAAAGTCGATCCCCGAAAGAGAGGTTTTTTATGGAGACACTAAGCGATAACCCATCTGACAAACAACTTCCTTACGAGAGTAGTATTTCCAATAGGCACCGCTGCCCCCACTGTGGCAAGTCCATCGTGCGGATGCGCCGCACCCCCTTTGATCGTTTGATCTCCCGAGTCGTCAAGGTGTACCGTTACAAGTGCACCAGTTGTAGATGGAGTGGGCTACTACGCCGACACAATTAAGTTTGGCTCGATACCCTTTCGGAAAGACGGTTCTTTGACCTTTGGAGTGGAGGCTCGTTGAGAGCAGGCGGCAGCGCTTCGGACTCGCGCAGCGGTCCAAGCTAGAGGGCCTGCGGCCCCGGCGTCCGCCTTCGCGGACGGACGGCACCGCCTTTCCCGCTAGCGGCGCTTCTCGCCCACTCATATAGGTAGAAGAACCGGAACGACAAAGCTCTATGTAGGGTCCCTATCCCGACTGGGGTGCGAGCAAGCAAAAGCGCCAGATGGTTAGCATCTGGCGCTTTTGCTTGCCTGACTCAGCTTCCCGCTAGCGAGCGGGCACGGCTACCAGGGCTTCCTCGTCCGCCTCGCTTTCCACCACGGCGCTGGCGTGCTGGGTGACCAGCTTCCAGGCGGGCAGGTGGGCCGCCCACGCGGCGAGCAGCTCGCGCCCGCGCGCGGTGCCGGTGGCCTGGGTGTGGGCGCTCACCAGCGCCCACAGCTCATCCAACTCCTCAGGCGACGGGGTGACGATCGTCGCAAATTCCGGGTTGAGCCGGGCCGCGAGGCGGTCCGACGGGTCGTAGACAAAGGCGCGCCCGCCGGTCATGCCTGCCGCAAAGTTGCGCCCCACCTCGCCCAGAATGACCACAGTGCCACCGGTCATGTACTCGCAGCCGTGCGCGCCAACCCCCTCCACCACGGCGCTCGCGCCGCTGTTGCGCACCGCGAAGCGCTCGCCCGCGCTGCCCGCCGCGAAGAGAAGACCCGCCGTGGCCCCGTACAGGGCCACGTTGCCCAGCAGCGGGGCCGCGTCGTTCCAGCTCGCCCCCTCGGGGCGCATCAGCACCAGCTTGCCACCGGCCAGCCCCTTGCCCACGTAATCGTTGGCTACCCCGTTCAGGGTGAGGGTCGTGCCGCCCTGCACCCACGCGCCAAAGCTCTGCCCCGCGTAGCCGGTAAAGCTGAGACGGATCGTTCCCTCTTTCAGCGTCCCCTCGCCCTGCTTCTTGGTGAGCCAGCCCGATACGGCGGCCCCCACTGTGCGGTCGCGATTCGAGATCGCGTAGTGGCGGCGGGTGCGCCCCTGCGCGTTCATGTCGTGCATCACGTCGCGCAGGATGGTGTCGTCCAGCGACCCCTCTTCCTGCGGGCGGCGGTAGCCACGGTTGTGGTGGCGCGCGCCGGACAGCGAGGGCTGGCGCAGCAGCGGCGACAGGTCGGTCTGCCAGCGCTCGTCAAAGAGCGGCTCCAGCAGGTGGGTCTGGCCGACGATCTCGTCGAGCGTGCTCGCGCCGAGCCGCGCCAGGTGCTCGCGCACCTCCTGGGCCAGGAAGGTGAAGAAGGCCATGACCTGCTCCGGCGTGGCATCGAACTTGGCGCGCAGGTCCGGACGCTGCGTGGCGATGCCGACCGGGCAGGTGTTTTTGTGGCAGGCGCGCGCCATCAAACAGCCCTCGGCGATCAGCGCCGCCGTGCCGAAGGAAAACTCATCGGCCCCCAGGATCGCCGCGACGATGATGTCGCGGCCCGTGCGCAGCCCACCGTCCGCGCGCAAAATCACCCGCTCGCGCAGCCGCTGCTCGACGAGCATCTGCTGCGTTTCCGCCAGCCCAATCTCCCACGGCTCGCCCGCGTGCTTGATGGAGGAGAGCGGCGAGGCACCGGTGCCGCCGCTGTGGCCGGAAATCACCACCACGTCCGCGCCCGCCTTCACCACCCCCGAGGCGATGACCCCAACCCCTGCCTGCGCCACCAGCTTGACGCTGATCTGCGCGGCGGGTTGATGGCGCGCAGGTCGTAGATCAGCTGCGCCAGATCCTCGATCGAGTAGATATCATGGTGCGGCGGGGGCGAGATCAGCGTCACGCCGGGCATCGTGTGGCGCAGCGCGGCGATCTCCGCCGTGACCTTGTTGCCCGGTAGCTGCCCGCCCTCGCCCGGCTTGGAGCCCTGCGCGATCTTGATCTGCAGCTCGCGCGCGCTCATCAGGTAGGCGGGGGTCACGCCAAAGCGCCCGCTCGCCACCTGCTTGATCGACGAGTTCCCCTCGGTCTTGAAGCGCTTCGGGTCCTCGCCACCCTCGCCGCTGTTCGACAGGCCGCCCAGCCGCGTCATGGCGACCGCAAGGGTCTCGTGCGCCTCGCGCCCCAGCGAGCCGAGGGACATGGCAGCGGTGGAAAAGCGGCGGAAGAGCGCGGTCACCGGCTCGACCTGCTCCAGCGGGATGGCACTCTCCGCCTCCTCGCGGAGCCGCAGCAGGTCGCGCGGCTCGCTGGCGGGGCCCTGCTCCAGCAGGTTCACATACTTTTGATAGGCGGCGTAGCCATCGGCAAAGTGCCCGTTGAGCGCGCCCTGGGTGCGCACCGCCTTGTGCAGCGCGTGGACCACCTGCGGGCTGAAGGCGTGGTGCTCGCCGCCGCGCTTGTACTTGAAGAAGCCGGGGCTGTCCAGCGTGACATCCTGCTGCCAGGAGGCCGCGTGCCAGCGGCGCACCTCCGCTTCCAGCGCGCCCAAGCCCAGCCCGCCTATGCGGTTCGGGGTGCCGGAGAAGTAGTGGTCCACCACCGCGTCGCCCAGCCCGATGCTCTCGAACAGCTGCGCGCCGCAGTAGCTCTCGATGGGGCCAATCCCCATCTTCGACATGATTTTGAGCACCCCCTCCTCCGCCGCGTGGAGGAAGTGGCGCACCGCGTCGGCGGGCTCCACCGTCTCGCCACGGTACGCCTCGCCGCCCAGCGCCACCGCCGAGGCGAGCGCGAGCCAGGGGCAAAGCGCGTTCGCGCCGTAGCCTATGAGCGCCGCGAGGCTGTGCGGGTCGCGCGCCTCGCCGCTCTCGGCGACCAGCGACACATGGGCGCGCAGGTCGCGGCGCAGCAGGTGGTGGTGCAGACCGCTCACCGCCAGCAGCGACGGGATGAGCACCCTATCGGCTCCCACCGCGCGGTCGCTCACGATGAGCAACTGCGCGCCCTGCGCGATGGCCTCCTCAGCCCTCTTGAAAAGCCCTTGCAACCCCGCTTCCAGCGTCTGCTCGGGCGCGAAGGTGGCATCCAGGCGCACGCAGCGCAGGGGGCCACTCTCGATGGCGGCGAGCTGCGCGGGGGACAGGAAGGGCGAGTCGAGCGAGACGCGCTCAAGGGGCGCATCAGGCAGCAGCGGCGAGGGCATCGGCCCAAGGTGGCAGCGCAGGCTCATCATGTCGCGCTCGCGCAGCGGGTCGATGGCGGGGTTCGTCACCTCGGCGAAGCGCTGCTTGAAGTAGTGCGCGAGCGGGCGCGGCTTTTCCGAGAAGACGGCGTGCGGGGTGTCGTCGCCCATCGAGCCGATGGCCTCTTTGCCGTCGCGCACCATCGGCTTGAGCACCACCTGAAGCTCCTCGGAGGTGTAGCCGAACGCCCCCTGCACGCGCATCAGGCGGTCAGCGTCCACGCTGAGCGACCAGTCCCCCGCGTCCGCGTCGCCCACCTGCTCCGAGCCGGTGGCGATGTGGGGTGGCGGCGCAAAGACGGTGCGCGTGGAAAGGCGATGGCGCAGCGCGTCGTTGGCAAGCCAGTAGCCCTCCTCCACGTCGGCGGCTACCATCTCGCCGGGGCCGAGCCGACCGTGAAAGGCGATCTCGTGCGGATTCAAACCGGCGGCTCCCGCCTCCGAGGCGATGATGAGCCAGCCGCTGTGGGTCACATCGTAGCGCAGCGGGCGCAGGCCGTTGCGGTCCAGCGTCGCGCCGAGCACGAGCCCGTCGGTGAAGCAGATCCCCGCCGGGCCGTCCCACGGCTCCTGCATGGTAGCCTGGTGCGCGTAAAGGGCGCGCTCCTCAACGGAGAGGCTGTCATCCTGCTCCCAGGCGGGCGGCATCAGCATGGCGAGCGCGCGCGGCAGCGAGCGGCGCTGCTGCGGGCCAAGCACCAGCAGTTCCAGCGCGTTGTCCAGCATGGCGCTGTCGCTGCCATCCAGGTTGATCACGGGGCGGAAGGCGTCGGGCAGCAGCGCCTCGCGCGCCCGCATCCAGTGGATGTTGCCCTGGAGGGTGTTGATCTCCCCGTTGTGGCAAAGGCGGTGGAAGGGCTGCGCCCGCTCCCAGGTGGGGGTGGTGTTGGTGCTGAAGCGATTGTGAACGACCGCGACGCGCGTCGTGTAGCGCGGGTCGCGCAGGTCCAGGTAAAAGTGGGGCAGTTGCGCGGTGGTGAGCATCCCCTTGTAGACGGTGGTGCGGCTGGAAAACGAGGCGAAGTAGCCGCGATAGCCCGCCACGCGCAGCTCGCGCTCGCAGGCGAGGCGCGCCACGTAGAGCGCGCGCTCCCAGGTGTGGCCCGCCGCGCAGGCGGTGGGGCGCTGCACGAACAGCTGCGCGATGAGCGGCTGTGTCTCGCGCGCCCGCTTGCCGGGCACCGCCTCGTCCACCGGCACCTCGCGCCAGCCGATGAGGGAGATCCCCTCGGCGTCCAGGCACTCTGCTATGATCGTCTGGCTTTCCGCCGCCGTCTCGCGCGGGAGGAAGAGCGTGGCAACCGCATAGTCACCCAGCGCCAGCTCGTAGCCGCGCTCGGCGAGCCAGGGCGCAAAAATCCCATGTGGCAGGTCGGCCAGGATGCCGCAGCCATCGCCGGTCTCGCCGCCCCACTCGTCGCGCACGCGCGCCCCTCGGTGGGACATGGCGTCCAGGGTAAAGAGCGCCTTTTGGAGCAACTCGTGGCTGCCCCCCCCCTGTAGATCAGCTAGAGCCGCTACGCCGCACGCATCTCGCTCGATTTGGGTGATATCGTATCGCATTTCGGCATCTCCGTTCGGCTGTTGGGACAAAAAAGCCCACCTCCTCCAACGGCAGAAGAAAGCGGGCATCATTGCGTTTGTGCACTTTTTACAAGACAGAATGTCTTACCCTAGTGTAACTTGTCCCATATCCCGCTGTCAGCACGCGGGAGGGTAGTTTCGTGCTACCAATCGGGTAATCCGTTGGGGGCGCGTGGCCCGAATGGGTAGTGGAGATTAGGAGATTGGAGATTGGAGATTGGAGATTGGAGATTGGAGATTGGAGATTGGAAGATTGGAAGATGGAAGATGGAAGATGGAAGATGTTGGTTCCTGTGCGAAGCAGTCAAGCAACGTGGAGGGGTAAAGCGACCCGCCAAGCGAGCCATGTAACCTCGCAACCTACCCTCTTCCCCTCTTCCCCTTTCCCCAATCTCCAATCTCCATTCTCCATTCTCCATCTCCATTCTCCATATCTCCATTCTCCATTCTCCATCCTCCCCGTCACAGTTCTGTAAGAAGTAGGGAGTAGGGTGGAAAGCAACCGTATCTGTTTGATTGATGAGAAGGACGATTGATGAACCCAATGCGACGACCATCGTTGATCCTGGGGGCCCTGCTGGGTGCTGCGAGCAGTGTCGCAGTTATAGCTGTGTTGTTTCTGGGCAACCGCGTGGCGGGGCTGCCCTTTGTCCCGTTCGACTTCTTCGACTGGCTGGCGCGCGTGCTGCCCGGCAATGTGATTACCCTGGGGATCGACGCCATCGTGCGGCTGATCCAGGGCCTGAACCTGAGTGACACGAGCCGCGCAGCCAAGATGATCGAACAGGGGATGGCCCTGCTGATGATGGTCGGGGCGGGCGCGCTGCTGGGGCTGGGCATCGCCTGGGCGCTGCGGCGCAGCCAGCGCCCCGCGTGGCAGGTGGGGCTCGTCGGGGGCGCGCTGCTCGCGCTGCTGCTCGCCCTGGTGGAGGGGAACCTTGGGCTGGTGCAGGAGCTCGCCCTGGGGGTGCTCTGGATCGTGGCGCTCGTTGCGGGCTGGGGAACGCTGCTCGGTAGCTGGCTGGGCACCGCCGCGCTGGCCGCGTCCGCGCCGCCTGCGGACCCCGCCGCGCGGCGCGCCGCCGTGGCGCAGATTGTCGGCGGCTCAGCGGCGATGGCGCTGGGCGCGTGGGGGGTGGGCCGCGTGCTTGGCCCCCCTGCCCGCAGCGCCGCCACCGGCGCGGGGCAATCGCTGGCGGGTTTGGTGCCCACGGCAGAGCCAAGCACCGCCACGGTAGCCGCCTCACCCACGCTGCGCCCCAGCGCCACCCTGCCGCCCAGCGCGAGCGCGACGTTACCCCCCTCGCCCACCGCCTCGCCCACCGTGCGGCCCAGCGCCACGCGCGCCGCCACGGCCACCGATGTGCCCACGGCCACCGCCACCGCGCAGGCAACGACGGAGGCGACCGCCACCGCCGCGCCACCAACGGCTGACCGCTGAGCCACCCACCGCAACCGCCGCCCCACCCACCGCAACCGCCGAGCCGCCCACTGCCACCGCTGAGCCGCCCACCGCAACCGCTGAGCCGCCCACCGCCACGCCGGAACCCGTCATCGCTCAGGGGCGCGACAACGTGGCCGCCGCGCCCGGCACGCGCGCGGAGTTGACCTCCAACGAGGGGTTTTACCGGATCGACATCAACACGCGGCCGGTCGCCCTCAACGGCGACGAGTGGGCGCTGGAGGTCAGCGGGCTTTTCGACCGCCCGCGCGCCCTGACCCTGCAAGATTTCTTCAACTTTCCCGCCATCACCCAGACGGTGACGATGGGCTGCATCTCGAATCGCGTCGGCGGCGACCTGATCGGCACGAGCAACTGGACCGGCGTGCGCATCGCTACCCTGCTGGCCGACCTTGGCCTGCAAGGGGGAGCCACGGGGCTCTACATCGAGTCCGCCGATGGCTTTTACGAGACGGTCATCATGGAAGATTTGATGGACCCGCGCTCGCTCTTTGTGTACGGGATGAATGGCGAGACGCTGCCGGTGGAGCACGGCTTCCCGCTGCGCGTTTACATCCCCAACCGCTACGGGATGAAGCAGCCCAAGTGGATCACGCGCATCGAGGCGACGAGCGAGTGGGAGCCTGGCTACTGGGTGACACGCGGCTGGAGCCGCGAGGCGCGCCCGCAGACCGTTTCGGTGATCGACACGATTGCCACCACCAGCATCGAAAACGGGCGCGTTCCGGTGGGTGGCATCGCCTGGGCGGGGGCGCGCGGCATCCAGCGAGTCGAGCTTCAGGTGGATGGGGGCGCGTGGCAGACATGCAGCCTGCGCGTGCCCGGCCTCAGCCCGCTGACCTGGGTGCAGTGGCGCTACGACTGGCCGCTTTCCACTGGCTCCCACACTTTCCGCGTGCGCGCCACCGATGGCAACGGCACCCTGCAAACCGAGCAGGAATCGCCGCCCCGCCCCGACGGCGCGACCGGCTACCACACGCGCTCGGTGACGGTGTAGACAGGGGTCGGGGGTTAGGGGCCAGGGAAAAGACGACGGGCAACGGAAGTTGAACCGCCAAGAACGCCAAGAACGCCAAGGATTTTTCCAGGATTCTTGGCGTTCTTGGCGTCTCGCTTAAAGCGCCTACCGTTGGTGGCGGTAATCCGTTATCCGTGGTCGGTCGTCCGTCGTCCGTCGTCGGTCGTCCGTCGTCGGTCGTCCGTCGTCGGTCGTCCGTCGTCCGTGGTCCGTCCTGTTTGACCCCTCTTTCGCCCCCACCTATCATCACTTATCACTCATCACTCATCACTCATCACTCTCATGCTCCCCACCCCACCCTCCCCCACCCGACGCGGCCCGCTGAGCGGGGTGCGCGTGCTGGACCTGACACAGGTGCTCGCCGGCCCGTATGGCTCGCTGCTGCTCGCCGATATGGGCGCAGAGGTGATCAAGATCGAGCGCCCGCCCCAGGGCGACCCCGCGCGCCAGATTACGCCCTTTGTCGAGGGCGAGAGCGTCTACTTTTGGAGCGTCAACCGCAACAAGCGCAGCGTGCTGCTCGACCTGACGCAGGAGGCGGGGCGGAACGTCTTCCTCGATCTGGTGCGCGAGACGGATGTGCTACTGGACAATTTTCGGCCAGGGGTGATGGCGCGGCTGGGGCTGGATTTTCCGCGCCTTGCGGAGATCAACCCACGCCTGATTGCCTGCTCCATCTCCGCTTTTGGGCAGGATGGCCCCTACCGCGACCGCCCCGCCTTTGACCTGGTGATCCAGGCGATGAGCGGGCTGATGAGCATCACGGGCGAGGCGGGCCGCCCGCCGATGCGCATGGGCCTGCCGATGGGCGACCTGGGCGGCGGCCTCTTTGCGGTGATCGGCATCCTCGCCGCGCTGCACGAGCGGGCGCAAACCGGACGCGGGCAGAAGCTCGATCTTTCTCTGCTCGACGGGCTGGTCGGGATGCAAACCTATCTCGCCAGCACCTACCTCGCGACCGGCGAGGAGCCGGAGCCGGTCGGCTCCGGCCACCACAACATCGTGCCCTACCAGGCGTTCGAGGCGGCAGATGGCTGGCTGGTAGTCGCGATCTTCACCGATGCTTTCTGGGGCAAGCTCTGCCAGGCGATGGGGCTCGACGCGTTGGGGGATGACCCTGGCTATCGCCGCAGCGCCCAGCGCACCGCCCAGCGCGACACGCTGCTGCCCCTGCTGGAGGCGCGCTTCCGCGAGGAGCCGCGCGACGAGTGGCTGCGCCGCCTGGAAGCGGCGGATGTGCCCTGTGCGCCGGTCTACTCGCTCGGCGAGACACTGGCGGACCCACAGGTGCAGCACCGTGGCATGACCCTCACGCTCGACCACCCGACGGCGGGCGAGGTCGGCGTGGCCGGGCCACCGCTCACCTTTGCCAGCAGCGCGGGCGAGCACCGCGCGCCGCCGCTCCTCGGCCAGCACACACGCGAGGTGCTACGCGAAATCGCGGGCTACTCCGCCGACCAGATCGAGCGGCTCGCGCGCGAGGGAGTGATCCCACCGGACGCGGAACGGTAGGTTGCAGGTTGCAGGTTGCAGGTTGCAGGTTGCAGATTTCAGACATCGTGCCCTTTGGGTATTGCAGATTACGGATGCCCTATGATTGAGTTCGTGATTGGTCCTCTGTGTTCTCTGTGTTCTCTGTGGTTATCCGTCGTCGGTCGTCGGTCGTCCGTCGTCCCTCGTCCGTCGTCGCGCCTATAACACTCAATGAGGAGAGTTTATGTCAATCAGTGTCTTTGATCTGTTCAAAATCGGGATTGGCCCGTCGAGTTCCCACACGGTCGGGCCGATGCGGGCCGCGCGGCAATTCGCGCTGCGCCTGCAAGAAAACAGTCTGCTAGAGGCCACCGCGCGCGTCCGGGCGGAGCTGTACGGCTCGTTGGGTGCGACGGGCAAGGGGCATGGCAGCGACAAGGCGATCCTGCTGGGATTGGAGGGGGAGCAGCCGGAACGGATCGACCCGGACACGGTGGAGGAGAAGCTGGCGCGCATCCGCGGCTCGGAAACCCTCAACGTGCTGGGCAGCTCCGCCCTTCCCTTCCACGAGAAGGAGGACCTGCTCTTCCAGCGCCGCCGCTCCCTCCCCTTCCACCCGAACGGGATGACATTCACCGCCTTCGACAGCGAGGGGAATGCGCTCCTGCAAAAAACTTACTATTCTGTGGGGGGCGGCTTTGTGGTGGACGAGAGCGCGACCGGCCCCGAGCGCGTCAAAGAGGATGGCACCCCCCTGCGCTACCCGTTCGAGAGTGGGGAGGAGCTGCTGGCGCAGTGCGAGCGGCACGGCCTCTCCATCAGCGAGTTGATGATGGAAAACGAGACAGCGTGGCGCAGCAAGGCGGAGACCCACGCGGGGCTGCTGCGCATCTGGCGGGTGATGGAGGAGTGTGTGGCGCGCGGTATCCACACAGAAGGGATGCTCCCCGGGGTTTTGCGCGTCAAGCGGCGCGCGTCGGAGCTGTACCGCACCCTGACGAGCGGCGCGAACGGTGCCGAGTTGGACCCGCTTGACCTGATGGATTGGGTGAACCTCTTCGCCATCGCCGTCAACGAGGAAAACGCGGCGGGGGGCCGCGTGGTGACCGCGCCCACCAACGGGGCGGCGGGGATCATCCCGGCGGTGCTCCACTACTGGACGCGCTTCGCCTCCAAGGCCCAGGGCGCGGCACTGGACGATGAGGTGGTGCATTTTCTACTCACGGCGGGGGCGATCGGCATCCTGTACAAAAAGAACGCCTCGATCAGCGGGGCAGACGTGGGCTGTCAGGGGGAGGTCGGGGTGGCCTGCTCGATGGCGGCAGCGGGGCTAGCGGAGGTGCGCCGCGGCACGATCCAGCAGGTCGAGAATGCGGCAGAGATCGGCATGGAGCACAACCTGGGGCTCACCTGCGATCCGGTCGGCGGGCTGGTGCAGATTCCCTGCATCGAGCGCAACGCGATGGGCTCCGTCAAGGCGATCAACGCGGCACGCATCGCCCTGCGCGGTAGCGGGGAACATTATGTCTCGCTGGACAAAGTTATCAAGACCATGCGCGAGACCGGGGCCGACATGAAGAGCAAGTACAAGGAAACCTCGCGTGGCGGCCTCGCGGTCAACGTCATTGAGTGTTGATGGCAAGCCAAAGTCAAACGAAGGACGAAAGACGAACAACAGCAAGGAAACCGCCAAGAACGCCAACAAGTTTTCTGTAGGCAGAACTTCGTTAACAAGCTTTAGGAACGAAAAGGGACGCTCTCTTTCTCGCTTTTCTACCTTCCGCTTCCCAAGCCTCTCAGAAAGAAAAGAGAGTAGATCTACTCGAATAAAACTTCTTGGCATCCTCGGCGGTTCATCCGTCGGTCGTTTGCCGTTAACGTTCCGACGTTTCAACGTTTCAACGTTTCAACGTTCCAACGTTCCAACGTTTCAACGTTCGTCAGAGCGCCAGGTACACCGTTACCTCGTTGCGGTTGTGGAACAGTTGGCGCGCGCGGACGGTGCGGAAGCGGGAGCGAAGCTCGTCGAGGGCCTGGCGCAGGATCGCGATGGGGTCCATGCCCTCCGCCTCGAAGCTGGGCAGCTTGAGGGTGAGCAGGGCGAAGGAATCGAGGTGCATCAGCCCCGCCACCTCGGTCATGAAGCGCGCCGCGTCGCGGGCGTCCATGCGCATGTCGCTGAGGATCACATCGTACTTCAGCGTGCCCACGATGGCCTGCTCGATCCACTCCTGCGCGTACCCCTGAACGACCGTCACGCGCTTGTTGCGCGCCACGCTCGGGTCGAGGGCGGCGGGGTCCACGGCGGTCACCTGGAGCCCCTTGTCGAGCAGCACGCGCACCCACCCGCCGGGTGCCGCGCCCAGGTCGAGCGCCTGCCCGCCACTGGGCAGGGTCACATCAAACACTTCCAACGCTTCCAGCAGCTTGAACTCGGCGCGCGAGATCTGCTCCGCCTCGCGGCGGAAGCGGCGCTCGCCCCCCGCCCAGTCGCTGCGGTTGAACTCCACTGGCGAGAGGCCCACCCAGCCCTCGCGGGGGGTGATGAGCACCGACAGAACGAGTTCCGGGTTCCGCACGTCCAGCGTCGCACCGTGCGCCTCGCGGATGAGCGGGACGAGGGTGTCCGCGATGGCATACGGGGTGTAAGGGCGCTCGTCACCGGGCGGCACGATCACGCGCGCCTGCACCGAAAAGCGATCCTCGGGGAGCAGCGATTGCACCTCGGGCATGTCCAGCACCGCTTGCCCCAACTTTTCCAGGTCGCGCTCCTTGTCCCCGCTCAGCACGAGCCGCAGCTGAGCAGGCACGATGTGCCGCAAAAAGATAGGCTCGCGCTGCTGGAACGCCTCGTACAACTCGCCCAGGTCCAGCGCCGAGCGCAGCACCGCGATCTCCTCCCCCACCTCCCGATCCCACACCAGCGCCCGATCCGCGCGGCGCACCTCGTTCACCGCCGCATCGCGATAATCCGCCGCCGCCGTCATCACATATCGATATGGGGTCTCGTCACTCATTGGCATTGTTTCCTCTCATGTACAACGGACGACGACCGACGGGTGTCCTCTGGGCGCGACGACCGAGAACGGATATAACCGCCAAGAACGCCAAGGATCAGGCAACCACGGACTGAAAGTCCGTGCTGATGGGCCTACGGCCAAGCGTCCGCCTTCGCGGACGCTCCCGCACCTTGCTTTTACTCATCAGATCATTGACTAGACACTGCTGTGAGTTGGTAAGGCAATGCAAGGAATTATGGTCACAAACCTTTTCCGTCCCTGTCCCTTAAAGCGCTCTACGCTTGCCTAAGAAAATCCTCTTGGCGTCTCGCCTAAAGCGCCTACCGTTGGTGGCGGTTGCTCGCCCGTTATCCATCGTCGGTCGTCGCGCCCAGAGGGCACCCGTCGGTCGTCGGTCGTCGGTCGTCGGTCGTCGGTCGTCGTCGTCACCGTCCCGGCCACGCCTCCACCACGATCTCGCCCTCGTGGAGGCGCGCCACCTCGGGGCCGCGTTTCTGGCCGCGCTTCCACAGGCGAAGGCGCTTCTGCTCGCTCTCGTCGGGTGCGGCGGCGATGCGGTCGCTGATGCGGAGTTGGGTCGGCGCGAGTTTCATGGCGCAGACCATGGCGCGCTCGTCGCCCATCGCGCCCGCGTGGACCAGGCCGCGCAGGGTGCCCCAGACCACCACGTCGCCGCCCGCCACAATTTCCGCCCCCGGGTTCACATCGCCGAGGATCACCACCGCGCCGGGGTGGCGCACCACCTGACCGCTGCGCAGCGTGCGGCGCACCAGCAGCGCGTCCACGCTCTCGTCGGGGACGCTGATGCGGCGCTGCTCGCGCTCAGCGGCGCTTTCCGGTGTGACAACAAAGGGGAGATCCAGGCCAAATTCCAGCGCTACGGCGCGCGTGCTCTCGTTATCGGCACGCAGCGCCACCAGGGCTACCTCCCACTGCTGCAAGATATCGCGCAGGTGCTCTAGCTCCTCCTGCGACAGCGCGCGCTCGCCCACATCCAGCGTCACCGTCGCGCCCTTGAAGAATGCCCCTGCCTGCTCCAGGTGCGAGTACAGGGCCGAGATCGCCACCTCGTTCTCGTCGTCCGGCGGCAACGTGATGATCAGCCCGTCGCGGTCGCCCTTGACCTCGATCCCTGTCACGGTCCCTCCTGAAAGCGAACGGTATAGTGCGAGTATGGCGCAACATTGAGGTAGACGTAGGGGGCACCGGGCACCTGGGCGCGCACGTACCAGGAAAGCGACTGGCTCGCGTTCAGGTAGCCATAAAAGAAGTTGCCCTGCCGCGTCGGTCGTCACCGTCGCCACCGGCGAGCCACCGCGATCAATCGTCAGGCGCACCCCCGGGAGGGGGTTGCCCCTCGCATCCAGCACCTGCCCCCCCACCGAGCTAAGCTCCTCGCTGCGGCCGCTGGTACTCACGAAGGCGGCCTGGTAGGTGCCGGTCAGGGCGGGCGGGGTCACGGGGACGATGGGGGTCGCGTCGGTGGGCGCATTGGGGGTGGGGGTGGGCGCGAGCGGCGGCAGCGGCTCCAGCGGACGCTGGCTGAAGTAAAAGTCGACGATCTTGCGCGCGATGGGGGCCGCCACCTCCGACCCCTGGATGACCGACTCGTGGTTGCCATGCACGAAGACCACCACGGCGATTTCCGGGTTCTCGTAGGGGGCGAAGGCGGTGAACCACGCGTGGGTCAGCTGGTTGCCATTCTCATCGAGCTTGCAATCTGGCTCGCCGTCCTCGCGGATGTAGCGCTCGCAATACTCCGCCGTGCCCGTCTTGCCCGCGACCCGCACCGGCGAATCCTTGAAAACCAGATTCGCCGTGCCATCGTCCCAGGTGGTGGCCCCCAGCATTCCCTCCGCCACCGAGCGCAGATGTTCGGGCGGCACGTTTACGTGGCGGAGCACGCGCGGCTCGAACGATTGCTTGACGTGGCCGGTGGCGTCCTGCACCTGATACACGATCTGCGGCTCGTAGATCACGCCCCCGTTTGCGATGGCAGTGGTGGCGTTCAAAATTTGGAGCGGGGTGACCAGCACGTCACCCTGGCCGATGCTCATGTTGTAGGTATTACCCGTGGTCCACGTCTGCTGCCAGACGAGGCGCTTCCACTGGCGCGTTGGCACCAGGCCACTCGTCTCGCCGGGCAGCATGATGCGCGACGGCGCGCCAAGGCCAAAGGCGCTGGCCCACTTTGCCAGCGCATCCACCCCCAGCCCGTCGAATTGATCCAGGTAGCCGCCGCCCACCTCGTAAAAGAAGACGTCACAGGAGTGCGCGATGGCATCCACTACCGTCTCGTCGCCATGCCCCGATTCGAGCCAGCACACAAAGGGTTGGCCCAATTCCAAGGCGAGCGCGGGGTTGTCAATCACGTTCTCGTTCGGCAGCACGATGCGGCCCGGATCGTTGATGACAGTATCGAGGGTGATGACCCCGTCCGCCAGCGCGCCCGCCGCCGGGATGATCTTGAAGATGGAGCCAGGTGGGTAGGTGCCGCTGATGGCGCGGTTGAACATCGGCTTGAGTGGGTCTTCCAGCAGGCTCTGGTGGACCGCCGCGTCAATGGTGCCCACAAAGTCGTTGTCGTCGTAGGTCGGCAGCGAGACCATCGCCAGCACCTCGCCGGTCTTCGGGTTGACCACGAGGGCCACCCCCTCCGTGCTGCCCACCGCGTCCATCCCCGCCTGAAGCGCCTCGGTCACGGCGCGCTGGAGTTCCGTGTCGATCGTCAGGAAGAGGTTGTGGCCGGGGGTCGAGGGATCCTCTTGCAGCACGCGCACCTGCTCGCCCAACACGTTCTCTTCCAGCCAGCGGCGACCGCGCACGCCGCGCAGTTCATCCTCAAAGCCCGCCTCAATGCCTGCCATGCCGATGCGGTCGGTGGGCAGGTAGGGGTTGTCGGTCAGGCGCGTCTGGCGATCCAGGATGCTCTGCGGGATCGGCAGCTCGTAGCCGAGGAGGTGCGAGTAGAGCGGGCCGTACAGGTACTCGCGCTGCGACTCGGAAAGCACGGTGAGGCCGGGCAGGCTGACGCTGTTCTCCATCAACCGGAAGGCCACCTCCTGCGGCAAATCGTCCTGGAGAATCACCTCGTTGTACGGGGCTGTAATCAGCGCCTCGGCAAAGCACTCCATGCAGCTTGCCCGCCTGGCACAGCTTGTCGATGTCTTCCAGCAGGCGCTGGCCGGTGGCCGTGTCAAAGGCCTCGCGCAGGGCCTCGCTGGCGCGCTCCTGCGGGTAGGGGGCCCCCAGACTGTCGGCGATTTTGCCCAACGCGTCGGCGGCCTGCTGCCACTGTGCGTCGCTCCACAGCAACCAGGTGTCGTTTACCAGCTGCGCGGGGATCAGCGTCGCGCGGAAGCTGGGCCGATTGCGCACCAGGATGCGCCCCTGCCGGTCGTAGACCACCCCGCGCGGCGCATCCACCACCTCGGAGCGGACGCTGTTTTGCGCGGCCAGCTTCTGGTAGTTTTCTCGATCTAAAATCTGGATGCGCCACAGCTGCACGATAAGCAGCCCAAAAGCCAGCACGATCACACATTGGAAGAGGAAGATTCGACGGCGGATTTGTCCGTGGCTCATGATGGGTCCGAAAGCGTGAGGGTTGACAGGGCGCGCGCGGCGCAGGCTACCGTGGCGTGCCCCACTCGATGGCACGCGCCCCCGCAAGGCGGCTCAACACGCGGAGGGGACGGTACAGGAGGAGGAGCAGCAGGGTATCCAACAGGGCAGCGGGTGGCAAACGCGCGCTCAAGCTGCCCCAGGCCACGTCCCAGCCCAGGCTCTGCATCATCACCATCGCCACGATGTTGAGGAGCAGCGACATCAGGAACACGATCCCCAGCGAGAGCAGGAGCGTGGTGTGGAAGGGCAGCGCTTCCGCAAAGCTTACCACAAAGGCGACGATGAGCATCGCGATGGTGAAGACGCCGAAGGGCGCGGAGGAGTAAAGGTCCAGCAGGATGCCCCCCACCAGCCCCCAGATCAGCCCCTCGCGCCCGCTACGCAGCAGGGTCCAGCCCACGACGAGCACCAGTACCAGGTTCGGGTGGACCCCGAAATAGGAAAGTTCGGAGAGCAGGCTACTTTGCAGCACCCCCGCCAGCAGGAGCAGCAGCAGCCAGGGGCTCACGGCGCGCTCTCTTCCAGCGTGGGGGACGGCTCAACCGGCGGGGTGGGGGACGGCTCAATGGGCGGGGCAACCTCGCTCTCCGCCGGGGTCGGGACGAAGGAGCGAATCACGAAAAGGTACTCCAGGTGGGAAAAGTCAATCGTGGAGCGCACCACCGCTTCCTGCCAGGGGTTGATATCGCCGCGCTCCACCGACTCGATAGTGCCGATGACCAGCCCCTTGGGGAAGAGGCCGCCCAGCCCAGCCGTCAGCACCACATCCCCCGGCTCCACGCGCTGCTCGTGCGGGATGTAGCGCATCACCAACCCGTCACCGGTCCCCTCGACGACGCCGGTGGCGCGCCCCTCCTGCACGAAAGCGGTCACGCGGCTCGTCTCGTCGGTGGCGAGCAGCACCTTGGCCCAGCCGTTGCCCACCTGCGAGACCTGCCCGACCAGCCCGCGCGCCGTGATGACGCTCATCCCCACCTCGATCCCCGACTCGCGCCCCTGGTTGATGCGCACCGCCTGGATCAGGTTGCTCACCTCGCCACCGACGATGCGCGCGGGGGTTTCCTGCTCCACAATCTCCGCCACCTGGAGGGTGTAGTTGGGGAACTCCTCCTTGAAGCCAAGCTGCTCGCGCAGCAGCTCGATCTCCCCCTCCAACTCTCGCACGCGCACGTTTACCAGTGACAACTCGTCAATCTGGCGGTGCAGCGTCTCATTTTCCGCTTCCATCTCGTTGAGGCGTTGCAGCTTGTCGAAAAAGCCCGTCACGCCGCGCCCCAACGCCGAAAAACCCACCTCGGCGGGCCGTGTCAATCGTTGCCCCACGTCCTGCGGTGCCTCCAGGCGACGGCTCTGGTCCAGCACGATGAGCAGGAAAGCAAAGAGCAACAACCCCGCAAAGGTGATCAGATGGCTACGGACTCTCGTCATGACAGCTAATAGATACTGGGTATTGGGTATTGGGTATTGGGTAGTTGGATCGTCATGGAGCACAAAGCCCCCAAACCTCCAACCTCAATATCTAATACCAAATCTCCAATACCCCTAGTGAGGTTGCATGGCGCGCTGGGTGGGGGCGAGCACCTTGCGCAGCGCCTCAAAGTTGTCGAGGACGCTGCCCGCGCCGCGTACCACACAGCCAAGGGGGTCGTCGGCGACGTAGACATTGATGCGCGTCTCCTCGCTCAGCCGCTCGGCCAGCCCTTGCAGCAGCGCGCCGCCACCCGCCAGGGCGATCCCGTTCACCATCAGGTCAGCGACCAGCTCGGGCGGGGTCTCGTCGATGGTGGCGCGCACCGCATCCACGATGGTGGAAATCGGCCCGCTCAGCGCCTCGCGAATCTCGATACTGCTCACCGTCACCCCTTCGGGCAGGCCGGTGATCAGGTTGCGCCCGCGCAGCAGCATCGTCTGCTCCTGTTCAAGCGGGTAAGCGGAGCCTATCAGCTTTTTGGTCTCCTCCGCCATCCGCTCGCCGATGAGCAGGTTGTACTTTTGGCGCGCGTAGTTGATGATTTCCTGGTCCAACTCGTCGCCCGCCACGCGGATGGAGGTGTTGACGACGATGCCGCCCAGCGCGCAGACCGCCACCTCGGTGGTGCCGCCGCCGATGTCGATGACCATCGAGCCGATGCGAGTCGATCACGGGCAGCCCCGCGCCGATGGCCGCCGCCATGGGCTGCTCGATCAGGTGCGCCTCGCGCGCGCCCGCGCTCAGCGCCGCGTCGTGCACCGCGCGCTTCTCCACCTCGGTGACCCCACCGGGGATGCCGACGACGATGCGCGGCGCGGGGCGCGGGTTCAAAATGTTGGTATGAACTTTGTGGATAAAGTAGGCCAACATCTTCTCGGTCACATCGAAATCCGAGATCACCCCGTCGCGCAGCGGGCGAATGGCGACGATGCTGGCGGGGGTACGCCCCACCATCTCTTTGGCTTCCGCACCAATCGCGAGCACCTTTTTGGTACGCTTCTCAATCGCCACAACGGAAGGCTCGTTGATCACAATGCCCTGCCCGCGCACCATCACCAGCGTGTTGGCAGTGCCCAGGTCAATAGCAATGTCGCGGGAAAACAAGCCCATCATCCAGTATAGGGGGTTCAACATGGGTTACTTCCTCTTCAGATAGGAAAGAGCAGGGCGCACCGCGCGGGCACGGCCCTGCCCTTTCAACAAGAGCCCTCCAGAAGGAGATGCTTACGCTTCGTCGGCGTCCTCGTCCTCGTCATCGCGCTTGTCCGAATCCCCTGAGAGTGCCAGGTCGGCAGCCTCATCGCTCTCTTCCGCGTCGGTCAACGGGGCGCGGGTCGGCACCACTACCGCGATGAGTAGCGTCTCCGGGTCAGAGATGATGGTGTAATCGCCACTCTTGGGGAGGTCGGCCACGGTCACCATCTGGCCGATCTCGGACAGGTCGGAGATGTCCAAATCGATGTGTCCGGGCAGTTTTTCCGGCAGCGCCTCGACCATCACGCGGTCCGACACCTGGGACAGCACGCCGAGGGAGGTTTCCAGCGCGGTAGCCTCGCCGATCAGCACGATGCGAACTTCCGCCTGGATCAGCTGATCGAGCCGAACAGCCAGAAAGTCCACGTGTGTGATGGCGTGGCGGGTCGGGTGGCGCTGCACCTCGCGGGTCAGCACGGGGTAGCGCGTGCCATCCACCTGAAGATCGATCACGCGCACCGCGCCCGCACTGCGGAGCACGCGGTTCAAATCGCGCTCGTTCACCTGAAGCGGGATCGCGCCCTCAACCGTGCCACCGTACACCACGATGGGGATCACCCCCTCTTTGCGGAGGCGCTTGACCGCCTTTCCCGTCAACGAGCGGTTCTGTGCAAAAAGTGTAATATGGTCCATGAGTTTTCCTTTTGAGCAAAAATCGGAGAGGTTGAAACGCTCTAAAAAGAGTCGTTTCGACTCCGTCTGCGTTGATGCAATAGGAGAGGGCGCAGCAAGCGCCCTCTTTACATTTCTATATTCTATGAAAAAGCGAGAGGTTCGTCAAAAGTACCACGCCCCAAACGGGGAGCGCTGCCCCAAGCGTAGGGAAAGTGCCCAACACGCGTAGCAAAGTTGCCCGCCAGCCGCGCCGCGCGGGCTGCCAGGTTGCACAACCGCCGCGCTTCGCTACCATCTCGCCCCATGTCAAGGCTCTCTTCGCTCCTGCTGCTGCTGTCGCTGCTCCCCCTGCTTGCTGCCTGCACTTTCCCGCGCGAGGAGCCGCGCGTGCTGCTGGATGCGGACGGGCAGCGGCGCTGGCTCGCCAGCGAGGGGGCCGCGACGGTCGGGGCGCTGTTGGAGCAGGCGGGCATCGTGCTCGGCGAGCAGGACCGCGTGGAGCCGCCCAGCTACACGCTGCTGGCGCGCGAGATGGCGGTGCGGGTGGTGCGCGTGCGCCAGCGCGAGATCGTGGAGGAGCGGGTCGTGCCTTTCGAGCGCACCACCCGCCGCGATGTGACGTTGGCACAGGGCGAGTCGCGCCTGGTGCAGCTGGGGCAAAACGGGCAGGAGCAGCTCACCTTCCGCCTCACCCTGGAAGATGGGGTCGAGGTGGGGCGCGAGCTTCTGGCGCGGGAGCCTGTCGCCGCGCCGGTGGCGGAGGTGCTGGTCGTCGGCACGCGCGGCAGCGGCGACCCCGTGCCCTTCCAGGGCACCATCGCCTACCTGGAGCAGGGCAACGCCTGGCTGATGCGCGGTGACAGCCTGCAAAAGCGCCCGCTCACGCAGGAGGGCGACCTGGACGGGCACGTTTTCGCGCTCTCCCCCGACGGGGCGTGGCTGCTGTTCACCCGTCGCCCGCTGGGCGGCGAGGCGGGGCAGGGCGGGCCGCTGAACACGCTCTGGCTGGTGAGTACGCGCGCCGAGGACGATCAGCCTCACTCGCTCGACCTGGATAGCGTGCTCTGGGCGGGCTGGAAGCCGTGCGATACCCCAGCGGAAGCCGCGTGCCCGCTCCAGGTGGCGCTGTCCACCGCTGCGCGCGCCCCGACCCCGCCCGGCTGGAGCGCCCACAACGATCTGAGCCTCTTCACGGTGAGCGCGGCAGGCACGCGCGGCGAGCTTGCGACGCTGCTGCCCGCGAGCCAGTCGCTTTTCGGCTGGTGGGGGCGCAGTTGGGCGTGGTCGCCGGATGGCGCGTGGCTTGCCTGGGGCGACGCGACGCGCGTGGGCCTGCTCGGCCTGGCGGAGGGCAGCCCGCGCACGGAGCGGCTGCTTGCCGAGTTTCTCCCCTACGAGACGCACGCCCCCTGGGTCTGGACCCCCCAACTCACCTGGTCGCCGGACAGCCAGGCGCTGTTCGCCACGATCCACCGCAGCGAGGGCGACCCCTGGACGGCTCGCCCGCCCCCCCCGCCAGCGGGGAGCAAAGCGAGCGCTTCGACCTGTTCCGCCTTTCGCTCGCGGGGCGCGCCGCGCTGCTGGCCGAAGGGGTTGGCCCCTTTTCAGCCCCCCTCGCCCTGCCGCGCTCGCGGCTGCTCTACGGGCAGGTAGAGTCCTCCACCCTGACGGTGAGCAGCCGCTACACCTTGATGCGGCGCGATGCAACGCAGCCCCCTACCCCCCTCTTCCCCCCGCCGGGCCAGCCCGCCCTGGACGTGCTCTGGCTCGCCTGGGACGCGCTCGACGACGCCCTCATCCTCGTCGCGCAGGGCGACCTCTCCCTGCTCCCCCTCGCCACCCCCGACGCCCCCGCCCTGCCCCTCACCGCCGAGGGAGCCGCCAGCCACCCGCAGTGGGGACCGTGAGGGTGAGGGGGTGAGGGGGTGAGGGGGTGAGGGGGTGATGAAGGTGAGGGGAGAGCAGCGGGAAATAGAGTCCATCTTCCATTTTCCATTTTCCATTCTCCATTCTCCTCTGTGCTCTCTGTGTTCTCTGTGGTGATCTGTCCGTCGTCGGTCGTCGCTTTTGACCATACGGTGCTTTTCTGGCAAAATATAGACATAATCTTGAGCAACCCGACGGGACGCCGCGTGCGTTCCGTTTTTATGTTAGTCGAACGTCCAACCGATCAGCGCCCCAACCGCGCTGAGCCAGAGACGAGCGGTGCAGCCTCTTGCATTGGACGTCGGACTTCGGATAAGTATTCCCTATGAGCGATAGCGACCAGACAACCGGACAAATGAAAGAAGCGGTGGAGAAGCGGCGCACGTTCGCGATCATTTCCCACCCTGACGCGGGCAAGACGACGCTGACGGAAAAGCTGCTGCTCTACGGTGGCGCGGTGCAGGAGGCGGGGCAGGTGCGCGCGCGCAAGAATCGCCGCACCGCCACCTCCGACTGGATGAAGATGGAGCAGGAGCGCGGCATCTCCATCACCTCGACGGTGCTTCAGTTCCCCTACAAGGCGCACATCATCAACCTGCTGGACACCCCCGGCCACCAGGACTTTTCCGAGGACACCTACCGCACCCTGACGGCGGCGGATAGCGCGGTGATGGTCATCGACGCGGCGCGCGGCATCGAGGCGCAGACCAAAAAGCTCTTCGAGGTGACGAGCGAGCGCGGTATCCCCGTGCTCACCTTCATCAACAAGATGGACCGCCCGGCGCAGCCGCCGCTCGCCCTGCTCGACGAGATCGAGAAGGTGCTGGGGCTGACCCCCGTGCCGATGAATTGGCCCATCGGCGATGGCGAGAACTTCAAGGGGGTGTACGACCGCGCGACGCAGACCGTGCATCTCTTCGAGCGCACCGCGCACGGCGCGAAGCAGGCCAAGGTCGAGATCAGCACGCTGGACGACCCGCGCCTCGCCGAGATCATCGGCCCGAAGCTTCTGGACAAGCTCCAGGAGGATGTGGAGTTGATCGAGGGGGTGCTGCCCGCCTTCGAGCATGACGCCTTCCTGCGCGCCGAGATCACGCCGGTCTTTTTCGGCTCGGCGCTTACCAACTTTGGCGTGCAACTGTTTTTCGACAACTTTGTGAGCATCGCGCCGCAGCCGACCGCGCGCCGTACCTCCGACGGCTCGCAGCGGGTGATGCCGCTTGGCGACGAGTTTTCGGGCTTCGTTTTTAAGATTCAGTCGAACATGAACCCGCGCCACCGCGATTCCATCGCCTTCCTGCGCGTCTGCTCCGGCAAGTTCGAGCGCTCGATGGTGGTCAAGCACCCGCGCGAGGGCAAGGAGGTGCGGCTCAGCAACAGCCACAGCTTCTTCGCGCAGGAGCGCGAGACGGTGGAGGAGGCTTACCCAGGCGACGTGATTGGGCTGATCTCGTCGGGCCAATTCGCCATCGGCGACACCCTCTGCACCGGTGCGCCGGTCGAGTTTGAGCCGATGCCGCGTTTCCAGCCGGAGCACTTCGCGCGCCTGATCCACACCGACACGAACCGCTACAAGCAATTCTGGAAGGGGCTTTCCCAACTGGAAAAAGAGGGAGCGATCCAGGTCTTTTACCAGCCGGGCGTGATGGGCCGCGAGCCGGTGCTGGCGGCGGTGGGCGAGCTTCAGTTTGATGTGGTGCGCTTCCGCCTGGAAACCGAGTACAACACCGAGACGCGCATGGAGCGGCTGCCCTACACCGTCGCGCGCTGGGTGGACGCGCCACGCGAGACGATCGACGCGATACCCTGGAGCAACAATGCCTTCCGCCTGGAGGACAGCAAGGGGCGCACCATAGCGCTCTTCAAAACCGAGTGGATGCTGAACTCTTTCCGCGACATGTACGGCAAGGGGGTCACCTTCCGCTCGATCCGCGACCTGGAACTTGCGCTCGCGGTGGGGTAAACCCCCACAGGCGCGGTGCTTTAACATTTTGGCGTAGCGGGGGTAGAATCCGCTCCAGAACGATCCCCCCAAACAGGCAGGTGCAAGATGCAGTGGGAAAAGTCAACCATCAGCCGCAAGCCGCCGATGTCGCCCGTCATACGGGCGCTCGTGATCGGCATCCAGCGCTTTGCCGCGTTTTTTTCGCGCCACTGGCTCTTTTTCGTCAATGGCTTCTGGGGCGCGCTGCTGGTCGGCGCACTGCTGGCCCCCACCTTCATGGCGCTCGGGTGGGATGGCGCGGCGCGTGTCACCTACACGATCTACAGCTTTACCTGCCACCAGTTGCCGGAGCGCTCCTTCTTCCTCTTCGCGCCCGACGCGCCGCTCACGATGTACAATCTGGACACCATCGTGACGGCGGGGGCCGACGACAGCACCCTGCTGACGCTGCGCCAGTACATCGGCTCGCCCGAGATGGGGTGGAAGCTCGGCTTCTCCGATCGCATGGTTTCCATGTATGGCGGGGCCTTTCTGGGCGGGTTGATTTACTGGCTCCTGTCGCGCCGCCGCTCCATGTCGCCTATCCCTCTCTGGCTGCTCTTCCTGTTCGTGCTGCCGATGGCGCTCGACGGGACGAGCCACCTGCTCTCAGAGGTGACAGGCCTCGGCTTCCGCGAAACGAACAGTTGGGCGATGCCGCTCTTTGGCAACCAGCCCCTCGAATTCTACACCGGCACCACCGCCAGCACCCTCAACTCCTGGCTGCGCCTCGTCACCGGCCTGCTCTTCGGCGTGGGGATGATGCTCTTTGCCTACCCGCTCATGGCCTACAGCTTCGACGACCTCGCCGACGAGGCCGAGCGCACCCTCGCCCTCAACCGGCAGAAATTAGTAGTGGAGATTAGAGATTAGAGATTAGATTGCAGATTGGAGATTGCAGATCGCAGATCGCAACTGCATCTTGCTCATAACTATATTGTTGTTGCGCGAATAGCCACAATTCCCACTTAATCTCCAATACCTAATACCTAATACCTAATATCTCCATGCTCCCCGAGCCCCTGCAACCGTGGTTGCCCTTTGTCTTGACCTTCGGCGCGCTCGGTGTCGCGTATCGGTTGGTGACGCAGCTGCTCATCCGCTTTTTTTATCGCCTCACCCACCAGCCGACGGTGGCGATGCTGCTCTACGCGCTCTTTGTGTGGCCAGGCACCGCCCTGCACGAGGTGGCGCACTGGATGATGGCGCGGCTGCTCGGCGTGCGCGCGGGTCGCCCTCACCTGCTGCCCAGCCCCCTGGACAGCCAGGGCCGCATGGTGCTCGGGCGCGTGTCGGTGGAGCGTACCGATTTTGTGCGCGGCTCACTGATCGGCGTGGCCCCTTTTTTGTTTGGCAGCGTAGCGGTCGCCTTGCTCGCACAGCGGGCCTTCGCCCTGCCCATCCCCGCCATCGAGGTGCTCGGGGTGAACAGCCTGGCCCCGCTGCTCTATGCGCTGCCCACTGTGCTGTCCGCCAGCGACGCCTGGGTTTACCTGTACCTGCTCTTCGCGCTCGCCAATGGAATGATGCCCAGTGCCAGCGACCGCGAGGGCTGGCCGATGCTGGCCGCCTTCGCTCTGCTGGTCGGGCTCCTGCTCTTTTTCGTCATCGGGGTGCGGCAGGCACCGGATTTCCTCACCCTGGTGGGGCTGCGCGCCGCCGCGTGGCTCACCTTCGCCTTTGTCATCACCATCGTCCTGGACGCCGCGCTGCTGCTCATCGTCTGGCCGCTGGAGCGGCTGCTCTACGTGCTGGGGCGGTGAGCGGGCTCCTTTTGATAGTTGGGCAGCCAGTTGTAAAATAGTTGAGGCTTTTACCCTACTCCGAGGATAACCCATGCGGAAAAACAGCAACCAGTTTTACGTGCTCATCGCATTGATGATCGCGCTCGTCGCGGTCGTGACGCGCTTCTTCGTGGTGCCGGTCGGCACCGGCTTCTTCAACTTCAGCGACACCGCCGTCTACCTGACCGCCTTCCTGCTCGGCCCGCTGCCCGGCTTCGTCGCGGGCGGGGTCGGCGCGGCGCTCGCCGACCTGTCGCTGGGCTACGCGAGCTTTGCCCCGCTTACCTTTGTGGCGCACGGCCTGCAAGGGTTAGTGGCGGGCTACCTCGCGCGCCCCGGCACGATGAAGAGCCGCCTCCTCGGCGCGGCGGCGGGCACCCTCGTCATGGTTGGGGTCTACTTCCTGGGCGAGTACTTTGGCGCAGCGGTGGGCTGGGGTGGCCCCGCGCAGGCGCTCACCGAGTGGCCCTTCAACGTGCTCCAAAACATCGGTGGCGCGATTGTCGCGATCCCCCTGGCGGACCTGGTTCGCCGCGCCTACCCGCCGCTCGCCCGCTACACGGAGTGACCGGTCGCGCAACCCCCTGTGATCCTGATACGCGACCTCACCTTTCGCTACCCGCCCCTCGTCCCACCTGACGAGGGGCGTTTGCTGTTGGATGGACTCTCACTGCACGTCGGCGCGGGCGAGCGCGTGGCGCTGATGGGCGCGACCGGCGCGGGCAAGACGACGCTGCGCCCTGGTGCTCGCGGGGCTGGTGCCCGACGCCACGGGCGGCACGCTCGGCGGCGAGGTCCAGGTGGCGGGCTTTGACGTGCGCGCGACCGATGCCGCCGCGCTGAGCGAGCATGTCGGGCTGGTGTTTCAGGAGGCGGACCACCAGCTGTTCAACATGACGGTCGAGGACGAGGTGGCTTTCGGGCTGGAGGGGCTGGGGCTGCCCCCCGCCGAGATCGAGCGCCGCCTGACATGGGTCCTGGAGCGCGTCGGGTTGGAGGGGCTGCGCGAGCGCGCGCCCTGGCAGCTGTCCGGCGGGCAGCAGCGGCGGCTCGCCCTGGCGAGCGTGCTCGCCATGCGCCCGCGCGTCCTGCTGCTGGACGAGCCGATGGCGGGGCTGGACCCGCTGGGCCGCCGCGCCGTTGCCGCGCTGCTCGACGACCTCAAGGCGGAGCAGGAAACGACGATCCTGGTCATCGAGCAGGATGCGGAGTGGGTGGCGCGCTGGGCCGAGCGCGTCCTCGTCCTGCACGAGGGGAAACTGGTGCTCGACGGCCCGACGCGCGCCATCCTGTCCCAGGTCGAGACCCTACAGCGCCTCGCAGTGCAGCCGCCGCAAATCGCGGAGGTCGCCCACGCCCTGCACCTGCCCGGCCAGCCCCTGACGAGCACCGAGGCGGCACCGTTGGTAACATCCAAAGTCAACAAACCGACGACCGACGACCGACGACCGACGACCGACGACCGACGACCGACCGACGGGTGCCCTCTGGGTGCGACGACCGACCGACAATATCAACTCACCCCCTCACCCCCTCACCCCCTCACCCCCTCACCCCCTCACCCCCTCACCCTTCCTCACCCCTCCCCCGCCCTCCGCGCCGAGGCGCTACACTTCCGCTACCCGGACGGACCCCTGGCGCTGGCGGGGCTTTCCATCGAGGTGGGGGCGGGCGAGTTTGTGGCGCTGGCGGGGGCCAATGGCGGCGGGAAAACAACGTTTGCCAAGCATCTCAACGGGCTGCTGCGCCCGCAGCGGGGCATGCTGTCCCTGTTTGGCACCCCGACCGCCGGGCGGCGCGTGGGCGAGTTGGCGCAGCAGGTGGGCTATGTCTTCCAAAACCCCGACCTGCAAATCTTCGCGGTGACGGTGCGGGAGGAGGTGGCGTTTGGCCCGCGCAACCTGGGCCTAAGCGAGGCGGAGGTGGGCGAGCGGGTGGAGGCGGCGCTGGCGCGCTTCCAGTTGGAGCCGTGGGCGGAGGCACCGCCCGCCGTGCTCGGCTACGGGCTGCGCCGCCTGGTCACGATTGCGTCGGTGTGGGCGATGCAGCCGCCCATCTGGGTGCTGGACGAGCCCACCACGGGGCTGGACGCGCCCCTCACCGCGCGCCTGGTACGGGAAATGCAAGCGCTACACGCGGCGGGGCACACGCTGCTGCTCATCACCCACGACATGCGCCTCGTCGCCGCCCTCGCCGAGCGCCTCGTCATCATCGCGGAGGGGCGGGTTGCGCTGGACGGCGCGCCGCGCCAGCTGTTGGCGGATGCCGCACCGCTCCGTCGCTTCGACCTGCGCCCGCCGCCCGTCACCCGCCTCGCGGGAAAGCTCCCCTGGCTGCCCAACAACCTGCTCACCGTGGAAGAGTTTGTCGCAGCGGTGAGTGCTGAGTGATGACGGAGAATGGAGAATGGAGAATGGAAACAGGAAATGGAAAATGGAAAATGGAATCCCTCACCTTCATCACCCTCCTCATCCCCCTCACCCCCTCACCCCCTCTCATCACCCCAAGAGCGTGCTGAGTGCTTTTTGATCTTTACGCGAACGCGCCGGGCTGGCTCCAGCGGCTAGACCCCCGGAGCAAGTTGGCGATCTTGGGGGTGGGCGCGCTGCTTTTCATCGTCGCGGACGGTGTGGGGGCGCTGCTGCTCCTGCTGGGCACGCTGCACCTAGGCCTGCTGTCGAGCCGCGTGCCCCTGTCGCGCGTGACGTGGGTGCTGGCGCAGCTTCGCTGGGTGCTCGTGGTCATCCTGTTGCTCTTTCCGTGGATGGCGGCGCTGCCGGGCAGCCCCCTGGTGCAGGTGGGGCCGCTGTCCGTCACGGGGGCGAGCGTGCTGCTCGCCCTGGAAACCGCACTGCGCCTCTGGTCGATGTCGCTGCTGGTCATGGCGTTGCTCTTCACGACAACGCAGCAGGAACTGGTGCGCGGCCTTGTTGCGCTCGGCCTGCCCTACCGCTGGGGGCTGACGCTGGCGGTAGCGCTGCGCTACATCCCCTCCTTTGCGCGCCAGATCGAGCAGATTCAGGAGGCGCAGGCGGCGCGAGGCTGGGACGCCACGCGCGGCGACCTGCTCAAGCGGCTGCGCGGGCTGGGGCCGGTGTTTGTGGCGCTGATCATCCATGTGTTTCGCACCGTGGACACCCTGACCCTCGCGATGACGGCGCGCGGTGTCGGGAACCCCACGCCGCGCACGGTACGCCACCCGCTGCGCATGACCGGGCGCGACTGGCTCGCCCTCGCGCTCGCGTTGGGGGTGCTGCTCGCCGCGCTGGGCTGGCGGCTCACGCGCGGTGCGTAACGTTTCAAGCAGGGGTGGGTTTAATACAGGGAGATGAGGCGTGCAGGGCATCGCCTCTGCCCCGTTGGAGCAACCATTGCCCGCCCGGCGTGGCAGGAAGCGTGTCTGTCTCATCGCCCCGTCACACCATTTTAGACCCTTTACCGCAGCGACGCGGCGACCCGCACCGTTCCGGTCGCCCCGCGCCTGCCATCTACCGAACAACAAGTGTCAAGAGGAATGCCATGCGCCTGTACGCGCACATTCGCGGATGGGGAAAGTATGTCCCCGAAAAAGTGATGACCAACGACGATATAGCTCGCATCGTGGATACCAACGACGAGTGGATTCGCGCCCGCACCGGCATCGCCGAGCGGCGCATTGCAGGCGAGAACGACACCACCACCTCGATGGCCTTCAAATGCGCGCTGGAAGCGCTGCGCCGCGCCGATCAGGACCCCGCCAAGGTGGAGTTGATCATCGTGGCGACGATGACGCCGGACCGCGTCATGCCCTCGACCGCGTCCTCGGTGCAGGACATGCTCGGCGCGGAGCGCGCCGCCGCCTTCGACCTGGGCGCGGCCTGCTCCGGCTTTGTGTATGCCTTCAGCGTTGCCAGCCAGATGATCATCAGCGGCGCGTACCAGAATGCGCTCGTCATCGGCTCCGAGTGCATGTCGCACATGCTCGACTGGACCGACCGAGGCACCTGCGTCCTGTTTGGCGATGGGGCGGGCGCGTTCTACCTGGAAGCGAGCGAGGAGCCAGGCGGGCTGCTCTCCTTCGATCTGGGCTCCGACGGCTCCGGTGGCGACCTGCTCACCGGCCCGGTGGTCGGCAACTCCTACAAACCGCTGCTCGGCCCGGAGTTGAACCTGCACGCGCTGGAAATGAACGGGCGCGCGGTCTTCCGCTTCGCCACGCGCATCATGGGGCGCGCGGCAGACGCGGCGATCCTGAAGGCGGGGCTCAACCGCGAGGATGTGAACCTCTTTATCCCCCACCAGGCCAACATCCGCATCATCGAGGCCGCCGCCAAGCAGCTCGCCCTGCCGATGGAGAAGGTTTATGTCAACATCCATCGCTACGGCAACACCTCCGCCGCCTCCATCCCCGTGGCCTTCTGCGAGGCCATCGAGGAGGGGCGGCTCAAGCAAAACGACAACGTGGTGGTCGTCGGCTTTGGCGGCGGCCTGACCTGGGGGGCTGCCGTCGTCAAATGGGTAGCCGAGACGGTCCAGCCCAGCGCGAGCAACACCCAGGCCGCGCGCCGCTGGATGCGCTACCAGCGCGCCCGCCTCGGCTCCTTCCAGCACCGCATGGGCCACGTCGTAGACGAGTGGGTCGAAACCGGAGCCCGCGTCGTCGAGAAGCAAAAGCGCAAAAAGGAATAGGAAAGTGGAGAAGGGAAGATAGAGAAGGGAGAAGGGAGAAGTTGTTCCCTTCTCCCTGTCCCCCTTTCCCCCTGTCCCCCTGTCCCCTCACCCCCTCACCTTCATCACCCCCTCACCCCCTCTCACCCCCTCACCCCCTCACCTTCATCACCCCTTGCCGCGCCCCGTGCCCCCGCTATAATTTTCCTGTACGACTGATTGGAACCGTTAAAAAAGGAGCGCACCGTGGCGCAAGGGATTTTGGAGAAGCTGGCGAAGCAGCGCGAGCAGTTGATTGCCGTGGTAGGGGCGTTGCCTGAGGAGGCGATGGAGCGCGCGGTGGAGGGGGAGTGGAGCATCCGCGACTGCCTGACGCACCTGGCGAATGCGGAGGAGGACCACTGCCGCGTCATCGCGGTGGCGGTGCGCGGCGATGGGGCGCGCCTGCCCGCCTCGCTCGACCTGGACGAGCACAACCGGCAGCGCCTCGCGCAGCGGGGCCGCCTGGAGCGCGACGACATCCTCGCCGCCATGGCCGCGCAGCGCGAGCGCACCGAGGCGCTCTTCAACCGCCTGAGCGAGGAGCAGCTTGAGCTGGCAGTGCGCCACCCCGCCCTGGGCGATATGACCGTCGCCAAGATTTTTCGGATCATCGGCCTGCACGAGAAGATGCACCTGAAGGAGATTGAGGCGGCGCTGTAGCGCATGGAAGCGTATCTGACGCGCCTCTTCGCCACCAACGAGGTGGTCCTGCTGGCAGTGTACGGGCAGGTTTTTTTTGTGCTGGGGCTTTCCGTCGCGCTGCAATGGCGGCGCGAGAGCCGCCTGGAACTGGCGCGCTCGGTGCCGCTGCTGGCCGCCTTCGGCCTGAGCAACGCCTTTGCCATCTGGGGCGACATCTTCATCCCGCAGCAGCAATCCCTGCTCGCCGCCAACGAGCTGGCGCTGCTGCGCCTGATGCAACTGCTCGTGATGCTGGCAAGCTACACGTTCCTGCTTCACTTCGGGATGAAGCTCAACTGGAACAACGCCTGGACCCCGCGCGTGCCCTGGCTGCTCGCCGCGATTGGCGCGCTGCTGCTGCTCGCGGGGCACACGCGGGGCATCGAGCCGCTGCTGCTGCGCCTGCGCTTCGAGCAGAGCGCGCGCCCGCTATTCGTCTTCACCGGCGCGCTGCTCGCCGCGCTGGGGCATTCGCAACGAGGCGCGCCAGGTGGCCGCGCTGAACCTGCCCGACCACATCGTTCAGCTGGCTGCGCGTGGCGGGCTTCTCCATCGGCTCCTACGCGCTTTTCGGTGGCCTGCTCATCCCCCTCTCGACCGAGGCGGTGCGGGGGGTGCTGCCCGCGCTGTGGGGCATCCCGATTGCGATCCCGCGCCTGCTGGCGATTGGGGTGCTCGCCTACGCGATGATCCAGGCGCTCACCATCTTCCGGCTGGAGCTTGCAGCGCTCGATGGAGGAGATGGCGACGGCTGCGCGCCCTCGCCACCGACCGCCAGCGCATCGGGCGCGACCTGCACGATGGCACGATCCAGGCGATTTACGGGGCGGGGCTGATGCTGGACAACGGGATGACCCTCATGCGGAGCGACCCCGCCGCCGCCGAGCAGATGCTGGGCGCGGCCATCGACTTGCTCAACAAGACGATCCAGGATGTGCGCCGCTACATCTTCGAGTTGAGCGATGGCGAGGGGCAGCTGGCCGAGGCGATGGGGTTGCTGGTCAGCGAGATGCGCAGCCAGAGCGCGCAGGAGATCGAGTATCGGCTGGAGGGCACCCTGCCGCGCTACCCGGTCGAGAGCCGCACGCACCTGCTGCAAATCGCGCGCGAGGCGATCATCAATGCCCTGAAACATGCCAAGGCGCAGGAGATCGTCGTCGCGCTCAGCGGCAACCCCGACGCGCTCGTGCTGACCGTCACCGACAACGGGCGCGGCCTGCCGCCGGGCGGGGCGTTCCGACCGGGCGGGCAAGGGGTGCCCAACCTGCGCGCGCGCACCTCGCTCCTCGGGGGGACGATCCGCTGGGTCAACCGCGCGGGCGGGGGTGCCATCGTCGAGCTGACACTGCCGCACCACGTCGAGCTGAAAAGCGGCGAAAAAGGGAGTCTCATGAGGATGGAAAGCGAAAACTTGTGAAATATTTGCGAATCTTGCTAGCAGATGACCACGAGGTCGTGCGGCTGGGGCTCAACGCCCTGCTAAGCCGCTACCCACACTTCGAGGTGGTGGCCGAGGCGAGCAATGCCGACGAGGCGGTGGCCCGTACCAAGCAGCATCGCCCCGACGTGGTGGTCATGGACATTCGGATGCCGGGGCGCAGCGGGATCGAGGCGACGCGCGAGATCGTCGAGACGATGCCCGACGTGGAAGTCATCATGCTGACCTCCTACGCGGAGGACGAGCTACTCTTTGACGCGATCCGCGCGGGGGCGAGCGGCTACGTGCTCAAGCAGATCGGCTCGGACGATCTGATTCGCGCGCTGGAAGCGGTGGGGCGCGGCGAGGCGCTGCTCGACCCGAAGGTGACCAAGCGCGTCTTCAACCGCGTGCGCGACGTGGAGCGGCTGGCGGAGGGCAGCGTCTTTGCCGAGCTGACCGAGCAGGAGCTTCGCGTGCTGGCGCTGGTGGCCGAGGGGCAGACCAACAAGGAGATCGCCCGCGCGCTGCACCTGTCGAACGGTACGGTGCGCAACTACGTGTCCAACCTGATGCACAAGCTGGAGGTGGGCAACCGCGCGGAGGCCGCGGCCTTTGCGGTGCAGCATCACATCCAGGATTATTTGCCCCACGAGGAGCGAGACGCATGAGCGACGCTGACGATCTACCCTGGCGCAAATCGACGTAGCGGTTGGCGAGCCGGAGCAAAACCTGGCGGAGGCACGGCGCGCGGCGGCGGAAGCAGCGGCACGCGGCAGCGACCTGCTCCTGCTGCCGGAGTTGTGGGGGAGCGGCTACGACCTGACGCGCGCCACCACGCACGCCACGCCGCCCGACGCGGGGCTCTTCGCGGAGATGGCGCGCGCTGGCGCGCGAGCACGCGATGTGGGTTGGCGGCTCGCTGCTGGGCTACGAGGGGAAAAGCGAGGGGCGACCGCGCAACCTGTTCGCGCTTTTCGCGCCGGACGGCACGCTGGCCTACCAGTACGCCAAGCTGCACCTCTTTCGGCTGATGGACGAGGAGCAGTGGCTCGCGCGGGCGAGCGCGCGACGCTGGCGAAGCTGCCCTGGGGCACGGCGGGGCTCGCCATCTGCTACGACCTGCGCTTCCCCGAACTGTTTCGCGGCTACGCCCTGGCGGGCGCGCGGCTCATCCTGCTGCCCGCCGAGTGGCCGCACCCGCGCCTGGCGCACTGGCGCACCCTGCTGCGTGCCCGCGCCATCGAGAACCAATACTTTGTTGCCGCGTGCAACCGCGTGGGCGCGGACCCCAACGGCACGCGCTTCTTCGGCCACTCCACCCTCATCGACCCCTGGGGCGAGGCCATCGCCGAGGCGGGCGAGGAGCCCTGCCTGCTCACCGCCACCCTTGACCTCGCCCAAGTCGAGGAAATTCGCCGCAAAATCCCCGTCTTCGAGGATCGCCGCACCGATTTGTACTGACCGACGACCGACGACCGACGACCGACGACCGACGACAGATGACCGCACGAACGCCGACGACCGACGCCAAGGACCCCTTGGGTGCGACGACCGAGACGCAAAGCCAATCTGCTAGCACAGCATTCAGTGTCCGTTCCCTCGGTCTAGAACATAACGTGATAGGTCCGCTAGTCGTCGTCCTACTTTTCCTCTGTGTTCTCAGTGTTCGTCTGTGGTAAATCCGTCGTCGGTCGTCCGTCGTCGGTCGTCCGTCGTCGCCCTACACCACCGGCTTCTCGCCCAGGGTGCCTGTGTCGGGACGGCGCGGCGGCACCGGGGGTGTCGAAGGGTTGTCCCGTATAAAAGAAGTCAGCAACTCGATGGGCAGCGGGAAGAGGATGGTGGAGTTGTGCTCCACCGCGATCTCGGTCAGTGTTTGGAGGTAGCGCAGTTGGAGCGCGCCCGGCGCAGCAGCGATGATGTTCGCGGCCTCACCGAGCAACTCGGCGGCCTGCTGCTCGCCCTCGGCGTGGATCAGCTTGGCGCGCTTCTCGCGCTCCGCCTCCGCCTGGCGCGCCATCGCGCGCTTCATGATCTCCGGTAGCTCCACATCCTTGACCTCCACGATGGACACCTTGATGCCCCACGGCTCCGTCGCGTCGTCGATGATCGTTTGGAGCCGCTCGTTGATCTGCTCCCGCTCGGCGAGAAGCTCGTCTAGCTCCACCTGGCCGATCACGTTGCGCAGCGTCGTCTGCGCGATCTGCGAGGTCGCGACGAGGTAATTTTCGATGTTGACCACCGCATCCACCGGGTTCAACACGCGAAAGTACACCACCGCATTGATCCGCAGCGTCACGTTGTCGCGCGTGATCGCCTCCTGCGAGGGCACATCCAGCGTGATGGTGCGCAGGTCCACCTTCACCATCTTGTCAATGCCCGGGATGATAAAGAATATCCCCGGCCCCTTCGCCCCCGCGATGCGCCCCAGCCGAAAGATCACCCCGCGCTCATACTCCTGCACGATGCGAACCGACGCGCGAATCAGCGGCAACCCCACGAGCGCCACCAAGACAATCAGGGCAAATAACCATTCCATACTCCCCGCTCCTCTCCCTTGAATCGAGACACCTGGTCCATCACTGGCAACGGTAGCCGGAATGGGGGTAGAGGGCAAGAATGGAGGGTGGAGAATGGAGAATGGAGAATGGAGAAAATCCAGCTTATATGCTTGATGTAGGATCGAGGTTGGATTCGGCTTACCAATCACCAGTTTCTATGAGTTTCTACGAGTTTCTACGAACAATCATCGGAGATCAACATGAACAAAGAAGTTCGCATCATCGGCGTGCCAATGGATTTGGGCCAGGGGCGGCGCGGGGTGGACATGGGCCCCTCCGCGCTGCGCTACGCGGGGCTGGCGGAGCGGCTCACGCGCCTGGGCTACCGCGTGACCGACTGGGGCAACCTGGATGTGCCGGTGCCGGAAGAGGAGCAGAGCGACATCCCAAGCGGTTTGCGCCACCTGCCGGTGGTGTCGCGCTTGAACGGGCAGCTGGCCGCCTGCTGCGCCCAGGCCATCGCGGAGGGCGCGCTGCCGCTGACCCTTGGCGGTGATCACTCGGTGGCGGCGGGCAGCATCGCGGGGGTCCGCGCGAGCGGGCGCGTGGGGGTGCTCTGGGTGGACGCGCACGCCGATTTTAACACCCCCGACAGCTCGCCCAGCAAGAACCTGCACGGGATGCCGCTCGGCGCGCTGCTGGGCCAGGAGCCCGCCGAGCTCGCGCCCTACCTGGGCGACGGGCGCGTGGAGCCGCAGGACGTGGTAATCGTCGGCCTGCGCTCGGTGGATGCGGAGGAGCGGGCACTGCTGAGCCAGCAGGGAGTCAAGGTGTTCACCATGCGCGACCTGGACGAGCGGGGCATCGCGGAGGTGACGCGGCAGATGCTCGACCACTTCAGCCAGCGCGGCCTGGAGCGCCTGCACCTCTCCTTCGACCCGGACTCGCTCGACCCGGTCATCGCGTCGGGGGTAGGCACCCCCGTGCCCGGCGGCCTCACCTACCGCGAGGCGCACCTGCTGATGGAACTGCTCGCCGATGACGGGCGCGTCGTCAGCGCGGACATCGTGGAAATCAACCCGATCCTCGACACGCGCAACCACACAGCTAACCTCTCGGTCGAGCTGATCGCCTCGCTGCTGGGCCAATCCATCTTGTAGCGCCCCGCTGCGTCACACATGGCGGAGCGTCGGCTCCGTCAAATAGCGCTCCTCACCACCCGCCCGATCCCCCATCTGGCGGGTGGTTTTTTCGTACCGATCCCCCATGCGCCCCCGCCGCGCTTCCCCGATACTGTCCCCACCGACCCGAGCTTGCCCCCCTCGCCCTTCCGCAGCGCCCTGACCGCATAGGATTGTTTACCTACTGGCCCGCTGCGCCGGGGCGCGGCTCTCTCTAAAGGGACTTTCATCTAAAAACCGTTAGGACCGTCTACCTACTGCGTCCTGGCGGTAGCTGGGCTAAGGTGAGGCACCTACCGCTTTTCAACCAAATCGCATCGTCATGGCCTGAACGAGCGCAGTGTACCGGTCGGCTCGTCCCCCCGCGTAGAGTCCACCACCTCACCTCTCTACCGCCACCCACCCGCCTCACTCCCCTTTGCCCGTTCCCGCCTGCGATGCATGCCCAAACCCGTCAACAGCGGCCAGCACCACGCTCGCCTGTGACCTGCCACTTTGGAGACACCATGAAAAAAATTACCTTGCTGCTCACCCTGTTCCTCTTTTGCCTGCTCGTCGCCCCCGCGCCGCGTCAGGCGCAAGCGCAGGCGAGCGAGACGCTGGCCTCCGATTTCAGGATCGCGCCGCAGCAGATGACAGGCTTCACAGGCGAGGCGGGGGCCCTGCGCCTCAGCGCGCCCCAGGGCACGCTGCTGAGCGAGGTGTTTGAGCCGGGCTGGGAGTTTATGGCGGTGGGGGTAACGTGGGACGAGCCGCTGCCCGACGAGGTAACCCCGCTGCTGGACGTGCGGGTCAGCGCGGGCGATGCGCAGTGGGGCGAGTGGGTGCCGCTCACGCTTGGCGGCGAGGATCGGCCCGATGGGGTCGGGAACACCTTCACCGAGCTACTTTTCATCGAGGGGAGGCAGCTTCAGCTGCGCGCCACCCTCGAAAACCCGACGGGGCGCACGTTTGACTGGGATGGCCTGAAGGTGACCATGATCGATGGTCGCCCCGGCCCCACCGCTGCCGAGCTTCACGCGCGCATGACCCCCAGCGACGGCGGCCCGACGGTCATCACGCGCACGGAGTGGGGCGCGAACGAGAGCTACCGTTTCGACAGCTATGGCAACGAGTCGTGGCCGCGCGAGTACTGGTCGCTGCGCGCGATGTTCGTCCACCACACCTACAGCTCGCCCAGCGAGCCGGACCCGGCGGCGGCGGTGCGCTCGATTTACTACTACCACGCGATCACGAACGGCTGGGGCGACATCGGCTACCACTACGTGATCGACCAATACGGAAATGTGTACCAGGGGCGCTACGGCACCGAGGCGGACGGCCAGGTGGTGGAGGGCGCGCACGCGCTCGGCTACAACAACAATACCATGGGCATCTCGCTGATCGGCAACTTCACCTACGATGAGCCGGATCAGGTGATGCTCGACACCCTCGAATCGCTGCTGGTGGCGCGCGCGCAGCAGTACGGTATCTCCCCGCTTGCGCCGGTCTGGCTGGACGGCGAGGGGGACATCAGCCCCGATCGCTGGTTCAACTATTCGATTCTGGGCCACCGTGACAGCCACACCCCCGCCCGCACCACCTGCCCGGGCGACGCGCTCTACGGGCTCCTGCCCGAGATTCGCTCCGATGTGGGTGAGCAGGTGAGCCAGCCCCCCATCGTGCTGATGGCCTCGCCGCGCGACGGCAGCGTGCTCGATGGGCTCTTCACCCTCCAGGCCGACGCCACCACCAACGTGGTGCGCGTGGACTATTACCTGGACGAGAGCCTGATCGCGTCAAGCAGCGCGCCGCCCTGGAGCGTCGTGGTGGACAGCGGCTCGCTGCCAGCAGGGAACTTCACCTTGAAAGCGACCGGCGTTCACCGAGTCGGGCAGCAGCAGCAGCGACGAGCGCGCCATCACCGTTGCCACGCTGGTCAGCCCCCTCGCGCCAGGGGCGAGCCCCGCGCGGCCCGCCGCGCCGCGCCCTGGCAGCCCAAGCGCGCCGGTCGGGAGCCAGCGGGTGTTCCTGCCCCTCGTGCATCGCCCGCCCCTCTGCGAGGCGCTGCCGATCCCGAACGGCACCTTCGAGTCGAACAGCGATTGGCTGATGCTGATGGGCCAGTACGCCGCGCGCTACACCAGCGAGGAAACGTGGAACGGGTTGCGCAGCCTGCGCGTTGGTATAGCTCCGGGCGACGACGCGGTGACGTGGTCCTCCGCGCGCCTGCCCCTTACCCTGCCCGCTGACGTGGACAGCGCCACCCTCACCCTGCGCTACCTGCCACAAACGGACAACCTTACTGGCGGGGGGCGACAGGCGCTCGGCCTCCTGGACGCCAACGGGATTTACACAACCTCGATGATCCCGATGATGCTGTACCACTCCAACGAGTGGCAAACGCTCACCTATGACCTGCGCGATTGGATCGGCGAGTCCCTCTACCTGTACGCGGGCACCGAGAACGTGGGCGGCAACCCGACGCGCCTGTACGTGGACGACATCGCCATCACGGTCTGTCGCTAAGCTAGGGAGTGGGGCTGGGAGAGGAGGGAACAGAGAACAGAGAAGAGACAACGACTGTGTAGGCGCGGAGTTTGACTCTGGTGTAGATCCTAGTATCTCGTCAAGACTGAAATGAGGGATTACGACCAATGAGGCCGCCCTGTTCGTAGTCCCGCCTTTAGGCGGGCATTGAACGGCCCCCGCCTGAAGGCGGGACTACGAACCTATCATTTTACGCTTGACGAGCCTTCAGGGTGCTGTCAGAAAACAACAGGACTTACGCACCTGAGAAGACGACCGACGACCGCCAGCACAACTTCTCGATCTTCGGGCTCCGGTCAACTGCGTAAGTCCTACTCTGTTCTCACTTCTCTCTTCTCTGTTCTCCCATTCACCAACTCAATCGGTCGCGACGAGCGGCAGGGTGAACTGGACAGTCGTACCCCGCCCAGGTTGGCTGGTAAGGGCGAGCGTGCCCCCATGCGCCTGGAGCAGCGCCGAGGCGATGTAGAGCCCCACGCCCAGCCCGGTCGAGCGCTCCTGCACAGAGCGCCCGTATTCGTAGAACAGGCGCTGCTGCGTCTCCTCTCTGATCCCCATCCCCTGATCCTCGATGCTGACCTGCGCGGCCTTCCCCTCCTGCCGCGTCAGCCGCACCACGATGGGGGTTTCCGGCTCCGAATAGGCGGTAGCATTTTGGAGCAGGATGTGACACACCTGGATCAGCCGTATCTCGTCCACCAGCACCGGCAGGCGGCTGTTTTCGGCGTGCTCTATTTGGATGGAGCGCTCGCTTGCCTGCTCCATTCGATCCACGCTGATGCGCACCAGGCTGCCCAAGTCGGCCTGCGTCGGGTTGAGCAGGATTCGCCCGCGCTCGATCGTGGACACATCGCCGATCTCATCGATCATCAGCGCCATATCCTTCACACGGCGGCTGAGAAAGCCGAGCCGCTCCAGCAGGTCGGCGCGCCCCGCCTCGGTCGCGGGGTCGAGCGTGCCGCGTTGCACCTTGCGCACCAGCAGATCGGCCATCGCCTTGACGCTGGCGAGCGGCGACTTGAGATCGTGGTTCACCATCGAAAAAAAATGGTCGCGCGCGGTTCGTTGCAGCTCGGCCTCCCTGACTTGCTGCCGCCGCGCCAGCCCGATACCCGCCACCGCCAAAAAGCCGCGTAGCTGCAACTGCACTGCCTCGGCCTCCTGCGGGGTGCCGAGCCAGAGCGCGCCGCTGCCCTCAGCCAGGCTGGGGATCGGCAGGAGAAGCCCCCCAGCGGCGCGGCGCGGCAAGCCCTGCAAGCTCCCCTGCGGGAGCGCTGGCACCTCGCCCACGTGGGCCAGCGGCTCCAGATCGCCACGCGCCTCCCGCTGTCTCGGTTGGACGAACAGGGCGACACCCTCTGTCTCTTTGATATGTTGTTGAACCGATTCTACAAAGGAGGTGAGCCAGCGATCATCCGCCTGGGTTGCAACCTGCTCCGCAAATTGGTCAAGGGAAGGGGAGGAACCCATCTTCTGCCTCCTGGAAGTCCGCGACGAGGGCGAACGTTAGCATCCAGACAAAGGCAAGATCAACGAGGAAATAGCTGTTGTCAATCATGCCGTGGGCCAGCGTGGAAGCCATACTGGCACCCAGGCCAACTAGCAAGGCACGCGCCAAGGTGCCGTTTTGACTGCGGCCCTGCGCCCGCCACCACGCCCGCCAAAAAGTGATTTGCTGCCAAAAAAGAAAGCATAGCCCCGGCAGACCGAGCGCTACCCAGAAATGAAGAAGAATCTGGTGCGGGTGGCTCAAGGATGGCTCCCGCCACGCCTCTGGCAACCGATAGCTGTCATAGCTATACAAAAAGTTATCCAGCCCCACCCCGGCCAGGGGAAAGTCGCGCAGCATGTTCAACGTCGCCTGCCAGAGGCGGAAGCGGATAAACCAGGTGCCATCTTCCAGTTGCACCACGCTCGCGATGCGCTCCGTTGCCAGAAAGGGAAGGAGCGCCAGCAGCCCGACGAGCGCCGCTGCGCCCACCCAGCGCCGCGCCCGTCTCCCCCCCACCAGCCAATCCAGAGCAGCGCGGCGGGCAGCCCCAGCAGCCACGCCCCGCGCGAGAAGGTCAGGAAGAGGGCGAGGCTGAGCGGCACCGTCGCCAGCGCGTAGCCGACGCGCCGCCTACCGCGCGGGGCGAGGAGCAGCCCCGCGCCGCAGATAGGCAGCACCCGCTCCAGCAGCAGCGCCAGGTTGTTGGGCGAGCCGTACACGCTGCGCACGCGGCGCACCCCTTCCGCCTGGATGATATCCGCCGTGAACAGCCATTGGTAAAGCCCAAAAAGCGCCACCAGCGTGCTCGCCACCAGCAGCGCATCAAGCACGCGCCAGCGCCCCGCCTGGCTGAGCCCCGCGCGCCGCAGCAGCCAGAACCAGAGCACCGACTCCGCCACCACCACGCGAAACTCCCGCGCCGCCACGCCGAAGCGCTGCGCGAGCAGCACCGACACCCCCGCCCACAGCGCAAAAAGCAGCAGCGCCCACTCCAGCCCATCGCGCGGCAAAAGGGTGGATAGGAGAGATTGGGTATTAGAGATTAGAGATTGGGGAAATTGTTTCGCTCTTCCCTCTTTGGTTCTCGGTTGTTGCGCCGGTCGTCGCGCCCAGAGGGCACCCGTCGGTCGTCGGTCGTCGGTCGTCGGTCGTCGCACCACAAAGACGAACGCACAGAGCAACAGCAGCAGTTCCACCATCGAGAAGTGAAGCGAGGCGAGGGCTTTGCCTTGCAGGTAGAAGGGGATCGCGAAGGCGACGGCGGCCAGGCCGAGGTCAAAGCGCCAGGCGATGAAGATTCCCAGCACCGCATAGAGCAGCAGCGCCAGGCTCAGGTTATCCGCCGCGTAAAAGGCAAGCGCGAGCGCGGCGATGGTGGCAATCTGCGCCCCCTCGGGGCGGCTGCGAAACCAGTCGCCCCACGCGCCCCAGGGAAGCAGCCAGATGTGCCACGCCAGCCGCGCCGTCAGGCCGAGCAGCAGCGCGCCGAGCGCCCAGAACGCATAATCGAGGTGGCGCAGGGTGGGCCGTACGGTGCGCTCGAAGCGCGCCGCTTCCCCCTCCCCCAGCGGCCCGTTAAAGAAATAATTGCCGATGGTCGCCATGCGCTCGCCGAGGGGGGTGCGCTGCCCCGCCGCGTCCAGCAGGGCGAGCGCCCAGTGCGGGTCGGTGGGGGCGGCGTCAGGCTGGAACTCTTGCAGCGCGATCAGTCTGCACCCAGGGCCACTCCAGTGTCGCGCGCCGCACCGTCTCGTAGAGGCGTCGCTGCTGCGTGGCCGGGGCATCGTAGCCCCAGGGCGGCGGCTCGCCCTGCCACTGCGGGGGCAGCACCGCCCACCCGCCCTCGACAAACCAGATCGGCGTCGCGGCGTCGCCGCGCTGCGCCATCAGCTCGCGCACCAGCACCACGCGGTCCAGCCCCAGCCGCTCCTCCCCGTACACGCGCTCGGCCACCTCGCGCCAAAAGCCGTAGGGCTTGAGCGCCACCGCGTCAAAGTAGCGATCCGCGCCCGTGTCGTAGAGCCAGCGCAGAAAGGTGATCTCGCTCATGTTGTAGCCGCTCGTCTCGGAGGTAGGCCCGAGCCCCGCCGTCGCCACCACCGCGTCCGGGTCGCCCGCGCGGATGGCGGGCACGATCTGGGCGAGAAAGTCCCCGTACTCGTCAGGGTTGAGGATGATCCGCGTGCCCCAGTGCGGCATCAGGTTCGGCTCGTCCCACACCTGCCAGCCGTAGACCTCGGCCCCGTAGCGCGCCGCCGCCGCGCGCGCGAAGCGGGCGAACGCGTCCCGCTCGCCGGGCGGCGCGAAGGGGTTATCTTCCTCGCCCTCGCGGCGCGCCCAGGCCGGGGTGCGGTTCAGGAAGAGCACCAGGCGAAAGCCGCGCGCCGCTGCTGCCTCGATCACGCGATCGTACCGTTCCCACTCGACCTGCCCGCGCGTCGGCTCTGCGAGGTCCCAGCGCAGCTCCTGGCGCAGCCAGGTCAGCCCCATCGCCTCCGCCTCGTCGAGCGCGGCGTCCAGCGCCGCGTCGCTCCGGTACTGCGTGAGTTCCACCGTCGTGCCGAGCGGCGAGCGGGCCCCGCTGGGCGGCGGCAGCGGCTCGCCCGGCGACCAGATGCCGCGCTGCGCCTGGTTGCGTGCGACGAGCACCCCCGCCAGCAGGAGCAGCCCGCTGGCGATCAGGACGAGGTAGAAGGCGAGCAGCGCAAAGCGCCGCCGGAGCGAGAGGGGTGGACGGGTCAGGAGAGGGTGGTGCACAGGGCGACTCGGTGGGGGTTAGGGGTTAGGGGTTAGGGGTTAGGGGTTAGGGGTTAGGGATTGCAGATTGCAGACGAAGTGCCCCGCATGGGGTATTGCAGATTGCAGACAATGTGCTCTTTGGGATTGCAGAGATCATGCTCGTTGGGTATTGCGAGGACGGGCATTGTCGGTCGTCGCGCCCAAGGGGTGGGTTCCCGCCTAGCGGGTACGTCGGTCGTCGCGTCGGTCGTCGGTCGTCGGTCGTCGTCCTACACGACGTCCCGCCAGTCGCCGCTGAGGATGCGGGTGCCGCGCCGCGCGACCTCGGGGAGGCCAAGGTAGACCCAGGCTTCGGGCGGCGAGCCACCGCAGCCCGGTAGGATGGCGGTGCGCCGCGCGCGCCAGTAGCCGAGTGGCCCCGGCACGCCCGGCGCGGCACCGTCCACCCCCTCCAGCCGATCCATGCGCGCGAGCGCCTCCTCGTAGCGCGACGGGTCGAGAGCAAGCAGCTCGCCACGAACGCGCCCCACCCCCTCGCACACCATCGGGTAGCTGCCCAGATGCCACAGTTGGAGCCCCGCCATCGTGGCGGGCTGCGCCGTCTCGACCCACGCCTCGACCACGCCGAAATTGCTCGCCGCCGGTCGTAAAGTCCCATAGACAAAAATTGGGAGTTGCATTATCTTCCTCCTGAGTTGATCGGGCGGCGGCAGCGCCAGACCGTGCCGCGCTCCCCCTTGACAAGCGACAGCTCTCTGTGTCGCCGCGCAACCATGCCCCGTTGTAGCCGTTCCCGCCCCCCTCCGACCTCTTTCAACTAACCCCTGCGAAAGCGGCATGACGAACTTGTCATCTAACAGCCAATCACTTTTCATCTAACCTTTATCCCCTACCCATACGGTGCGGGCAGATAATATTGGTGTGTTGTGAGGGGGAAACCAAACGATGCCACAGAACGAGATGCATCTTACCCGAAGTCATCTTTTGCGCCGCTTGCTGCAACGGCGCGTTGAGCTACTCGAAACGGAAAAAGCGGTGCTGCGGGCACAGGTTCAGGAGTTGGAAGCGCGCCTCACGCAGCCTGCCACCCCTGCTGACGCGGCCACCAGTGGGGCAGCGGCTCCGATAGAGCAAACGATGGCGAGCGTGCGCACCATCAGCGAGCGCGCCCAGGCCGAGACGACCCTGACCCTGAAGGTGACCCGCGCGGAGCAGGAGCGCCTGGCCAACGAGATGACCCTGATCCACATCGAGAGCCAGAAGCTGCGCCGCCTGGTCATCGAGGCGGTCGAGGGGGTCAACTCGATTGTGGAACGCGCCCAGAGCGGCACCGTCCGACTGATCAAAGAGGCGCACCAGCAGGAAGAGCATTTCGGGCTGGCGGTCGAACGCCTTTTTGCTACCCCGCTCGACGGGGACGCGCAGGACGCCCAGGCAAACGCGATCCGCGAGCGTGCCGCCAACGCGGCGGCACAGGTGGAGCAGGAGGCGCGCAACGAGCGCGCGCAGCTTCTGGCCGAGGTGGCCTCGTTGCGCGCCGAGAGCGCAGCGCTCCAGCGCGCGATGGCCGCCGCGATGACGCGGGCGCAGGCCATCGTGTCGCGCACGCACAGCGAGGCGGAGCGGCTCGTCGGCGACGACGCCCCGCCTGCCCCGGAGAGTGGTGACAATTTTTTGCTCTTTGAGTTGGCTGGGTCGGCGCAGGAAGCAACGCCCCCCTCGGAGAGTGGCCGCGCGCCCAGCAACGGCCACCACGCGGCCAGCAGCAACGGCAAGGGCCCCCGCACCACCACCTACAACGAGGAAACGGTGCTCCAGCGCGCGCGCGAGGCGATTGCGGCGGCCCAGCTACCCGACCCCGGAAGTGCCACCTCAGAAGAGTGGACCGGCCCCCTGCTCTTGTCGGTGTCGGGCACGACCGCGGGCAAGCCGAGCGCCTGGAACGCCTCCGCAGAGGCCCCGCACGGGAAGATGCACGAGTTGCTGACCGACACCGGCTCGCTCATCCTGCAGCAATCGCCTACCGTCCCGCAGCGGCTCGCCGCCAGCTTTGCCACCCTGCTGCCGCGCCGCAAAGAGCTCGCCGTGATCGGTCTGATCACCCTGCTCGTCTTCCTCACCCTCATCCTTCTTCTATAGGTATTAGATAGTAGGTATTAGGTATTAACGACTCGCCGTTGCCGTTAATACCTAATACCCAATACCTACTCTCCAACCAACACCCCCTGCTGCAACCACCAATCCAGCCCCGTCCAGCGATGGCGGGGCTTGTTGTTTGCCGTCGCGCGGTCCAGCACGGTGGGGTCGCCGACGAGGATGAGCAGCGCGCGGGCGCGGGTGAGCGCGGTGTAGAGCAGTTGGCGGTAGAGCAGCCGCCCCGCCGCCGGGTCCAGGGCGAGGAGCACCACCGGAAACTCGCCGCCCTGCGATTTGTGCGCCGTGATCGCGTAGGCGTGGGTCAGGTCGTCCAGCTCGTCCTTGCGAAAGCCAGCTACCACCTCGCCATCGAAGCGCACGCTGACCCCCTTCCCCCCCACGTCCACGTCGATCACTTCCCCCTGAAGCCCGTTGACCACATCTTTCTCGTAGTTGTTCCGCACCGCCATCACGCGGTCGCCCAGGCGGAAGTGGCGCTGCCCATAGCTCATCTCGGGGCGGGTGGCCTTGGCGGGGTTCAGCGCCCCGCGCAGCCGCTCGTTGATCTCGTCCACCCCCAGCGGCCCCGCGTAGCGCGGCGCGATCACCTGCACGTCCGCGCTCGCCAGCCCGAAGGTGCGCGGGATGCGCTCGGTCACCAATTCCTGGATCAATTCCGCGCCGCGCGCGTCCAGGGGCAGCGGGGCGACGGTTGCGCCCGCGCCGCAGGAGGGGCAGTGCTGGGGCAGGCGCACCCCGCCGCAGCTGCAGCGCGCCCAGGGCCAGCGCGCGTCAAAGAGGAAGACGTTGCCCTCCTCGGGCCGCTTTGCCACGTGCGCGCCGCCCGGAATCGGCCTGCCCGGCGGCGCGTTGTTGACCGCGTGCGCCAGCGTCACGATGAGGTTTTCCTGCGACACATCCTGCCGATGGATGTGGGTTAGCCGCGCGACCGGGAGACGCTCGCTCGCGATCAGGTCGTGCAGCACGTTGCCCGCGCCGACGCTGGGGAGTTGGTCCACGTCCCCCATGAAGAGCACGCGGCAGCCGCTCGGCAGGGCGCGGCAGAGCGAGTGCGCCAGCGCGGCATCGAGCATGGAGCTTTCGTCCACCAGCAGCGCCTCAGCCTCGATGGGATCGAACTCGTTGTGTTGAAATTGCCCCTCGCGCCACTCCAGCAGCCGGTGAACGGTAGTGGCCGCGCGGCCCGTGGTCTCGCTCAGGCGGCGCGCGGCGCGGCCCGTGGGCGCGGCGAGCTTGACCGCCAGCCCCGCCTCCTCCCAGCTGTCCACGATTAGCCGCGCCAGCGTGGATTTGCCGGTGCCCGGCCCGCCGGTGATGATGCAGACCCCGCTTTCCATCGCGTGGTGGAACGCCTGCCGCTGCGCCTCGTCCAGGGTGAGCCCCGAGCGCGCCTCGGCGTTGGCGCAGACCTGGGCGATGCTCTGGACCCCAAAGCCCAGCGGGGTGATCGGCGCGCGGAGCAGGCGCTCCAGATGAGCCGCCAGCCCCTCCTCCGTGAGCCAGGCGGTACGGTGGTAGAATGCAAGCTCTTCCCGCACGGCGACGATCTGCACGTAGCCCTGGCGCTGCAAGCGCTCCAGCGCGTCGCCGATCTGGTCAATCGCCCCAGCGGGCGGCGCGCCCTGCCAGACCAACTCGCTCAAAGCGGTGACGAGGGCGGGCTCGGGCAGGAAAAAGTGCCCGTCGCGGTGGAAGGCGCGCAGCAGCAGGTGGGTGATCGCCGCCTGGATGCGCCCGTCGTCGTCCAGCGACAGGCCACGCTGCCGCGCCAGGCGGTCCATCATCTCGAAGCCGAGCCCCGGGATGTCCTGCACCAGTTGGAAGGGGGTTTCCTGAAAGACGCGCAGCGCGTCCACCCCGCGCCCCTCGTAAAAGTCCAGGATGGCGCGCGCCATCTTCGCCGAGACCCCCACCGCGTACAGTTCCAGCAGCAGGTGGCGCGCGCCGTAGTTTTCGCGCAGCGCCTTGATCACCGCCTCGATACGCGCCTGGCCCAGCCCCGGCACCTCTTTTAGCTGCTCCGGCTTTTCCTGGAGGCGGTCCAGCAGCTCCTCGCCATACAGGGGGTAAAAGTAGCTGACGATCCGCGCCGCGAAGCCGCTACCGACCCCCTCCACCTCCTCCGCCAAAAAGCGCTGGATCCCCTCGCGGGTGCGCGCGAGCAGCGTGTGAAAATATTCGACGCGAAATTGCGAGCCATGCTTGGGGTGTGCCATCGTGCGCCCGTAGAGCGAGAGCGGCTGCCCCGCCTCGATGGCCGCCAAATCCCCCACGATGACCACCTCCTCGCCGCTTTCCTTTTCGAAAAGGGCGACGGTGAAGCTGTCGCTGGAAAAGCGAATAGCGATGACGGTGCCGTCCAAACGTTCAAGGGTTGCTTTTGTCATGGGGAAGTCCAAAGGCGGGAGGGGCACCCTGGCGGTTGCCCGTTCGTGGATCGCCGCCCCCACAAGGGGAGGCAGCGCGCTGCTCGCCCCATGATACCCGATGGGTACGACAAGGGCGCGCACGGTACCTACAAAGCGGTTAAAATTTCGGGGCCGTTGGAGGTGATGGCGATGGTGTGCTCGAATTGAGCGGAGAGGGAGCCGTCGGCTGTGACCTGGGTCCAGCCGTCGGGGAGGGTGATGTGGCGGTGGGTGCCCAGGTTGATCATCGGTTCGATGGTAAAGGTCATGCCGGGGCGCAGGCGCAGCCCGCGCCCTGGGCGGCGCACGTGAAAGACGGTAGGCACCTCGTGCAGGGAGCGCCCGATGCCATGCCCCGTCAGCTCGCGGACCACCGCTACCTTCTGGGTCTTGGCGTAGCGCTCCACCGCACTGCCGATATCGTGCAGGTGCCCGTCGGGCAGCGCCGCCTCGATCCCCAGCCGCAAGCTTTCCTGCGCGATGTCCAACAGCCGCTGTGCCTCCGGCGAGATCGGCCCGACCGCATAGGTCACGCAGGCATCGGCGCAAAAGTGCCCATAGCGCAGCCCAATGTCCACCCCGATGATGTCGCCCTCGCGCAGCCAGCGCCAATCGGGGATCCCGTGGCAGATCTCGTCGTTGACCGAGGTGCAAATGTTGCCCGGAAAGGGAGGATACAGCTCCTTGCTCCCTCGATAGCCCTGGTAGAGCGGCTCCGCGCTCTGGCTTCTCATATACTTAGCGGCTAGCTCGTCCAGCTCACGCAGCGTGACGCTGGGGCGAATGGCTTCCCGCAACCGCTCATAGGTTTCCGCCACGATGCGCCCCGCCGCGCGCATCTCGTCCAACTCTCGTTTGCTTTTCAAACTGATCATGCTGTACATGGCACACCTACGTTTTGGAAGCAGGATGGACAGGGCAGGGGTCACCCTCCCCAGAAAGTAGCGGACTCCTTCCTCTCCTTTTTATAGCGGAATGTTACCGTGTTTTTTGGGCGGGTTGCTTTGGCGCTTGTTTTGAAGCATTTCCAGGGCCGCGATGATGGCGGGACGGGTGCGGTGCGGCTCGATCACATCGTCCACGTAGCCGTAGGACGCGGCGACATAGGGGTTGGCGAGGGTGTTTTTGTACTCCTCGATCAGCTCCGCGCGCTTGGCCTCGGGGTCCGCCGCTTCCGCGATCTCGCGCCGATAAATGATGTTCACCGCGCCCTGCGGCCCCATGACCGCGATCTCGGCGCTGGGCCAAGCATAGACGATATCGCCGCGAATGTGGCGCGAGGACATCACGTCATAGGCCCCGCCATACGCCTTGCGCGTGATGACGGTGACTTTGGGCACCGTCGCCTCGGCGTACGCATACAGCAGCTTCGCGCCGTGGCGGATGAGGCCGCCATGCTCCTGCCCAACCCCAGGCAGAAAGCCAGGCACATCTTCCAGCGTGACCAATGGCACGTTGAAGGCATCGCAGAAGCGCACAAAGCGCGCCGCCTTGATGCTGGAATCGATGTCGAGCACCCCAGCGAGCATGGCGGGCTGCTGCGCGACGATGCCGACGGTACGCCCGGCAAAGCGCGCAAAGCCGATGATGATGTTTTTCGCAAAATCCGCCTGCACCTCGAAAAATTCGCCCTCATCCACGATCAGATGGATGATTTCTTGCATGTCGTAGGGCTTGTTGGCGTTGTCCGGGATGATCGAGTCGAGCCGCTCTTCCATGCGCAGCGGGTCGTCGAGCACGTTCTTGCGCGGCACTTCCTCCAAATTGTTTTGCGGCAGGTAGGAAAGCAGCTCGCGGATCAGCATCAAACATTGCAGCTCGTTGTCCGCCGCAAAGTGCGCCACCCCGCTCTTGCTGTTGTGGACCACCGCGCCGCCCAGCTCCTCGTGCGTGACCTCCTCGTGCGTCACGGTTTTGACCACGTCCGGCCCCGTGACGTACATGTACGAGGTGTCCTTCACCATAAAGACAAAGTCGGTCAGCGCGGGCGAGTAGACCGCGCCGCCCGCACTCGGCCCCATGATGGCGGAAATCTGCGGGATGACCCCGCTCGCCATGACGTTGCGCAGGAAGATATCCGCGTAGCCGCCGAGCGCCACGACCCCCTCCTGGATGCGCGCGCCGCCGGAATCTTGCAGGCCGATCACCGGCGCGCCATTTTCCATCGCCAGGTCGAGCATACGCAAAATCTTGTCCGCGTGCGCACGCCCCAGCGAGCCGCCCATCACGGTAAAATCCTGTGCGTACACGTAAACCAGCCGCCCATCAATCGTGCCATAGCCGGTCACGACCCCGTCCCCCAGGGGGCGATTGCGCATCATCCCGAAGTTCGTCTCGCGATGCTGCACGAACATCCCCAATTCCTGGAAGGTGTTGTCGTCGAGCAGCAGTTCGACGCGCTCGCGCGCCGTGAGCTTGCCCGCCTTGTGCTGGCGCTCGATGCGCTCCTCGCCACCACCCATCTGGGCTTTTCCGCGCATCTGGTGTAACAATTCGATATCGTCTTGCATGGAATATCCTCGACTTGTGATGTGTAGGTGGCGACAGAGGGAGGTATTAGATATTAGATATTGGAGGATATCTGCTACGTTTAATATCTAATACCCAATATCTAACACCTAACACCAAATATCCAATACCCAATACCTAATACCCAATACCCACTTTGGCGGGAACGGGAGGCGCACTTTTCTTCTGCTCCATCACGCGCCCCAGCAGGAGCAACAGTGCGCCGAGCCCCCAGGTCATGGCGACGCTGTGCCATTGGACCAGCGCGGCGGAGACGTTGGACGGGAAGGTCGGATGGTGGCCCAGGCGGTAATCGACCACGTCGGCAACCGCGTAGTAAAGCAGGGCAGGCAGCACGTCGCGCGCGTGCCAGTGCTCGGTCAGCAGCAGCAGGACGACCCCCTGCGCGATCAGGCCGAGGTGGGTAACGAACATGGCGACGGACAGAAAAAAGTAGTTGTCGGTCTGCGCCCAGTAGGCCAGCCAAACGGTGCAGGTCCAAACCCCGTACTTGATCAGCCCCATCGCGGTCCACAGGTTAAACACCGTCCAGCGCTTTCCGTTTCGCAGCCCCCACAGGGCAACGGCGAAGAGACCCGCCACCAGCGGGCAATCCGGCACGAAAATCCACCAGACGAGCGGGGTGATCGGCAACTGCTGCCCGTACCAGCCCACCGTCCCCCACACCAGCCCCACGACATTCGTCGCGATGAAGGCCCAAAAGAGCCACTCGTGCCTGAGCATGATGCTCTCGCTCAAGGCGCGGAGTTGTTCGATTGCACTTCTCATCTCTACACCCGTTTCTATTTCGGATTTCGGACTTCGGATTTTCCGCCTGTGCGCCGCACGATGCCTTCGGTTACGGGCAATCGAAAATCCGAAATCGAAAATCCGAAATCACCTCAGCTTCCTGATCGGCACGCCGCCCCAAAACTCGCCGGGCGGGATGTCGCGATTGACCAGGCTCATCGCGCTGACCGTCGCGCCATCCCCGATGATGACCCCCGGCAAAATCGTCACATTCGCCCCGATGCTCACATTGCGCCCGATGCGGACCGGCCCCTTGCGCCACTCCGCCACCATGTACTCGTGGGCCAGCACCACCGAGTTGTAGCCGATGATCGAGTTCTCGCCGATCTGGATCTCTTCAGGGAAAAACACATCGAAGACCACCGCCAACCCCACGCTCGCCGCGCGGCCCACCCGCATCCCCGTGCGGCGCAGCAGTACGCGCTTCAGCGCCAGCGACGGCGAATATTTTGCGAGGTAGATCCAGACAAAATTCCACATTACCCGCAGCGGGTGAACGCTCTTCCACCAATAGGAAAGCGCATTGTCTGGCCCCAGCGAGGGCGACACCAGCAGCCGCTCGCGGCGGTGTGTCCCCTCAGCCTTCTCATTCTCGTTAGCGATCGTGCTCATCCGTTTCTGAAAGGATAGGGTCGTCAGGGGGTGGATGACGGCCTACGTGAAAATCTGCCGCCCGAATTTGAATGATTCGTTCGCGGTTCATTTGCAATGTTGAAATCGTTGCACGTGCCGCTTGGCTCAAGCCAATAAGTTTGGTTCCATCGGCTGACCATATAAAGTGTTCCGCCCAAATCTGCGTGCGCGGATTGAACAGTTTAACCTTTTCTTCCGTACCCGTAGATTGTCCAGTAGAGCGATTGCTTTTAGAGCGGTTACAGGAGAAGCAAGCAAGTGCCAAATTGTCGAGTGACGTTGTACCACCTATGTCTATAGGTATCACATGATCGATCGTGAAGCGCACGTACTGCCATTCCTCCGAGGTGTGACAATATTCGCACAACCCTGCCGCTCGTTCCCAAACCTGCTGCCGAATTGCCTCAGAAAGCTTGGGCCGTGCCACAATTCACGCCTCTCCTTGGCCCTCTTCAAGAAGAAGGTTGCGAACCACACGATTTACCAGACTCAGGTAATCGTCTATCTCTGCATAACGCTCTAACTCTTGTGCCTCACCAGAGGTTAGCACCGCTTGGGCTGAACGCTCCAGCAACGCCTCGATGCGCTTCTGCACCTCACCCGAGGCGCGAAAAAGCGGCACCCCCTCTACCAACTCGATCCGAACTGCTCCTTCGCGAGGCATGGTAGCGGGAAGCTCGTCCAATGTGATCATAACCCACCCCATCCTTGATTCCTGCCCATCCTTGTTCTACCCACCCAGCACATTCCGTGCGATGACGAGGCGCTGGATCTCGCTGGTGCCCTCGTAAATCTCCGTGATCTTCGCATCACGGAAATAGCGCTCGACCGGAAGCTCCTTGGAGTACCCCATCCCACCGTGAATCTGCACCGCCTGCGTCGCCACCCACATCGCCGTCTCGCTGGCGTACAGCTTTGCCATCGACGCCTGCTGGGTGTAGCGCTCGCCGGTCTCCTTGGAGCGCATCTTGGCGAGCGCCGCGTTGTAGATCAGCAGCCGCGACGCCTCGATACGCGTCGCCATGTCCGCGAGCTTCCACTGGATCGCCTGGAACTCCGCGATAGCTTGACCGAACGCCTCGCGCTCCTTGGCCCACTGCACGCTCGCCTCGTAGGCCGCCTGCGCGATGCCGAGCGCCTGCGCCGCGATGCCGATGCGCCCCGCGTCCAGCACCGTCATCGCAATCTTGAAGCCCTGCCCCGCCTGGCCGAGCAGTTGGTCAGGGGTCGCCACATAGTCCTCGTACAAACACTCGCTCGTCGCGGAGGCGCGGATGCCGAGCTTTGGCTCTTTTTTGCCACGCACGAAGCCGGGCTTGTCGGTCTCCACCATGAAGGTGCTGACCCCGCGATGCTTGGGTTCCGCGTCGGGGTCGGTGACGGTGAAGAGGACTATAAAATCCGCCACGGGGCCGCTCGTCACCCAGCTTTTGCGCCCGTTGATGTGGTAGTTGCCCGCGTCATCCCGCTGCGCGCGCGAGCGCATGGTGCCCGCGTCGGAGCCGCTCATCGGCTCGGTGAGCGAGTACGCCCCGATCTTTTTGCCGCTCGCGACCGGCACGAGGTACTTTTGCTTCTGCTCCTCGGTGCCAAACTTCATCAGCCCGTGGCAGTAAAGCGAGTTGTTCACGCTCATGATCGTGCCGTGCGCGGCGTCCGCCTTGCAAATCTCTTCCATCGCCAGCACGTAGGCAAGGGTGTCCATCCCCGCGCCGCCATATTCCTGCGGCACCTCGATGCCCATCAGCCCCAACTCGCCCATCTGCTTGATCGTGTCCATCGGGAACTCGCCCGACTCGTCAAACGCCGAGGCGATGGGGGCAATCACGTTTTGTGCGAAGTCGCGCGCCAGGTCACGAATCGCGCGCTGCTCTTCCGTTAGGTCAAAATTCATCGAAACCTCCTTGTTTCGCTTTTAGGCGCACAGCGAGCGCCGCTCAGTTGTACGCGCCCCCGATTATACCCAGCGAAACAAGATATTGACAACTTCCCCCGCCTGTCAGCTACCGCCCGCCGCCGCCTGTCGCTGCCGCACTCCCCCACTATCCAACCCCCAATCGCTAATCTCCACTCTCCAATACCTAATACCCAATACCTAATATCTAATCTCCAACACCCATCACGTTTGCAGTTTGGGCAAAAGTGGAGACAATCAGCGGCGCTGTCCGCGACGGTTGCATTTCTGCGCTGGTACCCCGCCCAGCCGTTCCCGCCTGATAGCCCCGGTCGTTTCCCACCCTATTGCTAGAATCGAGTGTTTTCATGCTGAACCGGCTTTTTTCGTCCTCCCGTGCTGCGCCGCGCGCGCTCTGGCTAGCCTGCTTGCCGCTGCTGATGCTCCTGCTGGCAGGCTGCGGCGCGGGCGAGAGCGCCACACCCGCCCCCGTCGCCCAGGCCAGCGAGGCGGTGCCGCCCGCCGCGACGGAGCCGCCCGCGACCACGGAAATTCCCGCCGCCACCAACACGCCCGCCGCTACCGCGACCCCCGCCGCGACGGAAACTCCCGCCGCGACGGAAACCCCGGACGCCACCGCCACCCCGGAGCCCACCGCCACGCCCGAGGGGCTGAGCGAGGCGCAGCTGGCGGAAGTCAAGCCCAACGAGCTGGGCTGGGCACTGGTGATGGAGTACCACCTGATCGAGCCGGGCGCGGATGACACGTACAATCGCACACCGGAAAGCTTCCGCGCCGATCTGGAGTGGCTGTACGCGAACCATTTTTACCCGGTGCGCTTCCGCGACCTGGCAGCGGGCAACCTGGACATCCCGCTGGGGCGCACGCCGGTCGTGCTCACCTTTGACGACTCGTCGGACGGGCAGTTCCGTATGCTAGAAGATGGCAGTGTGGACCCCACCTCCGCCATGGGGATCCTCATGGCCTTTGCCGAGGAGCACCCCGATTTCCCGCCGGTCACCACCTTTTTCCCGCTGCTCGACGTGGACGTGCCCTCGCGCATCCTGTGGGGGCAGCCGGAGTTGATCGACCAGAAGCTAAAAATGATCATCGATCTGGGCGGCGAGGTGGGCAGCCACACCGTCACCCACCAGCGGCTGGATCAGGTGGACGAGGAGCGCATCCAGTGGCAGTTGGGCGAGTCGCAGCACCGCCTGGAAGAGCGGCTAGGAGGCACCTACGAGATTACCAGCCTGTCGCTCCCCCTGGGTATTTACCCCGTGAACGAGGCACTGATCCACAGCGGCACGGTCGATGGGGTTCCCTATGAGTACGCAGCGGCGGCGGAGGTGGGCGGCGGGGCCAGCCTTTCCCCCTACTCTTCCTTCTTCGATCCCTACCACATCGCCCGCGCGCAGTCAGCGGTGGGCTACATCGAGAACGTGTTCCGCAACCTGGAAAACCGCCCCACCCTGCTCTACGTCTCGGATGGAGACCCGGAAACGATCACGGTGCCCACCGAGGAAACGCTCGACCCGGAGCATCAGGGTGAGTTCGACGAGACGCAGTGGGCGGAGCTACAAGATCGTGCGCTACGAGCGCCCGACCGCCACACCCTAGCGCGCCAGGGGCCAGAGGGCGCGGCTACGGCTCGTCCTCTGGCTCCACCGGCTGAAGCGCAAGGCGCTCGGCGTCCCGCTGCGGCTCGGTGACGAAAAAGAAGAAGAAAGCGATTGCTAGCGCGCGGCCCAGCCCGGACAGGAAAAATATCATGTCGTAGCTGACATTCTGCGCGATCCAGCCACCCGCCGCCGCGCCGCCCGCGTTGGACAGGCCCACCACCGTGTTGAAAAACGCAACGTAGCGGGGACGACGGTCGTCCGGCGTGGCGACCAGCAAAAAGTTGAAGAGGGCAATGTTGAAGCCGGCCCACAAAAAGCCGCTGTACAGGTTGATCAGTGTGGGGTGCCACGGCTCGCTCACCAGCATCCACATCATCGGGGCGAGCGGGATGAAGATGCCGCTCCACAGCACTGTCTTGCGCGGCCCCCAACGGTCTGCAAGCCGCCCATACATCCCCTGCCCTGGCAGCGATGCCAGGGTCGCGGCGGTGGCGACCAGCCCGACCATCACCGTGCTCGCGCCGACCCCCTGTACCAGGTAGACGTTGAAGAAGGGCCCGGCGATCTGGAGCGAAAAGTTCCAGATCGCTGAGAAAAAGCAGAAGCGCAAAAAGTTGGGGCGCTGGCGTAGCCGCTTCCAGATGGGTAGCCGCTTGCCCCGCACCACCACCGGCGCTTCCCGTGGCGGCACCTCGATCCGCGAGTAGAAGTAGGTGGCGGCGAGGCCGAGCAGGAAGGCCAGCGCGAAATCCACGCGGAAGCCAACAAGCCCCCCCACGCGGTTGATCAGCTCCCCCGCCAGCGGCACCGAGACCGCCGCCGCGAGCGCCATCGCCAGGTTGCGCGAGGCAAAGTAGCGCCCGCGCACCTCCTCCGGCACAATGTCGGCGGCGATGCTGGTCCAGGCGGGCAGAGCGAGTTGGTTCAGCATCAGGCGCAGCGTGGCAAAGGCGATGATCCCCCACACCCCAGCCTGGCCGGTGAAGGGCCAAAGGACCATCGCCAGCACCATCAAGCGCCCCACAAAGCCTGCCCACACCACCAGGCGGTGCGGGTTCCCCCAGCGCTCGGCCAGGCGCGCCCCCGGCAGCAGCACCACCGTGCCCAGCAGCGAGCCGAGCGCGCTCATCCAGCCAATCTCCACCGCTGTCGCACCCATCGCCAGGGCGAACAGCGGGATAAAGGTCAGCAACATCGACTCATAAAAGTTGGCAGCCAGCCCATCCAGCCAGAACCAGCGCAGCGCGCCGGGTGCCGGTAGGCGCGGCACCACCAACTCCATAGTCTTGCTTGTCGGGCCCGCCATCATCCGCTGGGCCAGCGCACGCCGCCACTTCGGGAAACTCTCGTTCTGCATCACGTATCTCTCTTCTCAAACGTTATGGGTAGACGACCGACGACTGACAATAGGCGCTTCAGGAAACTCGCCAGGAAAGCTTCAAGGGTTTGCAAGTAATGTAGGGCAATACCCTCTGCGCCTTTGCGTCTTTGCGCCTTTGCGTTATTCCGTTCGTCGTTGTCGTTCGTTCTGCATTCCGCATTCCGCATTCCGCATTCCGCATTCCGCACTGTCGTCCCGTCCGACACACAAAATGAATGGCAGAGACCGAGCGGGGGCTCGGCGGTCTCTGCCACGGGAAGGGCAAGCCATGTTAGTTAGCACAGCTAACAACCGCTCAGGATAGCATGGTGTGCCATCAAGCGCAAACCGTGGGGGCAGGGCGCGACGGGGCGGCTGCCTCGTGAAAGGCTTGTCGCGGTGTGAGGCGCTCTGCTATAATCGTCGGGTTACCGTCAAACCAAAGGACCGAGCATGAAAGCTTTCGTTCGGGGCTGTCTCGCTACATTTTTCGTCGGGGCGCTGCTGATAGGATGTTTTGGGGTGGGGTTTATAGCCAACGCGTACCAGTCGGGGCAGCTGGCCCTGGGCGGCGAGCCGCCGCTCGGCGACGCGACCGACGCGGCCCCCACGCTCACCAAGCCGCCCGCCAACTTTCGCATCTTTTATGAAGCGCTAGGCATGCTGCGCGATGAGTTTTACGGGGAGTTGCCGCAGGAGGAAAAGGTTCCCTACGCTGCGATTCGCGGCGTGCTGGGGCAGCTAAGCGACCCCAACACGATCTTTGTAGAGCCCGCCGCGCACGAGCGCGAGCAGGAACAGTTCCAGGGTGAGTTTGGCGGCATCGGCGCGCAGGTGACGATGGACGAGCAGGGGCAGATCGTCATCGTCGCGCCCATCGTGGACACCCCCGCCGCACGCGCCGACCTGCGCCCCAACGACATCATCGTGGAGGCGGATGGCACGCTCCTGGCGGGCATGTCGCTCGACGAGGCGATCCAGCTGATTCGCGGGCCGGTCGGCACCGAGGTCACGCTGCTCATCCAGCGCCCCGGCGAGGCGGAGAGCTTCAGCGTCACCCTCACGCGCGAAAAGATCCCCGACCCCACGGTAGACTATCGCATGATCGAGGGGAGCACGACCGGCTACATCGGGATGCACTTTTTTAGCGCCCGCACCACCGAGGAGCTACGCGCCGCCATCGAAGATCTGAAGGCACAGGGCGCGGATCGCTACCTGCTCGACCTGCGCAACAACCCGGGCGGCCTGCTGGACGCCGCGATTGGCACCTCCTCCCTCTTCGTCGGCGAGGGCACCATCGCCTACCAGCAGCGGCGCGACGGCTCGCGCCAGGAGTTGACGGCGACCGGCAACGCCCTGCTAACGGATGAGCCGGTGGTCGTCCTTATCAACGAGGGCTCGGCCAGTGCGAGCGAGATTTTTGGGGGCGCGCTGCAATCGCACAAGCGCGCCACACTGGTCGGCACCCAGAGCTATGGCAAGGGCACGGTGCAGATTCCCTACACCCTGAGCGACGGCTCCAGCCTGCACGTGACGGTGGCGCACTGGCTCACGCCGGACGGCACCGACCTGAGCCGCGAGGGCTTGACGCCGGATGTGGTGGTAGAAACAACGGAAGAACAGCGGCAGGCGGGGGAAGACCCCGTCTTCGACAGAGCAGTTGAATTGCTGGGAGAGATGAACTAATGTCGCCACGAAACCTTCGCATCCTGGCTCTGCTCGGGCTGCTGCTGTTGGTCGGGGTAGCCTTTGGCGGCGGGTGGGGGGCCTTCTGGCTCGTCGAGCGCACGTCCATTGACCTCCCCCTTATCGGTGATCCTGGCCTTTCCCCCGACACCGCCGCCTCGCAGGGCGAGGAAGTGGCCGGGGATAATATGGCGATTTTCTGGGAGGCGATGCGCCTGCTGGACGAGAATTTTTATGCGCAGGACGAGCTTCCACGCGGCCCGGAGCTGACCTACGCCGCAATCGAGGGGTTGACGGAAGCCACCAACGACCCCCACACTGGCTTTATGGATCCGGAGCGCACGAAGATCATCGAGAGCAGCTTGGACAACGAGTTCGAGGGCATCGGCGCTACCGTGGAGATGAGCGCGGAGGGGCTGGTGATCGTCGCGCCCTTCCCTGACACCCCCGCCGAGGCGGCGGGGCTCCAGCCGGGCGATCTGGTGCTGGAGGTGGATGGGAACCCGACGGTCGGGCTGGATGTGATGGAAGCAGTGGCGATGGTGCGCGGCCCGGAGGGGACGGTGGTCCACCTGACGGTGCGCCGCGCGGGGGTGGCCGAGCTGCTGGAAGTGGACGTGACGCGCGGCACCATCGTCATCCCGATTGTGGAAACCCAATTGTTGCAGGCGGAGGGGACGCGGCCCATCGGCTACATCCGGCTGAACGATTTTGGCGCGCGCTCCGTCGAGCAGTTCAACGAGGGGCTGCAATCCCTGCTGGACCAGGGAGCCGAGCAGCTCATCGTGGACCTGCGCAACAACCCGGGCGGCTTCCTGCAGGCGGCTGTGGAAATCACCAGCCAGTTTGTCAGCGAGGGGCCGGTCCTGAGCGAGAAGGGCTCGAACAATCGCAACATCGAGCACCCCGCGCTGCCCGGCGGCATCGCGACGGAGATCCCGCTGGTGGTTCTCATCAATGGCGGCTCGGCCAGCGCAAGCGAGATTTTTGCGGGCGCGATTGCGGACGACGAGCGCGGCACCCTGATCGGCGAGACGAGCTACGGCAAGGGCAGCGTGCAGATCACGCGCGACCTGTCGGACGGCTCCAGCATGCGCATCACCATCGCGCGCTGGTTCACCCCGAAGGGCACCGCCATCCACGAGGTCGGGATCGAGCCGGACATCCCCATCGCGTGGGATTTCACCACGCGCACCTACCTGGAAGACATCGCCGTGCCGGTGACCCTGAGCGACGCGGGGCTCGTCGTGGTGGACCCCTACCCCACCTCGCCCGCGACGCAGGCGGGGCTCCAGGCGGGCGATGTGATTACCGAGGTGGACGGTATCTCCACCGTCGGGATACCCATCGCGGACGTGTTCACGCTGGGGCGCGGGCCGGAGGGCAGTGAGGCGCACCTGGTGGTGCAGCGTGGCGAGGGCACCGAGCCGCTCACCTTCGTCATCCCGCGCAGCTACACCGACACCCTCAGCCAGGGCGACCCGCAGCTTGAAGCCGCTATCCAGTTCTTCCGAGAGAATAGTCAGTAGGGAAAACAACATGCCAAAAACTAGCGACCCCAACGCAACCCTGTCGGTCAACCGCAAGGCGCGGCACGATTTTTTCATCGAGGACACGATGGAGGCGGGCATCGTCCTGAAGGGGGTGGAAATCAAAAGCATGCGCGAGGGCAAAGCGAACCTGCGCGACAGCTATGTGGTGATCCGCAACGGCGAGGCGTGGGTGCGCAACCTGCACGTCTCGCCCTACAAGCAGGCCAGCACGCACGAGGACGAGGTAGACCCGATGCGCCCGCGCAAGCTGCTGCTCCACGCGCGCCAAATTCACAAGTTGGACGAGAGCATCGCCCAGCAGGGGATGACCATCGTGCCGCTGCGTCTCTACCTGAAAGACAACCGCGCCAAGCTGGAAATCGGCATCGCCAAGGGCAAGAAGAACTACGACAAGCGCAACACCATCGCCGAGCGCGAGTCGCAGCGCACCATCGAGCGCGCCCTGCGCGAGCGCTATTAGGCGACGACCGACGACCGACGACCGACGACCGACGGGTACCCTCTGGGTGCGACAACGGACGGGTGCCCCTCGGCGCGACGGATACCCATTGGGGCCAACGGTCATGACGTTTCCGTGTTCTCAGTCCTCTATCTCCGGTCTCTGGCCCTCGGTCGTCCGTCGTCGGTCGTCCGTTGTCGGTCGTCCGTTGTCGGTCGTCGGTCGTCGATTGACAAGCCCCGCGCTTTTCATAAACTATCCCCATGCAGGCACCCATCAGCACGATGTGGAATCGGGAGAGCCCTTGGCTCTCCCGCTTTTTTGTGCTTGCGCTGGCACTCGGCATTGCCTGGATCGTCGCGACCCTGCCCCTGCTCGGGGCGGCGCTGCTCGTCGGCGGCGCGATCTTTGCGACGCTGGTCTTCATCGAGCCGCGCTGGGGGCTCTACGCCCTTCCCTTCGCGGTGCCCTTCGGTTCCATCCGCGAGATCGCACTGGGGCCCGCGACGGTGGGCGGCACCGAGGCGCTGCTGGCACTTTTCCTGGCGGCGTGGGCGGCGCGCGGCATCGCGCACCGCGACCTGCACCTGAAGCGACCGCCGCTCTGGGGGGCGATCCTGCTCTGGTACGGGGTGATGCTCTTCTCGGTGGCAAACAGCCTGTCGCTGAGCAGCAGCGTGAAAGAGCTGCTCAAGTGGGGGGAAACCTTCGCGCTCTACGCCATCGCCGCGCAGAGCCTGCGCCGCCGCGACATCGCCATTCTGGTGGCGACGACGCTCGCGGCGGGTACCCTCGCCGCCGCCGAGGGAATCTACCAGGCGGTGTTCCAGATCGGCCCGCCGGGCTTTTTGTTTCCGCTCGCGGGGCGCGTCTGGCTGCGCGCCTATGGGGAGTTCATCCAGCCGAACCCCTACGCGGGCTACCTGGGCATGGTGCTGCCGCTCGCCTATGGGATCGTCGCGGTCGGGCTGGGGCTGGGCGGCAAGGAGAAAGCCGTGGCAAGCCGCGCGGCGCGCGGCGCGCGGCAACGCGCCTGGCAGGTGGGGCTCGTCCTGCTCGCGGGGGCGAGCGGGGCGACCCTGCTGCTCGCTCTATTTTTAACCCTGTCGCGCGGGGCGTGGATCGGCGCGGTCGTCGCCCTGGTGGCGGTGGGCGCGCTGCTGAGCCGCCGCGCGGCGACCCTCTCGCTCTTTGTCGCCATCGCGCTCGCCATCGGGGTGGCGCTGGGCGCGATGCAGCTGCTGCCGCCCGCCATCGCGAGCCGCTTCACCGATTTCCTCCCCTACATCAACGTCTTGGACGTGGATGTGCGCGGGGTAGGGATCACCGACCAAAACTTCGCGGTGATCGAGCGGCTGGCGCACTGGCAGGCCGCCTACGGGATGTGGGCGGACAAACCCTGGGTCGGGCAGGGGGTGGGCAACTACGCGGCGGCCTACCCTGCGTTTCGCATCCCCCCGTGGGACGACCCGCTCGGCCACGCGCACAATTTGTTTTTGAACACCCTGGCCGAGACCGGCCTTATCGGGCTGGGCGCATACCTCATTTTCTGGGGCAGCGCGTTCTGGCTATCATTTCAGGCGGTTCGCCGCAGCCAGGGGCTCTGGCGCGGGGTAGCGGTCGGCACGCTAGGTGCTTTAGTCCACCTACACGCCCACAATTTTTTCGATAACCTGTACGTGCACGGGATGTACCTGCACATTGCCCTGATGCTCGCCATCGCCGCCCGCCTTTGCCAGGGCGAGGTTGAACCCGAGGAGATTGGATGATTTCAGAAAGCGAGAAGCGGCCCACGCCCTTCCAAAGCTTCCAAAGCAAGGCGCTCAGTGCCGCCAACAATCGCAAGGAGCAAAAGCGCTTCGCCAAGTTCGCGATTGTGGGCTTCATCGGGGCTCTGGTGGATTTTTTCGTGATCAACCTGCTGGTGCAGGGCGTGGGGCTCTCGCCGCTTTGGGCGAACCCGTTTTCCGTGGGCGCGGCGATTGTTTCCAATTTCACCTGGAACCGCTTGTGGTCCTTCCCGGAAAGCCGCCAGCGCCCGCTGCTCCCACAGTTTGGGCAATTCGCCGCCATCAACATGGTGGGGCTGCTGCTGAACCAGGCCATCATGTGGATCGCGCTCCACTTCGTCACGCGCCGCCTGGGCCTCACCGCCCCGCTCGACTTCAACGTCGCCAAAGCCGCCGCCATCGGCATCGTCCTCTTTTGGAACTTTGGCATCAACCGCGTCACGACCTATCGCGGGTTGTAGGGTCACGTAACACCAAAAGAGCGGGCTCCCCGTGGGAGCCCGCTCTTTTGCTTTGGCTGATGGACACGCTCCGTCAATACCCGTAAAAGCCACGCCCCGATTTGCGCCCGTGGTAGCCCGCCGTGACCATGCGCCGCAGGAGCGGCGGGGCGGCATAGCGCGCATCCTTGAACTCGTCGTACATCGCGTCGGCGATGAAAAGCAGGGTGTCCAGCCCGACGAAATCGGCGAGGGTGAGCGGCCCCATCGGGTGGGCCAGCCCGAGCTTGATCCCCTGGTCGATGTCCTCCTTGCTGGCAACCCCCTCCTCCATGACGCGGATCGCGTCAAGCAGGTAGGGAATCAGGAGGCGGTTCACGATAAAGCCGGGGCGATCCTCGGACTGCACCGTCTGCTTGCCAAGCGCCTCGCCAAAGTCGCGCGCCGCCTGCATCGTCGCGTCGCTGGTCTGGAAACCGCGCACAAACTCGATCAGCGGCATGACCGGCACCGGGTTGAAGAAGTGGATGCCGAGCACCTGCGCGGGGCGCTGCGTGGCAGCGGCGATTTCCGCGATGGAAAGGCTGGAGGTGTTGGACGCCAGGATCGCCTGGGGCTTGAGCGCCTGGTCCAGCGCCGTGAAGAGCTGCTTCTTGATCGCCATGTTTTCCGTCGCCGCCTCGATCACGAGGTCGCAGTCGGCGAGGTCGTCCAGCGCCGTGCTGTAGCGCAGGCGCGCCACCGCCGCGTCGTGCTCTGCTTGGCTCAGCTTGCCGCGCTGGAGCGCGCGCCCCAGCGAGCCGCCGACGCGCGCGCGCCCCGCCTCCAGCGCCGCCTCGTTGATCTCGCGCACCGTCACCTCAAAGCCGCTGCGCGCCGCCTGCTCCGCGATGCCGCTGCCCATCAGCCCGCAGCCCACCACCCCCACCTGTCGAATCTCCATCGATTGCTCCTTGTTATCGCTTGTTTAGTTGAACCGCCACCAACGGTAGGCGCTTTACAAGAACGCCACGAAGTATTCAGCCCACGCAAAAAAACATGCCCGTAGCGCCTGCCATATCGTTACGCTCTCTGCTCCAGCAACAGTCCTTTCCACCAGCTACCGCACGCTGCGCCTAATCTCCAATACCCCATTCGGGGCACATAGTCTCCAATACCCCAATTCGGGGCACATAGTCTCCAATCTCCCAATCTCCAATCTCCAATCTCCAATCTCCAATCTCTCTCCCTCACGCCACCACCAGCGTCAGCACCTCGCCGCCCAGCGGGAGCACGACGGTGGGGGTGGTGATCGGCTCCGATAACGCGCCGAGCACCAGCGCGGTCGCACCGGGCTGCGGGGTGTAGCGCTGAAGCTCCTCGGGGTAGCTGAGCAGCACGTCGCCCGCGCCGACCTGCCCGCCGGTGCCGCTAAAGTTGATCCGCGAGCCGCGCGGCTTGAGCGCGCCGTCGAAGACGATGTTTTGGCCCAGCAGCAAATTCGCGGGCTGCGCCACCTGGAGAAAGAGGGCGATAAAACGCTCGCGCGCGCTCTGCTCGTAGGCAGGCACCCGCTCGCCGCGCGCGGCGAGCAGCCAGCCCTGCCCCTTGTCTACAATCACCTGCTGCCACTCGCGCGCCTGCTCCAGCTCGCGCAGCAGCGCGTCCAGCCGCTCCGCCTGCTGGCGCGCGCCCGCCGCGAGGACGAGCGCGTGCGGGGACAGATGGGGTTGGAGCGCCTGCCAGAGCGGGGCATAGTAGCTCGCGTTCAGGTCGAGCAGCACGAGGTCGAAAAGCCCGTCGAGCGCGGGCAGCCCAGCGGCTAGCTCGTGTTGTAGCAGGTGCAGCGCCTCGCGCGGCTGCACCTCGTGCAGGGTAGCACGCAGCGCCTCCACCCCACTTTCCGATACCACCACCAACTCGCTGCCGCGGCGCTGCGTGCCCAGCGCCAGCCAGAGTGTTTCATAAAGTGGCGCATCCGCCAGCACCAGGCTACGCTGCGGGCCAAGCGCGCGGCCCAGCGCGTAGAGCAGCGGCCCCGCCGCCGCGTCCGCCCCGCCCGCTTCCAGGCGCTGCAAGGTACCCGCCAGCTCGTCGGACATGGGGATACTGTGGTGTCGCGTCTCGCTCATGGCTCGACTCCCGTTCCGGGGAAACAAAAAGAGCGGCGCTGACAGCGCCGCTCTTTGGGGAAATGCTAGTTGGAATTGATGAAGATCAACTCGAAAGTGGGGCTCTTGTTGCTGAGCGCGACGCCGGTCGGGGTCTCGGTGCTGGCCGCCGAGGTGCGCCGCATGACCATCACGTCCCAGCGCAGCTTCACGCGCCCGTCAATCGAGTCCAGTAGCTCAGGGCTCAGCCGCCAGCTCGGGTTTTGCGTCCACTCGCTGACCGCCCAGCGCACGTCGCCGTTCTCCTCGACCGCACGCAGCCGCACCACATAAAACTCGTTGTCCTTCAACATGCCGGTCGAGGTCCACACCAGTTGGAGCGGGGTTTTCCCCTCCCAGTGCATCCAGGTGGAGCCGTTGGCGGGCAGCAGCGGGATCGGCGCGAGATACTCCGGCGCGCGCGTCGGGGTGATCGTCGGTGGCAGGGTGGGCGCGGGGGTCGGGGTTGGGGTGCCGATGGGCACCTGGACCACGCTTTGAACGGCAAGCGTGTCGGTGATCTGCTCGTTGTAGACGCGTAGCGTTTCCTCGGTCAGCCCGTACGTCTCCGCGATGGAAGCAACCGTATCGCCCGACGCGACGACGTACGTCACCATGACCGGCGGCAGCGGGGTGGGGGTCGCCGTGGGGTTCAAGGTAACAGCCGTGCCGGTCGCCGTGGCACGCTCGCTCGCGGCCTCCGTGGCGGGCGGGATCGTCAAAATCTGCCCCACCGCCAGCGAGTCCATAGCCACGTTCGGGTTTGCCGCCTTCAGCGCCTCTAACGTGATGCTGTACGTGCTGGCAATCGTCCGCGCGTAGTCCCCCGGCTGCACCGTGTAGGCGTTGGGCGCGGGGGTGGCCGTGGGCGTGGCGCTCGCGGCGGGCGACGCGGTCAGGGTGGAGGAGGGCGCGAGCGCCACCTGCACCGTGGGCACCGTGGTGGGTGGCAGCGCGGTCGCCGTCGGGATCGCCACGTATTCCCCCTGCGGCACGATGATCGCGTCGCCCGCCATCAACTGCACCTCGGGGCGGAAGCCATTGGCGAGCAGCAGCGTGATCTTGTCCACGCCGTACTGCGCCGCGATGCTACTAGGGGTCTCACCCACCTGCACGTAATGGATCAGGTCGCCACTTGCCGTTTGAGGGGTGGGGATGGGGGTCCCCTTTTGCGCCTCGGCTGCCACGATCTCGCTGGCCGAGGGGATAATCAGCTTTTGGCCGATGCTCAACGTGTCAGCGTCGGTCAGATTGTTGGCGGTCATCAAGTCGCCCACATTGATGGCATACTTGATAGCTATCACGCCGAGCGTGTCCCCCGCGACCACCTCGTACCACGTGGGCGCGGGGGTCGCAGTGGGGCTCAGGGCGGGGGTCACGGTACCCCTAGCCTTCGGGGTGGAGGTAGGGGTGTAAAGCTGCTTCAGGATCGCTTCTTCGCCATCGCTCCAGGGGCCCGCGTCGGACGAGCGCGCGGCACGGGCCACGCTATCCACCACGATCACAAACTCGCTAGGGGTCGCCGATGGCCGAAGCGGGTCGAGGGCAGACTGCTCCTCGACAGGATCAGTGATAGTAATGTTACAGCCACTGAGCAGAAGCACACACAGCCCCTTGAGGGCGAAGCTCTGCCAGATTTTAAAATTGCTACTGTATCTCATAGGTTGGGTTTGCTCCACCCAAACAGCCGAATGGCGTCGTTGTGGTGAAAACGGTGGCGCTTGGAGCGCCTCGTCATTCGCTCTGCCGTCGCGGGCTTGCCGACCGGTGTAGCGCTTTACGCTCGGACCGTCCGGTTCGACCCTGATTATCGGGTTGCACGCTTTGGTAACCGCGACTTAGGTAGGAGCGGCTAGTGTCCTTGCTTGTGATTGATACCTACGGGGCACGCTGCCCCTTACAACAAACCATGATTATACGAGATTGACCCGCTGTAGCAAATTGCTCTGTGTGATGCACATCACATCGATGCATATAGTGTTATCGGATAGCTTTACCCACTACCGGTAGAGAGTTCGTTGCCCGACGCGCCGTGTAACAAGGCAAGACGGCCAGCACGCAAAACAGGCGCGGGGCTTGCACATTTTGCGGTAGCCCACAATAATCCCTGCCATGATCGAGTCACGAACCACCTTAAAATCGTTGGAGCTTCACGGCTTCAAAACCTTTGCAAGCAAGATCAACTTTCGCTTTTCCGACGGGATCACAGCGGTGGTCGGGCCGAACGGCTCCGGCAAGTCGAACCTCGCCGACGCGGTGCGCTGGATTCTGGGCGAGCAGCGCACCACGATGCTGCGCGCGCGCAAGAGCGAGGATCTGATCTTCAACGGGACGGAGCGACGCGCCCGCATGGGCATGGCGCAGGGCTTCATCACCCTCGACAACAGCAGTGGGGTGCTGCCCATTGATTTTTCCGAGGTCGTGATCGGGCGGCGCATCTACCGCAGCGGCGAAAGCGAGTACCTGATCAACGGGAGCCGCGCGCGGCTGCGCGACATCCAGGAGCTTCTGGCGCACGCCAGCGTTGGCACGACCACCTACACCGTCATCGGGCAGGGACTGGTGGACGCGGCGCTCGCGCAGCGCGTCGAGGAGCGCCGCCAACTGTTCGAGGACGCTGCCGGGCTCGGGGCCTACCAGGGCAAGCGGGACGAGGCGCTGCGCCGCCTGGAGCAGACCGAGGAGCACCTGACGCGCGTGCGCGACATTTTGATCGAGTTGGAGCCGCGCCTCAAGCGGCTCAAGCGGCAGGCGGAGCGCGCGGCGGAGCATCAGGAGCTGACCGAGACGCTGCTCGACCTGCTGCGCCAGCTGTACGGCTACCGCTGGGGGCAGGCGAGCGAGGCGCTCACGCAGGGCCGCAGCGCCGTCGCAGTGGGCCGCAACGAGCTTCAGGCGGCGGCGCTGGAAGTTACGGGGGTCGAGCAGCGGCTGGAGCGGCTGCGCGGGCGGCAAACTGAGCTGCGCGACCTGCTGGCCGAGCAGCGCCGCGAGCGGGGCCGCCTGCGCGCGGAGGCCGAGCAGCTGCGCCGCGAGCGCGCCGTGGCCGCCGAGCGCGAGCGCGGCTTCGAGCGCCAGCAGGAGGCGCTCCGTCAGGAAATCGCCGCGCTGGAAAGCGAGCAGGCCACGTTGCAGGTGCAGCTTGCCACCCTGCTCGACGAGGGGGAGCAGCTTCAGCGCACGCGCCGCGACGCCCTGGCCCGCCTGGAAAGCAGCAAGCAGGCGCTGGCAGGCGCGGAGGCGGTGCGCGAGGGGATTCGCCGCGCGCTGGCAGAGGCGCGGCGCGCGCTCGGCAAGATCACGGCGCGGCAGGGCGAGTTGGCCCAGCAGCAGACAGCGCTGGCGGATCGCCAAAAGGGGCTGGTGCGCGAGCAGCAGACGCACGAGCAGGCACTCACCGAGCTGGCGGAGCGGCTCGTGCGGCGCGAGGCGGAGCTGGCGCTGCTGGAGGAAGAGATCGCGACGATCCAACAGCAGCGCGGTGATGCCCTAAGCGAGCGGCAGCGCCTGCTCGCCGCTCGCCAGCAGGCGGTTGCCGCCCAGCGGGACGCGCAGGCCAAACTCCACGAGGTGCAGCGCCGCCTGACCGAGGTCACCACGCGGCGCGAGCTGCTCGCACGGCTGCGGCAGGAGGGCGCGGGCTACGAGGGCGGGGTGCGTACCCTCCTCGCCAGCCGGCAGCGCTTCGGGACGAGCGTGCTCGGCCCCGTCGCTGAGCAGCTACGCGTGCCCGAGGCGCTCGCCACCGCCATCAGCGCCGCCCTCGCGAGCGAGTTGCAGGCGGTCGTGCTGCGCGATGGGGCAGACCCCGTGCGGGCGTGGCTGCACGAGGCGGAGCGGGGGCGCGTCACCCTCCTCCCCCATCCCGCGCTACGCGGGCCGGAGCGCCTGCCGCTGCCGGAGCAGGGCGGGGTGCTCGGTCGGGGCGCGGACCTCGTGCAGGCGGATGACCCCGCGCTGCTGGAGCACCTGCTCGGCGGCTGGCTGGTGCTGGAGCGCTGGGAGGACGGGGCGGCGCTCCACGAGTCGGGCTGGAACCTCGTCACCCTGGACGGTCAGGTGCGGCGGCAGGACGGGGCGATCATCGCGGGGCGCGGCAAGGGCTCGGGCAACACCCTGCTCGCCCAGAGCCGCGAGTGGGCCGAGCTGCCCGCGCGCCTCGCCGCGGTAGAGGGCGAGCAGGCCGCGGCGAACGAGGCGCTCTTCGAGGCGACCGACGCGCTGGAAGAGGTAGAAGCGCAGCTCAGCCGCCTGGAGCGCACCCTGCTGGAGGTCGAGCGTCAGGCGCAAAAGGCCGAGGCCGCCTTTGCACGCGAGCAGCGCGACGCCGAGAAGCTCCAGCAGGAGCAAAGCTGGCGGCGGGGGCTCCTCGCGAAGCTCCAGCAGGAGCGGGAAGAGACGCAGGCGCGCGCCGCGACCCTCGGCAGCGAGCTTGGACTGTTGGGGGAGGAGCGCGCCCAGGCCGAGGCGCGCATCGCGGAGGTGGAGCAGCAACTGGAGGCGGCCCACCCCGGCACCCTGCGCGAGGCGGTCGAGCGCGCGCGGACCGAGGTGGCGGTGACGGACGAGCAGCTTGGCAGCTGGCGGCGCGGTCGCCAATTGGTCGAGGAGTCGCTGGCGCGGCTCGCGCAGCGCCAGACGAGCAAGGCGCAGCAGATGGCCCAGTTGGACGCGGAGGCGGGTACGCTCGGGGCGCGGCTGGAAGCGATCACAGCCGAGGCGGAGCGGGCCGAGGCAGCGCTCGCTCAATCGGCGGAGCGGACCCGCCCGCTGGAGCAGGAGCAGGCGCGCAACGAGGAGGGCCTCGCCGAACTCGAAACCCTCCACCTGGCGCTGCGCAAGCGGCGGCAGCAGCAGGAAGATCAGCTCCACACCGCGCAACTCACCCTCCAGTCGGCGGAGGAGCGGCTGAACCATTTGCACGAGCAGATCGAGACGGATCTGGGCATGGTGGAGGTGGAGGAGGGCGAGGGGGTCGTCCACCAATCCCTGCTACCGCTGGAGGAGTTGGTTACCTCGCTGCCGCGCGTCGTCGTGCTGCCCGACGGGCTGGAAAACGATGTGCGCCGCCTGCGCCGCCGCATTGGCTACCTGGGGGTGGTCAACCCCGACGCGCCCGCCGAGTTTGCCGAGATGGAGGAGCGCTTCACCTTCCTGACCGAGCAGGGAGACGACCTGTCGCGCGCCTCGCGCGACCTGCGCGAGATCGTGGCCGAGCTGGACGAGATCATGGAGGCGCGCTTCGTCAGCACCTTCGAGGCGATCGACAAGGAGTTTCGCCACTACTTTGAGCGCCTCTTCAAGGGTGGGCAGGCGCGGCTGGAGCTGACGGAGCCGGGCGACATCAACCGCACGGGGGTCGAGATCATCGCCCGCCCGCCGGGGAAGCGCGCGGCCAGCATCGCCCTGCTTTCCGGCGGCGAGCGCTCGCTGACAGCGGCGGCGCTCCTCTTCGCCATCCTCAAGGTCAGCCCCACGCCCTTCTGCGTCTTCGACGAGGTGGACGCGATGTTGGACGAGGCGAACATCGGGCGCTTCCGCGAGGTGCTCCAGGAGCTGGCGGGGGAAACGCAATTTATCGTCATCACGCACAACCGCGGCACCATCGAGGCCGCGCGCGACATCTACGGCATCTCGCAGAGCGATCCCGGCATCTCGGAGGTGATCTCGCTCCAGCTGGAAGAGGCGGTGCGCGCGGCGAAACAGTAGAACAGGATTGGCAGGATTAGCGGATTAACGGATTGAGGAGATGAGCGATGGAAGCTGTAGGGGATAGAACATTCTATGTGGCGAGCTACGCGGGGTTTTGCCTCGCGCTTCTGCTGCCTACGATTTGGTTCATCTGGCGCGCCTCGCGGAAGCGGTGAGGGGCGTCCGACCCCTGGGGAGCGCGGGCCTCTGGCCCGCCCGTGGACGGGTGGGTCAACCCTTGTGATTGCCCCCGCAACCGTTTTTATCTGCCTGCACATGATTTAAAGGCAAAGGAAAGAAACAATGGACCCGTCATTTGTATTGATTCTTTGGAAGGCGTCGGAGATCGTGCTGGGCAAGGTCGTGGAAAAGGGCTTTGACGCGGCGGGGAAGCCCGTCGAGGAGGGGCTGAGCGACAAGTTCAAAAAGTTGGCGGGGCAGGACGAGGCAACCCAGCGCCGCGCCGCCTTCGTCGCTGCCGCCGCGACGGCCCGCGAGCGCACCATCGAGCAGGCGACGGAAAAGGAGCAGCCCGGGCGCATCCTGACGGTGCTGGATGACCGGCTCAGCCAGGGGTTTGCCGAGCAACTGGCAACGGAAAGCGCAAAGGTGCTGCTCCTCGCCGACGCGCCGGATGTGGCATAGTCTCTCTGAGTGATCTATGCAAGGCACTGGTTAATCAGAAGGAGCATCGTTTCCTGCTTAATAAGGATGAAATGAGACGAATGTCAATACTAAGCAATACAGAGATTCGTGACTATGTAATTAGCTGGTATGCAACGCACGAGCAAAGTATTACACGTCAAGAACAACAAACTAAAAACTTGATCTCTACAATTGAGAGCACACCTTACCTTCAATCTATAGCACAGAGCCCTCTACTGCTAAACATTCTTATAGCAATCCACCACTCAGAAACACAACTACCACACGAGCGGGTCAAACTCTATGAGAAGTGTGTGACTGCGTTACTGGATAGCTGGGATGAGGTGAAGAAATTAACCATTGAGGACAAGCAGCGCCCCTTCTACAAAGCGCGACGACGACTGCTGGAGCAACTTGCCTTCTATCTACATAGCAACGCTGAAGAGCCCGGGCGCGAGCAGTCCATTCGCGAGGGTGATCTTGAATTGCTTCTCACCCGCTTCCTACTGGACGACGAGGAGTTACCACTGCGCGGAAAGCCGAACGCGGCTCGTGAGGAGGCGCGGGCGCTTCCTCTGGCTGGTAACGGAAAGTATGGGATTACTGGTAGAGCGCGGCGAGGGCGTCTTCGTCTTCCTCCACCTCACGTTTTGGGAGTATTTCACGGCCAGCGACATCGAGCGACGCACGATCTGGGGCGGAGTGGATGCAATCTGGCAAGATATCGAGCACCACCTGATGGACCCACACTGGCGCGAGGTCATTCGGCTGCTTCTCGGCAGACTAAACCAATATGCGCACTTGCCTACCCTCCTTGTTGAGCGCATTCTCCAGGCGGGCGAGAGCGACCCCTTCGAGCCTGTCCTCCATCGTCATCTCTACCTGGCTGCCCGCGTGCTGGCCGACAAGGTGGCCCTTGCCACGCCCCTCCACGACCGAATCGTGGACGAGTTGCTGCACATTGTAAGGCAAGGTTCCACCTATGAAAGCTCCGACGCCATTGATGTACTTGGTTTATTGGAAGGTAACTCACGGGCTGCAACCGGACTACTCGATCTTGCCCAAGACTTACAAATAGACACGTGGGTGCGGCGTAGAGCGGCACTAGCCCTAATCCAACTCGAGTTATTCCAGGATGCGGCCAGGGTATCGCTAACCGTGGCGCAAGACGCACAGGCAGACGAGTTCAGCCGAGGTCTTATAATAAGCGACCTGTGGATATATAACTGGGCTCATAAGTCAGTCGAGCCTTGGATGAAGCTGCTCTCCAATTATTGGCGCAAGATGGGAACATAGTTCCCGGGCTACGGTTGGAAGCTGCCCGTGTCCTGATGAATTCAACGTTATTAGTTGAGTCAGCAGCCAATATCCTTCTGCAACTTGCACAAGATTCGCAGGTGGATGTAGAGGTACGAAGCAGTGCAATAGAAGAATTAGGAAAGATGGATCCGGTCGCAACCAACAATTCAAGCGGGCATATTGAGTTTGGCGCAAGATCGACAGCTTGTTTCTAGGATACGATACGATGCAGTACGAGCATCAGTAAAGTTAGTACAAGCAAACTTAGGCGTTCAATTGCTTCTAGAACTTGCCCAAGACCCCCAAGTGGATGCTGAAGTGAGATACGAAGCGGGCAAGGATTTGACACAACTAGGCCAAGCTGAAAGTGGGAGACACATACTTTTAACATTAGCACGAGACCCCATAGTAAATCCTAGGGTCCGCCGATATGCAGCACTAAGCTTCGGGAAATTGGGGCAGACAGAATTAGCCGCAACTCTACTGGTAGAGCTATTGCAAGACCCACAGGTGGATGGAGAAGCCAGAATTGAGGCAGCAGAGGCTTTAGGGAAACAATTGAAGCAAACTGAGACAGCAGCAGAACTGCTGCTATCACTAGCACAAGATACCAAGATAAAAGTATGGATACGAGGGCAAGCAGCACGGTTAGCGGGGGAACTTGGAGAAGTTGAAGCAGCCACACGTCTGGCGCTAGTACAAGCTCAAGATCTTCGTACAAGTTCATGGTCACGATACGTCATGGCAAAAACCTTGGGCCAACTAGGTCAAGTTGAAGAAGCCGCACGTATTCTACTAGCGATCACCCAACACAGCTTAATAGAGATGTGGCTACGGCAAGACGCTGCTACGGCCCTCTCAGAGTTGGTTACGAAAGGGCAATTAAAGCATGTAGAGACCGAAATTGAAGTAGGAATGCTAAGATTACGGTGAAAGATGTAAAGATGGGAGTTGAGGTTAGGACTAGCCTAGCTTGGGCATTAGGGAAACTTGGGCAGATAGAGACTGCCACACAAATATTGATAGCGTTTGCGCGAAACGGACGGTTAGATGGGGAACTTAGACTGAAAGCGGCTTGGATCTTAGAAGACCTTGGGCAGGTAGAGGAGGCTAAACGTGCATTCTCATCCATTATGAAAAGCAGTAAAGCAGAGGCATGGGTACGGGCCGACGCGGCATGGTCACTAGGGAAACTGGGACAAGTAGAGGCAGCAGCCCGCATCTTACAGGTGATAGTACAAGATGCACAAGAAGATAAGCAAGCGCGAGACTTTGCTTACAATTGGCTCAAACAATTGGTGGGAGTCATAGACCCCGATGATTTGACCACCTATACTGCGCTTAGATAGAAAGCAGGAACTTTTCGTGGAGCGGGTCGAGTTGAAACCTGGGCCAAAGGCGATCAATGAGCTCGGAAGGGGAGCGGTTGATGCGTTCGATAAAGGCTAAACAAGCATCGTGGAGTGCCTGAAGGGAGTCATGAGCGTAGTGCTGCGTGACCTCCTCGCGCAGCCACTTCCAGAGCCCCTCAATCGGGTTGAGATCAGGACTGTAGGCCGGCAAGGGCAGCAGTTCAATGCCGAGTTGGTCGGCCATCTGGCGCACGATACGGGCGCGATGCCAGGGCGCGCCATCCCAGATGAGCAGCACGCGCTGCGTAGTCGCCGGCAGCCACGTCGCGATTTGCTGCAAAAAGCGCACGGTCGTCGCGCCGTTACAAGGCCCGTCGCACCAGAGGAGGCAGCGCCCCGCGCCAAAGTCATAGACCCCGTACCAATTGAGGCGCTCGCTCAGCGGCGCACAGGCACTGGCACGATAGGCCGCCGGCCCGCGCCGCGCCCACAGGTAGCCGCTCTGCATGTCACGATGCAGGTGCACTTCGTCGGCATACAGCAGCACGATCTCGCCGGCACACAGCTGCTCCCACAACTCTAGCCAGCGCTCCAGGTAGCTCTGGCGGGCAGTTGGCGAGCCCTTGCGCAGCACTTTGCTGCTCTTCTTCCAACTCAAGCCCAGCCGCTTGAGCAGCGCCCGAATCGTGCTGCGGCTGGCTTGCTGCTTGAAGTGCTCCTTGAGCCACTGCTGAATTTTCTTGAGCGTCCAGCCGTGGCCGGGCAAGCCATGCGCCAGCGGCTCACTTTCTTCGACTGTGGCTACAATCTCAGCCGCCGCCTCAGGGCAAAAAGGGGGGGCCGCCCGCCACTGCGCTGGTAGGTGAGCGCCTGCGGACCGGCCGCATTGTACAAGTGCAGCCAGCTCAAGACCGTCTCGGTCTGCCGCCCGCTCTCTTGCGCCCACTGGTGCGCACTTTTTTGGCCGCTGGCCACCATGTACAACGCCAGGAAGCGCTCACGCGTGCGTCGATGGGCTGCGCTCAACGACAACTCGCGGATATCGCCTACGCTTTGGCTCCACTTATCCAGTTCGGGACGGACCATGTTCTGCTCCTTTGGTGGCTTACTCTCGCGCGCTTAACGCTTTTCCAGCAGTTTACTCGATTCTACCCATTTTCCGAATTTCTAGCTGCTCGCAGGTGTTAGTTGGCTCCCCGACGCGGTGCCGCATAATAACCATCTGTGGGGTCTGCCTAGATGG
>CAWJTI010000009.1:0-308563 GCA_963845765.1 uncultured Chloroflexia bacterium
GAGCACTATATGTAACCAAAGCCAATCCGATAATCCAAAAAATCAAAAGGTCCATAAACGGTGCCAGTCCAATATCCGGGAAATCAGTCCATGTATACAACAGAGGTGCCGCAACTCAGTACTGAGACATACACATACACATACACACACATGTACATAATACATATGTCTATGAATGTATGTATGTACACATACACACATACATATATTTACAATGTACATAAAATAGTGTATAATTTCATTATTGTCATCATTTAGAATATTATTTACATTATTTATAAAATTGACTTTATATTCATAATTTAAAATATTAACATTATTTTGCAGAATTTATATTATTTTCTAGATTTACATGATTCATATTATGCACATTATTTACGTAATTTAAAATTGTCACATAATTTATATTCTTTTAACATGATTTTTAATATTCATTTTATCTCCATAATTAAATAAAATTTACATTATTTTCATAATGGGAGGTTTTTATTACAAAATCTTCATTTTGGTAACTCTGAGAATCATCGGACCTACTATCGTTTGTTAACATTGTCAAGCGTCCTTAGCAACGCTGTTAAAATAAAAAATACATAAAAATACATCATTAGATTTCAAAATGTGCCTAGATGAAGTCCTTATATGTCGTACAACCATTCCGCGTATATAAATTTTATCTGAATAGCATAATATTAAAATTATTAATCTAAAACTTTCATAAAATTTATATTAAAATACTAAGGCGATAATTAAGGATTCATTTACATTGGTTCCTTCACCCTCTACGCTACCCTGTTGGTAGGCATCGGGGTGATCGTGGGCGAGTCGCGCGAGGCGCAGCAGGTGGCTGGCCTGTTGGGGCTGCTCGCCATGCTGCCCATCTGGTTCGTCGCGCCCCTCATCCAGGCCCCGTCGGGCCTGCTCGCGAAGGTGCTGACCTTCTTCCCTTTCACCGCCCCGACTCTGGTGCCGGTGCGGATGGCGCTGGGGCAGATCAGCCTGCTGGAAATCCTCATCAGCCTGCTGCTGCTGCTGGGGACGATTGCCCTCGCGGTCTGGGGGGTGGCGACGGTTTTCCGCGCGGCGATGCTGCGCTACGGCACCCGTCTGTCGATCAATGAACTGTTCACCGTGCTGGCGCGGCGCGAGGGGAGAAAGAGCGATGCGTAACATTTTATTGGTGGCGCGCAACGAATTTTTGCACTTCGCCCGCAAGCCCTCGTTTTTGATAGCGACCCTTGCGGTGCCGTTGGTTGCGGCGGTGATCGGCCTGGTGATGAACTATTCCCCCGTTGGCGATGACACCTCGCCCGAGTCGGTGCTAGGGGTGGTGGGGCAGCCTGATCTGACGGGAAGCGGCATCATCGGCGTTGTGGACGGGAGCGGGGTCGTCACGATGATCCCCTCGCCCTTGCAGGGGGTCGTGCTGCGCTACCAGACGGCGCAGGAGGCGGAGGCGGCGCTGCGGGCGGGCACGGTGGACGCGTACTACCTCATCGCGCCCGACTACCTGGAAAGCGGCGACGTGGAGCGGGTGGCGCGGCGTTTCGAGCCGCTGGCGGAGGACAGCGCGCTCGTCGAGTTTCTTCTCACCTCTAACCTGCTTCAGGACGCCGACCCCACGCGGCTGGCGCTGATCCGTGAGCCGCTGCCCGAGCCGCTGATTGTCCATGAAAACATTGGGGAGCGCGCCGCCGACCGCGCGGTGGGCGCGGAGGCGGAGGGGCTCGCGTTCGGGAGCGCCTACATCCTCGCGATGTTGATTTACACCACCACCTTCATGTCGGCGAGCTACCTGCTGCAAAGCGTGACGACCGAAAAAGAAAACCGCCTCATGGAAATTTTGCTCACCTCGATCCGCCCCTTCGAGATGCTGGCGGGCAAGGTGCTTGGCCTTGGCGGGCTGGGCTTCCTGCAAACCATCGCGTGGGCGTTTAGCGCCTATTGGGTGGCGCAGCTTGGCTTTGTCTCGGTCTCGCTGGGCGATTTGGGGATTGGCTGGGGGCTGGCGGCAATGGTGCTACTTTACTACGTGCTCGGCTACGGGGTGTACTCGACGATGATGGCGGGCATCGGTGCGCTCGTCTCATCGGCCAAGGAGAGTGGCCCCGCGACGATGCTGGTAGTGATGCCTGCCATCCTCCCGCTCCTCTTTCTGACCTCTTTCGTGGAGCAGCCGCATAGCCTGCTGGCGGTGCTGTTCTCCCTGATCCCGTTTACCGCGCCCATCACCATGATGGTGCGGTTGACGCAGGGGGGAGTGCCTGCCTGGCAGATCGTCGCGAGCATCGCGCTCATGATCCTCTTCATTGTGGGTCTGCTCCGCCTCGTCGCGCGGCTGTTCCGCACGCAGACCCTGCTTTCCTTCGGAATCCTCTCGCCGCGCCGCGCGTGGGCGGTGTTGCGGGAGGGGTAGGGGAGGGTAGGGATGAGAGGTGAGGGATTGGATGATTAACGCTTCGGGGTGGATAATGGATACTTGTGGGGGAGATACAGCGTGAAGCGAAAATCTAAAATCTGAAATCTAAAATCTGTAATTCTGCAATCCTCACGCTCGTCCCAGGCCAGGCGCAGCATCTCCAAGGGTATCCTCAACAGTGGGGTAGGCGGCCTGCGCAAACTGCTGTAACTGCTCGATCAGGACGGACCACTCGCGGAAATAAGCCACCTGGCCGCCCGGGACACAATGGAGTCGGCCCCGCCACTCGTAAGTGCCGTCACCGAGTTCCTCGCGCCAGATTCGTACCGTAAAGAAGGTGGCTGACTCGCATCGCTCCACTCCTGCCAGGGTGTGCTGGCTGGGCGCACGTTCGTCTCGACGGGCCTGGCGTTCCGGAGGAGAAAGGAACGCCAGGCCCGTCACAGCGTGAGCGGAGGCGCTAGCGGCGCTGCTTCCAGCGCCCCAACGCCACTCCGATCAGGCATCCGGCGAGCAGCGCGGCGGGGAGCTTCCAATCCGGTCGCGCCGCGTTCCCGAGCTCGCTCAGGGTGACCGAGGCGGGCATCACGTGGGGACGCAGCGCAAGGTGCGGTAGCGCCGTTGACGAGGGCGCCACCAGGTCCAGATAGGTTGGTACCATGGTGTCCGGGGGCAGCATGGCCAGCTTCCCGCTCGCGCGTAGGGCGACGTAGATCATCTCGTCGGTCACCACTATGCCGTCCGGCTTGTCATCGCTCGTCGAACCTATCGTGGGATCGAGCGGCGTCACCGTCACCGTCGAGGTGTCCAGCACGACCGAGAAGAGCTGATCCCCACCGCGATCTGTGAGGTGGATCACCGACTCGTCCGAGTTGAGCGCGGGCACATGCAGGTCCTGCGCGTCCAACGTGTAGCCGAGGTCGGTGAGCGTATCGGTCGTCGTGTCCAAGAGATACACCCGCCCGCCGGAGCCGTTCGCCGTGATGTAGATGTGCGGCGGGTTACTCGAGGGGGCGAAACCGCACCCCACCTTGCCGTCGGTCGGGATCGTCTCCAGGATGCTCATCGCCGCCACATCCAAGACGACCAGATTGCCAGCCGTCATCGAGACGTAGGCGCGCTGGCCATCCGGGCTGAAGGCGCTACACTCCGGGGCGTCGGGCAGCGTAACACGCGCCTCCTCGACCCAGCTTTCGTTCGCCTCGTCGGCCCGCACCCGCACGACCTCCTTGGTCGAGCGCTGCGCAGCCAGCAACACACTTCCGTCGGGCGAGGGCATCAGGTGGTGGGTGTTTGCTGTGTCGAAGTCGAGTGTCGCAATCAACTGGCGGTCGCTAGCGCGAATCACCAGGCCATCTCCCGTGCCGAGCCCCGCCACATAGGCGTACTGGCCGCTCGGCGAAAACTCGATCAGGTGTGGTTGTGTACCGGCGGGCAACTCCAGCGTCTCAACCGAGGCACCGTCCTCCCGCACGATCTTGATCTGGCTGGCGTCCTGAGCCAGCACCCACAACTCGTGGTCGGCGCCGTCGTCCGCGTAGAGAAGGCCAGAGGTCGCTAGGGCTAGAGTAGCCAGGAACAAGACGATGATGCTCCAGCGCCAAGGCGCTGTTCGAAATGGGGACTGCATGGGTGGACTCCTTTCGAGAACTCTACAATTGGGGTGTAAGATCCCATCCTACACACTGACCGTTCCGCAGCCGTTCCTCCGAATAGGAGCCGTGCGGAGCGCGCGCTGCGAATTTGCTGTGGAGGTGTGTACAGCGGGGCGTAAAAGGGTTATACTGGCTACACTTGACTCTCCAGTGGCTCGCGCCCTGGCCCTTGCTCCTCATAAAAAGAAGCGTCAAAAAAGGCTTCCCCCTTATGGCGGGCGTTTCTATGTGCCACGCGCTACTTGCACTCTTTCATAGGCAACGAGCCGAGTCTGGAAACCATTCTTTGAAATCTTTAGGGTGGGCCCATCATGTCCATGACCCGTCTCCAGATTCAACTCTTGGGTACCGTCCACGTTCGCTACGCCGAGCGCCCGCTGGAACTGTTTCACCACCCGCGGCTGCAGGAGTTCTTCGCCTTTCTTCTCTTGCGCGTGGGCACCCCTCAGTCGCGCGAGTGGCTAGCCTACCTCTTCTGGCCCGACTCCTCCGAGAGCCAGGCGCGCACCAACCTGCGCAAGCTCTGGTTCCGCCTCCGCCAGGCGCTTCCCGATCCCGACCGCTTTCTGGTTGGTGATGGCGCTGTCATCCAGTGGCGCGCCGACGCCCCCTATGACCTCGACGTCGCCACCTTCGAGGCGCAGATTGCCCGCGCCTGTGCGGCGGGAGACGAGCGCGAGCGCGCCGCACTGCTACAGGGTGCCATTGCCGTCTATCGGGGCGAGTTGCTGCCCGGCTGCTACAGCGACTGGCTCCTCGTTGAACGCGAGCGACTCCGCCAGCAGTTCCTGGAGGCCCTGCAGCAGCTGGTAACGCTCGCCGAGGCGCGTCGCGACTATCCCGCGGCCATCCATAGTGCCCGTCAGCTACTCCTGGAGGAGCCGCTCGACGAGAGCGTCTACCGCCGCCTCATGGAGCTCTACGCCCTTGCGGGGAACCGCGCCGGCGCCCTGCGTGTCTATCAGGAGTGTGTTCGCATCCTCCAGCGCGAGCTAGAGGTGCCGCCCGCGCCGCTCACGCGCGACCTCTACGAGCGGCTCCTCGCCGCGCCAGCGGGCGCTCCGCCCGCCGCAGACAACGTGCTGCCGCTGGTCGGTCAGGTAGCCTTGTACCGCCAGTTGGAAGAGGGCTGGGAGTCGGTCACGGCAGGCCGCGCCACGCCGCGGCTCCTCCTACTGACGGGCGAGCCAGGCATTGGCAAGACTCGCCTGGCCGAGGAACTGGTCGAGGCCGTGCGGCGGCGCGGCTTCAACGCCCTCACCGCCCGCTGCTACCGCGCCACCCGCCCGCTCGCTTACGCCGCCGTGACCGACTGGCTGCGCGCCCTGCCCCTGGACGCGCTCGCCCCACGTCACCGCGCCGAGCTCGCCCGCCTCGTTCCCGAACTGCTGGAGCGCGACACCAGCCTCCCCGCGCCCGGCCCGCTAAAGGAAGGGTGGCAGCACCTGCGCTTCCTCACCTCTGTCACGGAAGCGGTGCTCCAGCTCCGCCAGCCTCTCCTCCTCTTTCTGGACGATCTCCAGTGGTGTGATGGCGAGACCCTCAACTGGCTCAGCCTCCTCCTGTGTCACGACAGCCAGCCCCGCCTCCTCCTGCTGGCTACGCTGCGCCGCGAGGAGATGGAGGAGCGCCCTTCCCTCCGCACGTTGCTGGGCAGCGCGCCGCGCTGGGGGGATCTGGCCGTAACGCCCCTGTCGGCAGCGGAGACGGTGGCACTGGGCGAGACGCTGGAGGGGCGGAGCCTGCACGCTGCGGAGGGTGCCGCGCTGTACCAGCAGACGGAAGGGAACCCGCTCTTCGTGATCGAGAGTGTGCGCGAGGGCTGGGTGTCCGCCGTCCGCGCGGCACCCTCCCGACACCGGGAGTCCTCACCCTTGCCGGTACGCATTCGCGCCGTCGTCGAGGAGCGGCTGGCGCAGCTTTCCGCTGGTTCCCGCGAGGTCGCCAGCGTCGCCGCTGTGATCGGGCGCGACTTCACCCTCTTGCTGCTAGCGCAACTTGTGACACTCGATGAAGAGGGGGTGGTTGCTGCGCTCGACGAGCTTTGGCGTCGCGGGCTGATTCGCGACCAGGGCGCGGACCGCTACGATTTCAGCCACGACAAGCTGCGCGAGGTTGCTTACGAGGCGCTCAGCCCTGCCCGCCGCCACCTACTCCACCGGCGCGTCGCGGAGACGCTACAGCGCGCCGCCGCGAATCGGGAGCAGGTGCCGTACGGCACCATCGCGCCCCACTTCGAGGCGGGGGGAGCGCGGGGGCAGGCAAGCCAGGCCTACACGGACGCCGCCGCCGCGGCGCGCCGGCTGTACGCCATCGAGGAGGCGCTTGCTTACGCGGAGCGCGCGGTCGTGCTGGCGGAGACGGAGCTCCAGCGCGCCGCTGGCCTGCTGGAGCGGGGGGCGGCGCGCGAGCATCAGGGGCAGTGGGATGACGCGGAGCAAGCGTTCCGGCAGGCGCAGGCGCTGGCGGAAGCGTGTGGCGATCGAGCTCTCGTGGCGCAGGCCCAGGAAACCCTCGGCATTCTCATGAAGAAGCAGGGGCACCTGGTGGAATCGCTTAGCTACTTCGAGCAGGCGCGTGACGCCTATGAGGCGCTTGGCGACCAGGCGGGGCGGAGGCGATCACACTTCGAGCTCGCGCACACCTACTTCTGGATAGGGGACTACCCGCTGGCCGTTCGCCTGGCGCGCGAGAGCCTCGCGCTGGCGCGGGCGTGCGACGACCGGCTTGGCATCGCAAAGGGACTCTACCTGGTCGGGACGCTGGCGACCATCCTCACCCGCTTCCAGGAGGGGCGGGCAGAGCTCGAAGAGAGCATCGTTCTGTTCCGCGAGATGGGGGCGCTGGAGCCCTTGAGCACCGCGCTCAACAATCTCGGTATCTTCTTTTTCCGTAGCGGCGATGCGGCGTCGGCCCAGCGTTGCTACGAGGAGGAGTGGCGGGTGGGGCAGGAGATTGGCGACAAGGAGCTCTGCGCCAGGGCGGTCTTGAACCACGGCAACATCTACCACTACCGGAGTGACTACCGTGAGGCGCTGCGCTACTACGAGGAGTCGCTTGCGCTAAACGAGGAGCTGGGCTCGTTACAGGGCATCGGGTTCACCCTGGTCCGCATCTCATTTGTGCATTGTGGGATGGGGAACTGGTCGCGCGCGCGTGAATTGGTGGAAACCGCGCTCCCGCTCCTTCGTGATTGCGGGAGGAAGGAGTTTCTACTCTGGGCGCTGCAGGATCGGGGAACGTTGATGCTCTTCAGCGGCGACTACGCGGCGGCGCGCACCGACCTGGAGGAGGGTCTGGCGCTCGCGCGTGAGATGGAGCTTCGACCAGCAATCATCAACCAGCTCAGCCTGCTGGCGACAGTCATCGAGCTGCAGGGCGCGCCGGACGAGGCGCGGGCGCTGGCCGAGGAGAGCATAGCTCTTGCGCGCGAGCACTGGGAGCTACCGCATCGCCATCACGCCCTGCAGCACCTCGGGTATATCCTGCTGCGGCAGGGGGAGCTGCCCGGTGCGCAGGCGGCGCTGGAGGAGGCGCTACGTCTGACCCTGCACTCCGGCTACCGGCTGGGCAGCGCAATCTGCCTTGCCGGTCTCGCGGTCGTGGCGACGAGGCGCGCGCCGGCCGATCTGGCGCTCGCGCTCCGGCTTGCCTCCGCTGCCGAGCATCTGCTGGTCATCACAGAGGGCGCGTTGGACCCCCTGGCCCAGGCGGCCTATGACGAGAGCGTCGCGACCTGCCGCGCTACGCTGGAGCGCGCCACGTTCGCGACCGCGTGGGCGGAGGGGCAGGCGCTGACGCTGGAGGAGGTAGTCGCCCTCGCCTGCGGGGAAACGGAGCGCTCACGTTCCGCAGCGTTCTCATCCTGATGGTGACGCGCTAACTCGGTGAGAGGAAGGCGCAAGCGTAAACACCCCACCATGCCTGCGACTTTTGGTTGCAGAGTTGCAGGAGCTTTGGAGCCGATTAGTGCTCCCTGACCTGGGTTTGTTCTCCCAGGGAGTGCGGCTCACTGTATGGGTGGCAAATGCGAGGTAGAGGCGCCCCGTCATTCCGGTTTTAGCGATAGAGTGAGGTGGCAAGGATGCGGCGAGTCGCGGGCGTAGCCCTCACCCTTCTCACTCCTTCACCCCCAAGGCGAGGCGCAGCAGGTGCAACTGACCGAGGTGGTAGGCGAGGTGGCGCGCCTGGAGGCGCTGGAAGGCGTCGGGTTCGCTTTGCCACGAGGCGTAGAGGTGGTCGAGGGCGTGGAGGGCGTCGGAGAGGGAGGGGGCGGGGCCGTGGGGCAGCAGTTCCACCGCGAGGTGGGAAATGATCTCGGTGGCGCTGGGCGTGAGGGGCGAGGGACGCTGCCGGGCGCTTTGCTCGGTGAAGCGCGCGGCGCAGGCCACGATCTGGCGATACTCGATTTCCAGCATGGCGGCGGCCTCGCCCCAGGTGTAGCGCTCCTCCACCTCCGCCCGGTACTGCTCCTCATCTGCCATCGCAATTGCCTTTTCTGGGGCTACTCGTTGAAGAGCGCGCCCACCGAGATACCAAAGTGGATGCGGCGGATCACCTCGCCAAGCAGGGGGGCCACCGACAGGATCGTCATGTTGGGCAGCCGCTTTTCCGGCGGGATCGGGATCGTGTTGGTGACGATCAGCTCGGTGAGCGGGGCGGTGGAAAGCCGCTCGATGGCGGGAGGGCTGAGGATGGCATGGGTCGCCACCGCGTAGATGTCGCGCGCGCCCGCCTCCTTCAAAAACTTGATGGCATTGGCGATCGTGCCCGCCGTGTCGATCTCGTCGTCAAAGATGACAGCGGTGCGGTTCGCCACATCGCCGATCAGCTGCATGCCGCGCGCCGTCGGATCGTTGCCATAGCGCCGCTTTTCCACGATCGCCAGCGGCGCGTCCAGCGCGTCGGCCAGGTAGCGCGCCTCTTTGGCGCGGCCCGCGTCGGGTGCGACGACCACCACGTCTTCCAACCCTTTGGCGAGCAGGTAGTCGCGCTGGATGTGGAAGGCGGTCAACTCGTCACCCGGAATCTTGAAAAAGCCCTGGATCTGCCCCGCGTGCAGGTCCACCGTCAGGTAGCGATCCGCGCCTGCGGTTTCCAGCAGGTCAGCTATCAAGCGCCCCGTGATGGGCACGCGCGGCTGATCTTTTTTGTCGGAGCGCGCGTAGGCCATGTAGGGGAAAACCGCGGTGATGCGCCCCGCCGAGTCGCGCTTCAGCGTGTCGAGCATGATCAGCAGCTCCATGATGTTGCGGTGCACGGGGCGGCTCATCGGCTGGATGATAAAGGCATCCTGCCCGCGCGCACTGCTGTTCAGGCGCACAAAGATGTTCTCGTTTGGGAACTCGAACACATCCGCACCGCTGAGGGGGATGCGCAAATATTCCGCGATCTCCTGGGCCAGCTCGGGATGCGCATTTCCACTAAATATCTTGATCTCGCCGTACATGGCTCTCCCTCAGGGGTGTTTTGGGTATTGGGTATTAGATATTGGGTATTGGGTATTGGGTATTAGGTATTGGATAGTACGAGGTTATAGGGAAGGGTGAGATTGCAGATTGCAGATTATAGATTGCAGATCATGAGCCAAGCTGCGATGTCAAGTATCAAATACAGTTGATTCGACAATTCCTAACCACCAATGCCCAATACCTAATATCCAATACCCAATACCCAATACCCAATATCCAATATCCAATACAATACCCAATACCATATCTAATACCCAATATCCACTACCTACCGTCCCTGCTGCAACAAAAAGGCCACCGTTCCCAGAACGGTGGCCTCGGTGCCTTTTAGGGTGGGGGGATGAGTTGTTTGGCGGCGCTGTAGGGGTCAAGTTCCCGCGCGGCGATGCGGGCTACCATCTCCTCGTAGCGCGAGCCTACCTGTTCCCGCAGGCGGCGGAACAGTTCGCGCCGCAGCACGCGATACAGCTCATCGGCGGCGCGTTGTTGCTGGCGCGTGGCGAGTTGGCCGCTTTCTGCCAAAAATGCGCGGTGCTTCTCGATCTCGTCGGCAAGCTGCGCCACCCCCTCGCCCGATGTCGCCACCGTCTTGATGATGGGCGGCTTCCACGCGTATTCCTTGGTGGCAATGTCGAGCATCATGCGCAGCCCCAGGGCGGTGCGGCTCGCCTGCGGGTGGTCCGATTTGTTGACCGCGAAGATGTCGGCGATTTCCAACAGCCCCGCCTTAATCGCCTGCACCTCGTCGCCCAGGCCCGGCACCTCGACCACGATGGTGGTTTGCGCCTCCTTGGCGACCTCCACCTCCGACTGCCCCGCGCCCACCGTTTCGACCAGCACGTAGTCGTAGCCCGCCGCGTCCAGCACGCTGACCATATCGCCCGTGGCGCGCGACAGGCCGCCAAGGGTGCCCCGGCTCGCCATCGAGCGGATGAACACGTCCCGGTCGGCGCTATGCTCGCCCATGCGGATGCGGTCGCCCAGCACCGCGCCGCCGCTGAAGGGGCTGGAGGGGTCCACCGCGACCACCGCCACGCGCTTGCCGCGCGCGCGCAGCACGCGAATCAGCGCGTTGACCAGGGTGGATTTGCCGGTGCCGGGCGAGCCGGTAATGCCCACAATGTGCGCGTGGCCGGTGTGGGGAAAGAGCGCCGCCAGCAGGGTGTGGCCCGCCTCGCTGCCGTTTTCCACCTGGGTCAGCGCCCGCGCCAGGGCGCGTCGGTCGCCCGCCAGCAGCTTTTCGGCAAGCTGATGCGGGGTTGGGTCGCCAGCGGGGGTGGCTTGTGGGGTAGGGGTCATGGGGAGCCTCAACCTTACAGCTTGCCGCGCTCGCGCATCTCGCTCTTGACGAACTCGATGATCGTGTCCAGCGAGGTGCCCGGGCCGAAAATGCCGCTCACCCCGTATTCCGCCTTGAGCCGCGCGGTGTCCGTCGTGGAAATGATCCCGCCGCCAAAAAGCACCACATTGTCCATGCCCTCTTCCTGCATCAGCTGGTGGATGCGCGGGAAGATCGTCATGTGCGCGCCGGAGAGCAGCGACAGCCCGATGGCATCCACATCTTCCTGGAGCGCAGTGCTGACTATCATGTCCGGGGTTTGGCGCAGGCCGGTGTAGATCACCTCGAAGCCCGCATCGCGCAGCGCGCGGGCGACGACCTTCGCGCCGCGATCATGGCCGTCCAACCCTGGCTTCGCTACCAGGATGCGTATCTTGTTCAACTCTTCCTGTGACATCATTGTCCTCTTGTGTTGCAACGTGCTACCCGCATTATAAGAGGGGACCGATGAAACGCGAAACCCGCAGGCGCTTAAAGGGAAGTGATACGGATGGTGGCGGGCAGGGTGCGGCGCAGCACGGGGACACTGAGGCGGAGGCAGAGCCGCCAGAAAGCGGGGTAGCGCAGTCGGTAGAGCAGCGCGGCGGCGAGACGGCGGTGGTTCATGGTGCGACCGATGGAGGCACGGAGCCGCTGCGGGTAATCTGCAAAGCTGAAGTCGTCGCGCTCCCAGGCGCGCACGAGCGAGGCCGCCACCTGCTGCCCGTAGCCGAGCGCAAAGGCGATCCCCTCGCCCACAAAGGGCTCGATACCCGCCGCCTCGCCCGCGAAGAGGACGCGCGGCAGGTGCACCGTGGCGCGCGGGTGATACCACCGTTCGGGGTGGCCCTGCAACCGGTAGTGGCCCAGCGGGCGCTCCGGCGGCAAAAAGGCAGCAAGCGCGGCGCGCAGGTCGGCGCGCGGCGCGCTCGCGGCGATGCGGCTGTCGAAGATGCCACGATTCATCACCATCTGGCCGTCGCGCAGGCTGGGGAAGTTCCAGCTGTAGCCCTGCACCCCCTCGCCAATCCCCGAAAAGTCGAAGATGGCGGTGTGGCTGGCAAAAAGCGGCTCGTTGGCAGGCTCCGGCGTGAGAATTTCCATTAGCCGCGAGATGCGGGACGGCTCGTCTGGGAGCAGCAGGCGGCGCAGTGTGCTCTTTGCGCCATCGGCGACCACGAGCGCCGCCACCTCATAGCACCCCGCTGACGTGGTGACGCGCACCCCGTTGGCACCCACCTCGACCCCCGTCACCGCCTCGCCCTCGTGGAGGGTGACCCCGCGCGCCACCGCCTCGCGCGCCAGTGCCTCGTCAAAAAGCCGCCGGTCCACCACGCGGAAAAGCGGCTCGCCCTCGCTTTCGAGCATCAGGCCGCTGCCGTGCACCTCGAAGCGGACGCGATGGATGGGAAAGGAGGGAATCTCGGGCCAGAAGCCAAGGGCGCGCAGCGCCTCATCGGCAAGGGGCGTCACCCCGCCGCCGCAAAGTTTGCTGCGGGGGTGGGCTGCCTTGTCCAGCATCAAGGTGGCGCGGGCCAGCGCGGGGGCCTGCTGCGCGAGCGCGAGGGCGGTGGCGCTACCAGCGGGCCCGCTGCCGACGATGATAATCTTCCAGGGGGTCATAGTGTTTGGTCGCGGTGGCTACGGACTAGAAATCCGTGCTGAGGGGCCCAAGGCCAAGCGTCCGCGTAGGCGGACGCTCGCACACCTCGTTATCATCGGTCATCCTTGGTTTGACTGAGCCATAGCGAGGTCATGGGCGGCGGCTGCCTACTCCAGCGTGCGCAGGTAGTCGAGCACTGCCTGAAGCTCGGCGTCGGAGCGGGCGATGGCGGGCATCGGGTTGCCGCTGTCGTTCAGGGGGTGATCGGCGGGGATCCCCGCCTGCACCTGCTCGATCCATGCCGCGTCGCCCAACTCGTCAGCCAGAGCGGCCCCGGCAAGGGGGGCACCCAGCCCATCGATGCCCTCGGCGGCGGGCCCGTGGCAGGCAGCGCACGCTTCCAGGTACACCTGCTCGCCCTCACTCGCGAGGGTGGAGCTATCCGCCGGGGTAGCGGTTGCCTCGACCGGCTGGGCCAGCAGGAAGGAGGGCGCAAAAGCGAGCAGCACCACCCCAATCGTCGCGAGAACCGGCAGCCAGGGGGCGCGCTCCTCGACCTCTTCCTCGTCCCACAGCGGCTTGCGCGAGGTGATGACAACCAGGCTCGCGAAAAAGATGAGGGTGAAGGCGCTCAGCGCCAAAAAGGGAATGGTGATAAAGCCCGCCCAGTTGATGTACTGCATGTTGCAGGGCACGGCGGGGTCGCAGCTGCTCCCGCTCAGGAACCAGTTGGTTTTTTGGAGCAGGTAGTGGTAGGTCGAGGCGGCCATGCCCAGGCCGGAAAAGAAAAGGGAGAAGTAGGGTAGCTCCTCATCGCGCCGCAGCAGGCCGATGGGCAGGACCCCAAGCGCCAGCGGGTACATCAGGATGCGCTGGTACCAGCACCACAGGCAGGGGGTGTAGTGGCGAACATTGCTGAAATAAAGGCTGCCCAGCATTGCCACCCACGCGACGAGCAGGGCAAGGTAGAGGGCGTAACGGTCGCGCCACGCGCGCGCGGGGGGAGAGGTTTTTTTTCGTGCGGACATCGGGGCCTTTTGTTCGATGGTGTCTAGTGAATGGTGCCTTGCAGGGGTCGGGGGAGTGTAGGTATGGCGGTATATCTATGCAAGTTCAGGGGGCTCAAGGGGCTTCGGAGGGAGGCAGCGGCTGAAGCCGACTCGCCAAGAAAACAGAAGAGACGCAAAATCTTGCGTCTCTTCCCGTTGTGAACGCGCCGCGCGCATTCAGGGTAATTGGGGGCGATTGCCTGCTTACACGATCAGCGGCTCGCGGTATTCGCCCCACGTTTGGCGCAGCACGTCCATCATCTCCTGGAGGGTGGCGTAGGCGTTGACCGCGTCGAGCAGCGGGACCATCAGGTTCACGTCGTCGCGCTCGGCGGCGGCGTGCAGCGCGGCGAGGGTGCGCTGCACCGCCTCGTTGTCGCGCTCGGCGCGGACGCGGTTCAGCCGCGCGACCTGGCGCTCGTAGCCCGCCCCGTCCATTTGGAGGAAGGGGATTTCGACCTCCCCGCCCATCTCGTACTCGTTCACCCCGACGATGATGCGCTTGTCGGTGTCGATCTCCCACTGGTAGCGCGACGCCGCGTCGGCGATCTCGCGCTGGAAGAAGCCCTGGTTGATCGCGGGCAACATGCCGCCCAGCTTCTCGATCTGGTGGAAGTAGTCGTACGCCTGCGCTTCCATCTGGTTCGTCAGCGCCTCGATGAAGAAGGAGCCGCCCAGCGGGTCCACCGTGTTGATGACCCCGCTCTCGTGCGCGATGATCTGCTGCGTGCGCAGCGCGACGGTCACCGCCTGCTCGCTCGGCAGGGCGAGCGCCTCGTCCAGCGAGTTGGTGTGCAGCGATTGGGTGCCGCCCAGCACGGCAGCGAGTGCCTGGAGCGCCACGCGCGCCACGTTGTTCAGCGGCTGCTGCGCGGTCAGGCTGACCCCCGCCGTCTGCGTGTGGAAGCGCATCAGCCAGGAGCGCGGGTTCTTCGCGCCGAAGGTGTCGCGCATCTCGCGCGCCCAAATGCGGCGCGCGGCGCGGTACTTGGCGATCTCTTCAAAGAAGTCGTTGTGCGCGTTGAAAAAGAAGCTCAGGCGCGGCGCAAAGTCGTCCACGTCCAGCCCGCGCTCGATGGCCCAGCGCACATACTCGAAGCCATCGGCAAGCGTGAAGGCGAGCTCCTGCACGGCGGTGCTGCCCGCCTCGCGGATGTGGTAGCCGGAAATGGAGATGGTGTTCCACTTCGGCATCTCGCGCGTGCCAAACTCGATGGTGTCGGTCACGAAGCGCATCGAGGGCTTGGGCGGGAAGATAAACTCTTTTTGGGCGATGTACTCCTTCAAAATGTCATTTTGCAGGGTGCCGCCCAGCGCGCGGCGCGGGATGCCGCGCTTTTCCGCCGCCGCGATATACATCGCCCAGACGATTGGCGCGGGGGAGTTGATCGTCATGGAGGTCGTTACCTCGTCGAGCGGGATGCCCTCGAAGAGCACTTCCATGTCAGCCAGCGAGGAGACCGCGACCCCGCAGATGCCAAACTCCCCCTCTGCTTCCGGCGCGTCGGTGTCGTAGCCATAGAGGGTTGGCAGGTCGAAGGCGGTGGAAAGGCCGGTTTGCCCCTGGCCCAGCAGGTAGCGGAAGCGTGTGTTGGTTTCCTCCGCCGAGCCGAAGCCCGCGAACATGCGCATCGTCCACAGCTTGCCGCGGTGCATCGTGGGGTGAACACCGCGCGTGTAGGGGAACTCGCCCGGCATGCCGAGGTCGCGCTCGTAGTCCAGGTCGGCGATGTCCAGCGGGCTGTAGAGGCGCTCGATGGGCTGCGAGGAGGTGGTGAAAAACTCCTCCGCTGGCTTATGCTCGGGGAAGCGGTTGAGGGTTTTTTGCAGGGTCGTCTCTGACCACCGCGCGTCCGCTTCCTCAAGATGGTCCAACGCCTCACGGCTGAAAAGTTGTGCCATGGTCACTCCTTTGTGAATGGTAGGCTAACGTACGGGTTGCAGGTTGCAGGTTGCAGGTTGCAGATTGCTCGAATCAAGCAGTTTTGTTCGAAGAAGAGGGGGGAAGGGACATTTTTAGTAGCCGACTTCCGCCCCTGACTCATTTTCGCTGATGACCATCAATTGGGGAATCGCTCGGTAATGCTTCGCATTATGTGTGACCAGCGGTATCCCGTAGCGTAGCGCGCAGGCGGCAATCCACGCATCCTGCGCGGAGATCGGACGACCGAGGCGCTGGCATTGGACGCGTACCTGAGCCCACTGCCGCGCCGTGCCTTCATCGGGGTAAATTACCAAAAACTGTTGAAGCCATCCTTCCAACTGATTCTGCCTCCGCTGACCCCATCCCGCCAGCAACGCCCCTTGGTACAATTCTGCCACGGTTTGAAAGCTGAGATACAGACGATGATCTTCAAGGTGGGGACCATACCGTTCAGCTAGGGAATGCCGCTTGAAGAGAAAAGAGCAAACGTCGGTATCGACCAGGAGGTCATTTGCATCTATCCCCATCGTTTATCTGCTTCCCGCTGCGCATAGATGCTAGCTACAAACTCGTCGGCTGACTCTTCTTCCTCCGGTGGTACAGGACCCAGCAGATCCTCGATCTTGTCTACTGGCCCCACCCCCTGCTGCCGTGCCAACTCTTCCAGCTCGAAGCCCCGTTTGAAGGCATCGGAGCGGCGTCGTATCTCCTCGTCGCGCGCGCGGAGCCCTGCGGAGCCGTTGAGCAGCGCTCGATAGCGCTCGAAGGTCATCACGACGGCGGTGGGCGCGCCGTCCTGCTCGATGATCTTTTCTTCTTCGCTGGGGTTGAACTCAATTACCATCGTGCTCATCATTCCCCTCCTGTACCGTGTTGAACCCTGCGTGCCCCAAGTATAGCATGGGTGGTGGGGCTAGCCCCGCCACGCGCGAACCCACTGCCGTTGGGCCTCGGTTTCGGGGCTGGCGTGCGTGGCGGATTTGGCGCACGCTTGCCACAAGCGGTGTAGTTCGCGCAGGGCCGCCTCGCCCTGGTAGCCATGGCGGGCGAGGTAGCAGCCGATGACCGTCCCCGTGCGCCCGATGCCGCCCCAGCAGTGAACATAGAGCGTGTGCCCCTCCGCGAGCTGCGCGTCGATGGTGTCCAGAATCTCGACCATCTGCGCGGCGCTGGCGGGCACGCTCACGTCACGGATGGGGAAGCGCAGGTGCAGGATGTTGGGGGGGAGCAGCGGGGCGTAGGGTCTCAGCCCCTCGTCCGCTTCCGTAAGATCGATGAAGCAGGTCACACCACCGTCCAGGCAGCTTTGGAGCTTCGCGCGGGCCGCCTCTGCCTCCTTGGCAGCGGGATACTCCCCCGCCAGCAGGCGCGGGGCTACCCAATAGCTGTTCGAATGTGGACGCGCGGGGTGAGGCATGGTGGGGCTCCGTACGAAAGGGTGGCCTAGCGCGGGGCGCGGCGGGTGGGGCGATCCAGGTTGTGGCGGTGCATCCACGCGCGGATCATGTCGGCGGTTTCCTCGGTGAGGTGGGGATAATCGTGGCCGCTGCGCGGGATGAGCGCGAGCTCCTTCGGCCCCTGCGCCGCCCCGTGCAGCAGGGTGGCCGCGCGTGGATGGACGGTGCTGTCCCACTCTCCATGGATGAGGAGCAGCGGGATGGGCGAAAGCTGAGCCACCAGCTCCAGCGGCGATTCCTGCTCGTGCAGGGTATCCAGGCGCGTGCCGCGCGTCAGGTAGCTCCACGCCTCCCCGACCGGACCGCTGTTGTACAAAAAGTGCAAGCCATAGTCAGAACTGGGCCGCCCGATGTCCCGCACGTCGGCAAAGGCCCCGATGGTCGCGACCCCATCCTGGCTCCCGTACAACGCGGCGTGGCGGATCACCGTCGCGCCGCCCATCGAGGAGCCGACGGTGGTGATCCGCTGGTAGCCCAGGGCGCGCGCATACTCGACCGTGGCCTGCACGTCGAGCACCTCTAGCGCGCCCATCGTGCAGCCGCCCTCGCTCTCGCCGTGGCCGCGTAGGTCAATCGCCATCACGTCGAAGTGGTGCGACAGCGCCTCCGCAAACTGTGGAACGCGCCTATGATTCTTGTTCGCCATAAAGCCATGCACATAGATCACCAGCGCATCGCTCGCCCGATGATCCAGGTGCACCCCCGCAATGCGCACCCCATCCTCGGTACGCACATGGAAGCGTCGGTGCTCCACCTGGTACGGATTGCTCCACAACTCCACCAGGGTGGGTATTCCTACTCGCGTCATTGTTCAACCAAATCCAAATTCGTCAGGGTCAAGGGGGAATCATAGCACAAAAAAGCGACGACCGTTGGGGGACACCACCGATTGAAATCGGTCCTGATGGGCCTTAGGCCAACCGTCCGCCTTCGCGGACGGGATGGTTTGCAAAGGTTTCGGCCAATACATCACCGGTTGGAGTCGGTGATCCATCTCCTGTACCCTTTCTAAGCACCCAATCTCCAATGCCCCATTCGGGGCACACAATCTCTAATCTCCAATACCCAATACCCAATCTCTAATACTCCCCTCTCCCCTCATACAACTCGATCAGCACGCCGCCGACCGCTTTGGGATGGATGAATGCGAGGCGCTTGCCCTTTGCGCCGAGGCGCGGGGTCTCGTCGATGAGTTGCAGCCCCTGCGCCTGGCAGGTGGCGATGGCTTCTTCCAGGTTCGGTACTGCGTAGCAGATGTGGTGCATGCCCGGGCCGCGCTTGGCGAGAAATTTGCCGACGGGCGTCTCTGGCCCCAGCGCGCCGAGTAGCTCCAGGTCGGGGCCCCTGGGCGCAGAAAGAAAGACAGCGCGCGTGCCCTGCGCCTCGACGCTCTCGTCGTGGCTCACCCGTAGCCCGAAGGCGTCGCGGTACAGCGCGATGGCGGCCTCCATATCGTCAACGGCAATGCCGATGTGATCTATGTGGTCAAACACGGTAGGAAACTCCTGATCGTTAGTGAATGGGGCATGTCGTTACCCATTCACTATTCACCGTTCACACAAAAACGGTGGGTCGGTACTCGCCCCACAGGTGGCGCAGTACGTTGCAAATCTCGCCCGTGGTGGCGTACTGCTCCACCGCTTCCAAAATAAAGGGCATCAGGTTGGCATCGCCGCGCGCGGCGTCGGCCAGCGCTGCCAGCGCCCGCTCGACCGCGCCGGAATCGCGGCGAGCGCGCAGCGCCGCAAGGCGCGCCGCCTGCTGCTCGCGGATCGAGTCCTCGATGTGGAGCACCTCGATGGGCTGCTCCGCGCCGGAAACAAAGTTGTTCACGCCCACCACAATTTGTTGCTGCTGCTCGATTGCTTTCTGGTACTCGTAGGCTGCCTGCTGGATCTCCGCCTGCGTCCAGCCCATCTCGATGGCGGCGCAGGGCGCCGCCCAACTCGTCGATCTTCTGCGATGTAGGCGCTGCGCCTCCGCCTCGATCTCGTCGGTGAGGTGCTCGATGTAGTAGGAGCCACCCAGCGGGTCCACCGTGTCGGCGACCCCGCTCTCGTGGGCGATGATCTGCTGCGTGCGCAGCGCGATCTCGACGGCGCGCTCGGTGGGGAGGCCGAGCGCCTCGTCCATGGAGTTGGTGTGCAGCGACTGCGTGCCGCCCAGCACCGCCGCGAGCGCCTGGAGTGCGACCCGCACTATGTTGTTTTCCGGCTGCTGCGCCGTCAGGGTGGAGCCGCCGGTCTGGGTGTGGAAGCGGAGCATCCACGAGCGCGGGTCGCGCGCGCCGAAGCGCTCGCGCATGAGCTGCGCCCACAGGCGGCGCGCGGCGCGGAACTTGGCGACCTCTTCCAAAAAGTTGTTGTGCGCGTTGAAAAAGAAGGCGAGCTGCCCCGCGAACTCGTCAATGTCCATCCCCGTGTGGAGCGCGGCCTCGACATAGGCGATGGCATTGGCGAGGGTGAAGGCTACCTCCTGCACGGCGGTGGAGCCCGCCTCGCGGATGTGGTAGCCGGAGATCGAGATCGGGTTCCACTTGGGCAGCTCGCGCCGCGCGAAGTCGAAGGTGTCGGTGACGAGGCGCATCGAGGGCGCGGGCGGGAAGATGTAGGTGCCGCGCGCCAGGTACTCTTTTAAAATATCATTCTGGATCGTGCCGCGTAGCTGCGTTGGGGCCACCCCCTGCTTTTTCGCGACGGCGATGTACATCGCCCAGAGCACCGCGGCGGGCGCGTTGATCGTCATCGAGGTGGACACACGGTCCAGTGCGATCCCCTCGAAGAGGATCTCCATGTCTTCCAGCGAGGAGATAGACACCCCCACCTTGCCTACCTCGCCCGCCGCGATGGGGTCGTCGGCGTCGTAGCCAAGCTGCGTTGGCAGGTCGAAGGCGACGGAGAGCCCCGTGGTGCCACGTTCCAGCAGGTATTTGTAGCGCGCGTTGGACTCCTCGGCGCTGGAAAAGCCCGCATACTGGCGCATCGTCCACAGGCGGCCCCGATACATCGAGGGGTAGATGCCGCGCGTGAAGGGGAACTCGCCCGGGTAGCCAACCCCCTCCTCCTGCACGTCAGTGGGGTCGTAGAGGGGCGCTACCTCCAGGCCGGAAAGGGTCTCAAAGCGCGCCTGACGCTCGCCCCCTTTGGCAACAAAGGGCCCATAGCTTTCTTCCAGCCAGCGTTCTTTGTCGGACATCGTTGTCATCCGTGTGGGTGGTGAATAGTGAATGGTGAATGGTCGTCTGGAACAGGGCTCTGGGCGTGGCACCGAAACATGTTTGCCACACAAGGGTGGTAGGGGACGGAAATGGGGAGGGAAAGGCGAAGGTTACAGCCAGCGCAGACAGGGGTGCTCGCGGTAGTAGTCAAGCTGCGCGGGCAAGGTCGGCTCGCTCTCGGCTGCCCACAGCGCTTCCAGGATGTCCCGCGCGATGGCCTCGGGCGAGCGCGGGTCCTGCCAGACCTGCTCGCGGATGGGAGAGGTGGATTCCTCGCCAAACAGCACCGCATGGAGCTGGCTGACCGGCCCTGTTCGGTACCAGGGCAGCGAGCCGACGAGCGGGGTCACAAGGCCGACGATGTCCGGCTGCCACTGCTCGCTCCAGCAGGCCAGCAGGCAGAAGGTGCGCGTGTTCGGCAGCCGCTCCGCCGCATCCTGAAGCCCCTCGACCGTCTCGCCCAATGCCTGCACGACCAGGGTTTCCCCGTCTGGCAGCGGCTCGGTCCCCACACCCAGGTGGGTTGCCAGCGCGAGCGCCAGCGGCAGGCTGATGATATCCACCGGCACCACCGCGCTCCACTGCCACCCTTTCGACTCCTGAAGCGCCAAAAAGCGCTGGAGGGTGCAGGCGAGGTCAGCGTACTCGAACTTGTAGAAGAGATAGGGCGGCACCTGCACCCCATCATCCATGCGCGACCCCAGGTAGACCACGCCGCTGTCGCAGTACAGGCGATCTTTGACGCTGAGCACCGGCGTGGCCGCAAACTCGGTCAGCCGCTGGCACGCCTGAAGCTGCCCGCGCGTGATCTCCACCTGCCCCCAACTGTTCGCGCGCCCCAACGCGCGACGAAAGATGCGCTCCGCCTCGGGGGCGCGGCGCGTCATGCGGTAGCACTCGCCCTAAAAAGAAAAGGGTTTCCCAATCCGGCTCGTGCTGCGCCGCGCGGTGAAACTCGGTGATCGCCACCTCGTAGTCGCCCTTGAGGTAGTAGACAAAGGCGATCTGGTAAAACGCCTGCTCGTAGGAGGGGTCGATTTCCTGGCAGTGGCGGAGCGCGAGCAGTGCCCCGTCGTAATCCTGCGCGGCGATGAGCATGTGGCCCAGCGAGAAGTAGGAGTCCGGGTCAGGCTGGCGCGCCACCACCCAGCGACACTCGGCGACCGCCTGCTCCACCTTGTCCAGCCGCCGATAGTGGTAGGCCAGGGCGATGCGGGCCGCTGCATGGCCCTTGTCCACCTCGACCGCCCGCTTGAACGCGCGCATCGCCTCATCCAGCTTGCCCACCTCTTCAAAGCTAACCCCCTCATGGTAGAAGCGGTCAGCAACCGATTGAGATAGGTCCAGAATGCGAGTCACATCGTTCCTTTTGGGAATGGGGGTCAGGGATTAGGGGTCAGGGATTAGGGATCAGGGATCAGGGATTTTGCCAAGTTTCGGTCATCGCACCCAATGGGTACCCGTCGGTCGGGCGTCGCGCCCAGTGGGTACCCTTCGGTCGGTCGTCGGTCGTCCGTGGTCGGTCGTCCCCCTTGTTCAAGCTGGCAGGTTACTCGGCGGGTATCTCCCCCAAAATCACGAGTACCTGATTCAATTCTACAGCCTGGCGGGGGGCGACGCGAATCTCTTTGATGACGCCCGCGCGCGGGGCGCGCAGTTCGTTTTCCATCTTCATCGCTTCAAGGATGAGCAGCGGCTGGTTGGCCTCCACTTCCTGCGCCGCCTCCACTATCACCTTGACCACCAACCCCGGCATGGGGGCTTTGATCTGCACATCGCCCACGAGCTTGCTATCGGCGCGCTGCAACTTTTTCAATTGCTGCGTCCGCTCGTCCTCAACCGTGACCTCGTAGCGCTCCCCGTCCAGCAGGATGCGGTAGGAGCCATCTTCCAGGGTCGCGTACACCTCATGCGAGCGCCCGCCGATCAGCATGGAGTAGATCACATTGTTGGAGATGTGCTGCAGGTCCACATCCAGCCGCTCCCCATCCACCTCCACCGAGCCGTCCTGGTGGATCGTGATCGCAAATTCCTCGTCCCCGACATAGGTCAAATAAGTTGTTGCCATGGCTTGCTCGCTTAAAGGTGAACCGCGCGCTTGCGGCCGTCGATCTTCCACTGGCTGGGGCTGTCGCCCACCCCACCGACCATGACGAGCGCCTGCTGGCGGCGACGGTGGGCCAGCAGTGTAGCCGCGACAGCGGCTACCTGCTTCTGGCTCGGAATCCAATCGTCCATCAGGTCAGGGTTGTTCGCCAGAAAGCCGGTGTCGAAGTTGCCCGCCTGGAAGTTCCAATTTTCGACGAGGCGACGGTGAAAGGGGATGTTACTCTTGATCCCGAGGATGCGGTACTCGCTGAGCGCGCGCCGCATCCGCAGCAGGGCGTCGGCCCGCGTGTCACCGTGGACGATCAGCTTGGCGATCATCGGGTCGTAGTAGAGCGAGATCGCCATCCCCTCGTAGACCCCGCTCTCGACCCGCACCCCCGGGCCGGTCGGCTCCACCAGCGAGGAGATCGTGCCCACCGATGGCATAAAGTTGCTGTACGGGTCTTCCGCCGTGATGCGCGCCTCGATGGCGTGGCCCTTCATGCGGATATCTGCCTGGGTGTAGCGCAGGCGACGCCCAAAGGCGATGCGAATCTGCTCCTTCACGATGTCGATGCCGGTCACCATCTCGGTGACGGGGTGTTCCACCTGGAGGCGCGTGTTCATCTCCAAAAAGTAAAAATTCTTGTCGCGATCCACCAGGAACTCCATGGTTCCCGCGTTGACGTACCCCGCGCGAAGCGCGCCCGCCACCGCGATGGAGCCCATCCGTTGGCGCAGCGCCTCGTCCACAAAGGGGGAGGGGGCCTCCTCGACCAGCTTTTGGTGGCGGCGCTGGATCGAGCACTCGCGCTCGCCCAGGTAGACGCAACTGCCGTGCCCGTCAGCCAAAATCTGAATCTCGATGTGCCGCCCGTTCTCGATCAGCTTCTCGACAAAGACCGAGTCATCGCCGAAGGCAGCCTTCGCCTCGCGCCGCGCCGACTCCAGCGCGGCGGGTAGCTCCGCCGGGTCGCGCACGACGCGCATCCCCTTGCCGCCGCCGCCCGCCGCCGCCTTGACCATGACCGGAAAGCCGATCTCGTGGACGAAGGTCAGCAGCTCTGCGTCGTCCATGTTGTGGGTCGAGCCAGGCACCACCGGCAGCCCCGCCTCGATGGCGAGGCGACGGGCGGCCACCTTGTTGCCCATCAGCTCCATGCTCTCGGCGCTTGGCCCGATAAAGACCAGCCCCGCCGCGCGCACCGCATGGGCGAACGACGGGTTTTCGGCCAGAAAGCCGTAGCCCGGGTGGATCGCTTCCGCGCCGCTGCGCTTCGCCACGTCGATGATCTTCGCGATGTCCAGGTAGCTCTCGGCGGCGGGCGGCGGGCCGAGGCGGTACGCCTCGTCCGCGTAGCGAACATGGAGCGCATTGCGGTCCGCGTCGGAAAAGACCGCCACGGTTCGCATGCCCAATTCCTGGCACGCGCGTATCACCCGCACAGCGATCTCGCCTCGGTTGGCAATCAAAATCTTGCGGCTCGATGATTTCATAGGGTCCTCGGCTTGTTGTCCTCGCTCGTTGAGGTAGCTGACACAATTGTAGCAAAGGGGCGGGAGGCTCAAATTCGCCCCCAACCCTACGGACAATCGCTGCCCGCCACGCGAGCCCGCATGATAGGGACAAAGCACGGTGCTGCCAAATTAAAATGGCGAATGGTGCATGGTGCATGGTGAGGGGGTGATGAAGGTGAGGGGGTGATGAGGGGGTGATGAGGGGTGAGGGGGTGATGAAGGTGAGGGGGTGAGGGACAGGGAGACAGGGGGACAAGGGGACAAGGAGACAAGGAGACAGGGAGACTATGCTCCTCTGTGTTCTCTGTGTTCTCTGTGGTTCAAGCCGTGGTCGTCGGTCGTCGGTCGTCGGTCGTCGGTCGTCGGTCGTCGTGCCCCTTGATCAGGGGGAAAAGTGCGTTATGATAGGCAGGACGACACCTTGCACCCCCATCTTGTAGGAGAGCCATGACCCATCCATCCGCCGCTCACCTTTCGCCCATCTGGACCCACCTGACAGACATCGTTGTGGAGCGCGCTGAGGGCTGCTACCTATATGACGCGGACGGCACGCGCTTTCTGGATTTTACGAGCGGGATCGGGGTCACCAACACGGGGCATTGCCACCCGCGCGTGGTGCGGGCGGTTCAGGAGCAGGCGGGCAAGCTGCTCCACGGGCAGACCAACATCGTTTACAGCCGCAGCCTGCTCGCCCTCGTCGAGGGGATGAAGCGCGTGGTTCCGCAGGCGTTGGACAGCTTCTTTTTTAGCAACAGTGGCGCGGAAGCCATCGAGGCGGCGGTCAAGCTGGCGCGCCACGCGACGGGACGACCCAACATCATAGTGTTTCAGGGGAGCTTCCACGGGCGCACCAACCTGACGATGGCGATGACGACGAGCAAGACCGTTTACCGCGTCGGCTACCAACCGTTGGCGGCGGGCATCTTCGTCGCCCCTTACCCGTACAGCTTCCGCTACGGGTGGGACGATGAAACCACCACCGACTTTTGCCTGCGCGAGTTGCGCCACCTGCTCCGAAGCCAGAGCGCGCCCGAAGAAACCGCCGCGATGGTCATCGAGCCGATCCTGGGCGAGGGGGGCTATGTGGTGCCGCCCGCCCGCTTCCTCCAGGGGGTGCGGGACATTTGCGACGAGCACGGCATCCTGCTGGTGCTGGACGAGGTTCAAACCGGCTTCGGGCGCAGCGGGCGCTTTTTCGCCTTCGAGCATTTCGCGGTGCAGCCGGACATCCTGGTGATGGCGAAGGGGCTGGCGTCGGGGCTACCGATGAGCGCGATCGCCGCCCCGCAGGCGCTGATGGACAAGTGGTTGCCGGGCACGCACGGGGGAACCTATACGGGGAACGCGGTGTCGGCGGCGGCGGCAGCGGCGACCATCGAGGTGCTGCTGGAGGAGGGCTTGGTCGAGAACGCGCGGGCACGCGGCGAGCAGTTGATCGCAGGGCTGCGCGACCTGCAAGCCGAGTTCCCCGTGATGGGCGATGTGCGCGGCGCGGGGCTCATGGTGGGGGTGGAGCTTGGCACCTTCGAGGAGCCGAACACCCCGCTCGCCAACCGCATCCAGCAGGGGTGCCTCGCCCGCCAGATGCTGATTCTGACCTGCGGCAGCTACGGCAATGTGATTCGCTGGATTCCGCCGCTCGTCGTCAGCGAGGCGCAGATCGAGGACGCGCTCGCCCTCTTTGCGAGCGCCCTGGCGGAAAGCGTGGAGTAGGAAAATCGACCGGAGACCGAAGACCGAAGACCGACAGTCACAACTTCTCGGTCTTCGATCTCCGGTCGTCAAGTGCGTAAGTCCTGGCTTACTCTGCGCTGTGCCGTGCCAGCAGGCCCGCGAGGAGCGGCTCGATCAACTCCTGCCCGCGCAGAGCCTGTCGCCAGCGCATCGGGATGGCCTGCTTGCCATACAAAATCCCCGCAAGCCCCCCGGCCACGCACGCGGTGGTGTCGGTGTCGTGGCCGAGGGAGATTGCCAGTTTGACCACCGCCTCGTACCCCTCGCCCTGGTCGAGCGCCCAGCGCGCCGAGTGAAGGGTGTCCAGCACGTAGCCGCTCCCGCCCGCTTCTCGGTCAGGGAGAATCTGCTCGTCCAACTCGTGGCGCTCCGGCGTCCCCTCGCCGTACAGGGCGCGCAGGGTGGACGCGGCGACCTCCCAGCCTGCGTCCTCGCCCTCCAACAGCCGCCGCGCCCACAAACAATACAGCGCGCAGCACAGTTGCGAGCGCAGGTGGCCGTGGGTCACCAGGGATTGGCGGCGCGCATCGGCGACCAACGCCTCGTCCGGCCCACGGTGCCAGAGCGCCAGCGGCAAGACGCGCATCAGCGAGCCGTTGCCATTGGCTTGTGCCTGCGTTGGCCCCGCGAGGTGCGGCGGGGTGCCCCGCTGCAACGCTGACAGCGCCTGCTGCGTCTGAATCCCCACATCAAAGACGCGCTGGTCCACCGCCATAAAGCCCCGCGTGTACCAGGCCACGAGGCCCGCCGCAAAGTGCTCCAATTCCAACTCGCCGCGCTCCAGCAGCGAGGCGAGCAGCACCAGAGCCTGCGCGCCATCGTCCGACCAGGTGGCCGGTGGGGTGCCACCGTGCGCGCGGCGGAAGCCGCGCGGCGCTTCCATCTCGATTTGATCGAGCGGGGGAAGTGCCGTCGGCGAGTGAAACTCGTAGGGAACCCCCAGCGCATCCCCGATGAGCAGGCCCAGCAATCCCCCGGCCAGTCGCTCGTGAGTGTAGTCCATTTTCGACCCTCCTGTTCAGTGAGGGGTGGGCCAACAAGATGGGGGCCACCCTGCCCCATGCTGCCCTGACCCTCGTGTTTTTGGTTGACAGCCCTGCGGCAAGAACCGATAATTTGGCCTAGCGGACATAGATCTCATGGTGAGGCCGTGAAAGGACGGTGGCGATGGCCCCTCTTCAGTTTAGCTTTGTTCCTACAGCAGATGATTATATCCGAAGCACGCGCGCTTTTCACCTTCGTCAGACAAGCACCCGGCTGCTTCTGGGGGTGGCGAGCCTCCTGTTTGCATGGGCCCTCTACTCACAGTTTCGCTATGGCTTTCAACCGCTGGGCCTTGCCAGCCTGCTCTTTCTCCCTTTTTTTCTCCTCTTCCTTTTCGTCATCCCGGCGATCACGCTGCGCCGCCGCTTCCAAACGACGGAGCAGATGCGCCACGAGACCACCTGGACGGTGGATGACGAGACAATTCTCGTGCGCCAGCCTGGCCTCGAAAGCCGGATGGTGTGGAGTACCTTTCGGCGCGTGGTGGAAGTGCCGGGCTTTTACCTGCTGGTGCTCAGCAGCAGCCCCAACATGATCCAGATTCTGCCGCGCCGTGCCTTTGCCTCGCCGGAGCAGGACGCCCAATTTCGAGAGGTGGCGCGTCGCCACCTGCCAGGGTAATCCCCTGACCCGTCCCACCTGTCTCGCAAAGTTGTAGCCGTGACAGACCGGAATTGTCGCATCGTGCGTGTATTCTGGGGGCACCCTCGGCTACTGCCCCCTGCATCCTCATCGGCGCGGGCCGAGTGTCGAGAGCAACGAGCGCAACAAGGAATCTACCATGAGAAACGTAGTGGTAACAGAGTTTTTGACGCTGGATGGGGTCATGGAAGCTCCGCATCTTTGGTCTTTTCCCTTTTGGAGCGACGAGATCGGAGCGTTCAAGTTTGCGGAGCTTTCCGACAGCGACGCGCTGCTGCTGGGTCGCGTGACCTACGAGGGCTTCGCGGCGGCCTGGCCCCAGCGCGCGGGCGATGGCGACGCCTACACCGAGATGATGAACGGCTATCCCGAAGTACGTGGCATCTACCACCCTCCAAAACCCCGAGTGGAACAACTCCCAGGTGATCGAGGGCGATGTGGCGGAGGCGGTCGCCGCGCTAAAGCAGCAGCCCGGCAAGGACATCCTGGTTTTCGGTAGCGGTGAGATGGTCAAAACCCTCGCCGCCCATGATCTGGTCGATGAGTATCGCCTGCTGGTCTATCCCATCGTGGTGGGCAGCGGCAAGCCGCTCTTCCAGCCGAGCACCCAGCAGACCTTGACCCTCGTGGAAAGCAAACCCTATGACACCGGCGTGGTTCTGCTGCGCTACCGGCCCCAGCGAGGCGACGCAGGTTAGAGGACGGGGACGAAGGACGGAAAGGCGAACCGCCAAGAACGCGGAGGGTAGTTCGGTGACAGAGTCAGAGCTTGCCCGTCAGAGGCTGCGCAGCCAGGGGATTGCCCCCGCTAGCAGGGCGACGCCGCACGAGGTGGTGCGGCGGTTGGGCGCGGTACAGGCGCAGGCGTTCGGGAGCGCGCTGTGGGCGGTCGGGCTGCGCATGGAGGCAGCCACCGAGGCGCTTGTGGAGCAGGCGATTCGCGACAAAACGATCGTGCGCACCTGGCCGATGCGCGGCACCCTTCACCTGGTGGCAGCAGAGGACGCGCGCTGGTTGCTCGCGCTGCTGACCCCGCGCATCCTCGCCAACAGTGCGCGCCGCCACCAGCAACTTGACCTGGATGAGGCAACCTTTGCCCGCGCGGAGGGTCTGTTTGCGGCGGCGCTGGAAAGCGGTGCTGCGCTCACGCGCAGCCAGATGATGGCAGTGCTGGAGCAGGGTGGCATCGCGACGGCGGGGCAGCGCGGCTACCACCTGTTGGGGTGGGCGGCCCAACGGGGCCTGACCTGCTTTGGGCCGCGCCAGGGGAAGCAGGACACCTTCGTCTGGCTCGAAACGTGGCTACCGCCCCGCGCTCCGCTCAGCCGCGACGAGTCGCTCGCCGAGCTGGCGCGGCGCTACTTTTCCGGGCACGGTCCGGCCACCCTCCAGGATTTGATGTGGTGGTCGGGGCTCCCCGCCGCCGATGCCCGCGCCGCCCTCGCGCTGGCGGAGCCGGAGTTGGAGCTTGTGGAACGGGATGGTCAGCGCTACTGGAGCGCGCCCGCGCTGGACGCCGTCCCTGCCGACAATCCCACCGTTCACCTGCTGCCCGCCTTCGATGAGTTTCTGCTCGGCTATCGCGACCGCAGCGCCGTGCTCGACGCGGCGCACGCGGACAAAGTGGTGCCGGGCGGGAATGGGGTCTTCAAGCCGCTCCTCGTCGTGGAAGGGCGCGTGGTCGGTACCTGGAAACCTACGGTTCGCCGCGGCACGGTGCAGGTGGCGCTTCACCCTTTTGCGCCCCTCGACCCCGCGCACCGCGCCGCGACCCACAAGGCTGCCGCGCGCTACGGGGCCTTTCTGGGGCTGCCCGCCACCGTCGTGGACTGACCCACTTTGTGGCTGAGCCAAGTGCCTACGCCCTCCAAACGCTTCACATTGCACACCGCTTCGTTAAAGGATCAAACGCATGACCATTCAGAGCGAACATTTCACCCAAGCCCTTTTCATGTTGCTGGACGAAACCTTCGACAACGTGCACGGTATCTTCCTCGACCGTGGCACTTCCATGTTCGAGACCCTGGCGACGATCTCAGCGGAGGAGGCATCGGTGCCGGTAGGCGGCAACTGTGCGACCCTCGCCGCGCAGGTCAAACATGTGGCTTTTTACCTCGATGTCCTCGAAAAAGGGGTCCGCACGGGGCAGTTCGAGCGGGTGGATTGGGGCAAAATTTGGCGCGAGACGAGCGCTGTCACCCCCGACGAGTGGGAAAGTATCAAGGACGAGCTGCGCGCCAGCTACGAGCGCATCAAGGCGCTGCTCCACGATACCACTGAGTGGCCGAGCGAGCGCGAGATCGGCGGGGCCATTGCCACGGTCGTCCATACCGCCTACCACCTCGGCGAGATTCGGCAGGCGCTTTGTGTGCTGCGCTGAGGGTGACGTCATGTTCTGTGAGACGCTTGCATTGGGGGAGGGGAAATGTTCGAGGGCTTCGAGCAGGCCACGATTGACACGGGCGAGGCGCAAATTTTTCTGCGCCACGGCGGCAGCGGCCCGCCGCTCCTGCTGCTCCACGGCCACCCGCAGACGCACGTGATGTGGCACAAGATTGCCCCCGACTTGGCGCAAACGTTCACCGTGGTCGCCGCCGACCTGCGCGGCTACGGCGACAGCTCCAAGCCGCCGACCACGTCCGACCACGCGCCCTACTCCAAGCGGGCGATGGCGCGGGATGGGGTGGCGGTCATGCGGCAGCTTGGCTTCGAGCGCTTCTTTTTGGCGGGCCACGATCGCGGGGCGCGCTGTGCCTACCGCATGGCGCTGGATCACCCCGAGCGCGTGCTCCGGCTTGCCCTGCTCGACATTCTTCCCACCTTTGAGCACTTTCGCCGCACCGATCGCGAGTTTGCGCTGTCGTGGTGGCACTGGTTTTTCCTTGCGCAACCCTACGACCTGCCCGAGCAACTGATCGGGGCGGACCCCGACTATTTTTATTGGCGACGACACGGGCCGCAGCCGCCCGCCCACTGGACCCCCGATGCTTTCGCCGCTTACCGGCGCAGCTTTCCAACCCCGAAACGATCCATACCATGTGCGAGGATTACCGCGCGGGGGCAACCATCGACTTCGCGCTCGACCGGGCGGATTATGGCCACAAGCGCATCGCCTGCCCGACACTGGTGCTGTGGAGCAGTCGGGAAGAGATCTACCGCGACTGCGACGTGCTCGCCATCTGGCGCGAGTGGGCAAGCGAGGTCGAGGGCCACGCGCTCGACGTTGGCCATCATCTGGCCGAGGAAGCACCGGACGCGACCTTTGCCGCCCTGCACGCCTTTTTTGCGCTGTAGGGATCGGTCTCTTTCCCTTCATCCATCTTTGACCCCTGCCCACGTTTTTAGCTTCCAGCCTGGACGTTCGTCTGAACATGCTCCCTTGGACGGTGCGGGATAGAGAAGGCCGCGTTATGAGTATTCAACCTTTCAACATACTATACGCGCTCTCTATCTGCTTTAATGGGAGGAACCACATGCCTGGAAGAAAGTTGTTGCCCCAACCTGCTCTCATCGCGCTAGCGCTCTCGCTCCTGCTCGTCGTTGGGCTGGCAGGGGCTGCTCTGGCGCATGAGCACCGCGAGGTAGGGCCCTACGAGATGGTCGTCGGCTGGCGGATCGAGCCTGCGCTGGTGGACCAACCGAACGGGTTGGACCTGCGTGTGGCCTTGCACGTGGAGGAAGGGTCGGAGGAAGAAGGAGCGCCCATCGAGGGGCTGGAAGAGACGCTTCAGGCCGAGGTCATCTATGGTGACCAGACGATGCCCCTTGACCTGCGTGCCGCTTTTGGTCGCCCCGGCGCGTACACGGCGGACGTGATCCCAACCGTGCCGGGCAGTTACATCTTCCGCATCTTCGGCACCATCGAAGGAACGGAAGTGGACGAGAGCTTCAACTCGGCGGATGGCGAATTTTCTGATATCGGGGCGCTGGAGGCCCTGCAATTTCCGTCCAGCACTGCCACCGATGAGCCCGCAATGGTGGCCTCCGCGCAGGAAGTCAACAATGCACGGCTCTTCGGCATTGCCGGGACGATCCTGGGGGCGTTGGGGCTGATCATGGGCGGGTTGGCGCTTGCGCGCCGCTAACGGGGCGACGCGATGAGGGGCACGAAGGGGTGGGCCGCAGGCGCGCTGCTGTTGTTCTTTTTGCTGACGGCGCGGCAGACCTGGGCACACGCTAGCCTGCTCCGGGCTGAGCCCGCCGCCAATGCGGTGCTCCCCTCGCCGCCCGCGCAGATTCTGCTGGAGTTTACCGAGACCCTGGATTCCGCTGGGAGCGCCATCGAGTTGCTGGATGACGAGGGCCAGCGCGTCCCGACCCTCATCCCCTCCGTGGTGGACCCCACTGCCCCAAAGCGGATGGCGCTGGGGGTGCCGCCGCTGGCCGATGGGGTGTACACCGTCTCGTGGCGAGCGCTCTCGGCGGTGGACGGGCACATCACGCGCGGGGCCTACGGTTTTGTGGTGGGCGAGGCCACCCAGGCAAGCCAGGATGCCCTCGCCGCGTCGAGCGGGGAGCAGGTAGCGCCGGGCTCGTTTGGGGAGGCGTCGCCCCTGGGCGCGCTGGCCCGCGCGCTGACCTTCGTGGGCGGGGCGCTGCTGGCGGGCGGCTTTGTGCTTCAGATACTCTTGTGGCAGCCCGTGCGCGCCACACTGCCGCTGGCGTCGCACGCGGGCGATGGGGCGCTGGCGCGGCTGCTGGCCGCAGGGGTGGGGCTGGCGGCGGGTGGAACCGCGCTGCTCGTCCTCTCGCAATCTCTCTTGCTTGGCTCAGTCGCCGCCTTCCTGGCTTATCTCACCGGCTCCTTCGGCGTATTGCTGGCCGCGCGGCTGGCGCTCTTGGCCCTGCTGGGCGCGCTCATCCGGCGCGTCGCCGCGCGTGGCGACCAGCGCGGCCTGGGCGCGGGCGCGGCGCTCACGACCCTCCTGCTCGGAGCCATCTCGCTTGGGAGCCACAGCGCGGGCGTGCCCACGCTGCGCGCCGCCGCGCTCCTCAATGATTGGCTGCACCTGGTGGCGGCGAGCGTGTGGGTGGGAGGGCTGGCGCACCTGGGTGCGGTGAGCGTGGCGGCGCTGCGCCCCTTGCCCGCCGATCTTCGCGCGTCAGCGCTCGCCGCCTTGATTCGCCGCTTTTCCCCCATCGGAATTGCGGCGGTGGCAGCCCTGGCGGTGACGGGGCTGTACAGCGGCTGGCTCCACGTTGGCTCGCTGGAAGCGCTGCGCACCACCGCCTACGGGCAAACGCTCCTTACCAAGCTGCTTCTCAGCGTGCCACTCGTCGCGTTGGCGGGGCTCAACCTGCTGCACTGGCGGCGGGTGGTCGCTACCACCCCCTCCGCCGAGAGGGGCTTTACGCGCACGCTTGGGGCGGAGACGGCCATCGGCCTAGCGATTTTGCTGGTAGTGGGTCTACTCACCGCGCTGAGCCCGGCACGCGGGTTGATAACGGTGCGCCAGAGCCAAAGTTTTGTGGCGCGCGTGCCCGTCGGGCCGCTTCAGGGCACGCTGGCCATCACCCCGCCGCACATCGGCCCCGCCCGTTACGAGGTGACGCTGCGGGAGCCCGATGGCACCCCCTACGACCGGGCGCGCAGCGTGCGGCTGCGCTTCATCCCGCCAGATGCCAGCATCGGGGTGGGTGACACGCTGGCGGAGCCGCTGGGGGAGGGGCGCTACGTGGTGGAGGGTGCGTTCCTCACGCTGCCGGGCCTGTGGCAGGTGGAGCTTCAGGTGCAGCGGCCCGACGGCTTTGACGCGTTCGCGGGCTTCAACCTGGAAATGACCGACACCCTCCGCGTGGCGGGCGCGGACGACGATCCCACGCCCGCCGCCTGGTTCTTCTGGCTGCTGCTGGCGTCGGGGGCGGGGCTTACGCTCTTTGCCGTCTGGCTGCGTCCAACCGCCGAGACGCGCCGCCTTTCTCCGCTTGTGGGGGTGGCGGGCGTGGCCCTGTTAGGGATCGCCACCCTGCAGCACGTTGACCCGCTGGCGCGCCCGAGCCGCACGCCCGTCTCCGCAAGTGCCCTCCTACAGGGCCAGCAACTTTATGGCGAGCATTGCCTCCGCTGCCACGGGCCGCAGGGCCTCGGCGATGGACCCCAGGCCGAGGGGATGGTGCCGCCCCCCGCCAACCTGCACGAGCACCTTTCCCACATGACGGACGACGATGTGTTCCGCGTCATCTCCGAGGGCATCCCTCCCTCTGCCATGCCGCCGCACCAGGAATTGCTCTCGGAAGCAGAGCGCTGGCAGATTGTCTGGTACGTTCGCAGCTTGGTTGCCCCGTAGAACCGCTCGCCCTGCCTCGCTGTCGCACCCAGGCTGTATCCTTCAAGCATCGCTGCCATCCGTCGCAGACCCTACACAGAGCGCAGAGCGAGGCACGAGGACTTGAGACTCTGGTTCCCGCGCCTCACTCATCCGTCGCCATCGTCTCCCCATCTACCTTCCCCACCTGAGATCGGGTTTCCCTATGAACCAGGAATACATCGAGATGCGCGGCGCGCGCGAGAACAACCTCAAGAATGTGTCGCTGCGCATCCCCAAGCGCAAGATCACCATCTTCACCGGCGTGTCCGGCTCGGGCAAATCGTCTATCGTGTTCGACACCATGGCCAGCGAGGCGCAGCGGCTGCTCAACGAGAAGTTCAGCATGTTCGTGCGCAACTTCTTGCCGCGCTTCCCGCAGCCGGACGCCGACGCCATCGAGAACCTGAGCATGGCGATCGTGGTCGATCAGAAGCGGCTGGGCGGCGGCTCGCACTCGACCGTGGGCACGATTACCGACATCGCGCCGCTGCTGCGGCTGCTCTTTTCGCGCGTGGGGCAGCCGTATGTGGGTAACCGTAACGTTTTCTCCTTCAACGACCCGCAGGGCATGTGCCCCGAGTGCAACGGGCTGGGCCGCAAGGTTGGCGTCGACCTGGAGCGGTTCCTGGACACGCTCCAAGTCGCTCAACGAGGGAGCGCTGCTGCTGCCGGATTATGGCGTCGACAAGTGGGATTGGACGATCCTGCACCAGCACGGGCCTTTTCGACCTCGACAAAAAGCTGGCAGCGTACAGCGACGAGGAGATGGAGCGGCTGCTGTACAGCGAGCCGTACAAGGTCAAGACGAAGATTGCGGGCAAGCCCATCAACCTGACCTTCGAGGGCGATCGTCGAAAAGTTCAATCGCAAGTACATCAAGCGCGACCTGAAGACGATGTCGGAGCGGACGCAGAAGGCGGTAGCGCCCTACATGACCGACGGGCCGTGCCGCCTGTGCCAGGGCGCGCGGCTGAGCCAGGCGGTGCTCGGCTGCCAGATCGACGGGCTACAACATTGCCGAGCTGGCGGCGATGGAGATCGGCGAGCTGATCGCAGCGGTCCAAATCAAGCGCCCGCCGCCGCGCCGCATGGTGGCCAGCGCTGGTCCGAGCGCCTGCAGCATCTGGTCGATATCGGCCTCGAATACCTGAGCCTCAGACCGCGAGACCGACACGCTGTCCGGCGGCGAGTCGCAGCGCGTCAAGATCGTCAAGCACCTGAGCAGCAGCCTGGTGGATGTGATGTACGTCTTCGACGAGCCGAGCGTCGGCCTGCACCCGCGCGACGTGCACCGCATGAACGAGCTGCTGCAAAAGCTGCGCGACAAGGGCAACACCGTCATCGTGGTCGAGCACGACCCGGATGTGATCAAGGTGGCCGACCACGTCGTCGATGTCGGCCCGCACGCGGGCAGCCGCGGCGGCGAAGATCGTCTACGAGGGCAGCTTCAGCGGGCTGCTGCGCAAGCCGGACACGCTGACCGGTCAGCACCTGCAGCAGGGACGTGCCGCTCAAAGACGACGTTCGCGCCAGCCGACGGCGCAGCTGCCCATCGTCAAGCGCCACGGTCAACAATCTGCAGCAACGTCAGCGTCGACATTCCCGACGGGCGTGCTGACGGTGGTGACCGGCGTGGCCGGGTCGGGCAAAAGCTCGCTGATCAACCAGGTCTTTCTGCGCCAGCATCCCGACGCGATCGTCATCGACCAGTCGGCGGTCGGCGTCTCGAGCCGCTCCAACCCGGCCACCTACACCGGCATCATGGACGACGTGCGCAAGGCCTTCGCCACGGCCAACAAGGTCAGCGCCGTCGCTGTTCAGCTTCAACTCCAAGGGCGCCTGCGAAAACTGCCAGGGCCTGGGCGTCATCTACACGGACCTGGCCTTTCTGGACGAGGTCAAGACGCCCTGCGAGGTCTGCGGCGGCAAGCGCTTCAAGGACGAGGTGCTGGCCTACAAGCTCAACGGCAAGATCGATCACCGACGTGCTGGCCATGACGTGCGCGAGGCGCTCGAGCTTCTTCGACATCAAGGAAGTTGCCCGCAAGCTGCAGGCCATGAGCGACGTGGGGCTGGATTACCTGACGCTCGGCCAGCCGCTGAGCACGCTGTCGGGCGGCGAGTGCCAGCGCATCAAGCTGGCCAGCGAGCTGCACAAGCAGGGCAGCGTCTACGTGATGGACGAGCCGACCACCGGCCTGCACATGTCCGACATCGAGCCACCTGCTGGCGGTCATGAACCGCCTGGTGGACGCCGGCAACACCGTCATCGTCATCGAGCACAACCTGGACGTCATCAAGAACGCCGACTGGATCATCGACATGGGTCCGGAAGGCGGCAGCAAGGGCGGGCAAGTGATCTTCGAGGGCACACCGACGCAGCTACTCAGCGCCCCCAACTCGCTCACGGGCGAATTTTTGAGCGCTTCCCTGTGATGCGGGCGGGGCGGCTACTCGTCCCGCCCGCCGCCCTCGTGCCAGCGCAGTGCTGCCTCGTCGCGCGAGTCGTCGCGGAAAAAGTAGCTCAGCAGCCCCAGCACGCCGCCCGTGAGCCCGAACATCCCCGCCAGAATAGCGCCATTCACCGCGCCCTCCAGGCCCGCCAACAGGCCACCCACCACGCCGCCCGCCAGAGCAGCTAGCAGCATGGTCCGTAGCACAGACGTCACAATGCGAACCAACCCGCGACGATACATGGGACGCTCCTTTGGCGAATGGAGGATGGAGGATGGAGCTTACTCTTTTTGCTAGATAACTTTGGTGATTGGCAGGGTGAGAGCTAGGGCACAACAAGTTTAGCAAGGGTAGCTTGGGCACCAGTGACACCAAAAATTCACGCCTTGTTGGCATGGTGCAGAAAAAGCATAGGAGTTACGCACTTCAGTCTGACTTTTAGGGAGAAACCATCTCTATTCTCTCCAATTACATAACTCCTAGAGCAATCTCCAATCTCCAATCTCCATTCTCCCATCTCTACTTCCCACCCCGGTGCTGCACGCTGTCGCCGGTCGGGACGGGGGTTCCATCCACGACGCGGTAGCCGCCCTCCGGCATGGGGCGGCCCTCATGGTCACGGAAGTACAGGGGCAAGCCCTCCGCAAAGAGCACAGCGTTTGTCCTGGGGTCCTGTCGCTGGTGGTGAATGTGGATGTGCGGCTCGCTCGTGTTGCCTGAGTTGCCACACGCCCCCAGTGGCTGCCCCTCCGTCACCCGCTCCCCCTCCTTGACCAACAGGGAGCCCGGTTTGAGGTGCGCGAGGATCAAAAAGGTGCCAGTTTCCAACTGGAGCGCCACATGGTTGCCGAGTGGAGCCATGACATTGTTCGAGACCGCGCCGGGCACCTCGTCCGGCTCGCCGTCATGCGCCACGACAACCTCGCCCGCGATGGGGGCCAGCACCGGCACCCCGTAGCAACCATAATCAGTCACTGTCTCGCTGCCCGTGAAATAGGGCTCAACCACCAGGTCGTAGGCCCATCGCTGATTGGGGGCGATGACATGGTAGTTCACCTCCTTGCGGTCGCCGCCCCACGCCACCTTGAGCGGCCCATCGGCGGGCAGGCGGACGGTGGCGATTGGGGTAGTGTGGGCAAGCGAGGCCGGGTAAGCCAGGGGCCAAACTATCATCAGCGCGGGCAGCAGCGACAGAAGCGCGACCACCAGGGTCAGGCCACTCGCCCGCGTTAGCCGCCGCCGCCCCAGCGCATAGAGGCCAACCACGATCAGCGTGATCAGCCCTAGCAGGGGCGGCAGCTCTTGTACCAAAAACCATGCCCCCACCCGTAACATGCCGCCCCGTAGCAGCATGGCGCTCAACACTCCCGCCACGAGCAGGAGGAGGGTCAGGGGGATCCAGCGCACGACGCGCCACACAGGATGAGACCTCATAAATCGAACAATCTCCTTGAGGGGACGAGTGGGGGTTGAGCAGGCGGATAGTAGCCGCCCGCAGGACAAGGCAACACATCGCAACCGTATACGTCGGCTCGCGGCGCGGGTTGCGGCTGTTGGAGAGGCAGGTTGGAACGCAGAACGAACAGCAGCAGGCAGCAGGCGGCAGGCGGCAGGCGGCAGGCGAGCGGCGTGGTGCACGGAACGCCCCCTGGGGCCGCGGGCCTCCGGCCCGCCAGAGCAGGTAAGGCAACAAGCGGCAGTGGGTTCCCGCAAAGCGGGGAAGGCGGTTGCCACTTGCCAACTTGCCGACCGCCCCACGCTGTCCGATAATGTCCCCGAACAGGCGACGCCCCAGGTATCGCTACCCATTCACGATTCACCACATCGTCAACGAAGGTGGTTCGCGACGCGACGCGACCATTCATCTCTCGGAGCGCCCCATGAAAGCCCTCGTCTATCACGCCTTTGGCGAGCCTCTGTCTATCGAGCAGGTAGCCGACCCGACCCCGCCGGACGGGGGCGTGGTCATCCAGGTTCAGGCTAGCGGGCTGTGCCGCAGTGACTGGCACGGGTGGGTGGGGCATGACCCCGACATCACCCTGCCCCATGTGCCCGGCCACGAGTTTGCGGGGGTGGTGGCGGCGGTGGGGGCAGAGGTGCGCCGCTGGCACGTGGGGGACCGCGTGACGCTGCCCTTCGTGTGTGGCTGCGGCAGCTGCCCGCCCTGCCTGTCGGGGAACCAGCAGGTGTGCGACAGGCAGTTCCAGCCCGGCTTCACGCATTGGGGCTCCTTCGCCGAGTGGGTGGCGGTGGACTATGCCGATGTGAATCTGGTGCGGCTGCCTGACGAGATGGACCCCGTGACCGCTGCCAGCCTCGGCTGCCGCTTTGTGACAGCGTTTCGGGCGGTCAAGGAGCAGGGCAAGGTGTCGGGCGGGCAGTGGGTGGCGGTGCATGGCTGCGGTGGGGTGGGGCTTTCCGCGATCATGATTGCCAGCGCGCTCGGGGCCAACGTGGTGGCGGTGGACATCAGCGAGGAGAAGCTGGCGCTGGCCCGCGCGGTGGGGGCCGTGGCGACGGTGAACGCCGACGAGGTACCCCATGTGGTGGCAGCGGTGCGCGATCTCACTGGCGGCGGCGCGCACGTCTCGCTCGACGCGCTCGGTAGCCCTGTCACCTGCTACAACTCCATAGCTTGCCTGCGCAAGCGGGGCAAGCACGTGCAGGTGGGGCTCATGCTCGGGGAGCACCGCCACCCCGCCATCCCGATGGCGCGCGTGATCGCCTACGAACTGGAAATTTTGGGCAGCCACGGGATGCAAGCGCACCAGTACCCGCTTCTGCTCGACATGATCCAGCGCGGCGCGCTGCACCCCGAAAAGCTGGTGGGGGCCACCATCTCCCTGGAAGAGGCAGCGACCGCCCTGCCCCACATGGCAACCTTCCCCGGCAGCGGGGTCACGGTGATCGACAATCTGAAGTAGCGGCGCAGTGGAACGGCGCACACAGAGCGCCCCCCTGCGTTGTGCGTTGTGCGTTGTGTGTTGTGTGTTGTGTGTTGTGTGTTGTGTCGTTGTGCCGCCTGCTGTCCGTTGGTGCCGCCTGCCGCCTGCCGCCTGCCTCCGTTTGCCGCCTGCCGCCTGCCATCCGTTTGCCGCCGTTCGCCAATCTCCCGAAATGGTCTATCTTATCCTATCTATACAAGTCTATAACGCTTCCCAGAAAGGGCTCCATGTCCGCCTTCCTCCAGGATGTGATGCAGCAGCCACAAGCGTTGCGCGACGTTACCGCGTTTTACACCTCGGCAGAGGGAGCGGCGCTCTTACAGCGCGAGGCGGGGTCGCCCCGCCTCCTGACCGGCATGGGAGCCTCCTACCACGCGGCCCGTATCGCGGCGAGCCACCTCAACGCGCTGGGGGTGCCAGCCATCGCTGTGGAGGCGAGCGACCTGCTCTTTTACAGCCACGCGCTGCTGCGCCACTCGAACGGGATGGTCTTTGTATCCCAGTCCGGGGCGAGCGCCGAGGTGCTGCCGCTTGCCGCGATGCTGGGCGAGAGTGCCGACCTGGTCGGCGTGACGAACCACCCTGACAGCCCGCTCGCCCAGCACGCGACGCGGCTTTTCCCCGTCCACGCGGGCACCGAGACGTGCCCCGTTGCCAGCCTCACCTACAGCAACACCCTGGCTACCCTCTGGTTTCTGGCGCGCCGTTGGGGCGGGGCGTGGGACGGGACGGAAGCGGAAACGATGCTACAAATGGCGGAAGCCATCGAGAGTCTGCTCCGACAGCGGGAGGCGCTGCTTGTGCCGTGGCTGGAGCGGCTCGCGGGGGTGGAAACTTTGCTCTTTCTCGGTCATGGGCCGCACGAGGCAACCGCGCGGCAGGCGGCGATGATGGTCAGCGAGTGGGTGAAGCGGCCCGCCATCGGGACGAGCATCGGCGCGTTCCGCCACGGGCCAATCGAGATCAGCGGGCCGTCGGTGGGGATCGTGCTCTTCGCGGGCACGGGTAGGGCGCGGCAATCGGCCCTGGCGCTCGCGGCGGAGGTGGCGGCGCACGGGGCGCACCCGCTGGTCGTCGCGGGCGGACAGCTGCTGGATGCTGACGCGCCGACCGCCGAGGCGGAGATGGATGACTTTCTGCTCCCTCTGCTAGATCTGATCCCCGCACAACTGTTCGTGGATGGGCTTGCCGAGCATCTCGGGGTGGACAGCACCTTCCGGCACATCGGCAAGGTTGTCACCCGCCTCTGAGCGCGGCACCATGACCCACGAAGCGCTCCCCCTCTACGCCCGTCTCAAGGCATCCCTGCTGGCCGACATCGTGGCTGGCACCCTGCGCCCCCAGGATCAGCTTCCCTCCCACAGCCAGCTGTGCGCGCAGCACCGCGTGAGCTACATGACCATGCGGCGTGCGATTCGCGAGTTGGTCATCGAGGGGGTGCTGCACGCGGTTCCTGGCAAAGGGGGCTATGTGGCGGAAGCGCGCGAGGTGGCAGAGAGCGACCCGCTGCGCAGCTTCTCCGAGGAGATGGCGCTACGGGGCAAGCGCGCCTCCAGCCGCGTGCTGGACGCCGCGCTGTGCGACGCCGAGCCTCTCCGGGCACGGCTGCTGGGGGTCCCGCCGGGGAGCACGCTCGTGCGGCTGCTTCGCCTGCGGCTCGCGGACGGAGCACCCGTGGCGATCCACTCCACCTACCTCCGCCACGACCGCTGCCCGGGGCTGCTGGAGCACGACCTTGCGACCACCTCGCTGTACCACCTTTTACGAACGGTATACGGGCTGGAATTGGTAGCCGCCCGCAGCAGCGTGGGCGCTGCCCTCGCGACCGACGAGCAGGCGGCACTGTTAGAGGTGGCGACCCCCTGCGCGCTGCTCGTCACCGAGCAGCTCACCTTCCTCGCGACGGGCGAGCCGGTCGCGAGGACCCATGCCTGCTACCGTGGTTACCGTTATCGGATGGAACTTCCTTAGGCAGGGCACCCATGCAACCCATCATCGGGATCGATCAGGGCGGCTCCCAGACCCGCGCGGCGCTTAGCACCGCCGAGGGGGAAATTCTGGGCGTAGGCTTCTCTCACGGCGGGTACGGGAGCTGGCACCCGGAACCTGCCATGCGCGCCATCGCGGAGGCGGTGGGGCGCGCGCGCGCGGTAGCGGGGCTGGACGCGACGCCTCAGGCCCGCGTGCTGGTGGCGGGGCTCACCGGCGCGGATTGGCCGGACGAGTACGAGCGGCTCCACGAGCAGGTGTTGGCGCTCGGGCTAGCCGAGGAAGTCATCGTGACCAACGACAGCCTCATCGCGCTGCGCGGCGGCACCTCGCAGCCCTACGGCGTGGTCGTAATCGCGGGTACCGGCGCGAACTGCGCGCTGCGTGCCCCAAGCGGGGAAACGTTCGCCTACCACTACTACCTCGACAAGGAGTTGGAGGGCGGTATAGCCCTCGCGCGCCGCACGCTGCGCGCCGTCTACCGCGCCGAGACGTGGCGCGAGCCGCCCACCCGCCTGACGGCGGCGGTGCTGGCGCTGCTGGAGCGCCCCTCGGTGGACGCGCTGTTGCGGGCGGACGTCGAGGGCGATCTGGACGATGCGCGCGTCCGGCAGATCGCGCCGCTGCTCTTCGCGGCGGCTGACGAGGGGGACAGCGTGGCGTGCCGCATCCTGAGCGACTTTGGCGAGGGGATGGCGGAGTTGGTCACGGTGGGGCTGCGCCGCTTTGGGATGGACGGCCTGCCAGTCGAGGTAGTGATTTCCGGTAGCATCTTCAAGGGGCGCGGCTCCCTGCTGGAATCGGTGATGCAGGCGGCGATCAGCCGCGCCGCGCCCGCCGCGCGGCTGGTCAACGCCCGCTACGAGCCGGTGGTGGGGGCGCTCCTGCTCGGGATGGAGCATGTGAGCGGGGCGGTGGACGAGGCGGGTCGGGCGGCAATCGAGACGAGCAGCCAACGGTGGGGATTGATTCGGCGCAAGGCGCTTGCGCCTGACGAGGCAGAGGGAGTGTAGGTGGCAGCAATCAAAATCGTTTATATTGGCGGGGGGGCGACCCGCGCGCCGGGCACGGTAGCTTCCTTTGTGCGGCAGTGGCCCAACTTTGCGGGCAGCGAGATCGTGCTGGTTGACATCGACGAGCCCAGCCTGGAACTGGTGCGGCGCGTGGGGCAACGCTTTATCGAGGCGGAGGGCGCAGAGCTCACGCTGCGCGCCACGACCGACCGCCGCGCCGCGCTGGAGGGGGCCGACGCGGTGCTCGCCTCCTTCCGCCCGGGCGGCTTTGAGGCGCGGCGGCTGGATGAGCGCATCCCGCTCCGCTACGATGTGCTCGGGCAAGAAACCCAGGGGCCGGGCGGCTTCTTCATGGCGCTGCGGGCCATCGCCGTGTTCCAGGAGATCGTGGCGGACATGGCAGAGGCGTGCCCCGACGCGTGGCTGATCAACTACACCAACCCGATCAACATCGTCAGCGAGGCGGTTTCGCGCTTCACGAAGCAGCGGATCATCAGCCTGTGCGAGGGGCCGATTGTTTTCCCGCGCGCGGTGATGGCGGCCTGCGGGCTGGAGCCGGCGCGGCTGGACGCGGTGATGATCGGCCTGAACCATGCGTGCTGGAGCGTGCGCCACCTGTACGACGGGCAGAACGTCATCCCACTGGTGCAGGCGGCCTACGACCGTGTGATGGCCGACCCGTCCATCTCGCGCACCCTCAAGCGCTACGTGGAGATGACCAGCGTCATGGAGCACATCCCAGCCCACTATTTCCAGTACTACTATTACCGCGACGAGATGCTGCGCGAGGCCCAGAGCGCGGACCAAACGCGCGCCGAGGTCATCCTGGGCGAGGTGCCCTCCTACCTGGAGCATTACGAGGCGCAGGCCAGCGCTGAGCACCCCACGCTGGACCCGGCGCGCTCGCGTGGCGGGATCATGGAGCTTGAACTGGCGGTGGATGTGACGGAAGCGCTGTTCAATGACCGCAACCTGGTCTTCCCCTGCAACGTGCCGAACCAGGGGGCCATCGCCAACTTTGTGGCGGAGCGCGTGGTGGAGGTGCCGTGTGTGGTCAATCGCCACGGGGCCACGCCGCTGCAATCGGGGGCACTCCCTACAAGCGTTGCGGGCCTCGTCGAGGCGCTGGGGAGCTACCAGGCTGCCACCGCCGAGGTCGCGTGGTTCGGCTCGCGCGCCGATGGGATTCGCGCGCTCGCTAGCCATCCGCTGGTGCTGGACCTCCCGAAAGCCACCGCCCTCTACGACGAGATGGCGCTCGCCCACGAGCGTTACTTGCCGCGCCGCTTGTTGTCGTAGGGATGAGGGAACCCGGAGCGGGGCCACTTGTGTCCCTGCTCATTCAGGATCAATGTGGTGTCCGCTAAAACCAAAAAAGGGGAGCACGCCCTGACGGCGTGCTCCCCTTTTTTGTTGCTTGTCCTGGCGGAGCCGGGGTTACGGAATCGCCTGCGCTCGTCCGGGCAGCGGCGCGGCGCGGATCGCCGCGATGCCCACCAGGAGCGCCGCAAGGCTCGCCATCAGGGCGACCGGTGCCACGGCGCTCTGCTTGGCGGCGATGCCGACGAGCGCCCAGATAACGACCGCCCCGTAGACCGGGTCGCGCCCGCGCCCCGTGATCCAGAAGGCCAGCCCCGTCACCACCAGCAGCAGCAGCACGCTCCAGACAGTGGGGGTAATCGCCCCGCCGCGCCAGCCTGCGTCGTAGAGTGTCACGGCAACATTGAGGGTAGTCGCCACGGTGATCCACCCCAGGTAGAGGCTGAAGGGACGCTGCACCAGCCAGCGTTCCACGCGGCTCATCTGGGGTCTGTGGCGGCGGATGCGCTGGTAGATCATGAGCAGGGAGCCGAGCAGGACGAGCATTGCACCAAGGCTGAGCAGCACCCACTCGAAGTGCCAGAAGCCGATCCACGCGATGTTTGCGATGCTGGAAAGCAGGAACGGAGCCCGAATCTCGTGCAGCATCGGGTTGTCGCGTTGGGCGGGAAGAAGCTGCCAGAAGGCGAAGAGGGCAAGGCCCAGGTAGATCAGCCCCCAGATTGCGAAGGCGTAGCCCGCTGGCGTGATCAGCACCGGGAATTGGTCGGACAGCTCGCCGGTGGTGTTGCCATTGAGCGGCAGTGCATTGGCGAGAAAGTTCATCCCCAGTGTTGCCACCAGTGCCAGAACGACCGCCCACTGCGGTAACGTGATCCGTTTCATCTTGCTTTCCCCCTTTAACTTCATCAGTGGTACAACGACTTTTGCGGCTCGGCTTTCGATGCTTGCGACCGTGGACCTTTACCCCACCTTGACGCGCGGCTGCCCGTAGGGCTCGCGCAGCTCAAGCATCGCCTCGCTGCGCTCCCACAGGCGGAGCGCGGCCTCGTCGTCCCGCGCGGCGCTCGACGGGCGTTTCTCTTGCTGATCGGCAAAGTACTTCCCGCTTACCCCCTCCACCTTGGGCGAGGACGCCAGATAGATTGAGGTTTGCGCGCCCTTTGCGGGCGAGATGGCGAAGAGCTGCGCGACCGGCATCAAAAAGCGCCCGAACAGCCCCCTGCCGCGCCCGAAGTCCGTCGCCACAAAGCCAGGGTGGAGCGCGTTGACCGTCACCCCCGAGCCCGCCAGCCGCCGCGCCAGCTCGCGCGTGAAGAGAATGTTGGCGAGCTTCGACTGGCTGTAGGCGCTCCAGGCGCTGTAGCCCTTTTTCTGCTCCAGATCATCAAAGTGGATTGTTCCGCCGAGGTGCGCGGCGGAGGAGACATTGACGATGCGCGCGGGCGCGCTGTCCAGCAGCAGGGGCAAGAGCAGGTGGGTTAGTTGGAAGTAGCCGAGGTGGTTCAGGGCAAAGGTCATTTCCCGCCCATCCTCCGTTTCTTGCCGCTCCCAAAACACGCCACCCGCGTTGTTGACGAGCACGTCCAGCCGCCCGTACCGTTCCCGGAAAGTCGGCGGCGAAGCGCTCGGTGTCCGCCTGGCTGGACAGGTCGCCCCGCATGTACGTCACGTTCGGGTTGCCCGTTGCTTGCTGAATCTCTCGGGCTACCGCCTCGCCGCGCTCCGGGCTGCGCCCGACGATGACTACCGTCGCGCCCTGCGCGGCTAGCCCCTTCGCCGTCTCCGACCCAATGCCACCGGTCCCGCCGCTCACCAGCACAATTTTTTCAGCCATCTGTTTGCTCGTTTCTTGATCTGACATGCTATCTCCACCATCAATCATTATTTTTGTGTTGTATAGGGCAGTGTACTGCTCCCACTGACCCGATGCGATGACGTGCCTCACTTGGGTGGCGGCTCTCCCCCTGCTATCGAAGGAAGAGCCCCTTCACGCTGGGCAGCGGGTCGCAGAGAACCTCCTCCGGTCGAGTGGGGTATTGTTAGCAACCAGCTCGATAAGGAAGGAGTCTCATGATGCGACTTGCAACGCTTGCCCTGATTGGCCTACTGTTGGGGGCGGCCATTGCCTGCAGCCGCCCACCTGCCCCCGCTGCGAACAACCCCACGACTGCCCCCCTGCTCGCCCCGCCAACTCGTACTGTTCCGCTGCTGCCCCCTTCTGCCGAGAGCGAGCCCGAACTCGATGCGGTGGTTGCCCTGCCGACCATGAGTGACGGGCGGGCCGCGCACACCGCGACCCTTCTCCCCGACGGGCGGGTGCTGATCGCGGGGGGCTTCACCGGCGGCGAGGCGGGGCTGGCCGCCGCCGAGCTTTTTGACCCCGGCACGCGCACCTTCTCGTCTGCTGGCGCGATGACGGTGCCGCGGCAATCCCACAGCGCAACGCTGCTGCCCGATGGGAGGGTGCTCCTGGCGGGCGGCCTGAACGGGGAGTATCTGGCGAGTGCGGAGCTGTATGACCCCACAACGGGCCTCTTCACCCCAACTGGCTCCATGACCGAGGGGCGGAGCGGCCATGTGGCGCTCTTGCTGTCGAATGGGCAAGTGCTGCTTGCGGGCGGCACCGGTGTGGGCTGGTCCTTTTTGGCAAGCGCTGAGCTGTATGACCCCGCAAGCGGAACCTTTACCCCCACCGGCAGCATGGGCTCGCCCCGTGAGTCCCACACCGCAACGCTCCTGCCCAGTGGCGAGGTGCTGATAGCCGGTGGCCACCAGGGCCGCCGTTCCGCGATCACGATCTTTGACAGCGCAGAGCTGTACAGCCCTGATCAGGGCACGTTCCGCGCCACGGCCCCCATGACGGTAGCGCGGCACAAGCATGACGCCACCCTGCTGGCCGACGGGCGGGTCCTCATTTCCGGCGGCTCGGACGAGCGCGATGGGGAGGGTGCCTACCGCAGCACGGAAATTTTCGACCCAGCGACGGGGAGCTTTGCAGCGTCCGGCCCGATGCAGGCTGCGCGCTACAAGCACACCGGCACTTCCGTTCTCCTGCCAGATGGTCAGGTGCTGCTGGTGGGCGGGGCCGCGTCCGTGGAACGCTTCGACCCGCAGAGCGGCACCTCGCGCACGGTCGAAGCGGGCATCGGCACGACGCGCCTTTTCGCGACCACCACCCTGCTCCCGAGCGGCCAGATCCTCGTGGCGGGTGGGTATGGCACCGGTGTGGCGGCGAGCCCTCAAGCGTGGCTGCTCACGCTTCGCCCAGGGTAGCGCTCCCGAAGGGGAGTGGGCGGCTGGTGCCCATTCCCTCACCCCGATTTTCGAAGAGCCAAGCATGGCTCAGGCAGCGATCAACCTCACGCCTTTCAGCTCGCGGTGACGGGAAGATCAGTCATCCGTCGTAACGTGCACTCGCGCGCGGGGGCACCTTCACTCGCAGCAGAAATGGCTCTTGACATACTGTGTGATATACAGTATAGTGCCGTACATGGTAAACGAGATTGAGTTTGCAGCCGCGCGCGATAAGCTGAGCCAGGAACTGCGGCGTGGGGTGCTGGTGTTAGCGGCGCTCAGCCAGTTGCGGGAGCCACGCTATGGCTATGCGCTTATGGACGAGCTCGCCGCGCAGGGGCTGGTGATTGATCAGGGCACCCTCTACCCGCTGCTGCGCCGCCTGGAGGCTCAGGGCCTTCTCGACAGCCACTGGGACACGAGCGAGGCGCGACCGCGCCGGTACTACGTGCTCAGCGCAGCGGGCGCTACCCTGCTGCACGATCTTGCGGGTGAGTGGGTTGCCCTGGTTGGGGTAATGGGATCATTGCTGGCCGACGCCAGCCAAGGAGAGAATGATGGAGCTGATTGATCGTTACTTATTTGAGGTGGGGCACCATCTGTCGCCCGCCCAGCGCGCCGACATCCTGTCCGAGCTGCGCTCCTCGCTGGAAGATGCGTTGGAGGCAAGCGCGGATGGGACCCCCGACGAGGCGGACGTGATAGCCCTGCTCAAGGAGATGGGCCGGCCGCGCGACGTTGCGGCCTCGTACTATCCCGAGGGTCAGTACCTGATTGGCCCCACCCTTTACCCGCTGTTCCGCATGGTGGTGGTCATCGTGCTCAGCGCGGTGATCGGGGCGCAACTTTTGGTGGTACTGCTCTCGTTGCTCCTCTCCTCTGGGCCAGTTTCCGCTTTCGATAGTCTGTGGGAGATCATCGGCAGCGTGCCCATGGCACTGGGGAGTGTCGTGCTCGTCTTTGCGCTGCTTCAGCGCGAGGGAGTAACGCCCGAGTGGGAGTCCGAAACGTGGGACCCCTCCACCCTGCCCCCTGTGGATGAGGCCGAGCCGGTCAAGCAGGGTGAACTTGTGTTTGAACTGCTGGTCGCCACGATGGTTCTGGTGGGGCTGACGCGCATTGCCTACGGGGGGGGCTTTGACGCCGTTAACCCTCTCTTTGCCCGCTTTTTCCCGTGGATCGCGCTTTCGATGGTGATCAGCATCGTGGTTGATGTGGTGCTGCTCTGGAAGGGGCGCTGGAGCAAAGCGGTCCGCCTCGCGAAGCTGGGCGACAACCTGTTTTCGATAGTGGTGCTCGTATTGCTCGTGCAGGGGCATGCTGCCTGGCTGGCCGCGCACGGCAGCTCTGGCTGGTTCGTGGGCTTTACGCGGCTGCCCGAACTGCTCGTGCGCGGTCCCCAACTGGCGGGCGTTGCCTTCTTCCACTCGATCCTCATCGTCGTCCTGATCGCGACCCTCGCTGAGACGGGGGTGCAACTATTCCGGCTGATTCGCTCGTACACGCGCGGCGGGCCGCTGTACCCCATCAACGCAACCGCTTGACATGGGGAACAGGGAACAGGGAACAGGGAACAGGGAACAGGGAACAGGGAACAGGGAACAGGGAACAGGGAACAGGACGGACTGGGGATGACGAATAGCCCCCAATCGGGGCACATAGTCTCCAATCTCCAATTCCAATCTCAATCTCTAATCTCCAATCTCCCCCATCACCCCGCCAGCGCGAGACGCGCCTGCTGCCGCTCGATGGTGAAGGCGAGCGCGACGAGGAGCACCCCGACCATCGCGAGCAGGATCGCCATGTCGCCCAGCCACCTCGCCGATGCTCGCCCCGCCTTGGCTGATTTCCAGCACGGGGTGCATCATGTAGTAGGTCGGGAAGAGGCGGCTGACCCACGCGGCACGTTGGGGAAAAGCTGGAGCAGCCCCGGCGCGAAGAGCACGAGGGCGAGCGCCTTGATCGACGCGCGAGCAGCGACTCGATATCCCCCACCAGCGAGCCGAGCAGCACGCCGAAGACCGAGGCCGCCAGCGCGCTCACGGCGAGGACGGTGAGCAGCAGCGCGGGTTGATCGCCGAAGGCGCGGTTGATCGTCAGGACGATCAGCCCCATCGCGATGCTCAGCAGCATGCCCAGCAGCGCCTTCGCGGTGTAGACCTCGCCGAGCGTGGCGGGGGTGGTGGTCAGCGCGGACAGGGTGCGCCGCTGCTTTTCCTCGACCAGCAGCGCGGCGGGCACCATCGTGCCGCCCAGGATCACCGTCATGATGACCAGCAGCGGCAGCAGCCGCTCCGACCAGGAGAGCGCCCGCCCGCCGCCGAGCGCCACGGCTTCCACGGTCAATCGGTAGCGCCACGCCGCCGACCTCCGCCATCGCCTCGCCGGTCGCGCTCCCGATGATGAGCAGGTTTTTGGCGAGCGTCTCGCCCCAGCGCAGCATGTTGATGTTTACCTCGCCCCCGCTGCCGCCAGCGCCTCGTCGAGCCCGACGGGGAGGACGAAGCCGATCTCCACCTTGCCCCGCGCCACATCCTCGCGGAGCGCCGCCTCCGACGCGTAGCGGGTGGTGCGGATGTCCTCGCGCGCGTCCAGCGCGCTCGCGAGTTGCGAGTCGCCCTGATCGACCAGCCCCAGGCGCGGGTGCCTGGGCGAACAGGTCGCCAAACGCGAGCGTCACGAGCAGCGAGAGCAGGAGCGGCATGACGATGACGTAGATCGTCAAAAAGTTGCTCGCCCCCTGGCGGAGCTCTTTGGCCATAAGACGCCGATGCGAGTGAGGTTCATGGTGGTTGCCTCTGGGTGGAGATTGGAGATTAGAGATTGGACCCGAATGGGTATTGGAGATTGGAGACTATGTGCCCGAATGGGGTATTGGAGATTGGAGATGAGGGAAGCGATGTTGTTGCTTCTCTCGCCCTTTCTCTGTGTTCTCTGTGTTCTCTGTGGTTATTCGTCGTTCGTCACTGGACGCGTCGGTGGAGGCGGTGCTGCCGAGGGCCAGGCGAGCACCCGCTGCCCGCCAGAATCACGAGGTTGCGGGCGACCTCGGCCCAGGTGGCGTCAAAGTTGATGGCGCGGTGCAGGGTGTCCACCAGGTAGAAGGTGGGAATCGCTTCCACCCAGCTGGAGGCAGTGGCGGGGAAGAGGATCGTGAAGGCAGGGATCGCCAGCACGATCAGCAGCAGCATCCCCCACGCCATGACCCCCATCATGTCGCGCGCGACCGAGGCGATGAGAAAGGCCAGACCCGTCACGAAGAGGCTGCCCAGCAGCAGCGTCACGACGATGATGCCGGGTGCGGCTTCATGAGCTGGCCCGTGAGCAGCACCAGCAGCAGCACCTGCACGAAGGCGAGCCCCACCCCGATGACAGCTTGCTCGTGAAGAAGCCGCCCACGGAGAGGGGCGTCATCAGCAGGGCCTGCGCCGTGCCGCGCTCGCGCTCCTCGGCGATGAGCGTTGCCAGCCCCATGACCTCGACAACCAGGATGAGGAGCAGCAGCAGTGGGCAGCAGCCGATCGCGCAGGGAGAGCCCCGCCCGACAAGGTCCGGCCCCAGCACCTCCTCCTGGCCCCCGAGGCGTGAGAAGAGCGCGCCGCCCGCCTGCACATCATTGAGCGCCATGCCCAGCACCGAGCCGAGGCTCTGCTGGAGCTCGGCGGGGGTGCCGGGCGCAAAGAGCACGCGCAGGCGGTGCGGCTCGCGCCGCTCGATCGCGGCAAGATCGTCGGCGCCGAGCAGGAGCCCCACGGCCTGATCGCCCGCCTCCAGCGCCTCGGTCAGCGCCGCCTCGCTCGGGTAGCTTTGGATGCTCGCCGACAGCTCTGAAGGCGCTCATCGATCCGCCGAGAGGGCAGGCTCTTCGACCCACATCGGCGAGGCCCAGACTGCGCCTCCACCGTGTCGGGCGTGACGAAGTAGATGATGCGACGTAGGCGAGCCAGCCCACAGCACCGAGATGAGCGCGATGAAGCGATTACGGAAGAAGAGTTTGAGTGTCCTTCTCGATCAGCGCGGCGATCATCCCACCAGCCCCCTTCCCGTGAGGTCGCGGAAGATTTCTTCCAGCGTGGCCTCCTCGCTGTGGACGGTGAGCGACCCGCTCGCGGCCGAAAAGATCGAAGAGCGCCTGCGGGGTCGCGGCCTCGTCGAGCGGCACCTCGCGGATCTCGGTGGCGCCATCGGCTCCGCTCCACCTCGATCTTCGAGCGCACGCTGCCCGTACTGCCGCTTGAGCGCGACGGGGGTGTCCAGCGCGACGATGCGCCCCTGGTTGATAAAGGCCACGCGGTTGGAAAGCTTGTCCGCCTCGACCATGTCGTGCGTGGTCAGGAAGACCGTCGCCCCGCGCGCCGCCGCCTCGCGGATGAGGGTGTGGATCGTCCGCGAGGAAACCGGGTCGAGCCCGTCGGTCGGCTCGTCCAGAAAGAGGAGGCGCGGGGTGTTAACCAGCGCGCGCGCGAGCATCAGTCGCTGCTTCATCCCCTTGGAGTAGCCCGCGACGCGCTCCTTTTCGCGCCCCGCCAGCCCGACGCGCTCCAGCAGGGCCATCGCGTCAAAGTTCCGCACCCCGAAGAGGCGCGCGAACAGGGACGAGGTTTTCCACGGCGCTCATCTGCTCGTACAGGTTCGCCGTCTCGAAGGAGACCCCGATGTACTGCTGCACCTGGTTCGTCTGCCGCGCGATGTCCATGCCGAGCAGCGTCGCGCTCCCCTCGGTGGGGCGTAGCTGGCCGGTGAGCATCTTGACGGTGGTGGACTTGCCCGCGCCGTTCGGCCCCAGAAAGCCCAGCACCTCCCCCTCCGCCACCTCGAACGAGATATGGTCCACCGCCAGCAAGTCGCCGTAGCGATAGGTCAGGTTATCGGCGAACAATCGCCTGTGCGCTCATGGTTATGCGCCTCCTTCTTTTTAAAGATGGCTCGTAGGTACGCACATCTGGGAGCGCGGGCCACTGGCCCGCCCGTTGTTGGACGGGAACCCAGTAGAAACTCGGCGGCCTACAAGTTTCTTCATCCTGCTTGACAACGCCAACGCATTGCGTGTAAGATTACACCGACCGACGGTCAGTCATATAGGGAGGATACAGAAATTGCCGACGGGTTGTCAAGGAATACGACGAGCGCTACAGCGAGTTTCTCGATGTGGCGGAGCGGCTCTTCTATGCGCAGGGCTACGAGCAGACTTCTGTGCAGGCGATCATCGACACGGTGGGGGTGGCGAAGGGCACCTTTTACCATTACTTCGACTTCCAAGGTGGAGTTGTTGGATGCGCTGGTCGAGCGCTCGATCGCGAGGTGATGGGCTCGCTTCAGCCGATTCTGGACGACCCTGCTCTGGATGCAGTCGCCAAGTTTGAGCAGCTTGTTTATCACAGGTCGGGGAGCTGGAAAGCAGAGAACCGCGCGTTTCTGCTGGAAGCGATGCAGGTTCTCTATGAGGACAAAAACGTGCTGCTTCGCACCAAGATGCAGGCAGAAATCATCGCGCTGGCAACCCCGCTGCTGGCGCGGATCATCCAGCAGGGCACAGAGGAAGGGCGCTTCACCGTGGTGCACGTCGAGGAAACCGCCGAGGTTGTCCTGGCGATGAGCCAGGCGTTCTCGGAGTCCACCGCGCGGATGCTCCTGGCCGGGGAGCGGGGCGAGTCAGGTGCAGGCAAGGCTCCAGCGCAAGGTAATGGCCCACGAGCGCAGCGTCGAGCGGGTGCTGGCAGCCCCCGAGGGGAGCATGACGTTGTTCAACCTGGACGATATTCTCGTCTGGTTCAAGTGATGGGGCAGCAGGCGGCAAACGGCAGCAGGCGGCAGGCGGCAGGCGGCAGGCGGCAGGCGGCAGGCAGGCAGCAGGCGGCACAAGGTGGGTCAGGCAGCAGGCGGCAAGCGAGCGGCAGTGGGTTCCCACAAGGTGGGTAAGGCGGCAAACGGATGTCGGGCGGCAATGGCAATGGTAGCCACGGACTAGAAGTCCGTGCTGATGGGCCTGCGGCCAAGCGTCCGCCTTCGCGGACGCTCTGCCACCCTCCCTATCACTGGCTACGCTGTACCTGACTCAGCACTAGCAGTTTTGGGTGGCACAATGGCAAAAACATTGTCATTTCGAGTGGAGCACAATGAAATAATGGGGAAAGCTTATTCGTAATATTCAATATGCCGCCTTAGCCACTCCGTGGGAACCCACTGCCACCTGCCGTTTGCCGCCTTACCCGCTTTGCGGGAACCCACTGCCGCCTGCTATCCGTTTGCCGCCTGCCGCCTGCTCGCTCTGCTGGAATCCGTTTGCCGCCTGCTGCCTGCTGCCTGCCGCCTGCTGCCTGCTGCCTGCCGCCTGCCAAGGAGGGAATGTGAGTGACAATGTGATCGAAACCACGGGCCTGACCGTTTTTTACGGGACGCATCGTGGTATCAAAGATATTAACCTTGCCGTCGAGCGCGGCGAGGTGTTTGGCTTTCTGGGGCCGAATGGCGCGGGCAAGAGCACCACGCAGCGCGTGCTGCTGGATGTGATTCGCCCCTCGGCGGGCCAGGCGCGGATATTTGGGCTGGATTGCCAGCAGGAAGGAAGCGCCATTCGCCAGCGCGTCGGCTACCTGCCAGGGCGAGTTGAGTTTGTACCGGGGCATGACGGCGGACGGCTTTTTGAACCTGTTGGCTTCCATCAACGGGGTGAAGGTGGACAAGCGCTACCGTGGCGAGCTGTGCGAGCGCTTGCAGCTGGACCCGACGCGCAAGATGAGCCAGTACTCGCGCGGGAACAAGCAGAAGGTGGGGATCGTCGCCGCCTTCATGAACAAGCCCGACCTGCTGATCCTGGATGAGCCGACCGGCGGGCTGGACCCGCTCGTGCAGCAGACGGTGCTGGAGTTGGTGCGCGAGGTGAGGGCGGACGGGCGCACCGTTTTCTTCTCCTCGCACATTTTGCCAGAGGTGGAAGCGGTCTGTGATCGGGTGGGGATCATCCGCGCGGGGGAACTGATCCAGACCTCGCGCGTGGAGGATTTGACGCGGCGACAGTTCAAGCGCCTCACGCTGACTCTCCGCGAGCTGCCGCACCCCGACGCGTTCGCGCTGGAGGGGGTAACGGAAACAGGGCGCGACGGAAACACTATCAAGCTTGAGGTGCGGGACAACCTTGAGCTTGTCCTGAGCAGCGCGCTGGATTACGGGGTGGAAGATATGGACATGCCGCCCGTCACGCTGGAAGAGATTTTTCTGGCGTTCTACGACCAGGATAAAGGAGGACTCCATGCTTAGCCTGCTCTGGCACGAAATTTCGTCGCGGCGCAGGCGCGCTTATAGGGTGGACCATCGGGCTAACTCTCTTTGGCTTGTTGTACACCACGATTTATCCTTCCTTTCAAGAGCAGATGGCAGGGCTCGCGGGGATGGAGGATATGGCGATTTATCAGATGATGGGGATTGAATTTGCAACGTTTGAGGGCTACCTCGGTTCGACAGTGATTGGCTTTGTGCCAATTCTTTTAGGCGTCTATGCGGTGATGGCGGGAACCTCAACGCTGGCAGGGGAAGAGGAAGAGGGGACGCTGGAACTCTTGCTGACGACGCGGCTGCCCCGCTGGCAGATCGTAACCGCCAAGGCGCTGGCGCTGCTGATCGTGTTGGCCCTGATCGTGGCGCTCGCCGGGGTCGGCAACATGCTAGGTTTCCTGGCGATTCAAGCGCAGATCGTGACAGCGATCACGGCGGGCGACGTGTTTGCGATGATGCTGTCCGCGCTGCCGCTGGTGTGGGCGCTCGCGATGATCTCGCTCTTCCTGAGTGCGCTGCTGCCAAGTCGCCGCTTGGCGCTGGCGATGGGAATGCTGGTGCTGGTCGTGAGCTACTTCGGCGAGAATTTGGGCGGCATGGTGGCGTCAGTAGAGTGGATCAAGCCCTTCTCCCTTTTCACCTACTTCGATTCCAGCGCGGCGGTTTTCAACGAGGGGGTGGACCCTGGCAACGTGGCGCTCCTGCTGATCGTCGCCGCCATTGCCCTCGCCCTCGCCCTGGTCAGCTTCGAGCGGCGCGACGTGACGGTGGGCGCGTGGCCGTGGCAGCGCGTGCGGCTGGGGTGAGGCTCGTTGGGGGGCGCGGCGGGTTAGCCGCCCGGAGACCCCTCACCCTGACGGGTCCATCTGAAAATTGTAGGGCGCTTGGTGCTTGCGGCGCTCTTTTATCGCGGTTGATCGGCGTGGAGAATGGGCGTTCTGGTCAAAACCTTTACAATCCTCCACAATCCTCCTTATTCGGTACATTGGCAAGCTCCACATGAACGATCCATCAGCCATTATTTCTGTTCGCCATCTAACGAAGCGCTACGGTAGCTACACCGCGGTTGATGACATCTCGTTCGACGTGCGGCGGGGCGAGATTTTTGGCATCGTTGGCCCCAACGGGGCGGGCAAAACCAGCGCGATCGAATCCATCATGGGAGTGCGCTGGCCGTTTGAAGGGGAGGTGCGCGTGGCGGGCCTCGACCCGCACAAGCAGCGCACACAGCTTGCCGAGCGCATCGGCATCCAGCTTCAGGAAGCGGAGCTGCCCCCGCGCCTCAAGGTGTGGGAACTGCTCGATCTGTTCGCCTCTTTTTATCAGAAGAGCGTTCCGTATGAGCCGCTGCTCAAAACGTGGGGCATCTGGGACAAGCGCAACAACCACTTTGACACCCTGTCGGGCGGCCAGAAGCAACGCCTCTTTATCGCCCTGGCCCTGCTCAACGATCCCGAGATCGTCTTTCTTGACGAGCTAACAACCGGGCTCGACCCCCAGGCGCGGCGGCAAACGTGGGAACTGGTGCGGCAGATTCGGGGGCAGGGAAAGACAGTCGTGCTCGTCACCCACTTTATGGAGGAGGCACAGAGGCTGTGCGACCGCGTGGCGATCATCGATGGCGGCAAGATCGTCGCGCTCGACACCCCCGACAACCTGCTCCAGCAACTCGGCGCGGAGCGCGGGGTCTGGTTCGACGCCCAGCCGGGGTTGGAGCTAGCGCAGCTGAGCGCCCTGCCAACCGTGGGGCGGGTCATTCAGGAAAACGGCACGGTGAAGGTCTATGGCGAGGCGGACAACCTCGTCTCCTCCGTCGTCCTGGCCCTTGAAGCGCAGCAGATCCCCCTGCGCAACTTTCGCACCGTCCAACCCGACCTCGAAGATGTGTTTATCACCCTGACGGGTAAGGCCCTGCGCGACTAACATGAACAGCTTCCTCAAATTGGTAACGGCGCAGGCTAAACTGTTCCTGCGCGAGCCCCTCGCGCTCTTCTTCACCATCGCCTTTCCCGCGATGCTGCTCACGCTGTTCAGCTTCGCTTTTGGCAACAACAACGAGCCCTTTCCCGGCACCGACTTTGGCTACGTGGACCTGCAAATCCCTGCCATGGCGGGGATGATTTTGGGTACCATCGCGCTTAACTCCCTGCCCGTCACGACCGCCAACAACCGCGAGCGGGGGATCTTTCGCCGCTTCAAGGCGACACCGATGCCGTCGTGGAAGTGGATGGCCGCCGAGATTACCACCAACTTTATAGTCGCGCTGCTGAGCATGATCCTGCTGATCGTGATCGGGCGCTTTGTCTTTGACGCGCGCCTCCCCACCAACTGGGGGCCGCTCCTGTTGGCCTTCACACTCAGCGCCCTCTCCTTTATGGCGTTCGGCTACCTCGTCGCCAGCCTCGCCCCCACGCCGCGCATCGCCACCGCAGCGGGACAGCTACTCTTTCTGCCAATGTTCATGCTCTCGGGCGCGGCCTTCCCCCTCGACACGCTGCCCGCTGGCATGCAGGCCTTTTCCCAATGGTTGCCAATGACGCACGTGGTCACGCTGATGCAGGATATGTGGTTTGGGAACCGTTGGCCGGGGGGGACCGTGGCAGTGTTGCTCGGGGTGTTGATAGTCGGTGGCCTGCTGTCGGCACGTCTGTTCCGCTGGGAATAGTGCACTCTGTGTTCATAGCCGCTTCAAGGAGAGAGAATGAATAGCGTAAAAAGTGAGGAACCCCGCGCGGCGGTCCGTGGCGGGTGTCCGGTAGGCGCTCCCTCCTTTGGGAGCACGAAAACCGCCCCCCCGCACCAAACAGGGCGGACTCTTGAGCAGGATCAGGTGGGAGTGTGGCACGTGCGTGGCTACCAGGAGGCACGCGCGATCCTGCGCGCCGACGGAACCGCGCAGGCGGGTTTCCGCGCCGAGGATATCAAGAAGATACCCTTCATGAACAAGCCGGTGCTTTACATGGAAGGGCAGGCGCACCACGAGCAGCGGCGCGCGACCGCCCGCTTCTTCACCCCGCGCGCCACACAAGCCTATGCAGAGCTGATGCGGGACTATGCGGATGAGGTGCTCCGCCCCCTGAACGAGCGGGGCGAGGCGGATCTGAGCGAGCTGGCGCTGAAAATGGCGGTGCAGGTCGCCGCGCGGGTGATCGGCCTGACCAACAGCCGCATGGGGGGTATGGACGCCCGGCTGTCCGGCTTTTTTGAGCAGCCTGTGAGCGGGGGGCGGCTGCGTCGGCTGAAGGGCGAGCTTTCCAATCAGGTGCGGCTCGCGCTTTTCTACCTGCTCGACGTGCGACCCGCGATCCGTGCGCGGCAGCGTGAGCCGCGCGAGGACCTGATCACCCATCTGATCGAGTCGGGGTACTCTCACCCGGAAATATTGGCCGAGTGTATCATGTATGGCGCGGCGGGCATGGTGACGACGCGCGAGTTTATCTGCGCCGCCGCGTGGCATTTGCTGGAGCAACCGGAACGCCGTGCCTGGTTCGTGGGGGCGAGCGAGGCGGAGCGCCACGCTTTCCTGCATGAGTTGCTGCGGGTGGAGCCGGTGGTGGGGCACCTGTACCGCCGCACGACCGAGGAACTCAGCATTGAGAGTGGGGGAGAACGGGTTACTTTGCCCGCCGGATCGCTGGTTGACCTGCACCTCTACGAGATCAACGCCGACCCGAGCGTCGTCGGCGACGAGGCGCGGCGGCTTTGCCCTGGCCGCGAGATGGCACAGCCGCGCGTCTGGCCCGAGGTGATGGGTTTCGGCGATGGGCACCATCGGTGCGCGGGTGCCTACATCGCGATCCAAGAAACCGACATCTTCCTGTGCCGCCTGCTCGCGGACGAGACGCTGGCAATCCAGCAGCCGCCGCACTTGGGGTGGAACCCCATCGCGATGGGCTACGAGTTGCGCGCGTTCATCGTTGGGGTTGATGGGTAGGGTGTGACGAAGTTGGCCGGGGACCGACGATGGACGACCGACGACGGACGACCGACGACCGATGTGTGCCCTTGCGCGAGGGCCGAGGACCGACAATGGACAACCGACGACCGACGACGGACGGGTGCCCTCTGGGCGCGACGACGGACGACGGGCGATGGAGTGCAAGGATCGACGGCAAGGAGAGCGATTGAGCTTGGTCCCCGGTCATTTTGGGGGAGCGGGAAAGTTGACAGATGGCGCGGGCTGGCTATACTTCTGCTTCGCTGTTGAGGAGCGCTGGGCACCGCTGCACGCAGGGTGGCCGGGGCGAAGACAGAAGCGTTCGAGAGGCCACAGATTTGACATAATGTTGAAGCGTGGTATACTCTAAACAGTGAGCCGCACAAAATGCTACTGCGCACCGTCGCACGCGACGTGCCTGGTGGAAACGAGTGGCTCCGGTTTCGTCTCACCGAGGTGAGGCAGACCAAAACAACCCAGACCGGAAACCGTCGCTCGCGATGTGGAGCGCGGTTTTTTTGTCGCCCGGAGCCGGAGGGGACGCGAGTCGCGCCGGGGCGGGGTTTGACAAGCGGGCGGGGTTGAAGTAGAATCATAAGTCGCTGCGGGAACGCGGCGGAGCACATTGCCAACAGAAGAGTGATAGCAAGCGAGGCGGAAAAAGACTGGAACTGTTCAGACTTTCGAAGCGTTCGCTTTCGAGCGAACGTTAATTCACGGAGAGTTTGATCCTGGCTCAGGATGAACGTTGGCGGCATGCCTAACACATGCAAGTCGAACGGAGGGCTTCGGCCCTCAGTGGCGAACGGGTGCGTAACACGTAGGTGACCTGCCTGTCAGTGGGGGATAACCATCGGAAACGGTGGCTAATACCGCATAAGCTGTAAGGGGTTAGAAGCCTTACAGGAAAGCTTTAGTGCTGACAGAGGGGCCTGCGGCCTATCAGGTAGTTGGTGAGGTAACGGCTCACCAAGCCAATGACGGGTAGCTGACCTGAGAGGGTGGTCAGCCACAGGGGAACTGAGACACGGTCCCCACTCCTACGGGAGGCAGCAGTGAGGAATATTGGTCAATGGGGGCAACCCTGAACCAGCAATGCCGCGTGCGGGATGAGGTCCTTCGGGATGTAAACCGCTTTTCTGGGGGAAGAGCAAGGACGGTACCCCAGGAACAAGTCACGGCTAACTACGTGCCAGCAGCCGCGGTAATACGTAGGTGGCGAACGTTATCCGGAATTACTGGGCGTAAAGGGTCCGCAGGCGGAGACGCAAGTCTGGCGTGAAAGCTCCCGGCTCAACTGGGAGAAGCCGTTGGAAACTGCGTGTCTAGAATCCGAGAGAGGTCGGTGGAATTCCCGGTGTAGTGGTGGAATGCGTAGAGATCGGGAGGAACATCAAAAGCGAAGGCAGCCGGCTAGCTCAGGATTGACGCTGAGGGACGAAAGCGTGGGGAGCAAACAGGATTAGATACCCTGGTAGTCCACGCTGTAAACGATGTGTGCTAGCTGTGTGCCTCGTAAAGGGGTGCGCGGCGCAGCCAACGCGCTAAGCACACCGCCTGGGGAGTACGGCCGCAAGGCTAAAACTCAAAGGAATTGACGGGGGCCCGCACAAGCAGCGGAGCGTGTGGTTTAATTCGATGCAACGCGAAGAACCTTACCTGGGTTTGACATCACGGTAGTAGGGCGGGGAAACCCAACCGACCTTCGGGAGCCGTGACAGGTGCTGCATGGCTGTCGTCAGCTCGTGTCGTGAGATGTTGGGTTAAGTCCCGCAACGAGCGCAACCCCTATCGTATGTTTCACGTGTCATGCGAGACCGCCCGGACTAACCGGGAGGAAGGTGGGGATGACGTCAAGTCAGCATGGCCTTTATATCCAGGGCGACACACACGCTACAATGGCGCGTACAATGGGAAGCCAGACCGCGAGGTTGCGCCAATCTCACAAAGCGCGTCGTAGTTCGGATTGGAGTCTGCAACTCGACTCCATGAAGGCGGAGTTGCTAGTAACCGCGCGTCAGCCATAGTGCGGTGAATGCGTTCCCGGGCCTTGTACACACCGCCCGTCACGTCATGGGAGTCGGTAACACCTGAAGTCGGGTAGCGAACCTTTCGGGGACGACGCCTGCCGAGGGTGGGACCGGTGACTGGGACGAAGTCGTAACAAGGTAGCAGTACCGGAAGGTGCGGCTGGATCACCTCCTTTCTAGGGAGCCACAGAGCTTCTAGAGAAGTACACAACAAACTGGACTCCAGTGCCAGGCGCAGCTTGCTATCACTCTTCTGTTGGGAATGCCGATGCGATAGAGATAGAGAGGGGAGATAGAGATAGAGAAACGGCTACAGTCTGTGGGATCTCCCTTTTCTAGCTTCATCTTCTTTCTCTCCTCTCTATCTCTATCTCTATCTCTATCTGCTACGGGCGATTAGCTCAGTTGGTTAGAGCACTCCTCTGATAAGGGAGAGGCCCCAGGTTCGAGTCCTGGATCGCCCACCTTGGAAACCGGGAACGTTGGAACCGGAAACGTTCAAACAAGGAACGTTGAACGGAAACGTTGAAACGTGACGGTGCGGACTTGACAAGTACGGTCCGTTGCGTATAATCCCAAACTCTTGCTGGCACGTACCGAAAGGGACCTCTGACTTGCATACCACGACAGCTGAAGAGACAACTCGATAGCCGACGTGTAGCAATGGCAGTGGCCTTTCAGCGGCCCCGCGATTGCGGGGCTTTTTTGTGCCCTGTGTGTACCTTAGAACAGGATTGGCAGGATAAGCGGATGACGGCTTGTGAGTTGAACTGAGTCTGCTACGGTAGATTGAGTTCAGAGCAGAAGCTCTGCACCCCTCGGGGGTGTTGGACATTACCAACTGAAGAGGATGCGAGGTAGAACCGTCGTGCGAACCATGCGTGTCGCACGAAGCTAGAAAGAGCACACGGTGGATGCCTAGGCAGACAGAACCGAAGAAGGACGCGGCAGGCGGCGATACGCCGGGAGGAGTTGTCAACAAACGCTATCACTCCCGGATTTCCGAATGGGGTAACCCGGCGGTGCGAACCACCGTCACCCTGTGGTTGAACACATAGACCACGGGGAGGGCACGCAGGGAATTGAAACATCTTAGTACCTGCAGGAGAAGAGCATTCCCCTAGTAGTGGCGAGCGAACGGGGAGCAGCCCAAACCAGCACCATGCCAAGCCGGTCGGCGTTGTGGTGTTGGGGTTGTAGGAGTAGGCAGCTGGCGCGACCGAGCCGGCACGCAGTTACCAAGGCGGGGTTTAGGGGAAGCTGACTGGAAAGCAGCACCGAAGGGGGTGAGAGTCCCGTACCCGACAAATGACCGCTCTGCGGCTTACCACCTGAGTACCACCGGGCACGCTAATCCGGTGGGAAGCTGGGGCGTCCACGTCCCAAGGCTAAATATTCTGTCTGACCGATAGTGAACGAGTACCGTGAGGGAAAGGTGAAAAGTACCCCGGTGAGGGGAGTGAAATAGCACCTGAAACCGTGTGTTTACCAACCGTCAAAGCACTAGATTCGTTCAGTGCGATGGCGTGCCTTTTGGAGAATGAGCCAGCGAGTTACTGTTCTGTGGTGAGGCTAAGGAAGCAACATCCGTAGCCGCAGCGAAAGCAAGTCTGAATAGGGCGCCAAATTGCAGGACGTAGACCCGAAACCAAGTGAGCGACCCATGGCCAGGGTGAAGCGTGAGTAATGTCACGTGGAGGCCCGACCGGTGTATGTTGCAAAATGCTCGGATGAGCTGTGGGTAGCGAAGAAATTTCAATCGAACTTGGCGATAGCTGGTTCTCCCCGAAATCGCTGTAGGGCGAGCCTCGGCGTAAAAGGTTACCGGAGGTAGAGCACTGGCTGGGTGCGGGCCCCGCAAGGGGTACCAATCTCAATCAAACTGCGAATGCCGGTAACTGTAGCCGGGAGTCGGAGTCTGGGAGATGAGTTTCAGGCTCAAGAGGGAAAGAGCCCAGACCAACCGCTAAGGTCCCAAAGTGTGTACTAAGTGGGAAAGGAAGTGGGATTACTCAGACAGCCAGGAGGTTGGCTTAGAAGCAGCCACCCTTGAAAGAGTGCGTAATAGCTCACTGGTCAAGTGATCCCGCGCCGACAATGTAACGGGGCTAAGTACACCACCGACGCGTTGGACTTGCAGCCTAGTGCAAGTGGTAGGGGAGCGTTGCCAGCGCAATGAAGCAGGACCCGCGAGGGCGTGTGGAGTGCTGGGAAGTGAGAATGCTGGCATGAGTAACGAGAAGCATGTGAGAATCATGTTCGCCGAAAGCCTAAGGGTTCCGACGGAAGGGTCGTCCCCGTCGGGTTAGTCGGGCCTAAGCCGAGGGTGAAAGCCGTAGGCGATGGACAACGGGTTAACATTCCCGTACTACCCTTGAGGAGCGATGCAGGGACGCGGTAGCCAAGACCAGCCCCTTATTGGATTGGGGTGCCAAGCGTGTAACCCGGAGACGTGGGCAGGAAAATCCGTCCATCGAGGGTGAGGCGTGACGGCGGGCCTTCGGGCCAGAAGTGGTGGGACGCGCCGCCAAGAAAAGCTGCTAAGCGAAGAATCGAGGGTACCTGTACCGCAAACCGACACAGGTGGGCAGGTAGAGGATACCAAGGCGAGCGGGAGAACTCTGGTTAAGGAACTCGGCAAAATAGATCCGTAACTTCGGGAGAAGGATCGCCCCTGAGTGTGAAGGGCCATGCGCCCTGAGCATCTGGGGGCCGCAGTGAAAAGGCCCTACCGACTGTTTACCAAAAACACAGGTCTCTGCGAACACGGAAGTGGAAGTATAGGGGCTGACACCTGCCCAGTGCCGGAAGGTTAAGGGGACTTGTTAGGCTTAGGCCGAGGCAGGGAACCGAAGCCCCGGTGAACGGCGGCCGTAACTATAACGGTCCTAAGGTAGCGAAATTCCTTGTCGGGTAAGTTCCGACCCGCACGAAAGGTGTAACGAGTGGGGCACTGTCTCAACCAGAGACCCGGTGAAATTGCAGTGACGGTGAAGATGCCGTCTACCCGCAGCAGGACAAAAAGACCCCGTGGAGCTTTACTGTAGCTTGTCATTGCGTCCGGGTATGGTCTGCGTAGGATAGGTGGGAGGCTGAGAAACTGGGCTTGCGGGCTCGGTGGAGCCGACGGTGAAATACCACCCTGACCATGCCTTGACCCTAACCCCTGGCCGTGAACCGGCAGGGGAACCGTGACAGGTGGGCAGTTTGACTGGGGCGGTCGCCTCCGAAAAGGTAACGGAGGCGCCCAAAGGTACCCTCAGGCGGAATGGAAACCCGCCGCAGAGCGTAAAGGCAGAAGGGTGCTTGACAGGGAGACCAACAAGTCGACCTGGTAGGAAACTAGGGCTTAGTGATCCCACGGTACCGAGTGGAAGGGCCGTGGCTTACCGGATAAAAGCTACCCCGGGGATAACAGGCTAGTCTTCGCCAAGAGTTCACATCGACGCGAAGGCTCGGCACCTCGATGTCGGCTCGTCACATCCTGGGGCTGGAGTCGGTCCCAAGGGTTGGGCTGTTCGCCCATTAAAGTGGTACGCGAGCTGGGTTCAGAACGTCGTGAGACAGTTCGGTCTCTATCCGCTGTGGGAGGAAGTGATTTGCGAGGGGCTGCCCCTAGTACGAGAGGACCGGGGTGGACCGACCGCTGGTGTACCGGTTGTCATGCCAATGGCACAGCCGGGTAGCTAAGTCGGGGAGAGATAACCGCTGAAAGCATCTAAGTGGGAAGCTTGCCTCAATACGAGATCACTGGTCCCGAGAGGGAGTAAGGGCGCTGGGAGACGACCAGCTAGATAGGCCGCAGGTAGAAGTGCAGCAATGCATGCAGCCGAGCGGTACTAACGCCCGAGCGCTTCGTTTCACAAGTTGTACAAATGTGCGCGGATGGTTCGCGCGACGGTTCTGCATCGCATCCTCAAGAGTTAAGACAGTCCAAGAGCCCAACGGGGTAAAGCCGTTGAAGGAGGCAGGTGATGGTCGCGGTGGGGGTCCACCCAGACCCATCCCGAACCTGGCAGTTAAGCCCACCAGCGCCGATGATACTGCGTCCGCAGGGACGTGGGAAAGTAGGTCATCGCCTGCCTCCTTGAGCGGCTTTGTGCTATCTGGCGTCCCCTTGGCAGCCATGTCGGCGGGCGACTGTGAGTAGGCCTGCGCGCGAGTGCAGGAATCCTCACAGCCGCTTCCCGCCACCCAAACCAGAGCGTTGTGCGAGAGTTGTTATACTCTCCACAGCGCTCTTTTTGGTTGCTTCCAGAATGCGTCTCACCCTCTCACCCTCTCACCCACTCACCCCCTCACCCCCTCACCTCACTCCCACTCTTGTCACCACCTCCCCCAACGTGATACAATGCCTCCCCACTTGGAGGACTAAACCCGTTGAAACCTATTTGGAATATTCGGCCAAGCGCGCCGGAAGGCTATTTTGCTCGCTTTAGCCATCTGCCGCGGCCTATCGCCCAACTGCTTTACAACCGTGGTATCCGTACCTTAGCGGACGCCGACGTTTTTTTGTCCCGCGAGATTGAGGTGGACAATCCCTTCAAGCTGCGAGGGATGGTTGAGGCGGTCCAGCGGCTTCGCCTTGCCATCGAGCGCGGGGAAGGGATCATCGTCCACGGCGATTTTGACGCCGATGGCGTGACCTCGACCGCTGTGATGGTGATAGGGTTGCACGCGTTGGGGGCGAGGGTGGGCCACCACATCCCGCACCGCGTGGATGAGGGCTACGGCTTAAACGGGGACGCGATCCGCAGGATGCACGAGAAGGGTTTCAGCCTGATCGTGACGGTGGATTGTGGGATTCGCTCCCACAGTGAGATTGAACTGGCAAATGAACTGGGCATGGATGTGATCGTCACCGACCACCACTCTGTGCCCGATCAACTTCCCCCCGCCTTGGCGGTCGTGAACCCCAAGCAGCCTGGCTGCGAGTATCCCCACAAGATGTTGGTGGGGGTGGGGCTCGCCTGGAAAACGATCCAGGCGCTGTGGCGCGCCGAGCGGAAAACCCCCCTTGGCAAGCTGCGCAAGCCGCTCAACTTGAATGCCCTGCTCGACCTCGTGGCGATCGGCACCGTGGCGGACGTGGGAGCCCTGTCCGGCGAAAACCGCAGGCTGGTGTGGCAGGGGCTCCAGCAGTTGCAGCACACGGAGCACCCTGGCCTGGTAGCCCTGATGAAAAGCGCCCACGTGAACCAGGAACAGGTCAATGCCGAGTCCATCGGCTTCTTTCTAGGGCCGCGCTTGAACGCGGCGGGGCGGTTGGATCATGCAAACTTGGCGTACGAGCTGCTGCGGGCTCACGATGGGGAGAAGGCGGACAACCTTGCCGAACAGTTGGAAGCCAAAAATCGTGAGCGTCAGGCGCTGACGCTGGAGGCGATGGGGCGCGCCGAGGCCCAACTGACCAACCCGGAAGCCGCATTACTGATGATCAGCGACGAGCGGTGCCCGGAGGGAATCATGGGCTTGGTGGCGGGGCGGCTGGCGGAACGTTATTTCCGCCCAACTATCATCGTCGCGCAGGGGCGGGAGCTGAGCCGCGCCTCCTGTCGCTCGATCCCCGGCTTCGACATCACCCGCGCGTTGGATCAGGTGAGCCACCTGCTGGAGCGGCATGGCGGGCACGCCGCCGCCGCGGGCTTTACCGTCCGCACTGAGAACCTGCATCAGTTGGAGCGTGCCCTGCGAGGTATCGCTGAGGAAGCTCTAGGGAACCGCAAAGATTTGGTACCCAAGCTGGAGATCGACGGCAATCTACCACTGCACGAGATTGATGAGCCCTTGGTGGATGCCATCGAACAGTTGGCTCCCTTTGGCGAGGCGAACCGCCTGCCGCTTTGGTGCGCCCGCGACGTGCTGGTGCAGGGCTCGCGCGCGGTGGGCAACGGGGGCAGTCATTTGCAGCTAACCCTTCTCGATCAGCGCAACCGCGCCTGGCACGCCATCGCTTTTCGTCAGGGAAGCCGCCAGGAGGGCTTGCCCCCGCGCCTCGACATTGCTTTCTCGGTCAAGCGCAGCGAGTGGAACGGGCGCAAGCGGCTGGAACTGCACCTTGAGGATTTTGAGCCCGCGCGGGAATCGGTGCCCGCCCGATGAGGTTCCCCCTGCTCGGCAGCACCCTGAACGGAATCACCCCAGAGGCGCTCGTCGAGCGAGGGTTTGGGGTGATGGGGGTGTTTTACCGCTCGCCGCCCCTGGGGGAGTGGATGGACGCGGGCGAGGCGCGCCTACACGACTTTTTGCGCCCCGGGCTGGACGCGGGGTTGCGTCTCTCGTGGAGCTATCCCACCCTCTACCTGCCCCTCGATGGTCGCCACCCCTCCCACACGAAATGGTTTTCGCGCGATTCCGCCGTGCGTCGTGCGGAGCGGCAGCGCTTTGACCTGGATGTGGCGGCGGCGGCGCGGCTGGGCGCAGACCATGTGGTGACCCGTTTCACCCACTTCCCCTCGATCCAGCCCACGGACGAGATTGACCCCGCGCTCGTCACCGAAACGCTGGAGTGGATGCGCGACGTGCAGCAGCGACACAACGTTGCGGTGTGCCTGGAATGTCTGGGCGACCCCTACTGGCTGGCGGTGCGCGTCGCCCGCTACGGGCTTTACATCTGCCTGGATAGCGGGCACCTCGTGCGTTCCAGCAACGAGCGCGGCAGCCGTTACCTGGACGACGTGCAGATGATGGCCCCGCTGGTGCGCGTGCTCCACCTTTGGAACACGCGCGGCCTGCCCTGTGAGCACCACGTTGCCTACCACCCCGACCAACGCCCAGCAGATGGCTGGGCCCCCGTCCTCGCCCTGCTGGAGCGCGTCCTGCAAAATCGCCCCACCATCCCGATCCTCTCCGAGGCGAGCCTGCCCCCGCACGGCCTGGAGCGCTTTTGGAGCGGCCTCGTCTGGCTCGGCGAGCGGCTCAACAAGCGATAAACCGCACTTTTCCGTGTTGGGGAACTGTTGGGTGCGCCCCCGTCTCGCCTGCCCGTTGTTTGAAAGCTGTGGGCTTTTATCCAAGCGGAAACCTTGGCGTCTCGCTACATCGCCTACCGTTGGGGCGCTTCCACTCTATGTTTGTGCAACGACCCGTTGGATCAGGTCAAGATCGGTGAGGGTGCTATCCAACTCCAGGCGCTGCCGAAAGTGGCTAGCGAGAAAGGCGGCGAGCACGCCAGCGTTGCTGAGGGTGTCCCGCCGCTGAAGAAAGCGCCGCGCGGCTTCCACCTCCTCAGGGGTGAGGCGCGCTAGGTGGGGGAGCGCGGGCAGGAGCAGGGCCTCGTCCACGGTGGGGGTGGGGCGCAGGCTCTTTGGGGCGAGCGCGTGCTGATCATGGATGACCAGGGTGCCCGCCGCAAAGTCGCCCAGCCGTCGCGAGCGGTTGTCCACAAACATCGTCACGACGCCGATGCCGTAGGCAACCGGCAAAAAATCCACGATGCGCACGATGTTGCGGATCGCGCTCTCGCCAAAGCCGATAGGGTAGCCATCCTGGCGCACCGTGCGGATGCCCGCGAGCCGCTTGCCGGGGGTCTGCCCATTGCCGATCACCTCAAATAGTACGTAGTAGCCCCAAAAGAGCAGGAACCCCAGAAGCACCATGAGGGCTATCCCCCCATTGCTGGCGACCGCTCCCGCCTGCTGCAACGCCTCCGTCAGTACCGCCCCCACCACGACCAGCGCCAGTTGCAGCAGCGCAATCGCCAGCGAATCCCACAGCGCGGCGATGAAGCGCGAGCCAAGCCGCGCGATGCGATAGGTAACCTCGATTTGCTCCGGCGTTTCAAGCGCAAGAAAGTCGTGCATGGGGGGTGATGAAGTGATGAGTGATGAATGATAAATGATGAGCGAACAGCAAAGCGTCGCGTGGCTGGGCGCGTAACAGGCAATGCGCCACTCCACCGAACTTAGGCTCCTATAGTATGCTTCTTGCTGACACAGACAAAGTTTTGGCACCACCCCGCAGCCCTACTACCCACTACCCACTCAATGTCATTAAGTTAAGGATGCGCACAAGGCAGCTGATCAAGCAGTTGTCGTGCTCAGGCAAGAGTTGGTTGAGGGGTGAAAGAGAGGGCTGGGGCGTCCGCGAAGGCGGACGCTTGGCCGCAGGCCCATCAGCACGGACTTATAGTCCGTGACTGCAACTTAATGACATTGACTACCCAATCTCCAATCTCCAATCCCAATCTCCACTCTCCACTCTCCACTTTCTACCCAAGGAAACACCCATGGACTCCCCTTCGCAGATCGGTCACTCCCTGCCCCTGCAAGATGGGCGCACGCGCGTCACGGGCGCGCTGCGCTACGCGCCGGATTTGACGCTGCCCGGCCTGCTCTACGCGCGCTTCGTCACGAGCCCCTACGCGCACGCCACGATCGAGGCGCTGGACGCGAGCGAGGCGCTGGCCGTCGCGGGGGTGGTGGCGGTGCTCACCGCTGACGATATGCCCGACATCCCCCCGGAAAACCGTCACCGGATGCTGCTGGCGCGCGAGCGCGTGCGCTTTGTGGGGCAGCCGGTCGCCCTGGTGCTCGCGGAAAGCGAGGAGGCAGCGGAAGATGGGCAGGAGCGCATGCGGGTCGAGTACGCGCCGCTGCCGGTCGCGGTGGGGCTGGACGATCTGCTCGCCGAGGACGCGCCGCTGGTCTGGCCGGGCGGGGTGCCGGGCGGCTCGGGCGAGGCGGCGGCGCACGGGGCCGCCGTGGGCGGGGAGGCGGCGGAAAGCGACAAGCCGAGCAACGTTTCCAACCGCGTGCGCTTTGCGCGCGGCGATATCGAGGCGGGCTTGGCCGAGGCGGCGGTAGTCGTCGAGCGCAGCTTTACCACCTCGTGGGTCCACCAGAGCTACCTGGAGCCGCACGCCACCGTGGTCCAGCCCGACCCGCTGACCGACGGGGTTACCGTCTGGACGAGCACGCAGGCCCCCTTCTACATCCAGGAGGAGGTGGCCGACCTGCTGGGCGTCAGCGAGTCAGAGGTGCGCGTGGTCGCCACGCCGGTGGGCGGGGCCTTCGGGGGCAAAGTTTATCTTGTACGAGCCGCTGGTGGCGCTTGCCGCGCGGCACATGCGCCGACCCGTGCGCCTCGTGCTGACGCGCATGGAAGAGATGCTCGCGGGCAACCCCGCCCCGCAATCGCGCATCCGCCTGCGCCTCGGCGCGACGCGGGACGGCACGCTGAGCGCGATAGCGGGCGAGATGACCTTCGACAGCGGCTGCTACCCTGGCTCGCCGGTCGGCATCGCGCTGCTGATGATGGGAAGCTACTATCAGGCGGCAAATGTTGAGCTAACCGGCACCGAGGTGTTGAGCTTCAAGCCCTCCAACGGGGCGTACCGCGCGCCGGGCGCGCCGCAGGCGACCTTTGCCATCGAGACGGTGATGGACGAACTGGCGGAGAAGCTCGGCATGGACCCGCTGGCGCTACGTTTGAAAAACGCGTCGCCGCCCTGGCGACCCGATGGCGCACGGCAAGCCGTGGCCGGGCATGGGCATGCGCGCCGTGCTGGAGCGCCTGGGCGAGCACCCCGCCTGGCAAAATCGCGCCGAGGCCCGCGCGGCGGGGCGCGGGGTCGGCTTTGCGATTGGTGGCTGGCCGGGTGGCACCGAGCCCGCCGCCGCCACCTGCATGTTGCAGCGCGACGGCACGCTGCGGGTGACTGTCGGCTCGGTGGACCTGACCGGCACCGACACCGGCTTCGTGCTGCTGGCGAGCGAGGTCTTCGGGATCGCGCCGGAGCGGGTGCAGGTTCGCACGGGGGACACCCTGTCCGCGCCCTACGCGGGCGCGGCGGGCGGGAGCAAGATCACCTACACCGTGGGGCCAGCGGTGATCCAGGCGGCGCGCGACGCGCGCGAGCAGGTGCTCGCCATCGCGGCGGAGGAGTTGGAGGCCGCACCGGAGGATTTGGAGATTGTTGAGGGGGCGGTGCAGGTGCGCGGGGCACCCAGCAGCAAGCTCGCCCTGCGGGACATTGCGGGCATGACCATGCAGTTCGGCGGGCGACACGCGCCGGTGCAGGGCAATGGCCGCCACGCGAACAACAAGGCCTCGCCGGGCTTCTGCGCGCAGCTGGTGGAGCTGTCGGTGGATGAGGAGACGGGGCGGGTGCACCTGCATCGCCTGGTGAGCGTGCAGGATGTGGGGCGCGCGCTCAACCCGCTGATGGTCCGTGGGCAGATGATAGGCGGCGCGGTGCAGGGCATCGGCTGGGGGCTGTACGAGGAGATCGCCTACGACGAGCAGGGGCAACTGCTGACCGGCTCCTTCATGGACTATGGCATCCCCAAGATCACGCACGCCGCGCCCGAGATCGAGGCGGTGCTGGTGGAGGTCGCGGCGGAGCATGGCCCCTTCGGCGCGCGCGGGGTCGGCGAGCCGCCGGTGATTGCCACCGCCGCCGCCATCGCCAACGCCATCGCCGATGCGACCCGTGCCCGCTTGAGCGCCCTGCCGATGACCGCCCCGCGCGTGCTGCGCGCCCTCAAGGATCGGTGAGCGGGGCCACTCGGAATCGTTGATAGCAGCGGGAGGAGATGGAACAGGTGCGCCGCCCCCACACACAGCCAGTGCTGACAGCACAAGGCTGTGTGTGGGGGCGGCGCACCCTGATCGACGAAGATCGCCCCGCCGTCTCGCCGCACGAGTAGGGTTTGCGGTGCGCTCGCTCAGTCCGCCAGCAACATCTGCTGGCGCTCGATCATCCACCCCACATACTGATTAACAGGGGTGGCGTGCTCGGCAGGGAGCAGCGCCGCCACCGCGTCGTGGTAGCGGTGCAGGCTCGCCAGGGTGTGCTCGTGGGTGACGCCATCGTGTGGCAGGCGGCTGGCGGCCCACTCCAACTGCTGGTTCAACAGGCCGATGCTGCCCAGGGTCATCGCGGTTTCCAGCATGCGCGTCGTCCACTCCATGCCCGCTGCCAGCATGCGCTCCGTGTCCGGCCCAAGGTGGTCCACCTTGTCCTGCTGCGCCAGCATCTGCGTGACCACATGCTGGATAATCTGTGCGCGCGCCTGCTGGAAGGCGGCGAGGGCTGCGGGAGGAATAGGGGAAAAAGAAGCAGGGGTCATGGGGCAAGCCTTTCTCGCTCTCGCATCAGATGGTTGGCTACCGCTACCGCTTGCTCGGCGCTGGAGCCATAGCCGTCCGCCTGGTTGAAGGCCCACACTTTCGGAAGCTGGTTGACGCTGTAGCCGCCGAGCAGAATCTTGATGGTGGGGCCCACAACGCTGGCCCGCACCGCCTTGATCACACCGCCTGCATCGATCAGGTGGTCGGCCATGGTGACGGAAAGGCCCAGCAGATCCGCGTTGTACTTGACAACCGTCTCGACGATGCCCGATGTCGGGGTCTGTGCCCCCAAGTAGACCGTCTTCCAGCCGTCCATTTCCAGAAAAGTCGCCACCGTGCGCGCCCCGATCTCGTGCAATTCATGGCTCACGCAGGCGATCACGGCAGTGTAAGGTTTGGCGGGCGGCGGCACGAGGCGCGTGTAAAGCTGGCCCATGAGCAGCATGGTCATCGCGCTGCAATAATGTTCCTGCGCCACCGACAGCCTCCCCTCCTGCCAGAGCAGGCCGATCTGCTCCTGGCAGCTTTGGAAAACATAGAGGTAAATGTCCTGGGGCGAGGCTCCCTGCTCGGCTGCCTCGAAGATCAGTTGGCTGGCCGCCTCCTTGTCCCCTTCCAGCAGGGCTTGGAGGTAGGCGCGGGCAAGCTCGGTAAGGGGCTGCTGCGCCGTTTCCCAGGCGGGAAGCGGCGGAACGTAGGTGAGAGAGGCGATACCGAGGTTGATGGTATTGTCGATCGTCGGTATCAGGTCGGCGGGCAGGGTTTCTTTGAGAAGCGCCCGCAGGCGTTCAAAGTAGGCACCCAACGAGGGGAGCGACGCGTTGTCGGCGGCGAGCTTCCCTTTGACCCATGCCATGTATTCGGCGAAGGGGAGCGGGGTGCCGGTGCGGAGGGCATGCTGGAGATGTTCCAGAAACATTGCCCCGTCCAGCCCGGCGGCTTCGTTTTCAGCGGGAAGCGCCACCTGGGGTAACACCCCAGAAGTTGTCCAAGAATCAGCCATGTGCAACTCCTTTGTGTACGGTTCACGGTAAACATAACAGGATAGGGGAGCTACCGAAAGCTCCGTACAAAGGTGCGGCGGGGCGATGGGGAGCGCCCTGTGGCTCACCAAGGTGTCGCTTCTTTGTACAAACCCTGAACATGAATTATAGATGTTAGTGGCAAAGAGGGAAACGCGCGGTCGTCGGATGCCTTTTTGATGGCTTGCCTTCGTCTTATGCGCGTTAATGCCTTTTAACGCTGCCTTAACGCTGCCTTAACCTGCCCTTGTCACGCTTTTACCAGAAGGGGTAAACTATCAACCGGAAGGCACCGGCCCCTTCCCTTGTAATCGGGGAATGACTCGCAGAAGGAGAGCTTTCATGGCGGCGACGCGTGCGACGTTCGACCAACAATTGGACAGGCTGTCTGGCCGTCTGCTGCGGATGGGCAGCCTGGTAGACGAGGCGCTCGACCTGGCGATGCGTGCCCTAGTGGAGCGCGATTCCGCCCTGGCGACGCGCGTCATTTCCGGCGACCAGACGATCAACAAGCTGCGCTACGCCATCGAGGAGCAGTGTTACCTCCTCCTTGCAACGCAGCAGCCAATGGCGAGCGATTTGCGGCGCATCACCGCCACGATTGCCATTGCCACCAACATGGAGCGCATGGCCGACCACGCGGCGGGGATCGCCGTGCTGGCGCGCCGCCTGAACAACGAGCCCGAGATGAGGCAGTTGGTGGATATGCCGCGCATGGCCGAGGTGGCGCGCGGCATGTTGCGCCGCGCGCTCGACGCCTTCGTGCACAAGGATGCCACTTTGGCGCGCGAGGTGGCGGCGGAGGACAACGAGATCAACCTGCTCAACGAGCAGGTGCTGCGCGTGCTGCTCACCTACATGATTGACGACCCGCGCACGATCCGGCGCGCCACCTTTCTGCTCTGGGTGTCGCACAACCTGGAGCGGTGGGGCGACCGCAGCAAAAACATCTGCGCGCGCGTGGTCTACCTGGCAACCGGCGAGCTTCCAGAGTTTGACACGCTTGGCGGCGGCAACGAGACGATGGACGAGGAGGACGAGGTAGGGTGAGGGCGAGGGTGAGGCAGGAGAGAAGAGCAAGTACAAAAAACGAGGGTGGCAGGATTGTCCTGCCACCCTCGTTCGGGGAGCGCGCCGGGTGGCGCGTGGCCTAGCGCTTGAAGTCGCGCAGCCGCCCCGCGATGCGCTGCGGCACGTACGCGGAGACGTGTGTCCCGTCCTGCTCGTGCGACTCGCTCTCGATCTGGCCGCGCTCGTGGATCAGGTTCACCAACTCGCCGTGGCTGTACGGGATGTTGACATCAATCTTGACCATCTGGCGGCGCAGTATCTCCTCCACTTTCGCCAGAAGCGTGTCCATGCCCTCGCCGGTCGCGGCGGAAACGAGCACGCTGTCCCCGTACTGCGCCGCCTCGCTCTCGAACGCGGCACGCGCCTCCTCGTCCAGCAGGTCCGCCTTGTTCCACGCCATCAGCAGCGGCTTGTCGGCGAGCTCCAGCGACTCCAGCACCTCTTCCACTGCGTCAATCTGCCCGTCCGCCATGGGGTGGGCGATGTCCACCACGTGCAGTATCAGGTCCGCCATCTCGATCTCTTCGAGCGTGGCGCGGAAAGCGGCGACCAAGTGGGTTGGCAGCTTCTGGATGAAGCCCACCGTGTCGGTGGCGAGCACCTCGTGCCCCTCGGGCAGGGAAACGCGGCGCGTGGTGGGGTCGAGGGTGGCGAAAAGTTTGTTTTCCGCCAGCACGTTGGCCCCGCTTATCGCGTTGAGCAGGGTGGATTTGCCCGCGTTGGTGTAGCCCACCAGCGCGACAACCGGCACCCCGGTGCGCTCGCGGCGCAACCGGTACTGCTCGCGGTGGCGGCGCACATCTTCCAGCGAGCGCTTGATGCGCGCGATCTTGGAGTTGATCTCGCGGCGGTCCACCTCCAACTGCGTCTCGCCGGGGCCGCGCAGCCCCACGCCGCCCGCGCCGCCGCGCGCCGTGCCACCGCCCGCCTGGCGGGCAAGGTGGGTCCACATGCGGGTCAGGCGCGGCAGGCGGTACTCGTACTGCGCGAGCTCCACCTGAAGCTGCCCCTCCTTGGTGGCCGCGTGCTGGGCGAAGATGTCGAGGATCAGGGCGGTGCGGTCCAGCACCTTGACGCTCTCGCCAAACTCGCGCTCCAAATTGCGCTGCTGGCCGGGCGACAGCTCATCGTCGAAGATGACGGTGCCCACCATGAGCGACGCCACCTCCGACTTGATCTCTTCCACCTTGCCGGAGCCGACATAGGTGGCCGGGTGGGGCGAGTCCAGGTTCTGGTGGCTCTGTCCCGCCACCTCCAGCCCCGCCGTTTCCGCGAGCCGCGCCAGCTCCGCCAGGGAATCGTCGATGCTCCACAGCGACTCACGCTCATTTTTGATAGCCACCCCGACCAGAAAGCATCGCTCCTCGCGGCGGGCTTCGGGAATATAAAAATCTGACATTGTGCCTCTTGTAAGGGAATGGTGGGTAAAAACAGGGATATGGGCTTAAAACAGCGGGTGCGGCAGCGCCCACACGTGTTGTTTCACCATGAAGCACCTCGTTTCATCGGGTAAAGCCCCGCCGCATTGCGAAGCAGGTGGGAATTATAGCAAAAGCCCTGCGTTCTGCGATACCGTCCGGCGCGGGGTACCGGTAGGCGGCACCCCGCACTCCCACCTCTCCAACTCCCTGTCTCCCCGACCCCCGACCCCCTGCATTGACGGAAAAGGGGCACGGTTTTATACTCACTGTGATTTGAAAAAGAGGATAACTCGCCAACGCGATTTTTCCTGACGAGTATATTGAGGCAACTATGCGCGTATTGATCACGGGCGGGGCTGGCTTTTTGGGTTCCCATTTGGCGGACCGCTTTTTGGCGGAGGGGCACGACGTCGTCGCGATGGACAACCTGGTGACGGGGGACACGCGCAACATCGACCACCTGGCGGACAACCCGCACTTCAGCTTTGTGCGGCACGATGTGTCGAACTACATCCACCTGAAGGGGCCGCTTGATGTGGTGCTGCACTTTGCGTCGCCCGCCAGCCCGGTGGACTATCTCGACCTGCCCATCCAGACCCTCAAGGTCGGCTCGCTGGGCACGCATAACACGCTGGGCCTGGCGATGGCGAAGGGCGCACGCTACCTGCTCGCCTCCACCAGCGAGGTCTATGGCGACCCGCAGGTTCACCCGCAGCCGGAAAGCTACTGGGGGCACGTGAACCCGGTCGGGCCGCGCGGGGTCTACGACGAGGCGAAGCGCTTTGCTGAGGCGCTGACGATGGCGTACCAGAACGAGCACGGGCTCGAAACGCGGATCGTGCGCATCTTCAATACCTACGGGCCGCGCATGCGCACCAACGACGGGCGCGTGGTGCCCAACTTTGTCACGCAGGCGCTGTGTGGCGAGCCGCTGACCATCTACGGGGATGGCTCGCAGACGCGCTCCTTCACCTACGTCACCGATCTGGTCGAGGGGATCTATCGCCTGCTGCTCAGTGACGAGCGGCAGCCGGTCAACATCGGCAACCCTGGCGAGTTCACCATCCTGGAGTTTGCCACGCTCATCAACGAGATGACCGGTAACACCGGCGGGATCGTCCGCAAGCCGCTGCCCATGGACGACCCGAAGCAGCGCCGCCCCGACATCACCAAGGCGCAAGCGGTCCTCGGCTGGGAGCCCACCATCCCCCTGCGCGAGGGGCTGGAGCGCACCATCCCCTACTTCCGCGAGCGGCTCGGGGAGATGGTTGCGGGGTGACGGCTTTGGGAGATTGGAGATTGGGTATTGGAGACACCGTGCCCTTTGGGTATTAGAGATTAGAGATTAACGGCGAACGCCCTGGCGGTGCCAAAGCGAAGGACGAAGGAAACATGTTTCCTTCGTCCTTTGTTTTTCGTCGCACGGTAGTCGGTCAACAGCGGTCCGGCGTTCCGCTTCGGCCTCTGTGTTCTCTGTGTTCTCTGTGGTGAATCCGTCGTCAGCCTACCAAAAACTCCCCGTTCTGGTAAAACTTCTCGCCATCCACAAAGATCTCCGAGCCGTCGCGCAGGTCGCAGATCATGTCCCAGTGCACCGCCGAGCGGTTCTGGCTGCCGGTTTCGGGGTAGCCCGCACCAATCGCCATGTGAAGGGTGCCGCCGATCTTCTCGTCGAAGAGGGTGTTGCGCGTGAAGCGGGTGATGCCGTAGTTGGTGCCGATGGCCCACTCGCCCAGAAAGCGCGCGCCCTGGTCGGTGTTGAGGACCGATTGTAAAAACCCCTCGTTTTTGCTGGCAGTGGCTTTTACCACGCGCCCCTCCTCGAACCATAGCTCGATCTCCTCCACCTCGCGCCCCCCGTGGATGGCGGGATAGCTAAAGCGCACCCAGCCATTGACGGAGTTTTCCACCGGCCCCGTGAAGATTTCGCCGCCCGGCATGTTAAAGTGCCCATCATCGTTGATGAAGGTGCGCCCCGCGATAGATAGGGACAGGTCGATGTTGGCCCCCTTGGCGCTGAGGTATTCCTTTCCCTTGAGCCAATCGACCAGACGCTGCTGCCGCTTGCTTTTTTCGTGCCACTCGCCCACCGCGTTGTCGCTGTTGACGTGGCACGCGGCGTAGACAAAGTTTTCGTAGTCGCGCAGCGACATGTCGGCATCCTGCGCGGAGGAGGCGGTCGGGTAAAGTGCCCCGCACCAGGCAAAGTTGCCCTCGGCGGTGCGGCGCATCGTCGTCGCCATGAGTTCCCGCGTCGCCTGCTGCTGGATCGCCTGCCGCGCGGGGTCAATGCCGGACAGGTAGCGCGTGTTGGTCGGGGCCATGATCGCGATACGCTTGTCGTACGTTTCAAAGGCTTGGCGATGCGGCACGTGGATGTAGCGCAGTTGGTCGTCGTTGCCCTCGCTGAGCAGTATCTCGCTGAGTTCCTCGGACCCTACCATCGGGTAGGGGTAACCCCCAGCCCGCACCACCTCGCGATACACCTCGCCCAGCAGGGGCAAGCCCGCCACGGTGCTCGACAGAATCACCGTTTCCCCCGGCTGCACAGCGACGCTGTACTGGACCAACAACCTCGCCAACCGTTCCACTCGTGGATCAGCCATTTTTCCTCCTTTTTGCGCGCCAAAGCGCCTGCTTCCGTGTTGTCGCTATCTTACCGCCAATGGCGCAAAATGGTGAATGGACGACGGACGGATTCACCACAGAGACCACAGAGAACACAGAGGCCAGAGCGGGACGACGGACGGATTCACCACAGAGACCACAGAGAACACAGAGGCCAGAGCAGGACGACGGAACCATCGTTACCTATCGAATCTGCAATCTCGCAATCTCTAATCTCCACTCTCCACCTCACCGCGCGACGAGGTGGTACAGGATGCCGCTCGCAATGTCGGTAAGGTACAACTCGCCCGCCTCGTCCTCGCCAAAGGAACTCGTGTTGAGCCCCTGGTCGAGCAGTAGGGTGGGGGCGGTGACCGGCTCGGCGTCGGCAGGGATGACCCAGAGCAGACCGGAGCAATAGTCGCTGAAAAAGTAGCCGCCCTGAAGCGTGGGAAAGGCGCTGCCACGGTACACGTAGCCGCCCGTCACCGAGCAGCCCTGCGAGTGGTCGTACTCGCTCACCGGCAGAACGAGCCCGTCGGAGGAGCAGTTGGCGCTCTCGTAGCAGGCACTCGCCTCCATGATCGGCCATCCGTAGTTCAGCCCCGGCGCGCCGCTCGGCACATGGTTGATTTCTTCCAGGTTGTTTTGCCCCACATCCGCCAGCCACAAATCGCCGGTCGCGCGGTCGAAGCTGTAGCGCCACGGGTTGCGCAGCCCAATCGCCCAGATCTCTGGCCGCCCGTCCTGCCCATCGGCGAAGGGGTTGTCCGGCGGGATGGCGTAGCCGCTCTCGCCGCTCACGTCCAGGCGCAGCATCGCCCCAAGCAGGGTCTGCGCGTTTTGCCCGTTGCCGAAGCGATCCCCCGCCGCGCCGCCGTCACCGGTGCCGATCCACAAAAAGCCATCCGGCCCGAAGCGCAGGTTGCCGCCGTTGTGGTTCGAGGCGGGCTGTTCCAGGGTGAGCAGCACCTCCGCGCTGTTGGGGTCCGCCACATTGAGGTCGTCGCCGGTGCGGTAGCGCGCGATGACGGTGTTGCCGCCGCGATCGGTGTAATTGACATAAAATCGCTCAGGACGATTCGGCTCGAAGGCAAGGCCGAGCAAGCCCTGCTCGCTGCCCTGCGACACGCTCCCGCTCAGGTCGAGCAGCGGGGTGTCCCGCACCGCACCATCGACAAGCACCCAGATACGTCCGCCCTTTTCCACCACGAAGAGCCGCCCGCTGCCATCACCCGCGCTCACGACGGCGAGCGGGGCGTTGAAGCCATCGGCCACCGTTTCCAGCCCAACGGTCACGGTCGCGGGGTCGAAGGAGGCGGGCGCGGCGGTGGGCTCCGCCGTCGCGGCGGGAAGCTCGACGGTGGCTGTCTCCTCTGTCACCCTCGTGGGCGACCCCTCGCTCGGCGTGGTGTCCGTAGCGTCCGCTACCGGGGTTGGTACAACGGTCGCGCTGGCTGGCAGCGTCGCGCTCGGCTCGCTCGCCTCTACCGCCACCGTTGCCGTGGGGCGCATCGTCGGTACCTCGTCCTCGCCCCCGCAGCCGACTAAAAGCAGGAGGACGAGCAGCAGCATAAATGGCGCGACGCGCGCCCGATGGTTTATCATGAGGAGGCTCTCGATTCTGTGAGGTTGGCAGGCAGCGAACGGATAGCAGGCGGCAGGCGGCAGGCGGCAGGCGGCGAACGGAAAGCAGGCAGCAGGCAGCAGGCGGCAGGCGGCAGGCAGCAGGGGCAGGGCGGCAGGCGGCAGGCGGCAGGCGGCAGTGGGTTCCCGCAACGCGGGTAAGGCGTCACAACGCACAGCGCACGGTGCCGCCGTGTGCCGTAGAACCCGCGCAGCGGGTGGCGACAACCGGTAGCCGGGGGTGGAGCCGCCTGCCGTTGGCGGCGTAACCCTCGGCGGGCGGCAAACGACAGCAGGCGGCAGACTGCTTTGGCCTCTGTGTTCTCTGTGTTCTCTGTGGTGAATTCGTCCGTCGTCCGTCGTCGGTCGTCCCAAAACCTTAGCCATGAAGCGTGCTCGTGACAAGTTTCCCGCTGCCCGTTACAATACGCGCATGAGCGAGCCAATCATCGAACTGCGCGGGGTGACGCGCCGCTACCGTGCGGGGGACGAGACGGTGACGGCGCTGCATCGCCTCTCGCTCACGGTCGAGGCGGGGACATTTGTGGCGGTGGTCGGGGCGAGTGGCAGCGGCAAATCTACGCTGCTCGGGCTGGTTAGCGGCATTGACCGCCCGACGGAGGGCGAGGTGCTCGTGGCGGGGCGGCGCATTGACCGACTGAGCGAGGACGCCCTGGCCCGCTGGCGGCGCGGTAGCCTGGGGATCGTCTTTCAATTTTTCCAACTTCTGCCGACCCTCACCGCGCTGGAAAACGTGCTGCTGCCCATGAGCCTGCGCGGCGCGAGCGACGAGCCGCGCGCCCGCTCCCTGCTCGCCGAGGTGGGGCTGGGCGAGCGGCTGCACCACCTGCCCACCGCGCTTTCCGGCGGCGAGCAGCAGCGTGTCGCCATTGCCCGCGCGCTCGCCAACGACCCGCCGCTCTTGCTCGCCGACGAGCCGACCGGCAACCTGGACGAGCGCACGGGCGGCGAGATCATGGAACTGCTCGCGGCGCTGCCCGCGCGCGGCAAAACCCTGCTGCTCGTCACGCACGACCCCGCGCTCGCGGCGCGCGCGCAGCGGGTGCTCCACATGGCGAGCGGGGAAATTGTGCGGGATGAGCAGCGAGCGACCGACCGATTCACCACAGAGAACACAGAGAGCACAGAGGCCAGGGCGGAACGACGGACTTGTTAGGAACGACGAGCGGCCTGGATGGGCCACGGCAAGATGGTTATTTTGGCAGTGACTGTGGCACAGGCTGTGCTCCGGTCATGCGAAAACCGCTCGCCCCTGTGAGGCCCGCCATGTTTTCAACCCTCAAGTTGATGGCACCCCGCCCCGCGCTGGGTGCATCAGCCACTTTTTTATAGACTCAAAGGAGAGTCGCCGATGCTACGAAACACATTTTTGACCCTCTCGCAAAGCGAGAAATTGCGACAGCTTGCCACGGGATTTGCCCCCGCCCGCATGATCTCGCGCCGCTTTGTAGCGGGTGAGCAGCTGCGCGAGGCGATCCAGGTGATCCACGACCTGAAGAAGGAGGGGCTGCTCGCCACGCTGGACTATCTGGGCGAAAACACCGACAGCGAGGCGGAGGCGCACGGCTACACGGAGGAGTTGATCCGCGCCCTGGACGCGACGGCGCAGGCGGGGGTGCAGCCGAACATCTCGCTCAAGCTGACCGCGATGGGGTTGGACATCTCGTCCGACCTTGCCAGCCGCAACCTGCGCCGTGTGCTGCAATGCGGCAAGCAGTACCAGGATTCTTTTGTGCGGATCGACATGGAGTCGAGCGACTACATCGACCGCACGCTGGACATTTACTGGCAGATGCGCGACGAGGGCTTCGACAACATGGGGGTTGTCATCCAGAGCTACCTGTACCGCAGCGAGCAGGATGTGCTGAACCTGATCGAGCGGGGGGCGAGGGTGCGCCTGGTTAAGGGCGCGTACGACGAGCCGCCGCACCTCGCCTACCCGGACAAAGCGGACGTGGACGCCAACTTTGTCCACCTGATGAAGTTGCTACTAAGCGAGGAGGCGCGTGCCAAGCGGCACCTACGCCGCCATCGCCTCGCACGACCCCAACATGATAGCGGCGACCAAGGGGTATGCTGCCGAGCACGCCATCCCCCGCGAGCGCTTCGAGTTCCAGATGCTTTACGGCATCGCCACCTCCATGCACCACGACTTGGCGCGCGAGGGCTATCGCTTCCGCGTCTATGTCCCCTATGGCGAGTTCTGGTACCCCTACTTCATGCGCCGCCTTGCCGAGCGCCCCGCCAACGTCTTCTTCATCCTGAAAAGCGTCTTCCGCCGCTGAGATAGCGCGTAGGGAACGAAAAACAGAGAACAGACAAGTCATAGTCTGTTCTCTGTTTTCTGTTTTCACTCACGCTCGTTCGTTACGCTCAGCGATTTGGTCATCCCCAGCACGCGCTCGCGCCACAGGGTGGCACCGGGAAAGAGCACGCGCAGGGCGTCCTCGTCCAGCAGGCGAATCTCGTCCAGGTGCGCCTCGACGCGCGCGGGGGAGGGGCGGTGCAGCCAGCCCCACAGCGTCCCATAGCGCAGCAGGCGGCGTTGCGCCGCGCGCGGCAGCCAGTGGATGAAGGGGGTGAGCAGGTGCGGCTCGAAAAAGAACCACTTGTTGGGGGTTTGCACGTAAAAGCGCGACGCCGACACGCCGACACTCCCTGGCGAAGCGGCGTTGCGTGGCCTCGTCCCCCAGGTGCTCGATCACCGAGTTGCTGAAAAGCAGATCGAAGGAGCGGTCGCGGAAGGGAAGCGCTGTGCCGTCCGCGACCACCCACGGCTCGGCGCGCAGGTGCGGCGGCTCCACATTGAGGATAACGAGGCGCGGGCGCTGCGAGGCAGGGAGCAATCGCCAGTTGAAGGCGGTGCCCCCCACATCCAGCACGCGGGTGCGCGGGGACAGACGAAAGTGTGCCGCGAGCCGCGCCATGCGCCGCGCGCGGAAAAATTTCAGCAGCGGCCAGTAGAGCAGCAGCCAGAGCCAGTGCGGTGGGGCCGAGGGGGACTCGACCAGCAGCAGAAGCTCCTGCTGAAGCGCTCGCCACCCGCGGCGGATCAACGTGGGGCGCTCCGCGCGTGGGATGCCATGCTACTTGTCATAAAACTCCCGAATGGTCGCGGCGACGCGCGCCTGCTGCGCCTCGGTCAGCTCGGGGTAGATCGGCAGCGAGAGCACCTCGCGCGCCGCCGCCTCGCTTTCCGGCAGGCTGCCCGCCTCGTAGCCCAGATCGGCGTACAGCTCCTGCTGGTGCAGTGGCACCGGGTAATAGATCATCGATCCGATGCCCTGCTGCTTCAGGTACGCGGCTAGTGCATCGCGCTGCGGGGCGCGGATCGTGTACTGGTGGTAGACGTGGCGCACATTCGGGGCCTCGTAGGGGGTGGTGACCGGCGAATCGGCGAGAAGCTCGTTGTAGCGCTGCGCCACGCGGCGGCGCGCCTCGTTCCACGCGTCCAAGTGCGGCAGCTTCACCCCCAGGATCGCGGCTTGCAGGGTGTCCAGGCGGCTGTTAAAGCCGAGTACCTCCGCATGGTACTTTTTCTTGCCCCCGTGGCGGCGCAGTTGGTCAATCGTCGCGGCAATCTCCGCGTTGTTGCTCACCGCCATCCCCGCGTCGCCGTACGCGCCCAGGTTCTTGGTGGGGTAAAAGCTGAGGCAACTCACATCGCCAAGGGAGCCGACGCGCTGCCCGTTGTATTCCGCGCCGATGGCCTGCGCGCTGTCCTCGATGATCGCCAGCCCGTGCTCTTTTGCCAGCGCCAGCAGCGGCTCCATCTCCGCCGGGTGGCCGTACAGGTGGACCGGCACGATCGCCTTGGTGCGCGGCGTGATCGCCTCGGCCACCCGGCGGGGTCCAGGTTGAAGGTGCGCGGGTCAATGTCCACGAACACCGGCGTCGCCCCGCCGTGCGAGATCGTGTTGCCGGTGGCGATAAAGGTGAAGGGGGTGGTGATGACCTCATCGCCCGCGCCGACCCCCACCGCCAGCAGCGCCAGGCGCAGCGCATCGGTGCCCGACGCCACCCCCACCCCGTACTCGCAGCCACAGTAGGCCGCCACGTTCTTTTCCAACTCGCGCACCTGCGGCCCCAGCACAAAAGCCGTGCTTTCCAGCACCTCCCGAATCGCCGCGTCCATCTCCGACTGGAGCGCCTGATACTGCTGCGTCAGGTCCAACACTGAGATCGGTTCGTGTTCGCTCATGTTAAAGGGTCACTTTCATTTTTGTTGATATTGGGGTGTTAGACATTGGGTATTAGGTATTAGATAGTAGGTACTGACTACCAAAACCCAAATCAATACCCAATACCCCATACCTAATACCCCGCCAGCGGCGCGTCCTCGTCCCAGTCGAGGCAGCGCAGGAGGCCGGGCTCGACCTCCTGGTAGCGCCAGCCGCTGTCGGGGCAGCGCAGGATGCCGCCCGCGTCCGGCTCCGGCAGGCGGAAGCCGTGGCGGCTCATCCAGCCGCTGCGCCGCGCGGGCACCCCCATCATCAGCGCGTAGTCCGGCACATCGCCGGTGACCACCGCGCCCGCCGCGATAAAGGCGTAGCGCCCCACCGTCGCGCCGCAGACAATCGTCGCGTTCGCCCCGATGCTCGCGCCGCGCCGCACCAGCGTGCGCTCGTACAGGTGGCGGCGGTTGATCTCGCAACGGGGGTTGGTGACGTTGGTGAAGACGCAGGAGGGGCCGCAAAAGACATAATCTTCCAGCTCCACCCCCGCGTAAACCGACACATTGTTTTGAATTTTAACATGGTCGCCGATGATCACGTCGCTGGCGACCAGCACGTTTTGCCCCAGGTTGCACCCCTTGCCGATGCGCGCGTGGGGCATCACATGGCTAAAGTGCCAGATCTTCGTGCCCGCGCCGATCGTCGTCGGCTCGTCCACGTAGGCGCTGGGGTGAACAAAAAAATCGCTCATGGAAGGCTCTCCAAAGGGTCGAGGGGGAGCATCACCGGCTCCCCGTTGGTCAGCAGCGAGCGCTGCGCCGCCTGCAGGACGCGCAGCACCCGCAGGCCGCTCGCGCCATCGGTGACCGGTGGCTCGCGCGTCTCGATGGCATGCAGGAAGGCCGCGCACTCCAGCCGCAGCGGCTCGCGGTCGTCAAAGGGCACCACGTCGCCCGCCGCCTTGATCGGCACGGGCTGCCCCTCCTGCCACTCCACGCGCTGATCGTAGAGCACCAATTGCTTTGACACATCGTCGAAGCTCGCCATCCGGCGCGAGCCGATGACCACGAGCCGCTGCTCTTTGAAGGGATGGAGCCAGGAGACAAAGATGTGGGCACGCACCCCGTTGTCGAAGAGCAGGTTGGTCACCGTCACGTCCGCAATGTTCGGCTGGACGTAGTTGCCACCCGCCGCGCTTACCTGCAAGGGGGAGCCGCCGATCAGGCGCAGGATGACCGCGATGTCGTGCGGGGCGAAGCTCCACAGGATGTTTTCCTCGCGGCGAATCTTGCCCAGGCTCAGGCGGTTGGAGTAGACATAATGGATGCTGCCCAGTTCGCCAGAGCGAACCAAGTCCAGCAGGCGCACGACCGCTGGGTGATATTCCAGCACGTGGCCGACCATCAGGATGCGCCCGCGCTCGCGCGCCAGGCGGAGCAGCCGTGCGCCCTGCTCGTAGGTGAGCGCGAGCGGCTTTTCGACAAAAACATCCTTGCCCGCTTCCAGGGCCTGCGCGGCTAGCGCAAAGTGGGTCTCGGCGGGGGTGGCAATGACGACCCCGCTCACATCGGCGGCCAGCACAGCCGCCACCTCGCCCACGACCGGCACCGTGGGGGCGATCTGCGCCGCCGTGGCGCGGCCCCCCTCGGTCAGGTCGCAGACCATCGCGAGCGCGCCAAGCTCGTTGAAATTTCGTACCAGATTTTTGCCCCAGTAGCCGCAGCCGATCACCGCGACACGGGGCCTGTTGGTTGGTTGTACACTCATGTTGTTCATGTCGTTTCAAGGTCGGGATGGGTCGCCTGCAGGAATGCCTCGGGGCGGACGGGCTGGCCCCCGCCCGACGCGCCTTCCAGCAACTTCTGGTAGATGTGCCATCAAGGAGCGGAAGTGGACGCGGGCGGTGTAGCGTTCCTCGACGAGCGCGCGGGCGCGGGCACCCATCTGTTGCGCCAGGGTGGGGTCATCGAGCAGGGTGCGCGCCTGCGCCGCCAGGTCGAGCGGGTCGCGCGGCGCGAACAAGAGGCCGCTTTCCCCGTGCCCTACAATGTACGGGAAGCTGCCCAGGTTGGAGGCGATGACGGGGGTGCCGACCGCGAGGCTTTCGAGCACGGTAAACGGGAAATTTTCGTACCAGACCGAGGGCACCACCGTCGCGCTCGCGCGGCGCAGCAACGCCCACTTCGCCTCCCCCTCGACAAAGCCCAGAAACTCGACCCGCCCGGGCGCGACCGCCCGCGCCTGGGCTTCCAGCGCGGCGCGTTCCGGCCCGTCGCCGAGCACCTTCAGCGTGACCCCCGGCAGGTGGGGCATGGCGTCCAGCAGGGTGGCAACCCCTTTTTCTTCCGACAAGCGCCCCAAAAAGAGCAGAAAGGGGGCGCGCCCCTCGGCGGGGCCGGGGGCGGGCAGCGGCTCCGGCATAAAGTTGCCGAGCACCGAGATCTGCTCGCGCCGCAGGAGGCCACTCTCGACCATCTTTTGCGCCGAAAACTCGGTCAGCGCGATGAAGCGGTCAATGTGTTGAAAGGTGCGTGTCCAGCGGTTGACCGCGATGGAAGCGGCGTAGCTGGCGCTCGACAGCAGGCTGTCGCGGTGGCAGCGGAAGCGCAGCGCGTGAAAGGTCGCGCCATGCTTGCAGCGCTCGCAGATTTGCCCGTTGGTGTAAAAGAGCGAGTTGGCGCAGAGCAGGCGAAAGTTGTGCAGGGTCTGGACGACCGGCACCCCCGCGTCGCGCAGCGCCACGTACACAGCGGGCGAGAGCAGCGGAAACACGTTGTGCACATGCGCGATGTCCGGCTGCTCGCGGCGAATCGTTTCGCGCATGGCCGCGTAGCTTTGCCGCGAAAAGACGGTGTTGGGCAGGGCTGCCACCTTTTGCGCCAGCCCAAAGTGCTCGATCTCGCGGTTGTCCCGCGTGTGGAGCGCAAAGGGTACCTCGTGCGCCCGCAGCAGCGCCATCTGCGCTTGCAGGGCGGTGTACTCGCCCGCGCGCTGCTGGTAAAAATTGTGGACCAGAAGAATCTTCACAGGCACTCGCTAGCGGGAAAGGCCCACGCGCGCCACCTGCGGCGGGCGGTTGGCGGTTTCCCGATACAATTCCAGAAATTGGGCGGCGATGCGGCCCCAGTTCAAGTCCTGCTCGACCGCGGCCTCGGCGCGCGCGGCCTGCTGGCGGCGTAGCACGGGCTCCAGCACGAGCGGCTCCAGGGCCGCGCGCAGCGCCCCGACCGAGCTATCCGCCGCGAGCCGCCCCGCCCCGTAGCGCTCAATCACCCCCTCGGTGTAGGAGGTGCGCAGCGCCACCACCGGCAGCCCCACGCTCATCGCCTCGATGGCGGTGATCGAGATGTCGCCCGGCCAAACGGCGATGTCCATCGCGCTCATCAGCTCGGGCAGGTGGTCCAGCGGGGCGAAGCCCTCGAAGCGAACGCGCCCCGCGAGGCCGAGCGCCTCCACGCGACTCTGCAACTGCGCGAGGTACGCGGGCTCCGCGCGCCCGACGATCAGGCAGCGCACGTCCGCCCCCGCCGCGATCAGGGCGGGCAGCGCTTCCAGCAGCCGCTCGATCCCCTTGGTCGGGCGCAGCGTGCCCGCGTGGCCGAGCACCACGCTCGCCTCGCACCAGCCCCACTGCGCGCGCAGTTGTTGGCGCGCCTGGGGCGCGAAGCGGAAGCGCTCGCGGTCCGCGCCCAGGCGGATCAGCGGGAGCGAGGCGGGCGACAGCCGGTAAAAGTGGGCGAGAAAGTCGCGCTCCGGCTCGCCGATGACCACCATCGCATCGGCGCGGCGCGGCACCAGGCGGCCCACGGTGCGCGCGAAGAGGGTATAGAGCCCCTTGTTCAGCCGCCCCGCGAGGCGCGACTTGCCCAGGTGGTAACTGTTGTACTCGGTGCGGTGGCTGTCGTAGACCAGGGTGTATCCAAGCTCCCGTTTCCAGAGCGCCACCAGAAAGGCGCTCAGGGACAGGGCATCGTGGCAATGGACGACATCGGGCCGCACGCGGCGAAGCTCCGCCTTCAAGCCCTGCATCCACACGGGGCGCAGGCTGCGCGGCTTGGGCAGGATGGGGAGGCGATGGGTGCGGATACCCTCTTCCCACCCCATCTGCGGCTCGCGCGCCCGCAGCGCCCGCCACCCACTTTCGCGCCGCGCGCTGATGACGACCACCTCGTGCCCGAGCCGCTGCTGCTCGCGCGCCAGATAGGTTTCCTGGTACCCAATCTCCGGTTGGAAGTCGTCAATCAGATGTGCGATTCGCATAAGCGTAGCCTTGACGCATGGATGGGCGGACGGAGACGACGGACGACCGAAGATGGGCAACGGAGAGTTGAACCGCCAAGACGCCAAGGACGCCAAGGGCTTTTTGCTTTAGAGTGTGCGAGGCATGGTGGATTGCATCCATAAAATTGTTCCGTTTCAAATGTGCTAAAGACTTCCAAAAGGCCAGACATCTGATTGACATCTTGCTCACATCCTCGCACTTCGAAACGAAAAAATTCCTTGGCGTCCTTGGCGTCTTGGCGGTTTATTCGTCCCTCCGTCGTCGGTCGTCAAACCGGCAGCACGCCTTGGGGCAGCGGCGCGGGGGCGCGGGTAACCAGCTTTTGGTAGAGGGCGAAGGTGGTGGCGGCGTTGCGCTCCCAGGTGAAATGTTGCTCGACGATCTGCTTGCCGGTCTCGCCCATTTGGCGGCGGCGGGCGGGGTCGTCCAGCAGCCGCTTGAGGGCGGTGACGAGGCTGTCCACGTTTTGCGGCTGGACCAACTCCCCGCACTCGCCCAGCCCCTTCAACTCTTCGGGGCCGCCCTCGCCCTGGCAGCCGACAATGGGCTTGCCCTGGCTGAGCGCCTCGATGTAGACCACGCCAAACGCCTCGTTCCAGCTAGGCAGCACGAAGATGTCGCAGGCGGCAAAGTAGGGCCAGACCTCCTCGTGCTCCTTGCGCCCCTCGAAGGAGACGATATCGCTCAACCCTAGCTCGTCGGCCAGCGCACGCAGGGCGGGGGCCTGCGGGCCGTCGCCCACGATGGTGTAGCGCAGATCGTAGCCGTGATCGCGCAGCACGCGCAAGGCGCGCAGCACGAAGGCCTGCCCCTTGCGCGGCTCCAGCAGGCTGACCGAGAGCAAATGGAGGGGCCGCGCCTCGTCCACCTTGGGCGCGGCGGGCGCGGGGTGCCGCCCGTTGCCCCCATAATAGCTAACCGACACCTTGTCCGGCGGGGCCCCGCACTGGATCACGCGCGTGGCGGTCCACTGGCTGTTCGCCACCACCGCATCGGCCCGCTGGAAGACCCAGCGGATGATCGCCGCGCCGAGCGCGTTCTGCTTGGCAGTGTAGGTGACATCCGCCCCGTGCACCGTCACGAGCACCGGCACCTGCATCCAGCGTGCCGCGAGCAGGGCGATGACCCCCGCCGGGCTGGCGTAGTGCGCGTGGATCAGGTCGAAGGGCCGCGCGGCGTGCAGGCGGCGCAGCAGCGGGCGCAGGAAGCCATACGCGAAAAAGCCCCAGCGTGCCATGAAACCCTTGGCGCGGCAGTGAGGTGTAGCGTGGGTAGTAGACCGGCGTCCCATTCACCGTGTCCAGCTGCGGGGTGTTCCGAAGCTCGCTGCGCCACGCGCGCCAGCCCCGCACAAAGTCGCGCGGCTTCCCGATGCGCTTCCACAGTCGCAGCGGGGGGAAGACGCGCGTCGGGGAAAGGACCACCTGCTCGCAAAAAGGCTGGAGGTGCGCGACCTGGCGCTCAACAAAAATGCCGTTGACGGGCTGCTCAGCTTTGGGGAAGAGGTCGGAGATCGTAAGCACCCGCAGGCGCTGGGGCGACTCGTTCGGCCAGCGGCTGGGCGCGGGCGGCTTTTTGTTCATGGAGCAATCCTATAAAGAGGGCGCAGACATTCAGGTAGATCATGCGCGAGTCGAGGTTGTTGGGGAGCGCCTCCACAATTCCGGTGATGGGCAGGGTGCAGACACACAGGTACAGCGCGGTGAGCAGGGGCGAGGCGCGCAGCAGCGACGCGTTTTCTACCCCCAACTTGCACAGGACCAGCGTAAACGCTACCAGAAAAAAGAGCCCCGGCAGACCGTAGTAGATGATAAAGTAGAGGGGCAGGTTGTGCGGGTGGGTAAAGTCGATGCCGCGCAGCTCCCACAGCGCGGGGTCGCCGTTGCCCACCAGCAGGATCATCGGCTGCTGCTCCAGCAGCTCTACGCTATCCTGCCACATTTGGAAGCGCCACACCATCGTGTCCAACTCGGGGGGCAGGTGCACCGTGGACACGTCCACGGTGTAGCCCACGCCGAAGGCGACGAAGGAGACGAGCAGCCCCAGCAGGGGGAGCAGCGCGATGAGGGGGGCCAACTGGCGGTGGCGCAGCAGCAGCAGCGTGGGCAGCAGGATCAGCGCGGCCAGGATGCTCGTCTTGGCATAGGAGAGGAAGAGCGCCACCCCCAAAAGTGCCCCAATCGGCAGCAGGAGCCATTTTTGCCGGGTGCGTACCGACCAGAAGAACCCTACCCAGATCAACAGTTGCAGCGCCAGAAAGTAGCCGATGCTGTTGGGGTGGTTGAACAGCCCCAGCCCGTAGGAGGCGCGCGGCAGCTCCCCACTTGGCGACGCCAAAAAGCCGCGCTTGGCGAGCGCGGTCCCGCTGGTCTGGAAGATGCGGGCGCTGTTGGTGAGCGCCTGGTAAATCGCGAGCCCGCCTTGCAGCACCCCGATCAGCAGGAAGAATTTGGCATAGCGCTGCCAGCCGCTCCGCACGGTGGAAACGAGCAGCACGAAGACCGCCACCGGCAGGAGCCAGTCGCGCAGGTCGCTCAGCCCGTTGGTGAAGTTGCTGGACCAGGGGCGCAGCACAACCATCCACCCCAGCAGCAGCAGCAGCAGCAGGGGGAGCGGGTTGTTCAGCAGCACCAGCCGCCGCTCGGCGAACAGCTGGCGCGCGAGCAGGAAAGCCCCAACGATCAGGATGAGCGGCTCCGCCACCGAAAAGCTGAACGCGCCCAACTCGACGCGGTACTGGATCGTGGGCAGCAAAAATAGCAGAAAGATGAGGACGGAGGTCACGGCCCCGACCCCACGGCTCTGCTTCGCTTCATGCGCGACCATTCGAGTTGATCCCCCCAAAGCAGATAGGCCAGGCCGCCCCACACCAGCGTCACCCAGAGCACCCTGGCTGCCCAGACGAGCGTCGCGCTGCCCGCACCCAGCCCCCAGCCCAGCAGGTAGATGCCGCCGAGCGCGAGCAGCAAACTCGCGCCCAGCCGCAGGAGCGGGGCGAGCGGGTAGTGTACCGGGTAGAAGTGCAGCGAGGCGGCGGTGACCATGGTCGTGTACAGGGCGTAGGCGATAATCGTGGCCCACGCCGCGCCCATCATCCCGAAGCGTGGAATCCACAACGTGTTGAGCAGCAGGCAGAGCCCCGCCGCGACCCAGGAGAGCAGCGGCAGGTAGCGGGTCTTGTCTTTCAACATGATCCCGATGTTGAGCGGGTAGCTGAGCCCGTAGAGCAGATAGGCGACCAGGATAAAGGGCACCAGCCGACTGCCCTCCTGGTAGGTCGGCGGCGCTACCCACTGATAAACCATGTCCGTGCTGGCGTAGATAAGCAGCGCAAAGCCAACGCCCGCATACAGGTAGAGGAGCAGGGCGCGCGCGTAGCCCGCCTGCGGGTCGTCCTCGCGCGCGATTTTAAAGCGGCGCGGGGCCCAATCGATGGAAAAGGGGCGCGTGACCAGCACGTCCACCACCGTTGCCACTTTATAGGCGAAGGAGTAGACCGCCACCACCTGCAAGGTGGTAAACAGTTGCAGCATGTAGCGGTCGGAGGCGAGCAGCACGTAGGCCGCGAAGCTCGTCGGTAGCAGCGGCAACCCGTAGGTGATCACGCGGCGCAGGTGCGGCCACTCCCAGGCGGGGGTGATCAGCTTACGCGTAAAAACGAGCGCCACCACGCAGCCCAGGGCGGCGGCGACGAATCGCCCGGCCAGCGCGCCGCGAATGTCGCCGGTCAGCTGCACCCCCGCGATGGCCGCCAGCAAAAAAAGCACCATCTTGCCCACCGACAGGATGACAAAGTGCAGCGCCTCCTCGCGGATGCGAAGCAGGGTGAGCAGCAGCGCAAAAAGCGCTTCCACCAGCCCGATGCCCAGCAGCAGGAGCAGCGACAGCGACAGCGACGCGGAAGGGATGGGGAACATCTGCTGCACGGCGGGCAACCCGCCGCCCCACCCGATGGCGAGCGCGCCGCCGAGCACGACAAAGCCGCCCCAGGCCAGCAGCGTCAGCAGGACCGTCCCGCTCAGCCGCCGCCGCTCGCTCTCCCCCTCCAAAAACCAGTAATCGCGCATCAGCCCCACATCCATCCCGGCCAGCAGGAAGGTGCTGAGGAACATGATGCTGATCTCGAAGATCACCCATGCTCCATATTCGGGCACGGAAAGTTGGTTGACCAGATAAGGGATCAGCAAAAAAAGCGCTACGCTGTTTGCGGCGCTGCCAATCGCATAGGCGACATTCGCTTTTAACAGATCAAAACGCATGGGGGTGACTCAAAAGCCGATCAAAAGAAACATCAGGGCGACGCGCAACTGTCGCTTAAAGCTGTGACGAGTTCGGGGGCGGTCGCCTGGCGGCAGAGGGTGTCGGCCCGCTCGGTTTCCCCCACCTGTCGCCAAAATCCGATCACCGCCTGCCACATGGCGGGCTCCGCCGGGCGCAGCGCCAGCGCACTGCTGAACGCCTGCTCCACCTCGGCCACGCGCTGCGGGTCAAGCCCGTACAGGGCGCGCCCATATTGGAACTGCACGCGCGGGTCGTCCGCCTTGATCGCGCGCGCCTGCTGGAGCGACTCGACCGCACCGGCCTGGTCCCCCTGCTGCTGCTGGATCAGGCTAAGGTAGCGAAAACTTTCGGCGATCTGCGCCTGAAGAACGGGGTCGTCGCGGTTCAGCGTCGTGTTGGGCAGCAACAGGGTACGCGCCTCGTCGTAGCGCGCCTGATTGTACCACTCAATCCCCAGCAGCAGGTGCGTCTTGGAAAAAATCTCACCACTGAGCCAGCCCTGATCGAGCCGCACCGCCTCTTCCAGCGCCGCGCTCGCGGCTGCTGCGTCCCCCTGCACCTGAGCCAGCAGCGAGCGGTGGTACCAGTAGCTGCTCGCCACCGGCTCCACCAGCGCGGCGCGCTCGTACCAAGCGCGCGCGGCGTCGTAGCGCTGTTGGTACAGGTCGCGGTTGCCCCGCCCGAAAAGGTAGCTGGCGCTGAAGCCGCCCTGCTGCCACGCCTGCGCCAGCTGGATCTGCGGCGCGCGGGCCGCGATCTGTCGCAGCCTCCACGGTGGTCAGGGCAAGGTTCCCCCAGCCGTACCAATCCGCGTCGGCGTTGCCTGCGGGGCCGGGGCCGGTGACGAGCGCGAGTGTGACCGCCTGCCCGGCCCACGGGGTCAGATCGACCCACTCGGCCAGCCAGCCCGCGCGGGCGGTCGTCCCGTCCAGCGTGCGCTCGACGAGCAGCGCGGCGGGCGCGTTGGGGGGCTCCACCCAAAGCTGGAAGGACGCCCCGTCGCTGCCCCACTCGCGCGCGCTGGGGTCCAGGCCGAGCAAGAAGGTGAGCGCGGGCTGCCCGTCCGGCAGCGTGACCTGCTGGCGCACCTTGGCCGGTGCATGGAGGAAGAGGGTGGGCGCTGAGACCGTTGGCCCCTCCGGAAAGGCGGCGAGCGGCTGCGTGAACACGGTTTCGCCCACATAGCAGCTGCCCGGCGCGTCGCCGCAAAAGGGGGTCTGGACCGGCGTGGGCGGCGCTTCCACCGTGCCGCTCGCAAAGGCCGGGACGAGAGGGGTTTGCGGACCCTGCGCCAGCTGGTTGACCAACTGCTCGTACACCAGGCCGGTTTCCCAGGCGAGCAACGGGTTGTCCGGCGCACGCTCGCGTGCCTGGGTCAGCGCATCGGCGGCGCTGGGCCACGCTGCTTGCGCCATGTAGGCGCGCCCCGCCGTCCAGTACGCCTGCTCGTTGTCGTCGCGCCAGCGCATGGCCGCTGCCAGGTGCCCCAGTGCTGCCTCGATGGCCCCTGCGTCCCCCACCTGCGGCAGCGTTTCCACCTGCCGCTCGTCCGGCCACCGTACCCCCTGCTCCAGCAGGCGACCCGCCTGCTCCACATTATAGGCCCACAGCAGCCAGGGCGCGGCCAGCGCGAGCAGCAGGAGCATGGCAAGGAGGGAAAAGAAGGCGACGAGCAGGGCGGGGGAGCGCGGCCAGCGGGGGTTGGGGGGCAGCATAACCTTGGGCAGGGGACCTGTTTCAACTAGGGTGAATTCGCAGCAAGCGGGGATTCTGCCTCAACTCAGGGCAAAAGGCAAGCAGCACGCGCGCTCTTTCGCGCTCAAGGCGGGAGGGCGAGTTCGACAGGAAGTAGGAAAAGGGGAAAGCAGGGTAGCGCGAGGGAAAGCGGTCACAGACTGGAAGTCCGTGCTGAGGGGCCTTCGGCCACTACGTCCGCCTTCGCGGACGCCGTGACATCGTTCTTTTGCGCGGGTTGGCCTGTCCAACCCTACAGTTGGGTAAACCCCACGCGGCGCGTACCTACACAGGAGCGCAAAACGAGGGGGTTTGTAGCGGGTGGGACCGTAGGATAGGGGCGGGTTAGCCCCCGATTAGTAGCTCCGACGTGGGGCGCGCGCCGGCACGGGAACCGGAATCGGCTCCGGCGCGCGCTGGAGGATGCCCCATTTTCCCAACAGGTCAGCTAACTTCTTTGTTATGGCTTGCAGGTCCATCGGTAGCTCTTTCAGGGGTGCTTGCTATGGATTTCATTATCTATAGCAAGGTACGTACCGCCTATAGGCGTAGGGTCCTAACAGGGAGAATGGAGAATGGAAGATAGAGAATGGAAGATGGAAAATGGAAGATAGGTTCTTTTGGCTGTTTCGAGGGAGCCGGGGAGTCGAGATGTGCAGCAGCGGGAAAGGTCGTGCCGTTCGTCCGCGAAGGCGGACGTAGTGGCCGAAGGCCCCTCAGCACGGACTTCTAGTCCGTGGGGCTGCTGTGCTGAACGCCACTCCATCTCTCCATTCTCCATTCTCTATCTGCCATTCTCCCTTTACGGAAGATGGGGTGCCAGCAACGCATGGGCCTCGCCGTGCAGGCGACCGTTGCTGGCAAGCACGTTGCCTCCGTCCAGGCGAAAGGGCGAGCCGTCGAGCGCCGTCACGTGGCCGCCTGCCTCCTGCACCAGCAACTCGCCCGCCGCCATGTCCCAGGGGGCGAGCGAGTAGTTGAAATACACGTCGATCCACCCCGCCGCCAGCGCCGCAAAGCCGAGCGCCGCGCTGCCCATGGAGCGCAGGGTGTGGGCGTGCTCCCCCAGGGTGCTAAAGGCGGCGAGCACCTGCCGCCGCATGACAGGGTGCCGCGCCCAATCACAGGCGACGATGGCATCGGACAGGTCAGCGCGGTGGCTGACGGCGAGCGGTAGCTGGTTGAGCGTCGCGCCCTGCCCCGCCGCCGCGGCGAAGGTCCAGCCGAGCGCGGGCGCGTGGACCACCCCCACCTGCGCGCGCCCCTGGTGGCGCAGCGCGATGCTGATGGAAAAAAGCGGCAGGCGGTGCGCGAAGTTGCTCGTCCCGTCAATCGGGTCCACCACCCAGGTTGGCACGCTGTCGTCCATGGCGAGGCCGGGGCTGTAGCTTTCCTCGGTCAGCAGCGCGTGCTGCGGAAAGGCACGCCGCAGCGCCTGCTGGATCTGCTCGTCGGCGGCGAGGTCGGCATCGGTGACGAGGTTGCGCGCGTCTCCCTCTTTGATGTGGACCATCACCTCGGCGCGGTAAAAATCCATGATCTGCGCGCCCGCGTCGTGCGCGATTTGTACGGCGGTCGCCAGGGTGTCAGAAAGAGAAAGACTCATGGTTTGAGAAGGCCCTCTGTGCGTCGCGCCGCTTCGGCCAGCGCCGCGTCCGGGGTTTCTTGCCCGTTGATGGTGTTGATCATCGCCTGCGCCAGCAACTGTTCGATGGCGGGCCACTGGGCTACCAGCGGCTCGGAGCGACAAAAGGGAAGCCACTCGGCGGCCTGCCGCAGGCGCGAGTCGGCGGGCCACTGGGCATCCAGCCGCTCCAGCGCGCTGCGGCGCACCGGGTAGGCTCCGAGCGCCTGCGCCCAGCGATAGTTCACGTCGGTGCTCGTCAAAAAGCGTAGAAAGGACCAGGCGAGCGCCTGGCTCTCCGGGGTGCTACGGAAAATGGCGATGTTGCCACCGCTCGCCAAGGTCACAGGCTCCCCATCCGTGGAGGGTGGCGGCACGACTGCCAAGTCGAAGGCGGAGTTGATGCGGGCCTCGTAGGTGGGGATGGCCTGCGTGCTGTCAAAGGTGAAGAGGGTGTCGCCACTGGCGAAGGCGTCCACCATCGCGTCGTAGGTGGGCACCATGTGCACCCCCTCCAGCGCGCGGAGCGCCGCCAGCCAGCGCATCACCGACTTGCCCGCTTCGCCCTGGAAGGCGGGGGCCTCGTTCGCCACATCCACCACCTTCCCGCCGTGGCTCCACACCCAGAGCACCGCGACGGTGCCGCTGGGGAAGGCAGCAAAGCAGGTGGAGCCCCCTTGCGCGCGGTGCGCCGCGCAGAGCTCTACCAACTCGTCGCCGCTGGAGAGCGGAAACGCTCCGCCCAACGCCTCGACACGGGTGCGGTTGACGAAAAGCAGGGTCTGGTGGCGATGTACCGGCCAGGCGAAGAGGTGGTTGTCGGCCTGGGGGTAGCGCACGCCGTCTAGAAAGCTCGTGAAATAATCGTCCTGCGCGTCGCCCGCCGCCAACTCTTCCTCGGCTAGCGTGTCGAGCGGAAGCAAGGCGTCCGCCTCGACGTAGGCGGCGATGTCCGGCGGGCGCACAAAGGCTAGCGTCGGGGGCATGTCGGATTGCACAGCGGCGAGCAGCTTCTGGTGGAGCGCCTCCTCGTTGGGGGAGCGCACCAACTCGACACGTAGCTCGCCCGCCTGCTGCGAGGCCCACTCGTCGGCGATGCCCTGTAGCACCTCGACCTGCTCGTGCGGCAGCGAGTGCCAAAGGGTCAGACGCTGCGTCCCTGTCGGCGGCGGCTCGGACGCGTCGGGCGGCGCGCCGCTTTGGCAGCCGATGGCTACCAGGGTAAGACATAAAATGAGCCACACTCTAACGGTGTGGCGAAAAATTGTTACCATGTTTCATTTCCTTACACGCATCCCACATCGTAGGGGGGGCTTGGAATGCGGAACGGTCTCGCTAGTATAGTGCTGCGGTCGAAGAGCGTCAATCGCCCGTGAACCGTTGGAACGTTGGAACGTTGAAACGTTGAAACGTTGGAACGTTGGAACGTTGGGCCAACGGGTGCGGCCTACAAGGGGAATATTCCAACGGTTTTTAGGCTGGGTAAGTGTGTAACACATCGCGCCCGATACAAAAATTCGTGGCTCTACCGTTCATACGCATGATTTGAATAGTGCCTTTTTGAGCATCGGCTACGCGGGCCGCCCCGATGGGGGCGCAACGCGGTTTTTGCAAAGCTTCATTTTTAGGGAGTCCCTGTTGACCGGCGAGGGGCGTGGCAAGCGATGCTGAGCTTTGTCAGCGCTGATTCTCGGTCCAACGGGGGCCTCCCGCTTTAATTCTAAAGGAGGGAAGGTGGAGCATATTTTGTTGATTGCGGGCCGCAAAACAACGTTGGATTCGTTGAGCGAGATGGTCAGGAGCTTTGGTTACACTCTCTCGGTTGCCCGGAACCAGCGGGCCGGGATACGGCTCGCGCGCCGCACCGCGCCCGATCTGATCATCCTGGATAACACGGTGCGGCAGGTTGACCCGCATTGGTCCCGGCATCTGCGTAGCTTTTGCGACACCCCGCTGCTGGCAATCGTCCGTTCCGAGCAGGAACTACGCTATCTCGGCTGCACCCACCACCTCGTCAAGCCCTACTCCGGCCAACAACTGCACGCGGAAGTGTGCCGCGCTCTGCAGTATCCGCGCTACCTTGTCCGTGGCCCGCTACGGTTGGATCTGCGCCAGCGCTGCGTGTCCGCTCGTCCCCACTGCGAGCCGCAAGTGCTCCCGCCCAAACAATTTGTGCTGCTCCGCCTGCTCATGCTCCACCATGGCACCACCATCAGCCGCCAAGACTTGATGACCGAGGTGTGGGACACGGAGTTTATAGATGACACGCGCACGCTGGACGTGCATGTGCGGTGGGTTCGGGAAAAGATCGAGCAAAACCCGAGCGACCCGAAATGGCTGCTGACGGTGCGCGGGGTGGGCTATTGCTTGGATTGTGAGGCGTGAGGGCGGCGTAGAGGGTCGAAAGACGAAGGACGAAGGTGACGGCTCCCACGATCTTCCACTTGTGGGAGCCGTCATCGGGCGGGATGCCGCTAGCGTGCTTCCCGCTTCAGCAGTCGCCCCGCGACGGGCGCGAGTGAGACGCTGCCCTCAAGTTCTACGAGCTTGTCGCCAAGCAGGTCGCGGAAGGTGCCGCGCAGGGCATCGTGCTCGATGGTAAGCGGCTCCTCCGCGCGGTTGAGCAGCAGTAACACCTCGTCGTCGCCGCGCGCGTGCCGTCCCAGGTAGCTGTCGGGGGCCACGTGCAGCGTCTCGCGGGCGAGCGGGCGCAGCGCGGGCTCGCTGTGGCGCAGCGCGCCGAGGCGCTGGAAAAAGCCCAGCAGCTCGGCGCGCGTCTCGACCAACCCCCAGCGCATCGGCTCGCGCGCGACCTCCAAACCCCAGCCCCCTTTGTCAAAGCGCTGCTCCAGCGCAACCTCCGTCCCGTAGTAGACGATCGGCGGGTTCGGCAACGTGTAGAGCACCAGCGCGGCCAGCCGCAGTTTGCGCTCGTCGCCCCCCACCGCGTACAAAAAGCGGTTCATGTCGTGGTTGTCCAGAAACGCCGGGCGCGAAAAGCGATCCTGCGGCGGGAAAAACTGGTCGTTGGCGTGCAAAAAGCGCTCCCACTGCACCAGCGACTCGCGGCCCGTGGCAAAGACCCCGCGCAGCCGATCCACAAGCTGGAAATCCAGCACCCCATCCAGAAAGCCAAGGTAGCTGACCTGGCTTTCCGGCGTGTCCACGATTTCCCCGAAGCACCACACCTCCGGCTTGATCTGTTTCAGCGCGCGCCAAAAGTGCGCCCAAAACGCATGGCTTGGCCCGTGCGCGTAGTCAAGGCGAAAGCCGTCCACGTCAAAGTCGCGCACCCACATCGTCGCCGCGTCGAGCAGGTAGTCGCGCACCGGCGGGTGGTCGGTGTTCAGCTCCGGCATGCTTTCCACCCCAAAAAAAGCGCGGTAGCCGAGCGGCTCCAGCGCGGGGGCAAAGTGGAACCACGCGCGGCGCTCGCTCTCGGGCGCGGCCTGCGCCTCCTGAAAGTAGAGATGCTCGTTGCAGACGTGGTTGCAGACAAAGTCGAGCAGCACGCGCATCCCCAGCGCGTGGGCGCGCTCGATGAACACTTTCAGATCGGCCTTCGTACCCAGGCGCGGCTCGACGTCGAAGTAGTCGGTGGCGTCGTAGCCGTGGTGGGTCGGGCTGGGGAAGAGCGGCGAGAGCCAGATGCAGGTCACGCCCAGGCTCGCGATGTACTCCAGCTTTTCCGTCGCGCCGCGCAGCGTGCCACCGTGAATGTCCATCAGCGAGAGCTCTGTTGGCCAGGGTGCGTCGTCGCTGCGCGCGAAGCGGTCCAAAAAGAGTTGGTAGATCAGCGCCTCCTGCGCCCACGGCGGCGGCGCGAAGCGGTCGATGGAAAGCGCAAAGTGGCTGCCCGCGCCAGTTGGCAGGGCGGGGGTCGCGGCCTCCTCGCCGGAGGTCAGCGCCTCCTCGACGACGCGCTTGGGGTCGGGCCACTCCGCCCACTGCCACCCCTCGCCCGCGCCGCGCGCCGCGATGCGGTAGCGCAGCAGCGTCCCCTCGGGCTGCGGCGGCACCGCCGCGTGCCACTCTGTCACGTAGCCCCAGGCGGGGGTGCTCCACAGCGGGCGCACCGGCTGGAAGGGGAGCTGCGCGCTGTGGAGGGTCGGCTCGCTACCATCGGTGGTGTAGCAGGCCACGATCTCGCGCGCCGCCACGTCCGGCCCGCTCGTCACCACCAGCGTGAACGGCTCGTCGGGGAGCGGGTCGGCGGGCAGGGTGCGCGCGCGGTGCTGCACCCCCATCGCCAGCGCGCGCTCGTGCAAAAACTTCAGTCGGTCGGTCGAGAAGGTGCCAAACACATGCTCTTCCATCGTGCTTCCTCCTGGCGGATGGCAGGTAATAGTTGAAGCTTCAACCATCTGCGCGAAGTGTAGGAAAACCCTCGATCCTTGTCAATAGCGTCCCCGTCGCCCGCAAAACCCGCACCCTTTGGAAAGCGTACACAGGTTCCACCACCCCTTGCCACGCCCTGCCAACCGCCTGTACACTGTTGGTAGGCGGGGCTGAGTGGAAAGCAGAAAACAGAAAACAGAAAACAGAAAACAGAGATTCTTCGACCTTTTTAGTGGAGGTGCGTTCAGCACAGGTGGCAGCGCCACGGACTGGAAGTCCGTGCTGAGGGGCCTTCGGCCAATGCGTCCGCCTTCGCGGACGGACGGCACGACCTTTCGCGCTTTTAGTGGAGGTGCGTTCAGCACAGGTGGCAGCGCCACGGACTGGAAGTCCGTGCTGAGGGGCCTTCGGCCAGTGCGTCCGCCTTCGCGGACGGACGGCACGACCTTTCCCACTGCTGGCGCATCTCGCCTCCCCGGCTCTCACTAAACAGGTAGAAGAACCAAAACAGAAAACAGAAAAATAGAAAATAGTGGCTCGTCAATTGTGAAATGATAGGTTCGTAGTCCCGCCTTTAGGCGGGCATTGAACGGCCCCCGCCTGAAGGCGGGAGTGCGAACAGGGTGGCGCTTTTGGTCGTATCCCTCATTTCAGCCTTGACGAGATACGAGGAAACAGAAAACAGAGGATAGAAACTGGCGTCCGTAACGCCGTGCCCATTCCCCATTCATCACTTGGAGCCTTTCCCATGCCCGACCTGCTCGACCTGGAAGTGACCTTCACCGCCCCGCCCGCGGCTGCCCCTGCGGGCACGCTGGCAAGCATTGCGCTGCGCTGCGCGGAGCTTGGCCTGTCGCACGGTGGCGACCTGCTGGCCGATCCGCTCACGGAGGCGGCGCGCGAGGAGTTGCAGTGGTATCTGGAATCGTACTGGCAGTGGCCCTTTGCCGCTTTCAAGGCGCGCGCGGCGCGTATCGAGGCGATGCTGCCGGAAATTGGGGAGCGGCTCTACGAGTCGCTTTTCCAAAGTCGGCAGGCTATCAATATTTTGAACCAGTGGGAAGCAGACCCCACGCGCGACCGCCAGATCAGCCTGATCAGCGACCGTCCGGCGGTGCTCAGCCTGCCCTGGTCGTTGCTGCACGACGAGCAGGGCTACCTTGCCATGCGCGCGCAGCATCCCGTCTCGATCATCCGCCGCCTGCCACAAAGCCAGGGCGCGCGGGCGCGGGTCTTCGAGCCGCCGCTGCGGGTGCTGCTGGTGACGGCGCGGCCCACCGGCACCGGCTTTGTGGACCCCCGCACCATCGCGCGCGAGCTGCTGGAGGAGTTGGAGCCGCAGGTGGCAGCGGGGGCGGTCGAGGTGGAGTTTCTGCGCCCGCCCACGCTGCCCGCGCTGCGCGAGCGGCTGCGCGACGCGGCGCGACCCGTCCATGTGCTGCACTTTGACGGGCATGGCACCTTCCAGCAGGAGGCGACGCCGCCGCAGCTGGACGAGACGGGGGTGCGGCTGCGCGGCGGCGGGCGCGGCCTGCTCGCCTTTGAGGACGAGCGGGGCGAGCTGGACCTTGTCGAGGCGGAGACGCTGGCGAACGTGCTGCACGGCAGCGGGGTGCCGCTGGCGGTGCTCACCGCCTGCCAGAGCGCGCTGGGCTCCGCCGAGGACGCCTTCAGCAGCGTGGCGGCGCGGCTGATCCGTGGCGGGGTGGATGCGGTCGTCGCGATGAGCGCCAGCGTGCTCGTCGTCACGGCCACGCGCTACGCGGAGCGCTTTTACCGCGAGCTGGCGCGCGGCAGCGCCGTGCCCACCGCCCACGAGCGGGCGCGGCAGGCGCTCCACGACGACCCGCGCCGCCACCTGCTGCGCCGCCACCAGGACACGGAGGCGCAGCCGATTGAGCTGCGCGATTGGTGGCTGCCCCACTTTTACCAGCAGCGCGCGCTCAGCCTGCGCCCCGCCGCGCCCCACGGGGCGAGCGGCCAGGAGGCGTCGCCAATCGCCAATCCGACATCCGACATCGCCAATCGCCTCGGTGGGACGATGCCCGAGCCGCCGCGCTACGAGTTTTCGGGGCGGGCGCGCGAGCTGTGGGCGATCGAGCGGGCGCTCTGGCAGGGGCGCGTCGTCGTGCTGCACGGCTTTGGCGGCGTGGGCAAAACGGCGCTGGCGCGCGAGGCCGCCGACTGGCTGACGCGCAGCGGGCTTTACGCGCGCGCCTTTTTCCACTCCTTCGAGACGGGCAGCGATGCCACGGCGCTGCTCAGCGCGCTGGGCACCTTTTTGGGGGTGTACGATGCCGCCTTCAACCCCAACCAGCCCGCCGAGGCGGTGGCGCGGCTGCGCGGGGCGCTGGCGGCGCAGCCCACGCTGATCGTCGCCGACAACCTGGAAACGATCCTGCCCACGGGCGAGAGCCCGCTGCCTGGCGAGGCGCGCGCGCAGCTGTGGGAGACGCTGCTGGCGCTGGCGGGCGGCGCGCGCGGCGCGGGCGCGGCGGGGCTGCTGCTGACGACGCGCGACGTGGCCTTTGGCGACGGGCGCTTGGCCCCGGGCGCGCGGGTGCTGCAACAGCGCGTGGCGGGGCTCGCGCCGGACGATGCTTACGCGCTGGCGAGCCGCCTGCTGGACGCGCTGGCCATTGACCGCGCCCGCGCCCCCTACGCCGCGCTGCGCGACCTGCTGGTGCAGTTGGATCACCACCCGCTGGCGATCCAACTGGTGCTGCCCGCCCTGCACGATCACGCGCTGGAGGAGATTCGCAGCCGCTTTGACGCGCTGCTCGACCGCTTTGTGGATGACAGCGAGCAGGGGCGCAGCCGCTCCCTGCTCGCCTCGCTGGAGTACTCGCTGCGGCGGCTGAGCGACGAGCAGCGCCGCCTGCTGCCGCGCCTCGCCCTCTTTGAGGGGGGAGCACTGGAATCCCAAATTCTGGCGATCACCGAGATACCGGAGCGCGAGTGGGCCACGCTGCGCCCCGCCCTGGAGCAGGCGGCGCTGCTGCTGCCGGAGCGCGTGCACGAGGCGATTGCGCTGCCCTTCCTGCGCTTCCACCCGGTGCTGGCCCCCTACCTGCGCACGCAGCCGGGCGCGGACGACCCCGCCCTGCGCCAGCGCTACGCCGCCCGCTACCACGCGCTGGCCAGCTACCTCTACCAGGAGGACAACCGCAACCCGCTGCCCGTGCGCGCCCTGGTGCGCCGCGAGCTGCCCAACCTGCGCCGCGCCCTCGACCTGCTGCTGGCCCAGGGCGAGCAGGCCGCCGCCGTGGAGATGGCCGATCGCATCGCCAAGTTCCTCGACTACTTCGGCCTGCAACGGGAGCGCGACGAGCTGTGGCGCAAAACCACCGCGCAGGCGGGCCAAGACTTCCGCGCCGACTATCTCCGCGAGAGCGACCTGGGCGAGGCAGAGCTTGCAGCGTGGCGACCTGCGCGCCGCCCAAGACCCGCTTCACACAGCCTGCTCCAGCGCCACGAGGCGCTGCCAGCGGGCACGCCGCTCGGCGTCGGCTCCTACGAGCATTGCACTGACGCTCCATCGGCTCGCGCGCTGCCTTCGCGCGGCGGGGCAGCCGGGCGCGGCGGAGGCACGGCTGCGCGAGGCGCTCTCCATCATCGAGGCGCTCCTCGCGGCGGAGCCGGAGCAGCAGGGCTACGCTCGCCAGCGCGGGGTGCTGCTGACCGACCTGGGCGATGTGCTCGCGGAGCAGGGAAAGTACAGGGAGGCAAAGGCGGCGTATGAGGAGGCAGGGGTGTAGCGAAATGGTCAGGCGCGATCACACGTCAGCGAAGGCGTAGTCCTCGGGCAGCTTGGCACGCTGGCGCTGATGCAGCGCGACTACGCGGAGGCGCGGCAGCGCTACCACGAGGCGCTGGCGCTCTTCCAGACGATGAGTGAGCCAGCGAGCGAGGCGACGATCTGGCACCAACTTGGCATGGTCGCGGAGGAGCAGCGGCAGTGGGCGGAGGCGGAGCGCTGCTACCGCGAGAGCCTCGCCATCAAGGAGCGGCAGGGGAACGCGGCGGGCGCGGCGATGACCTGCAACCAGCTTGCCATCGTCGCCACGGGCGCGGGCCACCCCGACGAGGCGGAGCGGTGGTACACGCGAGCGATAGAGATTGATGAACGACTGGGCAATGACAAAGAGATTGCTGGGGATCTCAACAACCTCGCGAACCTGATCCAGGACGAGGTGCGCGCGGGGCGTGCCCCTGCCACCCGCCTGGCGGAGGCGCGGCAGCACGCGGAGCGGGCGCTGGCGATCGTGAAGAACATTGGATGCCTCTTCGGAGAACTTTGGAAGACATTGAGCATCCTCGCCGAGATCGCCGACCTGGAGGGGCGCACGGAGGCGGCGCGGGGCTACCGCCGCCGCGAGCGGGAAACCTTCGCCGCCTTCGCGGGCAACCGCTGGCACATAGACAACCAGCACGGTCAACTCATCGCCGCCATCGCCGCCGCCGCGCAGGGCAACGCCCAGGCGCGGGCGGCGGTGGAGGAGGTATTGCCGGGGCTGGAAGCAAACGGGTGGGAAGATGCGCCGATGCCACGCGCCGGCATCTGGGCAGGGGAGCGCGAGTGGCACGCATTGGTGGAGGAGATTGGATCGGCAGCTAGGCGCTGTTGGTGCTGCGGGTGTTGGAGACGCTGGCGGAGGCGGCAGCGTCCAGCCCTGCCCTGGATGACGAGGGCGGCGCGCCGCAACGGGAGACAATGACCGAGGTGGTCGACCGGTTCGAGCCGCTCTTGCAGGCCATCGCAGCGGTCGCACAGGGCGATGACGGAGCGCGGGCAGAGATTGAGGCGATGCTGCCACAGCTGGAAGAGAACGGGTGGCGACTCCGCGACGCGGTGCATGGCATCTGGCAGGGCCAGCGCGACGCGGCGGCGCTCACCGAGGGCATCGACGCCAGGATTCCGCCGCCCTCGTGCGCCGCGTGTTGGAGCTGATCGCGGCGGGCGGGGCAGGGGCAAGGCCTCTCACCCGACGCTTGTGGGGCAGGTGGGCACCCTGCAACGGGAGCCTGCTGAGATCGCTGCATACCGCGGATCCACCCTGGCCAGGCGCTCCACTCGGAATGACAATGCACTGGACCATTCGGGATGAGTGAGTAGCAAAGCGACCCATGTCATTCCGACCCCCTCGCGTTGCTCGGGGCAGGGTGCGGGAGGAGGCTAGCACCTTGAAAAGGCGTTGCTGAGATTCCTCATTCCGCTTCGCTCCATTCGGAATGACAATGCTACTGCTCAGGGTCACATCCCGAATTGGTACCGGGCAGCAAAAAGCCCCTCTCCTGCACGCAGGGGAGGGGCTTTCAAAAAGGGTGGGGGCTAATTCGCCATCGCGTTGGGCTGCGCGGTGCTCGGCTGCGGGGCGTAGCGCTGGCGCTTTTCGCGCAGCAGGTAGGCGGTGATCTGCCGCCCCTCGTCGTAGGTGGCCTCGTCCAGCGTGTAGCCGACCTCGCGGGTGAAGAGCGCGTCGATGCCCTCCGCCACCGCCTCGTCGGGGTGAAGCTCGCCGAACAGCTCCTCGATCTTTTGGCGCTGGAAGGCGCTGACCCCGCGCTGCCCACGGCGCGGCACGTTGTTGGCGGGCGCGGGGCTGAAGCCACGGCGCGCGGGCTCGCCCTGACCGTTCCCGTTGCTGGCGGTGCTCTTTCCGCCTCGCGCGCGCGGCTCACGTCGTCGGCGCTGGCCAGGCCGCTGCCCGGCAGCACCCCGTAGCCCATCATCGAGAGGGCGCGGCCAATCGCGCTGGTCTCCGCGACCTCCCACGGGTGCGCGCTCTCGTAGGGGCTGCCCCCCACCTTGCGCGAGGTGGCGATGCCGTGCCGCCGCCCGTACAGGTCGGATACGATGGAGACGAGCAGCGTCAGCTGCTGGTCGTCCTCCACCAGCACCACCGGGTCCTCAAAGTTGAGCATCTTCCCCTGGCGGCGATGGTCCTCGTTCGCCATGGCGATCTTGCCATCCACGTTCATGTAGGCGACTTCCGACTTTTCCCACTGCCCGTTCACGCGGCGCACCTGGTCCAGCACGCTGATGTAATCCGCGAACTCCTCATGGGCCACCGCGCCCACCGTCGATGCCTTGTTGCACAGAACCAATAATTCTTCACGGGTCATGGTGTTCCCCTCTTTCTCTCTTTCGAACCTTGATGACTTCATTATACATGCCAGCTGCGACAGATTTCGCAATTGTGAGGGGTGACTTTTGCGGTAGCCCAATTTGATAGACAACTGCGCTCCGCTGCGCTATAATCCCGAACGGCAGCAGGCGGCAGGCGGCGACGGACGGATTCACCACAGAGAACACAGAGAACACAGAGGCAAACTCTTAGTCTCTTTTCTGTAAGAATCTGAACTCCGTAACCTGCAACCTGCAACCTGCAACCTGCAACCCAATCTCAAATAACTAATATCCAATATCAAATACCTCATGACCCCCACCTATCAAGCCCCCAAGGGCATGCAGGATTGGACGCCCGACGAGCAGCGATACTATCGCTGGATCGATGCGACGGTGCGCGAGATGGCTGCCCGCTATGGATTTATGCCGATTGATACCCCCATCGTCGAGGCGACGGAGGTCTTCGCGCGCGGCGTGGGCAGCGGCACCGACATTGTCGAGAAGGAGATGTACTCCTTCGAGACGCAGGGGGGCGAGCATCTCACCATCCGCCCGGAGTTCACGGCGGGCATCATGCGCGCCTATGTGGAAAACGGGATGCACAACCTGCCGCAGCCGGTGAAGCTCTACGCCATCGGCCCGCTGCTGCGCTACGAGCGGCCCGGCATGGGGCGCTACCGCCAGCACACCCAAATCTCGCTGGAAGCCATCGGCGAGTCGGACCCGGCCATCGATGTGGAAATTATGAGCCTCGCCGCCGACATCTTCGAGGCGCTCGGCGTGGGCGATCTGAGCTTCGAGATCAACTCCATCGGCTGCCCAGAGTGCCGCCCGCCCTATATCCAGGGAGTGCTCGTCCCCTGGCTGGAGGCGCGGCGCGAGCAGTTGGGCGAGACCGACCAGATGCGCCTCGCCAAAAACCCGCTGCGCGTGCTGGACACCAAGGACCCCAAGGTGCGCGAGCTGCTGGTGGACGTGCCGCTCCTCGCGGATTACCTGTGCGAGACGTGCCGCACGCATTTTGCCACCCTGCAAGGCTACCTGGACCTGCTGGGCCGCGACTACCGCGTGAACCCGCTGCTCGTGCGCGGCTTCGATTATTACACCAAGACCGTCTTCGAGGTGCAGGCGGGCGCGCTGGACACCTCCAACAACGCCCTGTGTGGCGGGGGCCGCTACGACGGGCTCGTCGAGCTGCTCGGTGGCGCGCCGACCCCCGGCATGGGCATGGGGCTCGGCTTCGAGCGCGCGCGGTTGGTGCTGGAAGAGTTGAACATCGCGCCGCCCGTGCTGCGCGGGACGCAGGTGTTCGCTGTCTGGTTCAATGACGAGACTAAGCAAGCGGCGATTCAGGCATTGGACCGGCTGCGCAGGGCGGGCATCCCGGCGGAGATGGCCTACGCCGAGGGCAAGCGCTCCTTCAAGTCGCAGATGCGCGCCGCCGACAAGTCGCCCGCGCGCTTCACCCTGATTTTTGGGGGCGACGAGCTGGCGCAGGGCCGCGTCGCGGTCAAAGAGATGCAGAGTGGCGAGCAGAACCCGGTCGCGCTGGAGGAATTGGTCGGGTGGTTGCAGGAGCGGCTCGCTTGAAAATCGGGCTGCTTTACCATCCGCTCGTCAGCGCCTCGCAGCAGATGGCGGAGTCGCTCGTCGAGGTTGTCGAGGCGTGCGGCCACGAGGCGTGGGTGGAATCCGCCTGGGCGCGCGAGCAGATTGTGGAGCGCGCCGACTTTTGCGGCATGCTCGTCACCCTGGGCGGCGACGGGACGATCCTCCGCGTGGCGCGCGCCTCGCTGGGCGCGTGCCCCACGGGTGGGCGCGTGACCCCGCCGCTGCTCACGGTGGATTACGGCACGCTCGGCTTTCTGGCGGAGTTGCCGCCCGCGCGGGCGCACGAGGGGCTGCGCCGCGCGCTCACCGACGGAGATTTTTGGATCGAGGAGCGCTGCCTGCTGCGCGCGCGCCTCGTGCGTGACGGGGAAACCATCGAGGAGCGGGAAGCGCTCAACGACGTGGTGCTCGCGCGCGGCGACGGCCCGCACGCCATCCGCCTGACCTTCTCCATCGACGGGGCGGAGGTGGGGCGCTACACCGCCGACGCGATGATCGTCGCGACCCCGACCGGCTCCACCGCCTACGCGCAGGGGGCGGGCGGGCCGATCCTGGGCCCAACCCTGGAGGCGATGCTCGCGATTCCCGTTGCGCCGCACTTTGCCATCGCGCCGAGCTTCGTCGTACCCGCCTCCAGCCATATCACGCTGGAAGCCTCCGCGCGCCGCAGCACCATCGTGACGATTGATGGGCAGATCAACCTGGCCTACCAGCAGGGCGACCAACTCCACGTCACGCAGAGCGACGCGCGGGCACGCTTTGTGCGTACCGGCCCCCCCAATTACTTTTACGCTACCTTCCGCGACAAAGTGCGGGGGGAGTGAGTTTTACCATGAATGAGAAACGGTTGATGAGCGACCTGTTGGCCGAGGGCATCGCGGCGGCGCGCGCGGGCGAGACCGCCGAGGCGCAGCGCCTGCTGCGGCGCGTGACCGAGCAGGAGCCGGGCAACGTCGCGGCGTGGATCTGGCGCGCCGACGTGGCGGAAACCAGCGCTGATAAAAAGGCATATCTGGAAGAGGCGCTCACCCTCGACCCGCGCAACGACGAGGCGCGGCTGGCGCTGGAGCGCCTCACGCGGCTGGAGGGGGAGCTGGCAACCCCGGCCGGGGACGAGATGCTTTTCTGCACCGTCCACCCCGACCGCGAAACGATGCTGCGCTGCAACCGCTGCGGTCGCCCGATGTGCACCGACTGTGCGGTGCGCCACCCCGTGGGGCTGCGCTGCCGCGAGTGCGTGCGCGAGACCCGCTCGCCGATCTACCAGGTGGATAGCGCGACGGTGGGCAAGGGTTTTGCCGCCGCGCTCGCTGTCTCGACGGTGGTGGGGGTGCTGGTGCTGCTCTTTGGCCCGCTCGTGCTGGGCTTCGGCTTTTTGGGGCTGATCATCGCCTTCTTCGTGGGCGGATCGCTGGGGCGCGCCATCGCGGAGGTGGTGCAGCGGGTGGTCCCGCGCAAGCGCGGCCGCTCGCTGCAAATGACCACGGCGCTCGGCATCGTGCTGGGGCTGCTGCTGGCGGCGGCGGGGGTCGGCTTCGTCGCTGGCGGGGCCTGCTGGCGCGCTGGCGTGGATCGTCTCGCTCTTTTCCCGCTCGCTCATCCTGACCCTGCTCTACCTGGGAACGGCGGTGGCGGCGGCGGTCGCTTCGTTGAAGTGAGAGAAGAAAAGAGAAAACAGAGAACAGAGCAGAGAAAATAGAAAGTAGAAAATAGACAGGGAATGCTGCGAGGTCGTTGTCTGTTCTCTCTTTTCTGCTCTCTCTTCTCTCTCTACACCTTACCCTTTTGACCCTTTGCAGGATGGTATGCTGCTAGAATTAACGATTCGGGATTTCGCGATCATTGATTCGGTCCACCTCTGCTTCGAGCCTGGCTTCAACGTGATGACGGGCGAGACCGGCGCGGGCAAGTCGATCATCATTGACGCGGTGAGCCTGCTCCTGGGCGGGCGGGCGATGAGCGAGTTTGTGCGCCACGGCGCGTCGCGCGCCCTCGTCGAGGGGGTCTTTGCGCTGGACGAGGCGCGCCGCGCGCTGCTGCGCGCCATGCTGCTGGAGCATGGGTTGTGGGAGGAGGACGCGGAGCCGCCTGACAGCCTGATCGTGACGCGCGAGATCAACGCCAACGGGCGCAACCTGTGCCGCATCAACGGGCGCGCGGTGCCGCTGGCGCTGCTGCGCGACGTGGCGACCCCGCTGGTGGACATCCACGGGCAGAGCGAGCATCTCTCGTTGATGAACCCGCGCCGCCACATCGACCTGCTGGACCGTTTTGCGGGGACGTTGCCGCAGCGCGCGCAGGTGGCCGAGCGCGTCGGCGCGCTGCGCCGCGTGCGCGCCGCCATCCAGCGCCTCGCCACGAGCGAGCGCGAGCTGGCGCTTCGGCAGGACCGCCTCCAGTACATCGTGGACGAGATCGACGCGGCCACCCTGTCGCCGGGGGAGGAAGAGGAACTGAACCGCGAGCGCCGCCTGCTCGCCAACTCGGAAAAACTGTCGCAGCTGGCGGAGGAGGGCTACGGCATCCTGAGCGAGGGGGTGGGCGACGAGGTGCCGCCGCTGCTCGTCCAGATGGACGGCTTGATGCGCTCGCTCGTCGGGCTGGCGAAGCTGGACGAGGCGATGGTGGAGTCGCACGAGGTGGCGCAGCAGGCGCACGCGCTGCTCGACGACCTCGCGCGCACGCTGGACCGCTACCGCGACGGGGTCGAGTACGACCCGAACCGTCTGGAAGAGATCGAGCGCCGCCTGACCCTGATCTTCAACCTGAAGCGCAAGTACGGTGACAGCATCGAGGAGATTTTGGCGGAGCGCGACCGCGCGCAGCGCGAGTTGGACGATATCGAGGGCGCGGAGGAGCGGTTGATCGCGCTGCGGGTGGAGGAGGGCAAGCTGCTGGAGCAGGTCGGGCGGCTGGGGCGCGAGCTGTCCGCCGCGCGGCGCGAGGCGGCGACCCGCATGGCGCGCACCGTCGAGTCGGAACTCGCCGACCTGCGCATGGAGCGTGCCCGCTTCGAGGCGGCGATCCAGTGGGTGGAGGAGGCGGACGGTGCGCCGGTCAGCGATTCCTTCGACGGCGCGCCGGGCAGCCGCTTCGCCTTTGACAGCACCGGCTTGGACCGCATCGAGTTTTTGCTCGCCCCTAACCCGGGCGAGGGGATGAAGCCGCTGGCACGCATCGCCTCGGGCGGTGAGGCGTCGCGCATCATGCTTGCCATCAAGACGGCGCTCGGCCACGCCGACGACACCCCCACCCTGATCTTTGACGAGATTGACACGGGGGTTGGCGGGCGCGTGGGGCACGTGGTGGGGCGGAAGCTCTACGATTTGGCGGACAACCGGCAGGTGCTCTGCATCACCCACCTGCCGCAGCTTGCCGCCTACGGGGACCAGCACTTCCACATTCGCAAGCGCATCACGGGGGACCGCACCACCACCGAGGTGACGGTCATGGACGAGCAGGGGCGCATCGCCGAGCTTGCGCTGATGATCGGCGGGGGGGAAGCCGCCTGGAGCGCCGCCGCCGCCCTGCGCGACGCGGTGCAGCAGTTGAATGTGAGCGAGATGGGGATGTGACGCGGACGACCGACGACCGACGACGGACGACCGACGACGACGGACGACCGAGGACGGAGGAAGCGAGACACTGAAAACCCCAAGGTTTACCCTTGGGGTTTTTTGTAGCCCTCTGCGCCTCTGCGCCTTTGCGCCTCTGCGTTATGTCGTTTCGTTCTGCGTTCGTTCCGCTACGGGCGCAGCACGAGGTAGATCGGCTCGAAGGTGGCGGTGAAGAGGTAGTCGTTGCCGAGCGCGAGGGGAGTCAGGGGCACGCCATCGCGGCTCGTCGCGCGCACGAGGCGCGCCTGGGGCACGGTGATGGGGATCGTCACATTGTCGCGCGTCCAGACGACCTGAAGCTGCGTCCCGTTCTGTTTTTGGAAGATGTACCCTTCCACCCCCGCATCGTATGTGGCGGGCGCGAGGTAGCTGGAAAATTGTAGCTGCCGATTTAACTGCTGGTAGGCTACATAGGCGGGCTTGGTCTGCCCCGCCCCGTCCAGCAGGCCGGTCGCGCGCCAGCCGGTGTCGTTAAGCGTGAACCACGCGTAGCCCTCGATGTCCTCGCTCAGGCCGCGCACCAAGGTTCGTACCGCGTGGTTTGCCTGCGCTTGCAGGAAATTGTCATTTGGCTGGTCGCAGTTCGGCATGTAGGGTGGGCACATCAGACCCACCTCGTTGATGTAAAGCGGCTTGCTCACCCCGTATTCCGCCATGACCCCCCGCAAAAAGCGCGCCTTCCCCACTGCATAGCCGCCCCACGCCGCCCACGGCCCGACCAACTCGTGGTCGACGCGCTGCGTGGTCAGGTAGGGCGCATAGGCATGGTAGGCGAGCACGTCAAAGTAGGGGGCGGCCCCCGCTTCCAGGATGCCACGAAAGAACTGTTCGGGTTTGCCCACGTCGCTCGTGATCGTGATGGGCGCGGCGAGCAGCAGCCCGCCGAGCCAGACCGAGGCCGACGGCGTCGCCGCCTTGATGGCCGGTGTCACCACCTTGAGCATCTCCCCGTACTGGCGGCCCCCGTAGAACGGATCGTTTCGGTCGCCCCAGCAGCCGAAGATGCTGTCCGGGTTGACCAGCGTCGGGTCCACGTCCGGCTCGTTGCCCAACTCCCAGTGCTGAACATTGAACCCCGCTGTGCCGTAGCGCGTGGCGGCAGCGGCGGCAAAGGTGGCGAAGGCCGCCAACTTGTCCGGGCGGATCGCGCCGCAGGAGCTGTCGAAAGGCTGATTGATCGTCGCCCAGCGCGGGCTATCCTGGATCACGACGATGGGAATCAGGTGATTTTCGCGGTAGGTGCGCAGCTCTTTCTCAAACTCGCGCATCTGCTCCCAGTGGATTGGGCCGCCCTCCACCGGCTGCAACTGCCGCCAGGAGACGCGAAAGTTGACCCGCACCATGCGCGAGCCGAGTTGGACGAGGTGCTGGCTCAACGGGCCGGAAAGCGGCTGGATGCTGTAGTACTCCACCCCAAAGGGGGAGTCCCATCGCTTCTGCTGCATGAGGGGCAAGAAGGTGCGCACTGGCCCTTTCGAGACGAAGGGCAGGAAGCGAAATTGCGCCTGTGAGGGTGTCGTGGGCTGGGCGAAAAGCACCGTTCCCGGAGCGGTTGCCAACCAAAGTAGAGCCAACAGTAAAACGATCCGGCGGAACCGGATCCGTGATAGAGCGACCATATTGTTTCGGTACATCACTTTCTACGACGATTGACGATGCTCTTTAGACACGGCACGCTGTAGACTTCGTGAGGGAAGAGAGCCCCGGGAAGCTACAAGGAGCGATTTTACCTTAAACTTGCTCGCTTGCCTCATCGGACGGAGCGGGGCGGAAACGAGGCGGGCGGGAGGGAAGGCTGTTTGTGCCCAGCACCTGCTTGACCTCGGCGGCGAGCGCGGCAAAATCGCTCTGTGCGGTCAGGTCCACCGTGATCGGGGTCAGCGAGATCACATTGTCTACCATGATCGCGTAGATATCAGAATCCGGCTCCAGCGTGGCAAGATCGACCTGGCGCTCGTAGCCGGTGATGCGGCGTATGCCCTCCAACTCCCCGACGATGGAGTGAAAGTAATTTTGGCGCGACACGCGCGTGATGCGCCACGGGGTCTCGATGGTGGCACCAGCGGGCACGTCCAGTTTGAGCAGGTCGGTGTGGGGCGGCAGCGATAATTCCAGCATCATGCGCGCAAAGAGGCGCGTGAAATGCGCCGCCACGCCGAAATCCACCGCGCGGCTGTGCGCGCGGTGATGCTCGATCTCGGTTTCCAGCGAGACAGCCAGCGCGGGCACCCCAAAGGTAGCCCCCTCGATGGCCGCGCCCACGGTGCCGCTGATCGTAACGCCGACCCCCACGTTTTCCCCGTAGTTGATCCCCGAGATCAAAAGAGCGGGCTGCCGCCCAGCCAGCAGCAGCAGGCCGCCGCGCACCGCCTGCGCGGGCGAGCCCAGCAGCGCGTAGGCCTCCACCTCCTGCCCGTCCGCGAGGCGCATCGGGAAGCGCTCAACGCTGCCCGGGGCCGGGGGCAGGGAGCGTCCGGCGGCGGTCTGCTGCGTTTTGGGGGCCACCACCAACAACTCGCCGAGCGGGGCAGCGGCTTCCACCGCGGCATAGAGGCCAGGGCTGGCGATGCCGTCGTCATTCGTCAGCAGGATGAGGGGGCGGTCCGGGTAATCCGTCATGTGTCTAGCTGTGCAAAAGATAGCTACGGTTCATGGGGTGAGAGGTGAATGGGACGTAAGGCTCGAATAGAAACGTTAGATAGAGATAGAGATAGAGATAGAGATAGAGATAGAGATAGGAGATAGAGATAGAGATAGAGATAGAGATAGAGATAGAGATAGAGATAGAGATAGAAGATAGAATAGAGATAGAGATAGAAACGTCAGGTAGAGACAGAAACATAATGAGATAGAGAGGAGAAGGAAGGAAATCCCCGCTGTTTCTCCTATCTCTATCTCTATCTCTATCTCTATCTCTATCTAAGCTTCCATGCCCGATTCACCGTCCTAGTATGCGCCCTTGCCGCGCACGACGACCCAGGCGGTTTTCCACAAAATTTCCAGGTCGAGCAGCAGGGAAAAGTTGCGGATGTAGTACATATCATCTTCGGTGTGGAAGAGCATCGGCTTGCTGCTGCGCCCGTTGATCTGCCACCAGCCAGTGATGCCCTGCGGCACCAGCAGCCGCTTGCGCTGCCACGGCTCGTAGCGCTCGACGAGGTAGGGGAGCTCCGGGCGCGGGCCGACGATACTCATGTCGCCCTGCAACACGTTCAACAGGTTCGGAAGCTCGTCCACGCTGAAGCGGCGCAGCCAGCGCCCCACCGAGGTGACGCGTGGGTCGTTCGCGCGCTTGACCAGCAGGGTTTCGTCCTTTTCCGCTTCTTCGAGGAGCATCTGCTCCGCCCCGTTGACCATCGTGCGGAACTTGTACATGCGAAAGATTTTGCCACCCTCCCCGACGCGATCCTGGCAAAACAGGATGGGGCCGGGCGAGGTCACGCGGATCAGGAAGGCCACCAGCAGCATCACGGGCGAGCAGGCGATCAGCGCGCCCACGGAGATCACCACGTCCATCGCTCGCTTCACCGCTGCCTGCCAGGGGGAAATCACCGGCTCGGCGAGGCCAATCAGCGGCATCCCGCCGAACATTTCCAGGCGGCTGTACAGGTAGGCCAGCGGGTACAGGTCGGGCACGAGCTTGACCTGCACCGGCAGGTTGTGGATGCGTTCGAGCAGGTTGGAAAGCTGCCCGTGATCTTCAAGGGGAAGGGTGACGATCACCACGTCTACCATTTCCCGGACACACAATTTTTCCAGTTCGGCCAGCGCGCCGAGGGTCAGCCCGTCGCGCGTGCCATCGTCCACATAGCCCACCAGTTCCAGCCCCAGCCACGCGCGCTCCTGAAGCTGCGCGCCCACCTCGCGCCCCAATTCGCCTGCGCCCACGATCAACACGCGCGCGGTGGGCACGCGCGGCGCGCGCCGCCACTTGAAAAGGTGCCGCCACACCACGCGCAGGCTGAGCGACAGCAGCGGCATCAATAACGCGAAATAAAGAACGATTAGCCGAGAGATGGTGCGATCGGTGAAGAAAAGAAAGCCTGCAAACGCGCCCATCCCCACCAGGCTGCCCAGAATCAGGATCGCCACCTCGTCCACGATGCGGAAGATGCGCTGAAGCTGGTAGCCGCGCATGCTCCAGATGCCAAGCACCATCGCGAGGGCGGCAAAGAGGGGGGTGGTTATTCGGATAATTGTGCTGGGGGAAGGGAAAGGAACCGTGTGGAAGAGCCAGAGAGCACCTTGTAGCGCGAGCAGGGCGGCGAGAATATCAGTGAGAAAAATTAGCACGCGGTAGTGGCGTAGGGAACGGTCGTTCACATGGGCTCCTAAATACATGGCGGGCAAGAGGCCATTTTATGGAGGGGTATAAGTTTTTAGGCGTCACACCGTTGGCTGGTGACCGGCGACCAAAGCCCAACGTATCGCAGAGAAACCGGGTTGGGCAAGGGCAGTTCTCGGGATTTGCTTAAACAGTGTGACGCCCAAGTTTATCGACGGGTTGACACAGCATGTGGTTATACCAACCCCCGCTGCTCGGTTTGTTTTCCGCGACACATCTTAACCCATGTTGCGTGATTTGTCTTGCTAGCGCGTTGCGCTCCGTGCCAGCCATAGCGTCCCCACTCCTGGCCCCCGTTTGGAAGGGCACAGGCCACCACGAAGGGGCCCTCCCCGGCTAGCCCCGCTCCTCGATGGATACCCACTGCCGCCTGCTGCTGCCGGTATATACCGACTGCGGACGAATCAGGCGGTTGGCCGCGTGCTGCTCGAAGGCGTGCGCGCTCCAGCCCGCCACGCGCCCGGCGGCGAAGGTGGGGGTGAACAACTCGTTGTCCAGGCCCAGCCCGTGCAGCAGCAGGGCGGTGAAAAACTCCACGTTGGTTTGCAGCTTGCGCCCCGGTTTGTACTCTTCCAGCAGCGCGATCGCCTTTTGCTCCACCGCTTTGGCAAGCTCGTAGAGCGCCATGTCCCCGTCGGCGCGATACATCTTTTCGGCGGCGGCGGAGAGCACATCGGCGCGCGGGTCGCGCACCTTGTAGACGCGGTGGCCGAAGCCCATCAGCCGCGCGCCGCCCTCCAACTTGCTCGCGCAGGTAGGGCTCCGCCTTGTCCGCCGTCGCCGATCTCCAGCACCATGTCGAGCGCAGGGCCGGGCGCGCCGCCGTGCAGCGGCCCCTTCAGCGCGCCAATCGCGCCGACGATGGCCGAGACGATGTCGGATTGGGTCGAGACGATCACGCGCGCGGTGAAGGTGGAGGCGTTCAGCCCGTGGTCGCTCACGGTGTTCAGGTAGGTTTCCATGCCGCGCGTGCGCTCCTCGCTCGGCACCTCGCCACTGAGCATGTACAGGTAGTTGGCCGCGTGGCGTAGCTCGTCGCGCGGGGCGAGCGGCTCCTCGCCCGTTGCGCATGCGCCAGTGCGCCGCGATGATGGAGGGAAAGCTGCCGACCATCGCCAGCGCGCCCTCGTTCAGATCGTCGTCGCCCGCCGGAAGCGCAAGGCTGAGGCTGTCCGCGCCCATGCGGAGCGCATCCATCGGCTGCACCCCTTGCGCGGCGGCGGCGCGCAGCAGATCGATGGTGGGGTCGGGCAGGCGGCGGTAGGGGCGCAGCGCGGCCTTGAAGGTCTCCAACTCTTCAGCGGTGGGCAATCGGTCGTGCCAGAGCAGGTACACGACCTCCTCGAAGGTGGCGTTCCCGGCCAACTCTTCCAGCGGGAAACCGGCAATGATCAACTCGCCTTTTTGGCCGTTGACGCTGCTCAATCTGGTTTGTGCAGCCACCACCCCCTCCAAACCGGGGATGTACTGCTGTGTGGTGGGGTCGCTCATCGGACTCTCTCCTTCACTATGGAATGGCAAACAATGGAATTCACCAGGATTATAGCCACCGCGCGCCAGAGGCAGGAGTGGGCTGCCAGAAACAAAAAAGCCACCTCGAAAGGTGGCTCTTGAGAAAAGTCGTTGCTTAACGGCTGTGCTTGCGCTGCTCTTTTGCCATACAGCAGTTCTTGTACTTTTTGCCGCTGTTGCAATGGCACATGTCGTTTCGCCCAGGAGGAGGACCGGCGGGCAGCTCGGGTTCGGCGGAAAACAGCTTCTTGATAGAGGTAAACATCGGTATCCTTTATATTCGGCGGGCAAACAGGAGAAGCATAGCAAAATTCCTGAAAATATCAAGTTTGAGCAGCTAAAAATGTCTCCTGCAAGCGACAGTTGCCAACGTTGTCACCCCAGCACCCTGAAATACACCTCCAGCGTTGCCAGGTTGACTTCGCCCACCGAGAGCGTAACGCGGCTGTCCAGCGGGAGCTCCTGCTGGTGGTAGATGTTGTTTTCCAGCGCCAGCTCGGGCAGGAGCAGGTGGTCGCGCGGGCCGCGCTTGTCCACCACGATCCCCTCGCCCTCCCACTCCGGGTGCTGGAGCAGGTAGACGAGGGTCCAATGCTCGTTGGAAAGTCGCTCGGCGCGGCGGATGGTGCCGGTCACCGCGTTCGCCGCGCCGATGCGCGCGGTGATCGCCTGGCTGTCCAGCAGCGGCTCGCCGCGCTGGAAGGCGCGCAGCTGCTGGTGGACCACAAGGTCCAGGTAGCGGCGCAGCGGGCTGGTGGCCTGCGCGTAGAGCGGCAGCCCCAGCCCGGCGTGCGGCGCGGGCACGAGCTTCTGCTGGCTGGGGCGCAGCGCGCGGCGCAGCTCGAACATCTCCGCCAGGGTCGTCGCCACCTCGATCTCCCCGCGCACGACCTCCTGCGAGGTGTAGGGGAGCGGGATCTCGTGCGCCTGGGCGAAGCGCGCGACCGCCTCGCCGGTCATCAGCATGGCATCGCGCACCAGGTCGCGGCTCCGCAGCGAGGGGAGGGGGCGAATCGAGACGCGCCCCTCCTCCACCCGCACGCGCACCTCGGGGAAATTCAGCGCGATGGCACCGTTCGCCGCGCGGCGCGCCTCGAATTGCTGCGTCAGGCGGTGGATCGCCTGGAGCGGCGGCTGTTCCAGCTTCCCCTCCGCCTCCTGGTAGCTCAGCCGCGTCACGCGCACCCAGCTTGGCACGATCTCGCCGATCCTGATTTCCCCATTTTCCGCCACCTCCAGCGCGAAGGAGAGCGCGGGCGACACCTCGTCCAGCCCCAGCCCCAGGCGCTCGGTCACCTCGTGCGGGAGCATGGGGATCGTGCGCTCGGGCAGGTAGAGGGTGGCCCCGCGCGCGCGCGCCTCCAGGTCCGCCGCGCTGTCGGGCGGGACGAGCGCCGCCGCGTCCGCAATGTGGACCCACAGGCACCCCCCCTCGATGCTGATGGCGTCGTCGGGGTCCGTGTTCCCCTCGTCGTCAATCGCCAGCGCGGTCAGGTGTGTCAGGTCGCGGCGCGGCTCGTCCGGCAGGGAGCGTAGCGGCACGGCGGGCGCGGCGAGCGAGGCCCCCACGCGCTGCGGGTAGGGGTTGACCTGCGGGCTCCAGTAGCCGATCTCCATCAGCAGCACATGCGCGTTTTCCGGGCTCTCGCTGCGGCCCAGGGCGCGCAGCAGGCGGCTGTTGTCCCGCTGCCCCAGCGCGAGCGCCACCACCTCTTCCAGAAAGCGCTCGTCCTCGGCGCTGAAGCGCTGCTCCCCGACGCGCCCCAGAAAGGCGGACCACGCGCGCTCCTCGGCGGCCTTGCTGGCCCGCGCCGCCTGCTCCGCCGCGACGAATTCCGGGTCGCGCGCGACGATCTGCTCCGGGTTGCCGGTAAAATACAGCCCGTCCTCCACCAGCTGCCACGCGGCCCACGCGCTCTGCGGGGTGGAATCGCCATAGGCCAGCTCGGCCAGCTCGCCCAGCGTCGTCCTCTCGCCCGCCAGCAGCTCCCAGGCCACCTTGACCTCGCCGGTGCGCGGCTTCAAGTCGCGCAGGCTGCGTAGCGGGCCGGGGTGGAGCAGGGTCACATGCTTGGGGAGCACGCTGTAGGTGTTGCCGCCCTCCTGCTCGATCTCGATTTTTTTGCCTTTGATGGCGGTGACGCGGGCGGCGCGCGTCTTGTAAAGCACCAGGCTTCCCTCGCGCAGGGGGGAATCGGCCATGGGGGTGTCCTCCACTTGATGGGGCCAGAAAGTGTGTTTTCGTGTAGCGATAGGATGGGAGGGCTCGTTGGTACGATATAGGCATTGACCCACCCCGCGCGTCTACCCTATACTTTTGACAGGCGGGGCTCTCGGCAAATGACCGAGGACCGAGGACCGGAGACCGAAGTCCGAAGATTGCTATACCCGCCAATCGCCCCGTGCGCCGTGCCACCCTAGAGTATAGGGAGAAGTCAGAACCATGACGAATGGAAAGCGCGGCAATTCCAGCAACCGCCGCGCGGCCACCCACGCAGCTTAAAAAGCGTAGGGCGTATCCATCGCACCTAATGGGTACTCTTCCGTCGTCCGTCGGTCGTCGGTCGTCGCACCCAAGGGGTACCCGTCGGTCGTCGGTCGTCCTAAAAACAACAGGCCCCGCGCCTGAGGAGCGTCACATGATGGTAGAGGTAAAGGGACAACAGTTGCTGTCGGCGCGCGAAGATTTTCGACGGGCGCGGCGGCAGGCGGCGATGGAGGATATCATGAGCTTCCTGACCGGTCACTCGGCCGGCCTGATGCAATTTGAGGAGGTCAAGCGGAAGCTCAAGGCCACCAGCAGCGTAGACAAGGGGTATCGGGAAATCCCGCTGGAGGCCATCGTGGGCAGCGTCGGGCGCTACACCGATTTCACACGCAGCTTTTTGCCGCGCCGCGAGAGCGACGAGCACCGCTGGGCCTCCGTGAAAGTGGCGATGGCGGAAAAAGGCTTCGACCCCATCGAGGTCTACCAGATCGGCGATGTGTATTTTGTGAAGGATGGCAACCACCGCGTTTCCATTGCCCGCCAGTCGGACCTGGGGCATATCCCCGCCTACGTGACCGAGATCAAAAGCAAGGTGCCGCTCACCGCCGCGATGCAGCCCGATGATTTGATCCTCCAGGAAGAGTACGCCGCCTTTCTGGAGCGCACCGAGTTGGACACGCTGCGCCCCGCCGCGCGGCTGGAAACCACCGAGCCGGGGCGCTACGGTATCCTGGAAGCCCAGATTCGCCGCCACCAGCACTGGCTGGAGCAGGGGGTCGAGGGCTCCGTCTCCCTCCCCGAGGCCGCCGCCCTCTGGTACGACGACGTGTACCGCCCCGTGATCGAGCACATCCACCAGACCGGCGTGCTGCGTGATTTCCCCGCGCGCAGCGAGTCCGACCTGTATGTGTGGGTGTCCGAGCACCGCGACCGCCTAGTCAGCGTGCTCGGCTGGGAGGTGCGCCCCGAGGATGCCGCGCGCGACCTGGCGGAGCAGAGCAGCAGCCAGCCGGAGCGGGTCGCCACGCGCCTTGGCAGCAGGCTCAAGGAATCGCTCACCCTGCCGATCCTGGAAAGCGGCCCCGAGATCGGGCAGTGGCGGCGCGAGCGCGAGTCCGGCAAAAGCGAGGGTGGCCTGTTCAACGAGATTCTGGTGACCCTCACGGGGGAAGAGATCGGGTGGCTGGCACTGGAGCAGGCCATCATCGTGGCGAAGCGCGAGGGGGCGCGGCTGATTGGCCTGCACGTCATCCCCCCCGACGCGACCCCCTCGGCGGAGGCGGATGCCATGCAGGCACGCTTTGCGGAGCGCTGCCAGGCGGCGGGGGTGGCCGGTCACCTGGTGGTGGAATCGGGCGGGGTCGTCGCCACGGTGTGCGACCGCGCGCGCTGGACCGACCTGGTTAGCCTGACCCTCTCGCACCCGCCCTCCGAGCAGCCACTGGAGCGCCTGAAGTCCGGGTTTCGCAACCTGATCCGCCGCTGCCCGCGCCCGCTCCTCGTCGTGCCGGGGCACGTCACCGAGCTGAACAGTGCACTCCTCGCCTACGATGGTAGCCCCAAGGCGCGCGAGGCGCTCTACGTTGCCACCTACCTCGCCACCGCGTGGGCGATCCCGCTGACCGTCCTCACCGTCAGCGACGGGACCAAGATCGGGAGCGCCACCCTGGACGAGGCGCGCACCTACCTGGAGCAGGCGGGCGCGTCGGCCCACTACGACCTGCGCGATGGCCCCGTCGCCGAGGCGATCTTGAGCGGCGCGCGGGAATTGGACAGCCAGCTCATCGTCAGTGGCGGCTACGGGCTCAACTCCATGCGCGAGGTGGTGCTGGGCAGCGCCGTCGACCGCGTGCTGCGCGAGCTTCGCCGCCCGATGCTCATCTGTCGGTAGGAGTCGGGGATCAGGGGACGGGGATTAGGGGTCAGAGGGGGGGAGCGATCGTCTTTCATCCTTCGTCCTCCAGACTTTCGTCCTCGTACTTTTCAACTATCCATCATGTGAACGATGACAATATTGATAGACTCCTTCTGGGGGTGTTCATTTTATTGCATACAGTTTTGCGACAATGCTGCTCTCCCATCCAACCGCCGCTGCGTCCCACCTGCCGACAAGGATCCCTTGACCAACAAGCTGCGGGCTGCGCGGGTGGCGGGGCGAGCGACCTGATCTTCTCACCAAGCGGTTAGCGTAGACCCAACATGAATTGCCCTGTTTGCCACAAAGCTAACCCCGACCAGGCGCGCATCTGCGCCTTTTGCGCGACAGTGCTCACCAACCGCTGCGACCGCTGTGGCTTTGAAAACCCGCTGGACTTTCACTTTTGCGGCAAGTGCGGCTTTCGCATCGGGGAAAGCAAAACCGATGGCTTTCCCGGCCCCGCCCAGACCACCGGCGACCTGAACGACCGACTGCGCGCGTGGATGCCCGAAGCCTTTGCCGAAAAGATCGCGGCGGAGCGTGGGCGCGAGGGGCGGGGCCGCCGCGAGGTGACGGTGCTCTTCCTGGATTTGCAGGGCTTCACCACCTTCTCCGAGAACCACGAGCCCGAGGCGGTGTTTGCCCGCCTGGACCATTGCCGCCGCGCCTTTGTCGAGGTGATCTACGAGTACGAGGGCTCGGTGGACAAGTTCACCGGCGACGGGCTGATGGCGCTCTTCGGGGTGCCGGTGGCGCACGAGAACGACCCGGAGCGCGCCTGCCGCGCCGGGCTGGAAATGCACCGTCGGCTCCTGGACATCAACGAGCAGTGGCGCGACGAGGGGCTCCAGATGCGGATCGGCATCAACACCGGCCAAGTGATCGCGGGGCACATCGGCCCCAACCTGCGCATGGAGTACACCGTAATCGGCGACACCGTCAACGTGGCGCAGCGGCTGGAAACCCTGGCCGAGCCGGGCACCGTCCTCATCAGCGAGAGCAGCTACCAGCGCGTGGCGCACCTCTTCAATGTGGAAGAGATCGGGATGCTCCAGGTCAAGGGGCGGCAGGAAACCGTCGGCTGCTACCAGATTTCCAGCCTGCGCGCCCAGGCCAGCACCCAGAGCCCGGCGCAGGCGGCGCGGCCCTTCGTGGGGCGGCAAAGCAACCTGATGGCCCTGGATGATATCGCGGAGCAGACGCGGCAGGGGCAGGGGCAGGTGGTCCTCATCACCGGCGAGGCGGGCATCGGGAAGAGCCGCCTCCTTGATAAGTGGCAGGCCCAGCTCAACCCCCACATCTACCGCACCGTGTACGGTGCCTCGCTTTCCTACCGGCAGCCTGTCTCCTACTGGCCCTTCATCACGATTCTGGAAACCCTTTTTGCCATCCAGGAAACCGACAGCAAGGGCGCGCGCTGGGACAAGATGCGCCGCTTTCTGGAAGAGCGGGTGCCCGAAATCGCCCCCGACGAGCTGCTGCCCTTTTTGGCCCACTTTATGAGCCTGCCGATCCCCGACCCGCAGCTGGCGCAGCAGGTGCAGCGGCAGGCCCCGGCGCAGCTGCGCCAGCAAGATTTTATAGCCCTGCGGGTCCTCCTCGCCTCACTCGCCTTCCAGCAGCCGCTTTTCGTCATCCTGGAAGAGATGCACCTGGCCGACAGCGCCACGCTGGACCTGCTCGTCTTTTTGCTGGGCAAAACCGAGAACATCCCGCTGACCTTCATCCTGGTGGCACGCACCGAGAACACCCCGGTTTTCGACCGGCTCGACCGGCTCGTGGGGCGTGTAGAAGAGCGGCTCACGCGGATGGAGCTACCTTCCCTGACCTGGCTGGAAATGGGGCTACTGCTGGACCAGCTACTGCTGGGCAAGCGCCAGCGCCCGGAAACGTTCTCACCCGCGCGGCGGGATCACCTGCTGCGGCAGGCGGCGGGCAACCCCTTTTTTATGGAAGAGCTGCTCGCCACGTGGGCGGCGACCGGTAACCTCGTCCCGCGAAGCAGCCCGCGCGCGCAGCGCAGCGCACTCGACCAGGGCGACGCGCGGGTGCCGGCCACCCTCACCGCGCTGATTACCGCGCGGCTGGACCGGCTTTCTGCCGACGCGCACCGCACCCTGCAGCTGGCCTCGGTGATTGGGCGCACGTTTCCGCTCAACCTGCTCCAGCATGTGGCGCAGCACGACGCGTACCCGCTCACCCCGGCACCGATTTTGGCGGAGCTGGCGGAGCAGGACGTGGTCGAGCGCGTGGAGGCGGCAGAGGCACCGCTACGCGACGCGGGCGAGCAGCAGTGGCGCTTTCAGCACCCGCTCGTGCGCGAAACGATCTATGCGGAGCTGCTGCTACGCGAGCGGCGCGAGCTGCACGCGCTGGTCGCGGGCTCGATGGAAATTCTTTTTTCGCCCGCCACCGAGACGAGCGCCCCGCTCGCCGAGTTGATTGCGCACCACTACGAGCAGGCGCAGGAGTGGCAGCGCGCCTTGCCCTTTTTGATCCAGGGAGCCGCGAGCGCGAGTGCGCGCTTCGACAACGGGGCGGTGATCCACTACGGCACGCGCGCCCTCGCGCTCACCGACAAGATCGAGGTGTCGCTGGATGACCAGTGGCGGCTGCACGACCTGCTCGGCGATGCGTCCATGTTCGACCAGCTGTTTGACGAGGCGGAGCTTCATTACCGCCAGGCGGCGGAGCTTGCCGCCCAGCCCGCGCTGTGGGAAGCGCGCCGCAGCGCCGAGGCGCATCGCAAGGTGGCGCGCCTCAACGAGCGGCGCGGCGAGTACGAGGCGGCGCTCCACTGGCTGAGCGAGGCGCTCCAGCAGTTGGAACGCGACGAGCAGGACACCTGGGAGATCGAGCGGGCGCGCATCCTGAACGATCTGGGCTGGGTGTCCTACAAATTGGGCGACCTGGAGCGGGCGCAGAGCCTGGCCTTCCGCAGCTTGGCGCTGCTGGAGGGCAGCGATGCCATGCAGGACATCGCCTCGGCCTACAACCGGCTGGTGGCTACCTATTCTGTGCAGGGCAAGTGGTCGGAGGCGCACGCCTTCGCGCTAAAAAGCTTGAAGCTGCGCTACCGGCTCGGCTTCCAGCCGGGGATCGCGTCCTCCTGCGGCACGATGGCGACGCTGCTCATCCGGCTGGACCGCTGGGCGGAGGCGCGTCGCTTCGCCCAGCAGATGTTGACCATCGCCCGCGCCATCTCCGCGCGCGACCTGGAGGGGGAGGCGCTGCTGCTGCTCGCCTCGCTGGACCTGTTGCAGGGCGCGCATGGCGAGGCGCTCGCCAAGGGGCAGCAGGCGCTCGCCCTGATCGAAGAGTGGGAGATGCGCCCGCTGCGGCTGGCGGCGAACCACACGCTGGCGCAGGTGCAGGCGGCGCGCGGCGAGCTGAAGGCGGCTCACCGCTTCATCCTGCGCGCGCTGGAAGAAGCGCACCTGCTCGCCATGCGCGAATCCGAGGCAGAGGTGCACAGCGACTACGCGGACATTCTGCGGGCGCGCGGCGCGCTGCCGGAAGCGCAGCGGGAAGCGCAGCTCGCGCTGGAAATGGCGCAGGAAGTCGGCTCGCCGCTGGTGGAAGCCTCCGCCCATCGCGCGCTCGGCTGCTGCGCCATGGCGCAGGCGGAATGGCTGAACGCCGAGATGCACTTTCGGCACGCGGGGGAGCTTTTTGTCGGGGCGCAACTGCGCTACGAGTTGGCGCGGGTGGAGTTCTATATGGCTACCCTGCGCGGTAGGCAGGGCAACCTGGCCGAGGCGCACACGCTGCTGAAGCGCGCCGTGCACACCTTCCAGGAGATTGGTGCCGCCCACGACCTGCGCGAGGCGGCAGCGCTGGCGGCCTCGTGGGTGCCCGCGCAGCGGGCGACGGGGTAGGGACGGGGACGACGGACGACGGACGACGGACGACGGACGACCGACGACCGACGACCGACGACCGAGGATGGATGGCGGATTTTAGGGATCAAGGATGGTCATGTGGCGACTATGAGCGCGACGAAGCTAGCTTACCGTGTAAATGACCTGGTGGTGGATGAGCTGCGGGCGATCCCGCTGTTCAGCAGCCTGGGGGATGAGGCGCTGACCGCGCTCCGTGGGCGGCTGCGCCTGCGTCGGTATCGCAAGGGCGAGCTGGTCATGCGCGAGGGGGCGCTGGGCGATTCGATGTTCATCATCCGCTCCGGGCAGGTGCAGGTGCTGCGCGGCGGGCTGCATGGCACGCCGGAAACCCTCGTCACCCACCTGGGGCCGGGCACCCTGGTGGGCGAACTCGCCCCGCTGCTCGATGCTTGCCGCAGCGCGACGGTGCGCGTGGTGATCGACGCTGACCTGTGGGAGCTTGGCAAGGAAGAGCTTCAAGATTTGTTCGAGATGTTCCCCTCCATCGGCTGGTCCATCAGCCGCGAGCTGGCCCGCCGCGTGACCCGCACCACGAGCCAGCCGCGCGAGACCGACGAGATCAACCTGATGGCGGTGCTGGGCAGCGGCGCGCTGGAGCTTGCCGACAACCTGGCGCGCGTGACCGGGGAGCGGGTGCTGCTGCTCGATCTGGGCGGGCTGGCCGCGTCGTCCGAGTGCGCGAACCCGCAGGTCACGCTGGAGCCGATGGACGCGCACGCGGAGCCGGACACGCTCGTGGCGCGGCTCAGCGAGGTGGTAGATCACTTTTCGCGCATCCTGATGGCGATCCCGCGCGAGGAAAGCGGGCTGACGCGCAAGGCGGCGGAGCAGGCGGAGCTTATCATCGAGTTGGGCGGACGCCCGACCCCGTGGGTCAAGCGCTTTACGCGCAACGGCAACTACTGGCCCTACCCCATCCTTCAAAACAGCATCCCCAAGCTGGCGCGGCGCATCGCGCGCAAACGGGTGGGGCTGGCGCTCTCGTCTGGCAACGCGCGCAGCATCGCCCACATCGGGGTCCTGCAGGTGCTGGAGCGCGAGGGCATCGCCATTGACCTGATGTCGGGCACGAGCGGGGGCGGCCTGTTTGGCGGGCTCTACGCCATCGGCAAGTCAGTGGAGGAGGTGGCGGCGTTTGCGCGGGGGTTGAAGGCGCGCTGGGGGGTGCGCGGCGGGCTGGTTGATTTCAACTTTCCGCCCCGTACCGGCGTGGTGCGCGGCAAAAAGGTGGTGGACTTTTTGAACCAGGCCTTTGACAACAAAACCTTCGAGGAGGCCGAGATTCCGCTGCGGCTCATCGCGGCGGACGTGATCACCGGCGAGGAGGTGCTGCTCAATGCGGGCTCCATCGCGCAGGCGGTGCGCGCGACGATCTCCATCGTGCCGCTCTTCGATCCGGTGCTCTACCATGGCCGCTACCTGATTGACGGGGCCGCCGTCAACCCGGTGCCCACCAGCGCGCTGCGCGGCGAGGTGGACATCGTGATCGCCTCCTCGGTCATCGTCTCGCTGGAGGAGCGCATCCACCGCAAGGTGATGAAGGAATCGGGGCGGCTGCCCAACTTCGTTAGCCTTCAGCTGGGCAAGGAAGAGATCATGGAGGCGGGCATCATCCAGAACAAGCTCGGCCACGTGGATGCCCTCATCCAGCCGAACGTTACCCATTTCGAGGGGCTCGACTTCCAGCGCGCGGACGAGTTTATCCGCGCGGGCGCGGAGGCCGCCGAGGCGGTCGTCGCCACGATCAAGAGCGTTTTGGAGCCGCAGCCGCGCCGACAGTTTCGCTGAAACGTGAAACGGCAAGGCAAAAGGCAAAAGGCAAAAGGGTAAAGGGCAGTCGGACGCTTCCATGCCAACGATTCTTGTGGTAGACGATCAACCGAACATCATCGAGCTGGCGCGGCTGTATTTTGCGCGCGAGGGGTTCGAGGTGGTCAGCGCGCAGGATGGCGAGGAGGCGCTGCGCCAGGTGGCGGCGAGCCAGCCGGATCTGCTGGTGCTCGACCTGATGCTGCCGAAGCTGGACGGATGGGAGGTGTGCCGCCGCCTGCGGGCGCAGGGCAACACAGTGCCCATCCTGCTGCTGACCGCGCGCGACGAGGACGTGGACAAGATTTTGGGGCTGGAGTTGGGGGCTGACGATTACGTGACGAAGCCCTTCAACCCGCGCGAGCTGGTGGCCCGCACCCGCGCGCTGCTCCGGCGGCGCGGGTGGGAGCAGCAGCGCCCGCCGGAGCCTGTGGCTTTGCAGGCGGGGGCGCTCCTGATGGATAGGGGAGCGCGCCGCGTGTGGGTGGGCGAGCAGCTGCTGGCGCTGCGCCCACGCGAGTGGGAGCTGCTGGAAACGCTGCTGCGCCATCTGGGCGAGGTGTGCAGCCGCGATCAATTGTTGGATGAGGTGTGGGGCTTCGCGTATCACGGGGACACCCGCACCGTGGATGTTCACATTGCCACCCTGCGCGAAAAGCTGCGGGACGCGGGCGACGCTGCCCTGGTGATCGAGACAGTATGGGGAATTGGTTACAGATTGGTGGAAGTGGCATGACGCTACGACAGCGGTTAACCGTTAGTTACATCGCCGTTGCGCTCGCTGGCATCCTGCTGGCGAGCCTGGCTGGCGCGATTCTGGTACGTACAGCGCAGGTGCGCTCCGCGGAACGCAGTGTGAGGCTGGTTGCCGCGCTGGTGGCCCCTCGCCTGGACAGTGAGCGCGTGACCCCTGACAACATCCGCCCGCTGCTGCAAGCGCTGAACGCGGGCGGGATGCGGGTGCTGGTGGTCGAGCCGGATGGCACCGTGCTGGAAGACAGCCAGGGCTCGTTGGCGGGGCGACAGTTGCCCTTGCAGCGCTCCTTCTTTGACAGGCCGCTGGTTGCCCCACAACGCTTTCCGGTTCGGCAGGCGCGCGTGGGGGGCGAGCGCTTTTTCTTCACGATCCTGCCCACCGAGCTTGACGCTTTTCCAGGCGCGCGCGTCGTGACGGCGCTGCCGGTCGCAACGGTGCTGGACTCGTGGCTGCTGCTGCTGCCCGGCGCGTTGCTGCTGGGCGCGCTGGGGGTGCTGGTGGCCGGGCTGCTGGGGCGGCGCACCGCGCGGCAGTTGGCCGCACCGGTGGAGGCGCTCACCCTGGCGGCGAACCGGATGGCGCGCGGGGATTACGAGGCGCGTGTCGAGCCCGGAAGCGATCTGGCCGAATTTCGCACCCTCGGCGAGACTTTCAACAGCATGGCGACGGAGGTGCAACACTCGCGGCAAACCCAGCGCGACTTTCTCGCCAACGTGAGCCACGACCTGCGGACCCCGCTCACCTCGATCCAGGGATTCAGCCAGGCGCTCATGGATGGGGCGGTGCCGCCAGAGCAGGTTACGCGCGTGTCGGCGATCATCCACGGCGAGGCGGCGCGGCTCGGGCGGCTGGTGCAGGAGCTACTCGACCTGGCGCGTATCGAGGCGGGGCGTTTCAGCATGGTGCAGCGCGATATCACGATGAACCAGTTGCTGGAGCGCTGCGCGGACAAGTTCCAGGCGCAGGCCGATGCGCTCGGCGTGGAGTTCGAGAGCACCATCCCGCGCCGCACCCTGCCGGTCCATGGGGACGCGGACCGACTGGAGCAGGTGATGACTAACCTGATCGACAACGCGCTCACCCATGCCAAGCAGGGCGGCGGGCGCGTGTCGTTGGCTGCCTCGTTGGGGGGGGTGCGCAACGGGGTGTCGGGCGGCAACGGGCACGATGGGGTCAGCGACACGCGCAGCGACTCGCTGGGGCGCTGGTGGATCGAGGTCAAGGTGGAGGACAACGGCCCTGGCATCCCTGACGAGCAGAAGGCGCGCCTCTTCGAGCGCTTTTACCGTGCGGACAGCGCACGCGGCACGAGCGGCCTGGGGCTCGGCCTCGCGATCGCGCGCGAGATCGTCACCGCGCACGGCGGCGACATCTGCGTGCAGGACGCCCCGGCGCGCGGCACAGAGTTTGTGGTTCGCCTGCCGATGAAGATGCGGTAGCGACGACCGACGACCGACGACCGACGACCGACGACCGACGACCGAGGACCGAGGACGGTAGAAGGACATAACCTTGTTCTTCTACCGTCCTCGGTTTTTGATTTTCTAGGGTTAGGGCCACACTCCTTCATCATAGCAGGCGGGCACCGCTCTTGCTCTCGTGAACTGTGCATTGGGATGAGATTCCCAATGCGCTTCCCGCGCGCTTTACGCGTGGCACTCACCGTTCCGTCTCAATACAGAACATTCCTTTTAAACTGCAATCTGCAATCTCCAATACCCCATTCTGGGCACATAGTCTCCAATCTCCAATCTCCAATCTCCAATCTCCCTCCCCCTACAACACTCATGAACCACCCTCTTTCCCAACTTCCCGCGCCGGTACAGCGCGCGGCCACCCTGCTGCACGAGGCGGGCGAGGCGGCTTGGCTCGTCGGTGGGGCGACGCGCGACCTGCTGCTGGGGCGCGCGGTCAAGGACTTTGATTTTGTGATCGCGGGCGACGGGCTGCGCTGGGCGCAGCGGATTGCCGACGAGCTGCGCGGCGCGTTTGTCCCGCTGGACGAGGCGCGCCGCGTCGGGCGTGTGGTGGTGCGCCACGAGGGGAAGCCGCTCTGGATCGACGTGGCGAGCTTTCGTGGCGAGGCGGACCAGGGCGAGGGGGTCACGCTGGACGAGGATTTGCGGCTGCGCGACTTCACCGTCAATGCCATCGCCCTGAACCTGCTGACTGGTGAGGTGGTGGACCCCACCGGCGGGGTGGCGGATCTGGAGGCGGGCCGGTTGCGGGCGACCGGACCGCGCGCCTTGCGCGACGACCCGCTGCGCCTGCTGCGTGCGGTGCGGATCCACGCCACCCACGGGCTGAGCATCCCCCCCGAGACGGAGCGGGCGATGCGCGCCGCCGCCTCGGGGCTGGGCAAGGTTGCCGCCGAGCGCACGCGCGAGGAGTGGATGAGGCTGCTTGCCCCCGACGGCGCGGCGGCGCGCGTCACGATGCTGGACGAGGTCGGCGCGCTCAAGATGCTTTTGCCGGAACTGATAGTCGCCAAGGGGGTGACGCAATCCGCGCCGCACTCCCACGACGTGTACGGCCACTCGCTGCTGGTGCTGGACGCTATGGAAAAGTTGCTTCCCTCGTCGGGCCAGAGCGATTTCTGGCAGGGCGAACTGGCGCGCTTTGCGGGGCCGATGGCCGAGCACCTGCGCGAGGAGATCGCGCACGAGTTACCGCGCTGGCTGCTGCTCAAGCATGTGGCGCTGCTGCACGACGTGGGCAAGCCCGCGACCCGCACCGTCGGCAACGATGGGCGCATCCACTACTACCAGCACGAGGTGGTCGGGGCCGAGATGATCGTCGGCATCATGCGGCGCATGAAGTTTGCGGCCAAAGCTGTCGAGTACGGCGAGCGCATCATCCGCCACCACCTGCGCCCGCTCCACCTGTCGAGCCACGTGCCGCCGAGCGACCGCGCCCTGTACCGCTTTTTCCGCGACGTGGGCGAGAGCGGGCCGGACATCGCGCTGCACTCCGTGGCGGACCAGCGCGGCAAAGCCTTTGCCGAGGATCGCGCGGAGGTCATCCAGGTGGTGACGCGGCTCTTCGAGGGGTTTTTCGAGGAGCGCGAGCGCTACGTCCAGATCAAACCGCTCCTGAACGGGAACGAGATCATGGAGCTAACCAGCCAGAGCGGGCCGATCGTTGGCAGGATGCTGGAGCACCTGCGCGAGCAGCAGGCGCAGGGGCACATCCGCACGCGCGCCGAGGCGGAGCGGGCCCTGCGCGGCTGGCGCGAGCCGGAGGAGAAGGGACGGAAACGGAAAGGCAAAAGGTAAAAGTCAAAGGGCAAAAAGCAAAAGGCAAAGGGCAAATACCCAATACCCAATATCTCATACCGAATACCCACAACGAGGTGAGGAGCTAAGGCTTTGTTCAACAAAATTTTGGTTGCCAACCGTGGCGAGATCGCGGCGCGGATCATGCGCAGCTGCCGCCGCCTCGGCGTCGCGACGGTCGCTGTGTATTCCGAGGCGGACGCGGGGGCCTACCATGTGCGCGAGGCCGATCAGGCAGTGCTGATCGGCCCGCCGCCGCCCGCGCAGAGCTACCTGCGCGCGGACCGGCTCATCGCGGCGGCGCTGGCGACCGGTGCGGAAGCGATCCATCCGGGCTACGGCTTTCTGGCGGAGAACGCAGCCTTCGCGCGGGCGGTGCGCGCGGCGGGGCTGGTCTGGATCGGGCCGGGCGAGGAGGCGATCGCGCGCATGGGCTCCAAGACCGAGGCGCGCGCCCTGATGGAGGCGGCGGGGGTGCCTGTCGTGCCGGGCTATCAGGGGGAGAGCAGCCCCGCTGCTATGGAGGAGGCCGCGGCGCGCATTGGGTATCCCGTGCTGGTCAAGGCGGCAGCGGGCGGCGGCGGCAAGGGGATGCGCGTCGTCGAGGCAGCCGGAGGCGCTGGCCGAGGCCATCGGCGCGGCGCAGCGCGAGGCGCGCAACGCCTTTGGCGACGACAGCGTCTTCCTCGAAAAGTACATCACCGAGCCGCGCCATGTCGAGTTTCAGATCTTCGCGGACACGCACGGCACCACCCTGCACCTTTTCGAGCGCGACTGCTCGGTGCAGCGCCGCCACCAAAAGATCATCGAGGAAAGCCCCTCGCCCGTGATGACCCCCGCCCTGCGCGCCGCAATGGGCGAGGCAGCGGTCGCGGCGGCGCGCGCGGTGGGCTACGTCAACGCGGGCACCGTCGAGTTCATTGTGGACGCGGCGGGGGGCTTTTACTTTTTGGAGATGAACACGCGCCTCCAGGTGGAGCACCCGGTGACGGAGATGGTAACCGGGCTGGACCTGGTGGAGTGGCAGCTTCGCGTCGCGGCGGGGGAGCCGCTGCCCTGGGCGCAGGACGAGCTACAGCAGCGCGGGCACGCCATCGAGTGCCGCGTCTACGCCGAGGATCCCGCCCGCAACTTTCTTCCCGACACCGGCACGGTTCTGCTTGCCGACGAGCCGGAAGGCACGCGCGTGGACGCGGGGGTCAAAACTGGCGACGAGGTGACGATCCACTACGACCCGATGATTTCCAAGGTCATCGTCCACGCGCCCGACCGCGCCGCCGCCATCCGCCAGATGCGCTGGGCGCTGGCCCACTACACCCTGCTCGGCCTGACTACCAACCTCCCCTTCCTGCAGGCGGTGCTGGCGCACCCCGTCTTCCAGGCGGGCGAGGCGACGACCCATTTCATCGAGCGCTACCTGGGCGAGTGGGGGCACGAGCCTGCCGCGCTGCCCGACGAGGCGCTGATCGCCCTCGCGCTCCACGACCTGCTCGCGCAGCGCCGCGCGGACGAGCTCCAGCGCCTCCACAGCGGCGATCCCTACAACCCCTGGCGGCAGCGCGATGGTTTCCGCGTCGGCACGGTGGAGCGATGAACGTAGAACGCAGGACGAACGGCACAACGCAAAGACGCAGAGGCGCAAAGACGCAGAGGGCGGAGCGGAGAACGAGTGATCGCGGGAATGAAGCTCCTCTACGAGTTTCTACGAGTTTCTATGAGTTCCCATCCATAAAAGGAGCCACCTGTGGAGTATCGCTATCGAGTTGGGGAGGAAAGCCACACCGTTCAGGTGATCGAGCGGCCCGAGGGGTTTGAGGTGGTGGTCGGTGAGCGGCGCTACCGCGTGCGGGCGAGCGAGGTGGACCCGACGACCCTCGACCTGTGGGTGGACGGGCGCTTCATGCGCGCGCGCCACGCGGAGCAGGGCACCGACCGTTGGCTTTCCCTGGGGGGCGAGGTGGTCCATGCCACGCGCCTGCTCCAGCGGCGCAAACCGCGCCAGGACGGGAGCGGGATGGACACCCTCGCGGCGACGATGCCCGGCCAGATCGTGGCGGTGCGGGTGGCGGCGGGCGAGGGTGTGGAGCAGGGCCAACTGCTGCTGCTAATGGAAGCGATGAAGATGGAGCTACGCGTGACCGCGCCCCACGCGGGCACGGTCACGCGCCTGCTGGTGAGCGAGGGGGACGCGGTGGAGCGCGGTCAAACCCTGGTGGAGATGGGGCCGCCGAGCTAGAGCGGGGGCCGCCCAAAAAGGTAGTAGCCGCCGAGCAGGTGGAGGAGCGCGGCGAGGAGCGGCACGAGCAGGAACGCGGCGCGCCGTGTTTTGTGCCGAAACAGTTGTCGGCCCACGAGCGCGCCGCCGAACCCACCCAGCAGCGCGAAAAAGTGCAGCACGAGTTCTGGCGCGCGGCCACGCCCGCGCCGTGCCTGCCACTTGTCGATCCCGAAAAGCGCCAGTGTGGCGACGTTGATCGCCACGAGCCAGAGCCAGTACGGGTGCCACGCCAAGGCGCGGGCGAGCAGCACAAAAAGGGCACCCGTGAGGAGCAGTGCCCAAAACAGGCTCGTCCAATAAAATGAGCCGCCTGTTACCCGACGAATCATCGGCCCTCGTTAGGGGAACTCGCCCGTACCCCGTGCCACACGCGGCGCGGGGCGTCAGGCAACGCGCATCACGCGTTCAATTTCTGCCAACAGGTTATTCAGCTCGAAGGGCTTGGCCACATAGCCATCCGCGCCCACCTGTTCCGCTTTTTCCTTGGCGCGACCATCCGCCGTGAGCACGACGATCGGCATAGCCGAGCGCCTGCCACGCTGCTCCAACTCGCGCACCACGCCGAAGCCGTCCAGGCGCGGCATCATCAGGTCGAGCAGGACCAGGTCGGGGGTAGCTTGGGTGAGCCATTCCAGGGCCTCCAGCCCGTCGTGGGCGATGGCTACCTCGTACCCCTCAAATTCGAGTATCGCCTCAAGGGTTTCTTGCACGCCTGTGTCGTCGTCAACAATCAATACCATTTTATCTCGTGTATGCATTTCCTTCCCTTCTCATTACGCTCTTGCGGGCTGTGAGTGTAACGTTGGGATTTGTTGATCAAGAGCAATAGAGAGTTAAGATGAAGCAATCGCCCTGCCTCATCAGGCCAGGCGAAGGACACAGCAATTAGGGAAGGCTGTGTGGGTTGCCCTATGGAATTTTGTCTGGAGTCAAATCGAACAGACCCTTCAGGCGTAGAGGTGATTGCTTCAAGTAACTGATATTATAGCAGCAAGAATGGTGCTCGCGATTTTGTCCCTGCTCTGTTACATCAGGCCCCGGTAGCGGCCCCCGTGCCCCCTCCCGCAACAGTTCCAGCGCGGCGGCTTTGCCCAGCCCTGCCCTCGCGCCCGCCACAAACGCTACCCTGTCGCGCAATCCCAGGGCCAGAGTGCTCCTGTTGTTGGCTCCACCCGTTTGGTTGTCGGCTCTATCCTACGCGTGGATCAGGGGCTGGACGAGCCGCACCCGCTCGTCCAGCCAGTCGAGCATCAAGGCGATGGCCTCCTCTTTTTGCAGGTCGTTGTGCGGCTCGTGGAAGCCGCCGGGCCAAATCTTGAGGGTTTTGTCCTGGCTGCGCGCCTGCTCGTACAGCCGCCGCGAGCCTTCCGGGCTGGTCAACCGATCCTTCTCGCCGTGCATGATGAGCATCGGCAGCGTCAATTGGCCCATCCGCTCCCGCGTTTCCGTCGATGCCACGAGCACTTCATGGCCCATGCGCGCTTTCACCTTCCCGTTATAGCAGAGCGGGTCCGCTAGAAAGTGGCGTTCCACCTCCGGGTCGCGGCTGAGCACATTGTTCTGGGAGGGGAGGGTGGGCAAGCGGGGCGCTACCTTTGCTAGAAAGCTGCTGACCCGCTTGAGGAGCGGCGACACCTCCTCGCCGACCAGGAGCGCCGCGCCGCTGAGGATCAGGGCGTCCACCTCTTTTTCGTGTTCCAGCGCGTAGCGGGTCGCGATCAGTCCGCCCATCGAGTGCCCGTACAGGGCGAGCGGCAAGGTAGGGTGCGCCTGCGTCGCTTCCCGCACGAGCAGGTCAAGGTCCTCCACAAAATAGTCGAAGTGTTCGACACAGGCGCGCGGCCCCTCGCTCGCGCCATGCCCCCGGTGATCGAGCGCAAAGACCGCGTAGCCGCGCGCCACCATCGCCTCGATCACATGCGGGTAGCGCCCTCTGTGCTCCGCGTAGCCATGAACCAGGATGATTACCGCATTTGGCGAGTCCTCGGGGTACCACTGCCCGTAACTCAACTGCATCCCCTTTTTCCCGATCAACTTACCTTTAGCTTCCTGCATCGCTTCCCCCTATCCTATTGATTCGCTGCGTGCTTCACGGTACGCCCTCTTCGTTTCCCTGTCAAACTACAGGTAGTAGATCGAACGTTACGAGAGGTCTGTCCTGCTAACCCCTTGTCCAGTTTTGGTAGGCGAGCGGCGACTGCAAGTCGCCCCTGATACCTCAAGTCCGCTTACGCGGACAGTCCCCTATTCTCCGCCACTGCCTGCCGCCTTACCCACGTTGTGGGAACCCACTGCCGCCTTCTCTTGGATTCAGACATCGTGCCCTATGGGTATTTGAGATTTGAGATTGACGGATTACGCGACACTGCCGCCTACCCGCGTTGCGGGAACCCACTGCCGCCTGCTCGCCTGCCGCCTGCTGCCTGCCGCCTGCTGCCGTTACGAGCCAAACAAAAAAAGGACACCCTACCATTTCGGTAGGGTGTCCTTGGGGTGGCGTGGTATGCCAGGTCCGGCTTAGAGGCGCGTAACCTCAGCGGCACGGGGCCCCTTCGCGCTGGACTCGATGCTGAACTCGACGCGATCGCCCTCGTTCAGGTTGCGGAAGCCGCCCTGATCTTGGATGGCCGAATAGTGGACGAAAACATCCTTGCCACCATTCTCCGGGGCGATAAAGCCGAAGCCCTTCTCCGTGTTGAAAAACTTAACAGTACCAGTAATTCGCTCGCTCACGTTTGTCTCCTTAAGAATCGAGCTTGAGTAAATACGTAACCTTCACTTCTTTACACAGTCCCTCATCTCGACTCTGGAGCGGAACGCTGCGGTACGGATACGTCCTGTACAAAAAAGTATGGGTTCACATTCGACAGTGTACCACATTTCCCTGATTCGTCAACTTTTTTCTGGGGCATCCTGCCCCCGCCCGCGCGAAAATGATGCAACCCTCCCTTGACACTTCTCCAAGGGCACCCGTATAATCCAGGGACTACCTTCTTGAGCCAGCCGCCTGGCACCTACGCAGTCGAGAGCTTCCCGTCTCATGGACACCATCCTGATCCACAACTTGGAATTTTTCGCTGCCGTGGGGGTCTCGGAGGCGGAGCGCGAGGTGGGGCAATGGCTCGTGGCGACGGTAGCGGTGCGCTACGACCTGCGCGCGGCGGGGCAGAGCGACGACCTGGCGGACACCATCTCGTACTCCGATTTGGCGCGCACCGTGCAGCGGGTCGGCACCGAGTGCCGCTGCAAGCTGCTGGAATTTATGGCGGAGCAGATCGCGCGCGCCGTGCTGGACACCTTTCCGGTCGAGGAGGTGCGCGTGCAATTGTTGAAGAAGCCGCCCCCCACCGCGATGCTGATCGAGAAGGCAGGGGTGGAGATTCGGCGGCGGCGCGGGGCAGGCGGGTGAGCGAGCTGCTCGACCCGCTGGGCCGCGCCGAGCCCGATGACGTGCAGGGGTGGCTCGAACACGGGGGGGCGCTGGCGCTTCAACAGGCGCTCCGCCTTGCACCCGCCGCGCTGCGCCGCGCGCTCGCGGGGGTCGCGCGGCGCGATGGCGCGGGGCGGCTCCACCTGGAAGCGGGGCAGCCCGCCAGCGTGCTCGCCCGCCTGGACGCGGCCCCCGACGCGCCTGATCGTGGATGAGATGCCGCTGTACCTGATCGAGGGGGCGCTGCTGCTGGCCCTCGCCTGCGAGCAGCGCGTGGCGACCCTCCATCTTCAGGGGGGGAGCGCGGCGCAGCGGGCGCTGCTCGACGAGGTCGGGGCCGAGTTGGAACGGCTCGGCATCCTCGGGGCGGGCGGCTGGGCGGGGGGAATTTGCCTGCGCGTCACCGATGCGGTGCCGCCGCGCGGCGCGCTCGATGCGCTGACCGCGCGGGTGCTACCGGTGGCGCTCTGGCAGGGGGGCGACCCCGCAACAACTATCGAGATAGCGGCGGGCGAGAGCCGCGACAAGCAACAGGAGATGGTGGACCGACTGTGACAGGGGCAAACAGCAACGGGCACGCGCACGACACAACAGCCGAGCAAGAAAAAGAGCGGCTCATCGCGCACCTCGCGCGCTCGCGCAAGGCGATGATCGAGGCGCTGCGCGGCGTGGACGAGTACGCCATCGTGTACCCGGAAAACGAGTGGCGGGTGATGGACGTGGTGGGGCACCTTGCCGCCTGGGAGCGGGAGGCGCTGGCCTCCGTCCAGGCCTATGGCGAGCAGGACAGCTACTCGCTGGGCGAGCAGTACGTGTTGGAAGAGTACAACCAGCGGGCGTACCAGCGGCGCAAGGGCTTCGACCCCGCGCAGTGCCGCATGGATTGGGGCATGGTGCGCCGCGAGCTGCAATTTGCGGTGCGGGCCATCGACCCGTCCCTGCTGTTCGAGGAGATGCTCTACCCTTGGGGCGAGCGCGGCACCCTGTCCGACCTGGTGAAGGAAATGATCGAGCACGAGGAGGCGCACGTCCGCGACATCCTCGCCGCGCTTCAGGCGGACGAGTCGCACCCATGAACCTGCCACGGGGGGCACGGAGCGCAGGGAGTAAAATTGCTTGTTCTCCGTGTACTCCGTGCCTCCGTGGTAAAAAATCCGTTCTCCATCCGCTCGTGCCGTCCGCGTGCTGTCCACCCGAAGGGGTAGCCCTCCATGTCCGAGCAAGCGCTGCTAGACAGCCTCACCCCCCTGGCGGAGCAATTCACCGCCGCGACCGGCCCCGACCAGCTGCTCTCGGCGTTGGTCCAGGGCGCGCGCGGGTTGCTACCGTTTTCCGCCTGTGCGCTGGCGCTCCTGAGCGCGCAGGGCTGGCAGATCTGGCGCGCGTCCAGCGCGCGCCCCGCCGACGTCACCCAGACTGGCGAGGTGCCGCGCGCCGCTGTGGAAACCCTGGAGCGCTTTGTGGCGCACGGCCAGCCGCTGCGTATCAACGACCTGCTCGCCCCACCGTGGAGCAGCGCCAGCCATCGGGACGTGCTCTGGAAGGAGGGCACCCGCTCCGCCCTGCTGCTCCCCCTGCACGGCGCGGGCACGACCGTCGGGGCGCTCTCCTTCACCTCCACCCGCCCCGACCAGTATGCGTCTGACAAGAACGCGATGGCTACCTTCCTTGCCTGGATGGTAGCCACCTCGATTCGCGGCTTGCCCCCCAGCGAGGAGACCCTATGAGCGAGCAGAAAAGCGGGCGCGGCTCCTGGTTTAGTCGGTGGGGTGGCCTGCGCCGCCGTCGCCGTCGGCGCGGCCCCATGGCGCGCGCCCCCCATCTTGGCCGCCCCGTGGCGGAGGAACCGCGCGAGGAGGAGGCGGCGGCGCACGGCCCCGCGCTCGGTTTCCCCGTGCGTGCCCGCCCCGCCAAGATCGAATTTATCGAAGAGTACCATTACAAGATTAAAGTGGAGCGCAACGCGATCCACGACCCGCAGCCCGCCAAGACCCTCGGCGAGATCCAGATCATGCTCCCTTGCGACAAGATGGGGCGCGAGGCGCTCGCGGACGCGATGCGCCACACGGCACGCCACGCGGGCGACTTGCCGGTGCGCTACGGCTGGCTCGCGCTGGCCCACATCGGCAAATCTGACTTGGCCGAGCGGCTGAGCCAGGTGCGCGCGTGGGACAAGCCGCCCTACCAGGCATTTCCGCTGCGCTTTCCCCTCCTCGGCGAGGGCACCGAGCGGCTGGAAGATCAGATCGAGGCGGGCGCGCTCGGCTGGGAGCAACTGTTCTATCGGCCCGACCCCCCTTTGCCCTTCCCCGTCGAGTTCCACCTGTTCATGGCGCGCGACGCGGCGGTGCCCAGCGAGCCGCTCCCGCCCGGCGCGTCGGAAGGCTACCGCCTGCCCGCCCCCAACGCCGCCTCGGGGCTGGAATGGGCGCTCCACGTTCGCTTTTCGGTAAACCTGCGCCGCCCCAAAGAGGTGACGGAGGAAAATTGCAAGATCAGCCTGGGGCGGCTCCACATCAACTGGCCGGTGCCGGTTGTGGCCGAGCAGTTGGAGTGGCACGGGCCGCCCGAGGCGCGCTTTTTTGTGGACGAGCGCTACAAGCAGGTGGTAGTCGAGGGGGTGCCGCTGCGGATGACCTCGGAGGGCAAGGGGCCGCTGCGCGGCGAGATTTCTTTTCGCATCGGGGTGCGCCAACCGGCCACCCTGCTGCGCGGGGATCGCTTTTTCAAGGGGCGCTTTCGCCTGGACGCGTCCAACATCGCCCTGTCGCGGGTGCGCGCGCTTTACTTTGACGCGGCGGGCTACCTGCAACAGTTGAACTGTGACGACAAGCCGCTGCTCAGCTATCGCACCGAGGTGCATGGCGATTTCGAGTACGTGCTGAGACGACAGGCCGCCGGAGGGGGTGCCGCTGCTGTGGGAGCGACGCTACAGCTGGCTCCCCATCGAGCCGGTGCCCAAACCCTTTGCGGAGGTCGAGCAGGCGCTGCGCGAGCGCGGCTTTGAGTTCAACGAGGCGCGCGGCTGGCTGGCCGAGCGGGTGGGGCAGCGCTGGTGGGCCACGCGCGAGATCGCGGGCTACCCGCTCATCCTCGACGTGACCATCGAGCAGCGCGAGCCGCCCATGTTCCCGCTCGCGCCCCTGACCAAACAGGCGGATCGTGTGATGATGGCGAGCCAGCCCATCCCCAAGGTTTACGAGATTTCCCTGCGCGGTTATTATAGGGGCGCGTGGGAAGAGGCGATGGAGCAGGTACGCTGGCTGGAAGAGCGGCTCCATCAGCGGCTGAATCTCCGCCACGAGGAGCACTGACCATGGTTGAGGCGCGCACCACGCGGAAAAACCCTGAACTGCGCCCGGAGGAACCCCTGCCCGATGCCGTCTCGGTGGTGGTGCCCTGGGGGGAGCGCCATCGCTGCTCGCTCTGCCACGAGCAGGGGAGGGCCGCAGCACCCGCCTACCTGTGCCACCATTGCGGGCGCGCCTACTGCGCCGCGTGCGCGCCGCGCCTGTCGCCGCTGCTCCGCCCGTTCTTCGCCCATCAAGAGCTAAAGTGGTACCGGGGGCGCGGCCAGCAGGTGCAGATGGGCGAGCACCTGCGCGGCGAGGACATCTTCGAGGCGGCGCACTGCCCGTTCTGCGTGCATCAAAGCCCGCGCGCGCGGCGGGTGCTCGCCCTGCTCGTCCTCCTCACCCTGATGGCCATGGTCGTCCTTTATCTTTTGCAATTTTCCCTGCCCTGGGTGCTTTTCGTGCCGCTGCTCGCTGCCGTCCTGGCGGCAATAGCCCTGGTGGGGCGCGCGGAAAGTAGCCGCGCGCAGCAAAAGCTTTTTTTCCCGCTGGATGCCAGCCGCCCGCGCCTGGAACTCCGCGAGCGTTTCGAGGCGGACGGGGTGCTGGACGCGGGCGGCTACGTCGAGCACCCGCACACCGACGGCCCGCGCGGCCTGCTGCAAGTGATCGTGGACCTGCAGCCGCGCATGAGCGCCCAGTTGGACGCCTTCCAGCGCGCCCACAACCTGCGCGATTGGGAGATGGAAGAGCTGCCCGCCGTCGCGGGCAGCGTGATTGTGGAAAATGTGGGGCGCATTCGCGAGCCCGACCCGCCCTGGCCGGAAAGCAACACGCGACGCTGGGAACTGGCGCAGCCGCTCCCGCGCTGGCCGATGCTCTGGCTGGGCGAGGGGCCTGCAACCCAAACGCTGGAATTTCGCTACCAGGTTTTTTGGCGGATTCCGCGCTTGCCCTTTAGCTTCGCTTTCCCTTTCAGGTGCAGGCGTACTTCCCGCAATACGGGGATCGGCGCACCCTGGAGCTTCTTTTCCCGCTGACGGGGTGGATGCACCGCCTGAGCCCCTTTTTCCAAAAAGCTACCCTCCAGCGGGGGGAGGGGATGCCGCGCTTTTCCCTGCATCCCTCGCAGGGGCGCTCCCTGGCGGGCGGCAGCGGCGAGGAGGTATCGGTCAGCGATTTGCGCTTTGGGGAGGACGATCACACGGCCCGACTCTTGCTACACCTTGAGGACGAACCGCCCCCGCAGGGCCAGGCGTGGCTGACCGGCGAGGCGGTGGTGGGCTTCGTGGACGTGTTCTCGGACATCAAGATTCCGGCGCTCTACGACCCCTTCGGGCATCCGGTGCCGGAGCCGCGCATCAACAAGTTGAGCCGCGCCACCCTCCATTTTCGGATCAACGTGGCGGCGCTCCCCTACCAAAGCACGAGCACCACCACCTGCGCCCTGACCCTACGCGGCATCTCCGCCCGCCGCGACGATGCCCTCCTGCGGGCTTTGGACCGTGCCACTCGCGTCGTTTCCGTTCACGAGCAACTGCTCGATCAACTTGTCCTGTCGGATGGCACCCGCCTGACCGTCCCCACGCGCAACATCATGGGGCACTGGCCGGGCGACATCGGAGAAGCGCTCTCGCCCGTGGTCTTTCACGTGCACCTGCTCCCCGCCAAATCCGACACAAGCCTCGATATTCAGGTGCAGGCCGTTGACGGGGACGCCGCGCACGGGCAAGCGCGTGCCGAGGCGATCTGCCAGCAACTCAAGCAGCTTTTCCAGGAAGCGGACGCTGTGTTTTGGGGAGCCCCGCCGGCTCCAGGGGAACCCCCTGCGCCCCCGCGCCCGAGCGCACCGGACACAGGCAACGAGGCAGGCTCCAAGTTGTTGCGTCGCCTGCGCGATAAGGGGAAGCATGGCTGACAACGACGAGAACCCACAAGGCAGCACTCTCATCAAATGTGGGGCGGGTGGTGCCGAGCATGGCCCCGTGATTGGCTGCTGCTACCTTTGCGGGCTGCTGCTGTGCGAGCAGCATGTGATGCACCTGCCCCGAACCTGGCAACTGGGAACGGTGGATCAGGTTGCGCCGCTCCCCCTCGTCTGCGGGGATCATGCGGGCATGGCCGCAAAAAAAGGGTTGCCCCTCCGAAATGCTCCCGCCACCAAGCGCGTCGCGGCGGGGCGGGCCAACCGTACCCAAAGCCGTGGGGCGCGCAAATGACCCAACGCTCTTACTCACCACATTCGAGGAGCCGATGAGTACCATATCCCCTGACCATCTCAATCGTATCTTGTACGCGTACCATCACGACCCGTTTGAAGTACTCGGCATCCACAAGGTGGAGCAGGATGGCGACACGGCCATTGCCGTGCGGACGTTTCACCCCGAAGCCCAGGCCGTGACCCTTGTGCGGGGCGACACCGGCGAGACGATCCCGATGGAACGGGTGCAGGAGCATGGGCTTTACGAGGCGGTGATAAAGGGCGATACGCTCTTCCCCTACCAATTCGACTTGACCCTTTACAACGGGGACGTGCGGCGCGAGGAGGACACCTACCGTTTTGGGCCGCTCCTCACCGATTTCGACCTGCAACTGTTGGGGGAGGGCAATCACCACCACTCCTACGAGAAGTTGGGCGCGCACCTGATCGAGCACGAGGGCACGGCGGGCACCGCCTTTGCGGTGTGGGCCCCCAACGCGCAGCGGGTCAGCATCGTCGGCAACTTCAACGGGTGGGATGGGCGTCGCCACTCCATGCGCACGCGCGGCGGCACCGGCATCTGGGAGCTCTTCATCCCGGGGCTGGGCGAGGGCGAGATGTACAAGTACCAGATTCTTGGGCCGCACGGCCAGATTCTGGAAAAAGCGGACCCCTACGCCTTCGCGAGCGAGCTGCGCCCCAACACCGCCAGCAAGGTGTGGAACCTAGCGCGGGACGAGTGGGAAGATCACGAGTGGCTGCGCAAGCGCGGCGAGACGAATTGGTTGATGGAGCCGATCAACATCTACGAGGTGCACCTGCCCTCGTGGGCGCGCTCGCCGGACGACCCCACGCACTACCTCGATTACCGCACCCTCGCGACCATGATGGTGAATTACGTCAAGGAGATGGGCTACACCCACATCGAACTGCTGCCCATCACCGAGTATCCCTACGACGGCTCGTGGGGCTATCAGGTCACCGGCTACTTCTCGCCGACCAGCCGCCTGGGCACCCCCGATGATTTGAAGTATTTCATCAATCACTGCCACGTCAACGGCATCGGCGTGCTGCTGGACTGGGTGCCCGCGCACTTTCCCAAGGATTCGCACGGTCTGGCCCGCTTTGACGGGACCGCCCTGTACGAGCACGCCGACCCGCGCCTGGGCGAGCATCGCGACTGGGGCACCTACATCTTTAACTATGGGCGCAACGAGGTCCGTAACTTCCTGATTTCCAGCGCGCTCTTCTGGCTGAAGGAGTACCACATCGACGGGATCCGCGTGGATGCGGTGGCCTCCATGCTCTACCTCGACTACTCGCGCGAGGCGGGGGAGTGGGTGCCGAACCGCTATGGCGGGCGCGAAAACCTGGAAGCGATTGATTTCCTGAAGCGCCTGAACGAGCTGTCGCACCACTACCACCCCGGCATCATCACCGTCGCCGAGGAAAGCACCTCGTTCCCGATGGTCACCAAGCCTACCTACCTCGGCGGGCTCGGCTTCGACTTCAAGTGGAACATGGGGTGGATGAACGATTCGCTGGAATACATCAAAAAGGATTCGATTTTCCGCAAGTACGAGCACAACAAGCTCAGCTTCGGCCTGATGTACGCCTTCAGCGAGAACTTCATCCTGCCGGTCTCGCACGACGAGGTGGTGCACCTGAAGGGCTCGATGGTCGAAAAGATGCCGGGCGACCACTGGCAGGAAATGGCGAACCTGCGCGCCTACTTCGGCTTCATGTACGCCCACCCTGGCAAGACCCTACTCTTCCAGGGGCAGGATATCGCGCAGTGGCGCGAGTTCAACGAGAACCGCAGCACCGATTGGCACCTGCTGGAGTGGGAGCCGCACAGGGGGGTCAACCGCTGGGTGAGCGACCTGCTCCATCTGGTCAAGGAGGAGCCTGCTCTATACGAGATGGACCACTCGTGGGAGGGCTTCCAGTGGATCGACGCCAACGACTGGGAAAGCTCCATCATTTCCTATGTCCGCTACGCCAGGGACAAGAGCGATTTTGTGGTGGTCATCCACAATTTCACGCCGGTCGTGCGGCAGGACTACCACATCGGGGTGCCTGCGGGCGGTTCCTACCGCGAGCTGCTCAACTCCGATTCGGAGGTGTACTGGGGGAGCAACGTTGGCAACAACGGGCAGGTGGACGCTACCGATGAGCCGTGGATGGGCTTTGATCACAGCCTGCACCTCATGATCCCGCCGCTCGCCACGGTCATCTTGAAGCCGCTCAGTGCCGTTCGGGTGGGGGATGCCGAGGCGCAGGAGGGGACGGCCAGCAAAGCCGCCCCGGCGCGCCGCCCGGAAGAGCCGGGGTGGGTCAAGAACATCCAGCAGCAGGGCGGCGAGGCAGCGACCACTGAGCCGGAGGGGGACACCCTGGTTGAATCCACCAGCCCGCGCCCGCCGCAGGCCGAGGACGAGGCCGACGCGGCGGCGTAGCGCCACCACGGACGAAAGACGAAGGACCGAGAGGCTAGCCCGCTCGGTCCTTTTCTTGTGGGGACAAGGGGACAAGGGGACAGGGGGACAGGGGGACAAGGGGACAAGGGGAGGGGACAAGGGGACAGGGGGACAAGGAGCGGGCTGGGAGCGCGGGCATCTTGCCCGCTGCGCTGGCTGCCTGCCGCCTGCCGCCTGCTATCCGTTTGCCGCCTGCCGCCTGCCGCCTGCCGCCTGCTATCCGTTTGCTGCCTGCTGCCTGCCGCCTGCTGCCTGCTATCCGTTTGCTGCCTGCCGCCTGCCGCCTGCCGCCTGCTATCCGTTTGCCTGCCTGCCGGCCTGACGAAATGCCAAAAAACGTGTATAATCGTACCTGCTCTTGTTCACAGAGGCTACGATGAAACGCCACCCTGCCCTGCAAGATTATTCGCGCGACCACCATTTGTTGCTGCTTCAGGCGCGCGAGATTCGCTGGTGCGCTGTGGCAAGCCCCCACGCCTCGCCTATCGAGCGTGTGGTGTCACATTTTCTGGCGGCGTGGGAAGCGGAGATCGTGCCGCATCTGCACGAGGAGGAGCAGGTACTGCTTCCCTTCTACGCGCAGCACGCTGGCGCGGTGCAGGGGTACCTCAGTCAGATCTATGAGGCGCACGCGTGGTTGCGCGCCCGCGTTTCTGAACTTGCGGCTCAGACAGCGCGGGATGAGGTGGGCCCGCTGCTTGGGCAGATCGGCCAGCGCCTGCACGAGCATGTGCGCTTCGAGGAGCGCACCTTTTTCCCCCATCTGCAAGCCCTCTTTTCGGAGCAGGCGATGCAGACCCTGGCCGCGCAGCGCCTCGCTTACCGCCAGCAGCACCGCCCCCATGCGATAGGGGCGCGGAGGTAAGGCGACGCGCCAGGGATGGAAAGTCGCCTTTTGGCTAACGTCTCATCGAGTTGTTGCTGAATCTTGAACCGCCGCTTGAACGCTGACATCACCCAAACGGAATAACAATACATGACATCTTTTGCCTCCCTGTGGAGGGACGCAACGGTGCGGGACGCATGCGCGGCGCTGGCGAGCGCGACGGAGCGGGTGGCGCAGCAGGCTGTGGCGATCCAGCAGGTTCCCGCTCCCACCTTCGACGAGGCAGCGCGGGCGCGCGTGGTGTGGCGGCGCTTCCGCGAGATGGGGCTTTCTGACGTGGGGATGGATGGGGAGTCCAACGTGTTTGCGCGCGTGCCGGGCCGCGAGGCGGGGCCAGCGCTCCTGCTGTCGGCGCACCTCGACACGGTTTTTCCGCTGGGGACCGACCTGACCGTCCAGCAGGAAGGCGAGCGGCTCCAGGGGCCGGGCATTGCCGACAACAGCCTGGGGGTGGCGGGGCTGCTGGCACTGGCCGAGCAGCTTCGGCAGAGCAGGCCCCGCCGCGATGTGTGGCTGGCAGCGAATGTGGGCGAAGAGGGGCTGGGGAACCTTCAGGGGATGTGGGCGGTGATGCGGCGGCTGGAGCCGCTGCTGGGCGCGGCGGTCGTGCTGGAGGGCGGTGCCCTGGGCAGCGTCATCCATCGAGGGATCGGGGTGCAGCGCCGCCGTCTCACCGTGGAGACGGCGGGGGGACACGCCTGGAGCGACTTTGGCACCCCCAGTGCGATCCAGGAGCTGTGTCGTATCGGCGCGGCCATCGCCGCGCTAACGGTGCCCACCACGCCGCGCACCAGTTACAACCTGGGCACCATCGAGGGGGGCAGCAGCATCAACACCATTGCCCCCACGGCGAGCGCCCTGCTCGACCTGCGCTCGGAGGAGCCCGCGATGTTGCAGCGGCTGGCGGCGCAGATTGACGCGATTCTGGACATGGTGCGGCGCGAGGGGGTCACGGTGCGGAGCGAGCAGATCGGCAATCGCCCGGCGGGCGGCATCGCGCCCACGCACCCGCTGGTGCGCGCCTCGGTGGAGTCGCTGGCGTGGGTCGGCTGCGACGCCTCGCTTTCCGCCGCGAGCACCGACGCCAATGTGCCGCTCGCGATGGGGGTGCCCGCCGTGTGCATCGGGATGGCACAGGGCCACAACGCGCATCGGCTGGACGAGTATGTCGAGTTGGGCGCGCTGGCCCAGGGGCTTCAACACTGTTTTATGGTAGTCTGGGCCGCAGTGGAAATTGTGCTGTAATGGGTACAATCATGGTGGTCGGCAGCTTGAACATGGACCTTGTCTTTCGGCTCAGCCGCTGGCCCGAGCCGGACGAGACAGTCATGGGGCGAAGCTACCGCACCGTTCCGGGCGGCAAGGGGGCCAACCAGGCAGTCGCGGCGGCGCGGCAGGGGGCCACCGCCTGTATGGTGGGCTGCGTGGGGCAGGACGAGTTTGGGCAGGCGCTGCTGGCGAGTTTGCGCGCTGCCGATGTGGATGTGACGGGGGTCCGCCAGGCGAGCAACAGCACCGGCGTGGCGCTGGTGGGGGTTGAGGGCAACGGGCAGAGTCGGGTCATCGTGGTGGCGGGCGCAAACCGCGCCCTGACCGTCCACCATGTGGAGGATGAGCGGCAGCGGCTGGCGGCATGTGAGTGGCTGCTGCTCCAGTTGGAAGTTCCCCTGGAAGCCAACATCGCCGCAGCACAGCTCGCGCGCTCCCTCGGCACGCGCGTCCTGTTGACCCCCGCACCCGCGCCCACCTACCCGCTACCGGAAGAATTGCTGTCGAACGTGGACATGATCGTGCCGAACCGCGTCGAGGCGCGGGCGCTGACCGGCAAGGAGGGGCCGCGCGAGGCCGCGCATAGCCTGCGCGCCCTCGGCGTGGCGACGGTGATCGTGACCCTGGGCGCGGAGGGCGCGCTGCTCGTCAACGAGGCGGGCGAGCAGGCCATCGCGCCTTTCGAGGTGGAGGCGGTGGATAGCACCGCAGCGGGCGATGCCTTTGTGGGCGCGCTGGCGGCGGCGCTCGCACGCGGCGCGCCGCTGGGCGAGGCCACGCGGTGCGCCGCAGCGGCGGGCGCGCTCGCCGTCACGAAGCTGGGCGCGCAGCCGTCGCTGCCCACGTTGGCAGCGGTCGAGTCGCTGATCGCCACGGCGGAGGGGCGGCCCCCCGCCGCCTACCCGGAAGGGCTGGTAACTACTTTTGAGAACCGCGAGGGGGCAGGGTTCGTGCTCCGCCCGATTTTGCCCGCCGACGCCCCACGGCTCAAGCGCACCTTTGCGGAACTGAGCCCGGAAAGCGTGTATCGTCGCTTTTTCAGCCAGCGGCGCAACCTGTCCGACGAGGAGGCGCGCACCTTCGCCACTGTGGATTACCGCGCGCAACTGGCGCTCGTCGCCACGCCGCAGGACGATCCGACCCACCTGGTGGGCATCGCGCGCTTCGCCCCGACAGCGGAGCGCGCGGGGGCGGTGGAGATGGCGATCGTCGTGGTGGACCACTGGCAGGGGCACGGGATTGGCCGTCGCCTGTTCCGCGAGCTGGCGGCGAGCGCGCACGCGCTCGGCCACCGCTGGATGTTGGTCGAGACGCAACCGGACAACCAACCGATGATTGAGTTGGCCGAGAGCGCAGGCTATCCCACCCACGTGGAGCAGCTGGAAGGGGTGCTGCGGCTGTGGCTCGCGTTGAGCCCGCTGTCAGACGCGGACGCGCCCCTGGCTCACTAGTTGCTTTAAGAGGCTGGGCTTCGTATGCAAAAGCCGCGTTATAGGCCGCGAATGGTAAATAAAAGAGATGTTTTATACCGCTCGCTGGCATGTAGGCGCTGGAAGCTCACAAAAATAAACTTATCTTAACCATAGCAAAGTGTATCAGACGTGGACACTTATCTGATCAATAAAGGTATACGTAAGAGTATTATGTGGAAGCAGATTTCCATTCATTTGTCAGCAGTCCTGTTCCTGCTCGTCGCCTTCTCCCTGGTGGGATGCGCGTCGGCCTCGCAGGCTGCCTCTGACGCTCATACAGGCGAGCCGATGGCAGAGAGCGCTGATGCGCTCCCGACCCTGACCCTTCTCCCGTCGGCTACGGTTACCGCTAGCCCGACGGCGACGGTGACCCCCTCGCCCAGCGCGACGGCTACCCCGTCGCCGTCGCCCACCCGAACCCCCTCGCCCACGATTACCCCGTCCCCCACCCACGATCCCAACGCCGAGATCGAATATGAGGTGGTCGAGGGAGACACCCCCGGCGAGATTGCTCGGTTGTTCCAGGTAGATGTATCGGAGCTGATGGCCTATAACGGGATCGATGACCCGCGCCACCTGCAACTGGGCGCGACGATCCGCGTGCCGGTCGGGGTGAACCGTGTGGCGGAAATGAAAGCGACCGCCACGGCGGTGGCCGAAGCGACCGCTGCCGCTGTGGATTGGGAGAGCGCGATAGCCGAGTCGCTCCCCGATCGCGTCGTCATGGAGATGAGCCACTCCTACCAGAAGATCAACAATTGCGCCCCGACCAGCACGAGCATGGTTTTGAGCGTGTTCGGGCTCAACAAGACGCAGTTTGACATGGCGGCTATCCAGAAGCCGAACCCCTCCGATGTGAATGTCACGTCGGAAGAGGTGGCTGCCTCCATCCGCGATGTGGGGCTGCAAGCGTATGTGGGCTACAACGGGGATATTTTGCTTCTGGAGCGGCTACTCGCGGCGGGGTTCCCGGTGCTGACCGAGGAGTGGATGAGCTACGATGGGGGGGTAGGGTCACTTCCGCGCGATTCGCGGCTATGATCGCACTCAGGAAAAGATCTTGCACAACGATTCGTACTACGGCCCCAACCTGTGGCGCAGCTACGATGAACTGCTGCGCGATTGGCGAGCCTTCAGTTTCAAGTACATCGTGACCTACCGCCCCGATCAGGAAGCGCTGCTCAAGCGCATTATCGGCCCCAACTGGGAGCGTAGCACGATGTACGAGGCCCTGCGCCTTGCCAGCATCGAGCGGGTCAACGCGAACCCCAACGATGGCTATTCGTGGTGGGGGCTGGGTCAGGCGCGCCTGGAGCAAGGGGACGCGGCGGGAGCCGTGGAAGCCTTCCAGCAGGCACTCAACACCGGCACCCTGCCGTGGCGCTACCTGTGGTACCAGTACGGTTACTTTGAAGCGCTGAACCAGGTGGGGCGCTACGAGGAAAGCTTGGCGGCCACCGAGAAAACGTTGGGGCAGATGGTTCGCAGCGAGGACGTGCGCTACCACCGCGCGGTGGCCCTGCGCGCCCTGGGCCGCACCGCCGAAGCCATCGCTCAGCTTCAGCGCGCGCTGGAAGACAACCCGCGCTTCGCCCCCGCACAGGTGCTTCTCGCCGAACTGGGTGGGTAAGAGCAGGAACCCATAGTAACTCGCGGGGAGAGCGACGCATTTGCGTCGCTCTCCCTTCTTTTTACTGCGGAGAAGGGCGCACAGCCGCGCGCCCCTATACTTGCTTCCTATCTCTCGCGCAATGGTTCTCCGCCGTACAATCTGCAATCTGCAATTTGCAATCTGAGATCTGCTACCTATGCCTCCTCGCCGCGCCGCTGCTTCTCTTCCACGTAAAACTCCCAGTTGCCCGCAAAGCGTTCCAGCTCGCCCTCCCGTAGCTCGACGATGTGCGTGGCGACGCTATCCAGAAAATAGCGGTCGTGGGAGATGACGAAGACCGTTCCCTGGTAGCCCTCGATCACCTGCTCCAGCGCCTCGACGCTGGGGATGTCCAGGTTGTTGGTCGGCTCGTCCAGCAGCAAAAAGTTGGCGGGGGTGAGCACGAGCTTCGCGAACTGGAGGCGGCTTTTCTCGCCACCGCTCAGCGCGCGCACCGGCTTTTGCGCCTGCTCGCGGCTGAACAGGAAGCGCCCCAGGTGGTTGTACGCCTCGCCCTCGTACATCGGTTTGAGCTTGCGAATCTCCTGGACCACCGTGTTGTCGTAGTTCAGCGTCTGGTGCTCCTGCGAGTAGTAGACCACCTGCGTGCTGGGGCCGATGACGATCTCCCCCGCTGTTGGCTCCATCTCGCCGCGAATCAGCTTGAAGAGCACGCTTTTGCCCGCGCCGTTCGGCCCGACCAAGCCGACCACCTCGCGGCTCCAGATGAGCAGCTCTGCGTCGGTCAAAATCTCCTTGTCTTCCCCGTTCGGCCCCGCGAAGACCTTCCACAACCCCTTGAACTCCAGCGCCTTGTCGCTGCCGCGCGAGCCGTGGAGGGTCAGCGCCATGGTGCGCGTCTCCATCTTGGGCTTCTCGACCCGCTCGATGCGATCCAGCCGCTTCTGCATCGCCATCGCGCGCTTGTATGTCGCTTCCAGATCGCCGTTGCGCGACCAGGAGATCAGGCGGCGGATCGAATTTTCCATGCGCTTGATCTCGCGCTGCTGCACATCAAACGCCTTCAACTGGGAGTTCAGCATCACATTCTTGTCGAAGGCGTACTGCGAGTAGTTGCCGTGCCAGAGCGTGGCCTGCCCATGGTCCACCTCGACGATCTGCTCGGCCACCACGTCCAGCAGGTAGCGGTCGTGCGAGATGATGACGACGGTGCCGGGGTAATCGTTGATGAGCCGCTCCAACTCGCGCTTGCCACGAATGTCGAGGTGGTTGTCTGGCTCGTCCAGCAGCAGCAGGTCGGGCTGCGCGACGAGCAGCTGCGACAGGCCGAGCAGCTTTTTTTGCCCGCCCGACAGCCCGCCGATGGGCTGCTCAAACTCCGCCTCGGTGAAGCCAAAGGCGCGCAGCGTGCCCTCCACGCGGTTCTGGTAGGCGAGCCCGCCCGCCCGCTCAAAGTGGGCCAGCGCCTGCTCGTAGCGGACCATCGTGCGTTCCAGCTTGGGCGGGTCGCCATAGACGGTTGGGTCGGCAAGCTGCTGCTCCAACTGGTGGAGCGCCTCGTTCAAGCGCCGAATCTCGCTGCTGGCGTCCATCGCGATGTCGAGCAGGGTGCGCGCGTGGTCAAACTCCGGCTCCTGCGACAGGTAGCCGATGCTCAGCCCTGGGTGCCGCCAGATCGCCCCGCTGTCCGGCTCCTCGCGCCCGGCAATCATGCGGAAGAGGGTGGATTTGCCCGCGCCGTTCGGCCCCACCATCCCCATCTTTTTCCCCTTCGGGATTTCCAGCGAGCACCCGTCCAGCACATGGTGGATGCCGCCGTACGTCTTGCTTACATTTGCCAGATTTACAATGAATGTCACCGTGAACTCCTCGTTGTGGTTGGAAGCCCCACGCGACGCGAGCAACAAAAAAGCCGCAGGCATCGCGCCTGCGGCTTGGGGGTGAAAGGTGGCGGGATCAACGACTTATCCCATTTGCTTTACATAATCCTTTGCCTGGAGGCGCACGTCTCCCACCCAGGTGATATCTCCCGACATCACGTGCGTTTCGATGGGTTGGATGGGGTGTGCGCCAAATAGCATTGGTTGATTTCTCCACTGCCGATTGTAACCGGAGTGCGCGCCGCTGTCAACCGTTTTTTTCAGGGGTCAGGGGTCAGGGGGACAGGGGGGACGGGGGGACAGGGGGACAAGGGGACGGGGGACAGGGGGACAAGGGGACAAGGGGACAAGGGGACAGGGGATTCTCCATTCTCCATTCTCCATTCTCCATTCTCTATCTTCCTCTGTGTTCTCTGTGGTTCAAGCTTTCGTCCTTCGTCCGCCGGGCACCGAAGATGCTTTGCGTTTTGCCCATTACCGGATACCATCCCCGAAAAGGAGGCGGGCATGAGTGACGAGGCAGCGGCGCAGGAGCCACGGGAGTACATCGAGCTTCAGCAGGTGCTGAAGCTGGCGAACATGGCGCATACGGGCGGGCAGGCCAAGATCATGATTCAGGGCGGCGAGGTGAAGGTGAACGGTGAGGTCGAGACGCGCCGCCGCCGCAAGCTCTACCCTGGCGATGTGGTCGAGGTGGCGGGCGAGGAGTTTCACCTGGCGGCGGAGTGACCAGGCCGCCTGGGGCCTGCTAGGGGGTGAGGTGTTTCGGCTGCTTCAAATTTTGTGGGATACCGGGCTCCGCCTGCGCTGCCCCGTGTGCGAGCAGGGCACCCTGTTTCGCGATCGCTTCCACATGCACCCCGTCTGCCCCCATTGCAGCGTGCGCTTCGAGCGCCACGAGGGGGAGGTTGCGGGCGGGATGACCGTCTCCATCACCGTCACCAGCCTCATCTTCCTGGTAGGGCTGTACCTCACCGAATTTGTGCTGTACCTGCCGCTCTGGCTGCAACTGGGCGGGTGGGTGCTCTACGCTATCTTTTTCCCCATTCTCTTTTATCGCTACTCGCGCGCGCTGTGGGTGGCGATCTTGCACCTGAGCGGCGACGTGTTCTGGGACCAAGAGCCGTACATCGAAAGCGAGTTGTCCATCCTCGATGCTTTCCTGTACCGTTCCTCCGACGAGGACGAGCCCCCCGCCCCTTACGATGACGATGAATGGCCCCCGTTGCCCGAGCCGACCCCCGATTAGACGAGCTGGGCGATTGGCCGCCCATCACCTTGGCCTGCCCTCAAGGGAGGAACCGTGTCGAACGTTCAAGTAAATTCCGAGATTGGCTCGCTCCAAAAAGTGATCATTCACCGCCCTGGCGCGGAGGTGGAGCTGATGAGCCCGCAGAGCGCGCAGGCGTCGCTCTACGACGACATCATCTACCTGGCGCGCGCGCAGGAGGAGCACGACCAACTCGCCGCCGCGCTCTCGCACTTTGGCGAGGTCTACGAGCTGGCGACCCTGCTGGTGGACATTCTGGAACAGCCCAGCACCCGCGCGGCGCTGTTGGCGCAGCTGTGCGAGATGTACGGCTGCCCCCACCTGCTCCCCTCGCTGCTCGACCTGTCGAGCGAGCGGCTGGCCGCGCAGCTGATCCTCGGCACCCCGGAGCGCCCCGGCCCGCACACCCTCACCGCCTTCTTGCAGCGCGAGCACTTTTTGCTGCCGCCGATGCACAACCTGTACTTCACGCGCGACGCGGCAATGTGCGTCAACGACCGCGTCATCATCGGCGCGATGGCGAACCAGGCGCGGCGCGGCGAGGCGCTGCTGATGAAAACCCTCTTCCAAAGCCACCCGCTGTTGCAGCCCACCGCCTTGTACTTTGATGGCAGCGCGCCCCACGCAGCAGCGGTGACGGTGGAGGGCGGCGACGTGTTCGCGCTGCGCGACGATCTGCTGCTCATCGGGCTGAGCGAGCGCACCTCCGCCGCGGGCATCGACGTGCTGCTGGAGCGCTTCGCCGAGGCGGGCAAGGTGCGCTACGTCGCCATCCAGCCGATCCCGCAGGCGCGCGCCTACATCCACCTGGACATGGTCTTTACGATGATCGACCGTGACCTGTGCGTGATTTACGAGCCGGTGATCCTTGGGCCGGACCACCAGCGTCCCCTGCTGGTCGAGTTGCAGCGCGGCGCGCCGCCCCGTATCGAGCGCTACGACAATTTGCTCGCGCTGCTGGCGGACGTGGGATTGCCGCTAACCCCCGTGCTCACCGGCGGGCAAAACCCCACCCTCCAGGCGCGCGAGCAGTGGCACAAGGGCACCAATTTTTTCGCGATGGCCCCCGGCAAGATCATCAGCTACACACGCAACGAGCGCACCAGCGAGGAACTGGCGCAGCACGGCTTTCGGCTCGTGCGGGGCGAGGAGGTGGCCACGGGCGAGGTGGAGCTGTGCGCGCCCGGTCGCGTGGCGGTGATGATGCAGGGGGCCGAGCTATCGCGCGGGGGCGGCGGCTGCCGCTGCATGACCCTGCCGGTTCGCCGCGCGGCGGTGCCGTGGTGAGCGCTGATAAAGGGAGCCGCGCCGTGCGCCGCCCGCCACGACGCAGGCGAGCGCGGGCGCGGCTCCTGGCCCTTGCCTGGCTCCTGCTGATCCCTGCCTGCTCCTGTACCTTCCGCACCAACGGCGACTATGGCCCGTCGCGCGGACCAGACCAGCGCGAGCTTCCGCTGCCGAGCACGCCGCCCCCTGCCGCGCCCCGCAACGGCCTGGGTTGATCACCCTGGGCGTGCAGCTGGCGCGCGGTGCGGCTGGTGAGCGGGCCGCTGCGGGCACGCCCGCTAGAGAAAAGAGAACAGACTACGAATAGCCGTAGTCTGTTCTCTTTTCTCTCTTCTCTGTTCTCTCCTAAAACATCATCCCGCCGTCCACGCTCAGCACCTGCCCCGTGATCAGCCCGGCGGCGTCGCTGGCGAGGAAGGTAACCGCCATGGCGATGTCCTCGGCGTCCCCGAGGCGCTTCAGGGCGGTGAGTTGCACCGCCTGGGCAATTAACTCCTCGGGGAGGTCCGCCGTCAGGTCGGTGCGGATGTAGCCAGGCGCTACCGCGTTGCAGGTGATCCCGCGCGAGCCAAGCTCCTTGGCGACGCTCTTGGTCAGCCCGATCAGCCCCGCCTTGGCGCTTGCATAGTTGGCCTGCCCCGCGTTGCCCCCAATGCCCACCACGCTCGTGATGTTGATGATCCGCCCGTAGCGGCTCTTCAGCAGCGAGCGCTGCGACGCCTTGATGACGTTGAAGGCCCCCTTGAGGTTGGTGTCGATCACCTCGTCCCACTCCTCTTCCTTCATGCGCATCATTAGGTTGTCGCGCGTGATGCCCGCGTTGTTCACCACGATGTGCAGCCCGCCCAACTCCTCCGTCACCTGCTTGATCATCGCCTGCACCGCCCCGGCATCGCTCACGTTGGCCTGCACCGCGATGGCCCGCCGCCCCATCCTCTGGATCGCCTCGACCACCTCCTGCGCCGCCGCCTCGCCGCCGCGATAGTTTACCGCGACATCCGCGCCCACCTCTGCCAGTTGCAGCGAGATGGCCCGCCCGATGCCGCGCGAGCCGCCGGTCACGAGCGCCACTTTGCCGGAAAGATCAATCATTGCGTCCTCCTGAGTTGTTCAACGTTGTTGGTAATTTTGTTTTTCAGAGAACAGAGAGGAGAAAACAGAAACGAGCCGTCGTCTGTTCTCTGTTCTCTGTTCTCTTTTTTATCCTTGCAAATCGTCCCACGTCGAGACATTTCGCCGCTCGGCCTGCCGGTCGATGCGCTTGACCAGGCCGGTGAGCACGCTGCCCGACCCGATCTCGATGACCTGCTTGACACCCTGATCGAGCAGGAAGCGGATCGAGTCGGTCCAGCGCACCGAGCCGGTCAGCTGCGCCACCAGCTCCTCGCGAATCTCGGCGGGGGTGCGGAGCGGCTGTGCGGTCACGTTGGCGATCACGGGGAAGGCGGGGTTCTGGAGCGGGGTGTCGGCCACGCGCTGCGCGAACTCGCGCTGGGCGCTTGCCATGAGCGGGCTGTGCGCCGCGATGCTCACATCCAGGCGCACCACCTTGCGCGCGCCAGCGGCCTGCGCGGCCTGCATCGCGCGCTGCACCGCCGCCTCCGCGCCGGAAATCACGATCTGGCCGGGGCAGTTGAAGTTGGCGACCTGCACGCTCTCGCCCTCGGCGCTCGCGTCGGCGCACAGCTGCGCGACCGTCACATCGTCCAGCGAGATGATGGCGGCCATGCCGCCGGGGGCCTGCTGGCCCGCCTCCCTCATCAGGCGGCCACGCTCGCGCACCAGCCGCAGCCCCTCCGCAAAGGGGAGCGCGCCCGCCGCCGCCAGCGCGCTGTACTCGCCCAGGCTGTGGCCCGCCGCCCAGCCGGGCTCTGCCAGCCGCCCCGCCGCGCGGGCCGCGCGCACCAGCGCCACGCTATGCACGAACAGCGCGGGCTGGGTGTTGAGCGTCTCGTCCAATTCCTCTTTGGGGCCTTCCCGCATCAGCCGCGACAGCTCAAAGCCGAGCAGCTCATCGGCCTCTGCAAAGGTGTCCTGTGCGGCGGGCACGTCCAGCAGGTCAGCCCCCATGCCGACCTCCTGCGAGCCCTGCCCCGGAAACAGCCATGCAATCTCGTGAGACATATTGTGAGTTCCTTCCCTGCATCTTCCCTGTCACCTGCCCATGGCAAGGCGCTGCCATGTAGCCGCGCCAAGTATAGGGCATGCGCGGCCCCTGTCCAGAATGGGGGGCGCGCGAGGGGTCAGGGGAGGGGGGTCAGGGGTCAGGGGACGAGGGACGAGGGACGAGGGACGAAGGCAAAAGGCAAAAGGCAAAAGGCAAAGGCAGAAAGGCAGAAGGCAAAAGAAAAGGGAAAAGGCAGAAGGTAAAAGGACAGGGTGGGAGGGAGAAGGGAGATGCAGAACAGGTGGGGTGGCGGCTTGGATTCTACGATCTTCTTCTGTCGTTCCTCCGTGCTCTCCGTGCCTCCGTGGTTCCTCCGTGCCGTGCGTCCTGGCTTGAACGAAAAAAGCCAGAGGCAATAACGCCTCTGGCTTTTGGGGTCCACGAAACACAAATTTGCGTGGGGCTGCTTATTCGAGCTTGTCGTTTTCCGTCGCCAGGTACTTGACGCCACGGAAGGTGCCGCAAGACGGGCAGATGGCGTGCGGGCGCTTCAACTCGTTGCACTGCGGGCAGGCGACGAGGTTCAGCTTGTCCAACGCCTCGTGCGCGCGGCGGCGGTCGCGGCGCGAGCGGCTCATTTTCTTCTTCGGTAATGCCATGTTTTAGCTCCTTTTTTCTCTTGATGCGGAGCCATCACAAGATGTCTCCAAAAATTTTGCAAAATGGGGCGCACGCTACCCCTCGTCAGACGTGCTCGCCTCGTCGTTCAGCAGCGCGCGCAGTGCCTCCCAGCGCGGGTCCACCGATTCAGTGGGGCAATCACATTGCCCCTCGTTCAGGTTGATCCCACATTGCGGGCAAATGCCCCTGCACCCTTCTCGACAAAGGGGAATGCTGGGAAGCTCCAGCAGCAAATCCTGCCGCACCACCTCGCTCAGGTCGATGATGTGCTTCTCATCGATGAAGGTGGCACTGTCATCATCCTCCGGCTGCGGCAGGCTCGCCCCCGTTTGCAGGTCGGTCGTCGCGTGAAACTCCTCTTCCAACTCGATGACCACCGGTTGGTCGAATGGCTCCAGGCAGCGATTGCAGTTCACTTCGAGCACAGTTTCCACCCGTCCGGTCACCAGCACACCACGCGGGATCTTCGTGAACTTGACCTTGCCCGTGATCGGCTCCTGGATCACCAGATCCGGGTCCAGATCGTCGAGCGGCTCCTCCACATCATATTTGCGTGTAGCGCCTGTCGGTTCTTTCAGGAGTTGTGCTACATTGAACTGCATTGGAAATGTTCTTTCTCTGTGGTGGCAGCAAATGTGTCACCGGTTGACAAACAGAGACCGCCCATGCAAACAGGGGCGGTTCTCGGAATAGGCAAATTATAGGGGTGACGGGCAAGTTGTCAAGATTTGGGGCCCTGACAGCCGCTGCTCCGGCGAGCGATCACGCCGCGTCGTCCCTACCCCTGCTCCTCGAAATCCGGCTCTCCGAGTGCCTCGTCCATCTCCAACCCGTCGTCCTCCTCGTCCATCTCGTCGAACTCGACCTTCGTGCTCGGGTGCGGCTCGGCGGGGCGCAGGCGCTCCAGCCCGTTGTCCACTTGGAGCAGGTACGCCTCCAACTCGTCGCGGATGCGGCTCAGCACGTCGGTGGCGTAGCCGTCCGCGCCAAAGCGCACCTCCTCCGCTTCTTTTTGCGCTTCCACGATGATGTACTGGGAGCGCTCGTTGGCCCGCGCGACCAGGTCGGTCTGCTCCACCATCTGCTCGGCCCGCTCGCGCGCCTGCTCCACGATGCGCTCCGCCTCTTCGCGCGCCTGGGCGAGGACGCGCTCCTTTTGCTGCACGATCTGTTGCGCCTGGCGAATCTCGGTAGGGATCGCGATGTGCATCTGCTCGACGATGTCGATGAAGGCGTCCTCATCGATTACCGCGTTGGTGGTAAAGGGGACGCGCCATCCTTGAGCAAGAATCTGCTCCAGGCGCTCCACAAGGTACAAAATATCGGCCATCATCGCCTCCGTGACGGTGGGTCTGGTTGCGGGTAAAGGTAGAGGAGGTTACGGCTTTGGTCAAGAAGTTGCCCCGCACCCCTGTGGCGGACGATCAGCGCGCGCGGCGCAGCAGGGCGGCGTGGACCTCTGGCGGCACGAAGGGGGACACGTCGCCGCCGAGCAGTGCCACCTCCCGCACGATGCCGCTGCTCATGAAGCTCACGTCGGCGGACACCATCAAAAAAAGCCAATCCACCTCTGGGGCGAGGCGGCGGCCCAGGAGCGCGGCCTGCATCTCCTGCTCGAAATCGCTCGTGCCGCTCAGCCCGCGCACGATGACCTGCGCCCCCAATTGCTGGGCGGCGATGGGCAGCAAGCCGCTGAAGGTGGCAACCGAGACGGTGGGCTCGCCCGCAAACACCGCGCGCAGCAGGGCGAGCCGCTCGTCCGGCGGCAACAGTTCGTTTTTCAGCGGCGTGCTGTCCACCGCGAGCACCACCTCGTCGAAGAGGCGCGCCGCGCGCCGCGCAACATCCACCTGGGCGAGGGTTAGCGGGTCGAAAGGGTCGGCGAGGAGGGCGCGGCTCACGCGCGGGCTCCTCGGGGGGCCGGGCTAGGGGTTGCCATCCTCCTCGTCCTCCCAGCCCTCATCTTCCTCCCACTCCTCCTCCTCTTCTTCCTCGTCCCACTCCTCGTCGAAGGGGTCCCAGGGGGACTCGTAGATGGCGATTCGGGTGCGCCCGTACTGGCGGTCGCGAATCTTGGCGAGGGCACCGATGGCGTCCGGCATCTCGGCGATCTCGCGAGGGTATTCAAAAACCACCACGGTGCCGGGCCCGACCAACGTGCTCGCCGCCAGGGCGTGCGACAGTTCGGCGTAATCTACCTCGATATACGGCGGGGTGACGCTGATAAGGTCGTAGGGGCCTGCGTAGCCCAGCAGCGCCGGTTTGGCGATGATTTCCTCCACCTTGCGCCGATGTACGCGGCCCTGCTGGGCCAAGCCGAGCGAGTCGAGATTTTGCTGGATGGTGCGCACGCTGACCGGGTTCCACTCCACAAAATCCGCAAACTCCGCGCCCCGGCTCAGCGCCTCCATGCCCACCGCGCCGGAGCCCGCGTACAGGTCGAGCGTGCGCCCGCGAATCGCGCTGAAGTGCCAGAGCATGTCGAAGAGTGCGGCGCGCACCTTGTCCATCATGGGGCGCAGATCCTGGCCGGGCGGTGTCTCGATGAGTCGGCCCCCGACGGAGCCGGAAATGATTCGTAGCATGAGCTTGGTACCGTTTGGGTGAGTTGTGAGTTGTGAGTTGGTGGGTGGTGAGTTGGTGGGTTCCTACCAGTTCCCCCGAGTCAGGGCAAGAGCAGGTAGCTTGCCACAGGGGAAGCGCCCACTGTTCTCCCTGGAGTATAGCCCGTGCGGGGCGCTTTATCAACGTGATGGGTGATTTCTGTTTGTGGAAGAGCGGGCTGATCTGCCGCGCGGTGCCCCACGTTTCTTAAGATTGTACGTTGCTCTTTGCAGACGGAGATTGTATAGTAACGGGATGGATGCAGAAGCAGCGGTCGACACTCTCCTTGCCCGTCACGGGTGGGAGTTGCTTGACCGTGACACCTTTGTTCGCCGCACGATCGAGGTCCTGCGCGAGGGGGAGGCGTTGGAGCCGACGCGCGCCGCCACCCATGTTTATAGCCTTGTGCTCTATCATGCCTGCTCGGGCGAGGAGGGAGAGCAGCGGCAAGATACGGCTTATCGCGAGTTGTTCTATTACCTGGAGCGCAGTGCTCACCACCGCTACCCCGACGTGTACGACGACGCCACGCAGCTTGCCATCGAGCGCATCTTGTGAGAACTTTGCGCGTTGTCGGGTGCCCGCCGCCTTTCTTGCGTGGGCCTTCCAGCAATTGCGAGACGCGGCGCGCACGCTTCGCTACCAGCAGCGTCTCCCCCTCGTCTCGCTGGATGCGGCCCCCGCGCCCGGCCTCGCCCCGCTGCTGCTCCTGCTGCCCGCCCCCGCGGCGGCTGATCCCGCCGCGCAACTGATCGCGCAGGAGATGGGCGGCCCGCGTGGCCAAGATGGTGAGAGGACTTCCTGCACCAGCACCCACGCGCGGAACAGCAGTTGGTTGCCCTGCTGCTCAAATATTTGTGGGAGCTCGACGACGCGAGTATCGCGCTGCGCCTGGGCAAAAGCGTGGAAGGTGTCTACGTACTGCGCGCGCGTGCCAAAAAGAAGCTGCAACAGGAAAGCGCCTGGGCTACGCTCGCGCGCGAATTGGGGCTCCTGTAAGTGCAAGGACTTTGCCCGCGTTGTGCCCTTGGATTGCAAAGGAAGTGATGATGAGTGGCCGTCACCCAACCCAATCGGCAGCAGGGGAGCCGGAGCCGCAGGGTCATGAGACGATTCGCGCCCTGCTCCCGCTCTATGCTGCTGCGGCGGCGAGGGGATACGATCCCGCACGCCTCTACCCCGATGTGGTGGCTCACGTTGCCGCCTGCGCGCGCTGCCGGGACGAGTTGGACGATCTGTTGGCGATGATCCTGCCCGCCTACGCGGGCGAGGTCGCGCCCGCCCCGCCGCCGTCCACCCCCGACCTCTCCTTTCTCCGCGCGCGCCGCGCGCCCGCCGCGCCGCCCTGGTCGGTGGACGAGTGGGGCCGTCTCCTCATCCGCTTTTCCACGGCCCTTCTCGACTCGCTCCGCCCGCCCACCCTTGCGGGCGCGCGGCGCGGGCAACTGCTGTACCGTTACGAGCCGACGGGTGATGCCGCGCCCGACATGGGGCTCCAGATCGAGATTTTTGCCGAGAGCGAGACGGCGGCGAGCGTCACCGTCGCGCTGGACGACCCGCAACGCGAGCCTCTGGCTCAATCCGGCATCCTCGTCACGCTTCAGGCGGGCGATCAAAGCTGGCAGCAACCCACCGACGAGACCGGCTTTGTCTCCTTCGAGGGGATTCCCCGCGCCCACCTCGCGACGCTACAAATCACTGTAGGCGCTGAGGAAAGCGACTGATCGGGCGCACAGCCTCGGCTGTGTCGTCGTTCCAACGTTTCAACGTTCCAACGTTTCCGGTTTCAACGTTCCAACGTTTCAACGTTTCCGGTTTCAACGTTCCAACGTTTAGCTGCCGCGCCCAATCAGGGTAAAGAGCGCCCAATGCTCGGGAGCGGCGAAGAGGGGCTGGGCAAGCTCGTGGGATGAGAGAGAGGGCGACGGTAGCTCCTTCGCCTCCTCGGGGTACTCCCGCCGCCAGCGCTCAAGGGTGGCAAGCAACTCGTCGCCCGTCATCGTGCGGATGGCAACCTGCGCATCGCGCAGCGCTTCGGCGGGCGGCGTGCCGCGCTGGAGCGCCTGGTAGAAGCGCTCCATCACGAGCAGCGCCACCAGGTCGGCGGCCTCCCACGGGGTGCAGACGACAGTCGGGGCACCCGCGTACAGAAACGCGCGCGGCAGGCCGAGCAGTTCGTCCCCCGCGACGATCTGGTTCAGCCCGCTGGTGCAGGCGCTGAGCGTGACCAGCTCGACCGACAGGCGGAGCGCGCGCATCAGGTCGCGCGCGGTGGGGGCGTCGCCCTTGCCGAGGCGCAGCTGCGAGTCGAGCGGGCGCTGGGGGTGGAAGAGGCCGTGCCCGCTGATGTGGAGCCAGCGCAGGCCGCTGGCGCGCGCGGCGAGCGCTTCCAGCTTTGGCTCCTCGCCCACCCACGCGCTGCCCCCCATCCGCCGCGCGAGGAGGCGCGCCTCCGTTTCCGCATAGCGCAGCGCCTCCTCGCCCTCATCGTTGTAGCCGAGCGCGAGAAAGTCGCCACCCTGCGGGCGCGGGCGCTTCAGGCAGTTGCGCAGCAGGAGGGTGGCGCTGGGCGCGAGCGCGATGGCCGGGCCCTGCTCGTCGAGTAAAAAGCGACCGTCCGGCCCCTGTAGCGCCATCCAGGGGACGTAGTGCAGCGGGCCGTGCGGGACGAGGTAGAGCAATTTGTGCGAGGCGATCTGCGCCGCGACGGGCGCGAGCAGCGTCGTGTAGAGGGTGCGTAGCTGGCGGGGTCGAAGCAGGCGGCGCAGGGGGCTGCGCGTGCCAGCGGGCGGCTGGAGAGGGTTCGGGTCGAGGGGCAGGGTGTGGCAGGCGAAGCTGTCGCGCGTGATGGCGAAGAGCAGGGTTGTGGGGGGCTGAAGCAGAAAGTCGCGCAGGGGCGCGCTTTCCGGGGGAAGGTTGCGGAGGAGACTTTCACCTGGGGGGAGGACGCCGCTCGTGAAAAATTCGAGTAGCAGCGTCCCTTCCGGTAAAGCCGCCTGGACCTCCGCCAGCGTCACGGCGGGCTGGTCGAGTGCGTCGTAGAGGGCGGGGTCTTTTTGGCGAAGCTGGTCGAGAAAGGCCTGCGAGCGGGCGCGCTCGACAAAGTGAAACGCTTCCTCGTGCCGCCCCTCTGCCACGCAGAGCCGCACCATCGCCTCGTACAGCTGCTGCGTCGTGCCGAGCAGCCCCAGCTTCACCTGCTCGGTGGGCGAGTCGCCGCGCAGCCCCTCGATCAGGCGGATGGCCTGCTCGAAGGTGGCGCGTGCCGCATCGAGCCTGCCCTGCCGCTTCAGCAGGTCACCCCGCTGGTAGAGGATCAGGCTCTGCCAGTGCGTGCGCCCCAGTGCCGCCGCGATCCTGAGCGCCGCCTCGTAGGCGTGCAGCGCCTCCTCGTCGCGGCGCTGCGTGTGGAGGAGGAAGCCGAGGTGCCAGAGCGTGTCGCTCTCGATGCGCTCGTTGCGCGTCTCGGGGGCGCGCGCGATGGCGAGCGCGCGCCCGTAGAGCGCCTCACTCGCCTGGGGCCGACCCCGCAGGTGGTTGAGGAGGCCCTGTGCCCAGTAGGCGTTTTTGGCGAGGGCGGGCAGCGCCAGCGTTTCCGCCAGGGTCGCCGCCTGCTCTAGCCGCTGCTCCGCCTCCGCCCAGTGCCCAAGGTGGAGCAGGCTCTGCCCGGCGGTGAGAAGGGCGAAAATTTCCAGCGAGCGTTCGCCCAGCGTGCGGTAGATGGTCAGCGCCTCGTCCGCGCGCTCGACGGCGAGCGGGTAGTAGCTCAGGTCCATGAGCACCGTGCTCTGGTTGATCAGCGCCACCCCCTGGTAGGTCAGGTCAGCCGCCGCGCGCGCGGCAAGGTGCAGATGTTGGAGCCATTGCAGTGCCTCGTCGTGCTCGGTGCGGTACATGGCGACGAGGGCCAGCCCATTGAGCGCGCGTAGGTGCGTGTAGCTTTCCAAATTTTCGTGGCCCAGCAGCCCGTGGAAGCGTGCGGCGGAGTCCGCAAAGTGACTGGCGTACAGGAGCCGGTAGGCATCGTACAGCTCCAGGCGATGCAGGTGCCTGGCCTGCTGCGGGGCAGCGCGCCGCGCCCGCTCGACGAGCTCCTGCACCGTTTGCCACCCCTGCTGCTGAAAGAGCAAAAAGTAGAGCTGCGCCAGGTGGTAAAAACAGGCGCTTTCGTCCCGCTCCGGCCACGTGCGCCCCCCGTCCGTGGGGAGGAGCGCGTCAAAGGCGCGGGCGTGCAGCCGCTGCGCCTCATGCGGGGCCTCCGCGCGCAGGCGCGCGCGCAGCATGTCGCGGAGCGCGGGCTGAAGCTGCCAACGGTCGGCCTCGTCCGGCGCGAGGAGCACCTGCTCGCTCGCGAGGAAACGCCGCAGCGTCGCCTCGTCCACGCTGGTTAGCGCCCGCAGCAGGGAGAGATCGAAGCTCTGAAGGATGGCGCAGAGCGAGAGGAACTCCTCATCGGGGGGAGGGGAGGTGCCCCACACTTCGTCTGTTTCCCCGGCTTGTGTCGACATTTTTGGTTCAAACTTTCTAACTAAACGATTCATGAAAGGAGCAAAACGATGAGTGCCGCGCGACGACACACTTTTTTAACGGTAGTAACCGACGTAAATGGCAAGGATGTGGCTCTGCCTGTCGAGCTGACAGAAGTAACAGCAACCGCCAAGGCAGGGCACGCGTGTGGTGCGCGCTCGGACGCGCAACGTGACCTGCTAAAAGAAGTTGTTTCCTCAGACGGGGGCGCTTCCCTGTTCGACCTGGGTTACTGCGAGCAGCTCTACCGTGCCTATCAAATCGGTTTGCCTGACGCACTGAGCACGAAGGATAGGGAGCAATTCGCCGCGAGCGAGCGCTTGATTCTCTTCAACGTGGTGGTCGGGTTGGAGTGGCAGCCCACAAAACAGGATTTTCAGCAGCTAAAGGACACGCTCCGCAAAGCGTCCAACTTTCTCTACGATGTCACCAACGGCTACATGGCTTTCGGGCAGGTAATCATCGCCTCCGGCCCCGACGCATTACGGGCGGCGGACATTCAGCTTTTCGCCTCGAACCGACTTTACCCCCGCGCAGGCTTGCTGGATCTCACGCATACCGACAACCGGCGCGTGTTGCCTGTGCGGGTCGGGCGCGGGCTGTGGAATCGCCGTCTCAAGCGTCCCCTCGCCTGGGACGAACCGGAGGGATGGCGGGTGTTGATCCACGAGTGGGCACACTACGCCCTCGGCCTTCCTGACCTCTATCCTGTCGAGCGGATCATCACCGCTCAGGATAGCGGAGATGAAGACCAAGAACAAGCCTTCATCCTGCCTGAGATGGAGCGTCACGCCACCTCCATCATGGCCCACCTACACGGTCTGAGCGAGTTCCAAGTCAGCAACCTCAAGAGGATCCGACAGAACCTCTGTCTTGCCACCACGTCCCTCGATCTACCCCGCATCGTGGCTGGGCCGGGCGAGATGCCTCTCGCGCTGCCCCGCTTCCACGTGCTTGCGCCGCTTTCCGAGGGAGAAACGGTATTGCTCGCCGCCGCACTCCCTGAAGGGATCGCCGACACGGCGTACGAGCATTGCTGGCTCTATGGAATGAAGGGAACGCTTGACGCCCCCACGCGGCTGGTGGCGCAGGGCACACTCGACTCGCTCACGACCAGCCAGGGTTTCCGCCTGCTCGATGTAGCGGTGGGCGATTGGTTGTTGCTATCGTGCGAGCTGCCAGGGCAAGCGCTGAGGGTGTGGCGTGGTACCGTCCACAGCATCCAGGATGGCGAGGTAGGGGTGGCGTGGGAAACGAGGGAGGTGACCCCCTCGCCTGTGCCCACCGTGACGGTGTTCCCCGTGCGCTGCCAGCGCGAGGGGGCGAGCGAGCAGGCCACAACCGCTGCGAGCTACAAGGTGAAGGTGCAGGTGGAGCCCGATGGCGGAGGCTACCGTATCTGGCTCTTCGAGCGGGGCAGCAGCACGGGGAAAACGCTCGAAGTGGGTGAGGAGTCGGGAGGGTTGATGATTCTGGATGGGCACGTGCTACTTTCGGGGCCAGGTGGGATGCTGGTGGCTCCCTTCTCGCAGGGAGGGGTGGGGGCAGGGCAGGAGGGTGCCAACGGGGCTCCGCCGCACACCGCAGGCTCCGCTGACGGCATGGTCATGTTGCTTTTCGGCGTCAAATCGGAGGAAGCAACAAACGATCTGGGGCAGGAGGCAACGGAAGGGGCGGCCCCGCATAACGAGGAGGAGTTGCCTATCCGCCTGCTGACCACGCGCAACGTGGACCCGCAGTCGCAGGGGGGCTATCTTTACCGCGTTGCCAGTACCGACCCCCTGCCCAAGACGATCGGCACGCCCTGCGATGAAGGCAAAGCGGGCGCGCGCGACATGATCGCGACGTTACTCCTCTACTACGACCTGGACGGATTGCCTCTTGCCAACGAACCGATCTATTGCAACCATGAACCGGTTGATTCCGAGTACCTTTCCCCAAACCCCCGCGACGCCTTTGTCGCCATGGCGCTGACCTGCGAGAGTGTGGTCCCCCTCTTTACGGGCGCATCCGGGGCTCTCACTCTGGCAAGCTCCTTCCAGCTGCGCTACACCCCCTAGCCCGTCCCCACTCGCCTTTTTCCCCTCAAAGCCGTCACCTCCCAGGTGGCGGCTTTTTCGTTGCTGCCAAAGTGCAAGAAACCTCGGGCACAGTTGCCTTTGTCTGTTAGAAGTCGTTGCAAGAGGAGCACAGATCGACCGACTGCGCCGCCGGGCCGAGTGCGAGAGAAGTCGTGCTGCCACGCTCTTAGTGAACAAGGAGACAGCTCCCTGTACGGGTAGTGGACGAGAGGGAAATAGGGCAAAGGCGCTTCGGCACGCCTGAGCCCCCACACAGGAGGAAACAAATCGTGATTCTTTTTGAGAAGCGGCATGGCAAGTATGTGAAGCAGTGGCAGGAGTTCTTGCGCAGCCAAGGGGCCGAGATTGCGGTAGACGGGGTCTTTGGCCCCAAGACAGTGGCGGCGACCAAAGCCTACCAGCAGGCCAACGATCTGCTGCCCGATGGCATCGTTGGTCCCAAGACGATGGAGCGGGCGCGCGGGGCGGGCTGGGCGCTCGCCACGGCCCACAAGGTGCACCCCATCGACCCGCACGGCCCACCGAAACCGGGCTTTGGGCATCTAAGTGATGAGCAGCGGGACGAGCTTTTTGGGCGTTTCGATTACGTGCCCTACCCAGGGCCGCGAGATTCGGATTCTGGGTGATTGGGAGGCACACAACATTGTCAAGGTATACGTTCCCCAAATCGCTCATTTGGAAATTTCCAGCTACCACACCAACGGCTACGTACGCTTTCATCGCCGCGCAGTGGGGCAACTGATTGCCCTGTGGGAGGCATGGGAGGAGGCAGGGTTGCTGGACCGCGTGACGAGTTGGTACGGCTCGCACTATCCTCGCTTTACCAAGCAGGGGAGCGGGGTACTAAGCCTCCATAGCTACGGTGCCGCCTTCGACATCAACGTTCCCGATAATGGCTTTGAAGCCTACCCACCCGCCGTCGGCCAGCGTGGCAGCGTGCGGGAATTGGTGAGCATCGCCAACGAGTACGGCTTCTACTGGGGCGGTCACTGGGACAAGAAGTACTGGGACGGGATGCACTTCGAGGTGGCGCGGCTGCTGTAACACGAGCGTCGGGCGAGCGAGGGGGCGGTGAGGGGATGTTGGAGTGCCCCTCGCCGCCCCTGACGCGCAGGGGAGGGGAAAATGGAATCGATGGAGCCGGGTGACGGGCAGGGCGCGCTGTTGATGCAGGAGGTGCCGGTGGTGCAGCGGAACGGATGGGCGGAAGGGTCGCGCATTCGGGACACCCGCCATCTGTTTATCGGGCGGGGGTGCGAAGCATCCGAGGGGAGTGCCGACGAGCCAGCCCTAGCCGCGCTGCACGAGAAGGTTGAGGAGGCGAGCAAGTTGGTCTCGCTGCTGCGCCACACCGCGACGCGCCTGCTCGTCATTGAGGGGGCCATCGACGAGCTCGCGGCGCTCCACGAGAGGCGAGTGCCCAGTGGGGCGCTGATTGCGGCGGAACTGAACGAGAGCCGCTCGCTGGCGGGCAAAGAGCCAGTGGCGTCGATCAAGGCGCAGCTTGGACAGATCGAAGCCAAGCTGCACCCCGCGATGAGCAGCGCGATGCTCAACGAGCAGTTGGCCATCCTGTACCAGATAAAGGAGGAGGTCAACTCGCGCGTGGCGCGGCTGGAGTTTCGCTTCCGCAGCCTGGTGCAATTCAGCGTGGGCTGTGACGGGGCGGTCGCCATGCTGATCGAGCGTATCGGACACCATGATTTTCAGGCGGAGGGAAGGATGTATGTCGAGCGCAGTACGAAGCTCGCCCAGGCCATGCAGCCGGAGCGATGGGGCGACCCACAATTCGACGTGCTCTCGGCGGAAGCTTCCCAGGCGATCAGCCTGATGACCTGGATCGGCGAGCAGCGCCTACAGGCGGAGCGGCTGGTCGCTGACGACAGCCGCCGCCACTCAAAAACTCTGCTGCTGGTCACCCTGTACATCTTTTCTGCTGCCGTGCTCTTCATCGTCACCCTCGTCGTGATCAACACTCCGGTGAGCGGGGGCCCGCATCCTCTGTCCAAGCAGGTGGCGCTCACCGACTCGCGCGTGGCACCACTCTACATTCCCTGGCAGGTGCTGGTGTGGAGCCTTGTCGGTAGCTTCGCGGCGATGATCCACCGCCTCAATCACAGTCCCATCTATGACTTTGGCGACGCCTTCAAGTGGATGATCACGCGCCCCGTGCAGGGGGTGGTGCTGGGCGCGGCGACCTACCTGATCCTGGTGGCAGGGTTGTTCATGCTGACGGGCGGCGAGGTGGATACGGAGAGCGTCACGGGTGTGCTAGAAGACGAGGTGGTGCTGCTGGTCGTCTTCCTCGTCGGTTTCAGCGACCGCTTTGCCGACAGCGTGCTGAACACGCTCGTGCGCCGCTACGCGCCCACAGAGGAGGTTGTCAGCACCGTGACGGAAAAGAGTGAGGGGCGAACGGTGGGGTAGCGCCCACCCGGTGAACCCGCTTTTCCAACGAGGCGGAGGGGCTACGCAATGAACTTGGGGGTCGGGATGCCGCCAAATCTACAAGCGCTTCAAACCATGCTGTACACCACCTATCCCATCACTGTCGCCCTTGGCCTTACCGTGGCGGCCTATGATGGGCACTGCCTTCACTTGGCCGCGCCGTTGTTGCCGAACATCAATGACAAGGAGACGGTTTTTGCGGGCAGCCTCGGGGCGCTCCTCATGTTGGCAGGGTGGAGCCTCCTTCACTTGACGCTGGACGATCTGGAGTGTCCGGTCACGATTGTTCTCCAAGACAGCACCCTTTGCTATCGGTTGCCCGTTAAAGGCGACTTTGCGGCCTGTAGTTCTCTTCCCGAGCAGGCGACAATGGCGAGAGCGCGGCGGATGTTGCAACTCAAGGGCAAGGCACGCGTGACAATCCAGGCGGAGATCCGACAGGCGGATCGGGTAGCGGTTACGTTCAGCGGGCGTTACGTTATGAGTCTCACTTGAGGGAATTTTCCATGTCACACACTGACTGCACGACGATGATCGACCTGCTGGCCTACTGGGCCGAGCGCCAGCCCGATAAGACGCTCTACACCTTCCTGCCCGATGGTGAGGAGGTGGGGGCGTCCCTCACCTACGGCGAGATGGAGCGGCGCGTGCGGCAGATTGCGGCGCAGCTTCAAGCGCACAAGCTGGAAGGCGAGCGCGCGATCCTGCTCTATCCCTCCGGGCTGGAGTTCATCGCGGCTTTCTTCGGCTGCCTCTATGCGGGGGTCATCGCGGTTCCGGCGTACCCGCCGAACCCCAGGCGCTCCCTGGCAAAGCTGGAGGGGATCATCGCCGATGCCGGGGCCAGAGTCATTCTCAGCACATCGGAGATCGCGAGTGAGTTGCGGGCTCGCGTTGAGGCGGCCCCGCACCCCGAGCCCCTGCACTGGCTTGTCACCGATGCGGGCGACGAGGGCGACGCCAACACGTGGCACGCGCCCGCTGTCACCTCCGATACCATCGCTTTCCTGCAATACACCTCCGGCTCCACGAGCCGCCCCAAGGGGGTGATGGTCAGCCACGGCAACCTGCTGCACAACCAGCGGATGGTCCAGGAGGCGTATGAGCACAGCGAGCAGCTTGTCATGATCAGCTGGCTGCCGCTCTACCACGACATGGGGCTGATCGGGAACGTGATGCAGCCGATGTACGTCGGCGGCTCCAGCGTGCTCATGCCGCCCACCGCGTTTGTTCATAAGCCCGCCCGCTGGCTGCAGACGATTTCCACCTATCGGGGCACGACGAGCGGCGCGCCGAACTTTGCCTACGATCTCTGTACCCACAAGGTCACGGAAGAGCAGCGGGCCGCGCTTGACCTGAGCAGTTGGCGCATTGCCTACAATGGCTCCGAGCCGATCCGAGCGGCGGTGCTGGAGCGCTTCGTCGAGAGCTTCGCCCCCTGCGGCTTTCGCCCCGAGGCGCTCTATCCCTGCTACGGTCTGGCCGAAGCTACCCTCTTCGTGAGTGGTGGTAGCCCCTCGGAGCCGCCCGTTGTGCAGGGTGTGCGGCGTGCAGCGCTCAGTGCCAACCATGTGCTGTTTGCAAGCGCGGGGGAGACCGACGCGCAACCGCTCGTTAGCTCCGGGCGGGCGGGCCGCGACGAGACGATCCGCATTGTGGAGCCCGAGCGTTTGCTCGCGCTGGCCGATGGCGAGATCGGCGAGATCTGGGTCGCTAGCCCCAGCATCGCGCAGGGCTACTGGGGCCAGCCCGCGTTGACGGAGGAAATCTTCCGCGCCCATGTAGCGAGCACGGGGGAGGGTCCGTTTCTGCGCACGGGCGACCTCGGATTCCTGCACGAGGGGGAACTGTTCGTCACGGGGCGCATCAAAGAGCTGCTCATCCTGCACGGGCGCAATTACTACCCGCAGGACTTAGAGGAGGTCGTGGCAAACGCGCATCCTGCGCTGGCGGGTGGCGTGGGGGCAGCGTTCTCCATCGAGGGGGCGGACGAGGAGCGGCTGGTTCTCCTGCACGAGGTGGCACGTAGCGCGCTCCGCACCCTGGATGCCGAGGAAGTCATCGCGGCGATCCGGCGCGAGGTGGGCAAGGCATTTGCCCTGCCGGTCCACGCTGTCGCGCTGCTCAAGCCGCGCGGCATCCCGCGCACCTCCAGCGGCAAGGTGCAACGCTACCTCTGCCGGACGCGCTTTCTGGCGGAGGAGATCGAGGCGGTCGCGATGTGGCGGGCCGACGACGCCGCGGCAACACCCGCGCCAACCGGCGACGACCTTGCCCGCGCCATCGAGCAGTGGCTCGCCGCGCAGGTCGCGGAGCAGCGGCGGATCGAGGTGCGGGAGATTGACCCCGACCAACCCTTCGACCGCTACGGGGTGGACTCGCTGGCCGCCACGAGCATCATCTTCGCCCTCGAAGAAAAGCTGAGCCGCTCCTTGCCCCCCGCGCTGCTCTGGGAGTTCCCAACGATGCGCGCGCTCGCGGCTCACCTGGCAAGGGAGGTATCGCAGCCACACAGCGGCTTGCTTGAAAACTTTAACGGGGTTGGGAGGATAAGTGCTACAGTGCATTCAGAGGGGCATTTTTCAGCAGCGTTGATGGGCGAGAGCTTGAACAGCACCCGCGATGCCCTTGCCAGCACGCCCTCACCGCTGAGCCCACCCGCGCCGCCCCGTGCGGCTCCGAACGAGCAGTACCAGGCGTTGCGGGCGCGTGGCAACTACTTTTACCAGCAGCCCGTCACGCCGGACGAGGGCGCATGGGTCCAGGTGGACGGGCGGCGGATGTTGATGATGGGCTCGTATGGCTATCTTGGTCTGTTGGGGCACCCGCACATCAACGGGGCGGCGCGGCGTGCGATTGACCTGTTTGGTACGGGTACCCACGGGGTCCCGCTTCTGGCGGGAACCACCCCCCTGCATCGCGCCCTGGACCGGACGATTGCTCGCTTCAAGCGCGCCGAGGATGCTGTTACCTTTTCCAGCGGCTACGTTACCAATGTGGCGGCTATTTCAACCTTGGTTGACAAAACCGACGTTGTCATCAATGACGCGCTGAATCACGCGAGCATCGTGGACGGCTGCACCCTCTCACAGGCGCGCGTGCTGCACTTTCGCCACAATGACATGCAAGATCTGGAACGGGTGTTGCAGCAGGCGGGCCACGCAAACAAGCTGGTGATCGTGGATGGGGTCTTCAGCATGGAGGGGGACATCGCACCGTTGCCAACCATCGTCCAACTCTGTCGGGCGCACGGGGCGCGGCTCATGGTGGATGAGGCGCACTCGCTTGGGGTGTTGGGTAGGACGGGGCGCGGGATTGAAGAGCACTTTGGTCTACCGAGCGATGCCGTAGACATCAAGATGGGCACACTGTCCAAAGTGATCTCGGCGGCGGGAGGCTACATTGCGGGGCCGACCGCCCTGATCGACACGCTGCGGCACAAGGCGCGTGGCTTCATCTTTTCCTCGGCGCTTACGCCAGCCCAAGCCGCCGCCGCAAAAGCTGCGTTTGAGGTCATCGAGGCCGAGCCGGAACGGGTGGAGGTGCTGCATCGCCGGGTTGAGCGCTATCTTGCGGGGTTGCGCGAGCGCGGGTTCAACACGCTCCATAGTGCAACCCCCATTGTTCCCATAGTGTGCCGCTCCGAGGAACAAACCTACGAGATGGTGCGCCTCTGCCAGGCAAAAGGGCTCTTTGTCCTGCCGGTCACCTACCCCGCCGTGCCCCTCGACAGCCCGCGCCTCCGCACGACGATTTCCGCCGCGCACACCGAGGAGGACATCGACTTTGCGCTGAATGTCTTTGAGTGGGCAGGGCGGCGCTGCGGGCTGATCGGGTGAACTGGTGCACTGGGCATGTGAATAGGAACGGCAACGACAAGCCGTATGTCGTTCCATTCACTCTTCACCATTCACCCTCCTCACAATTGCGGCACGAGCATCAGCAGGAGGATGGCGCTTTGGAGCAGGAAGATCGGCCCGCCATGGACGAGGTAGTCGCGCATGGTGTAGCCGCCCGGCTCGCGGACGAGGAGGTTGTTGCCATCGGTCAGCGGGGTGAGGTAGGCGGTGTTGACCGCAAAGATGACGGCGATGGCGAGCACATGCGGCGGTACCCCCTGCGTGTGCGCCAGTTGGATGGCGATGGGGGTCATCAGGGCCGCGGTCACGGAGTTGGAAACGATCTGGGTGATCAGGCAGGTGATCGCGTAGAGCAGCACCAGCACCCCCGCCGCCCCCACAAGCGGGCTCGCGGCGGCGATCAGGCGGGCGATGAGCGCGGCGGTGCCGGTGCGTTGCAGCGCCTCGGCCAGCGGGAAGAGGCCCCCGATCAGGAGCAGCAGCGGCCCGTCAATGCTTTGCAGGGCACGCGGCATCGTGATGCAGCCGCTCAGCACCAGGGCGAGTGCCGCTGCGAGGCTGGCGACCGCTAGCGGCAACAGGTCCAGGGCGACGACGAGCACCATCGCCGCCAGGATCGCGACGGTCAGCCCCGCCTTCTGCGTGATCTCCTCGCCCGGCTGCGGGCCTAGCTCCACCACGGGGAGCAGGTTCCAGTCGCGCCCCACCTGCTGCACGCGCCCCTTTGGCCCCTCCACCAGCAGCGTGTCGCCCGCTTCCAGCTGCCACTGCGCGAGCGGCCCGCGCATCACCTCGCCCTGCCGCTGGATGGCGACGACGGTCAGCCCGTGCTGCTCCTGGAAATGCGCCTCGGCCAGGCTTTTCCCGACCAACTCGGAGCGGAAGGGCACGATCACCTCGGCCAGCCGCAGCGACTCGCGGTCGGTGGCGGCGATCTCTTCCAGGCTGACCTCGCCGCGCGGCTCCAACTCCAGGCGGCTGGCTGCCTGGAGGACGTCACCTCGGTGCCCCTCCACGATCAGCAAATCGTCCACCTCCAGCACCGTGTCGGGGGTCGCGACGCTCTGCTTGCCATCGTCGCGCTGGATCGCCATCACGCTCAGGCGGTAGTTGCGGCGCAGCCCGCTGCCGAAAAGCGGCTCCCCCACCAGCGGCGACGCCGTGCGCACCCGCAGGCGGTACAGGCGCGCGGGCAGCCCGTAGCTTTCCTCGACCTCTTTGAAGGAGGGGCGCTGCGTGCTTTCCTCTACCTCGCGAAAGAGCAGCTTGCGCCCCGCCACAGCAAACCAGAGCATGGCGGCGGCGAGCGCGAGCGCGGCGTAGGGGGCAAGCTCGAAAAAGCCCACAGGGCGCTCGCCGCTGCTGCGCAGCAGGTCGTTGACCACCAGGTTGGAGGGGGTGCCGATCAGGGTGAACTGGTTGCCCAGCGTCGTCGCGGTCGCCAGGGGAAGCAGCAGCACAGCGGGCGAGAGGCCGATGCGCCGCGCCATGCGTAGCACGGCGGGCATCAGCACGCTGACGACTACCAGGGCGCTGAGCACCCCGCTCATCAGCCCCGCGGTCAGGATCAGGATGAGCCCCAGCACGAGCGGGCCACGGCGCGCGAAACGCATCAGCCCCGCTGCGATGATCAGGGCGACCCCGGTGTCGGTCATCGCCGCGCCCAGCACGAAGATGCTGGCGACGACGATCAGCACCGGCTGCCCGAAGGCGGCGAACACCTCGGTGGGGGTGAGGATGCCGCTCAGCGCCAGCACGAGCATTACCAGCAGCGCCACAAGGTCACCGCGCAGCCGCTGCGTGCCGAGCAGCACGAGGGTCGCGGCAAACAGGAAGAGGGTGAAAGCCGAGGCGAGGGTCATGGGGCGATTGTACAGGAGAGGCGGCTTGCAAGCTATCTGAGGAGAGAACAGAGCGGCGATTCAGGGCCGAAGACCGAGGACCGAGGACAAAAGCCACGCGGCGGGCCGCGTTTGTTGTGCGTGCAAGTGTGCTCCGTGACAAGACAACGCTACGCTTTGTCATTCCCAATGAAGCCCTTACCAGGGTAAACTCCGCGGAATGAGGCTCGGCAACGTCTTTTCAAGGCTAAGATTCCTCCCTTCGGTCGGAATGACATGGTTGTTTCATGGCCATTCTTCCGCTCGGAAGGGGTGTTATGCGCTGGTCTCGCTTCTCTCGGCGCATAAAAAAAGAGGCACCGTGCGGTGCCTTTTTGGGATGAATGGGGCATAGGATAGCTCTCCCATTTACCATGCCCCATTCACTATAAGCCGTCTAGCTTGCAAAGACGCGGAGCGCGCGGCTGCGGTTCGGGTGGCGCAGCTTGCGCAGCGCCTCCTTCTCGATCTGGCGGATGCGCTCGCGCGTGAGGCCGAACTTTTGCCCGATCTCCTCCAGCGTGTGCTCGCGCCCGTCGCGCAGCCCGTAGCGCAGGTTGAGCACCTTGGCCTCGCGCGGGGTGAGCGTGGTCAGCGCCTCGCGCAGCGTGTCCCCCAGGCCGCCCTCCAGCACGCTATCGAAGGGGGTAGGCGACACCTCGTCGGCCAAAAAGTCGCCGAGCACCGCGCTGCCATCGTCGTCGCCCATCGGCGTGTCGAAGGAGACGGGAAGCTGCGCGTATTGCAGCAACTCTTCCACCTTCGCTGCCGGAAGCTCCATCTCCTGCGCGATCTGCGCGATGGTTGCCTCGTTGCCGGTGCGCTGCGTGATGCGCGCGGCGGCCTCCTTGGCCTTGCGCACCTTGTCCGCCATGTGGACCGGCAGCCGAATGGTACGCCCCTGATCCGCGACGGCGCGGCCCACGGCGTGGCGGATCCACCAGGTGGCGTAGGTGCTGAACTTGTAGCCGCGCTCCGGCTCGAACTTGGTGAGCGCGTGCATCAGCCCCAGGTTGCCCTCCTGGATCAGGTCGCCGAGCGGCAGCCCGTAGCCCTGATAGCGCATCGCCACGCTGACCACCAGGCGCAGGTTCGCGCGGATCAGGTGCTTACGCGCCGTCTCGCCCCGCGCGATCGCCCCGCGCAACGCGGCCCGCTGCGCCGCGTCGGTGACGGTGGGCAGCTGCTCGCTGGCCGCCATCGACTCGCGCCACAGGGTGGCAAGTTCCAACTCTTCCTGGCGCGACAACAGCTCGTGCTGCCCGCCCTCGCGCAGGTACATCGCTACCAGGTTGTCCGTATCCACTTCATCCAGGCTGCCGACGCGCTGCCTGGTCCGCTCCAAAATATCGATGGTACCGTTCACTATCGCCTCTCCCTTCTCCCTATCAATCCACTGCAATGAAACGTTTCAGCCCCGCGAAAAGTTCCATTGTGGAGAGAGAAACTACGCCCCAAGTATACCTGCCTATCGCGACCAAATCGGCTTGAAACCCCTCTGTTTGGGTGCTAAAGGGTTTTGAATAAAGCGAACTGCGTGCCACGAAACGCTTGGGGGTTGAGTGCTCTACTCGACAGGTTCTATACGAGGCAGCACGCGTTTTTGTTGCAGCGCAGGCACTTTCTTTATATAGAAGGGAGCGCCCCGCCACGCAAAAAGTACAGCGCGTTGCCAGCCTTGCGCATCGCTGGGGGTGTGGGTACTATCGTCCAAACATTCCACCGAACCGAGGACCCCCATGAAGTGGTACGACCGGATCAGGCAGGCGATCCCGGGAGCTAGAAAGGACAGCACCATGGCTGAAAACAGCAAGCGCGCGACCGGCAAGGCCCCCTCGCTGCGGGACAGCTATATCGCAGCGCTGGAGGAACAGCGCGAGGAAAAAGATCATCATTTTGCTCACGATCCCTATTCCCCGCTCCCGTATGCGGAGCGCAAAGGGTTCAAGGGGCTGAACTATTTCCCCCCCGCACCGGACTACCAGTTTACCCTGTCGCTCCAACGCGCGGAACCGGAGGCGCTCACCTTCCAGACGAGCACCGGCGACGAGCAGGCCTACAACCGCGTGGGCACCATCGAGTTTGAGGTGGAAGGGGAGCCCGCCACCCTGGCGGTTTACGAGTCGGTGGAGCACGGCGACCTGTTCCTGCCCTTTCGCGACGCGACGAGCGGCAAGGAGAGTTATGGGGCGGGGCGCTACCTGGAGCCTATCGAGCTGGAGGCGGAGCAGCTGCTCGTGGATTTCAACCTGGCGTACAACCCCTACTGCGCCTACTCGCCCGACTTTTCCTGCCCGCTCCCGCCCATCGAGAACTGGCTCAAGGTGCCGATCCGCGCGGGGGAAAAGCAGTACAAAGACGAGGCGCACGAGTAGCCGTGGGTGCTCAGAGGGGAGCGACGGACGAGGTGCTGCGCAGCGACGAGCCGGAGTTTTACTTCTGGCTGCGCCACGCGCGCCGCTCGCAGGAGCCGGTGGTGGTGCTGGCAGCGAGCGCGGCGCGCGTGGCGATCCCGCTCGCGCAGCAGGGGATCGCCGTCGTCGCGGTAGAGCCGGAGGGGGTGGGTGAGGGGCGCGACGCCGTGGAGGGACTTCGCTGGCAGCATGGCGAGGCCACGCGCTTCACCCTGGCGCGCAAGGCGGGGATGATCCTCCTCCCTGACCAGCACTTTGAGACGCTTCTGAGCCTGGACGAGCAAAAGCAGGCGCTCCGCACCCTGCACATGGGGTTGCAGATCGGGGGCAAACTGGCGCTGACCCTATCCGTGCCCGACATCGCGGCGATGGCGCAGCAGGGGGAGCAGGGGAGCGCGCTGCGCCCCCTGCCGCCGCTGACCGACGCGGCGCGCGGCGAGACGGTGCTGCGCTGGCAGACGGAGCGCTGCGATGTGGCGGCGCAGCAGATCGAGACGCACACCGTCTACGAGCAACTCGCGCCCGACGGGAGCACGGCGCGCCGCTGGCACCGCACCCAAACGCGCGCCTACCACTGGCCGCGCGAGATGCGCCTGCTGCTGGAGCTATCCGGCTTCGACATCGAGGCGCTCTACGGTGGCTGGAACGATGAGCCCTTCACCGCCCACGCCGCCCAACAGGTTTGGGTTGCGCGCAAGGGGGTGTAGGGGCGGGACTGGCCCTTTTAAACCACTGAATAGATTTTCTCTGAAAGGATGAGGCGGGTTAGAATACAAAATTGGTTCTTCGACCTCTAGAGGAGGTGCGTTTAGCGCAAGCGGCCCCGCCTCGGACTAGAAGTCCGAGCTAGAGGGCCTGCGGCCACTGCGTCCGCCTTCGCGGACGAACGGCCCGGTCTTTCCCGCTGCTGGAGCATTGCGGCTCCCCTGCTCCCGCTAAATAGGTAGAAGACCTGTAAGAATGGTAGGCCGGGCCTTGTACAAACAACTGGATAGGTTTGCCCGAAAGGATGTGTGACAGCAATGAATAGATAGAACATCGAACTTAGGTATAGATTCTGCGCATTGTCACGCGATTTATTATGCCTTCTGGGTACATCTCTCCACGGGAAGTAGGGAGTCCTTTCGCGCTATTTCAATAAGGGTGAAGGCGGATTCATGCAATGGCAAGAGGTGCGACGACATTTCCTACAGCAATGGGTACTTATTGAATCTTTGCAAGCTCATTCAGAAGGGGTGAAACGCATTCTGGATCAAGTAATAGTGATAAATAGTTATCGTACTTCTTCCGATGCTATGCAAGCTTACCAGCAACTTCATCAAGTTTCGCCTAACAGGGAAATGTATGTGCTTCACACGAGCCAAGAGCAGATTCATATTACAGAACGGCATTGGGTCGGCATACGAGGAGCTGAATAAGGTCTTTTTATAATTATCATCTTGTGTTTTTTTAGCCATGTTTTATGTAGAAAAGCCCGGCATATATGATGTTTTCATAGAAAATATATCAACCGCAGCTGTGCTTTTAGACTGTTCGCTGCGTCAATTGCCTGACTGAACCTAAAAGAAACATTAAACGTGTTATGCCGAATTTAGACATCTCCATCCAGCAAAAAATCGATATACGCCTTTTGGAACTTTCGCCGCGCGCCTTCGAACTATTTGCTGGCGATTTGTTGGTCTACTTGGGGTTAGAAAACGTTGCGGTGACTCGGTATGTTGGTGATGGCGGAATAGATGCTGAAGGTGTCGTTGTTACAGGGGCAGGTTTGTTGCGATTGCCGACAGGAGTGCAGGTTAAAAGGAAGCGCACAAATGTTCAAAGACCAGATATAGAACGGTTTATTGGTGCCCTAACGGGTCGGTACTCACATGGGATATTTCTAACAAATGCCGATTATTCTCCTTCTGCAATAAAGAAGGCCAAAAGTTCTGTGCCTCTAGTATCTACTATTAATGGTGCAGAGTTGTGCGTGCTAATGATAGATTATAAGTTGGGGATTAGTCCAGGTTATAACAGTAGGGATAGTGGCGTCATTGTTGATGAAGATTACTTTGCAGGTCTAGAAGAGCAAACAAAACGATTCTCAGTGGTGAGAGAAAGTGAAGAAGAGTATAAGGTAGACAATCCGAAAGATCATGAGATTAAGATAGAGCCGTCCAATGACCTAGTTTCTTTGCCAGCCTTAAGTTATATTTTGCGTGTTGATACAACCACCATACGTGGTTGGATAGAACGTGGACAAATTGTTCCTGATTCGCAGTCAGATAGTGGAAGCGGCTATTATTTTAGGCGCGATAGGGTTGAAGAGATTCGCGCTAAAATGTCTCTGGACAACGGACCAACAACGAGTGAAGATTGGAGACAAGAATTTATCCAATTTGCTCAGAGTCATCAGTTGACGCGTTCATATAAGCCGGTACTTATTAAAGCCTTGCTACAGGTGGTAGATGAAGATGGAAATGCCTCTATCGATGAAGTAGCTGCCTTATTCTTGGAATTTTACAAGGATCGGCAGGCGCGAGGGTTGGTGGCTGAACATGATGGATCCATCCTTAAGTATCCTTCTCAAGTATCACTGACAGATGTAAAGAGCCTCGTAGTGCGTTACCCGCTTAATCGTTTGTTGATTAAAGGATTTGTTTTGTTCGATAAGCTTACGGGTTCGATAAGGGTAATGCCAGAGCTGTGGAATGCCTTGAGATACACAGATTATATCTCTATAAGCAGAAGCGCTGACGAGCAAATTAGCTACTATTATTCAAGATAATCTCGTAGTATCGTTTTCTCGCCTCTACCCAACTGCCCGAAACGCGCCGAGGGTCCAGCCGAGGAGGGTGGCAGCGCAGCAGCAGAGGGTGAGAAGTACGAGGAGTAGGCCGAAGATCGTGGCGCGGCGGGTGTTGGGGTCCAGCATGGGTGTGTCCTGTTTGTCCAGTCGCTAAACAACAAAGGAGGGGCCTTCTGCAAGGTCCCTCCTTTTTGTGGGCAGTGCTCCCGAGTCAGGGCGCGGGGGCGGGGGTCGCCACGAGATCAGCCTCCGTGACGCTCTTGGCCCCCGCTGCTTCCATGGCCTGCTCGGCGGCGGCGCTGTCCCCTGCGTTGACATTCACCCCGCGCGAGGCGTCGGCGAGGAAGTAGGTGTCGAACCCTTCCTTTAGCGCGTCAAGCACCGTTTCCTTGACACAGTAGTCGGTAGCCAGCCCGCCCACGTAGACCCGCTCGACCCCCTGCACGCGCAGCCGCTCGGCGAGGTCGGTGTTCATGAAGCCGCTGTACGCCTCTTCCGAGGGAGTCTGCGCCTTGCTGATGATCGTTGTGCTCTCGGGGAGCGCTAGCTGCGGGTGAAACGCTGCCCCGCCCGTCTCCTGCACGCAGTGGAGCGGCCAGATCCCACCCTGCGCCTCAAAGGAAAGATGGTCTGCCGGGTGCCAGTCGCGCGTGGCGTAGACCGGCGCGCCTGCCTCGGCGAAGCGCGCGGCGTAGCGGTTGAGCACGGGGACCACCTCGTCGCCTTGGGTGACGGCGAGCGCCCCGCCAGGGCAAAAATCGTTCTGAACATCCACGATAATCAGGGCGGCCTGCGGATCGAGGGTCATGGGTTACTCCTTTTTGCAAATCCAGATTGACCCTTATTGTACGACTCACACTATGTTTTGTCAATCTGGCATGGTCACCAGGGATAGCCGCTCCATGCGCTTTCAGGCCACCTTGCTGAGCTGCTTCCATGCCTGTCGGAGAGACGCAAAACTTTGCGTCTCTCCAAACCCTCCCCTCACGGTGATGGGGCAGGGGTTAAGCCTCGTTGCTGTCCGCTGCTGCCGCCTCGTTGCTTTCCGTGCGCTCGCCCAGGTAGTAGCCGGTCTCGGGATCGATGATGGGCACCGACCTGGTACCCCCCGCCGTTAGCAGGGACGGGGGCTCCCCCGCTGCCGCGTCGGGGCTGGGTTGCTCTGTTTCCACCACGGGCAGGGCGGGCGCGGCGAGGGGGCGCGGCGTATCCACCTCCGTGCGCGCCTCGTCCCGCGCCTCGGCGGGGCGGGGGCTCATCAGCGCCCTCAGGTTTCTGTGATCAGCCATGGTGCTACCGCTCTGGTAGTCGAGGGCGAGCAACTCGTGGAATAGCTTGCCGCGCAGCATCGTGCGCACCGGCACGTCCGAGGTGTCCCACAGGTTGCTCAGTGCCGCCCCGTTCCACTCGCCGGTCACCACCCCCTCCACTTTTTCCGCGCCCATCATCGCCAGGATGCCATCGCGGCGCGGCGAGAGCTCCACCGGTGCAAAGACCCCGCTCCGCCCGGACAGTTCCTTTTGGGGACCCGCAAAGATGTCGTCTTTGCCCACCATGAAACTTTGCGCGACGAACATCTGGTTTTCCTGCGCGCGGGCGCGGGCGACGATCTGCTGCCGCTGCCACGAGTCGGTCGAGCGGGCGAGCGTGGGGTGCAGGATGCCAACGCAGCCGCGATAGGCCAGGGCGCGCGCCAGTTCGGGGAAGAGCAGGTCGTGGCCGACGAGTACCCCAAAGCGCCCAAAATCGGCCTCGAAGACAGACAGCGACTCGCCCGCGTGCGCCTGTGCGCCTTCCTCCTCGGTGAGGTGAAGCTTCGCCTGCCAGCCGAGCAGCACCCCGGTGCGGTCAAAGACCCCCGCGCGGTACTGCACGATCTCCTCCTCGGTTTTCGCCAGCAGCGTGCCGCCCACAATCACCATCTCGTGCTCGCGGGCGAGCGCCCCAAAAAAGTGGTTGTAGCGCTCCGTCAGCTCGTCGCCATACTCCGTGATGAGCACGGGCATGGCGTCTGCCAGGTCGGGGATGCTGAAGGAGCCGAAGAGCCGCCCCATCAGGCCGCCCCGCTTCTTGAAGCTGTCCTTCTTTTCCATCGCCAGCGGGCCGCTGAGCAGCAGCCCCATCAGTTCGGGGAAAAGCGCGACATCCGCCCCCTTCTCGCGCGCCAACCGCACATAGCGCGCGCACTCCTCCCGCAGCGTATCCTCGCTCTCGTACCGCTTCCAGCGCGGCTGAATCGCCGCCACAATCGCTGTCTCTGCCATGGGTCTCTCCCTTCCAATCCAAAACGATTATAAAGGAACGCGCCAGTGCTCACAAGGGAAAGGGAGACTAGAGAGTAGAGAGTAGAGATTATGAAGCGCTCATGGCGCTGCTGCGTGCTACCCTCTGCGTCTCTGCGTCTTTGCGCCTTTGCGTTACGCCGTTTGTTCTGCGTTCTGCGTTCTGCGTTCTGCGTTCTGCGTTCCCTCACCGCACATGGTTGAGCAGCCATGCGACCAACTCGTCCAGGCCGGTGTAGCGCCCGTCGGGGAGCGGGGGAAGGACGAAGCTCATCACCGCCTGCGCGCCGGGTAGGTCGCGCTGCCAGTTGCGCAGCGCGTGGCCCTCGCGCTCGTCGGTGGGGAAGGCGAGCACCCCCGCGTGGACGCGGTGGAAGGCGTGGCTGCCGGTGGGGTCGTAGCCGAACTGGTACAGGTAGCCTAGCATCTTGTAGATAGCCTGCGTGTGGCCGCTCGGCCCGTAATTTTTCGCGTCGAGGATGACGTAGCTGGGCGCGTCGCCCGGCAGTTGCAGCACCAGGTCGGGGATGCCCCAGATGTCGCTCAGCGAGCGCTGCTGGCTGAACATTGCGCCGCTCTGGTAAAAAACAAGCAGCGGGCCGCGCGGGGTGCTCGCCACAAAAAGCGGCGCGCGGCTGCTCCCGCCCAGCGCGCGGTTTTGCCGCAGCGGAAGGTGCCGCGCCAGCGCCGTGACCAACTCGAAGAGAAGGAGCAGCTCGAAGAGCCAATCGGCCTCCAACGCGGGGTCGAGCAGCGGGTGGGAGCCGCGTTCGGGCGGCTGCCAGCGCTGCCACGTTTGCCACCACGCGAGCAGCGCCACGTAGGCGGGCTGCCGCGCGGCATCGCGGCGGATGCGCTGGGTGGCCTCCAGTAGCTCGGCCTCGTGGACGGTGTCCGCTGCAAAGTGCAGCCAGGGCGGGCGCTGGAGACGACGCGACCCCCGCCCCTCCAACTGGCGAAGGGGCGCGGCCTCGGCGGGGGAGGTGGCGCTGCGCTGCGCGAGGCGCGCGTCGGTGGCGAGCGCGCGCAGGCAGTGGAGCGCCAACCGATTTTCCGGCAGCGCCAGGTGGCGCTCCCAGCGGCGCGTGACGAGCGGGGCACCCGCGGGCTGGCCCAGCGCGCGCCGCCACGTGCTCGGCCAATCCACCGGCGCGCGCGGCGTGAGCGAGCTTTCCTCGCGGCGCAACTCTCCCTCGCTCGACAGGCGGCGCTCGATGGCGGGCAGCACGTCGCGCAGCAGCGCCTCGCCCAGCAACTCCACGCGCAGCCGCTGCCAGAGCGGGTGCAGCAGGTGGAGCGCCGAGGGCTCGCCCCCCTCGATGGAAAGCGGCAGTTGGAGCACCCCCGCTTTCCACAGCGAGCGCACCAGCAGGAACAGACGCGCGCGCACGGCGGGCAGCCGCTCGTCGTCGGGGCGCAGCGGCTGGCTTGTCACGCTCATGCGGGGAGGGTACGGCGCAAAAAGCGCAGCCAATTGCCACCGAGGATCGCCTCGACCTGCTGCGCGCTGTAGCCGCGCGTGTCCAGCGCCTCGCCGATGCGGGCCAGGTCCGCCACCGTGTCAAAGTCGGACGGGGTCTTTTCCAGGCCGATCCCCCCGTCAAAGTCGCTGCCCACCCCCACATGCCACGCGTCGCCGATGATCTGGCAATGGTAATCGATGTGCGCGGCGACATCGGCCAGTGTCACCCCGGCGCGGCCATGCGCGGGCAGCCAGCCGTCCTTCAAAAACTGGTTGCCGAGCACCACGCCGATCACCCCATCGCGCGCGGCGACCCCCCGGATCGCGGCGTCGCTCAGGTGGCGCTCGGGGTTGCGACTGGTGGGCAGCAGCGCGCGCGGGTTGCAGTGCGACGCCATGAGCGGCCCCTCGTAGGCTGCCAGCGCCTCCGCTGTCCCCTCCTCCGACAGGTGGCTCAGGTCGAGCACCATCCCCCGCTTGCCCATCTCCGCCAGCAGCGCTCGCCCCGCCTCGGTGAAGGGGCCAGGGTCACCGGTGCCGCCCGCGTAGCGGGTGCGCGTCCAGGCGGGGCCGATCATCCGCACCCCGCGCTCGTACCAGTGCGCCACCTCGGCGGGCTCCCGCACCCCCTCCGCCCCTTCCATGAGGATCACCAGCCCGACGCGCCGCCCGCTCGGGTCGCCGCTTTCCCACGTTGCCAGCACCGCCTCCAAATCGCTCCCCTGGCGGATCAGTTGCAGCTTGTCGGGGTTGGCCTCGGCAAGCTGGTGGTAGAGGTCCAACTGGGACGAATAAAGCTGGTGCGCCTCGTCGGCATTGCCGTAACAGTTATTTTCCCACGCGCCCATGCGCGAGGACGCGGGGGCGACGAAGAGGGTAGCGAAGACGACGGCGACATTGCCCCGAATCCACTCCGGCCAGCCGATGAGCGTGTTGCCGTTGCGCGCGATCGTCGAGCTGCCCGACTCGCGCTGGCGCGTGTCGGCGACGGGCAGCAGGTAGTCGCGCCCAAAGGTCTGGATGTTCCATGCAAGGTCCTCGTGTGCGTCAACGACAATCATCGTGATCTCCTGGCCTTTCTACGCTCTGGTGTCGCCCTGTGTTCCCCTCACCACCCCGCACTCGCCGTTCTCCGTGTCCTCCGTGCCTCCGTGGTGAGAGGTCGTGCCCGCCGAGGGTTACGCTACGCTCCACCCCCGGCTACCCGTTGTCGCCACCCGCTACGCGGGTTCTACGGCTCACAGCTTCGCAGGTGCCCTCTATGCTCTCCCCTTTGTGCCTCTGCGTCTTTGCGTCTCGCCTAGAGCGCCTACCGTTGGTTGCGTTACGCCGTTCGTTCTGCGTTCAGCGTTGTCGGTTGACGCTTTCACCCCTCTGCCCCTATACTGGCGTTGCCCCTATGCACCTGCCTGCTATTTTCGTCACAAAGGAGCCGCGATGAGTTCTCTGGTGGAGCGTATCATTGGTATAGCGTTGATTGTTGCTTCCCTCTTCGGGTTGCTGCTCAACATCATCGGGCTTGTTTACCTGCCACGCGTCGAGGCGGGAGCGCAGTCGCGTGTCAGCAGTACCCTGGCGGCGCTGAACGAGACGCTGGCAACCACGGAGCAGGCGCTGACGGTGGTGGATCAATCGCTGGACGAGACCAAGGCTACGCTGGACACCTCCGAGACGGCGACGCGGCAGGTGGCGATTGCCCTGGGTGAGACGGGGCCGCTGCTGGACACCTTCGCCACGATCACGGGCGAGACGCTGCCCGGCAGCCTGGGCGCTACGCAGATCGCGCTCAACTCGGCTCAAGAGGGCGCAGTGGCGGTGGAGCAGGTGCTCTACGCCCTGAATAGCTCGCTCTCGTTTCTGGGCGGGTTTCCGGTGTACGATCCGCAGGTGTCGCTGGCGACCACGCTCGCCACTGTTTCCACCAGCCTCGACCCCTTGCCGCAGGCGCTCGACGACATCGAGCAGAGCTTGACGGCGGCGGGCACGAACCTGGAGTTGATTCGCACCGACATCGGTGGGGTAGCGGACAACCTGAGCCAGATCGGTGGCACCCTGGACGATGCCAAGTCGGTGACCGCGCAGTACCGCGACGCGGTCACGCAGCAGCAGGCGATTGTGACCGACCTGGAAGGCAACGCCGACATCTGGATCGTGTGGACGGGGCGCGTCTTCGGCATGATCCTGATCTGGCTCATGATCGCCCAACTCGGGCTGCTTTCCCAGGGGGTCGAGATGGTGCTGCGCAGCCGCCGCCGGAGGGTGGACGAGGCAGGACGTTTGGGCTGACCGTTTTGGACGACGAGGCTATTTGGACGACAAGGCAAAAGGCAAAGGGCAAAAGGCAAAAAGGGATCGTTGCTTTGCGCGGCATTCTGCTTTGTCGGTCGTCGTCGGTCGTCGTCGGTCGTCGTGGGTTCCCGCCTAGCGGGTACGTCGGTCGTCGTCCGTCCTCCTACCGCAATCCCTCAAAAAAGTCATTGAGGGCAGGGGGCGGCTCCGGGACGACCTGGGTAAAGACTTCGCTGCCGAAGAGCCAGCGTTGAGCGACCATGGGCAGCCAGTGCGCGAGCGGGTTGCCGCCCCCTTGGCTGACGTGCTGCGCGCTCGCCTCCTGCTTTTGGGCGAGGTAGGAGCGCACGTCGAGTCGGGTGTGGATCTGGTCGTCGGGGGTGCCGAGCTTGGTCAGGTCAATGTCCCCGTTGCGCCCGAAGCGGGTGGGGTCCTGCCGGAAGAGGCGCAGCAGGCGCTCTATGCGCCGCAGCCAGGTGCCCGGGATGACCCCGTAGAAGAGGCGCGAGGGCTGCCATGGGGGTAAGGCGAGGTCGGGGCAGGCGTTGGGATCGTTGCTCCACTCCCACGCGCGCAGCACCGCCTGGTTTACCTTGATGTGGTCCGGGTGAAAGTAGCCGCCGGTCGGGTCGTGGGTCACGACCACCTGCGGCCGCACCTCGCGCATCAGCGCCACGATGCGGCACCCCACCTCGTCGAGTGGGGCCTGAACCAGACAATCGGCGTGCTCGTTGTCCGGCGTGCCTGCCATGCCGCTATCACGGTAACCCAGCGTGTGCAGGGTCGCGCCGAGCGCGCGCACCGCGCCCTCTAACTCCTCCGCCCGCCGCTGCGCGAGGCTCTCGTACCCCTGAATGTGCTCCTCGTCGTAGGACCCTGCGGCCCCATCGGTGGCGATGGCGATGTGGACCGCTACCCCCTCCGCCACATACTTTGCTATCGTGCCACCGGGGCCGAACGACTCGTCGTCGGGGTGCGCGAAGATGCCGAGCAGGACAAGATTGCTCATACCTGTCGGCTCCCGCGCAGCCGGTGGAGCAGGGGCCGCCCCACCTTGTCCCAGGTTGCCATCGCAAACAGGGCGATGGTCAGGAACATGACCCCGAAGGCAAGGAAAAAGAAGAAGCCGTAGACGATGTTGAGCAACAAGGCGATAAGTGGTTCCATCATAGTCTCAGTTCGTGGGTGCACGGTGGGCAGGGAGCGCGTGTGAAAGGCGAGCGCGCCGATCTGCTTGGCTGCTCCCGCTGCTCCCCGCTTGGATGATTGCCTCATTATAGCGCAGCCGCCCCCATTGGGAAGACGACGGATGGGCAACGGTCGTCGGTCGTCGTTCCGTGCGGGGTAGAGCAGGGCCGTGGCACACTGCTTGCTTTTACAAAAAGCAGGCAGGCAGAAGAGTTTTTTCTCTTCTGATGCTCACGGGTGAGCGGTCAGGTACCATCAAAATGACCAATCATCTTTACGTTGTCGGGGGAATGATTCTCTGGGGGGAGGAATGTTCCCACTGACAGCGTACCCGGTTCGGTTCGAGGTGTTGTGATTGTCTGCTACGTCATCGCTACAACACAACACGACCACTTGCCAACAACGCAGCACGTCGCTTTCACATCGCAGCTCGGCAGGGCATCGCACCACCTCGAATCGAACCGGGACTATTTTACAGACCATCTCCTTTCTTCGGGAGAGGAAAAAAAGGTAAAAGCAAGAAGCAAACGGAAAAGGCGCGGTTAGCCCCGCGTCTTTTCTGTTTCTTCGTGTTCCTGGTGCGTGCCAGAAGCTGACTTTTCCTCCCGCGATTTTCAGGCAAAGCGATCTTTACGATTCACCGTTTCATGAAAGGGAACGACCGATGACTCAGCTCCAACAGCAAGACAATGGAACCTCAACCGCCACCCGCGAGGTGGCAACGCTCGGCGGCGGCTGCTTCTGGTGTTTGGAGGCGGTTTTCGAGCAGTTGAAGGGGGTGGACAAGGTGGTTTCCGGCTATGCAGGCGGCCACGTGGAAAACCCTACCTACAAGGCGGTCTGCAATGGCACCACCGGCCACGCCGAGGTGGTGCAGGTGACATTTGACCCCACTGTGGTATCCTACGAGGAAATCCTACGGGTCTTTTTTGCGACCCACGATCCCACGACGCTCAACCGGCAGGGGGCGGATGTGGGCACGCAGTACCGCTCGGCCATCCTCTACCACGACGAGGCGCAGAAGGCTGCGGCGGAGCGGGTGATGCGCGAGGTGGAAGAGGCGGGCATCTGGAACAACCGCCTCGTGACCGAGGTAACCCCGCTGGATCACTTTTACCGCGCCGAGGACAATCATCAGGAGTATTACCGCAACAACACCTATCAGGGGTACTGCCAGTTTGTGATTGCGCCGAAGGTGGCTAAATTTCGTAAGCAGTTTGTGGATCAGCTGAAAAAGTAACGCGACGAGTTTTTTCATGTGGGTAGATGGGTGAAGCGGAGTCACTTTACGGCCCGCTTCACCCCCTAGAAGGAGAATCAGATTAGGTATGTCTTCGGAGAATACGGTCAGACGATCACGTGGCTTGCAGCGTAAAAGTCCCCCGCCGTCCAAGCAAAAATCCTCTCGCTGGCTCTGGCTGCTTGGGCTAGCAGGGGTTTTGCTCCTTATCGTCCTGGTGGTTGTCCTGTTGCAGCGGGACACAGGACAAGAGATAGTGGGGGTGGAACGCTTCTCTGGGATTGTGCAGGGTCATCAGCAGGGGGCCCTAACCTACCCACAGATACCGCCCGTGGGCGGGGTCCATAATCCGGCGTGGCAAAATTGTGGTATTTACGCGGAACCCATCGCCAACGAAAACGCGGTCCACTCGCTGGAGCACGGGGCCGTGTGGATCACCTACCAGCCGGAGTTGGATGCCGAAGCGATAGCCGCGCTACAGTCCTTTGTGCGCGGGCGGCGCTACGTGCTGCTTTCCCCCTATGAGGGGCTACCCTCGCCCGTGGTCGCCTCGGCCTGGGGGGTCCAGCTGGCGGTTGATAGTGCCGACGATCCGCGGCTAGCACAGTTTTTGGGGGCCTACGTGCAGGGGCCACAAACGCCGGAGCCGGGCGCAACCTGCGCGGGCGGCGTCGGCACCCCGCTGGAGCGGTAGGGTGGACGCGCCCGCGATTTCCCCGGCCCGCCCTGCTTCCCCCTCGCTGCTGCGCTCCCCTTGGGTGTGGCTGCTCGGGCTGGTTGCCCTTGTGGTGGGGGCGGGCACGCTTGTGGGGGTGAGGGCACGCCCACCGCAAGAGGGAAGCGCGGAGGTGATATTCGCGCGCGACATGGCGGCGCATCACGAACAGGCGGTTGAGATGGCGCTGATCCTCCATGAGCGAAGCAACGAGGAGGAACTGCGCCGTCTGGCGCTGGATATCCTCCTCACCCAGCAGGCGCAGATTGGGCAGATGCAGGGGTGGCTTGCCGTGTGGCGGCTACCCCTGAGCGGCACCGACGCGCCCATGGGGGGGCACGGCGAGATGATGGGGATGGCCAGCCAGCAGCAGGTGAATGCGCTGCAAACCCTCGCCGTGCCCGAGGCGGAAGTTTCGTTTCTGCAACTTATGATTCGCCACCATCTGGCCGGGGTGGCGATGGCGGAGTCGGCCCTGAGCGCCACGGCGCGCCCGGAAGTGGAGCGCCTGGCCCAGGCCATTGTCAGTGCCCAGCAAAGCGAAATTGAGTACATGGAGCACCTGCTGAGCGAGCGCGGTGCCGCACCCCTTGCGCCCCCTGCCCACCAGATGCCGTAAAATGGTGAATGGGGCATGGGGCATGGGCGACTATTGCTAGCTCATGCCCCATGCCCCATTCACCCCTCGCCATCCACCACAGGAACCCCCATGATCCAGCCCGCCACCCTCAACCTTCCCCGTGACGAGTTTCAGCGCCGCGCCGCGCGCCTGCAGGGGTACCTCAAGCAGGAAAATCTCAGCGGCGTCGTGCTCTGGGACAACTATTACATCCTTTACTTTGCGGGCTTTGCCTTCATCCCGACCGAGCGCCCGATTGCGTTCGTGATGAATGCGGCGGGCGAGAAGGCGATGCTGGTGCCGCGCCTGGAAGTGGAGCACGCGCGCCAGATGACCGGCGTCGAGCGCGTGGCCTCCTACGTCGAGTACCCGGACGACCCACACCCGATGCAGGCGCTCAAACCCCTGCTCGACGAGATGGGTATCCGCGAGCGAATCGGCTCGGACAACGATGGCTACCCGTGGATTCTGGGCTACCGTGGCCCCGCGCTCAGCGAGTTGACGGGCGCGCAGGTGGTACGGGTGTCAGGGTTCATCGAGGATCCTGATGATGATCAAGAGCGAGGGGGAGATCGCGCTGATCCGCGAGAGCGCCAAGTGGGGCAATCTCGCCCACCGCTTGCTCCAGCGCTACACCCGCGTGGGCGCTACCGAGACCGAGGTGAGCCAACGCGCGAGCCACGAGGCGACGCTGGCGATGCTCGACACCCTGGGCGGGCTGTACCGCGCGCAGAGCACCTTCTGGGACGGCGCGTCGGCGGGCTATCGCGGGCAGATCGGGCGCAACGCCGCGATCCCGCACGCGCTGGCGAACAACATTGTGTTTCAGGCGGGGGACGTGCTGGTGACCGGCGCGGGGGCCCCGATGTGGGGCTACCACTCGGAGTTGGAGCGCACGATGATCATCGGGGAGCCGTCCGAGGCGCAGCGCACGATGTTCGCGCACATGAAGCGCGCCCAGGAAATCGCCTTCGAGCAGCTGCGCCCCGGCAACCGCTGCGCCGATGTGGACCGCGCGGTGCGCGGCTACTACGAGGCGAACGAGCTGCAAGGGTTTTGGCGGCACCACACCGGCCACGCCATCGGCCTGCGCTACCACGAGGGCCCTTTTCTCGATATCGGCGACCCCACCGAGCTTCAGCCGGGAATGGTTTTTACCATCGAGCCGGGCTTTTACGCGCCGGAACTGGGCGGCTTTCGCCACTCCGACACGGTGCTGATTACCGACGCGGGGATGGAGATGCTCACCTACTACCCGCGCGACCTGGACAGCCTGATTCTCCCCGCGAGCTAGGAGAAACGTCAGATAGAGATAGAGAGAGGAGAAGGGAGGAAATCCCTGCCGGTTTCTCCGTCTCTATCTCTATCTCTATCTCTATCTCTCAAGCGGTGGCTCCCGCCTTACGGGGGGTAGCCCTGCGGGGTTGGCGTGTCGCGGGTGATGGGTGGCGGGGGGTAGCCATTGCCCGAGGTGGGGCTGGGCAGAGGCGTCGGGGGGAGAACCGCCGGCTGTTGGCGAGGCCACCCCGACCGGCGGCGAGGGCGCTGGTAGAGGGCTGCCCGGCAGGGTGGGGCTGGCGGGGGGCGAGTTGCCGGGCGTTGGCGTGACGACCAGCACTGTGGTCACGACCTGTGGCGTAAATGTGGCGCTCGGGCTCGCGCCAGGCTGTGGCGACAGGACCACGGTCGGCGCGTCGGGCTGCTCGGTGACGCCGGGCGGGATGACGACGGGGCCGCTGGGCGTGAAGGTCGGCAACATGGGGCGCACCGGCAGCGGGGTTTGCAGCGACATCGTCGCGGGCGCGAGGATCGCGGTGTCCGGCTCGATGGACGAGCCGACGATGAGCCCAAAGCCCAGCACCAGGATGGCGGCGACGCAGGACACCACGCCCAGAATCATCACGATGAGGCTGTCTCGTTCCAAAGGAATCAATGGCGGTTCTTATTTCCTGATGCTGACAAGTCGGCGCATGATAGCACAAAGCAGGGCGAAGCGAGAAGGTAGAAAGTAGCTCAAGGCCGCGACGTCTGTGTTGCTGTGGGTTGTGGGTTGTGGGTTGTGGGTTGTGGGTTGTGGGTTGTGGGTTGTGGGTTGTGGGTTGTGGGTTGTGGGTCGCTGGGCTGTGGCCTGCCGCCTGCGCCTGTGCCTGCCGCCTGCCGCCTGCCGCCTGCCGCCTGCCGCCTGCTGCCGTTCGCTAGTCGATTTTGGGGAGGTAGCCCGCCTTGCGGAGCGCGCTGATGATCTCCTGGAGCTTCTCGCTGCTGAGGGCAACGGCGCGCGGGCCGAGGGGGCGCTCAAAGTATTGCGCGAGGTTGGGTTGGCGCTGAAGGTCGCGCAGCAGCCGCGCGTCGTCCACCTCCATCACGAGCAGGGTTTGCAGGCTGATGCGCCCGTAGCCGCCCGCCCACCCGTGCAGCCGCTCTTGGACGGTATTGGGCAAAAAGCCGTTGGTCGCGTGCTCCAAAAAGCGGATCACCCGCTCGATGTCGGTGCCCTCCATCAGCTCGGCGATGATGCGTCTCCTTGTCCAGGCGGTAGTCGCCCGCGCCCTCCTCGACCGGGACGGAGAGCCGCTCCAGGTGTAGCCGCTCCCAGTCGTCCGCCCCGGGCGGCACGGTGATGGTGCCATCGGCGGAAATGATGACCGGTGCGCGCTCCGGCTGCGCGGGAAGCTCTGCCGCGTGGCCCAGCCAGCGCGCGCCGTAGGGGGTCAGGCGAAACGCGAAGGGCTGCTTGTCGCTCGGCGCGAGGTAGCCCAGGTCCACCACGCCGAGCCAGTACAGCGGCCCCGCAAAGAGGTAGCGCAGCAGCGTCCCCTCGACCTGATCCCAATTGTCCCACCCGTGCAGCAGCTGTCCGGTTTCCCCGTGGCGGATGTACCAGGAGTTGTAATCCCCGTCCGGGCGCTGAAAATCGGGGTCCACGCGGCGGACTGCCTTGACATAATCCGCGATGCTGAACCACTCGGCGGGCGGAAGCTGGCGCAGCCAGCGGATCAGGGTGGCGCGGGCGCGCAGCGGGTCGTTGCGCCAGCCGGTGCGCTCCGGGCGCAGGGTCGGGATGCGCCACAAATCGTTCCACGCCGCATCATCGGCCCAGGCACGTTGTAGCGAGAGCAGGCGGCGCGCGCGCGACAGTTGCAGCCACTTGCGTGCCCGCAGCGTGACCGGCTTCAGCAGCCCCTCGCGCGTCTCCTCGACCAGGTTCAGCGCGCGCAGCAGGTGCATCAGCAGCGCGAGGCGCTGCGTGTCCCGCTCGTTGCCGCAGCGAAAGCTCCGCTTCGGGCGTGGTCAGCCGCTCGTTGATGCGGTGGAGCGCCTCAGGGGGCAGGTAGCGCCCCTTGACGGCGTGGACGGTGCGCCGTTGCAGGTCGCTGAGCACCACGAACGCATCCTCGATCATCGGCAGCGAGCCCTCGCGCACGCCGGGCGGCACCCCCTCCAGCGGCGCAAGCTCGAAGCGAACGGGGGAGCGCTCGACCGGCGGCAGCAGGTCGAGCAGGTCGGTGGGGATGAACAGGGTTTGCCCGCGAAACTCGCCGATGACCCCAAAGCCGCTGTACAGGAGCCCCAGGTAAAAGAGGCGCTCCGTGGCGGAGATCGGCTCCTCCCACGGGCGGACCCGCTCCAGCGCGCCCGCCCCCAACTGCCGAAGCTCGCCGCCAAGCGGGTCGCGCTGCAAGCGATGGCTCGGCACCTGCCCCTCCGCCGCGACTAGCAAACTCCAGCGCGGCACGCGTCCCCGCGTCCATTTCCGCCAGCACGCGCGCCATCGTCTCCGGGCGGCTCAGGTGCGCGTGAAGCTGCTCCACCAACTCCTCCGCGCGCGCAGGCTCCGCCTCGATCCCATGTGCCGCCGCGATGGCACGCAGCACAATCAGCGGGTGCTCTTCCAGCGAACTCCTCAGCGTCCGTTGCTTCATCATGGGGACATGATACCATAAGCGCGTAGCGGGGGGAATGGAAAGTTTGGCAACCGACGACCGACGACCGACGACGGCTTGAACCACAGAGAACACAGAGAACACAGAGGGAAAGATGGAAAATAGTGACGCCAGATTTTGTGTCCCCTTGTCACCCCCTCACCTTCATCACCCCACCTTCATCACCCCCTCACCTTCATCACCTCACTTCATCACCCCTCACCTTCATCACCTCACCATCACCCCCGCCCGTCCATTCCGAAATAGCGGGCCATATGCTACAATGCGCCCAAAAGGAGGCTGGACATGGCTCGAAAACCGGGACGGAACCTTGGCGCGTTGATGGATCGCTGGGATGATTTGCAGGTGGTGTGGAAGCTGATGCAGGATGATCGGGTGGATGGTGCCCTGAAGTTGATCCCCATCCTGACGGCGCTCTACGTGATTTTGCCCATCGACCTGATCCCCGACATGTTTTTTGGGGTGGGGCAGATGGACGATGTGGGGCTGGTGCTGGTGGCGCTCGCCGCCTTCTTGAAGTTGGCCCCCAGCGACCGCGTCGCGCAGGCACGGCGCGCCTTGGGGCAAAACGTGGAGGAGGTGGACGTTCAGGTTCGCCGCGGCGATGAGGAGCCCTGATGTATCGGATCGGCCAGGTGGCTGCCCAACTCGATGTGTCGCCCAGCACCGTTCGCCGCTGGAGCGATAGCTTTGCGGGGTGGCTGAGCGACGCGGGGGGCAACCCGGAACGGCTCGACAACGGGCGGCGCGCGACGCGACTGTACAGCGACGAGGATGTGGCACTGCTCGCCCAGGTTCAGCGCTTGAAGGAAGCAGGGCTGAGCGACGAGGAGATCGAGGCGCAGCTTGGCCGAGCCGCCGAGCCGCCCGAGCTGGGCCTGGCGCTCCTCCCGCGCCGCGACGGCGAGCTGGTAGTTAGTGGCGAGGCCGAGGCGGCCTTTCACATGTTGCAGCAGGCGGTCGAGTCGCAAAAGGCGATCATCAGCGCGCAGCAGGCGCAGCGTGACCTGCTGAACCTCGTCATCGGCGATGCGATGGGGCTGAAGGAGGACAACGAGCGGCTGCGGCGGCGGCTCCGCATGATGGAAGAGGAGATGTCGCGCCTCAAGGAGAGCGACTGGAACCATCGCCTGACGCTGGAGGAGCGCATGAGCCAGCTGGAGCGCGAGCAGCACGACGCGCGGCAAAAACGTAGCTGGTGGCAGCGGCTCTTTCAGCGGTAAGGGTAGCTTCGCTTAGTGAATGGGGTAGCGGGGCCAGTACCACGGGGCCGCGACTTTAGCATTCTTCTTTCTCCGTTCCCGTGAGTTCCTCCAAGTTCCTACCCTTCTCCCAGAAAGCGGAAACGCCACTTGGTGCCTGTCAACTATGTGACTATAATCCAAGTGAGCACAAGTGAGCAGCAGTGAACAGGAGGGAGCAGGTGAGCACATCTGGCCGCAAAGAAGGATTGCTCGACACGGAGGAGGTGGCGCGGATTCTGGGGGTCCACGTGCAGACCGTGCGCCGCTACATCCGCTCCAAACAGTTGCCTGCCATCCGACTGACCCCGCGCCTGTACAAGGTGCGGCAGGTGGACCTGGATCGCTTTTTGAACGCGCGGCGAACCATTGCCGCTGACCCCTCCGGGGGCGGCACGTGATCATCGCGCGCCAGGTGCGAGACCTCTGGACGATTTACCGCTATCAGAGCGAGGGGGTCCGCCTCGACCTTAAAAGCGCGCTGCTGCCGCCCTGCCTCGCCCATCATGCAGGCCACCGCGCGCAGCCTGCCGGGCTTCGGGCTCTGGTCCGGGCAGGTGCTGACCGTGACCGCGCGCGAGCAGGGACTCGGGCGGCTTCGTCCAGGCGCGCTGGCGCACGGGGATACCCGCGCTCGACCTGTTGTTTATAGCGCCCGCGCTGAGCGTGCGGCAGGGCGCGGCCTGGACCTGGCACCACCTGCTGCACGAGTTGGGGCGCGTCGGGGGCGAGCGGGAGGTGCAGCGCCTCTTCGCGCACCTGCCGGAGCATCGCCACGCTGAGGTCGAGGTGATGCGGCAGGCGGGCTTTGCCATCTACGCGCAGGACCGCCTGTTCTGCCTGCCGCGCCTGCCGGAGACCTTCGGCGAGATGAGCGAGCCGCGCCAGTGGGTGCCGCGCGAGTCGGTGGACGACTGGGGGCTGGCGCGCCTGTACCATGCGCTGACCCCCAACGTCGTGCAGCAGGCCGAGAGCATGCTGCAGGGCACCTCGGCCAACGGCTACGCGGGCTGGTGGGGCGCGTCCCGCCGTGGCTGCTACGTGCTGCGCGGCGAGACGGCGGGGGAGGTGTGGGGCTACCTGCGGCTGACGCAGGGGGGAGCATGGGCACTGGCTCAAGCTGGTGCTTCACCCGGAGTTGGCCCCCCAGAGCCTGCGCGCTCTTTCAAGAGGGGCTGCACCTGATGGCCGAGTGGCCGCGCCGCCCGATCTACTGCGACGTGCGCGAGTACGAGGGGTTCGTTACAGATGGGTTGGAGCGCAGCGGCTTCGAGCGCGTCATGGCGCGGATGCTGCTGGTTCGTCACACGACGGCGAGCATCCGCATCAAGGCAACGCGATCGGTTCCCGCGCTGGAGGCGGCCCCGGAGACGGCGGCTACTCCCTTTTAAGTTCCGTTGTCGAGAGCGGCTTGCCGGACGCGAGCCCGCCCCTTGACCCTTTCCCCAACCTGGACGAGGTGACTCATTAATGAGTACGCACGAAGAATTGATTGACGACATTGATCTGCTTCTCGCCATCCTGCCGAGGCGCGTGCGCGAGCGGCTGAACGACGCGCGCGAGCGCGAAGAGTTGGTGGAGGTGGTGATGGACCTGGGCCGCCTGCCGGATGCGCGCTTTAGCGACCGCGAGATCAGCATTGGCGATCAGGAGGTGACGCGCGACGATCTGGATTACGTGGTGCAGCGCATCGGCGAGTTCGGCGGGGACAACCGCGCGGGCATCGAGCGCACGCTGCACCGCATCTCGGCGATCCGCAACCGGCGCGGCGAGGTGGTGGGCCTGACCTGCCGCGTCGGGCGCGCGGTCTTCGGCACGATCGACATTATCCGCGACCTGATCGAGAACGGGCAGAGTCGATCCTGCTGCTGGGGCGACCGGGGGTCGGGCAAGACGACCCTCCTGCGCGAGGCGGCGCGCGTGCTGGCTGAGAAGAAGCGCGTGGTCATCGTGGACACCTCGAACGAGATTGCGGGCGATGGGGACATCCCGCACCCGGCCATCGGGCGGGCGCGGCGCATGCAGGTGCCCACGCCGGAGCTTCAGCACGAGATCATGATCGAGGCGGTGGAAAACCACACCCCGCAGGTCATCGTGATCGACGAGATCGGGCGCGAGGAGGAGGCGGGCGCGGCGCGCACCATCGCCGAGCGCGGGGTGCAGCTGGTCGGCACCGCGCACGGCAACCAACTCGACAACCTGATGATGAACCCGACCCTGTCCGACCTCGTCGGCGGGATCGCCAGCGTCACCCTGTCCGACGAGGAGGCGCGGCGGCGCGGCACGCAAAAGAGCGTGCTGGAGCGCAAGGCCCCGCCCACCTTCGACGTGGTGATCGAGATTTTGGAGCGCGACACGCTGAACGTCCACCACGACGTATCGGCGGCGGTGGATGCGCTGCTGCGCGGTCGCCCGCTCAGCGGCGAGGTGCGCCACCGCACGGCGGATGGCGAAATCCAGCTCAGCGAGCAGGCGTTCAACCCGGGCGAGATGCTCCAGCGGGCGACGAGCCGCGTGTCGGGCGAGGACGATCCCAACCGGCGGCGTGGCCGCCGCCCCGCCGCCGCCGCCCTGCCGCAGGGCGCGAGCGATGGGGCGGCCAGCGTCGCCGCCCCTGTGACTACCCATGCGGCCACCCCCGAGCCTGCCCCCGCGCGCGAGCCCCTGCGGGCGATCAACGTCTACCCGTACGGGGTGAGCCAGAATCGGCTCAAGCAGGCGGCGCAGGCGCTGAGCCTGCCCATCACCGTGGTGGGGGAGGCGCACGAGGCCAACGTGGTGCTCACCCTGCGCTCCTACTATCGCAAGCGCCCGCAGGTCATCACCGATGCGGAGCGGCGCGGCACCTCGGTCTACGTGCTGCGCTCCAACACCGTCTCGCAGATGGAAGGCGCGCTCGCCGACATCTTTGGAATAAGGACACAAATCGACCCTTTTGACCGTGCGCTGCGCGAAACTCGTGAGGCCATTGACGAGGTTCGTAGCGGCGCGAGCAGTGTCGAACTGTCCCCGCAGGAGTCCTTTATTCGCCGTCGCCAGCACGACATGGCGCGCGAGGCCAATCTGATCAGCCGCTCCAAGGGCAAGGAGCCGAACCGGCGCGTGCGCATCTACGCCAACAACGCGCCGCCTTGACCCGCTCACATGTTTGTCCAGGGCGCAGCGCACGCGTGCGCTGCGCCCTTTTGTTGGTGTGATGGCGTAGCTTGCTTGATGGTTCACAGAGGCGCTAAGGTGAAGTGGGGCAGGCAGCAGGCGGTGGCCAGAGTGGAGCAATCGAAGCCCCCTCGGGCCGCGGGCCTCCGGCCCGCCCAGAGCGTTTTGCAGTGTGTTTCCACAAGTTCCTACACAAAAGGGAAAATTGCGAGCCATGTTTATTAGCTTTGAAGGGCCAGAGGGCAGCGGCAAAACCACGCAGATCCGCGCCCTGGCCGAGTGGCTGCGCGCGGCGGGCCACCCCGTCACGACGACGCGCGAGCCGGGGGGCAGCGCCATCGGCGATCAGATTCGGGCGATCCTGATGGGCATGGAAAACAGCGAGCTGGTGCCCGAGGCGGAGATTCTGCTCTTCAGCGCCTCGCGCGCCCAACTGGTGCGGCAGGTGATCCGGCCTGCGCTGGCGCAGGGGCAGATCGTGCTGTGCGACCGCTTCTACGATTCCACCCTCGCCTATCAGGGTTACGGGCACGGGCTCTCGCTGGAAACCCTGCGGCAGATCACCGACTTTGCCACCGGCGACCTCACCCCTGACCTGACCCTGCTGCTGGACGTGGAGGTTGCCGAGGGGTTGCAGCGGCGGCGCAGTGCCCAGGGCGACGGGGCGGAGTGGAACCGCCTGGACGATCACACCCTCGCCTTCCACCGCCGCGTGCGGGCGGGCTACCATGCCCTGGCCGCCGCCGAGCCCGCCCGCTGGCGCACCGTCGATGCGGCGCGCTCGCCCGACCTCATCCAGCAGGACATTTGCCGCCTCGTGGGTGAGGTGCTCCAGGGGCGCGCTCACCCTGTAGTCGTCGAGCGCGCCCACCCCTCTCAGGGCTAGTGCTGAAGCTGTTTCGGTGCGAAAATTCTACGCACACTTGCGTTTTCAGAGCATTAGCGTATAATAATCAACTCACGGGGGTGACTGGCTTCGACAGGGGGGGCCGTGTTATCGCTGCAAGCGGAGTTGTCATACTCCTAAAACGGGCAACATAAACATAACTGGCGAACAAAAACTCGCCCTCGCTGCCTAACCTCAGCGACAGCCTCTTCTAGACCGGTCGAGCGTCTGGTTGCTGGCTGACACTTAGCTTGACTGCGGTCATCCCGATGCTACTACGGGTGGCCTAAGACCTAGTAGCTCGCGCGCCCACGCTGTGCCTGGTTGGGCAAGGGTGCGCTAAACTTCACAATCGGGCTAAGCTTGTAGACGCGGTTGCACTAACTTTCTGGACGCGAGTTCGATTCTCGCCACCTCCATTCCTATCAAAAAGCGGAGAGCTTCATGGCTCTCCGCTTTTTTGTTGTCCTGCTGGTGGTGGGGTAGAGCAAGGATTACAGAAAGAAAGGATTCTTGTTCTTGACTATGCTCGATCAGGAAGCGGCGCGGCTCAGCCCGCCGATGATGGCGGCCCCCGCGATCACGTGCATCAGCGCTAGCACCAGGCGCGTGGAGAGCGCGACCGACATGGTCATCGGCATGATAAGCGAGACGATCAGGAAGAGGACGCTACCGATCTGGAAGAGGCGTAGCGGGGTGCGGGTGAAGCGAGCGAGCGCGGCGAGGATGAGCGCTGCAACGAGCGCGGGCACTATCGTGGCGATCACGACCATCGCGACAGGCAGGGTCATCAGGTCGCTGCTGCCCGGCTGGGGCGAGATCAGGAAGGGCACCCCGGCGGCGCGTGCCACGATGTAGAGCAGTAGGTTGCCCAGCGAGGCGACGACCCCAGCAATCAGGGCGGAGCGCAGCAGGTCGGGTAGAGCGAATGTTTCAATGGGGTGGATGCTTCTGACGGACATGGATTTTCTCCTGTTGTAAGTTAGCTAGCTAAGGGATTGGGTAAAAAATTTGGTTCAGCCCGTTGCTGTGTGCCTCATCCACTCGGAGGTGGGGGGTGACGCGGCGGTGGCTTAGCGGTTCCGGCGTGAGTGTCATAGAATTTCCTCGCAGGTTAGGCCAGGTTTTGTTGAAGCTGGATGAGGAGCCGACGAAGTATCACGCGCTCCTCAAGGGTCAGGGTGGCAACGGTTCTCTCTTCCAGCCGCTGCCACGCCTCTTGGATCGCCGATTGCGCGGCGATACCCTGCTCCGTCAGGTACACGCGCGAGACCCTCGCATCGTCGGGGTCGCTGCGTCGCTCGATAAGGTCGGCACGCTCCATCCGTTGGAGCATCCTGGTCACGGTGGGAGCCTCCACACAGAGATCGGTAGCAAGTTCCGATTGGGTGACGCCATCCTGCTGCCACAGTTGCAGCAGCACCATCTCCTGCCCCACGTGGACCCCCACCTCGCCCAATTCGGCGTTCGCCTTGTTGCGGTGCGCCTTGCACACCTGCGCGAGCAGGTAGCCTATACTTTCTTGCATTACGGTATCCAACTTGTTTAGCTAGCTAATGAAATGCAGGATACCAGAATTGTGATGGGGTGTCAAGAGGGGAGGAAGGGAGTGGTTCCTATGGGCGCTTGGGTGAAGTGGGCAGGCGGCAGGCGAGTGGGAAAAATATCAAAGCCCCCTGCTCGCGGATGGAGGGCGGGGGGCTTTGCGTTGGCAGCGAGCTTCTCATAGTAGGCTGCACGGGGATAAACGGGACGGGGCGCTATCGAGGTAGGTTGGGAGTGGTAGGACGACGAGCAGCGAGTGGACGATGACCACTCTCAAGCTTAGCAAGAGTGGACCTTCATAGATTAGATTAGGGAGAAGGGTCTTGTCGCGCCTCCCACCAATAATATGCTTCTTCGATAACATCGCTGAGCACGGGCCACGAGTCATGACCAACGTGCTCCACACGACTCGTGCCGTCGCTCTGATAAATGTGCTTGTGGTGCCGGTCGGGGTGCCCTGGCCTATCGTGTGCGTTGTCATAGCGAAACAAGTCGGTAATGCCATCTTCGCCACGATGTAGCACATGGTAGCTGTACTTGTGAGTCCTGACCTCAATGTTACCACCTGCTAAGCGCACTTCTAATTCTTTTTCAACCCAAATCTCAACACCCCCATTACACCGAATCACTCCATCGAAGTAGATGATTTCGGGTGTTTCTGTGATCTCAACTCCATCTTCCTTAACCCAAAATGTAAAGAACGGGCGCATGTGTCCTTCATGCGCCCGTTTATAATTCTTCCAACGATTCCAACCATGCCTATCCCCCATCGCTACCGTTCCGTAAAGCCCGATAGGCACTGTAGGCAATTACCCACCGACACACTTCGTGTGTCTCTTGTAGTTGGCCCGTATTTAGAGCCTCCTGCAAGCGGCTGGATGGCAACTCGTAGCGATGCTCATATCCCTTGATGCGGTCTCCCAGCTTCGCCAAAAGGTGCTGCTTGTTAGACTCTAGTGTCTCTTGGTCCGGCCAAATAGCTTCAGCTGCCATTCGCCCTCGTTTCTTGGTTGTTACTGGTATTATTACGCCTGCCACGATACCAGCAAGTATAGTGCGCTAGTTGGACTGGTACAACCCCCAAGTTTGGCTAATTTGTGCCGCGACGGACGAGGCTCCCGTTCTCTGCACGAGAACGGGGGCCTGTTGTTGGCAGCGGCTATACCCTTGATAGCCGCTCACGGCGACGCAGCGAGCTTCTCATAGTAAGCTGCACGGGGATGAAGGGGGCGGGGCGCGGGGAGGGGGAGAACAGGATTGGCAGGATAAGCGGATCAGAGCAACGCACAGGGCCACGGTTTTCGATGAGAAAGCCGTGGCCCTGTGCGTTGTGTGGCGTTGTTATCCCTGTTCAGGGATTAGAGGTGTTGGGAGATCCTGACGATGGACAGAGCTCCGGTCAGTCCCAGATCAGTTTCAATCCCTGTTCAGGGATTAGAGGTGTTGGGAGATGCCGCAGTACTGCATGGAGATCACGTGTCGACCGATTTGTTTCAATCCCTGTTCAGGGATTAGAGGTGTTGGGAGGGCGGTGCAGGCGACTGACGAATGTTGGTCTGCAGTCCTACGTTTCAATCCCTGTTCAGGGATTAGAGGTGTTGGGAGTAACCAGTGCCTAACACGTGGTGACGCTACGCATCGTGGTTTCAATCCCTGTTCAGGGATTAGAGGTGTTGGGAGTACCTAGTGAATCACATGGTTCAACGTCGATAGCGATATATGTTTCAATCCCTGTTCAGGGATTAGAGGTGTTGGGAGACACCGTCGCGCCACGTATCACGCTCGTACGACAGCTGGCGTTTCAATCCCTGTTCAGGGATTAGAGGTGTTGGGAGGATGGATCGAATGGACGCTCGCGACGTAGACGGTGAACCGTTTCAATCCCTGTTCAGGGATTAGAGGTGTTGGGAGTGTAGTGGCGGATGTGGTAGACTCCGAACCATTGATGTTTCAATCCCTGTTCAGGGATTAGAGGTGTTGGGAGCGTCAGGACTCAAGCTGGCGTGCCAACGTACAGCGTTTCAATCCCTGTTCAGGGATTAGAGGTGTTGGGAGTCGAGCGACAGTGACAGCGGTCTTCAATCCCTGTTCAGGATTAGAGGGTTGGGAGGCCTGGCGTACAGGCACTCAGTTTCAATCCCTGTTCAGGGATTAGAGGTGTTGGGAGACGTACTCAGGACCAGCGCGTGGGACCTGCTAGACTGCTTGTTTCAATCCCTGTTCAGGGATTAGAGGTGTTGGGAGTGCATGAGCGACGTGAGCTGGCTCGTGACAGTTACGTTGTTTCAATCCCTGTTCAGGGATTAGAGGTGTTGGGAGGATGCTGGAGCCATCACAGGACTGATGCATGCAGCATATCGTTTCAATCCCTGTTCAGGGATTAGAGGTGTTGGGAGCCACAGGCTCTGACAGTATTGGTCACGTGGCAGACATGTCAGTTTCAATCCCTGTTCAGGGATTAGAGGTGTTGGGAGTACGAGCGATGCAAGCGGTATCTGGATATGTCGAGACATGCTAGTTTCAATCCCTGTTCAGGGATTAGAGGTGTTGGGAGTCCGATAGCGATGCTGGTCAGTCACCGTAACTGCTAGGTCGTTTCAATCCCTGTTCAGGGATTAGAGGTGTTGGGAGCGATCAGGCGATGCAATCGGCAGACGGGTGTACGTCCTGCGTTTCAATCCCTGTTCAGGGATTAGAGGTGTTGGGAGTCACTGGTTGTGGCCGAACGTGTCACGACTCGCGGTGAGTTTCAATCCCTGTTCAGGGATTAGAGGTGTTGGGAGACGCTCGAAGCGTCGACGGAGCTCGCTGGTACGCTGCGTTTCAATCCCTGTTCAGGGATTAGAGGTGTTGGGAGTAGTGACGGACGCTTGAGCGGACATGCCGGCTGTGATCGAGTGTTTCAATCCCTGTTCAGGGATTAGAGGTGTTGGGAGACTGAGTCCGACTGACGTGGCCGCATCGCGTGAATCTACGTTTCAATCCCTGTTCAGGGATTAGAGGTGTTGGGAGGACTCGCGTTCAGACACTCGGCAAGCGATCGCCGATCAGTTTCAATCCCTGTTCAGGGATTAGAGGTGTTGGGAGTCGATGCGAGCTGCGGAATGCGCCACGATCGGGCTTACGTTTCAATCCCTGTTCAGGGATTAGAGGTGTTGGGAGACACGGCGCGACTGCCAGGTGCACGCCGCGATCATGTAGTTTCAATCCCTGTTCAGGGATTAGAGGTGTTGGGAGCATGACCGGTCATGCGTAGGATCGCGCAACTGCGTGATGTTTCAATCCCTGTTCAGGGATTAGAGGTGTTGGGAGTCACGTGCAGCACAGTCGCCGACACGTCATTCGACTGGCATGTGTTTCAATCCCTGTTCAGGGATTAGAGGTGTTGGGAGTAGCCGGTGGTCATGCGCAGTCAATCATGCAGCGTTGAGTAGCGTCGTCTCGAGTGTTTCAATCCCTGTTCAGGGATTAGAGGTGTTGGGAGTGCAGTCCGGACGGCAAGATGCAGACGCCCAGCACTAGTTTCAATCCCTGTTCAGGGATTAGAGGTGTTGGGAGCGGTGAGCCAGCTGCCAGGCAGAGGGTCTGCAGTTTCAATCCCTGTTCAGGGATTAGAGGTGTTGGGAGGATCGGCACTACCATAGCTGTCTAAGGTCTGTGGACTCAGTTTCAATCCCTGTTCAGGGATTAGAGGTGTTGGGAGAGCATTTCGTTCGCGGTGTGAAAATCGCGCTTTTTCGCGCTTTTTCGCGGCGATGCTCGCGCGTGTGTGAGGCTCGCGAGGGGGTCGGGAAAGTTGGTGAAAGTTGTACCATTTTGGCTATATTTGCACCATAATGCAAGAGTGCAAAATCCTGTCTGGCTTGCTATTTCGCTGCTTTTCTCGCTCAGGCTCGTTTTGCGGGGTCTGAACGAGGTTTTACGGTGTGCGCGGCTCTGGTTGTTATAGTACGCGCTTGTTTGTTGGCTGTCAATCCCCGCGTGGAGGGCGCGCGGCCCGCTCCAGGTTGAGCGCGAGGAGGCGCGCCAGGAGTTGCTCGTCGCTCAGCTCGTGGGGCCACTCTTCAATTCCTCCTCAACCCCACTCTCAATGCCTCCGTTGCGCCGACTCACTTTATCGAAGGTAAGGGTGTCAGGCAATTCCGTATTCGCGTGGGGCCTGCTTGTATGATAGAGTTTCGATTGTGGGGTGGCGCTTGCCCAGGGCAAGGGATGCTTCAGAGCAAGGCGCGGGGCGCTCGGTCGCGGAGGGCGCGCCCAGCAGGGGTGGTTGGCACATATGAAGGACATGGACATGATGGATCATGACGGCGAGTCTATAGGTTCCAAGGAGCAGAGTACAGACCTTTTCCGCCTCCTTGTCGCCAGCGTCAAAGATTACTCGATTTTTCACCTGGACCCACAAGGCTATATTCGCAGTTGGAACGAGGGGGCACAACGGATCAAGGGGTACACCAGCGAAGAAATCCTGGGCAAACACTTTTCGATCTTTTATCCCCCGGCGGAGGTGCGGCATGGCAAGCCCCAATACGGGTTGCACGTTGCCGCCGAAGAGGGGCGGTGGGAGGAGGAAGGCTGGCGCATTCGCAAGGATGGAACGCGCTTTTGGGCCGATGTCGTCATCACAGCGCTCTACAATGAGGCGGGCGTTCTGGTTGGCTTCGGCAAGGTCACGCGCGACCTCAGCGAGCGCAAGCGCACTGATGACGAGCGCCGCCAACTGCTGGAACTCGAACGGCTGGCGCGCCTTGAGACCGAGGCAGCCATCAAGCGCTTGCAGGCCATCCAGCAGGTGACCGAGACGGCGCTCGCCCATGTCTCGCTCGACGACCTGCTCCCCGCGCTGCTCGAACGGATCACAGACATCCTCTTCGCTGACGCCGGTGCGGTTGTTTTGCGCTCCGACGAGCAGCCACAGTGGCTCACAACGCGGGCTACCGTCGGGGCCGCGCTCGAACAAACGCTGGGGGTTGGTGTTGCCGTCGGGCAAGGCTTTGTAGGCCAAATCGCCAGCGTTGGTCAGCCGCGCATCATCGAGGATCTCGCCATCCTATCGCTCGCCGACCCCCTGCTGCGCGATACCCCCCTGCGCGCCGTGATGGGCGTCCCCCTGCTCGTGCGCAACCAGCTGCTTGGCGTCCTTTATATTGGCATGCTCCGTTACAGGCGCTTCACCGACGCCGACATTCAATACCTCAGCATCATGGCCGACCGCATCGCCCTGGCCATCGAGCACGCGCGCCTCGCGGAGGCGGCGCGGCACTCGCAGGTATTGGCCCAGGTGGCCGAAGCAACCCTTCACACCCAGAACCAGTTTCTTTCCATTGCCACCCACGAGCTGAACACCCCTGTCACCACCATCAAGATGAGGGCCCAGATGCTCCTGCACCGCGCCGAAAAACAGGGCACGCTGGAGCTTCCCCACATCTTGCAAGGCTTGCAGGCGATTGACCGCCAGTCGAGCCGAATCGCCAACCTCGTCACTCATCTTTTGGATACAACGCGGCTCCAGGAGGACAAAATCACGCTGGAGCGAAGCTGGACGAACGTTACCGACTTGGTTGAGCACCTGGTGGAACAAGCAGAAATAAGGAGCGAGCGGCAACAGATAGTCCTTTCAGCCCCGGGCCCCATCTGGGCATCGGTAGATCAGCTCCGCATCGAGCAGGTGGTAGGGAACCTGCTCGACAATGCTCTCAAGTTCAGCCCCGCTGGCAGCGAGATTCACCTCGGGGTCGAAACGCCCACCCCCGACTGCCTACACATCACCGTGCGCGATCACGGCCCTGGCGTCGCGCCGGAGCATCGGCCCCATCTTTTCGAGCGCTTTTATCAGGCCCATACCACGAGCTATCAATCCGGGCTAGGGCTGGGGCTCTTCATTAGTCGGGAGCTTGTGCTGTTGCATGGCGGCACCATCGAGGCCACCTTCCCCCCCGATGGCGGCACCTGCTTTGTCGTGACGCTTCCCACAACGCACGCCGGAGGAAGCGCCCCCGTCTGAGTAGGGGGCGTCGCTACGCGCGGCCCGCCCGCTCCAGATTCAGTGCCAGCAGCCGCTCCAATATCCCTTCGTCGCTCAGGTCGTGCGGCCAGCCGTAGGCGTCCAGCACGGCGCGGTCGAGCTTCTGGTGGGCCAGGTGGAGCCAGGTGGGGCGCTGGTTGTAGAGGTTGGTGAGGGTGCGCTTCTTCAGCTCCTGCTCGCTGGCGCCCTCGGGGTTGAGCCAGCGGTCGCGCTTGGCGACGAGTTCCTGCGCGGCGTGTGGCGATGGCTTGCACGCGGGGATCGTCGGTGGGCTCTGGCCGGGGGGCCAGGGGAAGGGGTAGGTTTCAAAGGTGGTGGTGGGGGTGTAGCGGGGGTCGTTCCCTTCACCCAGCCAGGTGCCCATTCGCTAGCGACCAAAGTTCATGTAACTTGGAGTGCAGGACACCAAAGAAGTAGTCATCGTCGCGAGCGAAAACGACTAAGCTGATAGTCAGGAAGAGTGTGCGTTGTCAGCCAAACAAATAGTCGTGTTTGGCATACCGAGGAGTTACAATAAATCGAGTCAAGTCGATGCAGTGGCCTCTCTCATCTCTGCGCGCAGGTACGTCCATGAATCCACCAATAGTCTCGCACTGCTCACTCCGGTTACTTTGCTCGTATTGGCTTTACATGCTCCTGCACGATACTCAAAAGGCACCTCATACAGTGCAGCTTCTTCTATCGGCATATCAACTCCAAAGTCAATTATCCACATATTCTCGGGACTGCGCAGTAATATCCGAGCCATTGACCCAAGGACGAACAACATCACTATTCGGACGTCCATTAGGATTTAATGGCGCATTGCAGCATTCGTTGGGCACATCATCTGGAATATCGAACGGACCACCTTTTTCATCGTCCACGCAAAGCAAATTCCTTGATTCTCCTGAAGTGTTCTGCTGTTGTAAGATCGACTGAACTGCGTTAGGTCAGGATTGATATGTGCTCAACCGCCTGGCCATCTAGTAGCGTGTCGTCTGCTCGCTGCCATCATCAAAGCCGACCATTGAGACGCGCACCGCCGCCCCGTCGAGAATCCAGGGCCGATCACTCCACGCCATGAAGATGTCGCCTGTCTCCTTGATGCGTTCCAACACCTCACGATTTGCCCCGCTGCGGATCGAGTTGGTCGCGAGCAGCCCCGCGCGCTGTACCTCGCCCTGCTTCAATCAGTGCCCGCGCCCGCTCGAACCAGTAGCAGACCAGGTCAGCAAAGGCGGGCACGCGCCCCTCGTAGAGCTGGAACAACGCGTCCACATACTCATCTCCCAACTCTCTGGCGCATCTTCTTGTCCGCCCAAAAACGGCGGGTTGCCGATGATCACCTCCGCCTGCGGCCACGCGGGTTCGATGGGGTTGCCCTGCTCGTCATGGGCGAGGATGGCGTCCATGTGGTGGATGGTGCGGAGCGGCTTCAGGATGGGCTCGGCGGGGGCACCGAAGCCGTTGTCGCGCAGCCATTGGATGTAGCCGATCCAGACGGTGATCTGCGCCAGCTCGTGGGCGTACTCGTTGATCTCGATGCCGTGCAACTGCTCCGGGGAGACGTTGGGGAAGAAGGGTCTGCGCGCCGATCTCGCGCGCAAAGACGATCACCTCCTTTTCCAGGTCGAGCAGGGCCTTGAGCGCCACGTAGAGGAAGTTGCCGCTGCCACAGGCGGGGTCGAGCACGCGCACGCTGGCAAGCTCGCGCGAGAAGTCGAGCAGCAGGCGTGGCAAGCTCCTGGTTGCGGTTTTGGCGCTTCTGCGGGGTGTCGGCCTCGTCGCGCTCGGCAACCTTGGCGCGGGCGCCTGCCTGCACCTCGGCCCAGCGGCGGCGCAGCGGGGCCATCAGCACCGGCTCGACGATCAGCAGGATGTCCTCTTTGGAGGTGTAGTGCGCGCCAAGTTGGGTGCGCTTGGCCGGGTCGAGCGAGCGCTCGAAGAGGGTGCCGAAGATGGCAGGCTCGATGCTGGACCAGTCCAGGCGCGAGACGTAGGAGAGGATCGTGCAGTTCCTCGCGGTGCAGCGGGATCACGTCGCTGCTCGTCGAAGAGGCCCCCATTGAAGTGGGGCACGCGCTCGCAGCCGAAGAAGCCGCCGCTGCTCATCTCGGCGAAGAGGGTGCCAAGCTGGGCGTTGAAGGCATCGGGGTTGGAGCGGGTGGCGTCGATCAGCTTGGCGAAGAGGCTGTTGGGCAGCAGGCCAATGTCCTCCGCGAAGAGGCAGAAGAGGAGACGAATCAGAAAGTGGGCGGCCCGCTCGGAGCCCTCGCCCCACTTGCGCAGCGCCTCGGCCAGGCGCGCAAACTCGCGTGCCGCCTCCTGGGTGACCTCCTCGGTGGTCTGGCGGGCGCGGAAGCGCTCCGGCTCGGTCCACAGCCAGCGCAGGCTGCTCCAGCTGGCGGGGGTCGAGCAGCTCGTCGAGGGTGAAGCGGTGGACCTGCTTGACGGTGCTGGTGAAGTTGGTGTGGACCTGGATCGTCTCGATGTCGGAGACGACGAGCAGCGGCGGGTTTTCCAGCGACTCGCGGTACTGGAGGAGCTGCTGGTAGGCGCGGTCGAGGTTGGCGTGCTTGCCCTTGTACTCCCAGGCGAACGCGCCGCGCTTCCACACATCGGCCCAGCCCTGCCCGCCGCGCTGCTTGGTCAGCGCCCTTCTCGAAGGCGTAGCTCTCGCCGGTGGGGTCGGCGTCGATCGGCGTGGGCTGGCCGAGGAGGTGGCAGAGGTCAATAAAGTGCTACTGGGCGCTGGCGCGCTCGGAGACGGCGGCCTGCTTCCACTTGGCTACAAAATCCTGGGGGGTGATGGGGGGCACGGGGAAGGCTCCTCCAAAGTGACTCAAATGAAGGGCGCTATGATAGAGCAGGGTGGGGGATAGAACAAGGATTGGCAGGAATGAAGGATACGACGGGGGTGAAGATAGAGGAAGGATTGTAGGAAAGCAGGATTAGGATCGGGGCATGGGGCGCTCAGTGTCGGCACGCGCAATGCTTCTTTTCGGGGCGTGCCTCCCCACGTGGCGTCACTCACCATTCACCATTCCCCATCCCTCACGGAGCGCCCGATGTTAGCGGACCTAAAAGATTGGTTAGACCTGGAGCAGTACGATGACACGATTGACCGTGTGCTGTACCTGCTCGCCTGGCTGCTGCGGCTCGCCTTCCCCCTCTTTATAGTTTACGCGCTGGCTACCTCTTCGGACGGGTGGAAGTGGCGCGCGCTGATCGGCAACGTCATGGCTATCGCTATCTCGCTCGTCCCGCGCTGGATGGAGCGCCGCTCCCGCTATCGCTTTCCGGCAGTCGGGGAGTTCTCGGTGGTGCTGGCGCTCTTCCTTGAGATGGTCGGGCGCACCTTCAACCTGTACGAGGGCAACCACACGATCCCCTATGACAAATTTTCGCACGGGGCGATCGTGGGCGCGCTGACTACCTTCATCATCCTCCTGCTGTACGCGTTCTTTTACGAGCACAAAATCGACTACGACGGGTGGTTCATCGTGGTGGTGGGGCTGCTCTTTGGCTACGGCATCGGCGCGCTGTGGGAAAGCTACGAGTGGCTGGCCGACATGTTCCTCAAGATGGGCTTCCAGAGCGGGAACGGGGACACGATGAGCGACATGGTGGCGGGGGCCATCGGCGCGCTGATCGGCACCGTCGCGGCACGGGAGTACCGACGCCGCCACACCCGGGAACAAGTGATGGATGAGCTGCCCATCTTTTATGAGTGGCTCTAGCCCGAGCGAGCGGTCAGGCGCTTTGTGACCGGCAGCGGTTAAGAAAGTTTAATACTCGCTTAAGCGCCCCTTAACGTGGCTCCGGCAGCATACAGCCATGAAGGAAGAGGCAAAGGTTTCTTTGTGGTGCATGGGCTTTCCAGCGCCACGCGCCCTTTGCCGCCCGCGCGGCCCCGCCGCATGTCGCCCCGAAGGAGGCCCATGCACGGGAGGGCACCCTCGTGCCGAGGAGCGTAGTGGCACGATAATGGCTGCACAGCGCGCGGGAGCAAATTCCTTTGAACCCTGGCTCACCTTTGTAGCTAAATTCTAGGAGAAAGAAAGATGAAGAGTCGTCGCACTACGGGTCATCGCTCCCTGGCGAGCATGCTCCTCCTGATAGTTTTGCTGATGCTTGCCGCCTGTGGCGGGTCGAGCAACTCCGAAGATACCACCCCGACCGAGGTCATGGCCGAGCCGACCACGGAGATGGCCGAGCCGACCGCCGTCCGGCCGGGTCCGAGCCGAGCCGGGCCGGACGACATGGAAGGTGGGATGCTGCCCGAGGTCAACCCGCTGGAAGTGCAGGGAGACATCATCGCGGCGGGTAGCTCCACCGTCTTCCCGCTGACCGAGGCGATTGCCGAGCGCTTCCAGGAAGATGGCTACTCCGGCCAGATCACGATTGACAGCATCGGCTCCGGTGCGGGCTTCGAGCGCTTCTGCGTGAACGCGGAGACCGACATCTCCAACGCCTCGCGCGCCATCAATGACGAGGAGCGCGCCGCCTGCGAGAGCAACGGGCGCACCCCGATAGAGTTGCGCGTGGGCACCGACGCGCTCGCGATCGTGGTGAGCCAGGAAAACGACTTTGCGGAAGAGCTGACGCTGGCGCAGCTGGCGCAGCTCTTCTCCGGCGAGGCGGCAACGTGGGCCGATGTGGACCCGTCCTGGCCTGCCGAGGAGGTTCAGCTTTACTCGCCCGGCACCGACAGCGGCACCTTCGACTACTTTGTGGAAGCGGTCTACGAGAAGGATCAGGAGCCGATGCTGTCGGCCACCAACATCCAGTTCAGCGAGGACGACAACGTGCTGGTGCAGGGGGTGGAGGGTAGCCCCTACGCCATCGGCTACTTCGGCTACGCCTACTACGTGGAAAACGCCGACAAGCTGCGCGTGCTGAACATTGAGGGGGTCGAGCCGAACGAAGCGACCGCCGAGAGCAACGAGTACCCGCTCTCGCGCCCGCTGTTCGTCTACTCCGCCCCCTCGATCATCCAGAACAAACCGCAGGTCGGTAGCTTCCTCAGCTACTACCTCGCCAACGTCAATGACGTGATCAGCGACGTGGGCTACTTCCCGGCCAGCGACGAGTTGCTGGACGAGGCGCGGAGCAACCTCGCCGCCGCGCTGGGCCAGTAACAGGCAGGGACGCTCCGTGCCAAGCAGGGGAACCGCAAGGTGGGTGGGGAGTGGCTCCCCACCCACCTTGTTGGGTCACAGATTGCTATACCGTAGCCCAAAAAGGTGGTAGCTCCCGAGACTTTATGGCACAATTGTTGTTCAGGAGAGCGGAGAGCTGCTCTCGTGGCTCACGGGCACCCGTCAACCGACTTAGCACCAAGGTTTAAGGCATCACACATGGCAAAAGAGGTTCCAATTAAGGGCATGGTGAGCCGCACGACGGATGATGAATGGGCACAAATGCAAAAGCGCTCCCGCCCAGGGGAAGCCCTTATCCAGGGTTTCCTCTTTCTGTGTGGGGTTCTCTCCATTTTTACCACACTGGGGCTGGTAGCGGTCTTGGGGCGCGAGTCCTGGCTCTTCTTTAGTCAGGTGAGCCTCGTCGAGTATTTCACCACCACCCAGTGGCAACCCGCCATCGCGAAGTTCGGGATTTGGCCGCTCCTCCTCTCCACCCTGATCACCAGCACGATTGCGCTGCTGGTCGCCATCCCGTTGGGGCTGAGCGCGGCGATCTACCTGAGCGAGTACGCCACCCCGCGCGTGCGCAACCGCCTGAAGCCGGTGCTCGAAGTGCTGGCGGGGGTGCCGACCGTGGTCTATGGCTACTTTGCGCTCACCTTCATGACCCCCATCCTGCGCGGGATTTTCGGGCGCGACACGGTGGAAATTTACAACATGGCCTCGGCGGGGCTGGTCATGGGCATCATGATCTTGCCGCTCGTCTCCTCCCTCAGCGAGGACGCGCTGAGCGCGGTGCCGCAGGGGCTGCGCCAGGCCGCCTACGGGCTGGGCGCTACCAAGCTGGAAACCGCCCTTCAGGTGGTGCTCCCCGGCTGCGTTTTCGGGGGTGGTGGCGGCCATCATCCTGGCCGCCTCGCGCGCCATCGGCGAGACGATGATCGTGGCGATCGCGGCGGGCGCAGGCCCCTCCTTCACCCTCAACCCCTTCGAGGCAGCCGAGACGATGACCGGCCACATCGCGCGCATCTCCGGCGGCGACCTGAGCTACAACACGATTGACTACAACAGCATCTTCGCCATCGGCTTGACCCTCTTCGTGATGACCCTCACGCTCAACCTGATCAGCCGCTACGTTGTGACGCGCTTCCGTGAGGAGTACGATTGATGGGCACCCCCTTCCCCACTACCAAAAGCTCCGCCGATTACAAGGACAACGTGCGCCAGCGGCAGCGGCAGGCGTCCGTTGGGCTCTGGCTGGTTTTGGCCTCCACCCTCGTTGCGATCATCGCGCTGAGCCTGCTGCTCTACAACGTGGCGAACGAGGCGGTCGGGCTGATCGTGGTGGCCTACGAGGTGGACCCGGCGACCCTCGCCGACCGTCCGCTGGCGGAGCTGTCGCACGAGGAGTTGATCGCGATCCTCAACGAGAACGTGCGCTCCGGCCTGCTCCGCCGCTTCGAAAGCGAGAAGCCGCTGGCGCAGCGCAGCGAGGCGGAGTTGGTGGCGCTGGTTGACGAGTGGGTAGTCAAAGAGGAAGTGCTGGCAACCTACCCGGCGCTGGACGCCCTGCGGCACCGCGCCCAAATCGAGGCGGAGGTGGCCGAGCAGTTCCCCGAGGCGCGCCTGCGCTGGACCTCGTGGATCAACCTGGGCTTCCTGACGTCGCCCATGTCGAGCACCCCGTGGCTGGCGGGGGTGCGCACCGCGATCCTCGGCTCCCTGTGGATGATCGCGATCACCATGCTCTTTGCGGTGCCCATCGGCCTTGGCGCGGCGATTTACCTGGAAGAGTACGCGCGCGACAACCTGTTCAACCGTATCATCCAGACCAACATCAACAACCTGGCGGGGGTGCCCTCGATCATCTATGGCATCCTGGGGCTGGCAATCTTTGTGCGCGCGCTGGAGCCGCTCACGAGCGGGGCGATTTTTGGCATAGTGGGCAACAACGGGCGCACCGTGCTCGCCGCCTCGCTCACCATGGCGCTGCTGATCCTGCCAATCCTCATCATCGCCTCGCAGGAGGCGCTGCGCGCGGTGCCCAGCTCGCTCCGGCTGGCGAGCTACGGGCTCGGCGCTACCAAGTGGCAAACGATCTGGCACCACGTACTGCCCGTCGCCCTGCCAAGCATCCTCACCGGCATCATCCTGGCGATGAGCCGTGCCATCGGCGAGACCGCGCCGCTGATCCTCGTGGGGGCCTCCACCTTTATCGTCACCGACCCCTCCGGCCCCTTCTCAAACTTTACAACCCTACCCATTCAAATCTATCAGTGGACCTCGCGCCCCCAGGCAGAGTTCCGCAACATCGCCGCCGCCGCCATCATCGTGCTCCTGATCCTGCTGCTCACCCTAAACGCCACCGCCGTCTTCATCCGCAACCGCTTCCGCGTCGAGTTGTGAGATATTGGATATTGGGTATTAGATATTAGAGATTAGCAGATCATCGTGCCCTTTGGGATTACAGGTTGCAGATTAGGGCGATGGGTCTTGTTTTTACTATTTTCTATGTTCCTATTCCCTGCTGCCACCTTGTCGTTCAATACCTACTACCTACTACCTACTACCCAATACCTAATACCCAATACCTAATACCCAATACCTAATACCTAACCCAGACGAACCAACTGGTGAAAGGGTCTCTATGGCTGTGACTGCACCGACAACGGACGACAAACTGATGGACAACCCGCGCTTCCGCAGGGTCCAGAACCCGGTCATGTCAGCGGTTGACCTGAACCTGTACTACGGCTCAAAAGAGGCACTGCGCGACGTCACGCTGGAGGTTGCGCCCCACAAGATTACCGCACTCATCGGCCCGTCGGGCTGCGGCAAATCCACCCTGCTGCGCTGCTTCAATCGCATGAACGACCTGATCCCCATCGTCCACATCACGGGGCAAATTTTGTATCGCGGTAAGAACTTGTACGACGAGAACGTGGACCCGGTGCAGGTGCGGCGCAAGGTGGGCATGGTCTTCCAGAAGCCCAACCCGTTCCCGAAATCCATCTACGAGAATGTGGCGTGGGGCGCGCGCATCAATGGCTACAAGGGGGACATGGACGAGTTGGTGGAGCGCTCGCTGCGGAAGGCCGCGCTGTGGGACGAGGTGAAGGACTTGCTCAAGCAGAGCGGCCTGGCCCTGAGCGGCGGCCAGCAGCAGCGTCTCTGCATCGCCCGCACCATCGCCACCGAGCCGGACGTGATCCTGATGGACGAGCCTGCCTCCGCCCTCGATCCCATCGCCACGCTCAAGATCGAGGAGCTGATGCGCGAGCTGCAAAACAACTACACCATCGTGATCGTGACGCACAACATGCAGCAGGCCGCGCGCGTGAGCGACTACACCGCCATGATGATGCTCACCGAGGATCGCGAGGCGGGCACGGTGATCGAGTTCGACGAGACCGACACCATCTTCACCCGCCCGGTGGACAAACGCACCGAGGATTACATCACCGGCCGCTTTGGGTAGGGGGATGGTGAGTGGTGAGTGGGAACGGCAAGTCAAAGTGCCTCCCCGCACGCCGAACCCACCCGGAGCGCGGGCCACAGGCCCGCGCCCCCAACCCATGCACCATGCACCATTCACGACAAACACATGATACAAGCACCACTCCGCATCCTCGTCCTCTGCACCGGCAACTCGGCGCGCTCCGTGATGACCGAGGGGTTTTTGCGCCAGCACGGGGGCGACGCGCTCCATGTCCAGAGCGCGGGCAGCGCGCCAAAAGGGATCCACCCGCTGACCATCGAGGTCATGGCGGAGGCGGGCGTGGAGCTCAGCGCCGCCCGCTCCAAGCACCTCAACGAGTTCCTGGGCGAGTCGTGGGATTACGTCATCACCGTCTGCGACAGTGCCGCCCAGAGTTGCCCCGTCTTCCCCGGCCCCGCGCGGCGGCTGCACTGGCCCTTCGACGACCCGCCCGCCGCCCCCGAGGCCCAACGCCTCGCCACCTTCCGCCGCGTGCGCGACGAGATCGACGCCACAGTCACGCACTGGCTCGCTACCCTTTTCCCCACACCCTAGCTTTCCAGGATCGAAAATGGAGAATGGAGAATGGAGAATGGAGAATGGAGAATGGAAAACAACTATGGGAGTTACGCAGTTGCCCGACGGGTGCCCGTCGGGCGTCGGGCGTCGGGCGTCGGCCCAAGTGCGTAACTCCTAAACTATAGGAGTTACGCACTTCACTCTGATTTTCAGGGAGAAACCAGCTCTATTCTCCCTCCAACCGCGTAACTCCTAAACTTCTCCAATCTCCAATCTCCAATCTCCAATCTCCAATCTCCGCATTCAATTGTCCTGCGTGAACGTGAAGGTGTCGGTGACCCCGTTCACATTAACCGTGTACTCCCCGGCGGGCAGCCCGGCCACATCGAGCGCGATTGACTCCTCGAAGGGGGAGAGGGTTTGGGGGCACATTGCCCGGGCGGGGCGCTGCGTGAAAATCGTCACCTTGAAGGTGTTCCCCTCCCGCGCCTGCGTGATTTCCAGCGGCGCGGCGCAGCCGCTCGCCATGCTGCCCCGCGCGACGACGCGGACCTGCAACGGAAACGATTCCATGATCAAAATGTCGATGCTCTCGACCGTCGCCTCTTGGATGAGAAACTCCTCGTCGCTGCCCGGCGTCGCTTTGGGCGGCCCCGCGCCATCCCCGATGCCACCATCCGGCTCGACCGGAATCGGATCGTCGGAGCTGACCGGCTGGTTCGGGTCTGTGCCGGTCGGGGCGTCGGTGGCGCTGCCACACGCCGCGAGCAGCAACGTGAGCAGAAGGGTCAAAAGGAGCAAAAGGTTGGACGCTTTCATGGTGTTGATTGTACCTTTCATCTGGAAGTAGTGTCTCGTCAAGCGTAAAATGATAGGTTCGTAGTCCCGCCTTCAGGCGGGGGCCGTTCAATGCCCGCCTAAAGGCGGGACTACGAACAGGGTGGCCTCTTTGGTCGTATCCCTCATTTCAGCCTTGACGAGGTAGTAGTTGTGTGGCGTGGCTCCGCCCTGCCTTTGAAACGCAGGGCCGCTCCGCTTTGTTCCAATCCGATGCGTTCCTTTCTCCCCGTCCCCCTGTCCCCCTGTCCCCCTGTCCCCCTTGTCCCCTTGTCCCCGTGTCCCCCTGTCCCCCTGTCCCCTGTCCCTGTCCCCTTGTCCCCTTGTCCCCTTGTCGTCTAGAATAGACCCATGAACGTGATCCTCACGCATGACCACACCGATTTTGACGCTGTCGCCTCGCAGCTTGGCGCGTGGAAGCTCCACCCCGAGTGGGTGCCGCTGGTCGGGCGCTACCTGAACCAGAACGTGCGCAACTTCCTCACCCTTCATTGGGACGCCCTGCCCTTCCAGCGTGGCGACGAGCTGCCGCCCGACAGCGAGATCGAGCGCGCGATGCTGGTGGACACCCAGGCGCTCCCCTCGCTCAAGGGGGTGGACACCCAGCACATCCCCGAGATTCGCGTGGTCGATCACCATGCGCGCCGCGACGACACCCCCGCCGCGTGGCAGGTGGAGATCGAGGAGACCGGAAGCTGCGCTACCCTCTTCGTGGAAAAAATGGCCGCGCAGGGGCTGGCGCTCTCCTGGGTCGAGGCAACGCTGCTCGCGCTCGGCATCCACGAGGACACCGGCTCGCTGCTCTACGGGGGCACCACCGCCCGTGACGCGCGCGCCGCCGCCTGGCTGCTGGAGCAGGGCGCGAACCTCGACACCCTGCGCACCTTTCTGGATCACCCCCTGAACGAGCGGCAGCGCCGCCTGTACCGCCAATTGCTCGAAGGGGCCGAGTGTTTGGACATCAACGGCTTCACCATCGTGGTGGCCTCCGCCAGCGTGGACGAGTACGTGGACGATGTTTCGTCGCTGGCGCACAACATCCGCGACTTGTACGACCCCGCCGCGCTGATCCTCGCGGCGGAAATGGGCGGCCACGTGCAGCTGGTCGCGCGCTCCACCACCACCGAGATCGACGTGAGCCAGCTGATGGGCGAGTGGGGCGGCGGCGGGCACCCCCGCGCGGCGGCGGCCTTCGTCGAGGAGGAGCCGCTGGCCCAGGTGGTGGCGCGCCTCAAAGCGCGGCTGCCCGAGATCGTCCGCCCCGCCACCCTCGTGCGCGATTTGATGAGCCGGGGCAAGATTCGCACCTTTGGGCGCGACGCGCGCGTGCGCGACGCCTTCGAGGCGATGCAGCGCTGGGGCCACGAGGGCTTCCCCGTGCTGGGCGAGGGGGGCGAGGTGATCGGGGTGCTGACGCGGCGCGACGTGGATCGCGCGCTCCAGCACAAGTTGGGCGCGGCCCCCGTGACCGAGTTCATGCACAAGGGCAACATCGTCGTCACCGAGGCGGAGTCGCTGGCGCGCGTGCGCCGCGTGATGACCGAGTCCAACATCGGGCAGGTGCCGGTCGTCGCGCCCGACAGTCGCGAGATCGTCGGCATCATCACGCGGACCGACCTGCTGGCCCATCAGGGGAGCGCCCCGCGCGACGAGCGCGGCCCGCAGAGGATGGCGCGGCTCGCGGCGGCGCTTTCCCCCGCCGCGCTCGCCCTGGTGCAGCGCATCGCCCAGGAGGCGCACCAGCAGGGGGCCTTCCCCTACCTCGTCGGCGGCCTCGTGCGCGATTTGCTGCTGGAAAGCGTCGTGCGCGACCTGGACATCGTGATCGAGGGGCAGGCGATCCCGCTGGCGCAGCGCCTCGCGCGCGAGTTGGGCGGGCGCGTGGTGAGCCACGAGCGCTTCGGCACCGCCAAGTGGCTGCTGCGCGAGCCCGGCTTTCCGCCGCGCGACCCGCTGCTGGCAGCCGAGGCGCTGCCCGACAGCATCGACCTGATCAGCGCGCGCACCGAATTTTACGAGCGGCCCACCGCCCTGCCCCAGGTGGAGCACGCCTCGATCAAGCAGGACCTGCATCGCCGCGACTTTACGATCAACACCCTCGCGCTCTCGCTCGCGCCGGAGCAGCCGGGCAAGCTGCTCGACTTTTACGGGGGGCTGGACGATCTGCAGCGCGGGCTGATCCGCGTGCTGCACAACCTCTCTTTTGTGGAGGACCCGACCCGCATCCTGCGCGCGATTCGCTTCGAGCAGCGCTTTGGCTTCCAGTTGGAGGCGCGCACCGAGGAGCTGCTGCGCGCCTCGCTCGACCTGCTGCAAGAGGTCAGCCCCGACCGCCTGCGCCACGAGCTGGCGCTGATCTTCCAGGAGCCGAACGCCGCGCGCACCCTGGCGCGGCTCGACGAGGTGGGCATCCTCGCGCGGCTCATGCCCGATGTGCGCTGGGAGCCGGGCGACGCCACGCGGCTGGAGCGGCTGCGCGCGGCGGGCCACGACGACCCGATGGTGCTGCTCAGCGCGCTCGTGTGGGACCCCGAGGCGGAAGCGAGCCGCATCGACCGCATCAGCGCCCGCCTTGGCCTGTCCAACGAGTGGCGACAGCGGCTCCATACGATCTACCAACTGCGTCGCAGCAAGGCGCTCCAGGCGGCGGAGCTTGCCAACAGTGCCCTGTACTACGAGCTAAGCAAGCGCGACCCGCTCGCCCTGGAACTGCTCGCCCTCATGGCGGAGGAGCCGATCGTGCAGCAGCGGCTCCGCCTCTTTTTGGACGATCTTCGCCACCGCACCCTCGCCGTGTCCGGCGCGGCGCTGCGCGACAGCGCGTTGCCGCCCGGCCCCGCCTATCAGGACATTTTGGACACGCTGCGCGCCGCGATGCTCGATGGCGAGGCCCCCGACGAGGCGGCGCAGCGTGCCCTGTTGGCGCGCGAGGTCGCGCGACATCTGGAAGAGAACAGAAAGCAGAGAACAGAAAACAGACAGACATCCCTGGATGAGGCAACCCCGCGATGATCGTTATCCTGTCGCCCCACTTCGATGACAGCGTGCTTTCCTGCGGCGGCCAGATTTGGGCGGCGCGCCAGCGCGGCGAGGCGGTGCGCGTGCTCACCCTTTTTGCCGCGCCGCCCGCAGGCGAGCCGCCCCCCTTCGCGCAGGTGCAACACGCCATGTGGGGCAGCGTCCCCGATGCGAACGCGCTGCGCCGCGCCGAAGACATCGCCGCCCACCTGCGCCTTGGCTGCGCCGATCTGCGCCATCTGGACGCCCCCGACGCGGTGTATCGCGTCAGTCAAGGCGGGAGCGCGCTTTATGGCACAGAAGCTGCCATTTTTGGCGAGATCGTCGTGGAGGAGAGCGACTATGCTCGCCAGTTGGCACCTATCGTCCGCGCGCACCTGCCCGCCGGGGCGACCCTGCTCGCGCCGCTGGGGGTAGGGCGGCACGTGGATCACCAACTGGGCTTCCTCGTGGGCCAAACCTTGCTGGAAGGGGGGCAACGCGTCGCCTTCTACGAGGAGATGCCCTACATCCAGTGGCCCGCCGCGCTGGAGCGCGCCCTGAGCGACAAGCCAGGCTGGCAGCCACAAGTGTTGCCCCTGAGCGAGGACGCCATCGCCGCCAAAATCGCAGCCATGGCCTACTACCGCAGCCAACTCCCCGTCCTCTTCGGCGACGACCCCACCATGGAGCGCCGCCTGCGCGACGCCGCGCGCACCGCCGCAGGCGGCGCGGGCTACGCCGAGCGGCTCTGGTGGCCGAACGGATAGCAGGCGGCAGGCAGCAGGCGGCGAACGGCAGGCAGGCGGCAGGCAGCAGGCGGCAGGCAGGCAGGCGGCAGGCGGCGGCAGGCGGCAGTGGGTTCCCGCAAAGCGGGTAAGGCGGCAGGCAGCGGGAGGACTCCATTGTGGGGTCGTCGGTCGTCGGTCGTCGCACCCAGGGGTGGGTTCCCGCTTGCGGGTACGTCGGTCGTCAGTCGTCGGTCGTCAGTCGTCGGTCGTCGGTCGTCGGTCGTCAGGGACTCACAACAGGAGCGAAGTATGGCTGAGACGGTTCGGGTGTTTGTGGCAGTGGAGTTGCCCGAGGAGGTGGCGGACGCCATCTGGGCGGTGCAGGATCAGTTGCAGGCGCTCGGCCCGATGCAGGAGCTGCGCTGGGTGGAGCCGGAGGACGCTCACATCACCCTCAAGTTTCTGGGCGACACCGAGATTCCCCGACTGCCCGCCATCGTGGAGGCACTGGACAGCGTGGCGGAGCGGTGGGAACCCTTTCCGGTGCGGCTGGGGTGGCTCGGCGCATTCCCCGACGTGCAGCGCCCGAACAACCTCTGGTTGGGGATGGAGGAGGGGGAAAAGCCCCTTCAACACCTGTACAACGCGGTCGAGGTAGCGCTGAAGGGGCTCGGGATCAAGCCGGAGCGCAAGGAGTTTCACCCGCACGTCACGCTGGCGCGCGTGCCCCAAAGCTTTTCAGGCGCGCAGCGGGGCGCGCTTGGCGAGTTGATCGGCCCCACGGAACTTCCCCCACTTCCCCCTTTTACAGTGGGGGCCATCGCGCTGATGCGCTCCGTGCTGACCCCGGACGGCTCGCTTTACATGCGGCTGGGCAACTCCCGCTTTGGCGAGGCCGTGCCGCTGGAGGACGACGAGTGGGAGGACATCCCCTAGATACCCTTTGCACCCAGATACTTGTCGTCGCTCGTCGTCGGTCGTCGGTCGTCCGTCGTCGGTCGTCGGTCGTCGCGCCCAAAAGGCACCCGTCGGTCGTCCATCGTCGCTTGAAGAGGAAACAGCATGCCCCAGTTTGACCGAATTGCGATTTTTAGCGGAAGCGCTCACCCCGAGCTGGCGCGCACGGTGGCGCAGCACCTGAACCGTCCGTTGGGCGAGATTCTGGTTTCCCAATTTCGGGACGGGGAGACGCAGGTGCAGATCATGGACGACATTCGCGGGGCGGATGTCTTTCTGTTTCAGCCCACCTCGGCCCCCGTGAACCAGAACCTGATGGAACTGCTGATCATGATCGACGCCGCGCGCCGCGCCTCGGCGGGGCGCATCACGGCGGTGATTCCCTATTACGGCTACGCGCGGCAGGAAAAGAAAACCGCTGGGCGCGAGCCGATCAGCGCGAAACTGGTGGCGAACCTGCTCACCGTGGCCGGGGCGGACCGCATCCTGACCATGGACCTGTCTGCGCCCGCCATCGAGGGGTTCTTTGATATTCCGGTGGACCATCTCTCGGCGGTGCCGCTGCTCGTGCGCCACCTTTCCAAGCTGCAACCGGAGAACACCGTCGTCGTCGCGCCGGATGTGGGCGCGGTGCAGCGCGCGGATCGCTTTCGGCAGTTGCTGGACGGGCGCGTTCCCCTCGCTATCCTGTTCAAAGAGCGCCCGCGCCCGGACGAGGTAAGCTTGCAGGGCATGGTGGGCGAGGTGGAGGGGCGCTACGCCATCATCGTGGATGATCTGATCTCCACCGGCCGGACCCTCATTGCCGCCGCCGAGATGCTGCTGGGGCGGGGCGCGATCAGCGTGATTGCCGTCGCCACGCACGCGGTCTTCGCGGAGGGCACGATCCAGCGGCTGGCCGCCAGCCCGATCGAGCGCACCATCGTCACCAACACCATAGCGGTGCCGGACGAGGATCCCTCCATCGAGGTGATTACCGTCGCCCCCCTCCTGGCTGAGGTGGTCAACCGCATCCACTACGGGATCTCCGTCCGCGACCTGATTCGCGGCATCACGTAGGGGGCAGGGAGCGGGGGTTAGGGATAGGGGGACGACGGACGACGGACGACCGACGACGGACGACGGACGACGGACGACGGACGACGGACGACGGACGCGACGACCAACGATGGGCGACCGACGGGTACCCCTTGGTGTAACGACGGACGACCGAGGATCAATCTAAAATCTGCAATCTAAAATCTAAAATCTGCACCCCTCCGGTACACAAGCGCCAGAATACTTGTATTCCCCTTCTTTTTGAGTTACGATCACCAAACAATCTTTAGGCTGGTGCGGAACGGTAGGAGTGTGCATGGCGGGACAAGTCATTACAATTACATCGGGTAAGGGTGGGGTGGGCAAAACTACCACGACCGCCAATCTGGGAACCGCGCTCGCGATGCGCGGGCAGCGCGTGGCGGTCCTGGATGCGGATATCGGGCTGCGCAACCTTGATCTGGTGCTGGGGCTGGAAAACCGCATAGTCTACGACATCGTGGATGTGGTGGAGGGGCGCGCGCGCCTTGCCCAAGCGCTGGTGCGCGACAAACGGCTGCCCGAACTCCACCTGCTCCCCGCCGCGCAGACCCGCGACAAAAGCGCGGTATCGCCCATCGAGATGGCGCAGGTGTGCGACGCCCTTCGCCCCCGCTACGACTATATCCTGGTGGACTCGCCCGCCGGGATCGAGCAGGGCTTCCAGAACGCTATTTCCGGCGCGGACCGGATCGTGGTGGTCACGACCCCCGAGATGAGCGCCGTGCGCGACGCGGACCGCATCATTGGCCTGGTGGAGGCGGCGGAAAAATCGCTGCCGCAGCTGATCGTGAACCGCCTCAAGCCGGAGATGGTCAGGCGGGGCGAGATGCTCAGCGTGGAGGACGTGCTCGACGTGCTGGCGATCCCCCTGCTCGGGGTGGTGCCCGACGACGAGCAGATCATCATCTCCACCAACGATGGGGTCCCCATCGCCACCAACGAGCAGTCCCTGCCGGGCCGCGCCTACCAGAATATCGCGCGGCGCTTGATGGGCGAGGAGGTTCCCTTCCTCGATTTGCGGGAGCGGGGCTTTTTTGAGCGACTTTTCGGCTTTATGCGCTAGCGGGGGGAGCATGGGTTTTCTGGATTGGGTGTTGGGCCGCAAACCGACAAGTGGCCAAGTTGCCAAAGACCGCCTGCAACTGGTGCTGGTGCATGATCGTGCGGGCATCAGCCCCGAGTTGATGGAGCAGATGCGCGAGGAGTTGATCGCCGTAGTCTCGAAATATGTCGAGATCAACCGCGACGAGATGGAAATCTCGCTGACAAAGGGGCGCGACCAAAACAAGCTGGTCGCCAACATTCCGATTCGTCGTCATCGCACCACCCCCCCTGGATGACGGACGTCGGCGCGGACTGGGCACCGCCTCCCCACGGTTGGGGCGCGGTGCTTTTTTTTGTTCTTTGGCCGCGCTCCCTACAATCCCCCGGCCTTCACACCCAAAAGATGGATACCGTAGATGCTACGTCGTTACATTCGTGATTACGATTACTCGCTGCTCTTTCTGACCTTCGCGCTGATCCTCTTCGGCCTGCTGATGATCTATTCAGCCCAGCCATCCGACCCGATCTACAATTTTTTTAGCCAGCAGATCTTCTGGGTGGCGGTGGGGATCGGCGCTATGGGGTTTATGACCGTGTTGGACTACCGTTTCTTGGGCGCATGGTCGCGCCCGATCTACCTCGGCATCGTGGGCTTGCTGGGGATGGTCGTGCTGCTGGGCGAGACGGGGGTCTTCGGGGCGCAACGTTGGTTCCAAATCCTCGATCAGCAGATTCAGCCCTCCGAGTTTGCCAAGCTTTTCCTGATCATCACCCTCTCCAAATTTCTGGCCGATCGCGAGGGCCAGCGGCGGGCCTACCTGATTTCAGGGGCGCTCGTCGCCCTTCCGGTGGTACTGGTACTCCTCCAGCCCAACCTCTCGACCGCCATCATCATCAGCATGATCTGGCTGACCATCGTCATCATGGCGGGGATGCCGCTGCGCTGGCTGGTGGGGCTCGCCATCATCGGGGCCATCATCGTGCCGATTGCCTGGCCGCACATCCCCACCTACCAGCGGGACCGCGTGCTGATCTTCGCCAATCCGGCCAGCGACCCGTCGGGGCAGGGCTACAACCTGATCCAGAGCCGCATCGCCATCGGGGGCGGCGGGCTGATGGGGCAGGGCTACCGTCAGGGTAGCCAGAACCAACTGGGCTACCTGCGCGTCAGACATACCGACTTTATTTTTTCTGTGGTCGCCGAGGAATTGGGCTTTGTGGGGGCCTTGCTGCTCTTCCTGCTGCTCGGCGCGCTGCTCTTCCGCCTGACGCGCGCCATCCAGAAATCCAAGGACCCCTTTGGGCGGCTGGTGGTGGCGGGGGTGACAGGCTGGATTTTTTTCCAAAGCTTCGTTAATGTAGGGGTCAACGTGGGGCTGGTGCCCCCGACCGGCGTGCCGCTCCCTTTTATCTCTTATGGGGGGAGTAACCTGATCACCCTGATGCTGGCCCTGGGGCTGGTACAGAGCGTGGTGATGCGGCAAAAGAAGTTTGAATTTGATTGAACGTCCCGGCAACGGGATGGGGAGAAGCTAGTGGATATGAGCGTTCATACGATAGCGATAGACGGCCCGGCCGCGTCGGGCAAGAGCACGGTGGGGCAACAGGTGGCGGAGCGCCTGGGTTTTTTGTACTTTGACACCGGCGCGCTGTACCGCGCCATCACCTTTCTGGCCCTGGAACGCGGGCTGGCATTGGACGACGAGGGGGCGCTTGTCGCGCTTTCCGAGGAAACCACCATCGAGGTGGAGCCGTGCAGCACGGCGCAGCAGGATGGGCGGCAGTACAGCGTCCTGGTCGGGGGGCGCGACATCACCTGGGAGCTGCGCCACCACCTGGTAGACAAACATGTATCGCAGGTGGCCGCGCACCCCGGCGTGCGCCAGGCGCTCATGCGCCAGCAGCGCCGGATCGGCCTGCGCGGCGGGGTAGTCATGGTGGGGCGCGACATCGGCACGGTGGTGATGTACGACGCGCCGCTCAAAATCTTTCTGGACGCCTCGGTGGAGGAGCGGGCGCGCCGCCGCTACGAGGAGCTGCGCCGCCGTGGCGCGGCGGTGGCCTTCGACACGCTGCTCGCCGACATGCGCGAGCGCGACCGCCGCGACTCCACGCGCGCGCACTCGCCGTTGCGCCCCGCCCCCGACGCCCAGCTGATCAACAGCAGCGACCTGCCCATCGAGCAGGTGGTAGCGCAGATCGTGGCCCTGGCCGAGGGGACGCTGCCGATCAAACAGCGCGCGGGACTCCAGGGCTAGGCGGAGCAGGTTGCAGATAGCCGCTCGTTGGCTCTTCCTGTAGCAAGGTGAAACGCGCGAGGAGCAAACACAGGAAGGGTCCGAGGGGATATGTCCGTGAGCCTAGAGCATGATGTAGCCGAGCGGCACGAAACATATTGGAGGCTGTTTCTCCGTTTTCTCCGTTTCGGCTTTCTGGCGTGGGGCGGGCCGGTTGCGCAGATTGCCATGCTCCGCCAGGAATTGGTCGAAGAGGAGCGGTGGATCTCACGGGAGCGCTTCAATCGAGTTCTTGGGATCTATCAGGTTCTGCCTGGTCCCGAGGCACATGAACTGTGTGTCTATTTTGGCATGCTAGCGCGTGGGCGTGTAGGGGGGCTGTTGGCTGGCCTCGGCTTTATGCTACCCGGCTTTGTGCTGATGTTTGCCCTGTCATGGTTCTATGTTCGCTTTGGCTTATCCTCGCCGCTCTTCCAAGCTGTCTTTCTGGGCGTCAAACCAGCGGTTGCTGCCCTCATCGTGCGGGCGGTACATCGCATCGGGCAACACGCCTTGACTGACCGCTGGTTAGGGGGGATCGCCGTTGCCGCTGCCATTGCTACGCTTCTCGACGTTCACTTCTTACCGACTCTCGCCTTTGCAGGGGTGATCTACGCTCTGGTGCGGCGCGCAGGCGCTGGCACTCACGAAGCGCCCCTCCTCAGCATGATGCCCTTCCTGCTTCTTATTTCACCTGCCATGGTTCAAGTGTCGCTGCTGGCACCGTCGCTGGTAGATCTGTTAGGCTCCGGCCTACGAGCAGGCTTGTTGACCTTTGGGGGTGCCTACACGGTCATCCCTTTTCTTCAAGAGGATGCGGTTATACGCGGCGGCTGGATGACGAATAGCCAGTTTCTCGATGGGCTGGCCCTTTCCGGCATCCTCCCGGCCCCCTTGATCATCTTCGCGACTTTTGTCGGTTACCTGGGCGGTGGCCCTGGTGGGGCACTGGCTCTGACCATTGGCATTTTCTTTCCTGCCTTTGCTTTCACCCTCCTGGGCCATAACATCCTGGAAAATGCCATCGAGAATCCAGCCCTACACACCTTTCTGGATGGCGTAACCGCAGGGGTCGTTGGGTTGATCGCCGCGACCACCCTTACCCTGTTTCCGGAAGCAGTGACGAGCCTTCCCGCCTTGTTCATCTTTGGCGTGGCGTTACTGCTTCTTTATCGCTGGCATGCTAAGGTAGCAGCCGCGGGCGTGATTTTGGGGTCAGGGGTGCTCGGGTGGCTCTTCAGCATGGCCTTCTAGGGAGAGATCAGCCCGTGGAGCCCCGGGGCGGAGGCCGCGTAGGGGGCAGGGGCACTGCCGATGGGCAGCTCTATTTTTCTGTTGCGCGACCGGACCCCCTCCTCTGCAATTTCCCAATCTGCAATCCGTAATCTGCAATCCGTAATCTGTAACCTGCAACCCAAAGAAGGCATAGCGATGGCGGAGCCGCTCCCCCGATTTCATTATTTTGCCAATGCCGTCCTGAATCAAGCTCGTGTTGCCTGCCACCCGCATCCACCTTGAGGTGATCGGCAAGGAACATGTCCCGCCCGACGGGCCGCTCATCGTGGTGGGCAACCATCTGACCCTGCTGGAGCCGCCCTTGATCGGCGCGGCATTGCCGCGCGACCTGACCTTCATGGCAAAGTCGGAGCTGTTCGAGGGGAACCCCATCAAGACATGGCTGGTTCGCCACTACGGGGCCTTTCCGGTGCGGCGCGGCGAGGCGGACGTGAGCGCGATCCGTCAGGCGCTGCGCGTGCTGAAAGGCGGCGGCGCGCTCTTCATCGCGCCCGAGGGCACGCGCAGCCCCAACGGGCAGCTGGGCGAGCCGCACGAGGGGGTGGCGTTGATCACGCAGCGCAGCGGCGCGCCGATCCTGCCGCTTGGGGTCTGGGGGATCGAGAAGGTGAGCGAGCGGCTCCCGCGCTGGCAGCCGACGGCGGTCACCCTGTCCATCGGCAAACCCTTCTGCCTCGTCAGCCCCACCCGCAAGGCGGACCACGCCACCCTCCACGCGATGAGCGAGGCGATCATGGAGCGGATCGCCGCCCAACTGCCGCCCGCGTACCGGGGCCGCTTTATGTCGCTCAGCGAGCAGCAGCGCTTTGTCACAGAGCTGTAGCGCCCTCGTTTTTTTGCCTGCTTGCGCTGGTTTGCGCCCCAAAGGGAGCGCGGAAAGTGGACGAAAAGCTATAGCGTGATATAATGACATCCTTCATGCTCCTGCGTCGCACCTTTGGACCGCTCAGGTGTTGATCGAAGGGGAACCGCTCTGTATAACAGGTCTAAAAAAGTAGGGTAAGGATAGACGACGGTGCTATCCTGTTGGTAGGGCATCCCTCTGTACCAAACTCTCTCACCCTGTGCCCCCGCTGTGACGTGCTCCTGACGACTGCTCACCTTCCCCTTGGTTAGCTGACTCTTATTCTCCTGCTAGGTATCGAAGGAGGCTGTAATGTGTGGTATTGTAGGCTATATTGGGGAGCAGCAAGCCTTGCCCATTTTGATGGACAAATTGCAGATGCTCACCTACCGAGGGTATGACTCGGCGGGGATCGCTGTTTCCGAGAACGGCCATTTCTACCTGGAAAAAACAAAGGGCCGCGTCTCCGACCTGGCAGCGGTGGTGAAGCCGGAGCGCGCGACCGGCTCGATTGGGCTGGGCCACACGCGCTGGGCCACCCACGGCGAGCCCTCCACCGTGAACGCGCACCCGCACACCGACTGCACCGGGCGGCTGGTGGTCGTGCAAAATGGCATCGTCGAAAACTTCTGGGAATTGAAGCAGGAGTTGATAGCCAAGGGGCACGATTTCAAATCCGAAACCGATACGGAGGTGATCGCCCACCTCGTCGAGGAGTTTTACGATGGGAGCATCACCACGGCGGTGAACCTCGCCATGCAGAAGATGACCGGCTCGATGGCGCTGCTGGTGATCCACAAGGATGAGGAGGACACCCTCGTCGCCGCGAAGATGGACTCGCCGCCGCTCATCATCGGCTTCGGCCAGGGCGAGAACCACGTGGCGAGCGACATCCCCGCCCTGCTGCGCTACACCAACCGCATCTACCCGCTCGAAGATGGGGAGGTCGCAACGATCCGCCGCGACAAGGTGATCATCACCAACTTCCGCGAGCCGGAAGCGCCGCGCCTCTCGCCGCGCAAGGTGATGGTCGTCAACTGGTCGCCGGAGGTGGCGCAAAAGGACGGCTACGATCACTTCATGCTCAAGGAGATCCACGAGCAGCCGGACACCGTCTTTGACACCCTGCGCGGTCGCCTGCCCGACAACGGGGGCCAGGTGCAGATTCCCGACCTGAAGCTGACCGCCGAGGAGGTGCAGGGGATCGAGCGGCTGACCTTCGTGGCGTGTGGCACCGCCTACCACGCCTGCCTCGTCGCGAAATATCTGATCGAGCAGGGGCTACGCATCCCCGTGACGGTGGACATCGGCTCGGAGTTCCGCTACCGCAAGCCGATCTTCGGCCCGAACGAGATGCTGGTAGCCATCTCGCAGTCAGGCGAGACGGCGGACACCATCGCCTCCATGCGCGAGGGGATGGAGCACGGGGCGAAGGTGCTGGCGATTACCAACGTGCTTGGCAGCTCCATTTCCCGCCTGGCGGATGGGGTGCTGTACACGCGCGCCGGGCCAGAGGTGGCGGTCGCCTCGACCAAGGCGTTTGTGGGGCAGTTGGCAGCGGTCCACCTCTTCATGCAATACCTGGCCCAGTACCGCGAGCTGCCGGACGAGATGCGCGCGCGCATGCTCACCCTGCGCGAGGGGCTGTGGCGCTTGCCCGCGCAGATCAGCGAGATCCTCGCCGACACCTCGCGCGTGAAGCGCATTGCCGAGCGCATCACCGAGCGCGACGCCGCCTTCTTTATAGGGCGCAACCTGGACGAGCCGCTGGCGCAGGAGGGGGCGCTCAAGCTGAAGGAAATTTCCTACATCCACTCGCAGGGGTACGCGGCGGGCGAGTTGAAGCATGGCACGCTGGCCCTGTTGGACAGCGGTGCGCCGGTGGTGGCGATTGCTACCCAGTCAGCGGTCTATGACAAGATGATATCCAACGTGCAGGAGGTGCTTGCGCGGCATGCGTGGGCCATCGGGCTGACGCAGGTGGGCGACGAGCGGCTCACCTCGCTGGTGGGCGAAGAAAACATGATATACATCCCGAAAACCGATGATTGGCTCGCGCCCATCTTGGCGGCGGTCCAGGTGCAGCTGCTTTCCTACTATGCCTCGCTCCACCTGGGGCGGGACATCGATCAGCCACGTAACCTGGCAAAGAGCGTGACGGTGGAATAATGGCGAACATGAACCGACAAATCAGACGACAACTTCGCACCATGCTGCCGGGCGTGGGGCTGAAGCGCTGGCTCGGCGTGGCCTTCTTCGGGCTTTTCCAGCTGGCGCTCGGGGTGGGCCTGCTCTTCAACATGGTAATGCGCTACTTTGGCGGGAGCCAGGTGGTGGACACGCTGACGCTGCGTTTCATCCCGCGCTTTCCGCGCAGCCTGCTCTTTTTGGGTAGCGGGGCGCTGACCACCTTTGTGGGCTGGCGCAGGCTGAGCCGCGCCCTGATGCGGATCGTCGCGCCGGAGCGACCGGGTACCGCCTTCGGCCAACTGGTGCAGGAGCGCCAGCGCGCCGCGCTGGGCCGCCGCGTGGCGGTCGTCGGCGGCGAGCCGGGGCTCTCGCCGGTCATCGAGGCGCTGCAACAGCTGGATCAGGACGTGCGCATCGACGTGCTGCTGTCCGCCACCGAGCGGGGGAGCGTCGCGCGTGAGCTGCAAAGCAAGTTCGGGCTGACGACCGATCAGGTGATTTATCCCACCGAGGCGGAGTCGGTGCTCTACGCCGAGCTGGACGATGGCACCCTGCTGGAGGGCGCGACGACGATCAACCGCAAAAAGGGCGGCACGATTCGCGACCTGTTCCTCAGCCGCGACATTCGCCGCGTGCAGGTGTGGGAAGCGGAAAATGACGGGAAGAACACCAAGGCCAAGCTCAAGGGCTACATGCCCAACGTGTCGGAGCGCGCCCTGGAAGCGCTGGAAGCGGCGGAGGTCATCATCCTGGCCCCGGGTCACATCTACACCCAGGTGCTCCCGAACCTGACCCAGCCGCGCTTCGCCCAGGCGGTGCGCGAGAGCCAGGCGGTCAAAGTGTTTATCGCCAACCTCATGACGGAGCCGGGCCGCACCGACGGGTGGAGCGTGGCCGAGCACCTGGAAGCGATTCGCGAGATGACCGGCATCCAGCTGGATTACGCCCTGGTCCACCAGGGGCAGATCAGCGAGGCGATGCTGGCGCAGTACCGCAACGAGGGGGCCGCGCCGGTCGAGTTCCGCCCGACCAACGAGGTGAGCCGCCTGATCTTCGCGGACACCGGTGAGCAGACCACCCTGATGGAAGACGCGATCATCATCGGGGAAAATGTGGTGACGGAGGCCCCGCAGATCGTCGCCTTCCAGCGCAACGGCGACACCATCCTGCGCGAGATGCCGGTGGTGCGCCACGACCCAGACAAAATGGCGAAACTCTTTCAGCGCCTGATCACCGAAGCGCTGTAACGCCAACCCAACCCGCGCCCATCCGCAAACGTGAAACGTGAGCATCCCCACGTTTCACGTTTCCTTTTGTCGCGCACGCGCTGGCACGTGGGCGTGATGGCTGATGTTGCTCGTGGGAACGCTGGAGGTCCTCGCTCCCAGCAAGGTCCCCATCCTATGAAGAAGGATTGACGCCATGGCACTCAAAGTTGGAATTTCCGGGCTGCGCGGCACGGTGGCGGCGGGCGAGGAGCGGTTGACGGCTACCTCGGTCGTGGGGTGGGCGCAGGGGTTTGTCGCGCAGCTTCAGGCAGAGGGCGCGCCGCGCCCCTTCGTCGCGCTGGGCCACGATGCGCGCCGCTCCTCGCCCGCGCTGGCAGCGCTGGCGCGCGGGGCGCTGCTGCTGGCGGGCGCGGACGTGCTTGACCTGGGGCTGACCCTCACGCCGACGGTGCAATTTGCGGTACGCCACGACGCGCGGCTCCATGGCGGGCTCATGGTTACCGCGAGCCACAACCCGGTCATCTGGAACGGGCTCAAGTTTCTGGACGCGGGTGGCTTTTTCCTGCCGATGGCGTGGTGGGAGGGGATGCGCGCCACCATCGAGGCGGGGCGGCTGCCCGCCGTGGCGCTCGATGAGGTGGGGCGCGTGGAGGAGGGCGGCGCGGCGGCGTGGCAGGCGCACCAGGCGGCGATCCTGGCGGCACTGCCGGTCGCGGCGATCCGCGCGCGCCGCTTGCGCGTGGCGCTCGATGCCTGCAACGGCGGCGCGGCGCGCTGGGCGGAGGCGCTCGTCGCGCTCGGCTGCGAGCCGATTTTGCTGCACGGCGAGGCGCACGGCTTCTTCGCGCGCGAGGCGGAGCCGCTGCCGCAGCACCTGGGCGCGCTGCGCCACCTTGTCCGCGCGGCGCGCTGCGACTTGGGGCTGGCCGCGGACCCCGATGGGGATCGGCTGGTGCTGGTGGACGCGCGCGGCGAGGCGGTCAGCGAGGAGCACACCGTCGTTCTCGCGGCGATGGCGATGGCGCGAAACGAGGGCGACACCGTGGCGGTCAACGTGGTGACGACGCACGCGCTGGAAGGGGCGATCCCGCACGCGACGGTGGTGCGGACCGCCGTGGGGGAGATGAACGTGGTCAACGGCGCGCTGGCGCATGGAGCGGTGCTCGGCGGGGAGGGCAGCGGGGGGATCATCGTCCCGTCCATGAACATCGCCCGTGATGGCCTGGCGGCGGCGGGGCTGATCCTCTCGCTGATGGCGGAGGAAGGAGCCGCGCTGCACGAGTTGGTGGCGCGCATCCCCGTGTGGCAGAGCGTCAAGGGCAAGCTCGTCGCGACCGACGGCTCGCCGGACGCGCTGCGCGCCCTCTTCGCGCGCTGGGCCAGCGATGCGCCCGAGGCGCGGCTGGCGGGGCACACGCTCCATGTCGGCAGCGCCGATGGCTCGCTCGTTCTCACGCTGGATGAGAGCGAGACGCTCCGCCTGAGCGCCACCCTGCCCGGCGGCGAGACATTGCATGCAGAGGGAGACGGAGAGGGGCTGCGTCCTCTCTTCGACCTGCTGGATCAACAGCGCGACACCCTCCGCCTCGACCTGACCGACGGGGTGAAGCTGGCGGGCGTGGGCGCGTGGCTCTCGCTGCGACCCTCTAACACCGAGCCCATCGTGCGCGTGATGGGCGAACGGCGGGCGGAACGTTGAAACGTTGGAACGTTGGAACGTTGAAACGTAGGAACGTAGGAACGTTGTAGAACGTGGCAAGGTTGGGAGGACGAATTGGAACTATGAGCCACTTGATTCTTTTTGAGGACGAGCGCGCGGCGCGCTTTTTGCCGTTGGCGTGGACGCGCCCTGTGTTCGACCTGCGCTGCGGCATCTGGACGTTGCGCGAGGCGATGGAGCAGGCGTACGGATGCGCGGCGAGCGCCCTGTTCGTGCGCGGCTTCCTCGCTGAGGTGACGCGGGAGCGCACGGGGCTGCCGGTGAACAGCGAAGAACCGCGCGAGGGCATGTGCCTGCTGCTGAACGGGCGACTCCTGGCCGGGCGCGAGCTGCCGCGCCAGATCCCCATGTTCGGCGAGCCGCGTCGCACCCTCGCGCCGGATGGCACGCTGCTTGGCGCGTGGGTGGAGGCAAGCACGCTGCGCGCGGGGTGGGACGCGCTCGACGCGCTGCCCGCCAAAACCCTCGATCTGCCGCGCGTCGAGTGGCCGTGGGAGCTTTTCCAGCACAACGCGGCGCGCCTCGCGCGGCAGGCCGCCAGCTTCCCGCTGGGCGAGCATCCAGCGTTGCAGGGGGTCCACCTGCTGAACGCCGACGCGATCTTCATCCATGACACGGCGCGCGTGCAGCCCGGCGTCGTGCTCGACGCGACCGATGGCCCCATCGTCATCGACGAGGGTGCGACGGTGATGGCGAACGCGGTGATTCAGGGGCCGGGCTACGTGGGCACGGGCTCAAGCGTCAAGATTGGGGCGAAGATTTACCACGGCACGACCATCGGCCCCACCTGCAAGGTGGGCGGCGAGGTGGAGGAGACGATCTTTCACGGCTTTTCGAACAAGCAGCATGATGGCTTTTTGGGGCACGCCTACGTCGGGGAGTGGTGCAACTTCGGGGCGGACACGAACAACAGCGACCTGAAAAACAATTACAGCTCGGTTTCCATCTGGGCGGATGGGGCGTGGCGCGACACCGGCTCGCTCTTCGTCGGGCTGCTGATGGGCGACCATTCCAAGACGGGGATCAACAGCATGTTGAACACGGGAGCCGTGGTCGGGGTGTCAAGCAACCTTTTTGGCGGTGGCCTGCCCCCGAAGCGCGTGCCCTCCTTCTCGTGGGGCGGCGCGGACGGGCTGGCAGAGTACCGCCTGGATAAGGCGCTGGACACGGCGGAGCGGGTCATGGCGCGGCGCGGCGTGCCGCTCACGGCGGCGGGGCGGGCGCTGCTGGGCCACATTTTCGCGGAAACCCAATCAGAGCGCGACGGTGACAGCACGTCATGAAACGGTTTTGGAAAGCGTGGGGGCCATCGCTCCTCCTGATGGCGATCATCTTCGTCCTGTCCAGCCAGAGTGACATTCCCGGTCCGGTTGACGAACTGATGGACAAGCTCTTCAAAAAAACAGCCCACGCGATAGGCTATGGCATGCTTGCCATCAGCTACGCGTGGGCGCTCCAGCAGTCGGGGGTGCGTCGCAATCGGCTCCCGCTCGCGCTGCTGCTGACCCTCCTCTACGCCTCTTCGGACGAGTGGCACCAGACCTTTGTGCCAGGGCGCACCGGCCAGCCGCTAGACGTACTCATCGATCTCAGTGGTGCCCTGCTCGCTCTGGGGCTCTGGCAGCGCGTTCGGCACCGGCAGCAGCTCGATCCGTCCCCATAGCCCCGCCTGCTCGACGCGTACCCACCCCAGCTTTAGCAGTTCGAGCATCGCCAGAAAGGTGGCGATCACCTCCTGGCGGCTCGCGCCCGCGCTGACAAGCTCGTCGAAACGCAGCGGCTGGCCGCGCCGCAGCTGCTCGGTCAGATCGTCGATGCGCTGCCGCACGGTGATGCGCAGCGGGCGCACCACCGTATCCACATTTTCCGGCTCCGGCTCACGCGCCTGGAGCACCTTTTGCAGCGCGGCGAACAGCGCCGCGAGCGACGTCCCGTTCGCGCTGAGGCGGCGCTCCATGTCGGGTGGCCCCGCGAGGCGCAGGTAGGCGCGCAGCCCCGCCGCCTCGCGCTCGGCGAGTTTGCCCGCCACCTGCTTGTACTGGCGGTACACCTCCAGCGAGCGCGCCAGATCCTCCCCCTCGTCCTCCTCGCTTTCCTCCGTCGGGGGCGTGGGCAGCAGCATCCGGCTTTTAATGAGGAGCAGCTTCGCCGCGACCACGAGAAAATCCGCGATCTGCTCCGGGTTCGCCTGCTCCATCGCGCGGATCGTGCGCAGGTACTCGTCGGTGACGGCGGCCAGTGCCACCTCCGTCACGTCCATCTCGCGCTTCTCGATCAGACTGCAGCAACAGGTCGAGCGGCCCCTCGAAGGTGGGCAGGGTGACGGTGAAGGACATGAGAGGTTATTCCACAGGAGGGTGCCAGCCCACCCCGACCCATCGTTCGCGCGCTCGCACGAGGGCGGGGCGGTTGAGACGGAGTGCTTGGACGGTTGCGCGTCCCGAGGCGGTCAGGCCAAAGATCAGAGTGTCTGACTCGTCCCAGGCAAAGTGATCGTGCCAGCGTTGTTTCACGGGATGGAACAGTGGGACGAGAGCGGCGTCGAGGGGGTCTTCCGCCGCGATCCGTCTCTGTTTGATCAGATTGCAATCCCAGCACGCCAGGCACAGATTTTCCTCGCTGGTGCTACCGCCTAGAATCTCAGGAATGATGTGATCCACGGTGAACCGCATGCCTGCAACAGCTTCCTGAGTTTGGCAGTAGCTACAACGATACCGCGAGCGCTCAGCTACCTGCTCGCGTAATGGCGCAGAGATGCTGCTCTTGCTCATCCCCCCGACGCTTCACGCAAGGGGGAGATATCGAGGCCGCGTCGCTTTAACTGCTGCGCGGCCTCGGCGCGCACTAGCATAACGTGCGTGGCGAACTGCGAGAGGCGGATGGCTTCCTCAGCCTCATGAGAGGACAAACCCTCCCGCTGATGTTTCTCCACGAGTGTTTGCATGCGGGCAGCGGCCTCGTCCGGTACCTGACTCCGCGCCGCCCGCCAAAGCTCCCCATCTTCCAGAAGCGAGAGGGAACTCAACTCGGCGCTCAGCTCCGGGGAAAGGTCCAACTGCTCGTTGCTGTACGCCTCCTCAACGATGACGCGCACCTCCTCCTCCAGCGAGCGCGCCTTGGCTTGGGCGCGCTGTTCGAGCCGCTCGTACAGGTCGGGCGACAGATGCAAGGTGACGGTGTGCCCACTCATGGTTACCCCTGTTCTTGGAACTGGACGATGCGCGCGAAGCTTTCTGCCTTGAGCGCGGCCCCGCCCACCAATGCCCCGTCAATGTCTGGCTGGGACATCAACTCGTCCACGTTGTCCGGCTTGACCGAGCCACCGTACAGGATGCGAATCCCGTCGGCCACCTCGTCGCCCCAGCGCTCGCGCAACCAGCCGCGAATCGTGGCGTGCATGGCCTGCGCGTCGGCGGGGCTGGCGGTCTCGCCGGTGCCGATGGCCCACACCGGCTCGTAGGCCACGACCAGCCGCGTGGCCTGCTCCGCGTCGACCCCTTCCAGCCCCTGCTCCAGTTGCTCGATCACGGTGCTATCGGCGTTGCCCGCGCGCCGCTGCTCTAGCTGCTCGCCGACGGCGAAGAGCGGCACCAGGCCGAGGTCCAGCGCGACCTTGACCTTGCGATTGATCAGCGCCTCGCTCTCGCCAAAGACATGTCGCCGCTCGGAGTGGCCGATGATCGCGTGGGTGCAGCCCACATCAAGCAGCATGTTTGGCGAGATTTCGCCGGTAAAAGCGCCCTCGCGCTCCGGGTAAAAGTTTTGCCCGCCCCACAGCACGCCGCTGCCATTCAGCACCGCCGCTACCGCGCCCAGCGCCGTGGCGGGCGGGCAGACGAGCACCTCGCGCCCCTCCGGCGCGCTGCCGCCCAGTTGCTCCAGCAGCCCCTGCGCCAGATCGACCGCCTCGTCTACCGTCTTGTGCATCTTCCAGTTTGCCGCCATCAATGGGGTGCGCATTGCCTCTCCTTTTTGGATGCCTGTTGTTGTCATAATGTTTTTTACTTCAAAATAGAAAGAGCAGTGGCGGGTGCGCCACTGCTCTTATGGTATCAGAAGTTGGGGGGAGAGGCGAACGCTACGCGGCTACGCGGGCTGTGGGTGACGCTCCTCGTCCCCCTGCGGGAAGGCATCCTTCATGAAGCGTTCGTCACAGCTCAGGCACTGGTACTGCGTGCGGTTCGCCTCGACGAGCAGCCCCTGGCAGGTGGGGCACGGAATCGCTACCGGCTTCTTCCACGAGGAAAACTCGCACTCCGGGTAGTTGGAGCAGCCATAAAAGACGCGCCCGCCCTTGGTGCGCTTCTCGGCGATCTCGCCGGTGGCGCATTGCGGGCAGGGCACGCCGATCAGTTCCAGGTAGGGCAGGGTGTTGCGGCACTCTGGAAAGCCCGGGCAGGCGATGAACTTCCCGTAGCGCCCCCACTTGACCACCATGTCGCGCCCGCACTTCTCGCAGCTGACCCCCGCCTTTTCGTCTTCAAGCTGGACCTTTTCCATGTTTTCCTTGGCACGCTCCAGCCGCGTGTTGAAGGGATCATAGAAATCATCCAGCACCGAGTGCCACTCGCGTTCGCCCTCCGCCACCTCGTCCAGCTCGTCCTCCATCTGCGCCGTGAAGCCCACATCGAGCACGTCCGGGAAGTGCTCGACGAGCAGGTCGGTGACGATCTCGCCCAGCTCGGTGGGCACGAGGCGCTTGTTGTCCCGCTCGACGTAGCCGCGCGTGGACAGGGTCTGCACCGTCGGCGCGTAGGTGGAGGGGCGACCGATCCCGTTTTCTTCGAGCGCGCGCACCAGGGTCGCGTCGCTGAAGCGCGGCGGCGGCTGGGTGAAGTGCTGGTGCGGGCGCAGCGCCACCCCGTCCAGCACCTCGCCCGCCGCGAGGTCCGGCAGCAGGCCGCTTTCTTCTTCCGGATCATCCTCGTCGCGGCTTTCCTCATAGAGCGCCAGGAAGCCGAGGAAGCGCACCACCGAGCCGCTCGCGCGGAACAGGTAGCTCGGCTCGTGCTGAGCTGCGCGATGCTTTCCGCCGCGACGCTCCTCGTATCGGCCCCGACAATCCCCGCCACGTCCGGCACGATGTCCACCGTGGTCTGGTCCATCAGCGCCGATTCCATCTGGCTGGCGACAAAGCGGTTCCAGATAAGCTCGTACAGGTTGGCCTGCCGCGCGTCGAGGAAGCGTTTCATTAGCGCGGGGGTGCGCGCCACGCTGGTGGGGCGGATCGCCTCGTGCGCCTCCTGCGCTTTTTTGGCGCGCGTCTTGTAGGTCGGAATCTGCTCCGGCACGTAGGCGCTGCCATAGTTCTGGGCTGATAAGGTCGCGCGCCTCCTGCGAGGCATCTGCCGAGACGTTGACGCTGTCGGTACGCATGTAGCTGATCAACCCGACAGTCTCGCCATCGTTGATCGGTACCCCCTCGTAGAGCGACTGCGCCACCGCCATCGTGCGCTGCGTGCCGAAGCCGAGCCGCCGACTCGCTTCCTGCTGGAGGGTGGAGGTCGTGAAGGGCGCGCTCGGGTTGCGCCGCCGCTCCGACTTGCGCACGTCCGTCACCACGTAGCGCTGCCCGCCCAGCCGCGCCAGGTGGCGCTGCGTCGTTTCCTCATCGGGTAGCAGCGGCTCCTCGCCCTCGATCCGGTGCAGTCGCGCCTCGACGCTCGGGCGCGGCAAGGTGCCGCGCGTGCTCTGCTGCGCCAGATCGGCGCGGATCGACCAGTACTCCACCGGCACGAAGTCGCGAATCGCCCGCTCGCGCTCGACGATCATGCGCAGCGCGGGGGATTGCACGCGCCCCGCGCTGAGCCGCCCGCGCACCTTTTTCCACAAGAGGGGCGACAGGTTGAACCCCACCAGCCGGTCTAGGATGCGCCGTGCCTGCTGCGCGTCCACCAGCCGCATGTCGATGTCGCGCGGGTGCTCGAAGGACTCCTGGATCGCCTTGGGGGTGATCTCGTGGAAGACGACGCGGCGCACCCGCTCCGGCGACATTTCTGCGCGACTCCAGCAGGTGCCAGGCGATGGCCTCGCCCTCGCGGTCGGGGTCGGTCGCCAGCCAGATCTCGTCGGCTTTCTTGGCGGCGGCGGCGATCTCCTTCACCACATCGCGCTTCTCGTTCGGCACGCGGTAGGTCGGCTCGAAGTCGTTGTCCACATCGACGCTCAGCCGCGATTTGAGCAGGTCGCGCACGTGGCCCAGGCTGGCGCGCACATCGTAGCCGGAGCCCAGAAACTTGCTGATCGTGCGCGCCTTGGCGGGCGACTCGACGATTACCAGTTTGCCCTTGCGCGCCTTCTCGCTGGGGGCCGCCTTGCGCTTCCCCTTTTTGGGCTTTTTCTTGCTCGCCGCCTCTTTTTTCCCCGTTGCTGCCTTTTTGGGGCGCGGCGTCGGCTCAGGCGGGGTCATGCCCTCGTGCAGCGCGCTCTCGCCAAAGCGGAACATCTTGGTGCCGCACACCGGGCACTCGCCGCGCACGGCGGGGCGCGCGTTGTCGGTAAAAACCGCCTGCGGCTCCTTTATGGGCCGCGATTCCTTGCATTTTACGCAATACGCCTCGATTTTTTCGCTCACAACCATACCTTCGCTTTGCTATAGAAAAAGCACGAGCGGAGAGGGTAGCTCCGCCCGCAATCTGGCTTGTTTCGGCTTGCACGGTCGCCGGTGGTGTACGGGGCGGCAGCCGCGCCACGCGGTAGCCGCCCGTCGTACCTCTGGAAACGGATTACACCGCGCCCCGAAAGGAGAGAATGTACTCGACCTTGGGCCTGCCCCGATCCAACTCGATATTCTCGACAATGTCGGTGAGCACCCCCTGGCCGCTGATGTCCACCTGGATGCCCCAGGGCAGGTTGGCGGTACGCAGCATCGCGTAAAAATGGTCGAAGGGATCGATCGGTTCCTCGTCGAACTCGTACTCGGCCAAGATATCTTCCTCGTCGCCGCGATCCCAGAAGCCGATCAGCACCTGCCCGTTGACCACCATCTCGACAGCTATCAGGTCCACGAGCTGGCCGTCGTACTTCAGCAGCGCATGCCCGTGCTCCTCGATCAGCCACCCCTCGTCCTGCAGGCGGCGCGCCAGCGTCTGCTGGAAGTGGGCCTTGTTCGGGGCGCTGCCGCCGAGCGCCAGCACCTCGCTCACCTCGTGGATCGTTTCCAGCAGCTCCTCGTGCCACGGCTCAAAGCGGGGGGGCTGGTTGAGTCGGTCCGCTTCCATCAGGGCCAGCATGGAGAGCACCTCCATGCCGGGGTCCGCGTGCTCGTTGTACCAGCGCAGCACGGCGATGGAAGCCTCGTCAGCCATGTTCGTGAGCACGGAGAGCGCCTCGATCTTGTCTTCCTGGCTGCGCTTGCGGTCAGACAAGACGCGTCGCATGCGCTGGATCATTTCTGCTGGGTCACTGTCTTCCACTACCCAGTCGCCCCACTCTTCCATCATCGTACTCCTCGTTCGTGTCAGCGAAGATCGGATCGATCCGACATCCAAAAGTATAACCAAATTTGCCAGCCCCCGGCTAGCAGGGCCACAGTCGCGCTCAAAAAAAAGCTACCCAGCAGCAACCAGGCGCTGCGCCCCGCCAACAGCGTAGCAGGAAGCGCCGCCAATATCAATAACCCGATGGGCCACCTGACCGCGAGCGGGGGGCTGCTGGGCGCTGCGCGCCATGCGTGGGCCGCCTGGGTGCCCTGCCGCGCGAGCCCCGAAAAGAGCTGAAAGAGCAGCAGGCTTGCCAGCCAGCGCGCCCACCGTGGCAGCCCGCCCCGCGCCCCACCCCCCCAAGACGAGCCCCGCCCCCAGCAGCAGCAGCAGCAGGGCGTCACGCCGCGCGGCCAGCAGGACGGTCAGCGCGGCCTGCTGCTCCAACAGGGTGCACGGGGAAAGGGGCAGCGGCTCGTCTGGCCCAGGCTCGCTCATCGGGTTAGAGCAGGTCCAGGCGCTGCTGATCGCGCAGCAGGTTGACGATCTGCTTGACCTCTTGCGCCTTGTCGCGCGCGATGACGAGCAGCGCGTCGCCGGTGTCCACCACTATCAGATCTTCCACGCCGATCACCGCCACAAACTTGTTGTCGCTGTGCACGAAAACGTTCTTTGCGTCGAGCACGATGGTGTCGCCCTGGCCGGTGACGCTGTTGCCGCGCGTGTCGGCGGGGAGCAGGGTGGCGAGGCTGTCCCACGCGCCCACATCGTTCCACCCCACCTCGATGGGCACCGTCGCCACGCGCGCTGCGCGCTCCATGATGCCGCGATCGATGGTGGTTTCGCCCTGCAGGGTGGCCCACTCGCGCGCCAGCACTGCGCCCGCCTCGCTGCTGCCCAGCCCCTCGCCAATCCGCTTGAGCACCGCCTGCACCTCTGGCAGTAGCCGCTCAAACTCTGTCTGGATCACGTCGGTGCGCCAGCAGAAAATACCGCTGTTCCACAAATAGTTCCCTGACTCAACGAAGCGGCGCGCCGTTTCGGGATCGGGCTTCTCGCGAAAGCGCAGCACGCGAAAGGCGCTGCCGCCACTGAAGGTGCCGAGCGACTCGCCCAACTCGACATAGCCGTAGCCAGTCTCGGGGCGGGTGGGCTGCACCCCCAGGTTGACCAGCCACCCCTCCTGCGCGACCGCCGCCGCGCTTTCCATGGCGCGCCGAAAGCCCGCCTCGTCCGCCACAAAGTGGTCGGCGTGGAGCGCGAACATCACCCCCTTCGGGTCCACCCGGGCAACGTGCTGGGCTCCCAGGCCAATCGCGGGCGCGGTGCCACGCGGCTCTGGCTCGCCGACGATGTGCGCGGCGGGCACTTCTGGCAACTGCTCGCGCGCGATACCCACGTATTCCTCGTTCGTCATGATCCAGATGTGGTCGGCGGGAATCAGCTCGCGGATGCGCTCCACCGTCTGCTGGAGCATCGTCCGCTCCCCCACGAGTTGCAGCATCTGCTTGGGCATCGTCTTGCGGCTGCGCGGCCAGAGGCGCGTTCCCACGCCGCCCGCCAAAATCAACGCGTACAAGTCGTTCGATCCACTCATGAAAGTCCTATTTTTGGTTGCAAAAGAGGCGACGCGCCCGGTGGCTCGCTCACGCTCGTACATAGGTCATCGCGCCGACCTGCCGCACCAGCCCCTTCAGTTCCAGCAGGGCGAGGGTGCTGCTCAGGTCGGCGGGGGACAGGCCGCACTGGTAGCCCAACTCGTCGATGTGCAGCGGGGCCTGGCTTAGCACGCTGAGCAGCCGCTCCTCCTGGGGGGTGGTCTGGACGATCTGGCGCACCACTTTTTGCGGCTCCGCCATTTGTAAGTCCAGCGCCTGGAGGACGCTCTCGACCGAGAGCACGGGGGTCGCGCCCTGGCAGATCAGGTTGTTGCTCCCCCGGCTCGCCGCGTTGAAGATGCTGCCCGGCAGCGCGAACACGTCGCGCCCCTGCTCCAGGGCATTGTTCGCGGTGATCAGCGCGCCGCTCCGCTCGCCCGCCTCGGTCACGATGACCCCCAGCGAGAGGCCGCTGATGATGCGGTTACGCGGCGGGAAGTTGTTCGCTTCGGGGGGGGTACCGATGGGATAGTCGCTGACGAGCGCGCCGCGCGCCTCGCTCACGATGCGCTCGGCGAGCTTGCGGTTGCTGGCCGGGTAGGGGCGCTCGACCCCGTTGGCGAGCACGGCGATGGTGCGCCCGCCCGCGTTGAGCACGCTCTCGTGCGCGATGCGGTCCACGCCGAGCGCGAGCCCGCTCACCACGGTTAGCCCCGCCTCGGCCAGCCCCGTCGCGAGCATCTCGGTGGCCTGCCGCCCGTAGGGGGTGATGCGGCGCGTGCCGACGATGGCGATCGCCCACTCGTCCTCTACTGTCAGATTCGCCGCGCACGTACAGCACCGGCGGCGAGTTGGGAATCGGGCGCAGCAGGCGCGGGTAGCGCTCGTCCGCCCAGGTCAGCACCGTCACGTTGTGCCGCGCGACCTGCTCCACCTCCCGCTCCAGGTTGATGGTGGGCCGCTTCTCGATCAGGCTCTCGACGCTGCGGCGGTCCAGCCCGCTCCCCTTCAGCGTCCAGCCGTCCGCCTCCCACGCAGCTTGCAGGTCGTCGTTGAAGAAATCCAGCAGCACCTGAAGGCGCGCGGGGCCGATACCGGGAATCCGGTTGAAGCCGATCCAATACTTGAGGTGGGACACGAGCCTCTCCCTATGGCGCAGCGAAGTGGGCGCAAGCATACCACAGCGATTTTTGCAATGTCAAGGTGGGGCGCAAACAAAAGAGTGCGAGCGGGGTGCCGTCGCACTCTTTTAGACAGGGTAGCCGCTGAACTGTTACTCGATCAGTCCCTCGGGCAAGGAAACGAGCAGCCGTCCTTGCTCCAGGTCCACTTCCTGGATCACCGACTCGATGGCGGGTAGCAGGATCTCCCCGCGCGGCCCGCCGCGCACGACGTACACCTCGTTGGCACCGGTGAAGATCACCTCCGCCACGTTGCCGAGCCGCTCGCCCTCTTCCACCGTCTCGACCGCGAGGCCGATAATTTCTGCTACGTAGTACTCTTCTTCGTCCAACTCGGGAAGCCAGTCGAAGGGCACAGCAAGCTCGCGGTTCCGCAGGCGCTCGGCCTCGTTGCGGTCGCTGATCCCCTCAAAGCGCAGGAGCGCCTGCCCTTTGTGGAAGCGGACCCCCTTGATCTTCATCTCTTGGCGCGCCTGACGCCCTTCCAGGTACACCGCTTCGATGTCCTGCAAAAAGCCACCATCATCCACAAAGAGTGCGACCTTCACTTCCCCTTGAATCCCATGGGCAGAGGTAATCTTGCCGATGGTGATCCACTCATCCGCCTTGGGCACTAGCGAATCTCCAGGGTGGCACGGGTGCCCCGCTTGATGGCGGCGACGCGCACCAGGCTGCGGATCGTGTTCGCCACGCGCCCGCCGCGGCCAATCACGCGGCCCATGTCTTCCTTGGCCACGTGCAGGTTGATCTCCACATTGTTTCGGCCCCGGTTACGCTCCGTCACCTGCACGGCGTCCGGGTCATCTACCAGATTCTTCGCAATGTACTCAACCAGCTCTTTCATGGCTTAGGCTTCCGCCGTTTCGTTTTCGAGGTAGGCGGGGGTGGTGGCTGCCGAGGTGCCAGCCTGATCGGCCTCGACAAAGTTCACGTCCGGCGTGTAACGGCGCGGCTGCGCTTCCAGCACCCCCGCATTGCGGAGCAGACGCTCGACCGCCTCGGTCGGTTGCGCGCCGTTGCTCAGCCAGTGGCTCGCGCGCTCGTTGTCCAGGGTGACGGTTTCCGGGTCCGTCAGGGGGTTGTAGTTGCCAATCGTCTCGATGAAACGACCGTTGCGGGGCGAGCGGCTGTCGGCTACCACGATGCGGTAGGAGGGCTGCCCCTTTTTGCCCATGCGGCGTAGGCGAATCTTGACCATTCTTGATAAACTCCTTGCGCGGGTTCTTTTCAGAGAAGTTGCACAAGCATCCTTCTCTGCAGATCTAAGCTGATTCTGATACAATACAAAAATAAACCCGCCACTCGGCAGGTTTCATGGATTATACGGCAAACGGGCCAAAACGCAAAACAGCCCTATGGCCGACGGGTGCCTCTTGGGTGCGACGACCGACGACCGAGGGCGACCGACGCTGAGACACTCTCCATATATCCATACCTTTGCCCGTACCGTCAACCTCTGCAACACCCTTCGGGGCGCGCAATCTGAAATCCGAAATCTGAAATCTGAAATCCGAAATCCGAAATCCGGACCCATGACCCCACCAACCAACCAGAGCCAGCGCATTGTGATTACCGGGCGGGGGGCGGTGACGCCGCTCGGGGTGGGGGTGGATGCGTTTTGGGAGGGGGTGACGCAGGGGCGCTCCGGCATCACGCGGGCGGCGCACCTGGCAACTGAAGGGTTTCCGGTGCAGATGGCGGGGCAGGTGCCGGACTTTGAGCCGCTGCGCTACATGGAGCGCAGGGAGGCGCGCCGCCTGCCGCGCTTCGCCCAGCTTGGCATCGCGGCGGCAGCCGAGGCGCTGGCCGACGCGCGGCTCGACCTGGCGCAGGAGGAGCCGACGCGCGTCGGCGTGGAGATGGGCAACGCGGTGGGCAGCGTGGAAACCACGGTGGAGCAGCACGAGATTTTGGTGGCGCAGGGGCCGCGCCACCTGGTGCCCTCGGTGATTCCGGGGGTGCTCATCAACATGGCGGCCTGCTCCGTGGCGATGCACTTCGGGGTGACAGGGCCTGCCGGGGTGCCGGTCGCGGCCTGCGCGACGGGGCTCTACGCGGTGGGCGATGCCTATCGCCGCCTGCAACGGGGCGAGGCGGAGGTGATGATCGCGGGTGCGTGCGAGTCCTTTTTGCACCCGCTGGCGGTGGCCGCTTTTTGGCGCATCGGCGCGCTGTCCACGCGCAACGAGGAGCCGGAGCGCGCCTGTCGCCCCTTCGACGCCACGCGCGACGGCACCGTCATCTCGGAGGGGGCGGCGGTGCTGATCCTGGAAACGGAGGCGCACGCCCGGGCGCGCGGCGCTACGATCCTGGCGGAGGTGGTTGGCTACGGCCTGAGCCAAGACGCCTTCCACCTGATCGCCCCCGACCCCGAGGGGCGCGGCGCGGCGCGCGCGATCCAGATTGCGCTCGACGAGGCGGGGGTCGCGCCCGAGCAGGTAGGGTGGATCTCGGCGCACGGCACCGCGACCCCGCTCAACGATCTGTCGGAGACGCTCGCCATCAAGCGCGTCTTTGGCGAGCACGCCCGCCACGTTCCGGTCAGCGCCCTCAAATCCATGACCGGCCACATGCTCGGCGCGGCGGGCGCAGCGAGCGTCCTCGCGACGGTCCAGGCCATCCAGAGCGGCATCATCCCGCCCACCATCAACCTCACCGCGCCCGACCCCGCGCTCGACCTGGATTTTGTGCCAAACATAGCGCGTCACCAGCCGCTCTCCATCGCCCTCTCCAACGCCTTCGGCTTCGGCGGCCAGAACGCGTGTGTGGTGGTGCGGCGTTACGAGGACGACCGACGACCGACGACGGACGACCGATGACGAAGGACGACGGACGACGGACGGACGGGCGGAGGATGACGAGACGACGGACGAAGACTGATGGGTACTCTCTTGGCGCGATGACCGATGACCAACGAAGGGCAAAGGACGATTCGCCGTGAACTTTTTGCCTTTTACCCTTTGCCTTTTGCCCTTTGCCTTCCAGGCCGCCCACAACTAATCCGACCCCCGCCCCCCCGACCCCTACCCCCCGCTCCCTGACCCCTGAAGAATATCCTCCACTTCCAGGCGGCTGAGCGCATTTTCCACGACCCCCAGCACCTCCGCGCGCTTGATCTTGGCGGATATCCCCGTGCGCGTCTTGATCTCCGCCAGCCCGTCCGCCAGCAGCCGCTCGCTCATGATGAGGCGCAGCGGCAGGCCGATCAGGTCGGAATCGTTGAACTTCACGCCCGCGCGCTCGTCCCGGTCATCGTAGAGCACGCGCAGCCCGACGCGCTTTAGCTCCGTGTAAACGCTCTCGGTGGCGCGCAGCAGCTCGTCGCTCTGGCCGATGTGGAGCAGGGACAGGTCGAAGGGGGCGACCTCCAGCGGCCAGATGATCCCCTTGTCGTCGTGATGCTGCTCCACGATCACCTGGATCAGCCGCTCCACCCCGATGCCGTACGAGCCCATGATGATCGGCTGGCTCTGCCCCGCCGCGTCGACAAAGCTCGCGCTGAGCGCCTCGGTGTAGCGCGTGCCGAGCTTGAAGATGTGGGCCACCTCGACCCCGCGCTCCAGGTGGAGCGGCGCGCCGCAGCGGGGGCACGCGTCGCCCTCGCGCACCGAGGCCACGTCGGCCACCTCGCTGGCGCTCCAATCGCGCCCGAACAGGACGTGACGCAGGTGATAGCCGGAGCGGTTCGCGCCTGCCACCAGCGCGCCGCCTGCTGCAACCGAGCGATCCGCGATGACCGTCACCCCGCTCAGCCCGACCGGCGAGGCGTAGCCCGGCACCGCCCCCGCCGCGCGGATCTGCTCGGCGCTCGCGGGGGCCAGGGCGGAAACCCCGATGGCTGCGCGCAGCTTCGCCTCGTTCACCTCCCGGTCGCCCCGCACCACCACGAAGAGCAGCCCGCGCTCGGGCGTGTTGAAGAACACCGCCTTGGCAGTCTCCGACGGGGAAACCCCCAGAAAGGCAGCTACCTGCGCGATGCTCTCGCAATCGGGGGTGGCAACCTCTTCGGGGTTGGGGGCGTCGTTGTGGTCGAGCGGCTCCGGCGGGGCGCTGCTCGCCACTTCCAGGTTCGCGGCGTAGCCGCACCCCTGACAGAGCACCAGCAGGTCCTCGCCCATCCCTGAAAGCGCCATGTACTCGCGCGACTCGCCGCCGCCCATCTCGCCGCTCGCGGCATCCACCGCAACGAAGCGCACCCCGCACTCCTGCAAGATGCGCTCGAACGCCTCGGCCATTTTCGTGTAGGCACGATCCAGCCCCGCGCTCTCGCTATCCAACGAGTAGGCATCCAGCATGGTAAACTCGCGCATGCGCATCATGCCGCCGCGCGCGCGCGGCTCGTCGCGATACTTGGTGTGAATCTGGTAGAGCATCGCGGGCAGCTGGCGATAGGAGGAGATGTCCTGGCGCGCGAGTTCTGCGACCGCCTCCTCGTGGGTTGGGGCGACGATCAACGAGCGCTCCCCGCGATCGCTGAAGCGGAGCATCAGCGGCCCGTACGCCTCGTAGCGCCCCGTCTGCTCCCACGCGGCGGACGACTGGATGACGGGGGTGCGGAACTCCTGCGCGCCGATCCGCGTCATCTCCTCGTGCATGATCGCCTCGATGCGCCGCGCCACGCGCATGCCAAGCGGCAGCAGGGCATAGCTGCCCGCCTGGAGCGAGCGCGCTAGCCCCGCTCGCAGTACCAACTGGTGCGCCACCTGCTCGGCCTCGCTGGGGGCCGCGCGCAACGTGCGACCAAAAAGCGTGGACATTTTCATAAACAACCTCCCCATAAAAAAACGCCCTTGCGCAATCGCTCAAGGACGGAAATGATCCGTGGTACCACCTTGCTTGGTGCCTGTCGGGCACCCGCTCTGCTGCCGCCCGCGCGACGGCTCGCGGCGGAGGGCAAAGCTCGGTAACGGGGAGCCACCCGGCCTGCCTTCTCGGCGGCACTCAGGGGTGGGTTCAGCGTGGTGGGCGTGATCGAGCTCTCACCGCTCTCGACTCGCTGGACAGCCCGCGCCGCGCCTACTCTTCCCCGTCAACGTGTTCAGCCATTCTGTTGTGCCAACACTTTAGCATGTGGTAGGCGCAAGCGTCAAAGGGGAGAGGGAAGAATGGATATTGGATATTGGTCTGCCTTCGTCCTTCGTCCCTGACCCCTGCCCCCTTCGTCCCTAACCCCTGCCCCCTGCCCCCCGTCTTTAGTCACCTGGTCACATTGTCAGAGCGCGCGGGCGAGTTTATAATCGTGAGGAGTTGGAGCAGCGTAAGTGTGAGCGTGTGCAGCCAGAGGAAAGCGAGGACGCGTGCTCGACCAGGTCAAGCAGTGGTTCGGTTTAGGGGGAAAGGAGCAGGCGCAGGGGCCCGATGTCACCTGGTTGCTCTTGCCCCCTTACGATATCCCCGGAACGGCGGTAATTGGGGCCCTTTTAGTAGAAAACCAGGGCGATGAGGCGGCGGAACGGCTTTTCATCTCCCTGACCTACCCGTCGGAGCGCCTGATCAGCCACAAAGAAGTGATCAGCGACGCGCCCTATACCTTAGAGGGTGGCAGCCCTCGTGATTCTCACCTGGCCCTGAGCCTACCAAGGTTGCGCGCGGGGGGCAAGGTCGTTGTCTACGTTGCGGGCCACGATGATTTGCCGCCAGAGGTGGTGGTTGCCTTCCAAGAAAAGAGAGAACAATGAGCGACCCATATCGTGTTCTAGTCGTTGACGATGACCGTGCTCTCGCCGAGCTTTTGCGGCGCATTTTGCTGCGTGACGGCTATGAGGTGACGGTGGTGCATGCCGCCGAGGAGGCGCTGGAGCACATTCGCCACGGTGCGTTCGATGTGGCGTTGGTAGACGTGATGCTGCCCGGCATGGACGGCTACACCCTGTGCCGCACCCTGCGCCAGGATGCGGACATTCGCAACCTGCCTATCTTGATGCTGACCGCCAAGGGGGACATCGCGGACCGCATCGCGGGTTTCGAGGCGGGGGCCGACGACTATCTGACCAAGCCCTTCCAGCCCAAAGAGCTGGCCTTTCGCGTGCGGAGCCTGCTCGCCCGCGTCCACACGACCCCCCTTGCCCCCGACGCCGAGGCCAAGAAAGGGTGCGTGTTGGCGGTTTTTGGCTCGAAGGGCGGGGTCGGCAAAACCACCATCGCGACCAACCTCGCGGTGGCCCTGCGCGAGCACAGCAACCAGCGGGTTGCCCTCTTCGACTCCGACTTTTTTTCGGGCGATGTGGGGGTCCACATGAACCTGCCCACCATCTGCACCATCCTCGACATGGTGGAGCAGATCGATTTCCTGGAGCCCGCGCTGGCCGACCAGGTGATGGTCCCGCACTCCTCCGGCGTGAACGTGCTGCTCAGCCCCTTTCGCCCGGAAGAGGGGGTGCAGGTCACGGCGGCGCACATCGAGAAGATTCTGGATTTTCTAGCCACCCTTTACGATTTCGTGGTGGTAGATTGCCAGCCCTCCTACGACGAGCGGATGCTGACCATCTTGAACCGCGCGGATGAGGTGCTGATCGTCGTCACCCCCGAGGTTGGCCCGCTCAAAAACACCAGCCTGTTTCTGGACTGGATCGCCAAGCTGGATTTTTCGCTCAGCAAGATCAACATCGCGGTCAACCGTTTCAACTCCAACGTGGGGATCGGCTCGGAGGAGATCGAGCGCACCCTCCAGCATGAGGTGGCATTTCGCCTGATCTCGGGCGGGCGCGCCGTGGTGATGAGCGTCAACCGTGGGGTGCCGCTGGTCGTCGAGCAGCCAGATCACCCCTTCGCGATGCAGATTTACCGTATCGCGGACCACTACATCGAGCGCACCAAGGACAACGCGGGCACCCCTACCGTCGCACACTAGCGCTGCCACGTGGCGTTCACATAAAAGGAGCCACGGGCTGCTTCATCGGTGAAGCAGCCCGTGGCTCCTTGGCTTGTCAGCCCAGACTCAGCGGCGGGGGAGGGTGCGCGCCACAAAAAGCGCCAGCAGGAAGAGCCCCAGGGTGAGCAGCAGCACCCCCGCGAGTAGCAGGGGAAAATTGACATAATCCGGTAAGGCAAGCAGTCCTGGGGCGGGCGTGGGTGTGGGGGTAATCGTCGGGGTGGGGGTCACGCTCGGCGTGGGGGTGAGGGTCGGGGTCGCCGTCGCGGTGGCGGTGGGGGTGAGGGTCGGGGTGGCGCTTGGGGTCACGGTGGGCGCAAACTGCGCGCGCGAGGTGGGTACCGGCCCCTGCGGCTGAACCAGGAAAATCGTGTCGCTGGCCTGCACCGTGCGGCCCTGCGCGTCCCGATACTCCGCGACGAGCAGTCGCTCGCCCCCCTCAGCGCCCAACTCGATTTCCACCTCGGGGACCCAGGGTTGCCACGGGGCTGCCTCCAGCTGCGCGGCCTCGGCCACGCGCACCTCGACCGGCGCTGTAAAAATTTCCTCGCTCCACCCCGCCTCTTCCCCGCTCAACTGCACCGTGACGCGCCGCTCGGTGGTGCGCTCCGCGTCCTGGTTCACGAAGATGGGGAGCACCCCCGGCTGCGCGCCAAACAGGACTACCCACACCGTCTGCCCGCTCGCGCGCTCGGCGCGCCCGACCCCCACCTCGCGCCACAGAGGGGCGAGCATGTTGTCGCGGTGAATCTGGTCTTCCAGAAAAAAGGCCATCGCTTCCAGCGCGCTGCCGGTGGACCAATTTTCGGAGACGCGGATGGCGTCGGGGTAGACCCCGTAGCCCACGCGCGCGGCGCGCTCCGCCGGGGTGGAGTTGTCGCTGCCAACATGCCCCGGATCGTCGCGGGTGGCATTGTCCTCGGCGTGGCGCTGCGCCGCCTCGGCCAGGGTGTCATTCCACGCCAGCAGCCCCACCCCGTTGGCGAGCCGCGCGGTGTTGATCAGCTTGAACATCTCTTTCGGGGCGAGCGGGGCTTGCGCGGCGACGGGAGCCGCCAGCAGCAGCGCCAGCAGCAGCGCGAACGGGAGCAGAAAGCGGCGCATCATGGGGCCGAGTACGCCAGCATGGTGGCGAAGGGGCGGAAGCCCACCCGCTCGTAGACGCGCCCCGCCTGCTCGTCGCCCGCGCTGAGCGACGCCAGTTCCACCCCCTGCTCGAACGCTACGCGCGTGGCCGCAGCGGTCAGGGCGGAGGCCACCCCCTGGCGGCGAAAGGCGGCGCGCGTGGCAATGCCGACCAGCTCGGTGATGCCCTGCCAAGGCGTGGTGAATACCGCCGCGCCCACCGGCTCCCCCGCCAGCCGCCCCAAAAAAGCACGCCCGTGGTGGAGGGTCGCGCGGTAGCGCTCGGCCTCTTCCTCGCTGGCCGCGCCGCGTGCCTCCGAGTCAAAGCCGCGCCGCTGCGCGTCGAGGAAGCCCTGCACGTCCCGCAGGGGTGCATCGGGCGGGACCTGCACGATGTCCAGCCCCGCCACGTCGGGCGCGGCGCGCAGGCTGTCGCGGGTGCAGAGCATCAGCGGGTTGCGCGCTTCTTCGGCAAAGCCCGCCGCGCTCAGTATGCCCGCCAGCCCCGGCGCGAAAGGTTCGACAAATTCAAAGCGGGGCAGCCGCCCCCGCGCGCGAAAGGCGGCGCGCAGCGTTGCCAGGGGCTCGGCCACGTCGCCGCTGATCGGCTCGTCGGGGATCGCGTAGTTGAAATGGGGGAACGGGTCGCTGCGGTGAAAAAACAGGGTGAAGGGCGGCACGCGCTGCGGCTCGTAGCGCTCCGCCGCGCTGTGTCGCAGGTACGCCTGAAGGCGGCTTGCCAGCGCCATGCGCTACCTCGTCACCAGCACGTTGTCGAACTCGGCACTGAGGGGGAGCAGGTCGGTTTCTAGCGCCACTCCCACATCCCCGTTGGCAAAGTTCACGTCGGGCGGAACGTCCATCACCGCCAACCTGCTCGCCATTGACGAGGAGGGTCAACCGCTCCCCCTCGGCTGTCGTGGTGAGGATGTTGGGCAGCCCCGCTGGCAGGATCGAGGGGGTCGCCGACCAGTCGAGCAGGGTAATCCAGTCGCTCCCGCTGCGCGCGCGCAGGCGGAGTTCGCCCACCCCGTTGATCTCGAAAAAGTAAAAGTGCTCGTCGTCCTGCACGCGGAAGATGATGCCCGCGCCGCCCCCCTGGTCCAGGCTGTCCTCTGCCAAGCGTGACTTCCGCCTCGTAGGTGAAATCGGTGAAGAGGCGGCCCGGCTGGCTTTTCCAGAAGAGGCCGGACTCCGTCACCTCCGCCACAAAGACCCCGTCGCGGATCGTTGCGTTCTGCCCCTCGCCCTGCGAGACGATCCAGCCGAGGGTGTTGCCCTCCTCAAAATCGTCGGCGAGTAGCACCGTCAGCCCTTCGTCGCCCAGCGACGGGGTGACGACCGGCGCGGGCGGCGTGGTCAGGGTTGGCTGCGGGGTTGGCGGCTCGATCAGGAGCGGGGTGTCCGTGGCGAGCGGCTCCACGATGATTGCCTCGGTGGGGGGGATCGACTCCACCACCGGCGGGATGACCTCGGCGGCGGGCGGCTCGATCACCGCCCCGGGCTGGCCCGCAGGCGGCGCGCCCGCGCTCACGATCACATCCACCGAGGTGCCCGGCAGCACCGCCAGCCCGCGACGCGGGTTCTGCTCGACGATGCGCCCCTGGGGGATGAGCAGGTCGTACGCCTCGCGGCGCGTGCCGATCCGCAGGTCACCCTGCTGGAGCAGCGCGCGCGCCTCCGGCTCCGGCTGCCCGTACAAATCGGGGATCACGCGCAGCACGACCGGGGCGGGCAGCGACGACACTTCCACCAGGATCGTGTTTTCCCCAGCGGGGAAGCCTACCGACGGGCACTGCGCGATCTCGCTCGGCAGCGCGCCCGCCTGGGGGCACTGGGTGACGACCACCCCGGGCGGGATGTTCGGACCCTCCACAAAGCCGACGATGGTGACGATAAAGCCCTCGTTCCACGCCCGCGTCACCGCGTCGTTGTAGCCCAGGTAGGGCGGGCCTGCCAGTTTGGGCACGACGCGCGGCGAGGGCGTGGGGATCACCGCGACCGCCTGGTTCCGGTTGCGGTTGCTCAGCACGAGCAGGAAGAGCAGCGTGCAGATGAGCAGGGTGGCGAGCAGGGCGACGGCGGGCAGCCACAGGGGGCGGCTGACCGTCACCCGCTCGATGCGCTCCTGCACGATGGGCGGGGGCGGGGCGACAACCTGCGGCTCCGGCACCGTCAGCGCGTGGGTGAGTGCCTGGGAGAGCGCGTAGCCGTTGGGGTGGCGCGCGGCGGGGTCATGGCTCAGCGCGCGCAGTACCTCCCGCTCCACCGCTACGGGAATGTCCGGGTTGAAGCGGCGGGGCGGCGGCGGTTCCCCCTGGCTGCTTGCCATCGCGCTGGGCAGCGAGCCGGTGAGCAGCTCGTACAAGATCGTGCCGAGCGCGTACACGTCAGTGGCGGGGGTAGCGGGGGGCACCGGCAGGCTGCGCTGCTCGGGCGCGAGGTAGCGCGCCACCCGCTCCGGCAGCGCCTCGCCCGCGCTGCGCAGCGCGACGATCATCTCGCCCGCCTCCCAACTGCTGACAAAACTTTCGAGCCGGTTGCCCGCCTCTTCCTCGATGTAGACGTTGTCGGGGGAGAGCCCGCCGTGCGCGGTGCCCTCGCGGTGGCCGGTGCCTACCGCGCGCGCCACCGCGGCGAGCAGCGACACAATCGCGGCAACCCCCATCGGGGCGCGGGTGGCGCTGAAGCGGCGCAGCGTGATCCCGTGCGGGGGCTCCTCGATCTGGTACAGGTCGCCGGTGGGCAAGCGGCCAAAATCATAGATTTGGGGCAGATGACCATCCTCGATCGCCTGGAGGTTGAGCAACTGCGCGCGCCAATTCTCGATAAAATCGAGGTCCTGGTCGAGCGGGGCCTCGAAGCGCTTGACCCAGATCGGATGCCCCGCCACCAGGTCCAGCCCCTCGTAAATTTCAGTGGCTCCCTGCCGCGCAAGGCGCTGCTCTACCTGGAACCGTTCGTTGATGACCGTGCCGAGCATAAGGGTTGAAGACTCCAAAAAGAGAAGGGGGAGCGGGTGTCAGAAGCGCAATGATAGGGGGAAAGCGCGGAATGCAAAATGGAGATTGGAGATTGGAGATTGGAGATTGGAGATTGGAGATTGAGGATGATGTGCTTGTTGGGGCGATCTGTCTGCGGGTCGCTAATGATACGGTTCTGGAGCATCGCACCTCCAAGGTGCCAGAAGGCCCAATCTCTAATCTCTAATCTCCAATCTCTTTCTCACCCCACACTTTCAGACGGGGTGGAGAGCCCAAGGCGCTCGAAGAAGCGCTGGCGCACCTGGGCGTTGTACACCTGCCACTTGAGTTTGCGGAACTGGTCATCCTGATTGCCACTCAAAAAGCCGACGGGAATCTCGAAGCCGCCCGCCGCCTTTTTGCCCCCGCCAAAATATTGTCCCTGCTGCCCCTTGCCAAACGCGCTCTTGAGCAGTTCGTCGGGGTCGATGGTGACCTTTACCGTGCGCAGCGAGCCGATCACCGCCTCCATCCCGTTGTCCGCCGCGACGAGCCCGAAGACGACGGCGGTGTGCACGTTCTCCTCGGTGAGCAGAAAGTCGGCGGCCTGGGGGATGGCGTCCCGATCCTCGGCGCGCAGGTAGCCTATGCCGCTGATCGAGAAGCTTTCGCGAATCTCGCGGTTTTCCAGCGCGCGCCGGATGATCTCCATGACCTGCTTGGAGCGCGACTGGCTCATGATCTCGGCCAGCACGGAGGGATCGTAAAAGTTGCTGAGGAAGGCGGCGGCCTGGAACTCTTCCTTGTGCGCGCGGATAAAGCCGTTGGTCTCCGTCTGGATCCCGTGCATCAGCGCGGTTGCCAGCTCCACGTGCTGCTCGCGGTCGCCATCCAATTCCAGCAGGCCCTGGCGGATGTACTCGACATAGATGGTTGCGCAGGCCCCCAGGCGGCGGATGTCTTGAAACTCCGGCTTGACTACCTTTTGCAGCTCGTGGTGGTCCACGATGACCAGCGGCGGCACGTTGGCTTCTTGCAGATGCACGGTGAGGGCGCTGTTGGCCCCCTGATTGTCCACAAAGATGCTGCCCTGGAACTCGCTCAGGTTCACGCTCTCGTCAAAGCGCGTCATCTGGATGCCGAGCAGGTTCACCAGCGCTAGGTTTTGCTGGTGGCTGATCTTCCCGGAATACAGGATGACGCACTCGATCTGGAAGCGGGCGGCGATCAGCTGGTGGGCGAGCGCGCAGGAAATCGCGTCAGGGTCCGGGTAATCTTGCAGGATGATGACGTGCCGCTCGCCGCGATGCCGCTCCAGCAACTCTGCCAGTTGTTGCGCTTTCGGGGTGCTCTTGTCGCTCTGGCTCTCGATAGTTGGGGCCGCTTGTTGGGCCATGGGGGGAACTGTCCTCCTTGCCAAGACGCCCCTCAATGGGGGCGGCTAGCGGCGATTATATCAGGGCGACGTCAGGGCGAAAAGCGCTCACCCCCTGTCCGTCTCCGGTCCCGACGAGTGGCTGGCGTGGCGCTGCGGCGAGTCCATCGGCTGGCCGAAGCCCGCCCCGTGCTCGCTTTGGTCCCACTCCTGCCCGCCCTGCTCCCTGGCTATCTCTTCCCCCGCGTGCTGCTCATCGTAGCGCTGCGCTGCCGTGGCCTCGCTCTCCTGGCCTTCCTGGTGGATCTCCTGCTGCTCATCGAAGGCTTGCCCCGGCTCGTCGCTGTAGCCATACAGCCCATACTCGGAGGCTTCCGCCTGCGCCTCGTCCTTGTTCAGCGGGTCGCGATCCTCGTCGAAACCGTACTCCTCGCTGGCGTGCGCCGCGTCGTTGCCCTGACTTTTTGTGCCCTCAGCCATCTTACTCCTCCTTCAAGAGCCCCGCGCGGTGGGCCGCGCGGCGCAAATCGCTGATAAATTCTGTCCGCATCGTCGCCCCGCTTTCGGGGGCCATGCCCAGCATGCGCAGGATGTAGGACGGGTGGTAGGTAGCCATCGTCGGGATGCCCTGCGGCCCCTCGCGCCACTCGCCCCGCTCCTCCGTGATCTTGAACCCCTTGTTGATCAGCTGCTTGGCCGCTGTACCGCCCAGGCAGAGGATCACCTGCGGCGCGATCAGGGCCACCTCGCGCTCGAAAAAGGGGCGGCTCGCCTGTCGCTCCGCTGCCTGGGGCGGGCGCGTCTTGAGCGAGCGGCCCGTGCGCTTGGTCGGCCACACCTTCACCACGTTCGAGATCCATATGCGCTCGCGCGCCAGCCCGATTGTTTGCAGCGCCTCGTTCAAAAACTCGCCGCTGCGCCCGACGAAGGGGCTGCCCTCCTGGTCCTCCTGCGGGCCTGGTGCCTCGCCGACGATCATCATCGGCGAGCCGGGGTCGCCCGTGCCAAAGACCACCTGGCTTTGATCCTCGCTCAGCTGTGGGGTGAGGGTTGCTATCGTTTCGTCGCGCAGCGCCGCCATCGCCTCTGCTTTATCCATGCCTATCTCTCTACTGTGCTCTCAACTCGTGGCACCTCATGGGAACTCATGGAGCGACCGATCAGCCGCTCCCATTCACCATTCACCCCTTACGCCGTATGGTCCCCCTCGTCGATGGCCCCCTTGCGCGGCATGGCGGGCTTGCTGATTTCTTCCAGCGTGGCACCGGTGTCGGTGCTGCTCGCCTGCACCGCGATGTCGCCAATCGAGACAATACCGACCAGCCGGCCGTCCTCAACGACGGGCAGGCGACGAATCTGGTTGCGGCTCATCAAATCCAGCGCGTCCGCCAAGCTCCACCCGCGCTGCCCGGCGATGGGGTCCATCGTGGCGATCTCGTCGAGGGTGACCTCGTCGGGGTTGCGCCCCTCCGCCACCACGCGCAGCACGATGTCGCGGTCGGTGACGACCCCGAGTAGCCGCTGGTTGTCATCGCAGATGGGGATGATTCCCACGTTCAGGGTTTTCATCTCGCGTGCCGCTTTGGCCGCGCTGTCACTCGGCAACAGGTATAGCACCTCATCGGTCATCACGTCGGCTAGGGTTTGCATGGTCTTCTCCTTCGGTCGCGTCAACTAAACTTTGGTGATCCGCGGGAGGTTTGTGCGCTTGTTCTCCCAAATTACTCGACCAGGGTCAGCAGAAGGTTGAGCAGCTTGCTGAACAGCGATTTGCCCTGCTCGGCGCTGCTTTCCACACCAGAATGCAGCTGGCTGGCTGCCTGCCCCAGCTTTTCTTCGGCCTGAGCGCTCGCCTTGTGCGCCCCGCTCTTGCCCTGCTCCACCACGCGCTCGGCGGCGTCGGGGATGGTGCTTTTCGCTGTCTCCACCCGATGCTGCGCCGCGTCTTTGGCGCTCGCGACGCTGCTGGCCGCGCTCGCCGTGGTGGAAGCCAGGCTCTCAGCGAGCCGCGATGTCGCGGCGGCGGCACTGTCGGCGGCGCTGTGGGCGCTGTCCTGCACCTGCTCGCGCGCCGCGCTGACCGCATCGCTCACGCTCTGCACCCGCTCGCTGCCCGCCTGCTTCACGCTATCGAGCGCGCTGGCGGCACTGCTCGCCGCTGCGCCCACGCCCGCCGCAACGCGCTCGTGGAGCGCCTGCGCCTGCTCGCCCACGTGGCTGCTGGCGCTGTGCGCCCGCTCGGCAGCGCCCCCTGCTACCTGGCTCGCCAGCCCCTGCGCGTCCCCCGCCAGCCCGGCCCCCTCTTTTTCGAGGTACGCCTGGAGCCACTTGAGCCCCTGCGCGGTCAGCAGGCTGATGAGCACGCGCCGCGCCTCTTCCGAGAGCAGCCCCTCGTCCTCGGCCTGCTCGATCACCTTTGCCACCCCACGGCGGCGCGAGCCCTTCGGCGGCAGCGGCGGCTCATCCTCGTGCCGTCGCACAAAAAGCGCGGCGAGCAGCAGGCCAAGCCCGAGCGCGCCCGCCAGCACGGCTACCAGGTTGTCCTCAAGGTAGGCGAGCGGGCCGCTGCTGGGGCGGCGCGAGGGTTGCGCGCGGTTGCGGTACGGCGCGTCCGGGCGGCTATCGTTTTTGTCATGTTGTGGTGCCATGGGTATCTTCCGATCTTGTAAGTGAAGCCCGCCCGATGACGGACGGGCAATTTTATGGTAAAGGGGCCGCGCGGCGGCTATCGTTGTCACCCATCCTTAAGGATTGCGCCGATGAGGTAGCCCACGATGAGGGCCAGGGCGACGGCGAGGAGCGGCTGGGTGCGCACCGCCTGCTTGAAATCGTCCTTCATTTCCCCGTAATCATGCTCCCGCACGTAGCTTGACGCCTCGTCAATCTTGTCAGCCCCCTTGTCGATTGCCTTAGCCTGGGGCAGGGTGGAGCGGCGGCGGACCGCTTCCGCCGTCTCATGGATCTTGTCGGCGGTGCTGTCCTTTGCCTCGTGAGCGCGCGTGGTGGCGGCATCGCTCACCTTCTCGCCCATCGCTTTGACCTGCTCCACCACGACACTCCCCGCATCGGCGGCGGCTGCTTGGGCGCTCGCCTTCAAATCCCCCGCCAGGCTTGCCACTTCCGCCTTCACCGTCTCGGTGCTGTCGCTGAGAGCGCTCTTCGCCTCCTCCGCGTGGGGGGCCACTGCCTCGCTGATCTGCGCGGTGGTGTCGCTGAGGACGACTTTCACCTCCTCGGCACCCTGCGCGGCTTTCTCTTTTACCATGTCAGCCGCATCGCTGAGAGCGCTTTTCGCCGCGTCAGTGGCTTGAGCCGCTTTTTCTTGTGCGGTATCAGCCACAATGCTGAGAGCGATCTTCGCCGCGTCGGTGGCTTGGGCGGCTTTTCCTTGTGTGGTATCGCCCGCACCGCTGATAGCATTTTTGACATCGTCGGTAGCTTGGGCGGCGTCTTCTTTCACGGTGTCAGCCGCATCGCTGAGAGCGTCTTTCGCCGCGTCGGCTTTTTCTTGTGTGGTATCAGCCGCACCGCTGAGAGCATCTTTGACATCGTCGGTAGCTTGGGCGGCGTCTTCTTTCACGGTATCGCCCGCATCACTGAGGGCGTCTTTCGCCGCGTCGGCTTTTTCTTGCACCGTGTCAGCCGCATCGCTGATAGCATCTTTGACATCGTCGGTAGCTTGGGCGGCGTCTTCTTTTACGGTATCGCCCGCATCACTGAGGGCGTCTTTCGCCGCGTCGGCTTTTTCTTGGACGGTGTCAGCCGCATCGCTGAGAGCATCTTTGACATCGTCGGTAGCTTGGGCGGCGTCTTCTTTCACGGTATCGCTCGCATCACCGATGGCATCTTTGACATCGTCGGTTGTTTCTTCGACGGCGTCAGCCCGCATCGCTGAGAGCATCTTTGACATCGTCGGTAGCTTGGGCGGCGTCTTCTTTCACGGTATCGCCTGCATCGCCGACGGTATCTATGACATCGTCGGTGGCTTGAGCCGCTTCCTCTTGCACCGTGTCAGCCGCATCGCTGAGCGTGTCTTCGGCATCTTCTTCCTGTTGGGCCATGCTCTCGCTCGTCTCGTCGCGTTGCTGCGCCGTCTCCTGCTCCTGCGCCTCGCTCCGGCGTGCGCCCGATTTTCGTCGTTTTGCCATAGTTTCTCTCCTTTTCAGATGGTACAAAGGACAAATGGAAGGTGGAACCGTCGCCCGGGGCGTCGTACCCAGAGGTGGGGTCCTGCCTGCGGGTACGTCGGTTGTCTGTTTAATAGCTGCGGCGTCGGCTGCCCGCGCCCAGCACGCGAAACACAAAGTAGAGCACCGTTGCCAGCGCCTGCGCCGCGCCCGCGACGTAGGTCAGCGCCGCCGCGTTCAGCATGTCGCGCGCCTGCTTGCGGTCCTCCTCCGAGCGGATCAGGTTGTTCGCCTCCAGCATCTGCATGGCGCGGGTGCTCGCGTTGAACTCCACCGGCAGGGTCACGAGGCTGAAAAACGCGCCCCCGCTAAAGGCCAGCACGCCGATAAGCGCCAGGCCGGAGCTTCCGAGGAAGAGGCCGCCCAAAAAGAGCAGGTAGCCCAGCGTGGAGCCGATGTTCAGCAGCGGCACCAGCCCCGTGCGGACCTTCATCCACGCGTAGTCGTCGCGGTCCTGGAGCGCGTGGCCCACCTCGTGGGCGGTCACCGCCAGCGAGGCGATGCTGGCTTCCTGCGCGATCTCGGGGGAGAGGCGCAAAATGTTCTGCTGCGGGTCGTAGTGGTCGCTCAGTTTGCCGGGGGTGATTTCAACCGCGATGCTGGGCAGGCGCTCGTTGTTGAGCAACAGCCGCGCAACCTCCGCCCCCGTCAGGCGGACCTGATTGGGGATCTCCGAGTACTTGTTGTAGGCACTTTGCACGCGACCCTGCGCGTACATGACAAGCAACACGGCAGGCAAGGACAAAATAAGGTAAAACGGATCGATCCCGAACATGCGCTTTTGCCCCCCGCTTGGCAGACATCGTGTAAGTAGTGGAGCAAGAGATATGCCAATTCTGAAAAGGGCCTCCGGCGGGGCAAGGAGCGGTTGGCTCTGACCTTGCTTCCACTATTATAATCGCTGCCGCGCGTTGGGGCGGGCGCGCTTGTGTTTGACACGTCGCGGCAGCAGGCGAACCCCGCAGAAGAAATGGAACAAAGGAGAAAACCATGAAAATTGTACGCTACCAGACAAAGGAAAACGAGGCGGCCTGGGGGCTGCTGGAAGATGGTACCATCTTTGACCTGATGGGCTCCCCTTTTGCGGATCATGTGCGAGGGGCGGCGGCGGGCAGCGTGGAAGAGTTGCTGCTCCTGGCTCCGGTCACGCCGAGCAAGGTGGTCTGCATCGGGCGGAACTACGCAGCCCACGCCGCCGAGTTGGGCAACGAGGTGCCAGCGGAGCCGCTGATCTTTTTGAAGCCGCCGAGCGCGATCATCGGGCAGGGGGCCGCCATCCAGCTGCCCGCCCTGAGCGAGCGTGTAGAGCACGAGGCGGAGCTGGTTCTGGTGATCGGCCAGCGCTGCCGCAACCTGACCGAGGCGAACGCGATGGGCGCGGTGTTTGGCTACACCTGCGGCAACGACGTGACCGCGCGCGACCTGCAACGCAAGGATGGGCAGTGGTCGCGCGCCAAGGGCTTTGACACCTTTGCGCCGATCGGCCCCTGGGTCGTCACCCCCGATCACTTCGATCCGACCGGGGTTCAGGTGCAGTGCCGCGTCAATGGCGAGCGGCGGCAGGATGGCAACACCGCGCAGTTGATCTTCGATCTGCCGCGCCTGCTGCGCGACATCAGCGCCGTGATGACCCTGGAGCCTGGCGATATCATCATGACGGGGACCCCCGCCGGGGTGGGGCCGCTCGCCGATGGCGATGTGGTCGAGGTGACAATCGAGGGGATCGGCACGTTGAGCAACCCGGTGCGGGGATAGGACGGCGGCAGGCGGCAAACGGATAGCAGGCAGCAGGCGGCAGGCGGCAGGCGGCAGGCGGAGGCGCAGAACGAACAGCGGCAGAGGACGGGCCAAGCGGAGCAGAGCCCTCGGCGCGGGCCTCCGGCCCGCAGATCGTCTGCTAGGCGCAGTGGGTTCCGCAAAGCGGGTAAGGCGGCAAACGGATAGCAGGCAGCAGGCGCAGGCGGCAGGCGGCAAACGGATAGCAGGCGGCAGGCGGCAGGCGGCAGGCGGCAGCAGGACGGGCCAAGCGGAGACAGAAGCCCCCTCGGGCCGCGGGCCTCCGGCCCGCAGATCGTCTGCTAGGCGGCAGTGGGTTCCCGCAAAGCGGGTAAGGCGCTCGTCGGTCGTCCGTTGTCGCTCGTCGGTCGTCGGTCGTCGGTCGTCGGTCGTCGGTCGTCTACGCAAGGGCGTAAGTCCTAATCGACAAGAACCATGGGGGACACGGGGCCGCTTTTCGTGGCAGGTAAACGACAAAGCTCTTTGTGTGCGCTCCCCTTTTGTGATACTCTTCCCCTAGGTCGTTCCTGACAAATAACACCGACTGCCAGCGGACAAACCCGCGACACCCAACCACAATGAAACATTTTTTGAGTATTGCAGAGCTAACCCCGGCGCAATTCGATGATCTGATGGCCCTGGCGCTCGACCTGAAGCGCGAGTTGCGCCAAAGGGGGCAAAACGAGCCCCGCCTGGCGGGCAAGACCCTGGGAATGCTCTTCCAGAAGCCAAGTTTGCGCACCCGCGTCTCCTTCGAGGTGGGGATGCTCCAACTGGGCGGCCACGCCCTCTACCTCAGCCCCAACGAGGTTCAACTGGGCAAGCGCGAAAGCGTGGCCGACGTGGCGCGCGTGTTGGGGCGCTACACCAGCGCGATCATGGCGCGCGTCTTCGCGCACGAGCACATCGTCGAGCTGGCCGAGTACTCGCCGGTGCCGGTCATCAATGGCCTGAGCGATTACAACCACCCCTGCCAGGGGCTGGCCGATTTTCTCACCATGCTGGAGGCGTGGGGCTCCTTTGAGGGGCGCACGCTCGCCTACGTGGGCGACGGCAACAACGTGCTCACCTCGCTGATGAACGGCGCGGCGCTGACCGGCCTGACCCTTCACGTGGCGACCCCCGCTGGCTACGCCCCGCCGCCCGAGGTCGTCGAGCAGGCGCGCCGTCGCGGCGCGACGATCCGCCTCTTTGAGGGTGCGGTGGAGGCGGCGACCGGCGCGGACGCCCTCTACACCGACGTGTGGACCAGCATGGGGCAGGAGGCCGAGGCGCAAAAGCGGCTCCAGCTGTTCCCCCCCTACCAGATCAACATCGAGCTGCTGGCGCACGCGCGCCCGGACGCCATCGTGCTGCACTGCCTGCCCGCCCATCGGGGCGAGGAGATTACCGACGCGGTAGCCGATGGCCCCAACTCCCGCCTTTGGGATCAGGCAGAGAACCGCCTGCACGCGCAAAAGGCGCTGTTGCTCCGCCTCCTCACTTGATTTTCCGTCACCCTGACGGATACCTCATGAGATGGTGGGTGGTGAGTGGTCGCTTGGGGGAAGAAACACACCAGGTATAGGGGAAATCTGCTACCAATCGCATAAAATCTTCATCCCTTGAAGCTCAGCATCTTCATTTACCACTCACTACTCACCCCTCACCCCTCCCTTTTGCATGATGCACGCTGAACACACGGAGCGCTACCCACGATGGCGAGCAAGGTTCAACAATCGGAGCAGGAGCAGGCGTACCAGACCCTGCTGAGCCAGGGACACGACCTTGCCTGGGCGGGCGACTGGCAGGCCGCCGCCGATGCCTACCGCCGCGCCGTGGCCCTGCGCGCCGATGATCCACTCGCCTTTATCGACCTGGGGTTGGCACTCTTCGAGACAGGCCAGCTGCGCCCCGCCGCCGAGGCCTACCAGCGCGCCCTGCTGCTCCAGCCCGGCGACGTGGCGGCGCTGCAAAAGGTGGCCGACATCCACGCGCTGCTGGGCGAGCGCTTCCAGGCGGCCAGCGGCTACCTGCTGCTGGGCGACCACTTTATGAAGCAGCGCGACCCCGTCCAGGCAGTTCGCGCCTGGCAGCAGGCGGTGCGCTACGACCCCCAAAACCGCCCCGCCTACCAGCGCCTCGCCGAGGCGTACCAGCGTGGCCGCCGCCCCGATCTGGCCGCCCAGGCCCTGCTGGCGCACGCCCGCCTCTGCGTGGAAAGCGGCGAGCGCGAGGACGCCACCGTGCTGGCCCGCCAGGCCCTTTCCCTGAACCCCGACTTTGTGGCTGCCCAGCAGCTGCTGAGCCGCCTCTCCCCCAGCACGCACCCCCCCCGACGCGGCACCGGCGCGCTACGACGCGGGGGCACCGGCCCCCTGCGCGCGCAGCCGGAGGCGCAGGAGCCATCGCCCCAGGGCGAGGAGGGCGGGCGCGACAGTGGCCCCACCCCCACCGAGGTGGCCCAGCAGCGCGCGCTCGCGCGCATGGCCGAGACCTTTTTCGACGAGGGCGGGTCGGACCTGGCGTTGGAAGCGATGAAGGCGGAGGCGATTGACCTGCAAACCCGTGGCCTGGTCCAGGAGGCCGCGCGCGCCTTCGAGGCGGTGATCGAGGCGGGCGGCGGCTCGCCCGACCTGTACTACATGCTCGGCACGCAGTACCAGGTGGTGTTCCGCTTCGACGAGGCGATCGCGATCTTCCGCCGCGTGACCGCCACCCCCGAATACGCGATGGTGGCCCACTTTGCCATCGGGCAATGCTTCCAGCATCAGGGGCGCATGGAGGAGGCGCGCGACGCCTTTTTGGCGGCCCTGGACGGGGTGGAACTGACGAGGGTCGAGCGCGACGAGGTGGACACGGTCATGGGGGTCTACGAGGGGCTGATCGACTCGTACGAGGCGCTCAGCGCGCACGAGCAGGCCGCGCAGGTGACGACGCAGCTCGCCGATTTCCTCGCCACTCGTGGCTGGGAGGACAAGCTTAACGAGCTGCGGACGCGCATCGTGGGCAGCGATGTGGCCGCCAGCGCCGAGGTGCTGCTCGATCTGACGGTCAGCGACGAGGTGCTCGCCGTCGTCGAAACCGCTACCCGCTATCGCGCGCAGGGGCACGTGCGCGCCGCCATCGACGAGTTGTATGCGGCGCTTCCCCTTTCCGCAACCTACCTGCCCATGCACATGCTGCTGGCAGAGCTGTTTCTGGAAGATGGGCGACCCGACGATGCCGTGACCAAGCTCGTCACCGTGGCGGAACTGTACGAGGTGCGCGGCTCGCCGATGCAGGCGGTGCAGGCGCTGCGCCGCGCGCTGGACATCTCGCCCACGGAGTTGTACATCCGCAGCCACCTGATCGGCCTGCTTACCTCGCACGGGGAGATTGACGCCGCGCTGGAGCATTACCTCTACCTGGCCGATGGCTACTACCAGCAGGCGCAGGGGGAGCGCGCCATCGAGAAGCTGAACGAGGCGCTGCGGATCGCGCCGCGCGGCAACCCCGCGCACGATTGGGCCTTTCAAATCCATCAGCGGCTGGCCGACATGCATTTGCAGCGGCTGGATTGGCGGCGCGCGGCGGCGGCCTACGAGGGGATCCTCAGCGCCCACCCCGATGATATGGAAGCGGCGCAGCGGCTCGCCGACCTGTACTTCAAGCTGGGGGCGGAGGAGCGCGCGCTGCAAACCATCGAGAGTACCGCCCGCTACCTGCAAGAGCGGGCCGGGCCGCTCGCCATGATCAGCTTCGTGCAGTCGCAGCTGGACTCGCAGCCCACGAGCCTGCCCCTCCTCCGCATGGTGGGGGAGATGCAGGCACAGCTTGGCGATGTAGAGGGGGCGGCTGCCAAGTGGGAGCGCGCCGTCGAGCAGCTGATGCGCCAGCAGCAGCGGGCGCAGGCGGCGGCGCTGCTGCGCCAAATCGTTGCCCTGCACAGCCGTGAGGAGCCGCGCTTCCGCGCCATGCTAAGCTACCTGATGAAAAACTAACGGGTCACCCACTCCACCTTCCCTATGCCGACTAGCCTCGCCGACTTGTTGCTCACCTTCGAAGGGTTCAACCTGATAGATGTAGTTGATATCTTGTTGGTGGCGCTCGTCATCTATGGGGTACTCTACCTGCTCCGTGGCACCCAGGCGATTCAGCTGCTGCGCGGCATCATCATCCTTGGGGGGCTGATCTACCTTCTTTCGAACCAACTGGAGCTGACCGCCTTCAACTGGCTGATCCGCAACTCGCTCCCCGCCTTTTTGATAGCGATCCCCGTCATCTTCCAGCAGGAAATTCGGCGCGGGCTGGAGCGGTTGGGCCGCACCGGCTTTTTTCTGGGCGGGGCGTCGGAATCCGAGATCACGCGCGCCATCAACCGCGTGAGCCGCGCGGCGCACCGCCTGTCCGACCAGAAGTTGGGCGCGCTCATGGTCTTCGAGCGCGAGAGCGGCCTGCAAGACCTGATCGAGACGGGGGTCGCGGTGGACGCGCGCATTTCCCCAGAGCTGCTCATCAGCATCTTTTTCACGAACACCCCCCTCCACGATGGCGCGGTCATCATTCGCGGCGACCGGATCGTGGCGGCGGCGACGGTGCTTCCCCTGGCGGCGGACCTGCGCGACCGGCGGCTGGGCACGCGCCACCGCGCGGCGGTCGGCGTCACCGAGACGACGGACGCCATCGCGGTGGTCGTCTCCGAGGAGACCGGCGTGATCTCGCTGGCCTACAACGGGCGGCTCATCCGCCACCTGGACGAGAGCCGCCTGAATCGCCTGCTGCACGCCTTTTACGGCCCGCCGCAGGAGCGCGGGCTGCGCCAGCGACTGCTGGGGCGGGCCACCCCCAAGGTGGCGGACGAGGCGGACCCATGACCCGCGCCTTTTCCCTCTCGACCACCTTCGGCTCGCTGCTGCTCTCGCTATTGGTGGCGCTGGTCATCTGGATCGCCGCTGCCAACAACGACCTGGTAAAGAAAACCGCGTACCCCACCCTGCCGGAGCAGCGCGGCATCCCCATCGAGCTGCGGAACGTGCCACCGGGGCTGATCGTGACCGAGGGGGAGGCGCAGCGCACCTGGATAGACCTGCTCATCCACCGCGAGCGCGAGCGCGACCTGGCCCCCGACGATATCGTCGCCTACGCGGACCTGTCCGGGCTGGGCATGGGGCGGCACCAGGTGGAGGTGGTGGTCGGCAGGCAGCCGCTGGCCCCCAATTTCAAGATTTTGGGGGAAAGCCCGAACCGCATCAGCGTCCAACTGGACGCCGAGATGAGCCAGGAATTGCCCATCGAGGTGCTCATCCCCGATATCGGCACGGTGGCGCAGAATTATCAGGTGCTCACCCCGACCATCAGCCCGCCCACCCTGACCATCGTTGGCCCTGCCGCGCTGGTCGAGCCGATCCGCCGCGTGGTGGCGGAGGTCAAGGTGGAGGGGGCGCGCGAGACGGTGGTCAAGCAGGTGCAGCCGACCCTGCTGAACCAGGCGGGTGAGGTGGTGAGTTCGGACGAGTTGCAGCTGAGCGCTGCCGAGCTGGAGGCGACGATCCCCATCGAGCAGAAGCCGGGCTACCGCGAGCTGATCGTCCGCACCGTCATCACCGGCACGAGCCAACTGGCGGAGCGGGGCTTCTGGATCAGCGGCTCGGAAACCAACCCGCCGCTGGTGGCGGTCGTCGGGCAGCAGCGCGTGGTGGAGGCGCTGAACGGGATCGTCGAGACGGAGCCGGTCGAGGTGGGCGAGCTGAGCGAGGGGACGATCATCCGCCAGGTGCCGCTGGAATTACCCGATGGGATCTCGCCGGTGGACGATGATTTTGTCACGGTGACGATCCGCGTGGAGCCGCAAACCAGCAGCAAGACCGTCTCGCTCAGGCCGACGATCGTCGGGCTCGCCCCCGGCCTGACGGTGTCGGAAAGCGCCATCGTGCCCGCCACGGTGGATGTGCTGCTGCGTGGTCCCATCCGCGAGCTGGAAGAGCTGAACCTGGACAAGATCAGCGCCACGCTCGACCTGAGCGACAAGGGGGTTGGCTCCCACCTGATTCGCCCCAAGGTGAGCGTGCCGGGCAACCTGCGCGCGGAATCGCTGATTCCTGAGCAGGTGGAGGTCACGATTACCGAGCAGACAGAAAGCGAAAATTTCCTGATTCTGGTGCAGGCGGTGGGGCTCCCGTCGCGCACCTACGCGGCGTTTTCGCCCCGCTTCGTGACGGTGACGCTGGAAGGCCCCGCCCTCCAGATGGCGCGCTTCGACCCGATGCAACTGGCGGCGGTGGTGGATATCACCGGCCTGACCGGCGGCCCCTACACGCTCAGCCCCACCGTTGCGGCGACGGAGCCGTACAGCGTGACCGAGATGCTCCCGACGGAGGTGAGCCTGCGGCTCTTTGGCGAGGAGGAGTTGCTGGTGGTGACGACGCCGGTGCGGGTGATCAATGTGGACCCCGCTCTGGTGGCGACGCTGAATACGTCGGTGGCGATCGTGAGGGTGGCGGGGCCGGGCACCGAGGCGGCGCTCACTGGCAACGTGGGGTTTTCCGTCGTGGTGGATGCGGCCACGCTGGGGGCGGGCTCCTATAACCTGCTGCCCCAGGTGCGCCTGCCTGCTGGCTACGAGGTGGTCAACCTGGTGCCCGAACGGATGAACCTGCGGCTCGCCAGCGTTCCCTAGCGGACGCTACGCCAGATACTCGCGCAGCGAGCGGGCGCGCCCGGCGCGGCGCAGCTTGCTCAGCGCCTCGCCCTCGATTTGGCGGATGCGCTCCTTGGTCAGCCCGAAGCGTGCGGCGATGGCTTGCAGGGTCAGCGGGCGACCGTCGCGCAGGCCAAAGCGCATTTCCAGCACGCGGCTCTCGCGCGAGGAGAGGGTGGTGAGCACCTCGCCGACCGCCTCGCTCAGCAGCCCCGCCGCGACAATCTCCTCGACCGCCTGCCCCTCTTCTTGTTGCAGGGTATCGCCCAGCGGGCGGTCCCCCTCTTCCCTGGGGTTGTCGAGGGAGAGGGAGGGCTGGGTGATTTGTAGCAGGTGGGCGAGAGTGTCGAGGGGGATGTCCAGCGCGGCGGCAATGGTTTCCAGCGTGGGCGGCTGTTGGTGCTGCTGCGCCAACTGTTCCTGGACGCGCCGGTAGCGGGCGAGTGCCTCTGCCTGATGGCTGGGCAGGCGCATGGCGTGGCGCTGCGTGCCGATGTAGCGGCTGATGTTCTGGCGAATCCAGTAGGTGGCGTAGGTGCTGAAGCGGGTGCCGCGCTGGTAGTCGAACTTGTCGGTGGCGCGGATCAGCCCCATGTTGCCTTCCTGGATCAGGTCGAGCAGGCTAAAGCCGTGATGGTTGCTGTAGCGCTTCGCGATGCTGACCACCAAAAAGTAGTTGCACTGGATCATGCGGCGGCGCGCCTGTTTGCCCGCTTCCACCTGCTGCCACAACTCCACCTCGTCCGCCCCCGCCGCGATCCGTTCCTCCGCCGCCCGCCCGTGCCACATCTGCTCCGCCAGCCGTCGCTCCTCCGCCGCGCTGAGCAGCGAGAACTGCTTGATCTCCTGCATGTACAACCCCAGGTTGTCGCTGGGCACTGCATGGTCTGACCCGCTCCGGCCCATAGTATCCTCTCTCACACGCCCGCGCGCGGCGGCACCCCGCCGAGCGCCTCCCGTTGCAGGACGCTCCACGCCATCCCATGCAGCAATTTTTCAGCGACAGCGGGCGACCGCTGAAGGGTGGCTACCCACTCGTCATGTTTGAAACAATAGAGCGTGGTGGGGGCGAGCACCTCCAGGACGGCGGGGGCTGCCTGGAGCGTCCCGATCATGTCCCCATCGCGCAGGTGAAAGAGCTGCGGGCTGCGATGCGTCTCGGTGGCGAGCCGCACCGCCCCGCCCTGGATGACCAGCACCCCCCGGGCCGGGCCCCACACGACCCGCTGCCCGCGCCAAAGCGGCCACCCCGCTGCGCCCGCCAAAAGCTCTTGCCACTCCCGCGCGGACAGCTGTCCCATTTCTTTGGCTGCCGGTAGCACCCACCAGTCGATCATTGGCCGCCCCGCCTCCCCGCTTGCGTCCGCCGCACTGGCGGGCGCTGTTCGGCGCGGCGCGCCGCCCGAACGCTACTGCGGGAAAGTGTAGCGAGAATGACAGTGCCCCATCAGTGACTGCACTCACTCGCTCATGAGCAGCAGGGCGTCGCGGTTCAACAGGTGGAGCCGCCCCCCTTCCAGCCGCACCCACTCCTTTTGCTGCATCTGGCTGATCGCCCGCGTGACCGTCTCGCGCGTGCTGCCCACCATGTTCGCGATTTCCTGGTAGGGGAGTCGCAGATCGATCACCGTGCCCAGCGTGCTCTCGCGCCCAAAGTTGCCCGCCAGTTGTAGCAGCGTGCGCGCCACGCGCGACGCCACGTCGCGGTTCACCAGGTCTTCGATGAGGTTTTCCGCGTTGTGCAGCCGCTCGCTAAGGCGGACCATCAACTGGTAGGTCATCTCGGGCTCGCGGCGGATGATTTCCTGGAAAAGGGTGCGCGGCAGCAGGCTCATTTCCACGTCTTCCAGCACCTCGGCGAAGGCGGTTTGCCAGCTACCGCTCACCAGCGCCAGCTCGCCCAGCGTATCCTTTTCGCCCAGCAGCCCCAGCGTCATCTCGCGCCCCTCCGGCGAGAGGCGGTACACGCGCACGTAGCCGCTGTGGATCAGGTAGAGCAGTTCCCCCCCGTCGCCGGGCTGAAAAACAATCTTGCCCTTCGGGTAGCTGACCCGCGTCAGGTGGCGAGACCACTCGCCGCCCGCCTCCATGATCATCTCGTACAGGGTCATGTCCCGTAGCGCTGCCACTTTGTTGTTCATCGTTGCCCTCCCCAGAGCGGTTTCTCGCATCTATACCAACACTATACAACGTTGTACGTGAATTGTCAATGGTTTGAATAATGTTTTTTTATACTTTGTTCAGATTCGACCTGGCCTCGCGTTGCGTCGAGGGCCGGGTGGCGGCCACGGGCTGACGTATGGGCTCCTGAGCGCACCTGAGTAGACGCCCCAACGTGTCGGGGCCGCGCGTCTATTCCTCTGTGCCGGAGCACGAGCCAAGGTAGCCGCGTTTGTAGGGTTGTGGGACACTTGCGTGCTCCCCACCCACCCATCCCGCACTCTTTGACCAACCCCTAGCCCGTGGCGGCTACCCTTGCTCAGCCCAGGCGACAGCCAAAGCGCGGGGCCTTCTGGCTGCCGCGCGCTGCTCGCTTAAAATGGACAAATCCCGGAAAAGTGCTATAGTGTCCCCATCGTGGCGGGTATAGCTCAGTGGTAGAGCGTCTGGTTGTGGCCCAGAAGGCCGTGGGTTCGAAACCCATTACTCGCCCCTTTTGCGCCCGTAGCTCAGTGGATAGAGCATTGGTCTTCGGAACCAAGGGCCGGAGGTTCGAATCCTTCCGGGCGCGTACAGGGTGCAGGGTAAGGCAGATGCTTTCGGCGTCTGCCTTTTTCGTTTTCTGCCCACAAGGGCAAAACAGGGGAAGCTGTGGCCCCTGCCCCTCCAAACGGAAAAACTTCCCCGCTTTGGGGAAGTTTTCGCTCCCGTATCTCGGGCCTCGCTCTTTAGTAGTTGACGCAACAAACCGCCTGGGAGATGTAATCAATGCGCCGCTTCCTGTTCTTGCTGATGAGCCTCACCGGATGGCTGGTGGGTTGCACCGCCCCTGCCGCCCCCCCCGTCCTCACCCCCGTGCTCACACTGGCAGTGACCCAGACCGTCATTCCCTCGGAACCGACCCTCGCCCCAGCGACCGAGCCCGCTATCGCAGAACCGACCCTCGCCCCGACCCCCGCGCAGGAGCCGCCGACAGGCCGCTTTGACGGTGATCTGGCGATGGCCCACGCGCAGGCGCAGTGCGATATCGGCCCGCGCCCGGTTGGCAGCGAGGCACTGCTCGCCACGCGGCAGTACATCGAGGAGACGGTGACGGCGGCGGGCTGGATAGTGGTGCGACAGGATGGCGAGTTTAATGGGGTGCCGATCCACAATGTGATAGCGGTCAAGGGGGAGGGGGAGGCGCGCATGATCGGCGCGCACTATGACACCCGCCCCGCCGCCGACAAGGACGCGCAGCACCCCGACCAGCCGATTGTTGGGGGAAACGATGGCGCGAGCGGGGTGGCGGCCCTGCTGGAACTGGCACGCGTGCTGGAGGTACCGGAGGGGAAGCAGGTGCAGCTTGCTTTCTTCGACGCGGAGGATCACGGGAACCTGGACGGCTGGCCCTTCAGCGTTGGGGCGCGGCAGCTGGCCGAGGCGCTAGGCGAGCTTCCCATCGCGCGGCCCCAGGCGATGGTGCTGCTCGACATGATGGGGGACGCGGACCTTCAGCTTTACCGCGAGAAGGGCTCCGATCCGGCGTTGAACGATACCATTTTTGGCATCGCCGAGGAGTTGGGCTTTCTGGGCAATGGCTTTTTCAACGAGGAAAAGTGGACGCTCATCGACGATCACCTCCCATTTCTGGAACAGGGCATCCCCGCTGTGGACCTGATTGACTTCGATTATCCCTACTGGCACACCACCGAGGACACCTGCGACAAACTCGGCGTAGACAGTTTGTACAAGGTTGGCCGCGTGATGGAGGTGTGGGTGAACGAGTGGCGCTAGCCGCTTGAACGGCGGCGCGGTGAAATGGGTATGATGAATAGTGAATGGGCTCCCCGGCACTATAGGCGGTGGAAGAGACTTGACTGCGGAGGCCGTCGCATGCCCCATTCACCATGCACCACACTGAGAGTGACCTATGTTCCGCCTGATGCTCCGTCGCTTATTCTTGATACCGCCCCTCTTGCTGCTCGTCCACTTTGGCGGCTTCGCCTACGCGCTGGTTGCGCAGCGGGTCCAGGCGAGCCGCAACCCTTTCTTCGCGCCGAGCCTGCAACCTTCGCCCTCCCTCGGCAGCAGCTACCTCGCCTATTTTCAAGCGCTCCTGGCGGGCGACGGCGGCGCGATCCCCGGCGGGCGCGGCCCCCTGCTCCCCTTTGTGGTGGAGGCCGCGCGCACCTCGCTCGGCCTGCTCGCGCTCGCCTTTGCGATCAGCCTGCTGCTGGGGCTGCTGCTGGGGCTGTATGCCATCCACACGCAGCCGCCCGGCCCCGCCGCTTGGTTGATCCCGCTTTCCACCGTCGGGCTGGCGATGCCCGCCTTCTACGTCGGCATCGTGCTGGTGGCAGGGATGATCTTTTACACCCTAACCACCTTCAGCCGCCCGCCGCTACCCTTTGATGGCTTCGGCTGGGACCGCCACCTTGTTTTGCCGCTGATCGCGCTTTGCCTACGCCCCACGCTGCAGATCGCGCAGAGCACCTCGCGCCTGCTGGGGGAGGAGTTGAAGCAGCAGTACGTGACGGCGGCGCGCAGCTTGGGCTATAGCTGGCAGCGCATCCGCTGGCGCAGTGCGCTGCGCAACGTGCTCGCGCCCATCATCGTGACGACGACTGGCTCGCTGCGCCTGCTGCTGGGCGAGCTACTCCTGATCGAGCTGCTTTTCAACTGGCCGGGCGCGGGTCGCCTGCTCGCCCTGACCCTGATTCCCCCCGCGACGAGCGCGGCTAGCGGCGGCTTTTACTTTTTGAATCCCCCCCTGCTTGCCCTGCTGCTCTCCCTCTTCACCCTGTTCCTTCTCCTTGTTGACCTGCTGGCCTCCCTGCTGCTCTGGCAGGCCGACCCGCGCCTGCGCGTGACGGAGGGCGCGCCCGCTCGTGGCTGAGCGCGCCGCCGAGGCGGAGGCCTTCCCGTTCGGAGAAGCGGCGGGGCGGCGACGGCGCGGCCTGCGCCTTCCCAACGGGCCGCTCCTGCTCGGCGCGCTCCTCGTGCTGCTGGTGCTGCTGCTGGCGTGGCGGGGGCCCGCCCTCGCGCCGCGCGACCCGCTGGAAAGCAACCCCACGCAACGCGTGGGCGATGTGTGGCTTTCGCCCCCCTTCCCGCCGCTGACGGTGCCCGGCTTCCCGCTCGGCTCCGACCAACTGGGGCGCGACGTGCTGAGCCAACTGCTCTGGGCGATCCGCCCGACCATGACCCTCGTCGTGCTGGTGGCGGCGCTGCGGTTGCTGCTCGGCACGCTGATCGGCGCGGTGGCGGGCTGGGCGCGGGGCAGGGTGGGACAGGCCGCGCAAGTGCTCCTCGCGAGCGCGCTGTCGGTGCCGGTGCTCTTCGTCGCGCTCGCCGTGATCGCGGCGGTCGGCATCGAGCAGGGCACGCGCGCCTTCGTTTTGGCGCTGGCGCTCACCGGCTGGGGGGAGAGCGCGAGCGTCGTGCGGCAGCAGACGCAGGTGCTCAAGGGGCAAACCTACATCGAGGCGGCGCGCGCGCTCGGCGAGGGGAGCGTGGGCATCGTGACGCGCCACATTCTGCGCCAGATCGTGCCGTTACTCTGGATGCTCTTTGCCTACGAGATCAGCAGCACCCTCGTGATCGTCGCGGCGCTGGGCTTTCTCGGCTACTACCTCGGCGGCGAGACGTGGGTGGCAGTGTCCGATACGGTGGCGCAGCGCTTCAGCGGGACCCCCGAGCTGGGGCAGATGCTCGCGGGCACCATCGGCCAGCTCTACCACGGCCCGTGGCGCGCCTTTGCCGCTGGCTCGATGGTGTTTCTGATAGTGTTGGGCTTCAACCTGCTCACCGAGGGGCTGCGCCTTCGCCTGAACAGCGGGCATAGTCGCCCCACGTTGGTAGGGCGCGCGTGGGGCTGGGTTTCCGCGCAGATGGGGGAGCGCATCGGCGAGCCGCTCTACGCGCGCTTTGGCAGGCGGACGGTTCGCGTCACGGTGGCGCTGGCCCTGCTCTTCGCGCTGCTCGTGGGCTACGGCGGGCGGGGGCGGGGCGCGGGCTCGGCGGCGGCGCTGCTCGTCCCTGGGGATCACCCCTGGGCCACGGAGCGGCACGATCCGTTCGGCACCCTTTGGAGTGCCGCCCTCGGGCCGAAAATTCCCACGCTTCAGGCGCGCTTCACGGACGCGAGCGGCTTTGTGGGCGGCCCCGTCATTTCCGCCGATGGCGCGCTCTACCTCGCGGCGCGCAACCAAACCCTTTACGCGCTGGAGGCGGAGCGGATCGGGGCCGCGCCACGCTGGAGCGCGGCCCTGCCGGAGGTGCCGGTGGGCTCGCCCGCGCTGGATGCGGCGGGGCGCATCTTTGTTGCGGGCGAGGGCGGCGGGCTGGTCGCCTTCTCGCCCGAGGGGGAGCTTTTGTGGCACACCCAGCCCGAGGGCTCGCTGCCCGCCACTTCCGGCCCAATCGTGGCCCCTGACGGGCGACTCTTTTACGCGGTAGCGGGCACCCTGCGCGCCCTCTCGCCCGAGGGGAAAATCGTGTGGCAACGGCTCCTGCTCGATGCGCCGCACGTGCAGCCACCCCACCTCAGCCCCGACGGCTCGCTGCTGCTCTGGGGCAAGCGGATCGTGCTCGCCGCGTCGGGTGAGGACCCGACGGCGCAGGTGCCGCAGGGTGGCACGGAGTACGCGGTGGGCGCGGACGGGCGGCTGTACGTGCGCGTGCAGCATGGCAGCGGCTTTATCGGGCTAACGCAGTGGGACTTTGTTGCGCCCGGCGAGGCACACGTGGTGCGGGAAATCGGCTGGGCGGACGCGCGACGTTTCGTCTCGCCGCCGCAGCAGATGGGCGCGACCCCCAACAGCGTCCTCTGGTTCGCTTTCTCCTTCGAGAAGATTGAAGATGCAAAGCTCGCCTGGACCGACCTGGACGGCCACGCCCTGCCGGTCGCGAGCTTCCCCCATCGCCCCACGCGGCCCCTCGCGGTGGATGGGGCCAACGTGCTCTACACCTGCGGCAGCAACCGCGAGAGTGGCCCCGAGTGCCTCGCTTTCTCCCCCGGCTCCGAGCAGCCGCGCTGGCAATTCCCCCTGCCTGACGCGGGAACCATCGTCGGCGGCGCGCTGAGCGAGCGCGGGCTCTACGTCAGCACCGACGCGGGCCACCTGTATCTTATCGGTGAGAAGTAGCCAAAGCCGCGCTTCCATTTAAAATGGTGAAGGGTGAATGGGAACGGCTATGGGCAGGGAAAATTACTTCGCTGGTCGAGGTATCACGTGCCTTATTAGCACACCCCTGAAGCATGCGCTCGCCCACTCACCGCTCATCATTCACCATTCACCATTCTGGACCCAGCCATGAAACTTGCAGATCGAATGCAGCAGATTCCGGCCTATGTGTTTGCCTCCGTCTCCCAGCGCATCCGTGAAAAGGAGGCGCAGGGCGTGAGGGTTATTGACCTGGGCGCGGGCAGCCCCGACATGCCGCCCCCCGATTGGATCACCGATGTGATGTGCGAGGCGACGCGCGAGACGGGCGCGCACCGCTACCCGAGCTACGGCGGCACCCCCGCCCTGCGCCGCGCCTGGGCGCGCTACTACCAGCAGCGTTTCGGCGTAACGCTGGACACGGACAAGGAGATTTTGCCGCTGATCGGCTCCAAGGAGGGGGTCGCGCACGTGGCGCTCGCCCTCGTCGGGCCGGGCGATGTGGTGCTCGTGCCGGACCCAGGCTACCCGTCCTACATCTCCGGCACGGTGCTGGCGGGGGGCACGACCTACGCGATGCCCCTGCTCGCCGAGAACGATTTTCTCCCCGACCTGGATGCGATTCCCGCCGAGGTGCTCGCAGCGCACCGTCGCCATGTGGCTGAATTACCCGAACAACCCCACCGGTGCGGTCGCGCCACTCGCGTTTTACGAGAAGGTCGTCGCCCTCGCGCGCCGCCACAACTTTGCGGTGCTCAGCGACAACCCCTATGCCGAGATCGTCTACGATGGCTACCGCGCGCCCAGCTTTTTGGAGGCGGAGGGGGCCAAAGAGGTCGGGCTGGAGATCAACTCGCTCTCCAAGACCTACAACATGGCGGGCTGGCGCGTGGGCGCGGCGGTGGGCAACGCGACCCTGGTCAACGCGCTGATGCGCGTCAAATCCAACGTGGACACGGGGATCTTTAACCCGCTTCAGGCGGGCGCGGTGGCCGCGCTGGAGGGCGATCAAGAATGGATCGCCGAGCGCAATGCCCATTACCAGCGTCGCCGCGACATCGCGGTGGCGGGGATGCGCGCGGCGGGCTTCGAGGTAGATACGCCGACTGCTGCCCTCTATGTCTGGGCGCGCGTGCCGGAGGGGCAGAGCGCGACCGAGCTGGCGAACCGCTTCCTCGACGAGGGAGGGGTGTGGATCACCCCCGGCGAGGCCTTTGGCGAGGCAGGCACCCCTTACATGCGCCTCTCCCTCTGCGCGCCCGAAGAGGAGATGGCCGAGGCGATGGAGCGGGTGCAGCGTGTGATGCGGGGGTGATGAGGAGGTGAGGGGGTGATGAAGGTGAGGGGGTGAGGGACAGGGGGACAGGGGGACACAGGAGAAAATAGAGTCCCACTCCAATCTCCATTTTCCATTTTCCATTCTCCTCTGTGCTCTCTGTGTTCTCTGTGGTGAATTTGTCGTTCGTCGGTGGTAAGGAGACAAATATGAGCAAACCTACAATCATCATCACCGGCGCGTCGCGCGGGCTGGGCGCGGCAGCGGCGCGCATCGCGGCGGAGTGGGGGGCCAACCTGGTGCTCAACGCGCGCTCTGGCGATGAGGTGGCCGGGGTGGCGCGTCGCATCTGCGACGAGAGTGGCGAGGCAGGCGGCGAGGCCATCGCGGTGCCCGGCGACGTGAGCAATTGGGAGGAGTGCCAGCAGTTGGTGGAGCGGGCGGTGGAGCGCTTTGGCAGCGTGGATGCGCTGATCAACAACGCGGGGGTCATTGGCCCTTTTGCCACCATCGCCGAGGTGGATATAGAGGCGTGGCGCTACAACCTGAGCGTGAACCTGGTTGGCCCGATGATGCTGATCCAGGCAGCGCTGCCCCACCTGCGCAAGAGCGGCGGGCGCGTCGTCAACGTCTCCTCGGGCGCAGCCATCTCGCCCGTTGCGGGGTGGAGTGCCTACTGCGCGAGCAAGGCGGCGCTCAACCATCTCACGCGCGTGCTCGCTCTTGAAGAGCCCGCGATCACCGCGATTGCCCTGCGCCCCGGCATCGTGGACACAGAGATGCAGGCACAGATTCGCAGCGATGGGGACAAGGGGATGAGCACCAGCGATCACCAGCGCTTCCTCGACTATCACGAGCAGGGCGAGCTTCAACCCCCCGAGATGCCGGGGCGAGCGCTCGCCGCCCTGGCCCTGCGTGCCCCCCACGAGTGGAGCGGGGAGTTCCTGGCCTGGGATGAGGAGCGGGTGCAGCAACTTGTGGGGGTGGGGGCATAGCTGAAAGGGCCACCTGTCGTGAGTGATGTGCTCATCGTCGGGGGTGGCGTGATTGGCTGCGCGCTGGCGCGGGAGGCGGCGCGGCGCGGCGCAGCAGTCACGCTGCTGGAGGCGGGCGCGGCGGTGGGGCGGGAAGCGAGCGGCGCGGCCATCGGTACCCTCTCGTACACCCCAAGCTCCCACATGCAGGAGGCGTGGCATGCGCTGGCGGCGCGCAGCGTGGCGGCGCACCGTGCCCTGAGCGTGGCGCTGGCGGCGGAGGTCGAGCAGCCACCGACCTGGCAGTGGCCGGGCCGCCTCAACCTCGCGACCTCCAACAAGACGGAAAAGTACCTGCGCGAGCGGCTCCACGAGGACCGCGACGCGGGCCAGCCGGGTGAGTGGCTGGATAAACGAGAGGTACATGAGGTAGAGCCCGCTCTGGGGAACCGCGTGCAGGGCGCTGCTTTTCAGCCGGACGAGCATGGCTGGGTGGATGCCGCCCATCTGACGCGCTCGCTGGCCCAGGCGGCGACCCGCTTTGGGGCGACGATCCACACCAACTCGCCTGTCACACATCTTTTGTGGGAGGGGGAGCGGGTGGTGGGGGCCAGTGCGGGGCAAGGGTACCGCGCGGCCCACACCGTCCTCGCGGCGGGGGCGTGGAGCGCGTCGCTCGATGCGCGGCTCGCGGTGCCGCTCGTGGCGGTGCGGGGGCAGGCGCTTCACCTGCCCCGTGGCCCCGGCGAGCCGCCGCCCATCCGCCACCTCATCAGCGGCGATGGCATCTACATGATCCCGGAGGGCAACGGCGTCACCGTCGGCTCTACCCACGAGCGTGTCGGATTGCAGAAGGGGAACACAGCGGGCGGCGTGGCGAAACTTCTCTGGTACGCCGTGGCGTTGCTGCCCACCCTCTCCGACGTGGGGTGGGAGCAGGCTCGCGTTTGGTCTGGCCTGCGCTCCGTCACCCCGGACAAACTCCCCCTGTTTGGCCCCGACCCGCGCCACCCGGGCCTTTGGTGGGCCACCGGGCACTTTCGCAGCGGAATCTTCCTCGCGCCCCACAGCGCCACCCTGCTCGCCGAGGCCCTGCTCGACGGGCAACCCCTGGACGAGCGTCTCTCCGTCGAGCGCTTTCGCTAAGCTACGACGGACGGATTCACCACAGAGAACACAGAGAGCACAGAGAACGGCGGAGCAAAAGCAAAAAAGGGCACCGATTTTCGGTGCCCTTTTTGTGTTTGTATCCGTAATCTGCAATCAGAAATCTGCAACCTGCAACCCTACGCTGCCACCCACCGGGGCCGGAACTTGTAGCCGTAGTGGATCACCCCTTCCTCGCCGTCCTCGTTGATCTTGCGGATGACCATCTCGAGCGGCATGCCAATCTGGAGCGTGTCGAGGTCGGCATCGGTGAGCATCGCGGTCAGGCGCGGCCCATCTTCCAGGTCCACCAGGCCGACCGCGTAGGGAACCTGGCTGCCGTAGCCGTCCGGTGCCTGGTAGACGACGGTAAAGGTGGCAAGCGTGCCCTCGCCGCTCAGGCGGCGCGGCTCAAACTCGCGGGAGCGGCACTCGCGGCACACCTCGCGCGGGGGGAAGTACACCGCCGCGCAGCGGGTGCAGGCGTTGCCCTCCAGGTGATAGCGCTGCTCGCGCAGCCGCCAATTTCGCGGAATATCCATCGCTTACTTCCTCCCCATCGTCTCGAGTATCGTCGTCACCACCGTCGCGCCGCTGCCGCCGATGTTCTGCGCCATGGCGACGCGCGCGTCGGGAATCTGAGCGCGTCCGGCCTCGCCGCGCAGCTGCTGCACCACCTCGACCACCTGGTACAGCCCGGTCGCGCCGACCGGGTGGCCGCGCGCCTTCAGGCCGCCCAGCGTCGTGATGGGCAGCCGACCGTCCGGCGCGAGCGCGCCTCTCTGCGCAAGCGCCACGGCCTGCCCGCGCTCGGCAAAGCCCGCGGCTTCCAGCGAGAGCGCCGCCATGATCGAGAAGGCATCGTGCAGCTCGAAGAGGTGGATGTCCTCGGGCCGACTGCCCGCGCGCGCCAGGCCTCTGCGGTCGAGCGCTCCGACCCCCAGCCACAGCGGGTCGTCACGGTCGTGCACCGCCATGCGATCGGTGCCGACCTCGCAGGCGAGCAGGCGAGCGGTTTCTCGGCAAAGTCGCGGCGCGCTCGCCGTCGTCACCACCACCGCGGCGGCGCCGTCGCCGATGGGCGAGGAGTCCAGCAGGTTGATCGGGGTCGGCCATCATGCTTGCGCGCTGCGTACTGCTCCAGGGTGATTGGAAAGTCGAACAGCGCGTTCGGGTTGTGCGCGGCGTTGGCGTGCGCGTTGACGCTGAAGGCCCCGAAGGCGTCCTTGCCATCCGGTACTCGTGCATGTAGCGCTGCATGACCAGCGCGTTGATCGCCACAAACGAGAGGCCCATCTGCCGTCTCGCAGTCGGCGTCGGCGGCCGTGGCGAGCGCGTTCGTGCGTGCAGGTGGAGGTCGTGCTCGGTCATCTTCTCGACCCCCACCGCGACGGCGACCTCCGACGCGCCGCTGCCCACCGCCAGCATCGCCTGCGCGCAGCGCCGCCGCCGCCCGAGCCGCAGGCCGCCTCGACCTTGACGGCTTCGATGCCGCCCAGCCCGACGTAGTCGGCGATCAGCGCGCCGAGGTGCTCCTGGCCTGCCAGCGTCGCCGCTCAGCATGTTGCCGACGAACAGGGCGTCCGCGCGTGCGCGCGTGGGCGTCGTCCAGGGCGCGCAGCAGCGCATCCACCGCCGAGCGCAGCGCAGGCCGCGCTCCCAGTGCTCGGCGACGGGCGTCTGCCCGATTCCAACGATTGCTACATCTCTCATCTCTTTCTTCTCGCGGCCCTGCGCTACCGGTGGAATTTCCCGCGCCAGCGCGCGTAGGTGGCGTAATCGACATAGTGCTTGCGCTCCAGGTAGTGCGCCGTCGGCGGGGCCAGCGGGCGCCGCGCCTCCGATCCGCTCCGTGACGTGGAAGACCATCGCGTCGGAGCCCGCGCCCGAGCCGAAGGAGACGACCAGCAGCCGGTCGCCCGGCTCGGCCTCGTCCAGCACGCTCGCCAGCCCCAGCGGCGAGGCCCCCGCGTAGCAGTTCCCAATCCGGGGCGAGAGAAGCCCCGCGCGAGTTGCTCGCGCGAGAAGCCGAGCTGCGTCGCCACGCGCCGCGGGAACTTGGCGTTGGGCTGGTGGAAGATCACCGCCGCGAAATCCCGGTCGCGAGCCCCATCTCGTCCAGGATCATCTCGGTCGCGGCCGTGACGTGGGTGAAGTAGGCGGGCTCGCCCGTGAAACGGTTCCCGTGGGACGGGTACTTGGTGTAGGCTCGCCGCCAAAAGTCGGGGGTGTCGCTCACGTAGGAGAGCGAGCCGTCGAAGCACGGCCACCGCCTCCTCGGCAGGCCCCATCAGGAAGGCCGCGCCGCCTGCGGCCGCGGTGTATTCCAGGGCGTCGCCCGGCCGCCCCTGCGCGGTATCCATCCCGATGGCGAGCGCGTAGTCGGCCCATCCCCGCAGCCCACGAGCGCGCTCGCAGCCTGCATCGCCTCGGTGCCCGCCTTGCAGGCGAATTCGAAGTCGGCCGCGAGGGTCGTCGGCGTGATGCCGAGCGCCTGCGCGACGATCGTGCCGTGGGCTTCACCGCGTAGGGGTGACTTTCCGAGCCAACCCACAGGGCGCGCACTCGCGCCGGTTCGACCCGCGCCCGCCGTAGCGCGCTGCGCCGCGGCCTCGATGGACATGGTCACGACATCCTCGTCGGGGCCGGGAACACTTTTCTCCTCGACCGGCGTCTCGGCGTTTCTGCTCCCCGCTTCCAGACGCGCGCGATCTCCTCGCCGCGGATACGGTAGCGCGGGACGTAGGCGCCGTAGCCTACGATCCCCACCGCCCGCCAGATTTCATGTATTTGTCATAAAATCTTATCCTTCATCCATGGCAGGGAGCCTCACGCGGCCCACCTCTGGGTGCCGCGCCTCCCCTCATGTCACCCTTTATCATACACAGAAAGTCCACCAAATGCTGTCATCCTTGTCACCCGAACGGGTGATCTAGCCGTAGCGGGGACTCCCAAATGCTATCAGGAACGGGGATTGGGGGTCAGGGGGTAGGGATTAGGGAACGACGGATGACCGACGGACGACGTATTCGCTACGCGGGAACCTACTTTGGTTGCGACAACGAAAAACAAAGAACAACCAACGATGATCGCTGACCCCCTGATCCCCGATCCCTAACCCCCGCCCCCCAATAGGACGTTGGTCTGCTTGTCAGCCACTCCTGCAAGATGTTACTATCAGATGGTTGATATATCGGTTCCAGGATGAAACAGGGAAAGCACGATGACGCTTCGCGAGGCCATGGCGGCGGTTCGTACCAATCCAAAAGATGCGATGGCGTGGAGCGCGTTGGGGGATACGCTGGCGCAGGAGAAGCAGCTTGAAAAGGCGCGTGAGTCCTACCAGCGCGCCCTTCAGCTTGATCCGCTCTGTGCGGCGGCGCAGGCGGGCCTGGCTGCTACCCTGATGCAGGCAGCGGGGGAGCCGCCTGCTGTGCCGCCGGTCGAGGTGGAACCCCCGCGCCCCACCTTGAGTTTTTTGCCCAGCCGGGCGGAGCCGGTGGGCAGCGAGCAGGCGGGGCTACCCGCCGCGAGGGCGACGGCGCAGCGGCGCGCGCGGCAGGCGGTACCGCCCTGGCCCGAGAAGCCGGGTCGGGGCCGGATGGTGGTTGGGCTGTTCCTTGTTCTCTTTCTGCCCTCTGTATGCCTCTGCGCGGGCTTTCTGGCCCTGGCACGTCTCATCTAGCAAACTTGATTTATCCTGGTTCTTTGCTATGATACGTCCCGTTGTGAGGGAAATCCTTGCAGCGACCGACCGCGCCCCGTTCGTCTAGCGGTCTAGGATACTACCCTTTCAAGGTAGAGACACGGGTTCGAGTCCCGTACGGGGTACACAAAAAGCCCGCGCCATCCATGGCGCGGGCTTTTTTCGATTTTGGAACGGCTTACGGCTTTTTACCACGGAGACACGGAGAGCACGGAGAACGGATTACGCGTTTACCACAGAGAACACAGAGAGCACAGAGGAGAATGAAGAATAGTCCCCTTGTCCCCTTGTCCCGTCCCTGTCCCCCGCTCCCTGACCCCCGACCCCTGTGCTACTCCTCGCAGCGGCAATCCGAGGGGGCCGCGCTGGCCTCGCGGCCCTGCTGCGCGAGGGCGTGGCGGCGCATTGCCTGGATCGTGGCAACCTGCTCGGCGGGCAGAGGGGCGAGGCGGCCCCCCGTTGCGGCGTGCGCGGCGAGCATCACCTTGGCCGCCTGCTCGACCCACTCCAGCCGCATCAGGGCATGGGCGGGGGTAGCGCCCAGGGTCAGGGAGCCGTGGCGCGTCAGCAGGATGGCGTCGTGGTGCTGCACCAACGCGCGAATCGCGGCGGCCCCGTCGGGGGTGCCCGGCGTGGCAAAGGGCGCGGCGGGGATCGAGCCGAGGTGGTAGATCACTTCGGGGAGCATGCAGGTGGCGAGCGAGATGCCTGCCAGCGTGCAGGCAATCGCCAACGGTGGGTGCGCGTGGATCACCCCGCCCACATCCGGGCGCTGGTGGTACGCTTCCAGGTGCATGAACATCTCGGAGGAGGGGCGCAGCCCGCGCGCGGCGTGCTCCTCGCCCTGCACCTCGCCTGCCCGGTTGACGAGTAGCAGCTGCTCTGGCTCCAAAAAGCCTTTGGACAGGCCGCTCGGCGTGATGAGGATGCGCCCGTCGGTGAGGCGGGCGCTCAGGTTGCCATCGCTGCCCGCCGCGAAGCCCAGGGCGTGCATTCGTTGCCCCACCTCGACAAGGGCGGCGCGCAGCCGCTGCTCTTCCTGGAGTGTCTCGCTCACGGGTTGGTTCCTGGGGCGCGGCGGGCCTGCTCCAAAAAGGCGGCCACCTGCTGCCCGATGCGCCGCGTCTCGATGGGTTTGGAGATATAGCCATCGCAGCCCGCCGCCATCGCCTTTTCACGGTCGCCGGTCATGGCGAAGGCGGTGATCGCGACCACTGGAATGTGGCAGAGCGTCGGGTCCGCCTTGAGCTGCGGCACCATCTCCCAGCCGCTCATGCGCGGCATCCCCATGTCGGTCAAAATCAGATCGGGCAGCACGCGCCGCGCCTGCTCCAACCCCTCGTCGCCGTTGGTCGCCTCATGAACGCTGTACCCCTGAATGGTGAGCAGGTCCACAAGCAGCATCCGGCTGCCCGGATGATCTTCGATGACTAGAATGGTAGCCGGATCGCTCACAAAGGCTCCCTGAGAGGCGTGCTAGAACGGTCGTTGCGGGCGGAGCAGACGAATCGCGATGAAGAGGATGCCGAAGCCGGAAATCCCCGCCGCACAGAGCCCCGCCATGAGCAGCCCGAGCAGCGCCCCGCGATTGGCGGCGGGCGGTTGAGTCTGGGTTTGCGCGGGTGGTGCTGGCTCGACCGGCGGGACGATTTCCCCCTCGCTGGCCCCCTCGTCCGTCACGGCGGGCGCGTTGGGCAGGGTTTGCCGCCAGTCGTTGTACAGCGTCTCGCTGTCGTAGCCGCACGCGGTTTCCAGCGAGGCATCCACGCTGCGATCCTCATCCACCAGGTTGCGAATAAAGGCGCGGAAGCCCTCGGTGCCGCAATCGTCGATCAGATAGCTGACAATCATCTCGCTCTGCGCGTAGGCAAGGCCAACCGTAGGTCCGTCCGCCCCAAAGTTGCCCTGAAGCTGCGAAAAGCGGAGCAGGTCGCCGCTCTCGGCGGCGCGCTCTACCTCCTGCGCGCTGCCACGGCTTTCCGGCTCGTTGTACATCGCCAAGCCCTCGTCCAGCCACGAGGGGGCACTGGCGAGCGCCCCCTCCATCGCCTGATGGAAGACGAGGTGGCTCAACTCGTGGAAGAGGACGGTGTGCATCCAGTCGCGCTCGCCCGCCCCGATAATTTGCACGGTGATGCCCAGGTCGGGGAAGGCCTGCCCGCCGATCCAATCCTGCTGCGGTGGGAAGGCGGCGCGGAAATCGTCCGACGAGTTGTAGGCCACCAGGCTCACCTGCTCGGTGATGTCGGTGCCCAGTTCCTCTTCCAGTTGGGCGAGCGCCTGCTTGCCGGTATCGAACATTTCCTGGCCCCATGCGGCATCGCCCGCGTACCAGTGGATGGCAAGCTCCTCATCCTCGAGGGTTTGCCACTCAAAGCGCGGGTCGATGGCGACGATGCGCTGTGGCTCCGTTTCAAGGGTGTTGCCCGCGCTGTCGGTCAAGCGCCAAAAAAATTCGATCTCGGCCCCGGGCGGCACAAAGTTGAGCTGCATGTTCCACTCGTGCGAGAGCGAGACGGTGGGCGCGGGGTCGAACTGGATCGGCTCGGAGGTACGGACCGAGGTGCCGGTCGGGCTAAAAAAGATGCGCGCCTCGGAGAGGTTGCCCGCGCTGCTGCTCGCCTCAAGGGTGAAGCTCAGGCGGCGGGGCAGCTCAGGGAGCAGCGCCGCGCTTTGCGTGGCGGTAATCGGCGACTGGCCGTAAGCGACCGGGGCGCTAGATAGAGCGAGGAAGAGCAGTAGAAGGATGAGGAAGGGGTTGAATTTTGCCATTGTCCACTTTTTGTTTGTTCCACGACCGTCGGGGTTTGTAGCGAATCGGCCCCCGCCTGCCTGTGCGCGGGTCGCGCCCTGATGTGCGTCGTCCGGTAGCTTGTTCATGCGGGGCTCACGGTGTTTGGGCGAGCGGGGTGGCGGGCTCGGGGGCCTGGATGCGATAGTTTGGCACGCGGCCCGCGTCGCTCGGCGGCCAGTAGAGCAGCCACGCCTTGCCGATGATGTATTTGCGCTCCATCGGGCCGCGCGCGTGCGGAGTCCTGCGAGGAGGGGCGGTTGTCGCCCAGCACGAAGTACTCGTCCGGGCCAAGGGTCAGCGGCCCGCAGGTGTAGGACCACGGGTTGGGGCCATACGGCTCCTGGATCACCTCGCCATTGACCAGAATCTCGTTCGGGCGACACTCGATGCTGTCACCCGGCAGGCCGATGATGCGCTTGATATAATCTTTTTCGGGATCGTTGGGGTTGTTCCACAGTGCAGCGTTAAAGACGATGATGTCGCCGCGCTGCGGCTCGCTAAAGTAGTAGGCCAACTTGTTGACGATCAGGTACTGATGCTCGTGCAGGTTCGGCTCCATGCTGATCCCCTCGATCCGGTAGTTCTGGATCAGCGCGCGCATCAGCACGAAGATGAGGAGGGTCAGGACGATGGTCTCGGCAATCTCTTGCACCAGCGCCTTCCAGTGTGTGCCGCGTGGCGCGGCATCGGGGGTTGGGCGCGGCTCATACTCCCACTGCGCCACCGCGCGCTCGACCGGCCCCAGCCGCCACGGTGAGTCATCGGCAAAGGGACGGTAGCTGCTGCCGATCTCCTCGTCCGGGTCAAAAGCAAAGGGGTTGCTGCCCGCCGCGTGGCTGGCTGCGCCATTGCTCCAGTAGCGCTCAGCGGGCCCCTCGCTTTCCTGCACGGGCAGCGGCGCGGCGGCAGGCTCCGCCTGCGGCGGGGGCAAAAGCCGCCAAAAGGGATAGGTGTCCCACGTATAATCGTCTGGATTCCAGGCAGTTGGTCCCTCACCAGTCTCGGACCGCTGCCACTCACTCAATTCTTCCATAGATAGCCTACTGCACTCAACACATAAAACGCGCGTTCCCGCGCGCTTCGTCGAAAGGGGATTATATGTACGCACCGTGCCAACGCAAAACCCCCTGTCGCGTTTGTGAGAGGGGGTGATGAAGGCGAGGGGGTGAGGGGGTGATGAAGGTGAGGGGGTGAGGGGGTGATGAAGGTGAGGGGGTGAGGGGGGGAGCGCGGGCGTCTCGCCCGCCCGTGGGGTGTGGGGGAGACGCAAAATCTTGCGTCTCTGCTTTCGTGCTGCTGCACAATCGTGCTAGAGTCTGCGCTTCTTGAAACGGAGGCGAATCGGACAATGAGAAAACTGAACTGGTTGGCGGGGACGTTGCTCCTGGCGCTTTCCCTGTGGGGCAGCGGCCACGCGAGCGCGCAGGATCAATTTTGCGAGCACCCTGGCAACCTCACGTTTAACTGTAGCATGGACACCTTCACCGACCGCTCGGCGGATGGCAACGTGCGCGTGGTGGCCGATGGCTGGGGGGTCTGGGTCGAGTCGGGCAGCGTGGCTTTTGACCCCTCCGGCGACTCGCCGGTGCCACCCTCGCAGCGCATCTGGAGCGACGGCTCCGCCTTTCGGGCGGGGATGCTCCAGCAGGTGAGCGGGCTGACCACCGGCGCTACCTACCTTGCGGGGGTCTTCTGGCTGCCCTACACCGCACCGGATGGAAGCATCATGCGGCAGATCGGCCTGGACCCGTCGGGCGGCACGAACCCCAACGCGCCGACGGTGCAGTGGGGGCCGGAGGTGTGGGCGTTCAGCCGCACGACGTTGCTGGAAACGCGCGCCGTCGCACAGGGCGCGACGATGACCCTGTTCGTGCGTGTCTACAATCCTGTCTCGCACGGGGCAGATCAGGTGTTTGTCGATGGGGTGTGGATGCACCAGGACCCCTCGGTGCCAATGGCCTCACCAACCCCGTTGCCGCCCAGCGCGACCCCCGTGCCGCCCAGCGCGACCCCGCTGCCGCCCAGCGCGACCCCCGCGCCGCCCAGCGCGACCCCCGCGCCGCCCAGCGCGACCCCTATGTTGCCCACCGTCACCAACACCGTGCCTGCGGCCACGTCAACTACTGTGCCTGCCACCGCGACCCGCGTGCTCGCCACGGCGACCACGCTTCCACCCACGTCAACGGTGGAGCCATCAGCCACCACCGCGCCAAGCGAGACTGCCGCGCCGTCCGCCACGGCGAGCGCCACGCTTAGCCCCACCGCCCCACCGACGCTGACCGCCGCGCCCTCGGCGACCGCGCGGCCAACTGAAAGCCCCACGCGCGCCCCGTCTGCCACCACAACGGTGCCGCCAACGCCAGCCCCCACGCTTACGGCTGCTGCGCCGCCTCTCATCGAGAGCGCGGCCCCAGCGGAGCGCCGCACCACCCTCCCCCTCGTCCTCGCTGCAAGTGCCCTGCTCCTCGGCGGTGCCGCCTGGCTCTGGCGACGCAGAACGTAGCACGAACGGCAACGCAGAACGCAGAACGCAGAACGAACGGCAACGCAGACCCAGAGTGGTGCATTGAAGAACCCGCGCAGCGGGTGGCGACAACGGTAGCCGGAGGTGGAGCCGCCTGACGTTGGCGGCGCAACCCCTGGCCGCCTGCAATCTCTAATCTCTAATCTCCAGTACCCAAAAAAGGGTCGGCGCACCGCGCGCCGACCCTTTTTTGATGGTGTAAGCGGATTAGCGGCGGCGCAGAAGGCCGACGGCACCGACGCCGAGCAGCAAGGCTCCTGCTGCCAGCAGCCAGAGGCCGCTTGGCCCTTGCTCGACGGCGAGCGCGTTGATGGTCACAGCCGAGGCTTTGTCAAGGATAGTGATGCGCCCCTCGCCATCCGGGTAGGTGTAGCGGGGATCATCGTCCTGGATCGTGGGCAGACCTTCCTCGATGGGGAAGGAGAGCAGGTACTCCACGAGTGCCCCCTCGTACGTGATGGTGACCCCCTCATCGTCCACCAGGTTGGTCTTGTCCTCGCTGGGAATGTCGGCCAGCGTGGTGTAGTTGTCGCCGCCCGCAGCGGTGAAGCTATTGGTGACGAGCGTCATATCGGGCGCGCCCTCCACGACCATGCCATCCACCACGATGGACGTGCCATCTTCCAGGGTGACAGTGCGGACCCGCTCATCCACCGGGAAGCCGAGATCATAGGTAACCTCGAAGCCGCCAATCTGCAGGAAGGCACCGCCGCCGCCGGGCAGGACCGACCCGGACAGCTCCAGGATCGCCTTCAGGTCATCGGGCGTGACCCCCTCCACCGCCGTGGTGAAGTTGGTGAGGAAGGCCATCACGTCCAACGTGTTGAGGCGCGTGATCGTGCCGGGCACCGTGCCGCCCACGGGCAGGATGTCACCTGCGTTCTGGCGAATACCGCCACCGTTCTGGATGGCGATGACCGGTACCTCGTCCGGCGAGGGCAGACCGTTCTCGTCGTAGAACTGTTCGTAGACGTAGAGATAGCTATCGGCTATCAGGTCGCCCGCGTTCGACTCGCCGCTGCGCACCCCGTTGCGGGACACGTCTAGCTGCACCTCGGTGCGCGCGATGGGGGTATTGGCAAACTCTTCCAGGCACGCCTCGACCGGCTCGTTCACCGTCGCCACGATGCCGGGGTCCATCGCCACCGCGTCATCGAGCTCCAGCAGGGTAGCCTCATCGCTTTCCGGGATGATGCGGCGCGGGTAGCTTTCCTCCTCGACGAGGTTGCTGATCTCGCCCATGTCGTCAAACTCGACGTCCAGGCGGCCCAGGTACTTGTAGTTACCTGCCGTCGTGACGAGGTAGACGGTGCGGCCATCCGCGTCAGCAATTTGGAGCGGGTAATCGCCCTCGATCGGGGCCTGCTCGCCAGGGAGCAATTGGGTGTCCGTCGGCACCGCCGGGCTGACCAGCAGCTCGTCGCCGCCGCCCGCCACCGCGATGTCCACGCGGCTCAGCTGCTCCACCAGATCCTGGTCGTTGTCGATGTCCTGCAGGTGGCTGACGAAGATGATCTTGTGGACCCCGTACTCATCGTACAGGCGATCAATCTCTTCCTGCACGAGGGTGGCGGTCTCGGTGATATTGCTGGTCGTCACCTGCACGTCGCCGGGCGAGGAGATCGTGGGCAGGGTCCAGGTGGTCGCGCCGACGATACCGAAGCTGTCGCCGGTTTCCGTGTCGGTGTGGATCAGCGAGTGGGCGATCACGCGCCCGTCGGTCGTCTGCCCGATGATGACGTTATCGGGATCGATCAGCGACTCGTAGCCCGCCGCCGCGCTAAAATCGAGGTTCGAGCTCAGGAAGGGCTGGGTCAGCTCGCCATCCTGCTCGAAGTTCTGGATAAAGTCGAGCAGGAACTCCGGCCCAAAATCGAACTCGTGGTTGCCGATGATGTGCGCGTCGTAGGCGATTTGCCGCTGCGCCACCGCATCATAGATCGGCGTCTCGGGCGGGTTGGGGGGCAGGCTGCACGCGAGGGTAGCGCTGGCAAGGAAGGCATCGCCCGCGTACACGTTGACCACCGAGTGGCCCCCGGCGCGCGCCTCGGCTATTTCAAGGTCGGTGCGCGTCTTGAAGGCGGCAACGCTACCGGTCGGCAGGTCTACCGTGCCGGTAGTGGTTTCCACCCCGTTGATGATCGGCAGCAGCGACGACTCGCCGTCATTGTTGTGCAGCAGGGTGAGCGTGACGGTTACGCCCTGGCCCGCCTGCGTCGGCGCGCCCTGGGGCGACGCGTCGAGGGGGCTGGCAAAGGCGTACACCGGTGCCAGCATCCCAAGCGTGATGAGGAGAAACAAGAAAAGTGGCAAAGTCTTCGAACGCATCTATCGGCCTCCTTGTGGGATAAGAAGAAACATCTGAACAACCATCTGCGATCTCCCAGAGTGCACAAGCAGCTTCAAGACAAAGTTAACCAGATGTTAAGGTTTGATCATGGAGAAGGAGAACAAGCGGTGCAGGAAGCGATCTCCCCTCAACATCTTGTACAGCATCCTGTTACAACCATGCTGCTTCTGTCCCTGTGGGAACGAGATATGCTACCGTACAAGAAAATCAAGTAACAGGCAAATGAAAGGAGTTTGATCATGGGCGATCCGGCGGGGACAGGCACGACGCTCAGCGCTGGGGCGAGCGAGGAAGCAGAGATTCGATCTGAGGAAGATTTCGACGATCTGGCGGACAAGGTGCACGGTAATGTGAAGGGCGGTGCGCTCAGTGGTGCGGTCGGTGGGCCGATGGGGGCGCTCGCGGCGACGGAGGCGGGCAAGCCCAACGCCATTGAGAAAGAGCTTGCGGGTGAGCCCGAACCCAACAGCCCCGAGGCGATGGAGCGCGCGGCGGGGATGGGGTAGAACGTTGGAACGTTGAAACGTTGAAACGTTGGAACGTTGGAACGAACGGAACGAACGCAACGCGCAACGCAGAACGAACGGCAACGCAGAACGCAGAACGAACGGCAAATCGGTCGTCGGTCGTCGGTCGTCGGTCGTCGGTCGTCGGTCGTCATCCCAAATGCGTAACTTCTAAGCTGTTTGTTTGGCGTCCTGCGCCAGTTCCCAGAGTCGGTTGGGGCTGAGCGGAATCTCGCGAATCTCGATGCCGCTGCCGTGCAGGGCGTCTTCGAGCGCTTGGGCGAAGAGGGGGCCGACGGGGATCGCGCCTGCTTCGCCCGCGCCCTTCACGCCGAGCGGGTTGAGCGGCGAGGGGGTTTCCTCGTGGCCGGTCTCGATGGGGGGGATTTCCATCGCGGTGGGCAGCAGGTAATCCATGAAGGAGGCGTTGAGCAGTTGCCCGCTCTCGTCGTAGTGCAACTGCTCGTACCACGCATTGCCGATCCCCTGCGCCACGCCGCCATGCACCTGCCCCTCGACGATCATCGGGTTGATCAGCGGCCCGCAATCGTGGACGACCACGTACTTGCGAATCTGGATGTCGAAGGTGTCGGGGTCCACCTCGACGATCATCGCGTGCGCGCCGCTCGCCGTGGTGCCCATCGGTGGCCCGAAGTAGGCGGTCGCCTCCAGCCCCGGCTCGGTGCCCGGCTTGACCGCGCCGCGCAGCGGGTTCGCCCGCGAGGCGAGGGTGCTGAGCGGCACCTTGGCGTCGGTGCCGCGCACCTTGGCGTAGCCCCCTTCCAGCACGATGTCTTCCGGCGCGGCTTCCAGGTACTCCGCTGCCTGCTTGAGCGCCTTCTCGCGCACCATCATCGCGGCAGAGTGCACCGCTGAGCCCGCGACGACTGCGCCCCGGCTGGCGAAGGTGCCCACCCCCCAGCCAAACTGCCCGGTGTCGCCGGTCGAGACGTAGATTTCTTCCATCGGCACGCCGAGTGCGTCGGCGGCTAGCTGCGCGAGCACGGTGTAGTGGCCCTGCCCCTGCGTGCCCACGCCGGTCACCACCGTCACCTTGCCGGTCGTTTCCACCTGCACGCGCGCCCCCTCGTATGGCCCGATCCCTGTCCCCTCGACATATAGCACGAGCCCGATGCCAACCTGCTTCCCCTCGGCGCGCAGGCGCGGCTGCTCCTTTTGCCGAAACTCCTCCCAGCCGATCATCCGCATCGCCTTGTCGAGCACCGGCTCGTAGTTGCCGCTGTCGTAGGTGAGCTTGGTGAAATCCTGGTAGATGATCTCGTTGCACCAGGGGAAGGCGTCGGGCGGGATCAGGTTCTGGCGGCGCAGCGCCAGCGGGTCCCGGCCCAACTCGCGCGCGGCGATGTCGAGCAGCCGCTCCATCACGAAGACCCCGTGCTGCCGCCCCGCGCCGCGATAGGGGGTGACGACCGTCTTGTTGGTGAAAATCGCTTTGAATTCGGTGTAGTAGTGCGGCACGACATAGGGGCCGAGCAGGGTGCACTGCGTGTTGATCGGCACGGTCAGCCCGTAGGGGATGTATGCGCCGGTGTCATGGAGGAAGACGTCGCGCACGCCGAGGATTGTCCCGTCGCTTGTGAGCGCGATGGCCGAATCGTGGAGTTGGCCGCGCTCCTGCGTCATGGCGTAAAAATTTTCCAGTCGGTCCTCGATCCACTTGACCGGCCTCCCCAGCTGCATCGCCGCCCAGGGCACGAGGGTCTCTTCCGGGTAAAACATCATCACCTTCGGGCCAAAGCCGCCGCCGACAAAGGGCGCGATCACCTGCACCTGCCGCTCCGACAGGCCAAGCATGGCCGCGAGTCCGTTGCGGATCGGGATGGGAGCCTGGGTCGAGTCCCACACGGTCAGGCGGCGCGCGAGCGGGTCAAACTGCGCGACGACCCCGCGCGTCTCCATCGGCGCGGCGGTGCCCCGGTCGTACCAGAAGCGCCGCTCGATCACCAGATCCGCCGCGGCTTTGGCGCGCTCCCACTCCCCTTTGCGCTGGATCACGTGCGCCGCCATGTTCGAGCCGACCTCCTCGTGGACGAGCGGCGCATCATCACGGAGCGCCGCTTCGAGCCCCACCACGGCGTCGAGCGGCTCGTAGTCAACGATGATCTGCTCGGCGGCGTCCTCGGCCAGATAGCGACTCGCGGCGATCACCATCGCGATAGGCTCGCCGACGAAGCGCACCTTGTCGCGCGCCAGTTGCCCCGCGGTGCGCGCGTTGAAGATCACATGCTCGGCGGGGGGCGGCGGCACGAGCAGCGGCGAGGGCTGCCAGAAGTCGCCTAGCTCCGCTGCGGTGTAGACGGCGATGACCCCCGGCATGGCTCGCGCGCTCTCCACATCGATCCCGCGCAGCCGCGCGTGAGCGTAGTCGCTGCGCTTGAAGGCGGCGTGGAGGATGCCCGGAATGTGGATGTCGTCCACAAACTGGGCGCGGCCCGTGAGTAGCTGCGGGTCCTCGTTGCGGCGGATGGGCTGGCCAAAGGTTTGGGTGGTCATGGTGTCTCTGGAACAAGGATGGGCAGGAATTAAGGATACGGCAGGTCTGATGAAGGATGGCGGCAGGTTGGATGAAGGGTGCGGATAGGCTAAAGATAAGATTGGGCGGCGAGTTGGGCAGCGCGGACGATGTTTTGGTAGCCGGTACAGCGGCACAGGTTGCCGGAAAGGGCCTCGCGAATTTCGGCTTCGGAGGGGTCGGGGGTTTCTTGGAGAAAGGCAATGAGGGTCATGAGAATGCCGGGGGTGCAGAAGCCGCATTGCAGCCCGTGCGCATCCCAAAAGGCTTGCTGGAGCGGGTGGAGCGTGTCGGGGTCGGTGGCGAGGCTCTCGACGGTGCTGACCTCGTGGCCCTCTGCCTGCACGGCGAAGATAAGGCAGGCACGGATGGGCTCGCCCTCGAAGAGCACGGTGCACGCGCCGCACACTCCATGCTCGCAGCCGACGTGGGTGCCGGTCAGCCCCAACTCGTGGCGCAGAAAATCGCTCAGCAGCAGGCGCGGCTCGACAGTGCGGGTGTAGGTGCGCCCGTTGACGCGCACGGAAATTTCTTGGCTCATGGTTTGGGTCTCCTCGCTTGCTGGCACGCGTCGCAGGGGCAGAGCCCGCGCAGCAGCGGCCATGGGTAGAGGCCCGCGTTGTGCCCGTCCTTCCAGGTGATTTGGAGCGCATGGTTCCCCAGTTGCTCGACCGCGACCGGCTCGATGCTCGGCTCGGCCTGGCCCACCTTCAAGGTGCGGAGCGGGTCGCTGTTCTCGCGCAGCATCCTACACTCCACACAGGGGCATTGCTGGCGCACCGTGTGGAGGGGAATCAGGCTCTCGTGCTCGTCCTGCCACTTTACGTACATCAGCCCGCGTTTCGGGTCCACGATGCAGCTGAGGGGCTTGCGGATGGTGGAACTATCCTTCATGGCTGGCGCTCCCTGCCCGTGCCGCCGCGCGCGCCAGAGTGCGCTGCGCCAGCACCCGTGCCAGGTGCCGCCGAAAGCCCTCGCTGGCGTGAACGTCCCCGATGGGGTCGATGTCCGCCTCGATGGCGTCCGCCGCCGCCCGCAGCGCCTCGTCGCTGGGTAGCTCGCCGCGCAGCAGCCGCGATGCCGCGTGCGCCTCGATTGGCGCGTCGCCCAGCGAGAGGAAGACGAGCTTGCTGTCGGCGATGGTGCCATCGGCCGCCAGGGTCACGACGGCGGCGGCCCCGGCCAGCGCGTAATCCCCGTGGCGGCGGGCCACCTCCTCGAAGGCGGTGCCGGTGCGCGCGGGCAGCGGCGGGATGGCGATCTCGGTGAGGAGTTCATCGGGCTCCAGCGTCGTCTCGAAGAGGCTCAGGAAAAAGTCGGCGGCGGCGATCCAGCGCGCGCCGCGACGGCTTTCCGCCTTGAGCCGCATGCCCAGCGCGAGGGCGAGCGCGGGCAACTCGGCGGCGGGGTCCGCGTGGGCCAGCGAGCCGCCGAAGGTGCCGCGATTGCGGATCTGTGGGTGGGCGATCCAGGGCATGGTTTCCGCCACCAGCGGCGCGCGCGCGTGGACGAGCGGGCTCCGCTCCACCGCGCGCTGCCGCGTCATCGCGCCGACGAGCAGGCCGCCGTCCTCCCCCTCGCGAATGCCGAAGAGGGACGCCACGGGGTTCAGGTCCACGAGCACCGCGGGCCGCGCGAGGCGAAAGTTCATGGTGGGCACCAGGCTTTGCCCCCCTGCAAGTGGCTTGGCGTCGTAGCCATGCTCGCCGAGGAGGGCCAGCGCCTCGGCGAGGGTGGCGGGGGCGTGGTACAGGAAGGGTGGTGGTTTCATGGTGGGTAGGTGTAGAGCAAGGATGGTCAGAAATTAAGGATGGGGGGTCGGCGAATGCATGGGTGGCAGGAGCATGAGATTGGAAGTTGGCGAGGATGGCGAGTGGAAGCTTGTGATGGTGAGATAGGCTTTGATGGCTTGAACGGGGAGTCCGTCGCGGGGTACGTGGTGAGCGACGGGAAAGACGAGGATGTCTTCTACCTGGAGGTGAGCAAACGGGATGGAGCCGATTGCAGCTGCCCCTTGTAAAGGCTCACGTCAAGTCGTGCGCCTGGGCTGCGGTCCAGGCCCTGCAGCCTATCAGTTCGTGGTAGCAGCGCATTGGCGTAGATCCGGTGAACGAAGCCAGGGCCAAGGTGTACAAAGACTTCGTACAGCGCGGTTTGAATTTCGAAGGTCGAGATCAGGAGCGGTAAGGCGCGAAGCTTCCTCTGCAACGCTCGCACGGTGTCAGCGGCCATGGGCGGCTCGGTGTGTTGTAGAAGAGGCGCTGAACTTAGGGCGCTAGCCCGCCAAAGTTCAGCAGCAGCGCATCCTGCTTTCCCACCACCTTGAGGTAGGAGATGCCTGCGCCTTGTGGAGCGGGGTCAGCTCGGGCGCAACCTTCAGTTCCGACGACGACCTCGCCTGCAACGAAACAGATCGAGCTCTTGTTGCCCACCTTGAAATCCTTGTAGAAGATATCGTACTCGCAGCTTGGCGCGTACATCTGAACTTGCGGCTCTGCAACTCCTGTTGCAGGCACCGCTCATAGATCGCCTCTGGGTAGAGTGCGTGCCGTATGGTTCCAAACCTCGAAGTAGGCGCTGCAAGATCTGCCCCGTCACCTTCGTGCCGCAGCCTCGCCTCACGTAGCCATTCGTTACTCCTCTTCTCTTCTGCAGTATCCTTGCCTGCCGTATCCTGCATCCTTGCTCTATTCCTGTGCACAGGCCACCGCGCGGCAGAACGCCGCCTCGCCGCCCTTGAAGAGCCAGGGGAACGCGCCGAGCGTCAGGCGTCGGTTGTGCAGCGCGGGGTCGCCGATCTGCCCACCCAGATTCTCCACATGGAAACAGTCGTGCGGGAAGAGCGCATTGTGCGTCAACTGGTACGCCCCCTCGGGGAACAGACTCGTCCACATTTTCCGCGCCGTACTTCTCTTCGACCTGGCGGCGCACCCGCTGCCAATGCTCCAACCCGCCCTTGCCCAGAAAGCGACCAATGGGCAGGTTCATCGGGTGATCGGTGGAGATCATGTCCACGGCCCACAGGTGAATCTTTTTGTCGAGCAGCCACTCGACCAAGCTATGGTGCGGGCCGGGGTGGCGCAGGATGTACTTCTCCTCGTCCGGCGTCTCGCCGAACTGCGCGTAGCGGTGCCAGCCGGTGTGGATGAAGAGGATATCGCCCCTCGCGCACCTCCGCGCGCGCCTCGATGTCGGCGGGGCGGAAAAGCGTCCAACTCGTCCAGCATGTCGCTCAGGTCCACGATGACCCCCTCGCCGTACAGCCACTCCAGCGGAATCTGGTCGATCGTCTTGCCGCCGGTCACAAAGTGGCGCGGCGCGTCGAGGTGCGTGCCCATGTGGTTCGAGGTCATGATGTACTGCGCGTTGACCCCGTGCTCGGACTTGCGCTTGATGTACTTCACCTCGAACGGCGGGTAGATAGGGCCAGAACGGCGCGTCCTGGTTCAGGGGTTGGGACAGATCATAGATGTTCATAGTGCTCGGTTTTCCTTGTCTCTCTGCTTTTGATGAAGAGATTAGTGATTGGAGATGGAATGCTAGCAATTGCCGTCTGCGATCACCGATCTCTAATATCCATACTGCTCCGCGAACGCCATCCAGCGCCGCTTCGAAGATCGCCATCGGCGGGCGGACCAGCCCCGCGCCGACCTGCCCGACGCCGGCCTCGCGGTGGGCGATGCCGGTGTTGACGCGCGGCGTGATCCCCGTCTCGACCACCTTGCGAATGTCGATGCCGGTCGGGGTGCCGCGAAAGTCGAGCGGCGGGATGGTGAAGTGCTGTGTGCTCGGCCTCGGTGATCTCGTACATTTCCAGCGTGGCGTTGAGCGCGTCGCGCGGGCGTGCCGCTGACGAAGGTGACGATAGCCGGCGCGGCGGCCATGGCAAAGGCGCCGATGCCGGCCGTCTCGGTGATGGTGCTGTCGCCGATGTCGGGGTTGGCGTCGCTGGCCTGAAGCCCGGGAAGTAGAGGCCCTCGGGCACCTCGGCAGGCGCGGTGAACCAGCGGTCGCCCAGGCCGCTGACGCGAATCCCAAAGTCGGTGCCGTTGCGCGCCATCGTCGTGACGATGGTGCTGCCCTCGACGCCGTGCGCGGCATCGGCCATCGCCTTGCAGGCCGCCATCACCGGGTTGAGCACCGCGAGCGCGTTGTCGCCCAGGAACTGGAGCACCTCGCCTCGCCGGCTCGGTGCTGTCGCGCGCCACGTGCGCGATGTGCGGGGCGAGCGCCTTCAGGTAGAGCAGCGAGCCCGCCTTGTTGCGGTTGTGCCCCTCGTCGCCCATGTGCAGCGCCTCCGCCATCAGCGCGCGCAGGTCGAGCCCGCCGCTCGCCTCGATCGCCGCCGGCCAGGGTCGGGGCCAGCACGTCGTTCATCCAGCGCAGCCGATGCTTGCACACTCCGCGTCGAAGGCGCCGTAGCGCAGCACCTTGCCGTAGCCCTCGTTCAGGTTGGAAAAGGCGCGGTTGCCGTGGGTCTGGTTTTCGACCATGTAGACCGTCATCGAGGGCGAGATCACGCCGGCCATCGGGCCGACGGCCTGGTGATGGTGGCAGGGCTCGAAGTCGACCTCGCCCCGCGCCACCAGGGCGCGCGCCTCGGCCTCGTCCGGGCCCGCCCCTCGAAGATCAGCGCGCCGATCACCGCGCCCCGCAGCGGGCCGGACATGCGCTCCCACTCGATCGGCGGCCCGGCGTGCAGCAGCAGGTTGTCGCGCATGCCGGGGATGACGTCGCGCGCCTTCGCCAGCCCCACCAACACGGGCCGCGCCTCCATCATCCGCCCCACCGCCTCCGCGTTCGCCCGCTCGATATCAACCATCCCCATCCTTCATTTCTGCATCCTTGCTCTACCGCCTTACCCACCTACGCCATCCGTATCCTTCATTTCTGCGATCCTTGCTCTACCGTCCTTACCCCTCTGCCCCATCCGTATCCTTCATTCCTGAAAATCCTTGTTCTCCCTGCCCTATCTCTGCGCATGCGCGCCAGCAGCGCGGCCAGCCGCTCGTTGCCCCCTGCCGGGGGCCGCCAGCGCACCTGGAGCGCCGTCGCGCCCTGCGCCGCGACGCTCTCCGCAAACAGCGCCACCCCCACATTGATCGTCGCTCACCGACCCGTGCAGCAGCGACAGATCGGCGTCGGGCGGCGGCAACGTCGCCGCCTCGGCTGGAGCGCGCGCAGCAGATCGCCCACGTAGCGCAGCGCCGCCTCGCTGCTCCGCTCGACGCGCGCGCCCGCCTCCATCAGCTGCTCGCGTTGGCGCTCCAGCCCCTGCGGGTCCTCCTCCGTGCCGATGAGCAGGGCGACCACCTCCAAAAAGCGTCCCGCCTCCTCCGCCGCCCGTTTCGCCTCCGCGATGGCGGGGCCGAGCTCGCTGGCGGGGTCCGCGTGCGCGCCGTCGCCCAGCACCACGATCCAGCAGCAGCAGCGCGACCTCGGGGTCGGCGGCTTCCTGGCGCAGGCGGCGCAGGCGCAGATCGTTGTCCATCATCGGGTGGAGCCGACCCACCGTGAACTCGTCCTCGCCCAGGTCCACGATCGTATGTCCCTGGCTTTCCGCCGGGTTGGGCAGCGCGTAGCGCTTGTCGAGCGGGACATTCGAGTAGATCGGGGCGAGATCGCCCGACAGCAGGAGCAGCGCCTCGTAAGCCAGCGTGCCGCCGGAGAAAAGGCCGCGCAAAAAGCGCTGCGTGGGGGCGAAGGGGACTGCTCGGAGAGCGCACCGGTTGCACCGCGCGCGGCAAGCTCCACCGCACGTGCGGCTGCCTGATCGAAGGTGCGCGCGAAGTGGAGGGTACCCATGCTGCGCGCTGGCGGGCACGTGGCCTATAAAGTTGACCACCACCGGCTTGCCCGCCCCTTGCGCCAATTCCAGGATCTCCGCCGCTACCTGCGGCGCGGGCGGCTTGGAGATGAGCACGATCACCTCGGTCGCGGGGTCCGCCGCGAGCAGCGCCAGTGCCTGCCGCGTGGTGATCCCGCCGACCGCCTCCGACAGGTCGCGCCCCCCTGTGCCGAGCGCCTGGCTGATCCCACCGCCAAGCTGGTGGATGCGCGAGCTCACCGCCTGCAAGCCGGTGCCGGAGGCGGCTATCAAGCCGATGGGGCCGCGCCGCACGCGGTTCGCGAAGCCGAAGCCTACCCCATTCACGATGGCGGTCCCGCAGTCTGGCCCCATCACGAGCAGCCCCGCGCGCGCGGCCTGCTGCTTGAGTGCGATTTCTTCTTCCACCGCGACGTTGTCGCTGTACAGGAAGACATTTTTGCCCAGGCGCAGCGCCTCGCGCGCGACCCCCGCCGCGTAGCGCCCCGGCACCGAGACGAGCACCCACCGCGCCTCCGGCATCATCTTGGCGGCCACCGCCAGGCTCTGCGGCAGATACTCCTCGTCCGACGTGGCCGCGCGGCGCGCCAGCAGCGTCTCGACCGCGCCCAGTGCCGCCTCGGCATGCTCGGCGTTGGCCGCGCGCACGACGATGATCAGATCATCGGGCCGCGCCGCCTGCGCCGCCTCGGTGAGCAGCCCGCTCCCTGCGAGCACCTCCTTGTTGGCAGCCGTGCCCATCATCGCGCCCGCGTCCAGCACCCCCTCGCGCGCGGCCAGCGCGCTTTGGAGCTGCATCAGCACGATCGAATCGTAGTAGGCCCCGCGCCGAACCTCCGCTCTCGTTACATCCTTCATTTCTGAAATCCTTGCTCTAGCGATCCTTGCTCTACCCTTGGCCGCCGCTCGTGCCAGTCGGTCGCCTGCTCATATGCCTGGGCTGCACGGAGCAACCTCGCCTCGCCCCACGCAGGCCCCACCATTTGGAGGCCGATTGGCAGCCCCGATGCGGTGAAGCCGCAGGGCAGCGAGAGCGCGGGCAGCCCCGCCAGGTTGAACGGCGCGGTGTAGCTGATCAGCGGGGGCGCGACGTCGTGATGGGCGAAGGGAGCAGCGATCAGCGGGGCCGCTACCGATGTGGTAGGGGTCAGCAGCAGATCGTAGCGAGTGAAAAAGTCGTCAAGATGGCGGCGTAGCGCTGCCTGCCGCTGCCTTGCCCGCGCCACCGCCTCGCCCGTGATGCGCTCGGCGCGCCGGAGGCTGCGTAGGGTCTCCGGGCTGAAGCCGTCCGGCTCCGCGTCCAGCCGCGCGCGGTGGGCGGCGAGGGCGTCGCTCATCAGCAGGTGGGCGGTGGGGGGCCACAGCGCGCTGACCTCGGGCAGCGTCACCTCCTCCACCTGTGCCCCCAGCGCCTCCAATTGCCGCGCGGCGGCGCGCACCGCCGCCAGCACCTCGGCAGCCGCCTCTCGTCCATCCGCCTCGAAGCTGTCGAGTGACCAGCGCGACCCGCCAGCCGCGCACCCCTTCGTCTAGCTCGGCGCTGAAGTCGGGCACCGGCACGTTGGCGGCGTGCGGGTCGGCGGGATCGTAGCCCGCGAGCACCTGGAGCAGCAGCGCCACGTCGCGGACCCGCCGCGCCATCGGCCCGACGTGGTCCAGGCTCCAGCTGAGCGGGAGCACGCCGCGCGTGCTGACGCGCCCGAAGGTGGGCTTCAGCCCCACGACGCCGCATAGGGCGGCGGGGATGCGGATCGAGCCCGCTGTGTCGCTGCCGAGCGCGCCCAGGCACAGCTCTGCCGCGAGCGCCGCGCCGGAGCCGCCCGACGAGCCGCCTGGGATCCGCTCGGTGTCCCACGGGTTGCGGCAGGTCCCGTAGAACGGGTTGATGTTTGTGACATCCATCGCCCACTCGTGCATCGCCAGCTTGCCGAGCAGGATCGCGCCCGCCTGCTTCAAGCGTCGCACGACCGTGGCGTCCTCCGTCGGCACGTACTCGCGCAGCTGCTGCGAGCCCGCCGTGGTGCGGGTGCCCGCCGTCTCGATCACATCTTTTAGCGCGAGCGGCACCCCGTGCAGCGGCCCGCGATAGTTGCCGCGCGCGATCTCTGTTTCCGCCGCGCGGGCCTGCGCCAGCGCCTGCTCCGCCGTGACGGTGAGGAAGCTGGTGAGGTGCGGGTCCACCTGCTCGATGCGCGCGAGGTGGGCGCGCGTCAGCTCGACGGGGGAAAGCGCATGCTGCGCCAGGCGCGTCGCGGCCTGGGCGAGGGTCAACTGGGTCAGCGACGGGTCGAAGCTCATGAGCGACTTAGGCGCGCTGCGCCTCCTCTTTCAAGCGTTCCAACACGGGAATGTCCGGCAGCTGCCCGCCGGTTACTTGCGAAAAAGCGGCGAGCCGTCTTCCATATTGCGCTCTGCGAGCATCAAAATAGGCGGGCCACTCGGCGAGCAGGACGCGCAGGTACGCCTCGACACATTTGGCTTCAAGGGACGCGGGGTCGGTCGCGACGAGGGATGCGATGGGGTCCTTGAAGGTTTGTACGGGCTGGCCCGCCTCGTCCAGAAAGCAGCCGCCCCGCAGCAGCGCGTTCAGGATATCCTGCAACTTGCTCTTCGAGAAATCGGCGCGATGGTCGTTGTCCAACTGCTCGGCCAGCAGCGCCTTGATGGCGAAGAGGTTGTCGGGGCGCGTGGCGGAATGGCTCACGTCGATCAGCTTGCGGATCACCTCGCCCCGATGCTCCGTGCATGGGCGCAAGCCAGCCTTGTTAAGAAGGGAGTACAGGTCGCTGGCGAGCTGCAGCGGCACCTCTTCCGCGACGGGCGGCGGCTCGTCGGCGGGCGCGGCGGGCGCGTCGCCCAAGATCGTGCCGACCCGTGCCAGAAAGGTTTTCTCGTTGGCAAAGGTCAGGTCGTAGAGGTGCGTCAGCTCGTTGCAGCGCCGCCCTTCCATGCCCAGGATGACGAGCAGGGCGCGGTCGGGCGGGAGCGCCAGCAGGGCGCGCAGCTCGCCATATTTTTGAACATATTGCTGGAAGTTGCCGGTCTTGCACTCGACCCAGAGCGGCTCGCCCTCGACCAGCAGCAGCAGGTCCAGCTCGGCACGGTCGCCGTTGGGCAGGATGATGAGTGGGTTTTGCAGGAGGGTGTAGCCCAGCCCGCGCTCTGCCAGCAGGGCGGTCAGCCTGGCGCACATGTAGCGCTCGAACCAGCCACCCGTGAAAAAGTTGATCACCGGGCCGGTGCGCTGCGGCACGATGTGGAGGTTGCGATTCTGGCGAAAGTAGGTGTACTCGGCCAGGAAGGCGTACTGGTGGAGGGTGTTGCAGAAGCTGGTGATATCGGCGATTTCCTGCTGCGTCGCGCTGGCGAGGCTCAGCGAGAAGCCGCGCCCCGACGATTGGTTGCGCCGGAACAGGTCGTGCAGCGGTTGCAGGCTTTCAAAGCGGTCGCCCAGGGCCAGCGCGAGGTGGTCGAAGATGCGGTCGGTCACCTCTTCCTGTTTGGCGCTTTCCACCAGGATTCCGCGCGCGAGGAGCCACGCCTCGATGGTGGGGGGGCGCGGCGGGGCGGGCTCCGCGTCGGCGGGCAAGGCAGCCTCGCGTGCCTCGGCGGGTGTGGTGACAGCGGGCGGCGCGGGGGACTCCTCAATCGTCGCGGGTGCTGCGGCGCTGGGCGCGGGAGCCATGTCTTGCGGCGCGCGGAGTAGCGCGGTGATGGTTTGCAGCTGTTCCAGGATCGTTTCGAGCAGCGCGGTCTGGCGATCGGGGGGGGCGGCGCGGGTGCTGGAGGGGGGAAGCTCAGGGTGCGGGGCAGCGAGTGGCGGGGGAGCGTCCAACTTGGCGAGGCCGCGCAGCGCCACGGGGTGGCCGGGCGAGAGGGCGAGCACGCGTTCCAAACAACTGCGGCGCTGCTCCACCGAGTCGAGGGTTTCGGAGAGCCAGAGCCAGGCGGCAAGGTTGTCAGGGTGATTTCGAAGCAGATCAGCGAGCAGGGCACGCGCCCTGGCCCGCTCGCCCGCTTTCAGGGCGGCGATCGCTTTGTTCAAGACTAGGTTGTCTTCCATGATGGACCTTCCTAAAAGTTTAAAGAGAAAAACAATCTTGCACATCGTCAGCGGGGTCGTTGCACTCGCTACCAACTTTCCTTTCTGGGCGCGATGCCGCCTGAGTGGGTAGGGTCTAGGCAACCATCAATTCCCATCCTTGTCAAACTTAGCTGTTTTAAAACAAAGCCATGACTTGCTTGGTTTCTCGTTTCAAGTCGGGGGTGTTACTATCGGGTAATCGGACGCGAGGGGAGATCAAGAAGAGGAGGGGGAATGGAGGAAGACGAAATGAGCCAGAGTGCGGAGCCTTGGAACCAGCCGGACGAGGCAACGCAGGCGGCGGCCCAGCCCATCAAAGAGGAACTTCAGGAGGCGCTCCAATCCATCGATACGATGGAAAAGGCGGAGGCGCTGATCGCGCGGCTGGAGTCGGACTCTGCGGGGCAGGGAGCGGTGGAGGTCGCGGAGGCGGCACCCGACGCGGAGGGAGCAGCCGCCGAGACGCAGACCGAGGTGGCGGCGGATGCGGTCGAGCAGGCGGCGGACGCGGGCGAGCAGGTGAGTGAGCTTGACGAGGCAGCCGCAGCCATCGAGGCGATTGCGGCGGAGGTCGCCGAGTTGGATGGGCCAGCCTACGAGGCGGTCGTCGCGGCGGTGCAGGAGGTGACCAACCCCGCGCTCACGGGCGAGCCGGAAGCGTTGGAGCGCCCGCGCCGCTACCTGCGCGACACGATCATGAAGCGGATGAGCTTCTTCCAGAAGTACGATACCGCGCTTTTTATCGCTATCAATAACGGCTTACACACCCGTGCTTTGAACAAGTTTTTTCAATATTTGTCGGTTGTCTTCAACGGGGGCTGGGCGTGGATCATCGGCGTGGCGCTGTTCTGGCCCTTTCGGCGGCGGCGGGCCACCTTGATTTTAAAGCGCATCAGCGTGCCGATCTGGGTGGCGGCGCTGGTCATCGAGGGGCCAGTCAAAAAGTATTTCCGCCGCAAGCGCCCCTTCATCGATGTAGTGCGGGCCATCGTCGTGGGCAAAAAGCCCGGCAACTGGTCCTTCCCGTCGGGGCACGGGGCCGCCGCCTTTGCGGGGGCGCGCATGATGAGCCATGAACTGCCGCGCTGGAAAGCGCTCTGGTACAGCATCGCCCTGCTCGTGGGCTTCTCGCGCGTGTACCTGGGCGCGCATTACCCCGGCGACGTGATGAGCGGCTCGCTGATCGGGGTGATTTTTTCCGAGGTCACGCGCTCGCTCATGAAGCGCTATGGGTGGTGGGCGAAGAAGTAACCTTTGACGGACGGGGGCCCTCTGCGCGCGACGACCGACGACCGACGACCGACGACAGAGAAGCTGCGATTGTCCCTCGTCCGTGGTCTTCCTAACGGCGTAAGTCTTAACACTTTTAGGACTTACGCCGTTCCAACGTTCCAACGTTTCAACGTTTCAACGTTTCAACGTTCCAACGTTCCAACGTTCCAACGCTTACTCCTCGGCCAGCACCACGATGCGGTCGCCCGCGCGGAAGCGGACCGCTGTGGATTTGGGCGGGTTGAGCGTGACCCCGTAGGTCGGCCCGGCTACGCTGCTATCGAGTTGGCGTCGGTAGCCAATCGCAATCTCCCCGCGCTCCCTGGCAGCGGCCACCACCGTGTAAAAGTTGAGCGGTGTGTCCAGGATGACATAATCCTCGATAGGTTTGAGGTAGACTTCCGCCCCCTCGGGATCAAACAGGTCCCCAAACACCTCGTTGAGCGCCTTGTTTTCCGCAACCTGGGCGAGCATCAGGCTGACAAGGCGGTCGCTCACGATGAAATCGTCGGCGCGCGCGATCTCGGCCAGCGCGCGGTTGCGCTGGTCCAGCATCTCGCTCACGATGGAAAAGCGCTGACCGTCGCGGCTCGCCATGTCGCGCAGGTGCAGCAGGGTGATCAGGGTGCGCGCGTCCGCGCGCTGCGCGTCCAGATGGTCGGAGTAGGAAAGGGTGATCACATGGTCATACGTGCCGACCCCTAGCTCGTCCAGGGTGCGGCGGTCGGTGATGTCGCCCACCTGCAAGGTTACCTGCTGCTGTTGCATGGCCCCTGTCAGGTCCGCCAGGGCGCTCTCGGCCTCGGGCACGTCGGCGACAACGGTCACTACCGAGCCAGCGGCGACGTAGCGGTCCAGTTCCTGGATGATAAGCGGCACGCGCCAGTTCCAGCCCAGAATGAGGGTGCGCTCCGGCAACAGGGGTTGCGGCGCGCGGAGCCGAATCGCCGCCGCATCCACCGCGTTGGCGGGCAGCGGGGTCAGGCGGAACGCGCCATCGTCGGCGGCAATCAGCAGCAACTCGTCCCCTGGCTGGAGCACAAGGTCCATCGGGGGGGTTAGCTGCGCCACGCCCCCCGCAGGCCGCACGCCGATCACGGCGGCGTCCTCGTAGGCCAGCAGGGTTTCCGCAAAGCGCTGCCCCACGAGGGAAGGCTCGGTGTGGAAGTAAATCTCGTCCCCCTCGTAGTTGAGCAGGTCGTTGTAGATCACCGATAGCCCCGCCTGGCGGCAGGTCTGCGCGATGATCCGCGAGATCAGGTCGCCAACAAGAATCAGTTCCACCTCGTCCCCGCCCACCATCTTCGCCACCGACACATTTTTGGGGTCGCGAATCTCCGCCACAATGTGGTACGGGGCCGCGCGGCGGTTCGGCTGGTTGGTGATCGCCAGGATGCTCTTGATGACGCTCGAATCCGGCTCCTCTTCCTCGGGGGAGAGGATGATGATCGAGCGTGCCTGCTGGAGGTTGACGATGTCCAGGTCGTGCAGGTTGATCGGGCTGCCGCTGCGGCACACGATGCGCATGCGCCCGGTGGGGCCGACCATGTCGCGGATGGCCTCTTCCATCTCCACTTTGTCGTGGTCACCCAGGATCACGATGCGGGCGCGGGGCTGGTTCTCGTTGGCAATCGCCAATTCGGAGAGCATGGGGAAGATTTGCTGGGACCAGCCGAGCACCACGATGTGCCCCTCCTCGATCACGCGCGAGCGCCCCTTGCGTAGTGCCTCCAGCTTGCCCTCGATCCCGCTGCTCAGCACGCCGATGAGGGTGCTGAGGACGAAGATACCGCCAACCGTCACGATCAGCATGACGACGCGGAAGGCCCAGCCCACCGCGCCGCCCACCGCGCCCGAGTCGAGCATGTACATCAGGTTGACCCAAAGCACTTCGACGAACGAGAGCGGCTCGCTGCCCTCGGGCGCGATGCCGAGCAGGGTGAGCAGCACGGCGAATAGCAGGATAATCAGCAGCGATAAAGCCGCCAGCCAGCCGATCAGCGCAATCGGGCCGTGGGACATGGTGTTGTCGAAGGCGTATTGCAGGCGGTCACGTCGGGAATAGTGGGCCATCTAGATTCTTGATTTCTCTCGATTTTATGGACAGGGTGACGTAGAAGCCAGGGCACGCTTTTGCGCGGCAGCTTTTCCAGTGGTCACCGCGCAGCAGAAAGTTATACTCCAAAAGCAGCGCGGCAGCTATTCAGCTTTCTGAATCATAATGATATTTCAAGTAGCCAATACCGCCACAGCGGGGCTGCTGGCCGAGCGGCAGAGCTAGCGGATGCCTCCGCCAATCCTACGCGCGCCGCTACAAAATTTGGCTATGGACAGAGTGTGTTCTTGGTTGTTATACTTGGACCGTAGCACACATGGACGAAAACATATTTCTAGCATGCTTGAAACGGAGGTTGTCATGGCTCGGGTTGTTTCTACTCGTACCCTTTTCGCGCTTCTTGTCGCCTTGTTGCTCCTGGTGGGGGTCGTCCCGCTGGCCTCGGCGGACGGGAGCCATGTAGTCAGCTATGGCGAGACCCTGACCGGTATCGCGCAGCGCTACGGCCTGACCACGCAGCAGTTGGCGCAGGCCAACGGGCTCTCGTGGAACTCCTGGGTGTATGCAGGGCAAACGCTGGCGCTCCCTGGCGGGAGCGGCGCGGTGGCAGCGGCCCCGGTCGCGCTCTCGACCGGCGGCGGCTACACCGTGCGCAGCGGCGATACCCTTTATGGCATCGCCGCGCGCAGCGGCACCACCGTGCAGGCGCTGATGAGCGCCAACAGGCTCTCCGGCTCGCTCATCTATGTGGGGCAAACCCTCACGATCCCCAGCGGCAGCGCCGCTGCCGTGAGCGCGCCGGTTGCGCAGGCACCGAGCGCGCCGGTGGCGAGTAGCTCTGCCGCCAGCGGGGAAAAGTGGATTGACGTGAACCTGAGCAACCAGACGATCACCGCCTACGAGGGCAACGCGGCGGTGTACTCGGCCATTGTCTCGACGGGGCTGCCGCGTACCCCCACCGTGACCGGTACCTATCACGTCTACGTCAAGTATCGCTACACCGACATGGAGGGCGGCTCCTACGCGGTGGGGGATTACTACTACCTGCGCGACGTGCCCTACACGATGTACTTTTACCGGGGCTATGGCATTCACGGCACCTACTGGCACAACAATTTTGGCAACCCGATGAGCCACGGCTGCGTGAACCTGCGCAACTCCGATGCCGAGTGGTTCTTCAACTGGGCCCAGGTGGGCACGAAGGTGGTGTCGCATTATTAATGCGGAGTGCGGAATGCGGAATGCGGAATGAACGACGGAACAACGGGCTGATAGCTAGCCGGTGCGGGTAACCGCGCGGCATGGTGCTGATGGGCTTCGGCATTTAGACCTCAACCTTCAACTTTCTGCCTATGAAACCTATCTTTTTCGCCGCTGCGGGCGACATCCATGGCGATCATGCGGGGCTGATCGCGCGGCTGGACGAGGCGAGTGCGGGGTTGGGCGCGCCGCTCGCGTTTGTGCTACAGGTGGGCGATTTTGAGCCGGTGCGCGACGAGCGCGACCTGCTCACGATGGCGGGCCCTGAGCGGCGTCGGCAGCTGGGCAGCTTCCATCGCGTGCTGAGCGGTGAGCTGCGTTACCCCGCCGAGGTTATCTTTATCGGCGGCAACCATGAGCCCTACGGCTGGCTCGAAGAGCTAGCGGAGGGGGGCGAGATCGCGCCGGGCATCGTGTATGCGGGGCGCGCGGGGATCATCGAGCGGGCAGGGCTGCGCATCGCGGCGCTCAGCGGCATCCACAGCCCGACGCGCTACGAGTTGCCGCTGCCGGAAGGGTGGCGCGAGCGGAAAACCTTGCTCAAGGAGCCCACCTACTTTCGCAGGCCGCACGTCGAAACGTTGCGGCGGGCGGAAGCGGTGGACATCCTGCTGACCCACGATTGGCCGAGCGGCCACTTTGGCCCCTTTGGCAACCCGCCGACCCGCGCCCTCCTCGACACCCTTCAGCCGCGCCTGCACCTGGTGGGGCACATGCATCGCCCCACGCGCAAGCGGGTGCACCATGAGGGTGGTCGCACCAGCGAGGTGATCGCGCTCAACCATGTGGGCGTTGGCAGGGGGGACATCGTGCTGTGGGAGTGGGACGGTTCCACGCTGCGGGAACAAACGTGTGGCGCATCCGAACAAGGATAAAAGTACGATTGAAATCCAAAAGCAGGCGCTCTATACTTCTCCTATATCTCAATAAATCTGGGTAGACGAGCAGAGGATAAAGGCGGCGCATGGCAATTCGAGTGTTACTGGCAGACGATCACACCATGTTTCGGCAAGGGATCCGGCATGTGCTACAAGCACAGGACGGGATCGAGGTGGTGGGCGAGGCGGTGGACGGGGAGCTTGCCTGCCAGCTGGTAGACGAGTTGCACCCGGACGTTCTGCTTCTGGATGTTCACATGCCCAAGATGGACGGGGTCCGCGCGACGCGGGCGATCATGCAGGGCAAAAAGCCGCCCGCGATTATCATCCTTACCATGTCGAAGCAGGACGATTACGTCTTTGAGGCGATCAAGGCGGGGGCGCGCGGCTACTACACCAAGGATTCCGATGTCTCCCTCCTGGTCAAGGCGGTGCAGCAGGCCGCACTGGGCGAGGTACTCCTCGACCCGAGCATGACGCAGCGGGTGCTGCAAACCTTTCGGCAGCTTCCCGCCGCCCGCACCGCGCCCACCGGCGTGGCGTCGCTGGAAGATCGCGAGATCGACATCCTGCGCCGCGTGGCGGCGGGGGACAGCAATCAGGAAATCGGGGAGGCGCTCGGTCTCTCCGAGAAGACTATCAAAAACCAACTTTCGTTTATCTTTCAGAAGCTCAACCTGAGCAACCGCACCCAGGCCGCCATCTACTCGCTCCAACACGGCATCATCTCGCTCGAAGAGTTGTAGCGGGGACGACGGGGACCGACGACCGACGACCGACGACCGACGACCGACGACGGACGACCGACGACGACGACCGACGACGACGGGACTCCCAGGGTTCGACGACCGACAAGTAACCACCACAACGAGGGGCTGCGCAGTACGCGAGGCCCCTCATTGTTTGTCG
>CAWJTI010000010.1:0-316478 GCA_963845765.1 uncultured Chloroflexia bacterium
TGCGTGGAGCGCGCTGGGCAGCGGCATGAGTAGCCAAGTCAATGCGCTAGCGGTGGATGGGAGCGGGAGCGTGTACGCGGGGGGCTACTTCACCAGCGCGGGCACGTGCGACACCACAGCGGGCTGCAACCGGATCGCCAAGTGGGACGGCAGCACGTGGAGCGCGCTGGGCAGCGGCATGAACAGCACTGTCTTAGCGCTGGCGGTGGATGGGAGCGGGAGCGTGTACGCGGGGGGCTTCTTCAGCAGCGCGGGCACGTGCGACACCACAGCGGGCTGCAACCGGATCGCCAAGTGGGACGGCAGCACGTGGAGCGCGCTGGGCAGCGGCATGAGTAGCCAAGTCAATGCGCTAGCGGTGGATGGGAGCGGGAGCGTGTACGCGGGGGGCTAGTTCACCAGCGCGGGCACGTGCGACACCACAGCGGGCTGCAACTGGATCGCCAAGTGGGACGGCAGCACGTGGAGCGCGCTGGGCAGCGGCATGAACGGCGATGTCAATGCGCTGGCGGTGGATGGGAGCGGGAGCGTGTACGCGGGGGGCGAGTTCACCAGCGCGGGCACGTGCGACACCACAGCGGGCTGCAACCGGATCGCCAAGTGGAACGGCAGCACGTGGAGCGCGCTGGGCAGCGGCATGAACAACACGGTCCTGCGCTGGCGGTGGATGGGAGCGGGAGCGTGTATGCGGGGGGCCAGTTCACCAGCGCGGGCTCGTGCACATCGGGCTGCAATCGGATCGCCAAGTGGAACGGCAGCACATGGGGGGCTACAGAACCGGGCAGCGGCATGAACAACTGGGTCAATGCGCTGGCGGTGGATGGGAGCGGGAGCGTGTACGCGGGGGGCACCTTCACCAGCGCGGGCACGTGCGACACCACAGCGGGCTGCAACCGGATCGCCAAGTGGAACGGCAGCACGTGGAGCGCGCTGGGCAGCGGCATGAACGGCACTGTCTAAGCGCTGGCGGTGGATGGGAGCGAGCGTGTACGCCGGGGGCTTCTTCACCAGCGCGGGCACGTGCGACTGACGGCGGGCTGCAACCGGATCGCCAAGTGGAACGGCAGCACGTGGAGCGCGCTGGGCAGCGGCATGAACAACGTTGTCAATGCGCTGGCGGTGGATGGGAACGACGTGTACGCGGGGGGCAACTTCACCAGCGCGGGCACGTGCGACAGCGCGGCGGGCTGCAACCGGATCGCCAAGTGGGACGGCAGCACGTGGAGCGCGCTGGGCAGCGGCATGAACAGCAGTGTCGATGCGCTGGCGGTGGATGGGAACAGCGTGTACGCGGGGGGCTACTTCACCAGCGCGGGCACGTGCGACCAGCGCGGCGGGCTGCAACCGGATCGCCAAGTGGGATGGCAGCACGTGGAGCGCGCTGGGCAGTGGCATGAACAACGCTGTCTTAGCGCTGGCAGTGGATGGGAGCGGGGCGCTGTACGCGGGGGGCTACTTCACCAGCGCCGGCAGCTGCGACAGCGCGGCGGGCTGCAACCGGATCGCCAAGTGGGATGGCGGTACGTGGAGCGCGCTGGGCAGCGGCGTGGCGGCGATGTCAATGCGCTGGCGGTGGATGGGAGCGGGAGCGTGTACGCGGGGGGCGACTTCACCAGCGCGGGCACGTGCACGAGCGTGGCGGGCTGCAACCGCATCGCCAAGTGGGATGGCAGCACATGGAGCGCGCTGGGCAGTGGCATGGACAATCAAGTCAATGCGCTGGCTCGGGGCTCACTGTGGGTGGGCGGCGGGTTTACCCAGGCGGGGGACAAAGCTTCCTCCAACATCGCGCAGTGGGTGGTCCCCACAGCGGTCACGCTGGAGTCGCTAGCGGCGACACCCGTGGGGAGCGCGGTGCGGGTGGAGTGGGTGACGGTAAGCGAGCGGGACAACCTGGGCTTCAACCTGCGGCGCAGCACGGACGCCGCGCAGGTGGGGGAGCCGCTCAACGGGGAGCTAATCCCCTCGCAGGCACCGGGCAGCGGGCAGGGGGCCAGCTACGAATGGCTGGACGCGACGGTGGAGCCGGATGTGACCTACTACTACTGGCTGGAAAGCATCAGCCTGAGCGGGGCCAGTGAGTTGCACGGGCCGGTCAGCGCCACGGTCAGCCTCCCCACCGCGCTCACCCTGGCCGCGGCTAGCGCCAGCGCGCCCGCCACGAGCGGCATGGCGCTGCTGGGCGCGGGGCTGGCCCTGCTCGGGCTGCTGGGCTGGCGGCGCCGCCGCTGACAACGGGTCGGCTGCGTGCCATCTGGCGCGCGGGGCACCCACCCGACAGGTAGCGCAGGGATGGGGTGATGGTAGGATACAGGGCGGCTCGCACGCGAGCCGCCCTGTTGTTTCCCCTTGGAAATTGGTAGCGGAGGTAGGGATGAAGAGCTTGCACGTAGTCGGCGACAGTATCTCGATGCACTACGGCCCTTTTTTGGAGCGCTTTTTGCGCCCCTGGTTTCGCTACTCGCGCAAGGAGGGCAAGGCGGGCAACCTGGACAACCCCGAGGGGGCGAACGGCGGCGACTCGGGGATGGTGCTGGACTACCTGAATGAGTGCGTGGCGGAGGGGCGGCGGTGGGAGGTGCTGCTGCTCAACTGTGGGCTGCACGACATCAAGCGCTACGACGGGCGCGTGCAGGTGGGGCCGGAGGCTTACGAGCGCAACCTGCGGGGGATTTTCGAGCGTGCGCACGCGCTGGCGGCGCGGCTGCTCTGGGTGCGCACCACGCCCGTCATCGACACGATCCACAACAGCCGCATGGCCGACTTCCAGCGCTTCGATGCTGATGTGGAGCGCTACAACGCCATTGCGGATCGCGTCGCGCTCGCGGCGGGGGCGGAGTTGATCGACCTGAACACGTTCACCCGTGCGCTAGGCGGCGACGAGCTATTTGCTGACCATGTTCACTATACGGAAGCGGTGCAGGCGCTCCAGGCGGCCTTCCTGGTAGGGCAGATCGTCACGCCCGCCCGTGGCTCTGCCTGAGGCTTGCCCGACCCCGCCCCTCAGCTCTGTTGGAGCACGAAGTAGTGGCCCGGATTCCAGGCCTGGCAGATCAGGAAGAGTTGCCCTTCCGACTCGTAGGCGATCACGTTGTGAAGATGGTCGGCGAGCGCCACGCCAAGCTCTTCCTTCGGGCGGATCGTGGCGAGCAGCTCATAGCTCGCCGCGTCCAGGATATAGATTGGGGCGGGTCGCGTTCGCACCGGATCGTAGAGACAGCCCACCACGGCCAGCCAGCGACCGTTGACCTGGAAATAGTGGATGCCACAGGGCCAGGCACCGGCAGGGACGGGGTGGGAGTCAACGAACGCCCCATCGTGCTGGTGAAGTTGGATGCGCGAGTGCAGTCGGTCGGCGATGGCGAGGTGCTGGTCGAATGGCTCCAGCGTGATCCCATGCGCCGTGCCAAAGGCCCCATTCTCGTTGGGGTCCGCTGTTTTCCCCCCAAAGATGCCGCTCCACTGCTGGCTCGCCATCTCTGCGGAGAGGATGTGGTTGGAGCCATAGCCATCCGCCACGAAGAGGCGCTCCCCCGCAAGGACGGCATCGGTCGGCTTGAAGGGCGCGGCGGGGTCGAGATAGGTGTCGAACTCTGGTCGGCTCAGCAAAAAGTCAATCTCGCCCTCCAGGGTGAGGATCGCCACCATCTCGTCGCCGTTGGCCGGGAGGAAGAGCCGCTGCTTTCCCTCGAAGGTGCCGAGCCGCGTGCTGTGGAAGTTGAGCGGGGTGAGGGAGGGGGGCAGCTTGATGAGTTCCTGCTGCGTGAGCGTTGGCTCCACCCGCATGAGGCCGCAGCCCGGCATCGCGTAGTAGATATGCCCGAATCCTGGTCGTTCATCAACGGCAAATCCGCCATGCAGGTTGACCTCGCACGGTTGAACCTGTGCGGGCAAGGTGGAGAGGTCCGCGCGGTGCACGAACTCGAAGGGGGCTTGCCCGCTTCGCTTCAGGGCTGTCATGGTGGGATAGTTCCTTAGTTTGTGGCTGTGGGGGCCGGCGTCGCTCAGCCCCGCGCGTGGCACTGCTTGACCTTGCGCCCGCTCCCGCAGGGGCAGGGGTCGTTGCGCCGCGCCCGCGCGAGGCGCTGGGCAAGCTCCGCGTCTTCCCTGGCGAGCTGCCACATGATCGTGGCGGGGGCGCGGCCCGCGCGAAGCGCGTCGGCCATGAAGCGCATGGGGCGGTCCACGTGGTTGAAAAACGCGCGGTAGCCTGCGCAAAGATAATTCAGCCCCGGCTCGCCGTCGGGGGTGTCGAGGATGCGATCCTTGGGGCAGCCCCCGTTGCAGATGAAACGCACCTCGCACTCGCGGCAGTAGCGGGGAAGGGTGTCGCGCTTGGCATTGCCAAAGGCACGCTGCTGCGGGCGAGCCCGCCAGCTCGGCGAGCGGCACATCCACGATGTTGCCCAGCAGAAACGCTGGCTCCACGTAATGGTCGCAGGAGTAAAGGTCGCCGTTGTGCTCCAGCGCGAGCGCCTGGCCGCACGTTTCCTGGAAGATGCAGAGGCTCGGGCGGTGGCCCGACCAGGCAGCGAGCGCCTCGTCGAAGATCTGCACGAAGACGCGCCCCACGTCGCGCCGCACCCACTCGTCGAAGATCGCGCACGAGGAAGCGCCCGTACTGCTCGCCGCTCACCGAGCGCGCAGTGACGTCGCGCCCCTCCTGAAAGCCGCTCCGGTTGTCCCGCTCGACGATGGGGATGAACTGGATGAACTCGGCTCCGACCTCGTCGCGCAGAAAGCGGTAGAGCTCCAGCGGCTCTTCCGCGTTGGCCGCGTGGACGGTCGTGAGGATGTTGAAGGGGATCGCGTGCTTTTTGAGCAGGGCGAGCCCCGCCATCACGCGCTCGAAGGTCGGTGCGCCCCCTTTGTCGACGCGATACGCGTCGTGCATCGCGCGCGGCCCGTCCAGGCTGAGGCCAATCAGGAAATCATGTGCCTTGAAAAACTCGCACCACTCGTCAGTGAGGGTGGTGCCGTTGGTTTGAAGTGCGTTGTAAATCCGCTGCCCTGGCCGCGCGTATCGCTGTTGCAGGCCGACCGCGTGCCGGAAAAAAGGGAGCCCCATCAGCGTCGGCTCGCCGCCCTGCCAGCCGAAGGTGATCTCGGCCCCCCGCTGCGCCTCCATGTATTGCTTCGTGTAGCGATCTAATAACTCGTCCGCCATGCGGAAGCGACTGCCCGCATAGAGCAACTCTTTCGACAAAAAGTAACAGTACTCACAATCGAGGTTGCAGATCGCGCCGCGCGGCTTGATCATCACATGGAAGGGGAGAGGGGCACCCTGCACGGTTATGGTGCCCCGCTTTGTGCAACCAACTTGTCATAAAGCTGCTGTTGCCGCTGCACCGCCGCGCGATAGCGCTCGTGGCGCTCGGCCCTCGGCTGGCGGGCCTCCGACACGGGGTGGGGAAAACTCGCGAGCCCCTCCGCCGCGCCCATCGCTTCCAGCGCCAGCAGGGCCACGCCCCGCGCCGATACTTCCTCCGACAGCGAGAGCGCGACAGGGCAGCCAAGCACGTCCGCCATCATCTGCTGCCAGGCGGGGGAATTTTCCAGCGCGCCGCCACTGGCGATGATTTGCGGCTCGTCCGGCAACAGGGTGCGGATCATCCCGTAGACGAGGGCGATCCGGTAGCAGATCGCCTCCAAGCCCGCCTGTAGGATGTCCATCGGGGTGGTCGCCAGGGTGAGCCCGTCGATGGTGGCGCGGGCGTGGCCCGCCCAGCCGGGGCTGCGCTCCCCCGACAGGAAGGGGAGCACGGTCAGGCCATGCCCATCCGCCTCTCTCTCAGGTAGGGCTGATTCGATCTCGGCGGGCGACGGAAGCTGAAAAGTAGCACGCATCCAGGCAAAAAGGTTTCCCCCCTCGGTGAGCGCACCGCCGGGCAGCGCACGCCGCGCATCCACGCGGTAGCACCAGAGCCCGGAGGGAAGGGTGGGAACCGATCCCTCGACAACTGCCCGAAGCGCGCTCGTCGTGCCCACGGTCAGCGCTACGCGCCCCGCCGATACGCAGCCACTCCCAATGTTTGCCGCCGCCCCGTCGCCGATGGCCGGAAACCAGGGCACCTGTCGCAGGGCAGGCCAGCGCGCGGCGAACTCACCACGCAGGCCGCTCCGTGGGAGAGAGACATCGCTGAGGGGGGAAAGTTCAGCTTGGGAAAGGGGCAGCAGCTCCAGCAGCGGCTCATCCCAGACAAGGCGATGGCGATCCAGCAGGCCGCTCCACGAGGCAACGGAAAGGCTCGCCGCCGCCTCGCCAAAGAGCGTTAGCTCCAGCAACTCGCCGAGGGTGACCCAGCGTTGGGCGCGGGCGAGCTCCTCGGGGCGGGTGCGCGCCAGCCAGCGGAAGCGGGCGGGAAGGTAGCTAGGGTGGAGGCGGCAGCCGGTGCGCTGGTGGATCGCGTTCTCGTCCAACTCGGCGCGCAGGGCCGCCGCGTCGGGCGCGGCGCGCGTGTCGGCGTAGGTGTAGAGCGGGGTGCAGGCGCGCCCCTGCGCATCGACGCCGACAACGTTGCTGACAAAGGTGCAGCTTGCCACCCCGCCGATCTGCTCGGCGAGCGGCCCTACCGACGCGAGCGTGCCGTCGATGCACTCGAAGAGGCGCAGCAACAGCTGCGTTGCATCCGCCTCGGCCGCCCCCTCCGGGGAACTCTCGATCGCGAAGGGATGGCGCGCCTCGCTGCCCGCGACGGCGCGGCCAAGACGATCAAAGAGGAGGGTGCGGAGCGAGGAGCTACCGATGTCCAGCGCGAGGACGAGCGGGGCCTCCGCGCGCTCAGGCTGGATCGTCGACATGCTCGCCCTTCGATGGTATGAGCCGGAATAGCACCTCGCCCGCGTGGGGGACGACCAGCACTCCCTCCTCCTCGCGTGCCAGCCAGGAGGCAACGTCGATAGTGGACGGGTCGCAGTAGCCCAGGTTCGCCGCCGCGCACCGCTCCGGGGAGATGCCGGTCGCGAGGGTCACGGTGACGCGGGGGCGCTCCCCCGTCTCGTCATACTCCCCGTTGCCGCGCAGGTGGGTCGAGTGGGCCAGCACCCCGTGCGGGTAATCCTGGAAACGCTCCCACTGCTTCACGAAATAGTCGCGCACGTGGTAGCCGATCTCCTCGATGACAGGCCCGTGGGTGTAGGAGAACTCGCTGATGTGCGGCGCATAGATGATCAGCTCGCCGCCATCCGCGATCACCGGCTCCAACTTGTACATCCCCTTCGCCGCGGTCCAGATATCATCGTACATCTCGGGCATGACGGCGAGCACGCGCTGGAAAGGTCGCTCCAGGTAGCGCACGTGGAGCTGCGAGGAAAGGTCCGCCGCCGCCGACCAAGCGTCTTCCGGCGTGCCGATGTAGAGGCCCGCGAGTCCGCCATCCTTCACTACAAAGCAGCAGGCCATCTTTGGCACGGGGATCATCGCGGCAGCGCGGTCGATCACGGCGCGGACAGGGGTGTACTTGGTGCCGATGATCTCGTAGGAGGTGATCAGCGCGCCGAGCCAGTGGGTGAAGTCGATCACCTCGCTGCCCGAGATACCGGGGAAAAAATACTTGTTCCCCCCCGAGTAGCCCGCTACCTCGTGCGGGAAGACCGGCCCACAGACCAGAAGCTGATCGTAGTCGAAGATCATCCGGTTGAGCGCCACATTGACCGGCTGGGCAAAGCGCCCGCCGCTTAGCTCCTTGATTTCCTCAGCGGGAATGATGCCGAGCGTGGCAAAGGTTTCCGCCTGCTCCCAATGGTGGTTGAAGACGTGAACGTTCGCGTAGCGCGTCGCCATCTCCTCGGCGCTCACCCCCAGCCGCTGCTGGATCGCTTCCTCGGACATGGGCTGGTGGGTGCCGAGCGCGATCAGATAGTCCAGCGCCGCCACCTTGTCGCCCAGCAACTCGTGAAAGAGGCGGAAAAAGAGGGGCACCGGCCCGCTGCGCGTCCCATCCGGGATGATGACGAGCAGCCGCTTCCCATCGAGCGCAGCAGTCTCAAAACATTGTTGGAGAAGCTCACGCGCCTCCTCCTCGGTCAGCAAGCTATCGGTACGGCCCGCTCCTATCGTCATCGGTGACGCCTCCTTCTAAACTCGTAGGAACTCGTGGGAACTCGCCCCACATGGCAAAAATCAAGGATCAGGTGGAAAAATCCGAAATCCGAAATCCGAAATCTAAAATTCCGCCTCGGTCTTGAAGGGCGAGAGGTGGCGATCAAAGTGGCGCTCGACTATCGCGTAGTGCTCGGCCTCATGGGTGCGAAGGGTCTGAAAGAGAGCGTCCTTGAAGCGGTAGCTTCCGTCCTCGTTCGTCTCGTTCAGGACGGAGCCGAAGGTGACGTGCAGCGCCTGGCGCGCGTCGAAGTGATCGAGCAGGTCGGGGAGCGCGGCATCCGACACCTCACTCGCGTCGGGCATGCGCGCCGCGTCCGCCGAGACGTGGTAGGTGGCACGGTCGGTGGGGTAGCGGTCGCGGGCGAAGGCGTAGATCTCACGGAAGAGCACGGGGTTGACCTGGGCGATGGTGCGCAGCGCTTCCAGGTAGCTCGTGCCAGCGGTTTTGAGGTGCACCAGCCCGCCGGTCAGCTCCGCCGCGATGGGGTAGATGCTGAACTTGTCGGAGCCGGAATGGAGGCTGAGTTTGTACGGTCCCACCTCGCGGGCGATGGCGGCGTGCCCCGCGAAATCCTCGCGGAAGCGCGCCAGATCGGTGTCGGTCAGGCCGCCCGCCTCGCCCTGGTAATCCACCCCCTTCTCGAAACGCCCCACAAAGCGGGGCGCGAGGCTGACCCACTCCACCCCCAGCCGCTTTAGCTCGCTCGCGATGTAGAAGTGCTCCAGCAGGCTGGTAGGGCTATCGGTCTCATCCACCGACACTTCCAACTCGAAACCGTCCGCGCCAACCTTTTCCACCAGATAGCGGTACATCGCTGCGGTATGGGCGGCCGCGCGCCCGTACTTCACCGCCGCCACGGCCAGCGAGCGCTCGTCGAGCGGGATCGTCGTCTCGCCCACCGTCAGCGCCTCGCTGCCATAGCGGGTACGCATCGCCTCGGCGCTGTCGTTCAGCACCGCCCAGGGGAGCGCGTCCAGCCGCGCCGCCAGCGCCTGCTCGTCCAGCGTGTCCGCCTCGCCCGCCACATGCTCGCCCGGATCAATGGTGAAGAAGGTGTAGCCCGCCGCCGTGGTCACGTCGATGTCGTCGGTGTTTTTCAGGTGGTCTGCGTCGGCCCCGTAGCCCTCGCGCCAGCCCGCCTCGAAGACCCCCCACGTCGCATCGTCGATCACTTCCTGCGGGGTGCGGCGGGTGCGGCTATTCTCGCGGATAGATTGCTGCGCGAAGATCGGCATCATGTTGCCCGCGCGGGCCACCGCCTGCGCGTGGGCGGGGGTTGCCAGCCCCAGCCGGTCGCCGGTGCCCACCGACGGCTGTAGCCCGAGCAGGCGCGGGCGCAGCCAGCCGAAGCGCTCGCGCAGCGCCGCCGCGTTGGCGGCGGTCAGCGGGCAGAGCAGGTAGGGGTGCGCCTCCTCCACCACCGTCACGCGCCCCGCCGCGCCCTCGAATGGGGCGCGCGCGGGATGGTCAGGGGGCGCAAAAATCGCGAGCCGCTTGCTCTCCGGCAGACGCAGCAGCGCAAAGATCGCGCCCTCGGCCCCCACCACCGAGGCTGCGTACAGCTTACCGTCCAGTTCACTCGCCAGCGAGACAAGGGGGGTCAACGTTGCTTCTAGTATAGACAGAGACACGGGGGCTCCTTTGGGGATTTCGGATTTCGGATTTGAGATTTGAGATTTGAGATTTGAGATTACGGATTGCGGATTGCGGGCCAACGAAAGAAAATAATCATACGTTGTGAGGCGCTTATTCTGGGAGACGAGTGCCTCCTCTATCCGCGTATATTTAAATCTTTTCGCTAGCCTGCGGTGAAGCGTCGCAAAAAAAGTTGTGAGATTGCAGAAGTTTAGGGGCGGGCCAGAGGCCCGCGGCCCCAGCCCTCACCCCCTCACCTTCATCACCTTCATCACCTTCATCACCCTCTCACCCAAGCGGCGCGGTGGATTGGCGGACGATGAAGGGACTCTCGAAAAGGACGTACCCCTCGGTGGGCAGGGTTTCGCCATGTTGCAGTTGGCGCAGCAGGCGCACGGCGAGCTTGCCCATCTGGTATTTAGGTTGGGCGATGGTGGTGAGCGGTGGGTTGGCGTGGGCCGCCATGGCGATATCGTCAAAGCCGATGAGGGAGATGTCCTGCGGCACGCGCAGCCCCGCCGTCCGAATCGCGCTCAGTGCACCGAGCGCCATCAGGTCGTTGTAGGCAAAGACCGCAGTGGGCCGCTCGGTGGCGGGCAATGCCAGCAGGGCGCTCATGGACTGGAAGCCCCCTTCGATATTGGGGAAACCGGAGGGGCACCACTCGGGCGGCAGGGCGAGCCCCGCCTCGGACAGCGCCTGGAGCAGCCCCCTGCGGCGCAACTGGGACGATTCAGAGGTGCCGGGGCCCGCCAAAAAGCCAACGCGCGTGTGGCCCAGGTTCAGCAGGTGCTGCGCCGCGCGGTAGGTGGAGCGCTCCAGATCCACCATGATGCAGACGATCTCCGGGTGCTTGACCTGGCGGTTCAGCAGCACAAAGGGAAGGCCGCAGCGCTCCTGAAGCTCGATGAGCCGCCGCTCCTCCAGGCGCGAGCCGGACAGGATCACCCCGTCCACCGGCAGGGCCGCGACGCGGCGCAGCGCCCGCTCCTCGCGCTGCCGGTCCTCGCCCATGGTGATCAGCGTGATCGCCCAACCGTCAATTTCCGTCTCATCTTCCACGCCACGCAGCATCTCGGCAAAGTAAGGATTTAAAATGTCAGAAATCAAAACCGCAATTGAGCCGGGGCCATTTTTCTTCGGGGTGGCGCGGCCCGCATCGTGGGAATATCCCGAGCGTCATCATGGCCGCCTCGACGCGGTACCGCATGCTCGCACTGGCGGAGCCACCGTTGAGGACGCGGGAAACGGAGGCGAGCGAGACACCCGCGTGCTCGGCGATGTCGGTCAGGGTAGGGGAAAGGGAGTGCTCACTGGCTTGTCCATCCATGGTAGAAAACCCCTCATAGCGTGCAGTTCCATATCATGAAACTATTTTGCAAGAATACCAATGTTTTCATGAAAATGCAACTTGACTTTGAAAATCGACTTCGTTATACTGAACCTATACTGGCTCGGAAAAGAACATGGGACCGTCGCCGGATTTCCCCGCCACCCCGTTGCTCCTTTCGAGGCAGCTACCCCATTTTGCGTACGATGTCCCTCCGGCGTGGCTTGTTCTGCCAAACCAAGCAGGAGGGGGTAGAAAAGTTTGAAAACGTCAGGTGCTTTTCATAGCCCTTGCAACACAGATCATCGCTCCCTTGCATCCTCTCCCTAGCGCTAGGTTGTGATGAGACGCCCAATCGGGCACTTTTTACTCTTTTTTACCGTCGCCCATCGCCCGCCGATGCTCGCAGAGCATCCATCATTGTGTCGGATTCTACAAATACAGAGGTTCAAGGAGGAAGCTCGTGACTCATCGACGAAAGTTTGCGTTACCGTTCCTGATGCTCGTTCTCATCATGGTGCTGGTGGCCTGTGGTGGCAGTTCTGCCCCCCAGCCAACAGCCGCCACCCAGGTTCCCGCCACCGAGGCACCCGCCGAGAGTGAGAGCGTCGAGCCCACCGAGGAAGCCGCGAGTGAGGAGCCTGCTCCCGCCCCGGAGGAGCCCACCGAGGAGGCCGCGAGCGAGGAGCCCGCTCCCGCCGCTAGCAGCTACAACGAAGCCCCGTCCCTCGCCGAGCAGGTGGCCGCGGGCGACCTGCCCCCCGTGGACGAGCGCCTCCCCGCCAACCCGCGCGTGGTTGAGGTGGTCGAGGAGGTCGGTCAGTACGGCGGCGTGCTGCGCCGTGCTTTCCTTGGCCCCGCCGATGCCAACAACTACGTGCGCGTCGTCTACGATGCCCTCGTACGCTTCTCCCCCGATGGGAGCGAGGTCATCCCCCACATCGCCGAGGGCTGGGAGTCATCGGAAGATTTCACCACCTGGACGATCAACCTCCGCGAGGGCATGAAGTGGTCGGACGGCGAGCCTTTCACCGCCGACGCTATCATGTTCTGGTACGAGAACGTGCTGCTCAACGAGGAGCTGACCCCCGCCTTGCCGGGCTGGATGAAGAACAAGGACGGCTCGGTCATCGCGGTTGAGAAGCTGAGCGACTACGCGGTGAGCTTCACCTACGATAGCCCCAACACCATCTTCCTGATGGAGCTGGCGAACAAGGACGGCGGCGACCGCACCATTGCGCCCTTCCTACCGGGGCACTACCTCCAGCAGTTCCACCCGAATTTCGTGGATGCCGACGAGCTGGACGCGATGGTAAAAGAGGCCGGTTTCGAGACGTGGACCCAACTGTTCACCCTCAAGAGCGTCATCATGGACAACGCGGAGCGCCCCAGCACCGCAGCCTGGATGCCCACCAACACTGTGGCCGATCAGGTCTTCACGATTGTGCGCAACCCCTACTACTTCTCGGTAGACACCGAGGGCAACCAGCTTCCCTACATTGACGAGGTGCGCTTCACCTTCTTCTCCGACGCCGAGGCCCTGAACCTGGCCGCCGTCGCGGGCGAGTTCGACTTCCAAGCGCGCCACATCAACATGTCCAACTATCCGGTCCTCATCGAGAACCAGGAAAAGGGCGGCTATCGCATCGTCACCTGGCCGACCTTCGGCGGCTCGGACGCGGCGGTCACCTTCAATCAGACCTACCACGACAACGAAGAGCTCGGCGATCTGATGCGCACCCAGGACTTCCGCATTGCGATGTCCTACGCGATCAACCGCGATGAGATCCGCGAGTCGGCCTTCCTCGGGCTGGGCGAGGCGCGCCAGGGGGTTCCTGCGCCGAACCACCCCTACTACCCGGGCGACGAGTATGCCTTCAAGTATACCGAGTATAGCCCCGAGATGGCCAACGAGTTGCTGGACGGCATCGGCCTGACCGAGCGCAACAGCGACGGTTACCGCCTGCTGCCGAGTGGCGAGCCGGTCTCGATCGAGCTCTCCGTTGTGCCCGCCTTTGGCCCCTGGCCCGATGTGGCGCAACTGGTCGCCCAGAACTGGGAAGCAGTCGGTGTGCAGACGCGCGTCGAGGTTCGCGAGCGCACCCTGCACTTCCAGATGCGTGACGCCAACACCCTGCAGGCCGAAATCTGGAACGAGGACACCACCGGCTTCCCCTTCAGCGGTGCCCCGAAGATGGACCCCCGTAGCCAGCCGTCGACCACCTTCGCCCCCCTCTATGGTCAGTGGCTGCGCACAGACGGTGCGGAAGGTGAAGAGCCGTCGCCCGAGATCATGGAGATGGTCAACATGATCGAGAAGGCTAAGACGGTAGGTCGCGAGGAGCAGATCGCCATCGCGCAGGAGATCTTCAAGCTCTGGGCTGATCAGGTCTGGGAAATCGGCACGGTCGGTATGACCCCGATGATCCAGGGCGTGGTCGTCGTGAACGAGAGCCTTCGCAACGTGCCGGAAGTGGCCGGTAACGACTGGCCGCTGCGCACCCCGGGCGACGCTCGCCCGGAGCAGTTCTTCTTCCAGCAGTAACCCCTTTGCGTGGCGGGCGGGAGGAAACTCCCGCCCGCCACGTGCCAACGCTGAGCGCGCGGCTCACCCAGCCACGTGCGCCGTTCGTCCCCTGACCCGTCACGTCCCGCCGGGGTGCCACCGCTGGCACAGGTGCCTGCAAGAGGAACGCTGCAATGCTGCAATATATCCTGAAACGTATTCTCCTCCTTCCCTTTCTCCTGTTTGTCTTTTCGGTCATCTCCTTTGCCCTCGTCCAAGCCCCGCCGGGCGACTTCCTCACTACCTACATCGCGACGCTGGCCTCCTCCGGCTCTAGCCTGGACCAGAGCCAGATTGAGGGGCTCAAGCAGATCTACGGGCTGGACCAACCCCTCTACGTGCAATACTTCAAGTGGGTGGGGAACCTGCTGCGCGGCGACCTGGGCATGTCCCTGGAGTGGCAGCGCCCCAACTCGCAGTTGATCGGGGAAAGGTTACTCTTAACCGTGCTCCTCGCGCTCTTCTCGCTGATCTTCACCTGGGCGATGGCGGTCCCCATCGGGATCCTGTCGGCCACGCGCAAGTATTCCGCGCTCGACTACATTTTTACCCTCGTCAACTACATCGGCGTGGCGACCCCCAACTTTATGATCGCCCTCGTCCTGATGTGGATAGCCTTTTCGCGCTACGGTATCAGCGTCACCGGCCTCTTTTCCCCCGAATACATCGAAGCACCGTGGAGTTTGGGTCGCTTTGTGGACCTGATGAAGCACATGTGGCTGCCGATGATCATCCTCGGCGCGGACGGCACCGCGCGCCTCGCGCGCATCATGCGGGCCAACCTGCTCGACGAGCTGAAAAAGCCCTACATGGAGATGGCGCGCGCCAAGGGCATGTCCGAGTGGCAACTGGTGCTCAAATACCCGGTGCGGCTGGCCGTCAACCCGCTGGCGAGCACCATCGGCTGGTACCTGCCCGCGCTCTTTTCGGGTAGCGTGGTGGTCGCCACCGTGCTGAACCTCCCCACCGTCGGGCCGCTGCTGCTGCGCGCCCTGATCAGTCAGGACATGTACCTCGCCGGTACCATCATCCTGATCCTCTGTTTCCTGGCCATCATCGGGACCCTGCTGTCCGACATACTTCTGGCCTGGCTGGACCCCCGCATCCGACTGGAAGAGAGCTAGAAAGCATGACCATCGACCACAAGGACCAAATCGCCGTTATCGGCTCGGAGATCATCGAACTGTCTTCCGTCGATGCGCCGGTGTCGATGCCCTATTTGGAGCTGGACGCCCCCGAGGTGCCGGACGAGATTTCCGTAGCGCCCAACTGGAAGCTGGTGTGGTGGCGCTTCAAAAAGCACAGGCTCGCCATGGTCAGCGCGGGGCTGCTCATCGGGATCATCGTCATCGCGCTGGTGCCGGAGTTTTTCGCCACGCAGGACCCGAACGCGACGAGCGCCCTGCGCGGCTTTATCCCCCCGCAGTCGCTCCACCTGTTCCGGGATGGTCGGCTGGCCCCGTACGTGGATGGGGTCGTCGGGGTGCGCAACCCAACGACCCTGCGCCTCGAATACCAGATCAACCCCGACTCGCAGGTGCCGATCCAGCTTTTCGCGCGCGGCTTTGAGTACAAGGCGCTCGGTTTTATCCCGACGACGATCCACCTGCTGGGGGTGTCAGACGGGAGCACCGAGGACAGCATCCACGTCCTCGGCACCGACCGCCTGGGGCGCGACCAGTGGTCGCGGCTGATGTACGGGACGCGCATCTCGATGTCCATCGGCCTCATCGCCGTCGCGGTGAGCACCTTTCTGGGCATCCTGCTCGGCGGCATCTCCGGCTACTTCGGCGGCATGATCGACACCATCATCCAGCGCTTGATCGAGCTGCTCCAATCGCTGCCCACCATCCCGATCTGGCTGGCGCTGACCGCGGCGCTGCCCAAAGATTGGTCGGTGGAAAAAACCTACTTCGCCATCACCGTCATCCTCTCGCTGATCGGCTGGACGGCGCTGGCGCGCGAGGTGCGCGGGCGCTTCCTCACCCTGCGCGACGAGGATTTCGTCGTCGCGGCGCGGCTGGTCGGCGCGAGCGAGATGCGCGTCATCTTCCGCCACATGGTGCCGACCTTCCTCAGCCACATCATCGCGACGACCACGCTGGCGATCCCGGTCATGATCATCAACGAGACCTCGCTGAGCTTCCTCGGCCTGGGCCTGCGCCCGCCCGCGATCAGCTGGGGGGTGCTGCTGCAGGAGGCGCAGAACCTCCAGTCCATCGCCCTCGCGCCCTGGCTCCTGTATCCAGGGGTCGCCGTCATCATCACCGTGCTGGTTCTGAACATTTTGGGCGACGGGTTACGAGATGCAGCAGACCCTTACAACAGCTAACCGCCCGCCCGACGGGACTACCACGCCGCTCCTTTCCGTGCGCAACCTGAAAACCCACTTCCGCCTCGACGAGGGCACGGTCAAGGCGGTCGATGGCGTCAACTTCGATGTGTTACCCGGCCAGGTGGTCGGCATCGTCGGCGAGAGCGGCAGCGGCAAGAGCGTCACGATGAAGTCGGTCCTCGGCATTATCGAGCCGCCGGGCCGCATCGTGGGCGGCGAGGTGTTGTTTCACCGCCCCGGCAGCGCCACGCCCGTCGACCTGACCAAGCTGCCCGCGCGCGGCAAAACGATGCGCTCCATTCGCGGCGCGGAGATCGCGCTTATCCCACAGGAGCCGATGGCCGCCTTCAGCCCGGTCCACACCGTGGGCGACCAGGTGATCGAGGCGATTCGCCTGCACAACCCGGTCAGCAAGCAGGCGGCGCGCGCGCGCGCCATCGAGACCTTCCGCGAGGTGGGTATCTCGATGCCGGAGGAGCGGGTCGACAACTACTCGTGGGAGCTGAGCGGCGGTTTGCGCCAGCGCGCGATGATCGCCATGGCGCTCGCCTGCAACCCGACCCTGCTCATCGCCGACGAGCCGACGACCGCCATCGATGTGACCACGCAGGCGCAGGTGCTCGGGCTGCTGCGGCGGCTCCAGCAGAGCCACGGCATGGCTATTGTCTTCATCACGCACGACTTGGGCGTCATCGCCCAGATCGCCGACTACGTGGTGGTGATGTACTTGGGGCGCGTCGCCGAGACCGGCAGCGTGGACGACATTTTCCACCGCCCCAAGCACCCCTACACGCGCGCCCTACTCCAATCCATCCCGGGGCGACAGTCCAGCTCACAGCGGCGGCTGCCCACCATGCCCGGCTCGGTGCCGCACCCGTTCAACCGCCCGCCGGGCTGCCCCTTCCACCCGCGCTGCCCCGATTTCATGCCGGGCACCTGCAACACCGCCCTGCCCGCCCTTTATCCCTTCCCGGGGGATCAGCCGGTGAGCTGCTTTCTCCACCACGATGTTGAGGATGCAACGTGATGAGCGCGACTTCCACCCAACCGCTGCTTCAGGTGCGCCACCTGAAAAAGTATTTTCCGATTCGGAAAGGCTTTTTTAACAAGGTGGTGGGCCATGTCCGCGCCGTGGACGATGTGAACTTCTACATCAACGAGGGCGAGACGCTGGGCCTGGTGGGCGAGAGCGGCTGCGGCAAGACGCACCACCTCGCGCTGCATCCTGCGCGCCGTCGAGCCGACCAGCGGCGAGATTTTGTACCACCGCGAAAGCGGCGAGGTGGTCGAACATCGCCGAGCTGTCGCGCGGGGAGATGCGCCCGCTGCGCCGCGAGATGCAGATGATCTTCCAGGACCCCTTCGGCTCGCTCAACCCGCGCATGACCCTGCTCGACATCGTCGGCGAGCCGCTGCTGCTCAACGGGATGAAAAGCGCGCAGGATCGCACCGAGCGCGTCGCCGATCTGCTGCGCCTCGTCGGGCTCCGCCCCGAGTACATGCGCCGCTACCCCCACGCCTTCAGCGGCGGGCAGCGCCAGCGCATCGTCATCGCGCGGGCGCTCGCGCTCAACCCGCGCCTCGTCGTGGCGGACGAGCCGGTTTCCGCGCTGGACGTGTCGGTGCAGGCGCAGGTGCTCAACCTGATGATGGACCTGCAGGAGCAGCTCAAGCTGACCTACCTGTTCGTGGCGCACGACCTGAGCGTGGTCAAGCACATCACCGACCGCGTGGCGGTGATGTACGTCGGGCAGATCGTCGAGGTGGCCCCGACGGACAAACTTTTCGAGGAGCCGCTGCACCCCTACACCGCGGCGCTCATGTCGGCGGTGCCGGTCGCCGACCCCGACGTACCGATGTCGGAGATGCAGCTGGAGGGGGAGATCGCCAGCCCCGCTAAGCCGCCCTCCGGCTGCTACTTCCACCCGCGCTGCCCCTACATGATCGATGTGTGCCGCGAGGTGACCCCGGCGCTGGAAGAGATCGAGCCGGGGCGCTTCGCGCGCTGCCACCGCGCCCGCGAGTTGGACCTGCCCGGCCTGGGCGAGCAGCACTTCGTGCCCGCCGCTGCCATCGGCGTGCAGGAGCCCTCATGAGCCGCGTTGCGTTGCATGGCGGCCCCATCGCCCTGCCGGATCGCATCGTCCACGGGCAGGCATTGCTGATAGACAATGACAAGATCGTGGGGGTCGTGGCCCCTGAGGAGTTGGGGGACGATGTCGAGCGCGTGGACGTGGGCGGGCGGCTCATCGCCCCCGGCCTGATCGACATCCACATGCACGGCGCGCTGGGCCGCACCTTCGTCGAGGCGACCCCCGACGCCTTCGCCACGATTCTCGAAGAAACCGCGCGGCGCGGCATCACTGGCCTGCTGGCGACGACCTCCACCGCGCCGATGCGTGACCTGGTGGCGTGCCTTGCCTGCGTGCGCGAGTGGATGGGCGAGGCACACGCGGGCACCCCGCTGCTCGGTGCGCATGTGGAAGGCCCCTACTTTGCCCCCGCGCAGGCGGGCGCGCAGGACCCGGCCAACATCCTTTCGCCCGACGATGGCACGTCGGAGCAGCTTCTCGCCTTTGCCGATGTGATCCGCATCCTGACCCTCGCCCCCGAGCTGCCGGGCGCGCTCGCGCTGATCGAGGAGCTTGCCGCGCGCGGCATCGTCGCGGCAGCGGGGCACAGCAACGCCTCGGATGAGCAGGTGCTGGCGGCGCTGGACGCGGGGCTGAAGCACGTCATCCACATCTGGAGCGCGCAGTCCACCACCGTGCGCGAGGGGCCGTGGCGCAAGCCGGGGCTGCTGGAAGCCACGCTGACCTACGACGGCTTTTCCGTCGAGATGATCGCCGACAACAAGCACCTGCCGCGCACCCTGATGCGCCTCGCTTACAAGTGCCTCGGCCCTGACCGGCTCTGCGCCATCTCCGACGCGACCAGCGGCGCGGGGCTGCCGGACGGCTCGCGCTTCCGCATGGGCGAGTTGGAGTACGAGGTGTGCGACGGGGTCGGGATGCTCTTCGACCGCACAGCCTTTGCGGGCAGCGCCACCCTGCTCAACCAGATGATTCCGGTGCTGACCGAGGTGGTCGGTATCCCGCTGCCCGAGGCACTCCGCATGGCAAGCCTGACCCCCGCGCGCGTCCTCGGCCTCGCTGAGCGCAAGGGCAGCCTGGAGGCGGGCAAAGACGCCGACATCGCCATCTTCAACCCTGACTGGAGCGCCTGGGGCACGATGGTGGCAGGCCAGTGGCGGCACCAGGTACGTAGAACGCTGAATGCTGGATGCTGAATGCAGAACGAACGGCGTAACGCAAAGGCGCAGAGACGCAAAGGCGCAGAGGGCATTATTCTGTGCCATGCCCAATCTCTAATCTGCAATCTGAAATCTGCAATCTCTAATCTCCAACCACCCAACATCAACCACCAGAGAGACCCTTCATGAGTGACGTTGAGCCGATCAAGAGCACGCAATTCGAGCAGCTACCGGTAGCCGTGTATGAGAGCAACGAGGCGATGGGCCGCGCGGCAGCGCTGGACGCGCGCCACGATCATCCAGCAGGCGATCGAGGAGCGAGGTGAGGCCAACGTGATCCTTGCCACCGGCAACTCGCAGCTCTCCTTTCTGGAAACCCTGCGCGAGTTGGAGGGGATCGACTGGTCGAAGGTGCGCGTCTTCCACATGGACGAGTACGTGGGGATCGACCCCGAGCACCGCGCCAGCTTCCCCCGCTTCCTGCGCGACCATTTCCTGAACGCCGTCCAGGTGGGCGAGTTCTTCCCCATCTCGGGCGATGCCGACCGTACGGAGGAGATTTGCCGCGAGTACGAGGCGCGGCTCCGCGACTTCCCCGCTGACATGGTAGCGCTGGGGTGGGGCGAGAACGGCCACCTGGCCTTCAACGATCCTCCCTATGCCCACTTCAACGATCCGGTCTGGGCCAAGCCCATCGAGCTTGCCGAGGCGAGCCGCCGCCAGCAGGTGGGCGAGGGCCACTTTGACTCGCTGGACGAGGTGCCCACCCACGCCATCACGCTGACCATCCCCGCCTTGCTCGCTGCCAAGCAGGTGCTCTGCATCGTCCCCGAGGCACGCAAGGCCGACGCGGTGCGCGCCTGCCTCGGCGAGCCGATCAGCGAGGATCGCCCCGGCTCCATCCTGCGCCAAGTTTCCCACGCGCGCCTCTACCTTGACCCGCAATCGGCGGCAGGGCTGCCGGAGGGGTCGTCAGAGGGATGAGCCAGGGGTCGGAGCGGCCCAACGTCCTCGTCATCATGTCGGACCAGATGAAGGCGACGGCGAGCCATCTCTACGGAAATCCCTTCTGCGAGACCCCCTCGATGGCGCGGCTGGCCGACGAGGGGGTGCTTTACGAGCACGCTTTCACCCCGCACCCGCTCTGTGTGCCCGCGCGCGTCTCCTTTTGGACGGGAATGTACTCGCACGCCCACGGGGCGCGCCGAAACGAGACGCCGCTGCCGCCTGGGCTCCCGCACCCGTTCCATATCTGGAAGGAGGCGGGATACCACACGGGGCTGATCGGCAAGAACCATTGCTTTCACGAGCCGGAGGACCTCGCGCTGTTCGACACCTGGTGCGAGATCAGCCATCACGGGCTGCCCGCGCGGGACGCAACGCGCGGCATGGCATGGTTTCGCCCCGAGGAAGCGGTCGAGGCCGCCCATGGGGTGCGCAGGGCGATGCCCCCCTCCACGCCACGCTTTACCTACGCGACGACGGACTTTCCACTGGAAGATTACTCAAGCGGCCTCGTGGCGGGGCAGACGGTGCGCTTTTTGGAAGCGCACCGTGACGAGCCCTTCGCGCTCTGGGTCTCCTTCCCCGACCCCCACACGCCCTACGAGGCCCCGCGCGCGTATGCCGACCGCTTCCCCCCGGAAGCGATCAATCTCTCACCCTGGGAAGATGAGTGGGAGCGCGCGCCGGAGCGCAACCGCGTGCTGCATCGGATGATGGGCATGGAGGGGGACGACCCCGCGGACGTTCACGGGGTGCTCGCGGCGTACTACGGCCTGGTGCGCTTCGTGGACGATGGTCTCGGCCAGATCCTTGATGCGCTGGAGCGGCTCGACCTGCGCGAGCGCACCATCGTTGTGTTCTGTGCGGACCACGGCGATTTTGCAGGCGAGCATGGGATGACGCGCAAGGGCGGGGTTTTCTATGATTGCCTCGTGCGCGTGCCACTCATCCTTTCCTGGCCGGGCCACCTACCGGAGGGCGTGCGCGAAGAGAGCATGGTCAACCTGGTGGACGTGGTGCCCTCGCTGCTCGCCCTCCAGGGCCTGCCGATCCCACCGACCATGCAGGGTGAGCCGCTTCCTGTGGTGACCGATGCCGCGCCGCGCGACGCCGCGTTCGCCGAGTACGGCGCGGGTGGCCCGCCTTTCACCCTGGCAGACCTCGATGCCCTGCCCGATCGGGTGGGGCTGCGCGCCTCCAAGGCATCGCTCCAATGGCGGGAGGCGGAGGGGCGGCGCAAGATGGTTCGCACGCGGGAGTGGAAGTATGTCCACGATCCGATGGGCGACCTGGATGAACTCTATGACCTTGTAAACGATCCGTGGGAGCTGTCCAACGTCGCGGCGCAACCCGAGCACGCCGCGACCATCGCCGCGCTTCGCCTGCGCCTGCTCGACTGGAGCATCAGCACCGAGGACGCGCGGCCTGTGCCTTTGCCAACGTTGTAAATGGTGAATAGTGCACGGCGCATGAATGGCTGGCCTTTTCCATTCACCATTCACCAACCCTCAATCTCTAACCTCCAATCTCTAATATCTTCCTGGAGCATCACCATGCAATTCGTCTTCGACACCGAGAACCCGACCCGCTACCGATTCCCGACCCACGTGAACGACCTCGTGATGGACCGCGCCGACGCCACGACCAGCGAGGCCTTCATCACCGTCCTCGCCCCGGGCGAGGCACCGCCGCTGCACCAGCACCACGATACCGAGCAAGTCTTTTACGTGCTGGAGGGGACGGGGCGGCTGGAAACTGGCGAGGAACTTCGCGCCCAGGACGTGCAGCCGGGCAACCTGGTCCGCATCCCCCCGTCCACCCTGCACCGCATCCACTGCACGAGCGAGACCCCGCTGCGCTACCTCGCCATCGATTGCTTCGTTGGCGGGCGACCGCAGGAGGAGCCGACCTGGGACTCGCATGTGCGCGTGGTCTGTGAGCAGAACGGCTGGGAGTTCGACAAAGTTCGGCAGTAGGTCAGAAGGCGGCAGGCGGTAGGCGGCAGGTGTGCTACCCATGACGTTGTGAATAGCTGCGAGACGTAAAGAGGCGTCCGCGAAGGCGGACGCTTGGCCGAAGGCCCATCAGTACGGACTTCCAGTCCGTGGCTCCCTAACCGCGAAGGCCCCTCAGCGCGGGCTTCCAGTCCGTGATCGCCTACCGCTGCCCGTCGCGGTAGGCGGTGGGCGCGCTCCCCATGATCTTCTTGAAGAGGCGGGAAAAGTAGTAGGGGTCGTCGTAGCCGAGCCGATGGGCGATCTCCCCAACGTCCAGGTCGGTAGCCTCCAGCATCTCGCACGCCTGCTGGATTTTCAGGCGGATAAAGTAGTCGATCGGTGGGTAGCCGGTCTTTTCGGCGAAGCGGCGCGAAAAGTGGGAGCGGGAGAGGGCGGCCTCTGCTGCAAGGTCATCGAGGCTGAGCGACCGATCAAGGTGCGCCCGCATGAAGCCGATGATCCGCTCGACGTGGACGTCGCGCGAGTCGTTAGGCGGCGCGTAGTTGACGGTCAGCGCCACGCTGCTCAGCAGGTGGCGCAGCGCCGCCGCCGCACGAAGCAGGTGGTGGAGCGAATAGCCCGCTTGAAGGGTCAGCAGCATCTCGTTGAAGCTGGCGACAAGCGCGAGGCGCTCGCCCAGCGGAAGGATGGGGGTGCCGTCGCTCACCCCGGCCAGGGCGAGAAAGGGGTCGGCCTGCGCGCCGCCAAAGTGTGCCCAGTGAATCGTCCAGGGGTCGGCAGGCTCGGCACCGTAGGCATGGGCCGCACCGCGCAGCACGAAGAGCAGGTCACCGCGCGCCACCGCCCACTCGCGGCCATGCGCGCGATACCAGCCGCGACCGCCGGTGCACAGGATGGCGATCCACTCGTCGATGGTGGCGCGCTCCACATGGTGGCCCGCCGCCGAGGGAAAGTGGCCGCTGCTCATCACGTACAGGTCGGCCAAGAGCGGGTGTTGCTGCTGCTGCGCGATCACGTCGCGGGGCAGCCGGATGATTTTAAAGCGGGCGGGATAGTGGAGGATAGGGTCGGTGGGGGCCATGGGTGCTCCTGGCGTCGGGACAAGGGAGAGGCGCGGAGTATGGCCCCGATACGCTGGTAGAGCAAGATAGTCCATCCTCGTGCCTTCATAATCCATTGGAAAGCGGGCGTGGAGCCGTATACTGAGGGCATCGCAGTTGACCGACCCGACCTCAGGAGGCGACCCATGCTCCCCGTGACGCAAGCAACCCCCCAGCCGATCACTCCCGCGCAACCGCTACCGTTCGACCGGAAGCTGGCTCACGAGGGCGCGTCCCACCCCCGCGCTACCTGCCAGCAGCGGGCCGCAGAGGGAAACCCACGCTGCATCGCCTGCCGCGTGCGGCTTGCGCGCGAGGCGGCGGCACAGTAGTCGCATCGTGGGCTCCGGCGTCGTGCGCTGCAAATAAAATCCATCCCGCAGGTCGAGACCCTGCAACCACCCTTTCAACCCCAACGGAGAAAATCATGTCGATTACCCAGGAACAAATTGATCAGTTCAACGAGGATGGCTTCGTCATCGTGCGCGGCCTCTTCGACAAAGAAGAGATGGACCTTCTGATCCAGAAGGCGAAGGCGGATGCGGGGCTTCAGGAAGCCGCGTATGGCCGCGAGGACCGCCAGGGCAACACGATCAAGCTTGCTCTGTGGAACCACCCGGGCGATGATCTGTACGGGACCTTTTCCCGCTCCCGACGCATGGTGGACGCGATGGAAGCCTTCCTCGGCGGCGAGGTCTACCACTGGCACAGCAAGATGATCCTCAAGGAGCCATTCGTCGGTGGCGCGTGGGAGTGGCACCAGGATTATGGCTACTGGTACAACGACGGCTGCCTGACCCCCGACATGGCAAGCTGCTCCGTCGCGCTCGACCCCGCGACGCTGGAAAATGGCTGCATGCAGGTGCTGCGTGGCACGCACAAGCTGGGCCGCATCGAGCACGGTGTCGCGGCAGGGCAGACCGGCGCGGATATGGCGCGCGTCGAGGCGGCCAAGGAGCGCTACGAGCTGATCTTCTGCGAGATGGCCCCAGGCGACGCGATGTTCTTCCACTCGAACCTGCTCCACGCCTCCTCCTCGAACGACTCGCCCAACCCACGCTGGAGTCTGATCTCCTGCTACAACCGCGCCGACAACAGCCCCTACAAGGCTGAGAGCCGCCACCCGCACTACACGCCGCTCCAAAAGGTGGACGACAGTGCGGTGCGAGAGGTCGCCCAGCGCGAACTGGCGCTCGGCTAGGGAGTAGGGGTCAGGGATTAGGGATCAGGGGAAGCCCATTCCTGTCGTCCCTGACCCCTGACCCCTAATCCCTGACCCCTTCCAAAGGACCCCTATGCGAATAACCTCCGTCGAACCCTTTATCCTGCACGTGCCCGTCACGCGGCAGCACATCGAAGACAGCACCCACCGGGTGACCCATTGGGGCGCGCCCGGTGTTGTCGTGCGTACCGATGCCGGGATTGATGGCTACGGCTACACGGGCACCCACGCCCACCTCGCCAGCGACCGCCTGATTACCGACTGTATCGAGCACAGCTACGGGCCGCTCCTGCTGGGCGAGGATGCGCGGGAGGTGCAGCATCTCTGGCAGAAGCTCGCGCACTTTCCGCCGCTGCAATGGGTCGGGCGCAGCGGCATCACGCAGCTTGCGCTGAGCGCGATCGACGTTGCGCTCTGGGACATCAAGGCCAAGGCGGCGGGCGTGCCGCTCTGGAAGCTGCTCGGCGGCTCGGGCGAGAAGCGGGTGCAGGGCTACAACACCGACGGTGGCTGGCTCAACTGGTCGCTGGATGAGTTGGTGGACGACGCGCGGCGCAGCGTCGAGGAGGGCGGTTACCAGGGCGTGAAGATCAAGGTGGGCAGCCCGGACCCCTACGACGACCTGCGGCGCATCGAGGCGGTGCGCGCGGCGATTGGCCCGCGCGTGCAACTGATGGTGGATGCCAACGGGCGTTGGCCGCTGCCCACCGCGCTTCGCATTGGCCGCCACTTTGCCGACTATGACATCTTCTGGTTCGAGGAGCCGATCTGGTACGACGACATTCGGGGGCATCGCGCCCTGGTGGAGTCGCTGGCGACTCCCATCGCGCTCGGCGAGCAGCTCTATACGCTGGACCACTTCCGCGACTTCATCGAGGCGGGGGCGCTGCACTATGTGCAGGCCGACGCGGTGCGGCTCGCGGGCGTGACCGAGTGGTGGCAGGTAGCGGATCTGGCGCTCGCGCACCGCTTGCCCGTCGTGCCCCACATCGGCGACATGATGCAGTTGCACCTGCATCTCGCCATCGCGCATCGCGCCTGCCACCTGCTGGAATACATCCCCTGGCTGCGCGAGTGCTTCGAGGAGCCCGCCACGGTGCGGGACGGCTTTTTTGTTACCCCCCAACAGCCTGGCGCGGGCACCACGCTCACCGAGCAGGCTCTGGCCACCTTTAACGTATTGAAAAGATCATGAACTCTACCCCTGAACTACCCGACGGGCACGGCTCCTTTGCCGAGCTACTTACCCTGTACCGCCACGAACTGCTGGACAGCGTCGTCCCTTTCTGGTTCGCGCACGCGCAGGACCACGAGCACGGCGGCCTGCTGACCTGCATCGCCGACGATGGCACCGTCCTCTCGACCGACAAATACCTCTGGTCGCAGCTGCGCGCCATCTGGACCTTTTCCGCACTCTACAACCGCGTGGAGGCCCGCCCGGAGTGGCTCGCCGAGGCGGAGCGGCTCTTCGAGTTTGTCCGTCGCGTGGGCCGCGACGAGGAGGGGCGCTGGATCTTCGCGGTGGCCCAGGACGGTACGCCACTCCAGGGAGCGACGAGCATCTACGCCGACGGCTTTGCCATCTACGGGTTGACCGAGCTTGCCCGCGCGAATGGCAACCCCGACGCCATCGCGCTTGCGCTGGAAACCTACCACAATGTCAAGGGGCGGCTGGCGCGCCCCGGCTCCTACAAGACCGACCCCTACCCGCTGCCGGAGGGGGTCAAGGCGCACGGCATCTCGATGATCTTCTCGCTCGTCTTTAACGAGTTGGGCCACTTTTTGGGCGACCGCGCCATCATCGGGCAGAGCCTCTACCACGCGCGCGAGGTGATGGACGTGTACCGCCGCCCCGACGAGCAGCGCCTGTACGAGTTCACGACGCTGGACAACGAGCTGATGGACACGCCGCGCGGGCGGACCATCGTGCCGGGCCACGCCATCGAGTCGATGTGGTTCATGATCCACATCTTCCAGCGCGAGGGGGACGAGGCGCGCGTCCGGCAGGCCATCGAGACGATCCGCTGGCACATGGAGCTTGGCTGGGACCCCGAGCATGGCGGCCTCTTCCACGCGGTGGATGCGGCAGGTGGCGAGTCGTGGTGGCCCTTCCCCGACGCCAAGCTCTGGTGGCCGCACACCGAGGCGCTCTATGCCCTGCTGCTTGCCTATGAGCTGTCGGGCGAGGCGTGGGCGATGGAGTGGTACTGGCGCGTGCACGAGTACTCGTTCCGCCACTACCCCGTGGCCGAGCATGGCGAGTGGACCCAGCGGCTGGACCGTCAGGCGCGCCCCTTCACCAAGACCGTAGCGCTACCGGTCAAGGATCCCTTTCCACCTGCCGCGCGCGCTGATATTCTCCATCGACGTGCTGGAGCGGCTGGCGGGCGAGCCGCTCGGAGCAGGGGAGCTTCTAGGCGCACCCCATGGCGACCTCGCACGACCCTGAGCTTACAACCCGAACCATCATGCAGACCTGGTGGCCGCTTGCCACCAGTTGGCTGCTGATGACCGCCGAGCTGCCTCTCGTCAGCGCGGTGATTGCGCACCTGGGCGACACCGAGATCAACCTTGCGGCGTGGGGGATCATCTTCTCGCTTTCCGTGATCGTGCAGGCCCCGAGCACCATGCTCCTCGCCGCCTCGACCGCGCTGAGCCGCGACTGGCCCGCCTACCAGCGACTGCGCCGCTACATGCTCGTGATCGGGGCGGCGCTGACCGTGTTGCACGCGCTGCTGGCCTTCACCCCGCTCTTTTACCTGGTAGTGCGCGACTGGCTCGCCGCCCCACCCGAGATCATCGAGCCGGTGCGCGTGGGGCTCATGATCATGACCCCCTGGTCGTGGGGCACCGCGTATCGCCGCTTCGAGCAGGGGGTGCTGATCCGCTTCGGGCACGCGCGCACTGTCGTTTGGGGCTCGCTGATCCGCCTCATTGTGGACAGCGCGATCCTTTTCACGGGCTTCCGTCTGGCAGGGCGTGCGCGGGGCGGTGCTCGCCTCTGTCGCCATCGTGACCGGCGTGGTGTGCGAGGCAATCTACGCGGGCTGGCGGGTGCGGCCCGTGGTGCGCGAGCAGGTGCGGCAGGAGCCGGTGGGGGAGCCGCTGACCCGTCACGGCTTTCTGACCTTTTACACCCCGCTCGCGCTGACTACCCTGCTCACCCTGCTGGTGCAGCCGCTGGTCAGTGCGGCGCTGGGGCGGATGCCCGGGGCGCTCGTCTCGCTCGCCGTTTGGCCGGTCGTCTTCGGGCTTCTGACCGTCTGGCAGAGCATGGGCATCGCCTACAACGAGGTGGTCATCGCGCTGCTGGAGGTGCCGGGCGCGGTGCCGAGGCTGCGCACCTTCACCTGGCGCATGAGCGCGGTGGTGATGCTCCTGTTCCTGGGGATGGTTGCCAGCCCGCTCGCCACGCTCTGGCTGCGCCACGTTGCCGCGCTCTCGCCCGACCTGGTGACGCTGGCGCGCACCGCCCTCTGGATCGGGCTGCTGCTGCCGGGGCTGCGCGTCCTGCAAAGTTGGTTCCAGGGAACGTTGGTGTTCAGCCAGCACACCACCGCGATCACCGAGTCGGTCGCGGTCTTTCTTGTAGTGAGCGGGGGCTTGCTCTTTGTGGGCGCGAGTATCTCAGATATGCCCGGTCTGTACGTCGCTCTGCTGGCCTATATCGTGGGCTTTGCGCTTCAGACCGGCTGGCTCTGGTGGCGGAGCCGCCCCGTGCTCGCCACGTTGCAGAGCGAGGGTGTCGCGCCACCCGACGCGCGCCCTGCTCTGGTGCCGATTCCTGCAAGCGATCAACGGAGACACAGATGAGTCAATTTTCCCCCGCCGAGGTGGTGGCGCTGCTCGCGGAAAAGCCGCTGGTGGCTGTGGTGCGCCTGCCTGACTTGGGCGCGGCGCTGCCGCTGGCCCGCGCTCTCATCGCGGGTGGGGTGGGCGCTATCGAGCTAACCCTGACAAGCCAGGGTGCGCTGGAGGCTATCGAGCAGGTGGCAGCATTGCCCGAACTAGCCGCCGGGCGCGTGCTGGTCGGCGCGGGCACGGTGCTCAGCGCCGACGACGCGCGCGCCACGATCCGCGCGGGGGCGCACTTTGTGGTCTCGCCCGTGACAGACGCGGAAATCTTGCAGCTCTGCGTCGCCGAGGGCGTTGCCTGCATGCCCGGCGCGCTCACCCCCACCGAAGTGTTTGGTGCGTGGCGCGCGGGCGCGACGATGGTGAAGATCTTCCCGGCAGGCACGATGGGGCCAGGGTACCTGAAAGACTTGCTCGCGCCGCTGCCCGATTTGAAGCTGATGCCGACGGGCGGGATCGACCTGGACAACATCGCCGCCTTCGTGCGCAAGGGTGCGCTGGCGGTGGGGGTCGGGAGCAGCCTGGTGGACCCCAAACTTGTCGCGGCGGGCGAGTGGGAGGCGCTGACCGAGCGGACGCGCCGCTTTGCCGCCGCTATCGCGGAGGGGCAGGCGCGGTGAGCGGGCGCTACGACGTGATCGCTCTGGGCGAGACGATGCTCCGCCTCACCCCACCCGGTTCGCGCCGTTTGGAGCAGGCGACGATGCTGGAGATGGCGGTTGGGGGAAGCGAGTCGAACGTGTTGGTGGGGCTCCAGCGCCTGGGGCTCCGCACCGCCTGGCTCTCGCGCCTACCCGACAACCCCGTGGGTCGGCTGATCGAGCGCGCCCTCGCCGCGCAGGGGGTGGATACCTCGCACGTCATCTGGAGCGAGGAGGGGCGCGCGGGCCTTTATTTTCTGGAGGAGGGGCCGCTGCCACGGGGCAGCCGCGTCACCTACGACCGCGCGCACACGGCAATCAGCCAGATGCAGCCCCACGAACTGCCGAGCGCGCTGTTCGAGCCCACTGTGGCTCGCCACCTGCACCTGACCGGCATCACCCCCGCGCTGGGTCCCGGCCCCGCTGCCACGGCGCAGCGCGCGCTTGAACTCGCGCAGGCTGCGGGCTGGGGGCTCAGCTTCGACCTGAACTATCGCCGCCTGTGGGAGCCTGCCGAGGCGCTCGCGAGCTGCGAGCCCTTTTTGCGCGCCGCCGACCTGCTCTTTGTGACAGCGGGCGACGCGCGCCTGCTTTTCGGGCTGCCCGACGAAGAGCCAGCGAGCCTTCTCGTCATGCTGGCCGAGCGCTACCCGCAGGCCACCGTCGTGCTCACCCTGGGCGCGGCGGGCGCGATCGCGCAGGAGCCTGGCGGCGAGCCGCGCCAGCAGCCCGCCTTCCCCGCCGGTGAGGTGGGACGCGTCGGCGGCGGCGACGCCTTTGCCGCGGGCTTCCTCTATGGTTTCCTGACGGAGCCGCCCGAGCAGCGCCTCGCCCGAGCGCTGCGCTGGGGGGCTGCCACCGCGGCGCTCAAGTACACCATCCCCGGCGACATGCCGCTCGTCGAGCGCGCCGAGGTGGAGGCGCTGGTCAATCAGGGCGCAGGCAATAACAAGCTGGTTCGATGATAGATATTGGATATTGGATATTGGGTATTAGATATTGAACGAGAAGCTGATATTTCCGAGCGTCTTGTCAATCTTTATCTGTAATCTGCTAATCTGCAATCTCCAATCTCTCAATATCTAATCTCTAATATCTAATATCCAATATCTAATATCAATAAGGCAAAGGAGTGACTCGTCATGACGCCTATTTCCTTCCCGCAGGATCGCTACTTCGATCCTGAGCCGACGCAGAAACAGATAGCGCTGGAACTGTACGCGTCGGTCGCGGGGCTCCCGCTGATTTGCCCGCACGGCCATGTCAACCCGCGCCTCTTCAGCGAGCCTGATGTTAGCTTTGGCACCCCTACCGAGCTTTTGCTCATCCCTGATCACTATATCTTCCGCATGCTTTATTCCCAGGGCATCCCGCTGGAATCGCTTGGCATCCCGAGGCGGGACGGGGAAGCGGTCGAAAGTGACCACCGCAAGATCTGGCAGCTGTTCGCGGAAAACTTCTACCTGTTCCGCGGCACCCCCACCGGCATGTGGCTGGCTCACGAGCTTTCTACCCTTTTCGGGGTGCGCGAGAAGCTGAATGGGGCAAGCGCGCAGACGATCTACGATCAGATCGCCGAGAAATTGGCCGCGCCCGAGTTCCAGCCCCGCCGCCTCTTCGAGCGCTTCAACATCGAGGTGCTCTGCACCACCGACGCGGCGACCGACACGCTGGACGCACACCAGGCCATCCTCGACTCGGGGTGGTCGGGGCAGATACGCCCCACCTTCCGCCCCGACGCGGTGGTGAACCTGGACAGCGCGGGCTGGCGAGGGAATGTCGAGCGGCTTGCAGAGGTATCCGGGGTCGAGATTGGCGGCTACCGCAACTTTATCCAGGCTATCGAGCAACGGCGCGCTTTCTTCAAGGCAATGGGCGCAACGGCCACCGACCACGCCGCGCTGACCCCCTACACCGAGCATCTCTCCGACGAGGACGCCGAGGCGATCTTCCAGCGGGCGCTGGCGGGCAAGGCGACCGAGGAGGACGCGCGCCGCTTCACCGGCCACATGCTCATCGAGAGCGCGCGCATGAGCAGCGAGGACGGGCTCGTGATGCAGCTTCACCCCGGCTCCTACCGTAACCACAACCCGCTGATCTGGGAGCACTTTGGAGCGGATATGGGGGCGGATATCCCCCTTGCCACCGAGTACACGCGCAACCTCGCCCCGCTGCTGGGCCGCTTCGGGAACGACCCGCGTCTCACCTTGATCCTCTTCACGCTGGACGAGACTACCTTTAGCCGCGAGCTCGCCCCGCTGGCGGGGCACTACCCGGCGCTGCGCCTTGGCCCGCCCTGGTGGTTCCACGATAGCTGGAACGGGATGATGCGCTTCCGCGAGCAGGTGAGCGAGACGGCAGGGCTCTACAATACCGTAGGCTTCAACGACGACACCCGCGCCTTCCCCTCGATCCCCGCGCGCCACGACCTGGCGCGGCGCGTGGACGCCAACTGGATCGCGAACCTCGTAGCGCGCCACGTGGTGGACATGGAGGATGGCATGGAGATGATCCATGCCGCCGCCTACGGGCTCGTGAAAAAAGCGTACAAACTGGAAAGCGCATGAGCACCCCCAACCTCCTCTTTTTGATGACCGACCAGCAGCGCGGCGATACCGTCGCGCCCGATGGCCCCTGCCAGATGCCGAACGTGCAGGGGTTGGCCGAGGGGGGCACTCGCTTCGAGCGCTGCTACGCGCCTAACCCCATCTGCTCGCCCACGCGCGCCAGCCTGATGACCGGAAAGCTGCCGCACAACCATGGCATGGTGGATTGCACCCACACCGTGGAGCCCTACCGCGCCAAGCTCAAGGAGGGGCTGCCCTTTTGGAGCCGCACCCTGCACGAGGCGGGCTACCGGACCGGCTATTTTGGGAAGTGGCACGTCGAGCGCAGCGGCGAGTTGGAGCGCTTCGGCTGGGAGCAGTACGAGGTGGACGGCGCGGGCTACCGCGCCCACCGTGCCGCGCGTGGCCTGGCTACCAAACCCGCGCTGAGCCATGAGTGCCGCGTCGCGCAGAAGGGGTACGAGGATTTTCTGCTCTACGGGGTGACGGACGAGCCCGCCGATAGCAGCTACGAGCACTATCTGTATTCGCGCGGCATCGACTTTTTGGAGGAGGCGGCGCAGGATGGCTCGCGCCCGTGGGCGCTTTTTGTGAGCACGGAAGGGCCGCACGACCCCTACGTTGTGCCGCGCGAGCAGTGGGAGCGCTACGACCCTGCCAGCCTCCCCAAACCCGCCAGTTTCGACGATTCCCTTCTCGACCGTCCAGGCATCTACCGGCGCGTCCAGCGGGTGTGGGAGGGGCTGGAGTGGGAACACTTCGCCGAGGCGACCGCCTGCTACTACGCCCTCTGCTCGCTGATTGACGATCAGGTGGGGCGCATCCTTGCAAAGCTGGAGGCCCTAGGCCAGCTCGACAACACGCTGATCATCTTCACCTCCGACCACGGGGACTACATGGGCGCGCATCGCCTCTTTCTCAAGGGCATCCCCGCCTTCGAGGAAGCGTACCACGTGCCGCTCGTGCTCAACGGTCCCGGCGTTCCGCAGGGGCGCACCGTGCCGGATGTGACGAGCCTCATGGATCTGGCCGCCAGCATCGTGCCGCTGACGACAGGGGGCGACTTTCCCGCCGAGGGACGCTCGCTCCTGCCACTGCTCCAGCCGGAGCCGACGCAGCGACGTGGCGGCAGGAAGCCTTTGCGGAGGGGCACGGGCAGCGCTTCTTTTTCACGCAGCGCATCTTGTGGGGGGAGCGATACAAGTACGTGTTCAACGGCTTTGACGAGGACGAACTGTACGACCTGGAGGCGGATCCACACGAGCTTGTCAACCTGGCCCACGACGCCGCGCACCGCCCCGTGCTGGAGCAGATGGCCGCGCGCATGTGGGAGATCATCTACGAGACGGGAGATTTCAACATGTACCAGTCGGAGTATGGGATGTTCCGCTTCGCCCCCGTCGGGCCGGCCACCGTCGGGCAAAGCCGCCAGGAGGTGAAGTGGTGAGCCGCCCCCGAATGCGCATCAGCGATATCAAGGCGACAACCGTGACCGTGCCGCTGGAGGCCCCGCTGCGCCACGCCAACGGGGTCCACGAGGGGCGCTTCGTGCGCACCATCGTCGAGGTCGTTACCGACGAGGGGCTGGTCGGGCTCGGGCGAGATGGGCGGCGGCGGCGAGAGCGCCGAGGCGGCGATCGACGGGGATGAAGGCCTACCTGCTCGGCCATGACCCCTTCCAGCTGGAACAGCTGCGCTGGAAGATCATGAACCCCACCGCCTCCCTCTACAACAACCGCACGCAGATCCACGCGGCGATCGAGTTCGCCTGCATGGACATCATCGGCAAGGCGACCGGGCTGCGCGCCTGCGACCTGCTCGGCGGCTCGCTGCGCGAGGAGGTGCCCTTCGCGAGCTACCTGTTCTACCGCTACCCCAACCCCGAGACGGGCGCGGGCGGCGAGACAACCCCGGAGCAGATCGTCGCCCACGCGCGCCAGTTGGTGGCGCAGCACGGCTTTTCCGTGCACAAGCTGAAGGGCGGGGTCTTCCCCCCCGAGCACGACGTGGCGGTGCTGCGCGCGCTGGTCGAGGCCTTCCCCGGGCCACACCTTCCGTCTCGACCCCAACGCGAGTTGGTCGGTGGAGGAGGCGATCCACATCGGCCAGCAGATCGAGGAGCTGCCGCAGGACTACTATGAGGACCCCACGTGGGGGCTCGATGGGATGGCCGGGTGCGCGAGCGCGTGCCGATCCCGACGGCGACGAACACCGTCGTCGTCAACTTCGAGCAGCTCGCTGCCTGCATCCGCCTGAAAGCGGTGGACGTGATCCTGCTCGACACCACCTTCTGGGGCGGCCTGCGGCAGGCGTACAAGGCGGGCACGGTCTGCGAGAGCTTCCAGTGGGGGGTCGCTGTCCATTCCACCGGCGAGCTCGGCATCCAGCTGGCGACGATGCTCCACCTGGGCGCGGCGCTGCCGAACCTGCGCTTCGCCGCCGACGCGCATTACCACCACCTGACCGACGACATCATCCAGGGCGGGCGGATGCCCTATCAGAATGGGGCCATCGCCCTGCCGGAGGGGCCGGGGCTCGGCGTGGAACTCGACCGCGACAAGCTGGCCCAGTATGCCGAGCTTTACAAAGAGTTCGGCGGCTACCAGTACGACCGCGACGCACAGCGGCCCGGCTGGTATTCCATTGCCCCCAACCGCCATTACGCCACGCCGCCTGCCTGATCGCTTTGAGTGGTGAATGGTCGCTTCGCGTGGTGAATGGGAACGACTTACGGCTTGTCGTTGCCGTTTCCATTCACCACTCACTATTCACCAAAACATGAAACGAGAAACTTTTATGAATTCAACACTTCACATGTTCGACGTGACCGACAAAGTTGCTGTCGTGACCGGCGGCACGGGCGTGCTCGGGGGCGAGATGGCCCGCGCCCTGGCGGCGGCGGGGGCCCGCGTGGGCATCCTCGGGCGGCGCGAGGAGATGGCGCAGCGGGTCGTCGCCCAGATCGAGGCGGCGGGTGGGCAGGCGGTCGCTCTGCCCGCCGACGTGCTCGACGAGGCGCAGCTTGTCGCCGCGCGCGAGACGCTGCTGGAGCGCTGGGGTCGGCTCGACATTCTGGTGAACGCGGCGGGCGGCAACCTGCCGGGGGCCACGCTCACGCCGGAAAACACCTTCTTCGATCTTCAGCCCGAAGCTTTCCAGCGGGTGGTGGACCTGAACCTGGTAGGGACGGTGCTGCCCAGCCAGATCTTCGGCGCGCCCATGGCCGAGCCAGGGGAGCGGCTGCATCATCAATATCTCCTCCATGGCCGCGCAGCGCGCGATCACGCGCGTGGCGGGCTACTCCGCTGCAAAAGCCGCCGTGGACAACTTCACCCGCTGGCTCGCCACTGAACTGGCCCGCCGCTATGGGCAGGGAGTACGAGTCAACGCTATCGCCCCGGGCTTCTTTATCGGCGACCAGAACCGCCGCCTGCTGCTCAACGAGGATGGCTCGCTGACCGCGCGCGGTCAGTCCATCGTCGAGCACACCCCCATGGGTCGCTTCGGCGAGCCAGAAGAGCTGATCGGCACGCTGATCTGGCTGTGCAGCGACGCCGCGCGCTTCGTCACCGGCGTCGTCGTGCCGGTGGATGGTGGCTTTTCGGCCTTTACGGGGATTTGAGGGAGTGACTGGAGATTAGTGACTGGTAAATGGGCGTAGTCACCAATCTCCAATCTCCAATCTCCTCATGACCCCACCCACACGTGTCACCTTCGCTCAGCTGCTGCGCTTCTTCCTGCCACTGGGCGCGGTACCGCTGCTGATCGCCTCGACGCACACGCTGACCGACGCAGCCCTGGCGCGGCTCGCCTCGCCCGAGTTGATGCTGGCCTCTTTCGCGGTGGTGAAGGGGCTGGCGAACGCGATCAAGGCACCGGAACTGATGGCGCTGCAGCTGTCTGTCTCGCTGGTGGACGACCGCGCGAGCCTGCGGAGCGTCCTTCGCTTTGTGACGGGGCTGGTCCTGCTTTTCTCCATCATCCTGATAGTCCTCGCCTTTTCCCCGGCGGGGGAATGGGTGCTGCGCCACGTCATCGGCCTGCGCGACCCCGCCGCGATCCAGGCAGCGATTACCGCGCTGCGCCTGGTCTGCTGGCTCCCGGCGGGCGAGGCGTTCCGTAATGCCTATCAGGGGCTCGCCATCGGGCTGAAGCGCACCGTCGTGCTGGCGCTGGGCACCCTGATTCGCGTCCTCGTCCTTGCCCTTTTCATGGGCTGGGCGGTCGCCACACAGCGCATCTCGGGGGTGGTCGCAGCCAGCGCCACCTGGACGCTAGGCATCATCATGGAAGCGATCTTCGTCTACCTCTACCTCGTCCGGAACTTTGGCTCGTTGGGGGAGGCGGCGGAGCGGATGCCCCAGCGCAACCATCAGGCGCTTACCCTGATGGACATCGGCAAATTCTTCGTCCCCCTGGCCCTCACCGTTGCCCTCTCCGCCTGGCTGCTCCCGATCATCCAGAGCGGCCTGGCGCGCAGCGACTCGGCGACGCACGCGCTGGCGGCCTTTGGCGTGGCGTGGGGGCTGGTGCTGCTCATCGCGGGGCCGGTGGGGATGCTTCACCAGTGCGCGCTCGTCTACACCACAGGCGCGGGCGACCCCAACTGGGGGACGGTCATGCGTTTCTGCCTGCTCGTCGGGCTGGGCGGGCTGGGAATGATGCTGCTGCTGGCGCTCACGCCGCTGGGCGGCTATTTTTTGCATCAGATCATGGGGCTGCCCGACGATGTGGCCCACACGGTTCGGCAAACGATGGTCGTCTTTGCCCTTCTGCCCTTGATCCGGGCGTGGCGGGAAGCGCACTGGGGGGTGCTCATGCACCGTCGCACCACCTCGATGATCGGGGTGGCAAAGGTGGCGAACCTTGCTGTGGTTGTCCTCTTCCTGCTACTCGCCTTGGAGCCGCTGGCGCGGCAGCTTGCGGGCGGGGCCGCCGTCGCGGGCGCGCTCGCCTACACCCTCGGCGAGGCGGCGGAATCGGTGATTATTGCGATGTATGCACCTAACGGTGCGCTTTAGTGAGCAAGGGGGAGGCAACGGGTGGATGCCCTGAGGATAGAGAACGAGAGTGAGCCTGCGGCGGACGATGTGGGGTTTCTGAACAACCAGATCAACGCCTACAACATCGCGCTGACCGGTGTGCCATTCGGCGGCAGTGTGAGCAGCTTTTGTCGCGATGAGGCGGGCGCGGTGGTGGCGGGAATCCATGGCTACGTGTGGGGCGAGTGCTGCCAAATCGAGCTGTTGTGGGTCTGCGCCGCTCTGCGGGGGCAAGGGTATGGCACGCGTCTGTTGCGGGCTGCCGAAGCGGAGGCAACGCGCCGTGGCTGCACGCAGGTCGTGCTGGACACCCACTCGTTTCAAGCGCCGGGCTTTTACCGCAAGCTAGGCTACGACATCGTCGGCGTGGTGGAGGGCTACCCCCACCCGCCCCACCAGAAGATTTACCTGAGCAAGCGACTCCCTGGCCAGCCCTCCGCCCGCGCGACGAGCTTTTGACGTTGGACTAAAGCTCTACCTTTTCCCATTTCCTATTTCCTGTACACTTTCCTCCCCTACCCCCGCTTCGAGCCAAGGAGCCAGATCCGCCCATGACCCCATCGCCTATCGCTTCGGACCCCATCGGCTTCGCTATTCTGGGAACCGGGATGGTGGCCGACTACCATCAGGCGGCGATCCTCGGCAACGCCGACCTGGGTGCTCGCCTGATCGCCGTGGGCCATCATGACCCAACACGCTTTGCGGCGCTTGGCGAGGCCTTTGGCGTGCCTTGCCTCTCGTTTGAGGCGCTGCTAGACCATCCTGATGTGGATGTGCTCTGCATCTGCACGCCCAGCGGCCAGCATGCGGAGCAGGCCATCGCCGCCGCGCGCGCGGGCAAGCACATCCTTGTGGAAAAGCCTATGGCCTTAACGGTGGCGGATGCCGATCGGATGATTGAGGCATGCGCCACGGCAGGGGTGCGGCTGGGTGTGACACTGCAAAACCGCGTGACCCCTCCTTTCCCCAAGCTTCATGCTGCGGTGCAGGCGGGCCAGCTGGGGGAGCTGACGCTAGGTCTGGTGAGCATCCCCTATTTCCGTGGGCAGTCCTACTATGACCAGGCGGCGTGGCGCGGCACGCGCCTGGACGATGGCGGGGTGTTGATGAACCAGGGCATCCACATCGTGGACCTGCTCTGCTGGTTCATGGGCGAGCCCGTCGAGGTGGAGGGCTTTGCCGACACACTGCACAGACAAATCGAGGCGGAAGACACGGCGGTAGCGGTGCTGCGCTTTGCAAATGGTGCCCTGGCAACCATCGCGGCGACAACCACCGCCGGGAGCGGTTTCCCCCATCGTCTCGAATTGTATGGCACGCGGGGCGGCATCCAGGTGGAGGGCTCTTCCATCGTGCGCTGGCAGATTGCGGGGGAAGAGCAGAGCGTAGAGGAGGCCCCCGGTGTCGCCTCAGGCGCGGGCGCGGGCGGCGACCCGCGCGGATCGCCGCCCACCGGCCATACAGCGCTTTTCCGCGACTTCATCCACGCGCTGCGCGACGGGCGGCCGCCGGTGGTAGATGGGGTGGAGGGCCGTCGCGGGCTGGCGGCGGTTCTGGCAATCTACTCGGCGGCACATATCTTGTAAGAATGGCGTAAGAATTTGGGGGGATTCTGGAAGGGTGTTGTTCAACGTTTCAGGAAAACGTCAAGGGAGATGCAATGAACGAGACGAGCAAGCAGCAGGACTTGGAGCCGGAGAGCGAGGAGGCGGAGGGCACGTACCTGACCACCAACCAGGGGGTGCGGATCAGCGACGACCACAACTCGCTCAAGGCGGGCTCGCGCGGGCCAACCCTGATGGAAGATTTCATCTTCCGCGAAAAGATGACCCACTTTGACCACGAGCGCATCCCGGAGCGGATCGTTCACGCGCGGGGCTCCGCCGCACATGGTTACTTTCAGCCCTATGAGTCCATGGCGGAGCTGACCAAGGCGCGGTTTCTGCAAGACCCCAATGTGAAGACGCCGGTATTTGTGCGCTTCTCGACCGTCGGCGGCTTTCGCGGCTCGGCGGACACCGCGCGCGACCCACGTGGCTTTGCCGTGAAGTTTTACACCGAGGACGGAAACTTCGACCTGGTGGGAAACAACATCCCCGTCTTTTTCATCCAGGATGCCACCAAGTTCCCCGACCTGATCCACTCGGTCAAGCCGGAGCCGCACAACGAGATACCGCAGGCCGCCTCGGCGCACGACACCTTCTGGGACTTCATCTCGCTGATGCCCGAATCCATGCACATGATCATGTGGCACATGTCGGACCGCGCGCTCCCGCGCAGCTATCGCATGATGGAAGGCTTCGGTATCCACACCTTCCGCTTCGTCAACGAGGCGGGCAAAGCGCGCTTTGTGAAGTTCCACTGGAAGCCGTTGCTCGGCACGCACGGGCTGGTGTGGGACGAGGCGCAAACGCTAGCGGGCAAGGACGCCGACTTCCACCGCCGCGATTTGTGGGAAGCCATCGAGATGGGCGACTTCCCCGAGTATGAGTTGGGGGTGCAGATTGTCGAGGAGGAGGACGAATTCAGCTTCGACTTTGACCTGCTCGACTCCACCAAGCTCATCCCGGAGGAGACTGGTGCCGGTGCAGCTCGATCGGCAAGATGGTGCTCAACCGCAACCCCGACAACTTTTTCGCCGAGACAGAGCAGGTGGCCTTCCACCCCGGCCACATCGTGCCGGGGATCGATTTTACCAACGACCCGCTGCTCCAGGGGCGGCTCTTTTCCTACACCGACACCCAACTGCTGCGCCTGGGTGGGCCGAATTTTGCCGAGATCCCGATCAACCGCCCGGTAGCGCCGGTGCACAACAACCAGCGCGACGGCCACATGCGCCAAACCATCAATCGCGGGCGCGTCGCCTACGAGCCCAACTCGCTTGGCAATGGCTGCCCGATGCAAACGCCGGAAGCGCTGCGCGGCTATGTCAGCTACGCCGAAAAGATTGACGCGCACAAGGTTCGCGAGCGCAGCGAGAGCTTCAATGACCACTTTTCCCAGGCCACCCTTTTCTGGGCGAGCCAGACAGCGGCGGAGCAGGAGCACATCGTCCACGCGCTTCAGTTCGAATTGGGCATGCTGGAAACGACGTACATCCGCGAGCGCATCGTGCAACTGCTGGTGAACGTGGACGAGGCACTCGCGCGCCGCGTCGCGGGGGAGATCGGCGTCACGGAGGTGACGGGCGACCTGAGCTACCTGCAAACCTCCACCGCGCCGCAGCCCTCCAGCCGACGCGGGGCCGCCGCGCCGGGCAACTCCCCCGCGCTGAGCATGGCGCGCCCCGCGCCCTCGCTCAAGAGCCGCCGCGTCGCCATCTTGGCGGCGGAGGGGGTCAATGGCGGCGAGGTGGCGCAACTCAAAGAGGCGCTCCAGGCGGAAGGGGTGCATGCGACGCTGATCGCCAAGAACCTGGGCCACATCCACAGCGCGGACGGGGAGGAGCTGGCGGTGGACAAGAGCTTCCGCACTGCCAGTTCGACCCTTTTCGACGCGGTCTATGTGCCCGGTGGCGAGCAAAGCGTGGCGGCGCTGAACCAGCAGGGCAACGCACTGCACTTCATCAACGAGGCGTTCAAGCATGCCAAGCCCATCGGGGCGACGGGTGCGGGGGTAGACTTGCTGGCGGGGGCCACGCTCCCCGGCATTTCCCTGTCCAGCAGTGGCCTGAGCGACGAGCACGGGGTTGTTACCCTGCGCGACGCGGCCACGCTCGACGACTTCGCGCGCGGCTTCCTCGACGCCATGCGCCAGCACCGCCACTGGGGCCGTGACCAGATGGAGTAGCTCCCCGCCTGACCACGCCCCCTCTTCCAATTTAGCCAAAAACGGTGCAGCCCCGATGTGTGGGGCGGCACCGTTTTTGGTAAGGGTCAATTTCACCACAGAGGCACGGAGGGCATGGAGAAGGCCGGACGGGCCGGAGGCTCGCTGCCCCCGCTGGCGGGAGGCACCCATTTTGTTGTGGTTCCGAAGTTGCTTTTTGGGAGGTCGCCGTCAGATAAAAAAGCTACATGAAAGGCACAACCATGCAACTTCGAACATTGGAAGCACTCTACATCGAACAGCTTCGTGACCTGTACAGCGCCGAGAGCCAGATCATCAAGGCACTCCCCAAACTGGTGGAGGCCGCCACGCGACGAGAAGCTGAAAGCCGCCTTCGAGAAGCACCTGGAGGTGACGCAGCAGCAGAAGGAGCGGCTGGAAACGATCTTCGCGGGGCTGGACCGACCGGCCACGGGGAAGCATTGCAAGGGCATGGAAGGCATCCTCGCGGAAGGCGAGGAGCTGATCAAGGAAAAGGAAAACAAGGCCGACCCTGAAGTGCTGGATGCCGCCCTGCTCGCCTCGGCGCAGCATGTGGAGCATTACGAGATGGCGGGCTACGGCACCCTCGCCACGTGGGCGGAGCAGTTGGGCTTCACCGACGCCGCGAGCCTGTTGAAGCAGAGCCTCGGCGAGGAGGAGCAGACGGACAAGGATCTGACCGCTCTGGCGGAATCGCGGCTGAACAAGCAGGCGCAGGCGTAGCGCTGTCAGCAGCTTTCGGGCGGGGGAGCGATGGTCGCTCCCCCGCTTTTTTGTTGCCCGCGCCCGTCCCGCTTGATGCGCATTCGTGGGCTCAGCTGTCACGCACTCCGGCCATCGTCGCGGGCGGGCGTGCGACCTTTGCCCGCCTGCCCCGCCCCGCAAGTCCCCCCACCGCACGACGAAGGTCCGATACGACGCTAGCCGTAAGCTGGTTACCCTCTGCTCCCCTTTCCTCTATGCTGTAGGAGTGAGGGGCAGCCACGCCCTGTGCGCCTCAAGTGCCGCAGGCGGGTGCTGCTCCCCACACTACCCATTCCTTCCAGTCAAGAGGTTGAAACCCATGTTCAAACGATGGATCGTACCCGGCGTTGCCTTTGCCCTGATGATCGTGAGCCTCGCGCTCTACGCCTTCCTGAAGTCGCCGGTGGAGGCCAGCGCGCCCATCGAGGTGCTGGCAAGCGAGGAGCCCGCTGCGGTGGATGCGGCGACGCTCGTCTTTGAGATTAGCCAGGCGGAGTCGCAGGTGCGCTACCTGGTCGAGGAGGTGCTGGTCGGCAAGCCGAACACCGTCGTCGGCGCGACCAACCAGGTGGCGGGGCAGATCGCCGTGAACCCTGACGACCCGACGCAGACCACCGTGGGGGTGCTAACGATCAACGCGCGCACCTTCGCCACCGACGACGCGATGCGCGACCGCGCCGTGCAGCAGCGCATCCTGCGGAGCGACCGTTGGGAGACGATTACCTTCCAGCCAACCGCCTACCTCGGCCTGCCACCCCGCGCGGACGTGGGCAAGCCCTATACATTCCAGATCATTGGCGATCTGACCATCCGGGGCGAGACGCACCCCACCACCTGGGACGTCACCGTCAGCGGCCACCTCCCCCGAGCGGCTGGAGGGCAGCGCCACCACCACGATTCGCTACGCTGACTGGGGTGCCAGCATCCCGCAGGTGCCCTTTGTGGCGAGCGTCGCTGCGAATGCGCGGCTGGAACTGGACTTTGTGGCGCTCGCACGCTAGGTGGTGAATCACCTTCGATGACGATGTGGTGATTCACCATCTCAGACTAAAGTCCGATCCCGCTTCGGACTCTGGTCGCTTCCCCGCGCGACCTATATCGGCTACACTGGGGGCTTAGATACCGAAGCGAAGGCTGACACTTCATCCATAGGACTTTCGCTCGCACTATCGTTTTCAGAGAGAAAGTACAGCGCGATGAGTGTCCGCTTTCTCTCCACAAGCGAAAGTCCTAATCCAAAGAGTTAGTTCATGTCAAAGCGGTTGCTTGGCCCGTCGGTAGCGCTTGGGGCGCTGCTGCTCGTACTCGTCCTCTACGCGTTTTTCAAATTGCCCCTTCCGGCGAGTGGGCCGATTCAAGCTGTGTTTTTCCCCTACACCCCCACCCCCATGGCCGAGGAGGTGCCGGCGGAGCCGATTACCTTCCAAATCGAGCAGGAGGGCTCCAAGGTGCGCTACCTGATCGAGGAGGTGCAGGGGATGACACCCAACACCGTGGTTGGTGTTACCGATCAGATAGCGGGTGAATTGACGATCAACCCCAGCGCCCCGCAGGCGATGGAGGTTTCCCCCATCGTGATCAACGCGCGCACCTTCGTGACCGATGAGGAGCTTCGTGACCGCGCGGTGGAAAATCGCATCCTGTTCACGGAGCGCTACGAGTACATCACCTTCACCCCGACCTCGTACACCGGGCTGCCGGAAAAGGGGCGCTTGGGGGAGCCGTACCGCTTCCAGATGCGGGGCGACCTCACCCTGCTGGACGAGACGCACGAGATCACCTGGGACGTGATGGTGACGGCCCTTTCCAAGGATCGGCTGGAGGGGAGCGCGACCGCCACCATCGCGTACGCCACATGGGGCATCCGCGTGCCGCAGATGCCCTTTATTGCCAGTGTCGGCGAGACGATCCAACTGGAGTTGGACTTTGTCGCCAGGGCGGTTAACCCTCCGCCTGTTTCGCCTGATGAGCAATGAGCGCGGCCTCCACGCGGTTGCGCACCTGTAGCTTCGACAGGATGTTCGTCATGTGGTGCTTCACCGTCTTCTCGCTCAGGTGAAGCTGGCGCGCCACCTCTTTGTTGCTTTGGCCCGCCGCCACAAACTCCAGCACTTCCCGCTCGCGCTCCGTTAGCTCGTCGAGCGGGTCGGCCAGCGCAGGCTGGCGCGTGGGGCTGCTGAGGTCCATCAGCAGGCTCGCCGCGAGGGTAGGGGTGACGTACACCTCCCCGCTGTGAACCTGGCGCAAAACCCGAACCAACTCGCGCCCCGGTACCCCCTTCAGGACGTAGGCGCGCGCCCCCACCTTCAGCGCGCTGAGCACGTCGTCATCCTCTTCCGACACGGTGAGCATCACCACGCGCGTGGCCGGGCAGCACTGCGCGATGGCGCGCGCGGCGTTCAGCCCGCCGCCCGGCATGGACACATCCAGCAGGATCAGGTCGGGCAGGAGGGTTTCCGCCAGCCGCACCGCCTCGTCTGCCGTCTCGCCCTGGCCGATCACCTCGATATCCGCTTCTTTGGCGAGGGTTTGTGCCACCCCCTCGCGGAACAGAGGGTGATCGTCCACGATCACAAGCTGCATCTTACTACTCATCTAAGCTCTCCTCCACTGCCTGCGGTGACAGGCGAATGATGATGCGGGTGCCCGCGCCGCGCGCGCTCGTCACTTCAAAGTGCCCGCCCAGACTTTCCACGCGCTCGCGCATGCTGAGCAGCCCCAGGTGCTCCTGTCCATCCTCGGCCATCGTGCTCTCCATCCCTGGCCCCTCGTCGGCGATCTCCATCTGGAGGATGCCATGCTGGTAGCGGACGTGTACCCGCTGCCCGAGCCCGCCCGCGTGGCGAAAGGCGTTGCTCAGCGCCTCCTGCAGGATGCGGTACAGGGTGATCTTCACGGGGAGGGTGCTCTGCTCGGGGAGGCTGTCTAGCTGCAGCGCCACCTCGGTGCCGGAGGAGCGCTCGTGCACGCGCACGACGCGCATGATCGTCTCGGCAACGCTCAGGCGCTCCAATTCGGGCAGGCGCAGGCCGGTGGCGATGGTGCGAATCTCCTGAAGCGCGTGGGCGAGGGTGCGCTCCATCATCTGCAAGTTTTCCAGCCGCGCCGCGCCCGCGCCATTGCTGCCGCCGCCCTCGGTTTCCATCACCGCGTCAAAGCGCAGCAGCGCCAGCGCGAGCGCCTGCGCTGGCCCGTCGTGTAGCTCGGCGCTGATGCGGCGCAAAAAGCGCTCGTTGAGCGAGGTGGTGCGCGCGGCGGCGCGGCGCACGCGCTCGCCCAACTGCTCGTTCTGGTGCAGCGACTCGGTCAATTGCTCGATGGTGCTGCGTAGCTCCGTGCGCTGCGTGACGATGGTGTCGCTCGCCCACTGTACCATCCGCGAGAGCAGGGCGTACATCAGCAGGGTGATGAGCCCCACGACCAGCCAGCTTTGCCACTGCGCGGCGCGGATTTCCGCCTGCATCCCCGCGAAGCTGTGGTAAAACTCCGCGACCGCGAGCACGGGGCCATCGCTGTGCAGCCGCACGGGGCTGTACACCTCCAGCAGCCGCTTGCCGGGGGCGCGCTCCAGCACGTTTTCTTCCTCCTCCAGATCGTCCACCGCGCTCGCCACCTGCCCGGCCCACGCCTGCGCGAGCCCCCCGTCGACGGGGAAGACCTGCCCCTCCAGCACCGGTTGGGTGCTGTACAAGATCTGGCCGCGTATGTCCCACAGTTTGAAGACTTCAATTTCCTGACCGAGGGGGGTGGCTTTGAAGAGTTGGTCCAGGGCGGCGCGGTCGCTATCGCTGAGCACCCCGCTCACCGCCATCTCGCGCAGGCTGGGCGAGACGAGGCTGACCACGTAGAGGGCACTGGTGTCGGCGGTGCGCTCGATGACCCCACGCTCGATCTGCGCGCTTACCCACCAGCCAACCCCCAGCATGCCGAAGAGGAGGACGACGAAGCTGACGATCATGAAGTGCTGGGCCAGGCTGAGGGTTTCCCAGCGGGCCGACAGGCGTTGAAGCATGGGGAATCTCGATTTCACACGCGCAGGGTCTACCTTGATTGTAGCGCAGCGCGCGGCGCGCGGCATCAGACCTAAGTCCGACAGGGTGCCCCGCCCGGTCGGACCAACGTCGCAGGCACAAGGCGCGCGCGTGCGCCTATCGTCCACACACCGCGTTGGACCAATGCCCCTTCCGCGCGCGGCGCGATTGTGCGATAGTGTGGGCAAGCAGGCAACCCCGCGTTGACGTTTTCCGCTTCAACCTGCCCCAGCCGTCGCACGACATACGCCAAGGAGAGCCCACGGTGCACCCTCATCAACTTGCCACATCAGCCACAAGGGAGCGGGTGGTTCCGCTACGGCCACAACCTAAGATGACCCCAAACGATAGTATCCTCATCCGTGCCTGTTTGGCGGGCGACCCGCACGCGTGGACTACCCTGGTCGAGCGCTACCAGGGGCTGATTTTTAGCATCCCGCTGCGCTACGGGCTGGGGGAAAGCCAGGCGGCGGATGTGTTCCAGGATGTGTGCCTGATCATGCTGGAAAAATTGGATCAGTTGCAGGACGAGGCGCGCGTGGCTTCCTGGATTGGCACCACCACGCGCCGCCACTGCTGGAAGCTGATGCGGCGGCAGGACGCCGCGCGCGACGAGGATGCCCAGCCACTGCTCCTCGCGTGGCCCGCGCCGGACTCGAACCCGGCGGACATCGTGGGCGAGTGGGAAGCGTGGCAGAGCGTGCGGCAGGCGGTGGAGCAGGTAGCGGAGCCCTACCGCTCGATCCTCAAGTGCCTCTACTACACGACCCCCACCCCTAGCTACGCCGAGATTGCCGCCGAGTTGGAACTGCCGCTGGGCAGCATTGGCCCGATGCGCGCCCGCGCGCTCAAGCGGCTTCGCCAGGCGATGCAGGCATAGCCCGCCAGGTGCGCTTGGCTGCGGTGGCAGCGAGTGGTGTATATTTACCCGAACAGACGGTAGAAAGCGATCCTATCAATGAGACGATTATTTGCCAGCGTCCTCTGCTTGATCTTGCTTCTGGGCACCATCCCAACTCAGGCCCAAGCTGCTCCCTCCCTTGCCCCGACCCTTGACTCGCTTTCAGCGAGCACGCTCAGCCGTAGCGGGCGCTTGGTCATCACGGGCCAGGGGCTGGGAGGTGGCACGCGGAGCGTGCTCAAAATTGGGGGCAAACGCGCCTGGGTCACCCAGTGGAGCGACCGTGAAATTCATGCGTACGTGCCGGAAAAAGCGCCCGTCGGCGCTGTTACGGTGCAGGTGATCACGCCACAGGGGAGCAGCAACACCTTGCCGCTCACCGTCACGCTGCGGCAGGCGGATGGACGAGTGCAGTGGCGCTTCCAGGCAGATGGAATGTACTTTTGGCAGCGGCCCGCGGTGGGCGCGGATGGCACCATCTATGCCAATGATGTGGGCGGGAATCTCTACGCGCTGTCGCCCACGGGCGGGCTGAAGTGGCTTGTAAAAGCGGGCAGTGCCTTTGCGCCGGTCACCTTGGGAGCGGATGGAACCATCTATGTGGCAGACATGAGCATCGTCACGGCGGTTAATCCGAATGGTACTATCAAGTGGCGCTTCACCGACCCCGGAATAGGGCAGGGTGTGATCGCCGGGCCCAATGTGGGGCCGGATGGAAACATATATGTAGTGAACGATATCGGTGGGTTAGGTGCCTTTGCGCTCTCCCCCTCGGGGGAATTGCTGTGGAATGATCCCGGCTTTAGCCAGGGCGGTCAGCTGGGGCAAGAAATCGTCTTCGGTAGCGGGCAGGCCTACTTTGGCTTCAACATGAATGGCACTGGCACCCAGGGTACCCTCTTCGGCTACACTCTGGATGGCAATCAGGCTTTTGCCACATGGCTCAACATCGATCCTGGCCAGCCAGCGGTTGGGCCGCAGGGAACCATCTACGCCAAGAACGGTGGAACCCTCGGTGCCTTCGACGATGACGGCAACCTGATCTGGTCTTACGGCGACTCCTTCGACAACTACCAGAGCGCGCCCGACGTGGCTGTAGATGGAAGCATCTATGTCACCAAGTATGTGTCGCAGTTGCACGCCGTTGACCCCACCGGCCAGCGCCGTTGGACCTTTAACGTCAATCACAATGTGGCAACCGGTCCCATTGCCAGCCCCACGGGCGATATGGTGGTGCTTTCGGGCAACAACTTCGGTGCGCCCGGCAGCATCAAAGCGATTAGCAAGAGGGGGACGCTGCTGTGGGAGGTGCCGCTGCCGCAAGAAAACGGTGGCTTCATCTGGCCCGGCTCGCGCGCACGCTTCAATGCCAACGGCAGCATGGTCTACCTCGGCATGACTGGCAACAGCTATGCGGCTGACCCCTACACCTATTTGTACGCCGTGAGTACCGCCCCATAATGTGAGCGACGGCCCTGTCGCCTGCTTGCCCCGATATCCCAGGGCGAACAGGCGACGGGCCGCGCTCCAGCGGCTGCGTCAGGCGACGGCAAACCTCACACTAAAACATGCCGAATCGGTTGGGCGACCCCTCCGGCACCGCCTGACCCACGTCCCACAGCTCCACGATGCGCCCACCGTCAAAGCGGAAAATGTGAACCACTGCCGCCCCGCGCGCGTCCGGCTCTGGCCGCACGTGGGAATGGGTCACTACCCACTCCCCCTCGGCGATGGCGCGCTTGACCTCCAGGCGCTTGTTGGGGCTCTGGCGCGCGTTCGCCTCCATTGCCCCCATCAGGGCCGCCGCCGAGCCCTCAAAAAGCGGGTTGTGGTGGCGAAACCCCTCCCCAACAAACATTGCATACGCCTCGCGCACCGCCCCGCTCGCTACCATCTCCAAAAAAGCCATAGCGCTTTCCCTGTTGCTACCGTCCATTTCTCCTGCTCCGTTTTCTGTCTGTTCCCCGCTGGGGGTCATGCGTCCACGGCAGCGCTCCACGGCAACCGATAGCGACTTATGGAACGAGTTCCTACGACTTCTCCGCCGCGCCCCCGCCGTACCGCCGCGCCGCGCGGGCGCGCGCTTTGGTGGCCTCGGCCTCGCGATCCTTCGGGGCGGCGGGGCTTTCCAGGGCTGCCAGCAGCGCCTGGGTGCTGGCGGTGATCTCGTCCACAGCGGCGCGGAACGCCGCCTCGTTTGCCCGCGAGGGGGTGCGGAAGCCGCTCACCTTGCGCACATATTGCAGCGCGGCGGCGCGAAGCTCCTCCTCGGTGGCGGGTGGCGCAAAATTGAAAAGCGGTTTGATGCTTCGGCACATGGTGGGGTCCTTTCGTGGGTTCTTGTTGGCTTGAGTGGCTTCATGACAGGGTAGCAACGTGGGGTCCATGTAACAATCGTCGGGAAAGACGCGTATAGACAGCACTGTATAAGGATCCAATCCAAGAAAGGGGTGGGACGATGCTCGGACCGATCGAGTTGGTGGTGCTGTTTTCCTTGCTGCTAGCTGTGTTGATGCTGGCACGCAAAGGCATCGCGTGGCTGCGGGCGCGGGGCTAGGGGCTAACCGCTTCGCCTGTTTGCCCCGCGCAGGCACGAAAAAGGGCGCACCGTGGGGTGCGCCCGCTTCTCGAAGGAGGAGAAAGAGAAGTAACCCCATCATAGCGTGCGCCGCGCCCCGCCACACGACGCTTGCTCTCCGTTTCCCCTACGGGCTGTCCACGCGACCCCGCTCCCGGCGCGGCGCTGGAAGGAAAACATCCATGAACAATCGTGAGCCGCGCCCGCCGCGCTGGCTGGCCTGGCTGGTACTCGTGTTGGCTAGCCTGCTGGGCGGTGCGGAATGGGTGGTAGGGCGATTGGGGTACCGCATCGGGCGGTAAGGAGGGCGCGCCGCTGACCCGCCGCTCCGGGATACGCGCGGCGACCCCGTAGTGCGCTCCCAGCACAAAGGGGAGCGGGACGAGCAGCACCCCCAGTAGCCCCCCACCAATCCCAGCAGGATCAGCTTCAGCGACTCGTCCCACAGGTCAAGCGCTGCCGCCTTCAACGCACCTCCCGCGCGCCGCACGGTGGCTTATGATCCGCTGTGGAGTCGCGGGGCGATCCGCACCTCCACCCCGAGGGTGGTTAGCGACTGCTTCATGTCGGGCGGCACCCCCTCATCGGTTACCAGCACCCCGATTTCTTCCAGCGGCAGCACCGTCATCAGCGATTTCAGCCCGAACTTGCTGCTGTCGAGCAGGATGAACACCTGGCTGGCCGACGCGATCATCGCACGCTTGACCTGGGTCTCGAGCATGTTCGGATCTGTGACCCCGGCGTGTAGCGTCAGCCCCGTGGCTGAAAGAAAAAGTTTGTTTGCGTGAAACTCCCGAAAGAAGCGCTCGGCCACGGGCCCCACATGGGTCTGCGACTCGCGGCGCAGGATCCCGCCCGGCGAGATGATGGTGGCGGTTGACGGGAGCACCTGTTGCAGGTCATTCAGCGTGGGTAGCCCGTTCGTGACCACCGTGAGGTTCTTGTACTTCGCCAGGTGCGGCACCATCGCAGAAACGGTGGTGCCGCCCTCCAAAAAGAGAATGTCCCCATCCTCCACCAGTTGCCGCGCCACAAAATGGGCAATCGCCTCCTTTTGTTCGGCGTAGAGCTGCTCGCGCTGCTCGCGCGCGACGACGGTCGCGCCGCTGGCACGCGCATGGCGCACCGCCCCTCCGTGTGTTCGTCGGATCAACCCTTCCTCTTCCAGCGTAATCAGGTCGCGCCGTATCGTCATCTCCGACACCCCATATTTGCTGCTGAGGTCAGAAACCATGCCAGCACCACTCTGGTAGATATCATCCAAGATGAACTGGCGACGTTGGAGGGGGAGCAGAGTCGTCATTTAAAAGTCCTCGATGGTCCACGATCTATCCTAGACTATAAACTACGAGAGGTCGGATTGTCAATGAGAAAGGTTGTTTGTTTCTATTCATTTATGTGAAAACTACTGTTGACAGCCGTCGCTTTGTGTTATACCATAGTTGAAGCATTTCCCCGAGCCCTCTGGCGACGGCAACCCTCCAACCCTTATTGTTCATTGTTCCGCTCTACATACTCTCCAATCTCTACTCTCCAATCTCCATGACCAAAATTGCCATCATCCACACTAGCCCCCTTACCATCGAGCTGCTCAAGAGCCTCGCCCAGGAACTTCTGCCCGGCTGCGAGGTATCGAACTGGGTAGACGACTCGATCCTGCCGCAACTCGCCGCGAATGGCGGCGATACCAGCGCCGTCGCGGAGCGCCTCACCCACTACACCCGCTTTGCCGAGCAGGCGGGGGCGGACGTGATCCTCCACGCCTGCTCCTCCATCGGCGAGGTCGTCGCGCAGACGCAGGGGGCAGTGGGGGTGCCGGTCGTGCGCATTGACGAGGCGATGGCAGAGGAAGCGGTGCGGCGCGGCGAGCGTATCGGCGTGGCCGCCACCCTCGCCACTACCCTCACCCCCACCCTTGCCCTGCTGCGCCGCAAGGCGGAAGAGGCGGGTAAGCCCGTTACGCTGGAAGCGCGGCTGGTGGGCTCTGCCTTCCAAAAGCTTGCGGCGGGGGACCACGAGGGGCACGACACGCTGCTGGCCGAGGCGCTGGAGGCCCTGGTACGCGAGGTAGACGTGGTGGTGCTCGCGCAGGGCTCCATGGCACGTGTGGTGCCGCGCCTGTCGGAGGCGCAGCGTGGCAAATTCCTGACCAGCCCGCGATCGGCGATGGAGCGCGTTCGGCAGGCAGTCGAGACCCGCTGACCGGTTATGCTGCTAGCCCTTGACATCGGCACCACCCACTGCAAGGCGGCTCTTGTCGGGCTGGATGGGCAACCCGTGATCCCACGCTCGCCGCGCGCACCTACGCCTTCGATGTGTCGCACCAGCGGTGGGACGAGCCCTGGCTCCAGCAGTCGGGCTTTTCCTCCGATCTGTTCCCGCCCGTGCTGCCAAGTGGTGCACCCATGGGGGAGGTCGCGCTCGCGGGCAGCCCCCTTCCGGTCGGCACCCCCGTCGCCATCGCAGGGCACGATCATCTTGGCGCGGCGCTCGCGGTGGGGGCGGTGCGGCCCGGCCTGGTTTTCAACTCGCTAGGGACCGCCTGAGACCCTGCTGGGCGCGCTTGACGGGTGGCGCAGCGTGGAAAAGCTCGGTAGTGCCTCCGGCCTCTCCTTTGGGCAACACGTGCTGGCGGGGCACCACGGGAAGAGTTGATACAGCGTTTCCCGAAAGAGGGGGCTTACCTCGCTCCTCCGTCTCCACTCAACCGCCCAAGTTCTAACGACCATCAGGACACCCGATGCTCTTTTTCACAGTCGAGAAGATTGCAACGCTGCTTCCCGAGATTCGCGAGGCGATTCACCGCGAGGCATTGCCCATTACAGGGTGGCGCTACTCGGAGGGGGAGGCGGGCGAGCCGCACCGCCCCGACCCGGACGCGGCGGGGTGGGAGCCCTTTGAGGTGGCCGAGAGCGGTGCCTTTTGGGGCGGCCACGATGTCGAGGCGTGGTTCCGCACCACCCTGGAGATTCCGCCTCACCTGCGTGACACGCACAAGCGGCTCGCGCTGCGCTTCCTCGTCGGCCCGCGCGACGGCGGGGACTCCACCGCCGAGTCGCTGCTCTACGTGAACGGGCAGGCGCTCCAGGGCATCGACATCTGGCACGAGGAGGCATGGCTGCCGCCGGAAATCGTCGCACGGGGCACTGTCGAGATTGCGCTGCACAGTTGGAGCGGGGTGCTGGAGCCGCCGCCGCGCCGCCAGTTCAAGCTGGCGCAGCTTGTCTGGATCGACGAGGCAACCGAGCGCTTTTATTTTTACGCCGACACCCTGCTTCAAGCCATCCACCTGCTTGATGAGAGCGACCTGCGCCGCGTGCGGCTGCTCGACGCGCTGAACGACGCCTTCCGCTACATCGACTTTATCAAGCCGAAGTCGGACGCGTTTTACCGCTCCGTGGCGGAAGCCGACGCACAGTTGCGCGCGGCGGTCGAGACGCTGTCGCGCGACGAGATCAAGCCGACCGTGACCGCTGTCGGGCACGCGCACATTGACATGGCCTGGCTGTGGCGGCTGCGCCACACGCGGGACAAGGCCGCGCGCACCTTTGCCACGGTGCTCAACCTGATGGAGCAGTACCCCGAGTACCGCTTCATCCACTCCTCGCCACAGCTGTACAAGTTTCTCCAGGCGGACCACCCCGACCTGTTCGAGCGGGTCAAGGCGCGCATCGCGTCGGGCGAGTGGGAGATTACCGGCGGGATGTGGATCGAGTCGGACGTGAACGTGCCGAGCGGCGAGTCGCTGGTGCGCCAGTTCCTCCTCGGCAAGCGCTACATGCGTTACACCTTCGGCGTGGAAAGCCGCGTGCTCTGGCTGCCCGACGTTTTCGGCTACTCCTACGCGCTGCCGCAGATCATGGTCAAAAGCGGCATGACCAGCTTCATGACCACCAAAATCTCGTGGAACCAGTTCAACCGCTTCCCCTATGACACCTTCCGCTGGCGCGGGCTGGACGGGACGGAGGTGCTGACCCACTTCGTCACCACGCCGGAAAAAGGGGTGCGCTTCTTCACCTACAACGGTAAGCTTGAGCCCGCCGAGGTGGCGGGCATCTGGGAAAATTACGGGCAAAAAGCGCTCAACGACGAGCTGCTCTTCCTTTTTGGTTGGGGCGATGGCGGCGGCGGGCCGACCCAACTCATGCTAGAATCGGCGCGGGCGATGGAAAACCTGCCCGGCCTGCCGCGCGTGCGCATGGGCACCGCCGAGCCCTATTTTGAGCGGCTCGCCGCGCGCGTGGCGGGGGCGGACCTTCCTGTCTGGGATGGCGAGCTTTACTTTGAGTACCATCGCGGCACCTACACCTCGCAGGCGCAGGTGAAGCGCGCCAACCGCGAGTCGGAAATCTTGTACCACAACGCGGAGTGGCTGAGCACGCTGGCGACGCTGCTCGCGGGGCGCGCGTACCCGCAGGCGCGCCTTGGCGAGGGCTGGGAGCGGCTGCTGCTCAACCAGTTCCACGATATTCTCCCCGGCTCTTCCATCCGCGAGGTATACGAGGATGCGGCGGAGGATTTTGCGTGGATTCGTGAGGTGGGCGAGGAGGTAGTCGAGCAGGCGCAGGCGGCGCTGGTGGGGGCGCTCCCCTGCGACGAGCCGAGCCTCGCGGTGTGGAACCCGCTCGGCTGGCGGCGCGGCGGGCTCCTGTCGCTCCCCGTCGCCGCGCTCCCCCACGTGCCCGACGGCGCGCAGCGGGTCGAGGAGGGGGGCGAGGCGCGCGTGCTCCTACCGGTGGGCGAGGTGCCCGCGCTCGGCTATGCCGTGCTGCCGGTGAGCGGCATCGGTTCGGGCGAACACATCGGTTCGGGCGAACACATCGGTTCGGGCGAACACATCGGTTCGGGCGAACACATCGGTTCGGGCGAACACATCGGTTCGGGCGAACACATCGGTTCGGGCGAACACATCGGTTCGGGCGAACACATCGGTTCGGGCGAACACATCGGTTCGGGCGAACACATCGGTTCGGGCGAACACGATCGGTTCGCCCCTACGGGTGGCGGTGAACGAGATGGAAAACCAATTTTTCCACATCGAGTTGAACGAGCGGGGCCAACTCACCTCTCTGTTTGACAAGAGGCACGGGCGCGAGGTGCTCGCGCCGGGGGCACGCGGCAACGTCTTCCAGGCGTTTGAGGACAAGCCGATGGCCTTTGACGCGTGGGACATTGATCTATACTACCAGGAAAAGATGTGGGAGATTGACGACCTCGTCGCGGCGGAAGTGGAGGAAAGCGGGCCACTGCGCGGCACGCTGCGCCTCGTGTGGCGCTGGTACGACTCGACGATCACGCAGCGGCTCACGATGTACCGCGACCTGCCGCGCGTGGATTTCCGCACCGAGATCGAGTGGCAGGAGCAGCAAATCCTGCTCAAGGTAGCCTTTCCGGTGGACATCCGCGCCACCCGCGCCACCTACGACATCCAGTTTGGCGCGATCGAGCGACCCACGCACTGGAACACCAGTTGGGATTGGGCGCGCTTCGAGGTGCTGGGCCACAAGTGGGCCGATCTGTCCGAGGGGAACTACGGGGTCGCGCTGCTGAACGATAGCAAGTACGGGCACGACATCAAGGACAATGTGATGCGGCTGACGCTCATCAAGTCGGCGATTCGCCCCGACCCGCTGGCGGACAAAGGCACGCACCGCTTCTGCTATAGCCTCTTCCCCCACGCGGGCGGCTGGCGCGCGGGCGGCGTGCTCCAGGCGGGCTACGAGTTGAATTACCCTCTTCTCGCCCGCGTCCTGCCCGCCCAGCCGGAGGGCACGTTGCCCGCCCGCTACGAATTTGCGACGGTGAACGCCGAGCATGTCATCCTGGAAACGGTAAAGCAGGCCGAGGAGGGCGACGGCTGGATCGTGCGCGTGTACGAGGCGAAGCAGGCGCGCAACCCCTCGGTGGCACTCCGCTTCGCCCGCCCGCTGCGCCGCGCCGTCGAGGTCAACCTGATCGAGGAGGACGAGCAGCCCGTAGAGTGGGAGGGCGATACCCTTCGCTTCGCGATCACCCCCTTCGAGATCAAGACGTTCAAGGTGGAGTTTGGGGAGTAGAGAGTGGAGATTGGAGAGTAGAGATGAACGACTACGACTATAATCTCCGATCTCCAATTCCAATCTCATAAAAGGTCATCAAAGGAAAGAAACATGAGCCTACCCATTGCCTTACAGCTTTACACCGTGCGCGACGCGCTCGCGCAGGATTTCGAGGGGACGATTCGCCGCGTGGCCGAGATAGGCTTTGCGGGGGTGGAGACGGCGGGTTTCCCCGGTACCACCCCGCGCGCGGCGGTGCAGCTGTTCAGCGAGTTGGGGCTGAAGGTGCCCTCGGCCGCACCTGCCGCTGCCGCTCGGCGACGAGCAGGGCGAGGTGCTGGAAAGCGCCTTCACCCTCGGCTGCCCGCGCATCGTGTCCGGCTTTGTGCCGCCCAGCGAATACGCCTCGCTCGACGGGATCAAGCAGGTCTGCGAGCGCTTCAACCAGGCCAACCAGGTGGCGATGGATCAGGGGTTCTCCTTCGGCATCCACAACCACTGGTGGGAGTTCGAGCCGGTAGGGGGTACCCCCGCCTACCAGCTGATGCTCGAGCTGCTGGACCGCGCCATTTTCTGGGAGATCGACACCTACTGGGTCAAGACGGCGGGGCTGGACCCCGCTACCGTGCTGCGCGAGCTGGGCAAGCGGGTGCCGCTGCTGCACATCAAGGATGGGCCTGCGGTACAGGGCGAGCCGATGGTCGCAGTGGGGCAGGGCACGCTGGATTTCCACGAGATCGTCGAGGCGGGCCAGGGCAACGCGGAGTGGCTGATCGTCGAGTTGGACCAGTGCGCCACCGACATGATGGACGCGGTCGAGCAGAGCTACAGCTATCTGGTCGAAGAGGGGTTGGGCCATGGCCGAGAAGGTTAAAGTTGGCCTGATCGGCTGCGGCAACATCAGCAGCCAGTACCTCCGCTCGTGCGCGACCTTCTCCATCCTCGACGTGGTGGCCTGCGCGGACGTGCTGCCACGCATCGCCGAGGCGCGCGCGGCGGAGTTTGGGCTGCGCGCCCTGTCGCCCGACGAGCTGCTCGCTGACCCGGAGATCGAGATCGTCATCAACCTGACCATCCCCGCCGTTCACGCGGCGGTCAGCCTCGACATCATCGCAGGCGGGCAAGCACGTGTACAGCGAGAAGCCGCTTGCCGTGACGCGCGAGGACGGTCAGCGCATCCTCGCAGCGCGCGCGCGCGAGCGGGGCGTGCTCGTCGGCTGCGCGCCGGACACCTTTCTCGGCGGCGGCCTGCAGACGTGCCGCAAGCTGATCGATGATGGCTGGATCGGGGAGCCGGTCGGCGGCGACCGCCTTCATGACCAGCCACGGGCCCGGAGGCGTGGCACCCCAACCCCGACTTTTTCTACCAGATCAGGGCGGCGGGCCTATGTTCGACATGGGGCCGTACTACCTGACCGCGCTCATCAGCCTGCTCGGGCCGGTGCGGCGCGTGACGGGGTCGACCCGCATTTCCTTCCCGGAGCGCGTCGCCACCAGCGAGGCGCGTTTTGGCGAGAAGATACCGGTCGAGACTGCCACGCACGTGACGGGGCTGCTGGACTTCCAGAGCGGGCCGATCGCCACGCTAATGACCAGTTTCGACGTCTGGCATGCTGACCTGCCACGGATCGAGATTTACGGCTCGGCGGGGACGCTCAGCGTGCCCGACCCGAACACCTTCGGCGGGCCGGTGCGCGTGCGGCGCGCGGGGGCGGCGGAGTGGAGCGAGATGCCGCTGACCCACCCGGTGCCCATCGGGCGCAGCATCGGCGTGGCGGACCTTGCCCATGCGCTTCGCCACAACCGTGCGCCGCGTGCCAGTGGGCAACTGGCCTATCACGTACTCGATCTGATGCACAGCTTCGGGGAGGCGTCGGAGAGCGGGCAGCACATTGTTGTCGAGAGCCAGTGCGAGCGGCCCGCCGCGCTGCCGCTTGGCCTGCTACCGGGCACGGTGGATGCGGCCTAGCTAAGAGAGAACAGAAAACAGAGAACAGACGTTAACTCTGTTCTCTGTTTTCTTTGTGTTATCATGGTTACCCTGGCGGTGCGGTTCTTTGAGCGCGTATGTAAAGCGTCACGGTTAAGCCTGCCTCTACCTTCAACTACACGTCGAAGGCTTGCACGACAAGGCAACGAACAGTAGTTTGGTTGGGGCGATTGGAATGGCTACCATGTCAACAATCGCGGCTTCGCACTTTACCTATTATAATAATGCTTTTCCGCTTTGGCCCATTACGGTATTCCCGTTTTCCCCTTGTGGAGGGAGCGGGGCCCGTGTGGTATCGCCTCGATAGGTACGGGTCTATCCACACAATTTCTGAACAAGTTATTGGTAGAGTTGCCAGAGTGCCTGCAAGAAAAATTTAGGGGATAACTGAGGGTGGAAAAAACAGTCGTATCCTACAACCAACGCAGCGTGGGAGCCGTGATGAGCCACACCACTTTGCACGATGGCCCCTACACCTTCGTGATCAGCGACGTGATGGACAACGACTATTTTCGTCTGCTGCAACACAAAGTGCGGGCATACAATCGTCAGGCGGCTGCCCAGATGGAGCCGCCTGAGGCGGTGGCGCTCAACATCCAGGTGTTGGATCAGGCGGGATACCTGATAGGCGGGCTGGCTGCCGTCACCTACTGGGACTGGCTCGTGATCAAACTGCTCGTGCTGGATGATTCCCAGCGGGGCAACGGTTTGGGTCAACGACTGTTGCGCCGCGCGCACCACGAAGCGCGGGCGCGTGGCTGTGCTCATGCCCAAACCATGAGCTATGATTTCCAGGCACTACACTTCTATCTGAAGCATGGCTATTCGGTTGTGGGCCAACTAACAGACTACCCCAAGGGGTACAACTATTATTGGTTGCGCAAAGATTTCGATGGAGAGGATGAACGATCCAATGAGTCGTAAGCTGTTTCTGTTGCTAGGAATTGTTATTTTGCTGACAGCGTGTGGGCAGGCGAGTACGCCAAGCCCTGTGGTGCAGATGGCAAGCACGCCGACGAGTGGCCCTGCCCCAAGCGTTACCGTGGCAGCGACCGACACGGTCAGGCCAACCGACACAGTCGAGCCGACCCCCACCTCGACCCCTGAGCCATCGGCCACCCCGGAACCAACCGCCACCGACACGCCCGCCCCTACCGAGACCCCTCTCCCCTCACCGACCCTCGCGCCGACCCTCGTACCGACCCTAGCGGTGTCAGTGGCTGCGCCCCAGGTCATCGTGGATCTGCCAGGTATCACCCACGATTATCAGCGTTTCAACAACTGCGGGCCGGTTTCCACCTCGATGGCGCTTTCCTTTTACGGGCTCAACCTGACCCAGTACGACATCGCGCCGGTGGTGAAGGGGGCCGCAACCGACACCAATGCCGCGCCCTATGAGTTGAGCGCCTACATCCAGCAGCAGGGGCTTGACGCGCCAGTGCGTGTCAATGGCAACTTGGACATCCTGCGGGCATTACTGTCCAACAATATCCCGGTCATCGTTGAGCAGTGGCTGGAGCGTCCCGACGACGAACTGACCGCCCATTACCGCCTCGTCCGAGGCTACGATCAGGCGGCGGGTCTGATCTACGTCAATGATTCTTACACGGGGCCAAACCTGCGCTACAGCGAGGCCGACTTTGACCGCTGGTGGCAGGCGTTCCACCGGATTTACATTCCTGTTTATCCGCCCGAGCAGGAGCCGCTTGTGCGCGCCATTGTCGGTGAGGAGCAGTGGGAAGCGGGGGCCATGTGGCAGAAGGCAGCGGACCGTGCGTTGGCCGAGACGCAAAGTGACCCGAATTTGTACAATTGGTACAACCTTGGCGAGGCGCGGCTGCGCCTGAACGATGTGGCTGGCGCGGTGGAGGCCTTCGAGCAGTCGCTCAGCTTATGAGTGGCCAGTCCGTTATGCCTGGTACATTTTTGCGCATCTGGAAGCGCTCAACGCGGTGGGTGAGTACGAGCGCGTGCTGGAGGTGACGCAGCCCTACGTTGCAGCCAATGTGGAAGAAATCCATTACCAGCGTGGCCTTGCGCTGGAAGCGCTAGGGCGGCTGGATGAGGCGCTGGGTGAGTACCAAACGGCAGTGACGCTCAACCCACACCAGCAGGCGCAAAAAGAGGCGGTCGCCCGCCTAGGTGGCTAGCTGAGGACCGAGGACCGACGACGGACGACCGACGACCGACGACCGACGTGTGCCCTCGCGCGAGGGCCAACAATGCCATGCAGAGCAACGCGCTTCGGTCGTCGGTCCCTGGTCTTCCCGGTCCCCGGTCATTTTGGGGGAGCGGGAAAGTTGACAGATGGCGCGGGCTGGCTATACTCCTGCTTCGCTGTTGAGGAGCGCTGGACACTGCTGCACGCAGGGTGGTCGGGGCGAAAACAGAAGCGTTCGAGAGGCCACAGATTTGACATAATGTTGAAGCGTGGTATACTCTAAACAGTGAGCCGCACCGAAACGCCACTGCGCACCGTCGCACGCGACGTGCCTGGTGGAAACGAGTGGCTCCGGTTTCGTCGCACTGAGGTGAGGCAGACCAAAACAACCCAGACCGGAAACCGTCGCTCGCGATGTGGAGCGCGGTTTTTTTGTCGCCCGGAGCCGGAGGGGACGCGAGTCGCGCCGGGGCGGGGTTTGACAAGCGGGCGGGGTTGAAGTAGAATCATAAGTCGCTGCGGGAACGCGGCGGAGCACATTGCCAACAGAAGAGTGATAGCAAGCGAGGCGGAAAAAGACTGGAACTGTTCAGACTTTCGAAGCGTTCGCTTGAAAGCGAACGTTAATTCACGGAGAGTTTGATCCTGGCTCAGGATGAACGTTGGCGGCATGCCTAACACATGCAAGTCGAACGGAGGGCTTCGGCCCTCAGTGGCGAACGGGTGCGTAACACGTAGGTGACCTGCCTGTCAGTGGGGGATAACCATCGGAAACGGTGGCTAATACCGCATAAGCTGTAAGGGGTTAGAAGCCTTACAGGAAAGCTTTAGTGCTGACAGAGGGGCCTGCGGCCTATCAGGTAGTTGGTGAGGTAACGGCTCACCAAGCCAATGACGGGTAGCTGACCTGAGAGGGTGGTCAGCCACAGGGGAACTGAGACACGGTCCCCACTCCTACGGGAGGCAGCAGTGAGGAATATTGGTCAATGGGGGCAACCCTGAACCAGCAATGCCGCGTGCGGGATGAGGTCCTTCGGGATGTAAACCGCTTTTCTGGGGGAAGAGCAAGGACGGTACCCCAGGAACAAGTCACGGCTAACTACGTGCCAGCAGCCGCGGTAATACGTAGGTGGCGAACGTTATCCGGAATTACTGGGCGTAAAGGGTCCGCAGGCGGAGACGCAAGTCTGGCGTGAAAGCTCCCGGCTCAACTGGGAGAAGCCGTTGGAAACTGCGTGTCTAGAATCCGAGAGAGGTCGGTGGAATTCCCGGTGTAGTGGTGGAATGCGTAGAGATCGGGAGGAACATCAAAAGCGAAGGCAGCCGGCTAGCTCAGGATTGACGCTGAGGGACGAAAGCGTGGGGAGCAAACAGGATTAGATACCCTGGTAGTCCACGCTGTAAACGATGTGTGCTAGCTGTGTGCCTCGTAAAGGGGTGCGCGGCGCAGCCAACGCGCTAAGCACACCGCCTGGGGAGTACGGCCGCAAGGCTAAAACTCAAAGGAATTGACGGGGGCCCGCACAAGCAGCGGAGCGTGTGGTTTAATTCGATGCAACGCGAAGAACCTTACCTGGGTTTGACATCACGGTAGTAGGGCGGGGAAACCCAACCGACCTTCGGGAGCCGTGACAGGTGCTGCATGGCTGTCGTCAGCTCGTGTCGTGAGATGTTGGGTTAAGTCCCGCAACGAGCGCAACCCCTATCGTATGTTTCACGTGTCATGCGAGACCGCCCGGACTAACCGGGAGGAAGGTGGGGATGACGTCAAGTCAGCATGGCCTTTATATCCAGGGCGACACACACGCTACAATGGCGCGTACAATGGGAAGCCAAACCGCGAGGTTGCGCCAATCTCACAAAGCGCGTCGTAGTTCGGATTGGAGTCTGCAACTCGACTCCATGAAGGCGGAGTTGCTAGTAACCGCGCGTCAGCCATAGTGCGGTGAATGCGTTCCCGGGCCTTGTACACACCGCCCGTCACGTCATGGGAGTCGGTAACACCTGAAGTCGGGTAGTCAACCTTTCGGGGAGACGCCTGCCGAGGGTGGGACCGGTGACTGGGACGAAGTCGTAACAAGGTAGCAGTACCGGAAGGTGCGGCTGGATCACCTCCTTTCTAGGGAGCAAGAGCTTCACAGAAACAAACACAAACTGGACTCCAGTGCCAGGCGCAGCTTGCTATCACTCTTCTGTTGGGAATGCCGATGCAGATAGAGATAGAGAGGGGAGATAGAGATAGAGAAACGGCTACAGTCTGTGGGATCTCCCTTTTCTAGCTTCATCTTCTTTCTCTCCATCTCTATCTCTATCTGCTACGGGCGATTAGCTCAGTTGGTTAGAGCACTCCTCTGATAAGGGAGAGGCCCCAGGTTCGAGTCCTGGATCGCCCACCTTTCGAACGTTGAAACCGGAAACGTTGGAACCGGGAACGTTGGAACCGGAAACGTTGAAACGTGACGGCGCGGACTTGACAAGTACGGTCCGTTGCGTATAATCACAAACTCTTGCTGGCACGTACCGAAAGGGACCTCTGACTTGCATACCACGATCAGCTGAAGAGACAACTCGATAGCCGACGTGTAGCAATGGCAGTGGCCTTTCGAGCGGCCCCGCGATTGCGGGGCTTTTTTGTGCCCTGTGTGTACCTTAGAACAGGATTGGCAGGATAAGCGGATCCGACACGCTTGTGAGTTGAGACGAGGCTTCTGGCAGCAGAAGCTTCCTCTCAGAGCAGAAGCTCTGCACCCCTCGGGGGTGTTGGACATTACCAACTGAAGAGGATGCGAGGTAGAACCGTCGTGCGAACCATGCGTGTCGCACGAAGCTAGAAAGAGCACACGGTGGATGCCTAGGCAGACAGAACCGAAGAAGGACGCGGCAGGCGGCGATACGCCGGGAGGAGTTGTCAACAAACGCTATCACTCCCGGATTTCCGAATGGGGTAACCCGGCGGTGCGAACCACCGTCACCCTGTGGTTGAACACATAGACCACGGGGAGGGCACGCAGGGAATTGAAACATCTTAGTACCTGCAGGAAGAGAGAGCATTCCCCTAGTAGTGGCGAGCGAACGGGGAGCAGCCCAAACCAGCACCATGCCAAGCCGGTCGGCGTTGTGGTGTTGGGGTTGTAGGAGTAGGCAGCTGGCGCGACCGAGCCGGCACGCAGTTACCAAGGCGGGGTTTAGGGGAAGCTGACTGGAAAGCAGCACCGAAGGGGGTGAGAGTCCCGTACCCGACAAATGACCGCCCTGCGGCTTACCACCTGAGTACCACCGGGCACGCTAATCCGGTGGGAAGCTGGGGCGTCCACGTCCCAAGGCTAAATATTCTGTCTGACCGATAGTGAACGAGTACCGTGAGGGAAAGGTGAAAAGTACCCCGGTGAGGGGAGTGAAATAGCACCTGAAACCGTGTGTTTACCAACCGTCAAAGAGCTAGATTCGTTCAGCTCGATGGCGTGCCTTTTGGAGAATGAGCCAGCGAGTTACTGTTCTGTGGTGAGGCTAAGGAAGCAACATCCGTAGCCGCAGCGAAAGCAAGTCTGAATAGGGCGCCAAATTGCAGGACGTAGACCCGAAACCAAGTGAGCGACCCATGGCCAGGGTGAAGCGTGAGTAATGTCACGTGGAGGCCCGAACCGGTGTATGTTGCAAAATGCTCGGATGAGCTGTGGGTAGCGAAGAAATTTCAATCGAACTTGGCGATAGCTGGTTCTCCCCGAAATCGCTGTAGGGCGAGCCTCGGCGTGAAAGGTTACCGGAGGTAGAGCACTGGCTGGGTGCGGGCCCCGCAAGGGGTACCAATCTCAATCAAACTGCGAATGCCGGTAACTGTAGCCGGGAGTCGGAGTCTGGGAGATGAGTTTCAGGCTCAAGAGGGAAAGAGCCCAGACCAACCGCTAAGGTCCCAAAGTGTGTACTAAGTGGGAAAGGAAGTGGGATTACTCAGACAGCCAGGAGGTTGGCTTAGAAGCAGCCACCCTTGAAAGAGTGCGTAATAGCTCACTGGTCAAGTGATCCCGCGCCGACAATGTAACGGGGCTAAGTACACCACCGACGCGTTGGACTTGCACCTAGTGCAAGTGGTAGGGGAGCGTTGCCAGCGCAATGAAGCAGGACCCGCGAGGGCGTGTGGAGTGCTGGGAAGTGAGAATGCTGGCATGAGTAACGAGAAGCATGTGAGAATCATGTTCGCCGAAAGCCTAAGGGTTCCGACGGAAGGGTCGTCCCCGTCGGGTTAGTCGGGCCTAAGCCGAGGGTGAAAGCCGTAGGCGATGGACAACGGGTTAATATTCCCGTACTACCCTTGAGGAGCGATGCAGGGACGCGGTAGCTAAGACCAGCCCCTTATTGGATTGGGGTGCCAAGCGTGTAACCCAGGAGACGTGGGCAGGAAAATCCGTCCATCGAGGGTGAGGCGTGACGGCGGGCCTTCGGGCCAGAAGTGGTGGGACGCGCCGCCAAGAAAAGCTGCTAAGCGAAGAATCGAGGGTACCCGTACCGCAAACCGACACAGGTGGGCAGGTAGAGGATACCAAGGCGAGCGGGAGAACTCTGGTTAAGGAACTCGGCAAAATAGATCCGTAACTTCGGGAGAAGGATCGCCCCTGAGTGTGAAGGGCCATGCGCCCTGAGCATCTGGGGGCCGCAGTGAAAAGGCCCTACCGACTGTTTACCAAAAACACAGGTCTCTGCGAACACGGAAGTGGAAGTATAGGGGCTGACACCTGCCCAGTGCCGGAAGGTTAAGGGGACTTGTTAGGCTTAGGCCGAGGCAGGGAACCGAAGCCCCGGTGAACGGCGGCCGTAACTATAACGGTCCTAAGGTAGCGAAATTCCTTGTCGGGTAAGTTCCGACCCGCACGAAAGGTGTAACGAGTGGGGCACTGTCTCAACCAGAGACCCGGTGAAATTGCAGTGACGGTGAAGATGCCGTCTACCCGCAGCAGGACAAAAAGACCCCGTGGAGCTTTACTGTAGCTTGTCATTGCGTCCGGGTATGGTCTGCGTAGGATAGGTGGGAGGCTGAGAAGCTGGGCTTGCGGGCTCGGTGGAGCCGACGGTGAAATACCACCCTGACCATGCCTTGACCCTAACCCCTGGCCGTGAACCGGCAGGGGAACCGTGACAGGTGGGCAGTTTGACTGGGGCGGTCGCCTCCGAAAAGGTAACGGAGGCGCCCAAAGGTACCCTCAGGCGGAATGGAAACCCGCCGCAGAGCGTAAAGGCAGAAGGGTGCTTGACAGGGAGACCAACAAGTCGACCTGGTAGGAAACTAGGGCTTAGTGATCCCACGGTACCGAGTGGAAGGGCCGTGGCTTACCGGATAAAAGCTACCCCGGGGATAACAGGCTAGTCTTCGCCAAGAGTTCACATCGACGCGAAGGCTCGGCACCTCGATGTCGGCTCGTCACATCCTGGGGCTGGAGTCGGTCCCAAGGGTTGGGCTGTTCGCCCATTAAAGTGGTACGCGAGCTGGGTTCAGAACGTCGTGAGACAGTTCGGTCTCTATCCGCTGTGGGAGGAAGTGATTTGCGAGGGGCTGCCCCTAGTACGAGAGGACCGGGGTGGACCGACCGCTGGTGTACCGGTTGTCATGCCAATGGCACAGCCGGGTAGCTAAGTCGGGGAGAGATAACCGCTGAAAGCATCTAAGTGGGAAGCTTGCCTCAATACGAGATCACTGGTCCCGAGAGGGAGTAAGGGCGCTGGGAGACGACCAGCTAGATAGGCCGCAGGTAGAAGTGCAGCAATGCATGCAGCCGAGCGGTACTAACGCCCGAGCGCTTCGTTTCAGAAGTTGTACAAATGTGCGCGTATGGTTCGCGCGACGGTTCTGCATCGCATCCTCAAGAGTTAAAACAGTCCAAGACCCGCAACGGGGTAAAGCCGTTGAAGGAGGCAGGTGATGGTCGCGGTGGGGGTCCACCCAGACCCATCCCGAACCTGGCAGTTAAGCCCACCAGCGCCGATGATACTGCGTCCGCAGGGACGTGGGAAAGTAGGTCATCGCCTGCCTCCTTGAGCGGCTTTGTGCTATCTGGCGTCCCCTTGGCAGCCATGTCGGCGGGCGACTGTGAGTAGGCCTGCGCGCAAGCGCAGGAATCCTCACAGCCGCTTCCCGCCACCCAAACCAGAGCGTTGTGCGAGAGTTGTTATACTCTCCACAGCGCTCTTTTTGGTTCCTGAGAGTCTCTGATCTCCTTCTGGACCCGCTGGACAGGGCCTGCTACCGTGCCTATGGCGCTATGCCCAACATGAGTTGGATTTTTTACCCGCAGCGGTATCCCAATCTATAAATCGGAGTGGACCGACACGCGCAGCGTCGAGAACGCTATCGACTATTTTCTTGATGTGAGTGACCGCCGCTGCGCGCGAGCGACTTGCAACCTTTCGTGTAGAAAAATTAGACTTTCGAACAAAAGATCAACAAACTTTCTTCGAAGGGGCTGGCTCACAGTGGTCCAAAAACGGTGAGCGAGTTTCGGAAAGTGTTAGCTTGTAGCGCCATGAACCGTTCCACCGTCACAGCCTGCTGTTAAAAGGTTCCGTTCCTTCATCTAAAAAGAGAGCGCTGTGCGTGAGGGTTATCCTCACGCACAGCTCTCTCTTTTTCTCACGGCTAAGCCAACTTTAACGATTAGGCAGGCCAGATTCTGCGCCCGCCGCCATGCGGGGTGACAGCAGCGATACGCTCAATCTCCTCCTCGCTCAATGAGGGCAGGGTGGCCGCACGAATGTTTTCGCGCATTTGCCGCACATTTTTAGCACCCGGGATGGTGGTGGTAACCGCCGGATGCGCAAGGGTGAACTGCAAGGCAAGATGTGCCAATGACCGCTCATCGCTCGCCAGCGGTTGCAGCCGCTCGACCTTCGACAGGTCATCGATGAAGATGGAATGCTCGTCGGGTTTGTTCTGCCAGTTCTGGCGGAAATCCCCCTCCTCAAATTGCGAGTCGGCGCTGAACTTGCCAGTCAGGATCCCCATGGCGAGCGCGCCCCGAACAATGACTCCAATATCGTGCGTTTGACAGTAGGGGAGGATCTCTTCTTCCGGCGTACGGTTCAGGATGCTGTAATCGATCTGCAAGGTGGCACAATTGCCATCCTGGTTAAACTGCTTGAGATACTCGAAGTCGCTGGTGCTGACGCCATAGGCGCGAATTTTCCCCTGCTCTTGCAGCCGCTGAAAGCCCTCCACAAAAATTTCCATCGTGGGGTCACGGAAGTTGATATGGCTCTGCATAACATCGATATAGTCGGTTTGCAGGCGATGCAGGTTGCTTTCCACCCCCTCGATAAACTTGTCCACCGAGTCGTAAGCGCTGTGTCCTGCCTCGCGGTTGAAGCCACGCCAACCAATCTTGCTCGCTACGATAAACTGGTCGCGGCGGCCCTGCATGGCACGGCCCAGCAATTCCTCGCTATGCCCCATGCCATAGACGTCGGCAGTGTCGAAGAAATTAACCCCCGCCTCCAACGCGTAATCAATAGCGTCCAGAATCGCCTGATCGTCGGTTTCCCCCCACTCATTGCCCCCCGCGGCCCACAGGCCCATCCCAATTTCCGTCACCTCAATTCCGCTCTTGCCAAGTGTGCGCTTTTGCAGGGCATTATCAGCCATCTATCTCTCCTTCTCGTTTATTTTCTAGAGTATCTCATCGTAGATGCCATCATACCACCAGATGGACCCTTTGGGTAGCTGCTTAGCCTTGGCATAGTGCCCAAGATGTCCCATATATTGCGTATAGTCATTTCATTATACCTCACCTCTCTAAAACCCACCCTCAAAAAACAAACCCCAGATGGCTATCTTCGGAACAAAGCACCCCCTCAGCGCTCTCTAAATTATTTGACATAAATCAAATAGCTGGTATAGTACTAGTTGTGAATCAGAACTTATTTCGTACCGGGCCGTTCCGTACCGAAGTGCCGTGCTCTTCGTGTCCTGATGGGTGCCAGTGTGAGAGCAGTAGTACGATCACACCCTTATTCTTTCCAGGCTCACAAAGGAGACACTTATGAGCAACCGCATCAATGGTACCGTAAAGTTTTTTAATGGCGACAAGGGCTTTGGCTTCATTGCCCCGGAGAATGGCGACAAGGACGTTTTCGTCCACTTCTCGGCTCTCCCGGACAATGGTGGCTACCGCAACCTGAACGAGGGCGACCGCGTTGAGTTCAGCGTCGAGCCCAGCAGCAAGGGTCCCCGCGCTGCCGACGTCATCAAGCTTTAAGCTACACGACGCAACCAAAAGCACGGTGTCATACGACACCGTGCTTTTTTGTTTGCCTTTTTACTGTTGCTCAGGTGGCCAGCCCACTACACCAGCGTGCTGAGCCCATAGCCAAAAGGAAAGAGCGGGGCGTCAAGCCCCTCGGTGGGAAGCGAGGCGAAGTCGAAAGGAAGTTGCTCCACCGTGCGCGGCCAAGTATAGGGTAGCTTGCCCCGAATCGGCGTATTCCCGAAAAGCCCGTCCGCCACTCCCTGTCCCTCTGTCCCTGGCAACCACGCCGCCACAAACGCATCACAGTGGGGGAGGTACTCAGTCACGATTACAGGGCGACCCGAGAAAAGAACTACCACCAAACGCTCAACCTGCGCACGCACCCGCTCCAGCAACACAAGCGCATCCGGGGACAGCGCAAGGTCCGGGCTGTCCCCCTCGCCCTCGGCATAGGGCAACTCATGGAGCACAACGATGCCCACACCGCCCCGCTCCACCCCGTCAAACTGCCCCGCCGCATCAAAATGTAGCTCGGTTTCATCCGACACCGTCGCCTGGATCGCTTCCAACAGGGTGGTGCCCGTCGTGATCGCCCCCAATGCACCCATCCAATCGACAGTCCAGCCACCACATTGCAGGCCGATATCAGACGCTCCCTCGCCCGCCACGAGCAGACGCGGCTCCGTCTTGGCGAGCGGCAGCGTGCTTCCTTCGTTTTTGAGCAACACGAGCGATTGGGAGACCGCCTCGCGCGCTATTAGACGGTGCGCATCGCTACCCACCTGCGGCAAAAGTTGTGGTGCCCCCAAAGGGCGCTCGAAAAGGCCAAGCTCCAGCTTCACCGTGAGAATGCGCCGCACCGCATCATCAATCCGCTCCATCGGGACCGCACCACGCTCCACCACTGCAGTAAGAACCGCGATAAAACGCTGGTAATCAAACGGGACCATCACCATGTCCAACCCAGCATTGATAGAGGTGATAAGGCTCTCTTCGTAATCGGACGAAATCTGGTCAATCGCCATCCAATCCGAGATCAAAAACCCACTAAAACCCATCTCCCCCTTGAGCACCTCGGTCAGCAGGTAATGGTGAGCATGCATTTTCAGCCCGCCCCATGACGAGTAAGACACCATGATGCAGCGCGCGCCTGCCTCGATTGCCACCTGGTACGAGGGGAGATGCACGCGGCGCAGGGTAGCTTCATCTATATCGGAGCGTCCCTGATCCATCTTCCAGCTACGCCCGTTGCTTTTCCAGACACCGGGTATCCATGCATAGTCACTGGAACTTCCCCAGCTCGTGCCACCGTCCGCCACAAAGTGCTTGGCGGACGCCAAGGCCGCCTCGGGCGCATCCAGCCGCTCGCCCTGCAAGCCACGGATATAGGCAGCGGCCAACTCCGACACAAGCTCGGTACGCTCCCCGAAACCCTCGTAGGTGCGGCCCCAGCGAATATCCTGTGGCACAGCAACAGAGGGCGCAAAATCCCAGTGGACGCCAGTCGCCAGTATCTCACGCGCGGTCACCCGCGCCACCCGTTCGACCAACCCCGCGTCGCGCGCCGCCCCCAACCCCACATTGTGCGGGAAAATCACAGCACCGCGCACGTTGTTGTGCCCATGAACCGCATCCACCCCATACACAAGCGGGATACCAAGACGAGTTTTCAGCGCGGGCAGTAGGAAGCCGCTGACCATCTCGGCCCAGCTTTCCGGCGAGTTGGGGGTCGGGTTGCCACCGCCGCCACTCAGCACGGATCCGATCCCATACTCACGCACCGCCTCCGGGGTAATACTGTTTTTTTCGACCTGGGTCATCTGCCCGATCTTTTCAGCCAGGGTCATCTGCTCCAGCAATGCCTGAACGCGCCCTTCCACAGGCTGGGACGCATCCAGGTACAACACGTTGGTAGCCACAACTGGCACTTGGGTCATTCGAATAGCCTCTGGATCGGTAGGGGAGGGGACACAACAGGAGCACGCCACGGCTCGTGTTCTGGAAAATGGTTCAGGCAACAGCGATATGCTGCGCCGGGTAGAGGTGACAACGCGTGAAATGGCCCGGAGCCACCTGGGAGACGGGGGGCATGACCCGCGTGCACGGCTCCATCACGTGCGGGCAGCGGTTAGCAAAGGGACAGCCCACCGCCACATTCGCCGCCTTGGTAATCTCGCCGCGTGCCTCAATCTGTTTGGTTCTCAGCCCGCGCGCGGGGTCCGGCACCGCCGCCAGTAACAATTGGGTGTAGGGGTGAGCAGGCTCCTGCACCAGGCGCTCGCTGTCGGTCCACTCCACCACATAGCCCGCATACATCACCATCGTGCGGTCCGCAAAGTAGCGCGCGCTGGCTAGATCATGCGTGATATACAAAAAGCCGATGCCGCGCTCGCGCTTCATACGATCCATCAGGTTCAGGATGCCCATACGGATCGAGACATCGAGCATAGAAATCGGCTCGTCCGCCAGGATTACCTCCGGCTCCACCGCGAGCGCACGGGCGATGGCAACGCGCTGGCGCTGCCCGCCTGATAGCTGATGCGGATATTTGGCGGCGATATCCGCAGCGGGAGTCAACCCCACCGTTTCAAGCAAAATTTCCACCTCGCGTGCCAACTGGCTGTCTGTGAGTTGGCGATGAATCTTCAGGGGTCGCTCCAGATGGTGCTGGACAGTATGAACCGAGTTCAACGAGCTAAAAGGGTCCTGAAAAATCATTTGTAGCTCGCGGCGGTACTGCAAGCGCTCCCTGCGCCCCTGCTTGAGTACATCCTTGCCCTTAAAAAGCACGGTGCCGCTGGTTGGCTCGTGCAGCCGCGCGATCAGGCGGGCGGTGGTGCTTTTGCCACTGCCGCTTTCGCCCACCAACGCGATCACCTCGCCCCGATGGAGTTGGAACGAGAGATCCTGCACCGCGCGAACGGTGGTGCGCTGCAACCCATTCCCAACAGAAAAGTGCTTGGTAAGCTCCTGAACGGTAAGAACCGCTGGCTCGGTGGTCATGCGCTCGCTCCAATCTGTTGTCCCGTAGCGGCCCAGGCGTCCTCGTTCGGGTGCGCCTCGGCCCAGTGGCACGCCACCAGCCCCTGCTCATCGGTGAGCGGGCGTAGCTCCGGCACCACCCGTTCACAGAGGCCCGGGATGGCAACCGGGCAGCGGGTGCGGAAGCGGCAGCCCGACGGGGGAGCTATCAGGTTGGGGGGCGAGCCCGGAATCCCGCGTAGGGCACGGCGCGGCCCACTGATCGACGGGAAAGAGTTCATCAGCCCTTGCGTGTAGGGGTGCTGCGGAGCCCTGAAAAGCTCCTGGGCGCTCGCCGTTTCCACCAGCTTGCCCGCATACATGATGCCGATGCGATCCGAAAACTCGACCATCAGCGAGAGGTCGTGGGTGATGAAGAGCATCGAGAAGTGAAGCTGCTCTTTCAGCTCGGCTAGCTGCTGCATGATGTCGCGCTGCACCACCACGTCCAGCGCGGTGGTGGGCTCGTCCAGCACCACCAGCCGTGGCCGAAGCGCCAGCGCGATGGCGATCACCGCACGCTGGCGCATCCCACCCGAAAATTGATGCGGGTAATGATAAAGCCGGTCGGGGTCAATTCCCACCATCCCGAGCAACTCGCGCCCGCGCTCCTCCGCGTCACGGCGAGAAGCTGGGATATGGGCCTGGATCGCATCGATGATCTGCTCGCCCACGGTGAGAACCGGGTTCAGGGCATTCATCGCGCTCTGTGGGACAATGGCGATGTCCCGCCAGCGTACCTCGCGGATCTCGTCCTGGGAGAGCGACAGCAAATCCTGGTCGTCGAAGAGGATCTGCCCGCCGGTGATCTGCGCGGGGGGCTTGTGCAGCCGCGTGATTGCATAGCCAATCGTCGTTTTACCGCAGCCCGACTCGCCCGCCAGACCATACACCTCGCCGGGCTGAATCGTGAAGGAGACATCTTCCACCGCGCGCACCATCCCACGTGCCGTGGCATAGACCACATGCAGGTTCCGCACATCGAGCAGGGGGCGGTCGTCCGCCGCACGGTGGGTCGCCCGCACATTCCACTCCATCGCCAGAGCACTCACGAGGCACCTCCCTTCTGCTTGCCACCGACCCCCGCACGCACAATCGGCTTGACGACTTTTTCAACGCGCAGGCGCGGGTTAGTTACCTCGTCAATGGCAAAGTTAATCAGGGCAAAACTGAAGCCGAGCAGCGCGATCGCCACCCCGGGCGGGATGAAGGTCCACCAGGCTCCGGTTAGGAGCGCAGCGTTGTTTTGCGCCCAGAAAAGCATGGTCCCCCAAGTAATCGCGTTGGAGTTGCCCAAACCGATAAACTCCAGCCCAACCATCGCCACCACCGCGTAGAGGGTCGCGCCGATCAAGCCCCGACACCACAAGCGAGACCATGTTGGGCAAAATCTCCACAAACAAGATTCGCCAGACCGGCTCACCGATCATCTGCGCGCTCGCCACAAAGTCGCGCCCCCGCAAGGTGAGCATCTGCGCGCGCAGCACGCGTGCGCCCCACGCCCACGAGGTAAAGCCCAGCACGAGCGCGATGGTTAGTGGCCCCGGTCGGTTGAGGAAGCTCGCGAGTACGATGACCAGTGGCAGGGCGGGGATGATAAGCACCACGTTGATCAGCAGCGAGAGAATATCGTCCACTACGCCGCCAAAGTAGCCCGCCGTCAGCCCGAAAACGACAGCCAACAGCGTAGCGAGTGTACCCGCCGCCACCCCGACGCCCAGCGTGGCGCGCGTGCCTACAATCATCTGGTCCAGCACGTCCTGCCCGCGCCGCGTGGTGCCGAGTGGGTGCGCCAGCGAGGGGGCCTCGTGCGGCATCCCGCTGCGCCGCGAGGGGTCGGAGCGGACCAGTAGGGGAGCCGCCACCGCCAGGAAGGTAAAAAACAGGAGGATCACGAGGCCGAAAGTGGCTTTGCGATTTGCAAGCAGTTGACGCACCGTGCCAGGCAGCCTTATCCGGCGCGGCACGGCACTTTCATCCTGCATCACATTCGTTTCCGCTACGCTGTCCGCCTCGGCCACGCTGAAGCCCACGCCACCGATCACTGCCGGGGCGTGGGACAGCGGCTCAGCCGTTCGGGGGTGCTGTACATCTTTTGCCATCAGCTCGCTCCTCCGCTAGCCGACCCGCACGCGCGGATCAAGTCGGGTGTAAACAATATCCGCCATCAAGTTGGCGATGAGCACGGCGAAGGTGACCATCAGCAGTTGGCTTTGGATCAATGGGTAATCGCGGCGGTTCACCGCAAGCACCAGGATGTATCCTAGCCCCGGATAGCCAAAAACAATCTCGGTGAGCAGCGCGCCGCTGATCACAAAGCCGATGGACATCGCAAGGCCGGTGATGCTCGGTAGCAGGGCGTTGCGCGCCGCGTAGGTAAGCATCACGCGCCGATCACTCAGTCCCTTGGCTTGCGCCAGCGTGATGTAATCCTCGCTCAGGGTGCTGATCATGTTGTTGCGCATCCCCAGCAGCCAGCCACCGAGGGCGGTGATGACCATGGTAGAGGCGGGCAGGATGGTGTGCTGGAGCACGCTCCCCACAAAAGCGAAGGACCAGCCAGGCCGGAGTGTGTCGCTGTAAGCATGCCCACGCGGCAGCCAGCCCAAGCCCAGAGCAAAGATGTAGAGGGCCAGCATCGCGATCCAGAAATAGGGGAAAGCGTTCAGCAGCATCATGACTGGCGGCAGGATACTGTCGAGCCAGCCACCGCGCCGCCACGCCGTCACGATACCGAGCAGGGTCCCGAGGCTAAAGCTTATGACAGTGGCAACCCCTACCAGGTAGATGGTCCACAAAAAGCCGGTTTTGAGCACGGTGAGCACGGGGACGGGGAAGTAGGCCACCGATAGCCCCATGTTGCCATGCAGGAGGTTGTTCAGGTAGGTGAAGTACTGGACATAAAGTGGCCCATCAACAAAGCCGAACGCCTCGCGGATGGCGTTCATGGCCTGCGGCTCGATTTTTCCCTGCAATTGTGCGAAGAGAATCTGCGCCGGGTCGCCGGGCATCAGGCGGGGGATAAAAAAGTTGAGGGTGATCGACGCCCAGGCAGCGATCAGGTAGAACCCCAAACGGCGTAGCAGGTATCGCATCGTTGGAACCGCTCCATTGCCTTGGTGAATGCTGAGTGGTGAACGGGTGGTCTAACCACCCGTTCACCACTCAGCAGGTTACCTATTTATCGCTACTTTGGCTCGACCGTCGTCACGAGGATGAGGCGCTCGGCTATCCCCTCGAAGGGCATACCACGCACGTAGTAGTTGTCCTCGGTGGGGAAGCCGGTGAAGTTAGCGGTGCTGTACTCGTACCAGCCCGCGTTCGAGAAGAGGGGAATGAAGGGTACGTTGTCCATCACGGCCACCTGAAGCTGATTGATGATGTCGCGCTGCTCCGCCTCGTCGGTCGTCGCTACGAACGCGTCGATCAGCTTGTCGGTTTCCGGGCTGTTCCAGCGACTCCACGAGAGCCCCTGCGCCGTGTCATCGATAATCATCGCGCTGCTCAGCGCCTGCTGGTAATAGTTCCACGGGGTCGGGTTCACAGCACCCCAGCCAATCGAGACATCGTAGGTGCCCGCTTGCAGGTTGCTGAACCAGGCACCGAAGTCAGGGGTGTCCACCTCCGCGTTGATGCCGATGTCCTGGAGGTACTCGGTTGCCATCTGGACCGATGTGACCCAGTCGGTCCAGCCATTCACCACCTGTACCTTGAACGCGATGGGGTCGCCGTTGGGCATATCGCGCCAGCCGTCACCATCCTGGTCAGTGTAGCCCGACTCGTCCAGCAGCGCCTGCGCCTCTTCCGGCGCGTAGGTACCCAGCGGCGCGTGCTCAGCAATCGCCTCGTCGTTGTACCAGTCACGGTAGATCCCGGTCAGGCCACCCGGGTTGTCGCTGACGGTCGCATAGCCGTACTGGCCGATGGCGACGATCTCGTCACGGTCAAACGCCATGCTTAGCGCGCGGCGGAAGTTTAGATCGTCGAAGGGGGCCTTGGTGGTGTTCATGTAGAGCGAGATTGTGTCGTTCGGGGAGAAAAGGAAGTGGTGGTTCTCCGGGTCCGCTTTGACGTAGGTCTCCTCGATGTCCGGGATAAAGTGGCCCGCCCAGTCGATCTCGTCGGCCATCATGCCCGCCACGGACTGCTCGTTGCCGGGGTTGGCGGTCAGGCGCAGGCAGTCAAACTTGGGCTTGCCTTCCTGCCAGTAGTGGGGGTTCTTGCACTGGAGATAAACCTGATCCTGGAACTGGAGAATCTCGGTGAAGGGGCCGGTACCGATCGGGTTGTCGTTGGTGAAGGTTACCGGGTCGGCTACCTCACCCCATTGGTGCTCAGGGACGATGTTCTGCGAGGCGAGACGCTCGTGCGCCAGCGAGTAGGGCTTGTTCAGGGTGAAGGTAATGGTCACGTCATCGCTCTGCTCGACGCTGTCCAGAATTTCCCAGACCCCTCCCTTGTCCAACGCGGGGAACTCTTTGAGCATGTTGAAGGTGAAAGCCACATCACTTGCGCTGAACGGCTCGCCATCCGACCACTGCACGCCATCGCGTATTTGGAAGGTCAGGCTCATCAGGTCGTCACCGTACTCATAAGATTCGGCCAACCAAGGCACCGTCTCGCCAGTGGCGATGTTAAAGATGAGTAGCGGCTCGAAGAGCATGTTGGTGGCGGTGTTCAGCGGGTCCGGCGCGAAGGGGTTGAAGTTGCGGACCCAGACCGGTACCTGCTCGTCGCTCATACCGAGCATCGTCATGTTGGCGGTATCCACCATCTCGTCGGTGGGGGCCTCGGTGGCCTCGGCGGGCGCATCGGTAGCTTCGGCGGCGGGGGCCTCAGTCGCCTCGGCAGGGGCCTCGCTTGAGGTATCTTCAGTGGGGCTGGTGGTGTCGGAGCCATTGCCCGACGAGGTGGTGGGAGCACTGGAGCAGGCAACTGCCAGTCCGGCAACTAAAAACAGGGTAAACAACATGGACCAGAAACGTCGCATTTCTCCTCCTTGAGATAGGACATACGAGGGATTTGTACGAGGGAACAGCGAGCGACGGCACAAGACGAACAGCAATCCAGATGAGGGGTGGGGCTTTACCTCCTTTTTGCTTGACCCTTTGGGGGCGGGTGGGCAAAGCGAAGGATCAGGCTTTTACGAGGGGAAGGGCCTGAGAGATAAACCGTCCGCCGCTTTGCAAGCGTTTGCAAGTTAGAATACACAACTCCCAAGCCCTTGTCAAGCACAAAAATCGGGTGTTTTTCTTCGTACAACTCTGATAAAGAGGAAAATTCGAGGGAATCCAACTGCCGAACCCCCAAATTGCCTCAATGTTGGCTCTTGAACAAGCCAGAAAGTTATGGCATAATGGCGCGACTATCCACTCGCTCATGCAAGCGCTTGCATTAAATCTCCCAATTCGTGAGGAAAAATGCCATCCAATGGCAAAGTAACATCAAAAGTGACGATGCAGGAAATAGCGGCCCGCGCCAACGTCTCGGTGAGCACTGTCTCCCGTGTGCTGCATGGGGGAGCGAAGGTGCACGGAAGCAAGCGCCACGCGGTGCTACAGGCGGCGGAGGAGCTGAATTATCGCCCGAACGTTCTTGCGCAGAGCCTGGCCAGCGGTAAGACGCGCACGGTCGGTATCCTTACGCAGTTTGTGAGTTCCCCGATTTACAATGCGATCCTCCACGCCATCCTCGACGAGCTGTCCGGCAGTGGCTATTCGCCGCTCTACGCCGATGGGTACTGGCAAAGCACGCGTGAGCAAAAAGCGCTTCAGCTGTTCCTGGACCGTCAGGTGGACGGGCTGATCGTCCTAGGTGGTGCTACGCCGGACACCGTGTTGGAGCAACTTGCCAAACAGGTGCCCTTGATCGTGGTGGGGCGCATGGTACCCACCCTGGCCAACCAGTCAATTCGGATCAACAATCTGGACGGGGGGTACCGCGCGACGCAATACCTCATTGAGTTGGGACATCGCGAGATTGCCCACATCGCCGGTATCTCAGACCGCGAGGATGCCCAACTGCGGCAGCAAGGGTACGAGAAGGCACTGCGCGAGGCAGGGTTGCCGGTGCACGAGGAGCTGATCATCACGGGGAACTACATCGAACAGTCGGGGGTACTGGCAGTGGAGATGCTTCTGAATCAGCGGCGGACTTTCACTGCGATTTTTGCGGGCAACGACCAGATGGCCTACGGAGCGCGCCTCGCGCTCTCGCGGCGCGGGGTGCGTGTACCAGACGATGTCTCCCTGATTGGCTTTGACGATCAGCCGCAATCGGCGTACACGATCCCGCCGCTTACCACCATTCGCCAGCCTGCCGCAGAGATGGGACAGTTGGCGGCGCAGGCACTGCTGCACCTGATTCGTGGCGAGCCCTGCATGGTCTCGGTGTTTCCCACCGAGCTTGTCCTGCGCGAGTCGGTGGCGCGACCGTTTTAAACGTTGAACGTTGAACGTTGGAACGTTGGAACGTTGGAACGTTGGAACGTTGGGCGGTGCGGGTGGATTGCATGGGTTGAATCCAGGTGATTCACTGTTATAACTTGAAGAAGCAGTGGAAACCGCTGACTCGCTGGTCAAGCTCTGGGCCGCGTTTTTTTACGCTCTCAATCTGCTATAAGTGGTAATATCATAGATTGGGAATCAGAGAAAAACTGCCCCTTTCTCTCTGTCGTTTCAAGCAGCCCCTGTTGCCTTATTGGGGCTCTGGTTGTATGCTTCGGGGGTCAGTGGTAGCTGGCCAGAGTCTCTTTTATCACTGACCCCGTACCGTGACAAGAGCACAAGGGAAACTTGCCACGCCCCCCCTGCGCCAAGGCTGGCGCACTCCCACCCACTCATTGAGGAGGACGAATGTTCGCGACTCGCCGGTATGCCTTCCTGCTTGTTTTATTGTGTATGCTCCTTTTCTATGGAGCCCTGGTGGTGCCGCTGAGCTTTGCCTCGACAGCGCCCCTACCCTCTGCTGTTTCCACCGACCGCTTCGTTCCCCAGGATAACAACGCCCCTGCGACGGTTGCCAGTGCGCCTGCACTGGGCCTGCCCATCAGTGTGACTATGGCTGGTAATTTCCAGAGCGAGCTCGGTTGCCCGGGCGACTGGCAGCCGGAGTGCGTCTCGACCCAGCTGAGCTACGACGCGGACGACGATGTCTGGCAGGGAACATGGGACATCCCAGCGGGTGAATGGGAATATAAAGCAGCGCTCAACGGTAACTGGGACGAGAATTACGGTCTCAACGCAACACCGGGCGGCGCAAATATTCCACTGGTGCTTTCTGACACGACCACCGTTAAGTTTTACTACGATGACAAGACCCACTGGGTGACTGACAACCAGTACTCGGTCATCGCGACCGCCGCTGGCAGCTTCCAGAGTGAGATGGGGTGCCCCGGCGACTGGTCGCCGGACTGCCTGCGCTCCTGGCTGGAAGACCCAGACGGGGACGGGGTCTACTCCTTCGTCACCACCGCCATCCCCGTGGGGAACTACGAGGTCAAAGCGGCACTCAATGAAAGTTGGGATGTGAACTACGGGGCAGGTTGTGCGCCCGGCGGCGCGAACATCCCCTTCTCGGTGGCAGAAGATGGCACGGAAATCTACTTCGAGTATCGAGCCGACACTCACTGTTTGACCGTGAGTGTGGAAGGTGCCCCCACCGGAAACATCAGCCTGCTCGCTGCCCATTGGGTGCTGGTCGACACGATTGCGTGGAATGTCTCCTGTGACGAGGGCGACGTTTTCTCGCTGCACTATTCCGCCACAGCGGACTTGCTCCTTACCCCAGGTGGGGTGACCGGCGGCGAGACCATCACGCTCACCTGCGACCCGGCGGGCCTGCCCGCGAGCGTGCAGGAAAAGTTCCCCCACTCTGGCAACCTATAGCGCCCTGAAATTGGACGCGGCTGACCTCGACCTGGTGCCCGCCATCCTGAAGGGTCAATTTGCCGTCTCGAAACTTGATGGGCAGGGAGACCTGATTGACGCGCGCGGGCTGCAAATCCCGGGCGTGCTCGACGACCTGTACACCTACGAGGGTGAGCTTGGCATCGTCTGGGACAATGCTGTGCCGGGCCTGCGTGTGTGGGCCCCCACCGCCCAGTCGGTCAGCCTGCATCTATTCGCCGACTCCACCACGCCGGTGAGCACCACTTACGAGATGACATGGGACGGGACGAGCGGCACCTGGAGCGTTCCGGGCGAGGGGTCGTGGGTTGGACAGTACTATCTCTACGAGGTGGTGGTATACGCGCCCGCCACGATGGAAATCGAGACAAACCTCGTCACCGACCCGTATGCCGTGAGCCTCTCGATGAACAGCCAGCGTAGCCAGATCGTTGACCTGGACGATCCGGCGCTGGCACCGGAAGAGTGGACGACCTACGAGAAGCCGCCGCTGGATGACCCGGAAGATATCAGCGTATACGAAGTCCACATGCGCGACTTTAGCGTGAACGATCCGGCGGTCCCCGCCGATTTGAAGGGCAAGTACCTCGCCTTCACCGTCAGTGACTCGTACGGGATGCAGCACCTCCAGGCACTCGCGCAGGCGGGGCTGAGCCACCTGCACCTGCTGCCAACCTTCGACCTCGCAACGATCAACGAGAACCCTGCCGAGCGGGACGAGCCGGATTGGGACGTGCTAGCCAGCTACCCGCCCGATTCCGAGGAGCAGCAGGCACTTGCCGGGGAGTATCGTGAGATTGACGCCTTCAACTGGGGCTACGATCCCTGGCATTACACCGTGCCGGAAGGCAGCTATGCCACCAACGCGGACAGCACCGCCCGCATCCTCGAATATCGCGAGATGGTCAAGGCCCTCAACGATACCGGCCTGCGCGTGGTGATGGACGTGGTGTACAACCACACCAACGCGAGCGGGCAGGCCGAGCGCTCCGTGTTGGACCGTGTCGTGCCGGGCTACTACCATCGCTTGAACCCGGAAACCGGCTCGGTGGAGATGAGCAGCTGCTGCCAGAACACCGCCTCCGAGCACAACATGATGGAAAAACTCATGATTGACTCGGTGGTGCTGTGGGCTACTTCCTACAAGGTCGATGCGTTCCGCTTTGACCTGATGGGCCACCATATGAAGGAAAACATGCTTAACCTGCAGGAGGCGCTGAACGCGCTCACCGAGGACGAGCATGGGGTAGACGGGAGCAAGATTTTCCTCTATGGTGAGGGTTGGAACTTCGGCGAGGTAGCAGACAATGCACGCGGCGTGAACGCTACGCAGTTCAACATGGCGGGTACCGGCATCGGAACCTACAACGACCGGCTCCGCGATGCCGTGCGCGGCGGTGGCCCTTTCGATGGTGGCGACGACCTGATCCGCAACCAGGGCTTCAGCAATGGTTTGTATTATGACCCGAACGAGCTAAACAGCGGCTCGGAAACGGAGCGGGAGCGACTGCTGCTGCTTTCCGATCAGATTCGTGTGGGGCTGACCGGCAACCTGGCCGACTTTACCTTCACCGATCGTAATGGTAATACCGTGACTGGCGCGGGCGTGGACTACAACGGGCAACCCGCAGGCTACACGCAGGACCCGCAGGAAAACATCGTCTATGCCTCGAAGCATGACAACCAGACCCTTTATGACAACAATGCCTACAAGACCCCGACGGACATCAGCCTGGAAGATCGGGTACGTGTTCAGAACATGGGGTCGGACATCGTTGGGCTCTCGCAGGGGGTGCCCTTCTTCCAGGCAGGGGTAGACATGCTTCGGTCGAAGTCGCTGGACCGTAACAGCTATGACTCGGGGGATTGGTTCAACAAGCTCGACTTCACCTACATGGACAACAACTGGGGGGTCGGGCTGCCGCCCGCGCAGGACAACGAAAGCAACTGGGACATCATGGGTCCGCTGTTAGCGGATCCCAACCTGGACCCGTCGCAGACCCACATCCTCCAGGCGGTGAACCACTTCCAGGAGTTGCTTGCCATCCGCGCCAGCTCGTCGCTCTTCCACTTGGAAACCGAAGCGGAGGTGATGGAGCGGCTTCACTTCCTCAATACCGGCCCTGACCAACAGGCTGGCTTGATCGTCATGACCCTGTCGGACGAGATGGAGCCGGACCTGGACGGGGGGTACGAGTATATCGTGGTGCTGTTCAACGCCAACGACGAGGTTCAAAGCTTTACCGATGCCTCGTTGGCCGAGCGTCCGCTCGTGCTGCATCCGGTCCAGGTGGAATCCACCGACCCAGTGGTGCGTGAGTCCACCTTTGACGTTGCTACCGGGGCATTTAGCATCCCCGCACGCACGACCGCCGTCTTCGTGCAGCCTAGCGAGAAGCTAGCTGTCACCCTGTCGGAGATGGGCACGGGCACGGCCACAGCGGGTGGCCTTGGCCTGCCGCTCGCGCTGTTGGGCATCACCCTCGCCGTGGGGCTGCTGATCGCCCGCCGCCGACGGGCTGTCTAGCTTCCGATTACTCACACACGGCCCCTCTTCCTTACAAGGAAGAGGGGCCGTGTGTGGTTTTGGAGGCAGTGACATGCAGAGAGGGCTTCTACGTGCCCTGCGCCAGGAGGGTTGGTTGCTTCTAGCTAGGCGGTATCACGCACGTGGCGCGTGGCGGATGCGCTGCTCTGCACTAGCCCGATGTCTTGGTTGGTCAGATCGCGCAGCCCCGCCGCGAAACGCATGAAGTGGTGGGCGTCCGCGAAGGTGCTGGCGAGCCCAACGGAAATACGAAGCGCGCTCACTTCCCGCTCGAATTCGTAGGCAATTTTTTTGCGTAACTCTTGATATGAGAACCATTGCTCGGGCTCGTAGAGGGCTTCGAGATAGTCAAGTTCCAACTGGTTTGTTACCTCGCCGACCCCAGGGTTGCAAAAACACCCTGTGCGCAGGGAGATGTGCGCCTCATTGGCGAGTTCCTCGACTCGCTGTACATCCAGTGCGATCCCATCGGGTCCAAAAAAGTTAAACGCGATGGTGCCGCCGCGCTGTGCGGTGCTTGTGGGGCCATGAATATGGACCAGAGGCACACCATTGCTGTGGCGGAGCGTACTCATCTCATCGAGTAGCCACCCTGTTAGGCAGGTGACGCGCTCGTGGATTGTGTCGATTCCGATGCCTGCCAGGTGCTTGAGCCCCGTCTCGACAGCAGGCAGGTTCAGGTAGTCCACCGTGCCATCCTCGAAAGCCGCCTCGCCTTCCATCATGTAATGCCGGATGGTACCGACCGAGACTATAGAGATGGTGCCACCCGCGAACCAGGGGCGGCGTAGGGTTGCAAGGGCGTCGTTCCGCACAAGGAGTGCCCCCACCCCTGTTGGGTAGCCGAACATCTTGTAAAAGGAGAGCGAGACGAAATCGGGTTGAAGCTGGCTCAGATCGAGTCGGTTGCTCGGCACAAAAGCCGCTGCGTCGAGGAGCACTGACCAGCCGCGTTGCTTGGCCTCGCCGATCAGCCCCAAGGGGTGTTGCACACCCGTAAAGTTGGATTGGGCAGGCAACGCGAAAAGGCGGGGTGCTTCCCCTGTAAGGTGGTCGAGGTTGTGCAGCACCTCTGTGGGGTCCAGCCGCAGGTCGGGTGGTGTGATGGGCAGGTAGGTGACGGTGGCCCCCCGTGCGCGCGCGAACTCGCGAATGCCATTTACCGAGTTGTGGTTATCTGCAGTCAGTAAAAAGTGCCCGCCTTGTGTGAAGGGGAAGCACTCCCCCACATGCTTGAGTGCCCCGCTGGCGTTGGGGGTGAAGATCGCTGTGTACTCGCTGGGCGAGGCGTTGAAGTAGTCCAGCACCGCGCGGCGTGCCTGCTCGACTCGCTCCGTCATCGCCATCGACGTGGGGTTGTGCGAGTGCGGGTTGCCAAAAACGTTCTCGCTCAGGAGCGCGAAGTGCTCACGCAGTTGGCTCTCTGCATAGAGCCCGCCGCCGGTGTAGTCCAGGTAGACGTTGCCGGTGCGGTCCAGTCGTCCGTACTCCTCGGCGCGCAGGCGGTCCAGGAGTCGGGTCTGCTCAAAAGTGGGGTACCGCTGACAGAACGCCGCTTCGGCTTCGCTGAGTGCGTCGGGGGCGTAGCATAGCGTTGCGGTCTCGGCATCGAGATGTATAAGGGTCATGGTTGGGCTCCTGAAGGAGAATGGAAAGGAAATAGATCGCTTTCTAGCGTGGGGGTGGGCAGAATCTGGATAAAATATTCATGTCCCAGAAGCTCTTCCAGCAATCTGAGAGGGAACATGTCGGTGGTGATGGGGTATTGGGTGTGATGCGCGGTCATCGCGGCTGCTTTCTGTGCGACGAACGGGTTTACATCCACGCAGACGGTTGCTCCATTGGTTGATGTGGGTGCTCTCATCTCTTGGGTGGCAAAGGTTGCGTCGTCGCCTCGCCCCGCAAAGTTGGTGGGCTCGCCAGGGGATAAAACAAGGCAGGTTACATTGGTGGCCGCGACAACATGGGCGTTGCGTGGTTTACCATATGCTAGCCCGGTCTCCCCAATGAAAACGCCGGGGCCGTGCTGCTCGATAAAGTGGCTCTCGCCTGCTTTATCCTCGATGAAGATGTCTACGTTACCTGCAAGAATCAAGTATAGGCTGACCGCTGGCTCCCCCTGCTCGATAATATAGAAGCCTCGGGGGTACCATTCCACTTTGAGATGGTCAGCAGCGTAGCCGAGCATGGTGGATTCGTCGGCAAAGAGCATGAGGCCATGCATGAATTCTTCGCTTCCTCGAAAGCGGCTGTCGAGTCCCATGAGCCACTCTACCAGGAGGCGAAAGAGGAGGCGGTCATTGCGGGGGAAGCAACTGTGGTAGAGTCGTGCGGGAGAGTGAGGGCTGAGCCCCTCGTCGAGTTGTTCGGGGAACCACGCCGCATCGCCTGCATGCTGGCAGGCGATCGTGGTAGCTCGGCTTACAGCGATGTGGTCGGGGTGCCCATAGGCTCCCGTGTCATCGAAAGTAATCACCACATCGGGGCGAAACTCGCGTATGAGCGCAGTTGCCTGGGCGGCGAGGTGGTCGGGGTCAAGGGTTTGTAGTTTCCCGTCGCCAAGGTTCAGGCAACGTACGTGCTGCACCCCAAGTTGGGCACAGGAGTGGTGGAGTTCGGTAGCGCGTGTCTCCCCTAGGGTGCGTCGTGTAGCAAGGGTGGCATCTCGAATCTGGCCTGCTTCGCCCTGTGTGAAGGAGACAACCATCGCTTCTGCCCCTGCTGCAATGTAACGGGCCAGGGTACCGCCTGCGCAGAAAACCTCATCGTCGGGGTGCGCGAAGAGTCCAAGGATGCGCGGTGCGTTTACCTTTGCTGCCTTCATTGGTTTTTTCCTTTTACCCAGTTTCTGCGTGGTACCAACCTTCGAGGATGGCTAGGGGAATGAGTTCGCCTGATCTTTATAGTCTTTCTTGACGGTATGATAACAGGGGATGGAAACAATTTCAATGGTTGTGTCTAGGGTGTGGTGTGGGATAGAAAGAATGATATTAAATCGCTACACGAAGCAATCTAATAAGTACCGCTCTCACAAGCCATCTAGAATACCCCTTTTTCCGCTCCCTCACCCCAAATAATCTAGCCCGGGAGGAGCAGAAACCCCCTGCTTGACATCAAGCAGGGGGTTTCTGGTCGGAGGTGGTATAAATCGTGAGGTGCGTTCACCACACGCCTCTTCACTTCTTACTCTGCACCCTCTGGCTGCGCGTAGGCCCGTTCCAGCGCCGCAATGTCGATTTTCTTCATTTGGAGCATGGCTTGCATTGCGCGTTGCGAATTTTCGGAAGAGGGATCGCCTACCAGATCGCCTAACACTTCTGGGACTACTTGCCAGGAGAGCCCAAACTTGTCCTTCAGCCACCCGCATTGCTGCGCCCTCTCATCCCCACCCTCCGAAAGTTTGGACCAGTAGTAGTCTACCTCCTCCTGCGTCTCGCAGTACACCTGTAGCGAGATCGCCTCGTTGAACTTGAAGTCAGGCCCGCCATTCAGAGCGGTAAAAAGCTGCCCGTCAAGCTCAAACTCGACCACCATCGTGGACCCTTCGGGCTGACCGTGGATCTCTTGTCCCGCCTCACCAAAGTGGCTCTGGCGGCGGTGCGTGGAGTTGGGGAAGATAGACGTATAGAACGCGGCGGCCTCCTCGGCTTGGCCATCGAACCACAAACAAGGAACAATTCGCTGAGCGCTAACCTGCATGGGTCTCTCCTGTATTGGTTGTATCACCCGAGCTTCTAACCTGCCCTATTCTACTCCCCTACCCCGACAGAAACGGCAGCAGGCAGCAGGCGGCAGGCGGCAGGCGGCAGGCGGCAGGCAGCAGGCATCGGTGTCGGTCGTCGGTCGTCGGTCGTCGGTCGTCGGTCGTCGGTCATCGGTCGTCGGTCGTCGGTCGTCGGTCGTCGGTCGTCGGTCGTCGCTTCCCTGTCGTCCCGCCCTTGACATTGACGTTACGTGATACCTTACAATTGTCCGTACGATGCTGGTAGTTGGTTATTTTGTAATGTTCTACTTTGCTTCTATACATCCATCCCCTACACGAGGTATTGTAAGATACTAGCTGTCCCCTACCTGAGGACCTCCCACGACCATGTACACGATCAAACAGTTAGCCGACTTGGCCGGTGTCAGCAGGCGCACCCTCCACTACTATGACGAGATTGACCTGCTAAAACCGACCCTACGGCGCGACGAACGACTATCGCTACTACGATGACGCGGCGCTCTTCGCGTTGCAACAAATCCTGTTCTACCGCGAGATGGGACTAGACTTGCAGCAGATCAAGGTGATCTTGGACGATCCCAGCTTTGACCTGGCGAGTGCCCTGCACTCGCACCGCCACACCTTGCAGGCAAAGATTGAGCGGCTGCATACCCTCGTCCAAACGGTAGACAGCACGCTCAGACATTTGACGGGAGAGATCGAGATGAGCAAGCAGCAGCTCTTTCAGGGGTTGGGGGACGAGCAGCAAAAACGCTACGAGAAGGAAGCAATTGACAATTGGGGTGAGGGGGCACGCCAATCCATCAAGCTGTGGAAAAGCTACAGTGACGCGCGCAAAGCGGAAATCATGCAGGAGGGCAACGACATCTACTACGAGATCGTCGCCGCCATGGGCAAGGGCGCGGCCAGCCCCGAGATTCGTGCCCTGCTGGTGCGCTGGCATCAGCACCTGCGCTACTTCTACGAACCAACGATCGAGGTGCTCGGCGGGTTGGGCAACCTGTACTACGACCACCCCGACTTTAATGCTACCTTCACCAAGATACATCCCGACTTGCCCGCCTTTCTCAAGGGGGCGATTGCCCTCTACGTGGATGAACTGGAAACCCGCTGGCTGGAACGCGAGTTGGGCATCCTGGAGGAATGATGGAGCCGAGTAACACGCCAGAGCCGATTGCCCGCCCCATCCTGGAGGGGCGGGTCGTGCCACCAAGCAGCCAGGGAGATGAGAGCGAGCGGGATCAGGCCAGGCGGCTGGCGCAGTTCGTCGTGGAAAGTCCGCGCCGCCAGCTCAAGGATTTGCTCCTGCCCGACGCTAGCGCGCAGCAACTCCGTAGCCTGCTCACCAAAATCCGTTATCACCATTTGCTATACGAAGACTTTGGGCTACGCGAGGTAGATCCGCACGGCGGGCGCACCGCCATCAACCTGTATGGGCCACCGGGCACCGGCAAAAGCTTTTGCGCGGAAGCCATCGCCCACGAGTTGGACATGGGGATCATCCGCGTCAACTATGCGGAGCTTGAATCGAAATTTGTGGGCGAGACCGCCAAAAATATTCGCGCCGCCTTCGCGAAGGCGCGCACGAGCCAGGCACTGCTTTTTTTTGATGAGGCGGATTCGATCCTGGGCCGTCGGCTGACCCAGGTGCGGCAAAGCACCGACCACGCGGTAAACGTCAGCCGCTCCGTGATGCTGCTGGAGCTGGACAGCTTTGCGGGGGTGACCCTCTTCGCCACCAACCTCGCGTCCAACTATGACAGCGCCTTTGTGCGGCGCATCCTCGGCCACATCGAGATGCCCCTGCCCGACGCCGCCCTCCGCGCGCGGCTTTGGCGCTCCCACATCCCCAGCCGCATGCCGATCCGGCTGTCCGATGAAGAGTGGGAAGCACTGGTAGCCGAAAGCGAGGGCCTGTCAGGGGGCGACATTCTCAACATCGTCATCAACGCGGCTTCCAGCGCGCTTGAACGCGAGGGGCCAAGTTGCCTGATCGTGGCGGGCGATTTTTTGGCAGCCATCGCCACCAGCAGGCAGGCGATGCGGCAGGTAGGCAGCCCGGAGCGCTAGCGCCCCGCTCCCCCAACCGTTGGCTCATCACCGCTCGAAAAGCTATCTTGCACGCTCGTTTCAAGTAGTTGTCATTAAAATATCAGCCAGATAGACAACCCAGACCCTTTTTGTTAAGGTTAGCCTCCTGCGCAGTTCATCTCTCCTTCCGCCCCATCCCAAGCCGAAGTGGTGTTGCTGCATGAGACCCCGGCTGAAAGAGGCACGGTGCGCATCGCCCTATCTCTCGCCAATAGCAGCATGCCTGAGTGTCGTCCCGACGGGCAGCAACGCCTAGCCACATCCCTATGTACCCCGCCGCCAAGGGAAAAGTTTTATGTCAACGCTCTCGATGAAGCTTTTAGGACCGCCCACGGTTGAGGTGGCAGGTAAATCAGTAAGCCACTTCCGCTCCGTAAAGGAAGTGGGGTTACTGGCCTACCTGGCGGTAGAAACCACCACCCACCCCCGCGAATCGCTCATTACCCTGCTCTGGCCCGACCAAACCACCCTATCCGCGCGCCGCAACCTGTCCCAGACCCTCTCGCGCCTGCGCCGCGATCTGGAGGACCTGAGCAACGACTCCATCTACTTCGAGAGCACCCGACAAACCCTCCGCTTGCTGCCGGAGGCTCCCATCCAGTGCGACCTGTGGCAGATCGATCACGTGCTGACCGCGTGCTCCCAACACAAACACGAGTCGCTGGCGCAGTGCCCGGTCTGTCAGGCGCAGCTCCGGCAGGCGGCGGAACTGACCGGTGGGGAGTTGCTGGAAGGCTTCACCGTCCCCGATAGCCCCACCTTCGAGGAGTGGCTGCTGCTCGCGCGTGAGTTCTGGTTCGAGCGGCAAATGGGGCTGCTCGACCACGTGACCAACGGCGCAATGGCCACCGGGCAGCATGCCGACGCGGTCCGCTACGCCCGCCAGCAGTTGGCGCTCGAGCCGTGGCGCGAGCGGGCGCACCACCAAATCATCCAGGCACTGGCCCTGAACGGCGAGCGGGCCGCTGCCATCGCACAGTTCGACACCTGCGCGCGCGTGCTGGATGCCGAGCTAGGGCTGAGCCCCTCCCCCGCTACCCGCTCCCTCGTCGAGCGCATCCGCGCGGGCACCTTCCCCGACGCGCCCGAGACACGGCTGATAGTGCCCCCGCGCGAGGAAACGCATACCCCCTCCAACCTCCCCCACCGCCTGACCCCCTTTTTCGGGCGCGAAGACGCGCTGCGACAGATGACGGAACAGCTGCAAAGGGAGGAGTACCGGCTGCTGACCATCGCCGGGCCGGGGGGAATCGGCAAGACGCGCTTCGCGCTTGAGGTGGCGAGCCACCAGATGGAGCACTTTGCGGATGGGGTCTACTGGGTGCCGCTGGCAGGCACCGGTAGGGCAGATGATATCCCCAACGCGGTGGCGGCAGCGCTCGCGTTGCCGCTCAACCCGCATCTCACCCCCGCCGAGCAGGTAGTGCGCTTTTTGCGAAAGCGCCACATGCTGCTGGTGCTGGACAACTTCGAGCATCTCACCGATGGGGCGGAGTGGCTGCTCACCCTGCTGGAACAGACGCAGCGTGTCACCCTACTGGTCACCTCGCGCGAGCGCCTCCACATGCTGGCGGAAGGGCTCTTCCCGCTGCGCGGCCTGCCGCTACCCCCGCTGGATGCAAGCATCGAGCAGGCCGCCGCCTTTGCCTCGGTTCGCCTCTTCATCGACCGCGCGCGGCGTTTCAACAAGGGCTTTCGCCTTGACCCCGACAACCTGCCGAGCGTGACCCGCATCTGCCACTTGGTGGAGGGGGTGCCACTCGGCATCGAGTTGGCAACCACTTGGAGCCGCGAGTTTAGCTGCGCGGAAATCGCGGCGAGCATCAGCCACTCCCTCGACTTTATAGCGACTACCCTGCGCGACCTGCCCGCCCGCCACCGTAGCCTGCGCGCCGTTTTCGACCACTCCTGGCGAGCTTCTGTCGGCGGAGGAGCAGGCGGTGCTTTCCCGGATTTCCCTTTTCCGGGGCGGCTTCTCCCTGACAGCGGCGGAGGCTGTGGCAGGCGCGTCGCCCCTCGTCCTGGATCGGCTGCGCTTCAAATCGCTGCTGGAACACACAGAGGGTGGGTGGATGGAGATGCACGAGTCGGTGCGCCAATTTTCCGCCGAAAAGTTGCTGCTCGATCCTGCCCTGCACCACCGCACGGGCGAGAAACATGCGATGTTCTACCTCGACCAGGTTGCCTCTGCCGCCTACGATGGTATTCACAGCAGCAGCGAGTTACGGGGCCTCCAGCGAATCCTCGACAACATCTATGCGGCATGGCAGTGGGCGCTGAAGAACGACAAGGTCGACCTGCTCATGCACGCGGCAACCGGCATGACACGGCTACACTACGAGAGTGATCTGTATTATGGGGGTATCGCCCTGCTTCAGGCTGTCAGCCAGCATCTGGACCAGCAGCAGCGCACGCACACCCTATCCGACAACGAGCGCCTTCTGATGGGCAAGTTGCTGGCGGAGGAAGGGGGCATATGGTCAAGCCTCAACAAATATGAGGAGTCCAAACGCGCGCTGGAGCACGCCTCCGCCATCCTGCACGAGGACGATGACCCTGGCGTGCTGGCGCTGATTGCCTACCAGGCGGGACGGATCGCCCTGCACCAGAACGGGCGGGGCGATATGGCAATCGGCCACTTCGAAAAAGGATTGGCCTACGCCCAGCGGGGCAACAATCTCGACATCGAGGTGATGATTTTGCGGGATATCGGCAGCGTCTACCGTCAGCGCGGGGACTACGTCACCTTTATCGAGTATCTCGAACAATGCCTGCACCTCGTCCGGAAGATACAAGACTCTCGAAAAGAGATGGCCTTTCTTTACTTTTTAGGCTATTACAAGGTAGAAACCGGCGAGTACTGGCAAGGGCGAGAGATGCTGCTAGCCGCTCAGGCCCTCAACGAGCGCGCCATTGACTCCGCCTATCATCGCGGGGCGATTTCCTCCTCGCTCGGCCACATAGCAGATCGACTGGGCCGTCCCGTTTACGCCTTAACCCTGTTCCACCCCAGCATGGTCGAGCTGAAGGGGGTAAATGAGAAATGGCGGCTCACGATGGCCTGCGTCGAACTGGCCTCCGCACAGATGCAGGTTGAAGGGTTCGACGACGCACGAAGCACCCTTCGGCAGGGCGAGCAGATCGCGCAGAAGCACAACCTGACGGAGTTACAGGCACATGTGACGCTCGCGCGGGCCTACCTCGATTATTATTCAAAACGCTTTGCGGACGCTACCCGGCTATTCGCCGACGCGCAGCAAAGAATGGGCTCGCTCAAGCGACCCATCGGGGTCATCGAGTCGCAGGTGATGCAGGCAAGCTGCGCGCTGGAACGCGGCGACATCGACGCGGCACAGCGCGTGCTGGGGGACAGCTTGGAGTATGTGGCGCGCGAGCGGCTCGATGGGGCCTACCAGCGCGAGCGGCTGTACAGCGTGGCGTACCAGGTGGCGCTCGCGCTGGAGCCGGACATGGCTGAGCCTATCCTACAGGCGGCCCACGCGTTTGTCACGGCAGTGGTGGATGGGGTCAAGGAGGAGGAGTGGCGCGCCTCCTACCTCGCCCGCACCGCTGTGCAGTCGCTCGCCGTCGTCCAGCCGCCGGAAGTCGTGCCCCTGGTAGAGATCATGGGGCGGCTCAGGCCACGCTCCCCTCGCTCAGCCGCTGGAGGTTCGTCACGGCCTCGGTTAGCCGCTGCGCCAGCACCAGAATGACCCCTTGGGAGAGGATGGGTTTGTCCGCCAACAGCTCCCAGAACACGTCTGAGTCGAGGCGCAGCGCGCTGAGCGGGGTAAGGGCTATGCAGTCGGCGGTGCGCGGGTTGTTGGAAATCACGGCCATCTCGCCGATGGTGTCACAGGGGCCGCGCCGTGCCACCTCGCCCACCCCCTGCATGACGATGCTGGCTTCCCCCGTCGCCAGGATGTACAGGCAGGTGCCCACCTCGCCCTGGGTGATAAAGCGCTTGCCCGCCTCGAAACGCACCTCCTCCATCGCCACTGCCAGCGGCAGCAGTTCCTCGCTATCGAACTTGTGAAAAAGGTCTACCCCCTTCAAAAGCAAGACCCGCTCGATTGTTGACGGCATGGGTACCTCTGCAAGGTAATTGTCCAAAACGAAAGTAGTACCGGGAGGGGTGGCAGAGTGCGCCCCCTTTCCATTTGTCATGCTCGCCACCTCTTTGGTGACGCGCCACCGACGGGAGGCCGTGTCCCCCATGTCGCGCACGAGCGGCTCCGGGTCCGCCAGCGCGTGAGACAGCCCCGCCGCCAACCCCCCATGCTCGTGCTCGCTGATATAAAACAGCGCCACCCCGCGCAGCCACGGATCAGGGTGCTGAAGTAGTGCCGCCAGCCGCGCGCCCACGTCGTGGCGATGGATCCCGAAGTGCTGCTCCGCCAGCTGCATGATTTCTGATGGCGGGCCCTCCACCAGCGGCAAGAGCAGCTTTTTCGACTCCCGCTCCGCCACGTTGTCCAACAACTCGATAGCCATCGCGCGCGCATCCCCCACCGTGGTAAGGGCGCGCTTCATCTGCCCCGCCTGCCGCATCGGGTAGCGAATCTCCACCAGATCGAGCAGGCGGTCCAACACGCGCCGCATGCGTACCGCCAGCGCCTCGTGGAACAGCGGCATGGGGCGCGCCGCCGCCGCAAGGTCCGCGTCCAGCACGTACCACTCATAGTACAGGTGGATTTCCTGCTGCATCGCCTCGTCCAGGGCGTGGATCGGCAACGCCCCCACGCGGCCTGCGCCCCGCAGCTCCGCCAGGGCGCGGAACAGGCCGCCGCGCACCTGCTCGTTGTGCGGCTCGCCCAGGCGGGCCAGCAGCCACGCCTCCGAGGCGGGGGTGTCAATGTGGCGCAGAACCGAGGGCACCTCGGCGCGCGCCGCCCCGCTGGCGGTGGGGTCCGCAAAAAAGGCCTCCAGCGGGGCGAGGGCCACATTGCCAAAGTGGGCCAGCGCACGCGCCGCGGCGCGCCCCTCGCTGGGCGAGCCCAGCTTGTTGACCAGCGGCGGCAGCAGGTCGGGGTGGGGCAGCTGATCGACGGCCTCGATGGCGGCCAGCCGGACCGCCAGCACCGGATCATTCAAAAGAACGTGAAGCGCACCCTGAAGGGTACGAATCTTCAGCTCGTGCAGCAGGCGGGTGGCCGCCTCGCGCATGGCGGCGTCGGGGCTATGGAGCATCTCTTTCAGGGTGGCCGCGGCGTGGATGATCCCATCCAGGCCGGTGTAGCGGATCAGCCCCACGACCGCCGCCCCCCGCGTGGCGGGGTGGGAATCAGCGAGGTAGGGCGGCACGCGCCGCAGCGCCTCGTCCGCCGCCAGCGCACAAAAGGCGCGGATCGCCGCCGCGCGCACCCCGCGCTGTGGGACATCCAGCAGCCCCGCCACGACCGGCGCGTACTCGCGCGTGCCGTGCGCCTCCAGGTGGCGCAGCGCCTCCTGCTGCACCTCCGGCGAGGGGTGAGCGAGCAACTCCGCCACATGCGGCAGCCAGAGCGGGTCGGGGAGGGTGTCGATCAGTTGGAGGGCGTGCAGCAGTTGAAACGCATCGGGCTGGCGCAGGGCGCTGATGAGCACCGAGCGCGTCGTCTCATCCAGGGTGAGCGGGGCAGCATCGAGCACGAGGCGGCGCGTGGTGATGCTCTGGCCCAGGGTGCGGATGTAGTTGCGCCGCATCCGACGTAGCAGCAGCAGCCAGCCGATCCCCAGTAGGATGACGGGGAACGTGTAGACGAGGTAGCTGACCTCGGTGGCGGCGGGCACCAGGATCAGGAACAGCCCGAGCAGCCCGAAGGTCAGCGAATAAACCACGTTGGTCAGCGAGCGCGCGCGCTCCGCCAGCTCCCCGTCCAGCGGGGAGAAAAGCGCGTTCCGGGCGGTATCGTTGATGGTGCGCCGCAGCACCGGGTTGGCCCCACGGATGATCGCCATCGCCACGATGACCCCGCCGGTCAGCAGGGCGAGCCCCTCCGAAACGATGAGCGCAAGCGGCAGCGCCGCCAGCGCGCCAAACAGCCCGAAGCGACCCATGATTCGGCCAGTCAGGGAGAACTGGACGATCAGGGCAATGATCCCCGCCACGACCTCGTAACGACCCATGAAAGCTACCATCGCCGCGCCGTCGGTGGCAAAGTGCGCCCTGGAGCGCGAGCAGGAACTGGTAAAAGGTGAGATTGATGAGGAGGGCCTGCAAGATCGTAAGAATGGTAATGTCCCGCAGCAGGGGGACCCGCACCAGGGCTCGCAGGTTGTCGCGCAGGGAAGACGGGGCGGGCTTACGGGCGCGCCGCGCGGCGGCCCCGCCTGTGTTCTGCGCTTTCAAGCGGCCCGCGTACCAGGCACAGGCCGAGCAGACCCCCAGCCCCCCTGCCACGATCCAGAGCAGGTTCGCCACCCCGATGACCCTGCCCAGCGCCGCTACCGAGAAGCCCGCCAGGATGTTGGACAGGGTACCGCCCCCCGCGACCAGCCCGAGCAGCCGCCTTGCCTCGCGCGGGTTGAAGAGTTGCCCCGCCATCGACCAGAATTGCAGGAGAATCAGAACGGTCGCCATCTCGTAAAAGTAGTACACGCTCGCCAGCACCGGCAGGCTGTGGCCCAGCGGGGTGCTCAGCAGCAGGCGCAGCACGAGGACGATACATAGCAGCACGAGCGGGGTCACCGTCGCCACCCGCTCCAGCCGGAAAGGGCGGACCACCTGCTCGTACATCAGCAGCACGGGCAGCAGCCCGAAGCCAGCAACCACCAGCAGATAGGCGGTGCGCGACGAGGGAATCGCGCTCAGGAAGAGCGCCCCCGCCACTGTCATGCCCACCGTGCTCACCGCGCCCACCGCCGCGGCGGAGTAGAGCATCAGCACGGCAACCCGCCTGCCCTCCCCCGCCCGTACCGGAAAACGGGTGATTACCTGCCTGCCAAAACCATCCATCATGTCTGATCCTATCCTGGGTAACGCGGCCCATCTCGCTTGTGTCGGACCGCTTGGCTTACTCACTATAGACCACAAAGGTGACCAAAGTGTGACCAAGAATTTCCCAGCGAGCCCCCGCTGGGTGTCCAAATATGGCTATTTTGCGTGCAGGTCGCCTCACTTTTAGGCATTCTGGTCGCACTTTGGTCACACTAGCTTTGTATACTGTCCTCAAGTCGTCGCCCTACAAGCGCTGGTCAACGGTGCGCTGTTCCCTGCGGCATCAAGCGGGCTGGCCCAGCACCCGAGAAAGGCAATTCTTACAGGAGGCTCCCCCACTAGCGAAACAGGTAGTGCAACGTTCTTATCTCCCTCTACTTAATTAGGAGCGTAAACCCACCATGTTCTTCAACACCCATTTCAACATTCTAGCGGTAGACGACGAACCGGACGTGCTGTCGCTGACGAAGATGCTGCTGCGCGATGTGAAGGTTTTCGGGCTACCCCTCAACATCGAGACGGCGCGCAGCAAGGCGGAAGCCATCGAGATTTTGGATGCTTACCAGGCCGCGAGCGCGGGTGGCATCCAGGCGCTGATTTCCTTGGTACTGATCGATGTGGTGATGGAAACTGACCACGCCGGACTTGAGCTGTGCAACTACATCCGTAACACGCAAAAGAATTTTGTCACGCAACTGTTCATCCGCACCGGCCAGCCCGGCACCGCACCGGAGCGCACGGTGGTGGACGAGTATGACATCAACGGGTATTTCACCAAGACGGAGATGGATGAGGACAAGCTGTACTCCATCGTGAAGAGCGGCATCCGCCAGGCGAACACCGTGAGCAACGCGGTCGGCGTCTTGCGCGCCGCCGATGCCATCGTGGAAAACGCCGATTCCCAGGAGTCGATTTACGCGGTGATGAACGCGATCACCGCCGCCATCGGCAACAGCGGCGGGGCCATCACGAGTGACGGGGAGTTGGTAGATATTGATGTGATCACCCTGATGGAGGACGGTACCAAGCTGCTGGGCACGGCTGAGCATCGAGGATGCCGAGGCGCTCTGGTCCGAGGTGTCGCAAAAGACGCGCGAGCCCCTCAGCGAGAGCGGGGACTACTACGTGATCGACGGTACCACGCTGGCGCTCTACATCGCGCCCTCGCCGACCACCGCCGAGACCCGCAGCGTCTTCCTGGGACAGATGGAGCCGACCCCCTCGCTGATCGCCATGTTCCACCCGTACGGGCGCATGATCGCATCGGTGTGGAAGCGCACCGCTCAACCCGCTTGATAGATAGATAACAAGGAAGAAAGAGTCGCGCGCTCTACCCGTTTTGCCTTTTGCCTGCCGCGTTACCCACTTCATGGGAACCGATTGCCACCTGCTGCCTACAAATCTCAACCCTATCAGAGCGAAAGGATCGTACTATGTTTCTCAACAATCGATTCAACATTCTAGTTGTGGACGACGAGCCGGACGTCTTGGCGCTGACCAAAATGCTGTTGCGGGACGTGGAGGTGTATGGTCTGCCGGTTCATATCGAAGCCGCCCGCAGCAAGGCCGAGGCAATCGAGGCCCTTGAGCGGTACAACTCGCCGGGTAGTACAAATGAGATGTTCTCGGTCGCCTTGATTGACGTAGTAATGGAAAGCGACCATGCGGGTCTTGAGTTGTGCGACTATATGCGCAATGTACAGAACAATTACATCACGCAATTGTTCATCCGCACTGGTCAGCCCGGCACCGCCCCCGAGCGCGAGGTGATTGACAGGTACGATATCAATGGGTACTTCACCAAGACGGAGATGGACGAAACCAAGCTCTACTCCATCATCAAAAGCGGCATCCGCCAGGCAAACACCCTGAGCACCGCCATCGGTGCCTTTTCGGGGGCTGAGGCAGTTGTGGTGCATGGGGGCTCCCGCCAGGCCACCGAGGCGGTGATGCGCGCCATTGCGGATGCCATTGCCAGCAGTGGCAAGGACACTGAGGACGGCGAGGCGCTCACGCGTGTGGATAGCTCCATGAAACTGGACGGATACCTCATGGCTCGATCGAGTGATGAGGAGGCAGAAGCGCTACGAGCGCGATTGGAGCAGTTGGAGCACCACCCGCTCAACGAGAGCGGCGACTACTATACCGTTGACGAGAGTGGGTACCTGGTCTACGTGGCACCCTCTGCGACCACCTCAGAGTGCTACGGCTTCTCCTGGACGACGATCGCACCTACTCACGCCTTTCTCGTGTTGATTCACAAGTTCTACCGCATCGTCGCGGCGGTGTGGAAGCAAGGCGCGAACGGTCACGCCGCTAGCTGACCGACCCCCAGACAGGAGCTCTGCGTGGCGGGCGGGGACAAGCCCCCGCCCGCCACGTTCTGCTATGCGACAAGGAGAGTCGATGACGCTTCAAGAAACCCTACACTCTGTCCCTTTTTTTCGACATCTTTCCCCAACGCAGATCGAGCAGTTGGTGGCAAAAGGGCGCTACCACACCGTAGCGCCCGATCACATGGTTTTCCGCGAGGGCGATCTGTCTAACAGCATGTTCATCTTGTTGGACGGGGAGGTGCGGGTTTGGAAAGAAGGCAAAGGCTCGGCCCCCATCGAGCTACAGCGCTTCCACAGCGGCACTTTTTTTGGCGAGCTTGCCCTGCTCGACAACCAGCCGCGCACCGCCAGCGTCTCCACCGTTGCCGCCTCGCAGTTGTGGGAGTTGGAGCAGAGCGCGTTTCGCGAGCTGCTGGAAGCGCACCCCACCATCAGCTACGATGTCTTTTCCGCCCTCACCACCAAGCTGCGCGAGCGTATCGAGCAGCGCTACGACAGCGAGTTGACCGCGCGGCTGCTCCACGCCGAGGCGGAATTGGAGCGGCACCGCTCCCTCTCACAGATGGTGGCGGGGGTGGCGCACGAGTTGAACACCCCGCTCGGCATCGTCAAAACAGCGGCCAGCATGGTGGAAAACCGCATCAAGCGCCCCCAAGTGGCGACGCTCTTCCAGGACGAGCGCGCGTTGCGCCGCATCTACGAGGACATGGAAGAGGCGACCACCCTGATTAGCCGCAACATCGAACGCGCGCACAAGCTGGTCCAGAGCTTCAAAAAGATATCGGTCAACCAGCTTACCGATCATTTGGAAGCGGTGATGCTGCCAGATACCGTGCAGGACATCGTGGCGCTCTTCGCGCTGAACGCGCGCGATGCCAAACTCGACATCCAGATCGAAAGCGCGCTACCGGAAGGCGGAAAAAGTTGGATCGGCTACCCGGGCTACCTGACCCAGGTGCTGATGAACCTGCTGACCAACATCGTGCGCTACGCCTACCCTGACAAGCAGGGCGGCACGGTGCAGATTCACCTTGCCCCCGCCAGGTTGGAGGGCGCGCCCGCCTTTGCCATCACGGTGCAGGATTTTGGCAGGGGCATCGCACCTGAGCACCTGCCGCGCATCTTTGAGCCCTTCTTCACCACGGGGCGCAGCATCGGCGGCAGCGGGCTGGGCATGGCGATCGTCCACAACCTTGTCACCGATGCGCTGGGCGGGCAAATCGCCATCGAGTCGACCCTGGGTGAGGGAACGACGGTAACGGTGACGGTGCCACAAAAAGTGTCAAAGTAGAAGCAGGCGTTACGCAGAAGAGCGCTGACCAGAGACGGCGGAGCGGAGCTTGCCACCGCCCTCGGACCTCGTTCCATGCGCTTCATCTTTTCTCCTACCTGCATCACTCCTAATACCAGATCGGGAAGAAGTTAACGCGGGCAGGGTGCATCCCTGGCCTCCCGTAGTGATAAAAACGAAAGCTAGAAGCATCCGTGTCGAGCCCCTATTCATCTTTTACTCATGTTTACTTGTGACACTAAGATCAACTACACTCTCCCATTGAGTAGCCACCCCGCATGTACGACCCGCCTGCTCAGGGCAGCGCCAGGCTCCCTAAGCGGGAACCATGTGTAGGGGACGATACGGGAGATCGCGCAACCCGTTTAAGACGATGTTTGAGCCCGAACGAATGAGGAGTCGCACATGTTTGACCGTTTTTTCCGCCCTGCTCCCTTCACGCCTGCTAAGAGATGGAAAGCCGGTGTTGTCCGCCCCCTGGTGCGGCTACTCGCGGTTTTCCTCCTCTTTGCTGTGCTGGCCCCAGAAGCCAGCCTGGCAGCGGAGGCGCAAAGCGGCCCCACCTTTACCGTCACCAAACCCAGCGACAGCAACGACGGGCTCTGCGCCATCGACGACTGCTCGCTGCGCGAGGCGATCCTCGCGGCCAACGCGGCAGCGGGCACGAACGGGATCGACCTGCCAGCGGGCACCTACACCCTTTCCCTGGCAGGCGCGAACGAGGATGGCGCGGCGACCGGCGACCTGGACATCAGCGGCGACCTGACCCTGGTGGGCGCGGGCGCGCAAGCGTCCATCATTGAGGCGAGCGGGCTGGGCGACCGCGTGTTCCATGTTCAGGGCAGCTACACCGTTTCGATTCAAGGGCTTACCTTCCAAGGCGGGAACGTCAGCGGCGAGGGCGGTGGGTTGTTCGCTCCGTACGGGTCTACCGTAAGCCTCGACAGCGTGGTGGTGGACAGTAATAGCTCCACCCTCCACGGCGGGGGCTTGAAAGCGGATGGTGGGCTCACCATCCTGAATAGCACCCTCTCCACCAATTATGCGGGGGCCCCAGGTGGGGCACTCGATGCCAATGGCGGCACGGTCATCACGATTCGCAACAGCACCTTCTCGGGTAATTTTGCAAACGGACCGGGTGGAGCCATCGGCAGCGGGTCAGGGAGCGATCTCGATATCGAGAACAGCACCTTCAGCAGCAACCACTCCAATTCCATCGGCGGCGCGATCCGCAGCTTTGGCACTGTAACCCTTAACGCCAGTACGCTCACCGGCAACAGCGCAGATGGTGCCGGTGGGGCACTTTATGCCTACCAAGATGTGACGAGCTACCAGAACAGCATCATCGCGGGCAATTATTCGACCTTTGCACCCAGCGCCCGCGAGTGTGGCGTTGGCGGTACCCTCGTCTCGAATGGGCACAACGTGCTGGGGGATAGCGGAGGCTGCGTCTCGGTGGGGAGCGATCTGTTGGTCGTCGCCGCCAACGTGTCCGTCGAGCTTCTCAACCCTACCCTCGCTCTCAACGGGAGCCTTAGCACCCCAACGCACGCGCTCCTCGCGGGCAGCCCGGCGATTGACGCGGGCGACCCGATGAGCTGTCCCGCCACCGACCAGCGGGGCGAGCCGCGCGTTGGCCCCTGCGACATCGGTGCCTTTGAATTCAGCTTATCGGATCCCCTCCAGAGTTCCCCCTTTGTGCCCACCCTCTTCGCGGACGAGAACGACGGCGCGTGCACCGTCGCGCACTGCTCGCTGCGCGAGGCGGTCCGCGCCGCCAACGCGGCGGGCACGCCGAGCGTCATCACTCTGGCGGCGGGCAGCTACCCACTGAGCCTGAGCGGAGCGGACGAGGACGGGGCGGCGAGCGGCGACCTGGACCTGACCGGCACCGTGACGATCAACGGCGCGGGCAGCGCGCAGAGCACGGTGACAGGCGATGGCTCGGACCGTGTTTTCCATGTGCGTCCCCTGGGGAACGCCACCCTCAACGCGTTGACCGTCAGCGGCGGGCAGGCAGCGCTCGGTGGTGGCATCCTGAACGAGGGTTCGCTTGCCGTGGCGGACAGCGTTGTCAGCGACAACCAGGCATCCTCGGGTGGCAGCGCCATCCACAGTATCGGTGCCGCGCTAGCGGTGCAGGGGAGCAGCATCCACAACAACGCGGACCGCGACAGCGACAGCACGTCGGTCGCTGCGATTCGCGTGGCGGGCGGCAGCGCGCAGCTTCACTCAAGCGTCTTTTACAACAACGACGGGTTGGGGATCGATCGAGGCGCGGCGGGGGTCACCCCGAACGGCAGCGTCGGTGTCCCCCTCTACCCCACCCTGACGCGCGCCTTTGACAATCAGGGGCACACGGTGATCCAGGGGCGCTTGCCGAGCAGCCCCATGACGATCAGCCGCGTAGAGTTCTTTTTCAGCGAGAGCTGCGATCCCTCCGGCCACGGGGAGGGCGAGGTGTATCTGGGCGGCATCAGCACGCGCAGCACCCCCGCTGGCGTGGCGAGCCTGCTGTTCGTCACCGACGCGCACCCCGATGGCGGGTGGATTTCCGCGCTGGCAACCAACCACCTCGGCGACACGTCGGAATTTTCCGGCTGCACGCGCATCGCGCCCGCCAACGATTCCTGGACGACCGCCCACAAGATCGATCTGATCCCTGGCTTCGCGCCGGAAATCCTGGAAGGCTCGGCTTCCCACTTTTTGGACAGCCCGCACCTGTCGCGCTGGTACAAAATAGCGGTGCAGCCAGGCAGCCAGGTGCAAATCAAGCTGTCCGACCTGCCTGCGAACTACGACCTGCTCCTTTACCGCGACATCGCTACCACCTACGAGGAACTCAGCGCACCGAAAGACCTAGCCGACCTCGCGCTGCTCAACGCCGAGTTTGCCCCCGACGCCTTTGCACCGGACCAGTGGGCTCCCGATGTCTTTTCGCCGGACCAGTGGGCACCGGATCAATGGGCTCCTGACCAATGGGCACCCGACCAGTGGGCTCCCGACCTGTTCGCCCCCGACCAGTGGGCACCGGACCAATGGGCACCCGATCAGTGGGCTCCCGATCAGTGGGCTCCTGACCTGTTCGCCCCCGATCAGTGGGCACCGGACCAATGGGCACCCGATCAGTGGGCACCGGACCAATGGGCACCCGACCAGTGGGCTCCCGACCAGTGGGCTCCCGACCAGTGGGCTCCGGACCAATGGGCTCCCGACCAGTGGGCTCCGGACCAGTGGGCTCCCGACCAGTGGGCACCGGACCAATGGGCTCCCGACCAGTGGGCACCGGACCAATGGGCTCCCGACCAGTGGGCGGATGTCAACCGCGTCTTTACGAGCGCGCAGACACGCAGCGTCCTCGCCGCGTCCGGCAACCGTGGGCAGGCCGACGAGACGCTCACCCTCAACACCTGGGAGATGAGCGGCGACTTTTACATCCGCGTGCGGGGGCATGGCGGGGCCTTCAACGTGGAATCCCCCTTCTCGCTCGACGTGACCCTGCTGACCGGCGCGTGTGGCACCGTCACCCCGCTGCTGCCCGCCTCGACCCTCGTGCCGCAAGCGGGGGCCTTCGACACGCTGATCCTCTCCGACCTTTCGCGCATGGCGGGCAGCGCGACGGAAGAAGCGGCGCTCTCGCAAAAGCTGAGCGCACTTGCCGCGCGCCCCGAGGTGAACGGGGTGGTGGTGGATGTGGCGAGCGATGCCGCCGTCGCCTTTGCCAACGATCAGGCGGACGCCAGCCCCTCCTGCCCCTTCGCCAAAAACCTGCTGGCCGACGCGATCAAAAAGATAGTAGATGACTACCGCGCCCGCGGCATCCAGTACGTGGTGCTGGTCGGCAACGACGACGTGATCCCCTTCTACCGCTACCCGGACCAGGCAGGGCTGGCGAACGAGAGCAACTACGTGCCGCCGGTGCTGGACGACAGCGCCTCGCAGGCCAGCCTGCGCCTGGGCTACGTGCTGAGCCAGGATGGCTACGGCTCCAGCCACAGCGTCACCATCAAGGAGAGCGAGCTGCCGCTGCCGGACCTGGCGGTGGGCCGCCTCGTCGAGACCCCGTCGGACGTGATGGCGCTGCTCGACGCCTACCTGTCCACGAGCGACGGGGTGGTCCATCCCACCTCCTCGCTGGTGACCGGCTACGACTTTTTGGAGGATGCGGCGCAGGCGGTGGAGAGCGAGTTCCAGGCCGGGCTCGGCGCGGGCGCGCGCAACAGCTCGCTCATCGCGCCCAACACTATCTCCCCCTCCGACCCGCAGAGTTGGTCGGCGGCGGAGCTGCGCGACCTGCTGCTGGATCAGGGGCACCACGACCTGATCTACCTCGCGGGCCACTTTAGCGCCTTCAGCGCGCTCGCGGCGGACTTCGAGACGCGCCTGCTCGCCTCGGAGGTGGCCGCGTCGGACGTGGACCTGCGCAACGCGGTGATTCTCAGCGCGGGCTGCCACGCGGGCTACAACATCGTCAACAAGGACGGGGTGCCGGGTGTGACGGTCGAGCCCGACTGGCCGCAGGCCTTCGCCCAGAAGGGCGCGCTGCTGATCGCCGGAACCGGCTACCAGTACGGCGACACCGACTTTGTGGAGTACAGCGAGCGCCTCTACCTGAACATCGCGCAGCAGCTGCGCGTGGGCAGCGGGCCGGTCGCCGTGGGCAAGGCGATGGTGGAGGCCAAGCAGCAATACCTGGCCGAGACCGCGCAGATGCGCCCCCTCCACGAGAAAGCATTTCTGGAAGCCACCCTGTTTGGCCTGCCGATGTTGCGCGTGGACATGCCAGCGGGGCGCACCGACGCGCCCGGCGGCTCGCCCCTTGTGACGGCCCCCCAGCCAGTCACCGCCGGGCCGGGCGCGCAGTTAGAGCTTACCTACAGTGACCTAACCCTCGCGCCGACGCTCACCACGCAGACGCAAAGCTTTTCCACCACCGTGGAGGGCGCGCCGTCGGTGGAGCTGACTTACCTGGAAGGCGCGAACGGCATCGCCACCAACCCGGCGGAGCCGGTGCTGCCGCTGGAGCGCCTCAACGTGGGGGTGCCAAACACCGTGCTGCGCGGGGTGGGCTTCCGGGGCGGGAGCTACACCGACCTGGCAGGCATCATCCCGCTGACCAGCGCGCCCACCACCGAGCTGCGCGCGGTCCACGTTCCCTTTGCCTCGGCCACCTTCTACCCCATCGTGCCGTGGCGGGTGAACTACTTCGACCTCCTGTCGAACCCCGGCAGCGGCAACACCTACCTGATGCTGACCCCCGCGCAGTTCCGCTCCGACGAGCCGGGGTCGCTGGCGGGGACGCTGCGCCGCTGGGACAGCGTGGCGCTGCGCTTCTTTTACAGCGATAACATCACCTCCTACGAGGTAGCGCCGGATCGCTTCAACCTGCCCGCGCTCGCCGCGCCGCCCGCTGTGGTGACGGTGCAGAGCGAGGACAACGGGGATGGCACCCTCACCTTCGAGGCCACCGTGCTCGGCGCGCCGACGGCGGGGGTGCAGGCGGTGTGGGTCACCTTCACGGCGGAAAGCGGCCCCTTCGCGGGGCAATGGCAATCGCTGGACCTGACACAGCCCGCCGACGACTCGCGCGTGTGGCGCGGCACCCTCGATCTTCAGGGGAGCGCGCCCGGCGAGCTGCGCTACCTCGTGCAGGCGGTCAACGGGGTCGGGTTGGTCGCGCTCGACAGCAACCGGGGCGGCTACTACACCCCGGATCAGGAAGCGGCGGAGCCGGTGGCGAACCCCACCCCCGCCGCCGCCCCGACCACCCTTGTCTTTGACACGGGCGTACCGAGCAGCGGAATCTTTGGCACGCTGCTCCCCGTCGGGGTCACCCTGTCGAGCAACGGGACCCCGCTGGCAGGCGAGCATGTCACCTTCGAGCTAAAGGCGCAGCGGCAGTCGGCCACCACCGATGCTACCGGCCACGCCACCATCCAGCTACCGCTGAGCGACCTGCCCGGCCCGCACACGCTGCAAGCCACCTTTGCCGGGTCGCCCGCCTTCAAGCAGGTGACGGCGGGGCAAGGCTTCACCATCACGAAGCAGAGCACCACCCTCAGCATCGATCCCGCCGCGCTCACCGTCGCGCCCACCCCCGCCGACAGCGTGGTCGCCACCCTGCGCGACGGCACGGGCCGCCCCCTGCGCGAGAAAGCGGTGCTCTTCACCGTCAGCGGCGCGGGTGGCTCGTACAACCTGACAGCGATCACCGATTACCAGGGCCGCGCCGCCCTGGGAGCGCTCCCCCTGCCGAGCGGGGACTATACCATCCACGCGACCTTCGCGGGTGTCGTCACCGTGGCGGGCCAAACCCTCACCCTGGACGACGCACGCTACCAGGCCGCGAGCGCGGACAGCACGCTGACCATCGACACCCCGCCGGTCGCGCGGGCGGGCGGCCCCCACACCGTGATCGAGGGCGGGTCGCTGCTGCTGGATGGCAGCGCGAGCAGCGACCTGAACCTGGACCCGCTCACCTATTCCTGGGACGTGGGCGGCGATGGAATCGTGGAAGCGACCACCATTACCACCACCCTCTCGGCGGCAGGGTGGGACGGCCCCAGCAGCCAGAGCGTCACGCTGACGGTGTGCGACCCCTTCCTGCAATGCGCCACCGACACCGTGAGCGTCACGGTGGAAAACGCGCCCCCGACCGTAACCCTGGGGACGCTGCCGGAAAGCCACGAGGGCAGCACCCTGCTGCTCTCCCCCACCGTGAGCGACCCCGCCGCGAGCGACCTCCTCACCTACAGTTGGAGCATCTCGCGCGGCGGCACCCTCGTCGCCAGCGGGGACAGCCCCACCATCGAGTTTACGCCTGCGGACGATGGGATGTATGACATCGCTCTTCAGCGCGAGCGACGATGACGGCGGTAGCAGCAGCGCACAGCAGAGTGTCAGCGTGCAAAACCTGGCCCCCTCCATCGCGAGCTTCACGGTGAACGGGCCGATCTACCAGGGCGACGCCGCCACCCTGACGGTGGTTGCTAGCGACGCGGCGGGCGCGAACGACCCACTGCTCTACGAGTTCGATTGCTACAACAGTGGCTCTTTCAGCCAGGGCAGCAGCGACGGGACGGCTACCTGCTACTTTTTCGGCTCCGGCAGCTACCAGGTGGCGGTCCAGGTGAGTGACGGGGACGGGGGACTCTCGACCAGTTCAATCGAGCTAAGCGTCAATAACAGCGCGCCGGTCATCGACGCGCTCCATGTCAGCGCCACAAACGAGGGCTCGTTCGCCACGATTAGCGTCGTGGCAAGCGACGCGGGTCAGGACACGCTCGACTACGCCTTCGATTGCAACAATGATGGGAGTTACGAGATCGACCAGGAGGGGGCCAACGAGGCGACCTGCTACTTCGGGGCGAGCCGCGCGGAGCCGTACAGCGTCCCCGTGCGCGTCAGCGACGGGAGCGACGTGGCGCTCGCCGTCGCCGCTGTCACCGTCAGCAACGTGACCCCGACCGTGAACGCGGGCGGCGGCACCACCACAGTGACCGAGGGGAGCCCCTTCGCCAGTAGCGGCTCCTTCACCGACCCCGGGGCGGACAATTGGAGCGCGACGGTCAATTACGGTGACGGGGGCGGCGACCAGCCGCTGACCCTCGACGCGAACAAAACCTTCACCTTCGCGCATACCTACGATGCGGGCACCTACACCATTCGGCTCTGCGTGACCGACAGCGACGGGGCCAAGGGCTGCGCCGAGCGCCTCGTCCAGAGCAACAGCTATGACGGGGACAGTGTTGGCTACAGCGTGGACAACTGCCCGCTCGTGGCCTAACAACGATCAGGCCAACACTGACGGGGACGCGCAGGGCAATGCCTGTGACAGCGACGATGACAACGATGGCATCCCCGATGGAAGCGATGTGTTCCCGCTGGATCGCTCGGCCACCCTCTCCCAAACCCTGGGGGTGGTGCAGGCGCGCATCAACGCGCAGCTCGCGCTGCCGGGGCTGTCCAACAAGGCCAAGGACAAGCTGACCAAGGCCAAGAAGAATCTGGACAAGGCGATCTCGGAAACGGCGGCGGGCAACGTGGGCAAGGGCATCCAGGAGGCGGGCAAGGGGGTCGCCGAGCTACAAAAGGCGGGCGAGGAGGGGGCGGCGACCGGTGTCCTGATCGACGGGCTGCTCTACGTCACCCACACCGAGGCACAGGCCGCGCTGGACGCGGCGATGGCGGCGGGCGGCGACCCGCACGATATCGCGAAAGCGCAGGAGGAGATGGCCAAGGCAGCGACTGACCTGGCAGCGGGCAAACCTGACAAGGCAATTGACCACTACTATCACGCCTGGGACGACGCCCAGAAAGCGAGGGACTGAGCATGATGGAACGAGCAAGCGCCTATATTCCGATGGACTGGCGGCAGGCCATGGCGCGCGGCGAGACGCTGCCGGAGCACGCGCAGGGCGCGGCACTTTTTGCGGATATTTCTGGCTTCACCCCGCTGACCGAGACCCTGGCGCTGGAGTTGGGGCCGCGACGCGGGGCCGAGGAGCTGACCGCCCACCTGAACCGCGTCTACGACGCGCTGATCGCCGAGTTGCACCGCTTTGGCGGCTCGGTGATCGGCTTCAGCGGCGACGCCATCACCTGCTGGCTCGACGGGGACGACGGCGCGCGCGCCGTCGCCTGCGCCCTGGCGATGCAGGCGGCGATGCAGCAATTCGCCGAGGTGCGCACCCACTCCGGCCGCACGGTGTCGCTGGGCATGAAGGTGGCGATCGCCGTGGGCCCCGTGCGTCGCTTCCGCGTGGGCGACCCGCAGTACAGCATCGTGGACACGATGGCGGGCAGCACGCTGGAGCGCCTGGCCCTCGCCGAGCACCACGCCGAGCGCGGCGAGGTGGTGGTGGATTCCTCGGTGGTCGAGTCGCTGGGCGAGGCCGCGCTGCACATCCCGACGTGGCGCACCGACGACGAGAGCGGCCAGCGCTTCGCCGTGGTGGCGGGGCTGACCACCGAGGTCGCGCCGCAGCCCTGGCCGGAGCTAGCCGACGACGCGCTGACCGAGGCGCAACAGCAGGCGTGGCTCCTGCCGCCGGTGTACGCGCGCATCCAGCGCGGGCAAGAGTTTCTGGCGGAGCTACGCCCCGCCACCGCGCTTTTTCTGCGCTTTGGGGGGATCGACTACGAGGGGGACAGCGACGCCGCCACCAAACTCGACACGTTTATCCGGCAGGTCGAGGCGCTGCTGGCGCGCTACGAGGGGAGCCTGATCCAGCTGACCGTTGGCGACAAGGGGAGCTACCTGTACGCTGCCTTTGGCGCGCCCATCGCGCACGAGGACGACACCGCGCGGGCCGCCGCCACCGCGCTGGAGTTGCAGGCGCTCGCGCACCGGCTCCCCTTTCTGGGGCCGCTGCAAATCGGCATCACCATCGGGCGGATGCGCGTGGGGGCCTACGGCAGCGCGACGCGCCGCACCTACGGGGTGCTCGGCGACGCCACCAACCTGTCCGCCCGCCTGATGAGCGCCGCCGAGCCGGGGCAAATCCTGGTCAGCGACGAGGCGCGGCAGGCGATCGGCGATGGCTTTACGTGGGAGCAGATGCCCAACCGCCGCGTCAAGGGGAAGAGTCAGACTGTCACGCTCGCGCGGCTGGTGGGCCGCACCGAGGCGCGCACGATCCGCCTGATGGAACCCCACTACGCCCTGCCGATGGTGGGGCGGCAGGCGGAGTTGCAGCAGGTCGAGGCGGCCCTGCAACGCGCGTTGCAGGGCCAGGGGCAGATCGTGGGTATCACCGCCGAGGCGGGCATGGGCAAGTCGCGCCTCGCCGTCGAGGTGATCGCGCGCGCCTACGAGCATGGTTTTTACGGCTACGGCGGCGAGTGCCAGAGCTACGGCACCTATACCAGCTACCTCGTCTGGCAGACGCTGTGGCGCGGCTTTTTTGGGGTGGACCCCAGCGCCCCACTGGACACGCAGCAGCACACGCTGGAAAAAGCCCTGCGGGAAATCAACCCCACGCTGGTGCAGCGCCTGCCGCTGCTTGGCGCGGTGCTCAACCTGTCCCTGCCCGACAACGACCTGACGCGCTCGCTGGACCCCAAGCAGCGCAAAAGCTCGTTGCACGCGCTGCTGATCGAGGTGCTCCAGGCGCGCGCGCAGGCGCACCCGATCCTCCTGGTGCTGGAAGATTGCCATTGGATCGACCCGCTTTCCCGCGAGCTGATCGAGGAGGTGGGGCGCGCCATCGCGGGCTCGCCGGTGCTGATGCTCTTGCTGTACCGCCCGCCGGACGTGCAGCGGCTCCAACTGCCGGATGTGGAGGGGCTCCCCTACTTTAGCGAGATCGCGCTGGACGCCTTCACCCCCGCCGAGGCGGAGCGCCTGATCACCCTGAAAGTGCAACAGTTCTTCGGCGAGCGGGAGGCCCCGGCAGCCTTCATCCAGCAGGTGACGGAGCAGGCGGCGGGCAACCCCTTCTACATCGAAGAGATTTTGAACTACCTGCAAGACCTGGGGGTGGAGCCGGACGATCAGGCAAAGCTAGCCCAGATCGATCTGCCGGACAGCTTGTACAATCTGATTTTGAGCCGCATCGACCAGTTGAACGAGACGCAAAAGATCACGCTCAAGGTGGCGAGCGTCATAGGGCGGCTGTTTCCGGCGGCGATGCTGTGGGGGGTGTACCCCGAATTGGGTCAGGTGGAGCGGGTGCGGCAGGACCTCCACCGCCTGAGCACGCTGGAACTAACCCCGCTCGACACGCCGGACCCCGAGCTGAGCTACCTGTTCAAGCACATCATGACGCAGCAGGTAGCCTACGAGAGCCTGCTCTACGCCACGCGCGCCACCCTTCACGAGCAGATCGGGAAGTTTATCGAGGAGCAGTACGGGGAGCAGGTGGAGCAGTACGTGTACCTGCTGGCGCACCATTACGATCACAGCGAGAACGCGCCGAAGCGCCGCGAGTTTCTGCGCCGCGCCGGGGACAAGGCGCGGACCAGCTACGCCAACAGCGGGGCGATTGACTACTACACCCGCCTGCTGCCCCTGTTGCCCGATGGCGAGCGGGATGCGGTACACCACAGCCTGGGGCGGGTGCAGGAATTGGTGGGCGAGTGGGAGGCAGCGGCCAGCCACTACGAGCAGGCGTTGGCCCTCGCCGGGGAGGGCACGGCGGCGCGCGCGCTGTATCAGGCGGCCACTGCCGACCTGCTGCGCAAGCGCGGCGACTACGCCGCCGCCGCCGAGTGGCTGGCGCAGGCGCGCAGCGGCTTCGACGGATTGGGGGATCGCGCGGGCAGCGCGCAGGTGCTGCACTACGAGGGGATTCTCGCCGGGCAGCAGGGCGATTTCGAGGCCGCGCGCCGCGCCTTTACGACGAGCCTGGACGTGCGCCGCGAGATGGAAGACGCGGAAAATATGGCGCGCATGTTGATTAACCTGGGGGTCGTCGCCCGCCGCCAGGACGACCTAGCCCGCGCGCGCGCGCATTACAGCGAGAGCCTGTCCCTCGCGCGCCAGCAAAAGCATAGGTGGCTCATGGCGGGCGCGCTCAACAACCTGGGGATGCTCGACCTGGAAGAGGGGGAGTACGCCCAGGCGCGCGAGCATTTGGAAGAGGCGCTCGGGCTGTGGCGGGAAATTGGGGAGCGTTGGTCCACTGCCAACACCCTGCACAACCTGGCGAACGTGGCGCGCGCCCAGCACGAGTGGGACGAGGCGCACACGCTGTATCGGGAAAGCGTCGCCATCTGGCAGGCGCTGGAAGACCGCTGGACCCTGGCCTGCTGGTTTGAAGATTACGGCTGCCTCGCCGCCGCCGAGGGGCGCGCCAGCCACGCGCTCCACCTGGCGGGGGTGGGTCGCCAGCTACGCGATGCCATCGGCTCGCCCCTCTCCCCCACTGACGAGAGCAAGCTGGAAGCGCACCTTGCGCCTGCCCGCGCCGCGCTTGACGAGACGGCGCAGCAGGCCGCGCACGAGGCGGGGCGCGCCATGGCGTGGCAGAGTGCCATCGCCTTTGCGCTCAACGGGCATGGCGGTGCGTAGAGGACGGAGGACCGGAGACCGGAGACCGACGACCGACGACCGACGACCGACGTACCCGCTTTGCGGGAATCCAACTCTGGGCGCGACAGGTGCCCTCTGGGCGCGACGACCTACCCATTCGCAGTAGGTTCGCAGGCGGCAGCGGCTGACGCTGTTTCCCCAAGATCAAAAAAGCCGCTCACCTGTTGGGATGAGCGGCTTTTTCACGTCTGGGAACTGCAAGAGAATTACACAGCGGGAAGGGCGCTGAGGGTCGCCGCTTTCTGCTGGATGCTTTCCAACAGCTGATCGTAGGAGGTCGTAAACGAGCGGACCCCCGCCTCCTCTAGGGAAGCGGCGATGGTGGGAAGCTCGATCCCCACCTCCGCCAACTGGGCCAGCACCGCGCGCGCCCCCTCAACATCTTCCTCGATGGTGTTGCCGGGCACCGTGCCATGATCCGCAAAGGCACGAAGGGTCGCGTCGGGCATGGTGTTCACGGTGTGCGGGCCGACCAGTTCGGTCACGTAGAGGGTATCGGGGTAAGCAGGGTTTTTCGTCCCCGTGCTCGCCCAGAGCGGACGCTGGAGGTTGGCCCCCTGTGCGCGCAGCGCCTCCCACCGCGCGCCGCTGAAGTGGCGCTGGAAGGCGGCGTAGGCGAGCTTCGCGTTAGCGATGGCTGCCTTGCCACGTAGCGCGGCGAGGCGTTCCTGCTCGGCGGGGTCGTCGCTCGCGGCGCTGCGCTCGTCGAGCGCGGCGTCCACCATCGTGTCCACGCGGCTGACGAAGAAGCTCGCAACCGAGAAAATCTCGCCCAGCGGCAGCCCCTCGGCGGCGCGCCGCTCCAGCCCGCGCAGGTAGGCCTCCATCACTTCCTCGTAGCGCGCCACGTCGAAGAGCAGGGTCACGTTGATGCTCAGCCCCTCGTAGATCATCTGCTCGATGGCCGGAATCCCCTCGGCTGTGCCGGGAATCTTGACCATCAGGTTGGGGCGATCCACCACCGTCCACAGGGTGCGTGCGGCCTGCATCGTTTCCTCGCTCAGCGCGGCCAGGTGTGGCCCCACCTCGATGCTGATGCGTCCATCCTCGTGCCCGGTCTGCTCCCAGATTGGTCGGAGCACGTCGCAGGCGGCGCGCACGTCGTCGGTCGCCAGCCGCTCGAACAGCTCGGGGCCGCGCACCGCGCCCGCTGTCAGCGCTCGGATGTCCTCGTCGTACTCGTCGCTGCCCGCGATGGCCTTCTCGAAGATCGTCGGGTTGGAGGTGACGCCGACGACCGCCAGCTCATCGACCAGCCGTTGCAGCCCACCCTCGCGCACCAGCCCGCGCCCGATGCTGTCATACCAGACGCTCTGTCCCTGCTCGCTTAACGACTGTAGTGCCTTGTTCGTCATGAATGTTTCCTAACAGTATCTATTGTGAAATCAGGGGAAGAGCCCCAATGCGATCCACTGTTGCCGAGCCGCCAACTGGCGGGGAGCGTTTAGTTGAAGCTGAGCGATTGTGGCACCACCTGTGGGTGTTCGACCGCGCAGCACGCCCCGCGATGGCTCTGCAAGCTCGAAGTGCTCTTCCCAAAGCTCAGACCGAGGGTTGAATAGTGCTACTAACACCTGCTGCTCAGGATCAACTGCTAGCATCACATTTGATTTGCGCAGATTGCACGCACGACAGGCCAATGCAAGGTTATCTGACTCGTCTGTTCCATCTCTACTCAGCGGAACAATATGATCCACCTCAAAAGGGAGATTGAAAATAGCCTCTGGTGCGCGGCAATACTCGCACCGATGCCCAGCACGTGCCGCGACGAGCAGATAATGAGGGTTCACCGCCTGTTATGACCGGCTCACTGGACTGGATCCTCAGGAAGAATGGTTTCGCTACGAGCGATAGCCGCCTCCCATTCCTCTTCGACAAGTTGTTCCAACTCTGCTTGCTCATTTGGTGACAAGGTGGTTCCCTGTGCCTGGGCAGCGTGAAAGCGATCCATCAAGGCACGCAAGCGCCCCTGTTGCGCCGCCGAAAAGAAGTCATCGGGGCCAAAGCGCTGCACGATGATCCGCAACCCTGAGCTATTTCCCACATCACTGGCCGCTAAAACCCGCTCTAAGCTGTCCAACGCTTCACCGGGTGTGGTGCCATGCGCCTGTTGACGACCGTACATAGCACGGTAAAGTGGCATGTTCGGCTCATCGAGTTCCTGCACGATCTCGATAGTCGTCATCGTTCCTCCACTTTCATTATTGCCCCACGCCCAGAGTATACCGCAACCCCTACGTCGCTTGCTAGAGTCCCTTCGCCAGGTGGTAGTACAGGTCGTTCCAGCGCAGCTCCTTGCGAAACTCGCGCACCGTGGTCGCCTCGTCGATCAGCAGAAACTCCATGCCCGCCATCGTCGCGAAATCTTCCAGGTGCTCCGGCGTGAGCGAGAGGCTGAAGCCGGTGTGATGCGCGCCGCCGGCGTAGATCCAGGCCGCGGCGGCGCTGCGCAGGTCGGGGTGCGGCGTGCCAGAGCGCGCGCGCGACGGGCAGCTTGGGCAGCGGCTCCGTCGGGCGGCACCGCGTCGACCGTGTTGACGATCATGCGGAGGCGGTTGCCCATCTCGACGATCGAGGCGTTCACCGCCGGTCCGGTCTTCGCGTCGAAGACCAGGCGCACCGGGTCCGCCTTGCCGCCGATGCCGAGCGGGTGCACCTCCAGCGCGGGGTGTCGGCGGCGATCGTGGGGCAGATCTCCAGCATGTGCGCGCCGAGCACCTTCATCCCCTTCGGGCTCAGGTGGTAGGTGTAGTCTTCCATGAAGGAGGTGCCGCCCTCCAGCCCGGCGCTCATCACCTTCATCGCGCGCACCAGCGCGGCGGTCTTCCAATCGCCCTCGCCGGCGAAGCCGTAGCCATCGGCCATCAAGCGCTGCGGGGCGAGCCCAGGCAGCTGTGACAGGCCGTGCAGATCCTCGAAGGTCGTGGTGAAACCCTTGAAGTTGCCCTCCTCCAGAAACGCGCGCAACCCGATCTCGATCCGCGCGCCATCGCGCAGGCTATCGTGGCGCTCGCCGCCCGCGCGCAGCGCCGGTGCCACCTGGTACTGCTCGTCATACTCGCGCACGAGTCGGTCAATCTCGCTGTCCGACACCTCGTTGACCTGTCGCACCAGGTCGCCCACACCGTAGCCGTTGACGCTGTAGCCCAGCCGCATCTGCGCGTTGACCTTGTCGCCCTCGGTGACGGCGACCTCGCGCATGTTGTCGCCAAAGCGGGCAAAGCGCGCGCCCTGCGCGTCGTGCCAGGCGCAGGCGGCGCGCGCCCAGGCGCCCAGGCTGCGCTGCACCTCGGCGTCCTGCCAGTGGCCGACGACCACCTTGCGCTCCAGGCGCATCCGGCTGCCGATGAAGCCGAACTCGCGGTCGCCGTGCGCCGACTGGTTCAGATTCATGAAGTCCATGTCGATGTCGGCCCACGGGATGTCGCGGTTGAACTGCGTGTGCAGATGCACGAACGGCTTTTGCAGCGCGCGCAGCCCGGCGATCCACATCTTGGCCGGCGAGAAGGTGTGCATCCAGGCGATCAGCCCGACGCAGTTGCGCGCCGCGTTCGCCTCCAGCGCCAACTGGTGGATCGCGTCCGGCGTGGTTAGCACCGGCTTGAAGACCACCCGCACCGGCAAATGCTCACACTCGTCCAGCGTGGCGGCGATCTCGCGCGAGTGCGCGGCCACCTGCTCCAGCGTTTCCGGCCCATACAGGTGCTGGCTGCCGGTCACGAACCATATTTCGTATTGGGATAGATCGATCATTCTAGGTTCCATTTGGGGAGATTGGAGATAGATAGAGATTAGAGATTAACGGCACGGCTTCGGGCGACGGCCTCGGTGGTTAGTGACCAATCCCTAATCTCCTATCTCCAATCTCTAATCTCTATCTACTGACCATACACATTCTGGTAGCGGTGGTGCAGCTTGTCAATGTCGCTCTGCACCATCGGGATCGGTGTGCCGATTTGGAGGGCGGTCCAGACGATGGCGGCGTTGTCCTCGGTCATCACGGCGGCCTGCACCGCTTTTTCGGCGGTGGGGCCAACGGTGAAGACCCCGTGGTTTTGCAGCAGGCAGGCGGGGCTGCGATGGTCGCGCAGCGTCTCGACGACCATCGCGCCGATCTCCTCGCCGCCGATCAGGCAGAAGCCGCCGCACGGGATCGCGCCGCCAAACTCGTCGCTCATGGCGGTGGTGATGCACGGGATCGGCTGGCCGACCACGGAAAAAGCGGTGGCGTAGCGCGAGTGGGTGTGCACGACGGCGTTCACCTGCGGCATGTGGCGGTAGATGTAGCAGTGCGAGGCGGTGTCGGAGGAGGGCTTGAACTCCCCCTCCACCAGCTGCCCGTTGAGGTCCACGACCACCATGTTTTCCGGGGTCAGCGCCTCGAAGCGGATCCCGCTCGGCTTGATGACCACGAGCCCGCTTTCCGGGTCGCGGGCGCTCACGTTGCCGCTGGTCCAGGCAACGAGCATGTTCTTTGGGAGCTCGGCGTGCAGCTCACAGACAGTCCGGCGAAGGTCAGGCAATAGCATGGTCGAGTGCTCCCGCGCGGTTGCGAATGGATTTGAGCCGCTTCATGGCGTCGCTCGCGCGCCCAAAATAGTCATACAGGCTCTTGTACTCGGCATATAGCTCATCGTAGGCTGCCTGGTTCGCGGGGATCGGCTCGACGACCGTGGGCTTGACGCTGCCCATCGCCTCCGCCGCCGCGTGGATGTCGGGGTAGAGCCCCGCCGCCACCGCCGCGTGAATCGCGGAGCCGAGCGCGGGGGCCTGCGCGGAGCCTGCCAGCGTGATGGGTCGACCGATCACGTCGGCGTAGATCTGGCGCAGCAGGGCATTTTTTTCGGGCAGGCCGCCCGCCGCCACAAAGCGGGTGACTGGCACGCCGCGCGCCTCGAACGCCTCGATGATCTCGCGCGTGCCGAAGGCGGTAGCCTCGATCAACGCGCGGTAGATGTCGGGGGCGCGCGTCGCCAGGGTCAGCCCGACGATCACGCCGCTCAGGTCGGCGTTTACCAGCGTGGAGCGGTTGCCATTGAGCCAGTCGAGGGCGACCAACCCGTGCTCGCCGATGGCCTGCTTGGCGGCTTCCCGCTCCAGAAACTCATGGATGGAAAGGCCAGCGCTTTCGGCCTCCTGGTAATAGCTCTGCGGCACCGCGTGCGCCACAAACCAGGCGAAGATGTCGCCCACCCCCGATTGCCCCGCCTCGTAGCCGTACAGGTCCGGCACGATGCCGCCCTCGACGACCCCGCACATCCCTTCCACCTCGTTGCGGCTCTCGCCGGACATGACGTGGCAGGTCGAGGTGCCCATGATCGCTACCATCACGCCGGGGCCGGTGGCCTTGACGGCGGGCGCGGTGACGTGCGCGTCCACGTTGCCGCTGGACACGGCGATGCCCGCAGGCAGGCCCAGCTTTTCCGCCATGGCCGGGGCGAGCCCGCCCGCGCGCGCGCCGAGCGGCAGCAGCTCGCGGCTCATCTTCTCGTCCACCACCCCCGCAAAATCGGGGTGCAGGGCGGCGAAAAAGTCGTTCGAGGGGAACTCGCCATCCTGCACCATCGCCTTGTAGCCCGCGGTGCAGGCGTTGCGGCTCTCCTCGCCGGTCAGCTGCCAGACGATCCAGTCCGCCGCCTCGATCAGCCGATCCGCCGCCGCGTAGGCGTGGGGCGCTTCCTGCAAGATTTGCAGCGCCTTGCTGAAGAACCACTCAGAGGAATACTTGCCGCCATAGCGCTGAAGCCACGGCTCGCCGCGCGCCTCGGCTGTCTCGTTGATCTGGTCCGCCTGTGGCTGGCTGGCGTGGTGCTTCCACAGCTTGACCCACGCGTGCGGCTCGGCCCGCCACTCGGGCAGGAAGCTGAGCGGGGTACCGTCGGCGGTCGTCGGGAGCATGGTGCAGGCGGTGAAGTCGGTGCCGATGCCGATGATCTCGTTCGGCTCCACCCCACTGTCGCGCAGCACCTGCGGGATGGTGGTGGTCAGCACATCCAGGTAATCCTGCGGGTTTTGCAGGGCAAAATCATGGGGAAGCGGCTTGGTGCTGCCCGGCAGGCTCCGGTCGATCACCCCGTGGCTGTACTCATGCACCGCGCTGGCGATCTCCTCGCCGGTCGCCGCATCCACCAGCAGGGCGCGGCCTGACAGCGTGCCAAAATCCACACCAATGGTGTAGGCGCGCGTGTTATTCATGTTGGCTCCGTTGTTGATAGGTATTGGAGATTAGAGATTAGAGATTAACTGCACAGATTTTCAATGTTTTGCCATGAAACCTAATACCTAATCTAATACTAATCTAATACCTAATATCTAATACCTAATCCTAATACCTAATATCCACTCTCCACTCACGCACTCTCGCGCACGATCAGTTCCGGTTCCAGCAGGATGCGCTGCGGGGGCGCGCTATCGTCGGGGGAGCGGATGAGGGTGCTCAGTTGGTTGACGGCGTGGCGACCCAGCACCGCGAGGTCCTGGCGCACGGTGGTCAGGGCGGGGTAGCTGTAGGCTGCCTCGGGTACATCGTCGAAGCCGACGATGCCCAGGTCGTCGGGCACCATGCGCCCCGCCGCGCGCGCCGCCTTGAATGCGCCCATCGCCATGCTGTCGTTCCCGACAAAGACCGCTTCCAGCAAGGGGTGCTCCTGAAGGAGTTGCGCCATCTGCGCCTCGCCGCTCGCGGCGGTCCACTCGCCATTTCGGATCAGCGCCTCGTTGATGGGCAGCTCCGCCGCCTGGAGCGCCTCGCGCCAGCCGCGCTCGCGTTGCTGCGATTCCCACCAGTCGGCGGGGCCATTGACCAGCCCGATCGTGCGATTGCCGCGCGCGATCAGATGCTCGGTGGCGAGCACCCCGCCCAGCCGGTTGTCAACGGCGACGATGGACAGGCCGGGGCGGCTCGCCATCGTCATGAAGACGATAGGGATGTCGAAGCGCTCGCGCACCGCCGCAAGCCAACTGCGGTTGTCCCCCACCTGGGGCACCGCCCAGATCAGGCCATCAACATGGTACTCCATCAGGCGGCCAATCAGATCGGTGGGCGACTCGGCGTCCGCCTTGTTGAACACCATCGGCAGCACCGAGAAACCCTGCTCTGCCGCCTCGCGGATGATGCCATCCAGCGATTGCGCGGGGCCGTACAGGCCCAGCCGATAGGTGACGACCCCCAGCGTGTTGCTGTGGCCGCGCAGCAGGCTGCGCGCGAGGCGGCTGGGGTGATAGCCCAGGCGGTCGATGATTTCCTGCACCGTCCCGCGCGTTTCCTCCGCCACGTTGTCGTGGCCGTTCACCACGCGCGAGACGGTCTGCGCCGATACACCCGCCTCTTTGGCAATCTCGACGATGGTTACCCGTTTCTGGTTCATGCGAGTGTCGTCTCGCCCCCTGCGAGTGTGGTCAATGGTCGGGCGTGGCGGTTAGGTTGTCACCTTGTTGCGGTTGTACACATCGAAGAAGACCGCCATCAAGAGCACCATCCCCTTGATCGCCTGCTGCCAGTCGATGCCCACGCCCACGATGGACATGCCATTGTTCATCACGCCGATCACGAACGCGCCGATGATCGCGCCGATGACCGTGCCCACGCCGCCCGCCGCCGACGCCCCGCCGATAAAGCAGGCGGCGATCACTTCCAGTTCGAAGCCGGTGCCCGCCTTCGGGGTGGCCGCGTTCAGGCGCGCGGTAAAGACCAGCCCCGCCAGCGCCGACAGCACGCCAACGTTGACGAACGTTAGAAAGGTGAGCCACTCGGTCTTGACGCCGGACAGCTTGGCAGCTTTCTCGTTGCCACCCAGCGCGTAGATGCGCCGCCCGATCACCGTCTGCCGCGTGACAAAGGTGTAGAGCCCCATCAGCAGCACCAGCACGACCAGCACGTTCGGCAGCCCCTTGTACGAGGCCATCAGCCAGGAGAGCCCCATGATCGCTGCGGTGATGAGCCCATATCCCAGGGCGAAGAGCACGATGGAGCTAGTCTCCCACCCGTAGTGACGCTGGTTCTGCCGCTCGCGCAGCCCCAGCCAGATCAGCCAGATGGAAAGCAGCACCCCGATGACGAGGGTGGTCACATGCATGGTGCCGAACGTCCCCGCCGGGAAGATGTCCGGGATGAAGCCGGAGCTGAGGCGCTGGAACGTGACGGGGAAGGGCCCCACCGAGCGCCCCTGAAGCACCACCAGGGTCAGCCCGCGAAAGACGAGCATGCCCGCCAGCGTCACGATAAAGGAGGGAATTTTCAGGTAGGCGATCCAGTAGCCCTGCGCCGCGCCGATCAGCCCGCCCATTACCAGGGTCAGCAGGATCACCAGGAAAAGGTTGAGCTTGTAATCCACCATCATCACGGCGGCGATGGCCCCCGTGAAGGCCGCCACCGAGCCGACCGACAGGTCAATGTGCCCCGCCACGATGACGAGCAGCATACCGACCGCGATGATGACGATGTAGCTGTTTTGCAGGATCAGGTTCGTCAGGTTGACCGGTCGCAGCAGGGTGCCGTTGGTCAGCACCTGAAAGAAAATCATGATGAGCACAAGCGCGATTAGCATGCTGTACGAGCGCAGGTTGCTCCGTACCAGGTCGCCCACGACCTGCCCTCGGTTGGGGGTAGCGGGAACGGCGTCGTTCGCGGTAAGGGTTTTCACAGGACAACCTCCTCCACATGGCTTTGCATGATCGTTTCCATAATTCGTTCCTGGGAAGCGTCCGCCCGCGACATCTCCCCAACGATGCGCCCCTCGTTCATCACGTAGATGCGGTCGCACATGCCCAGTACCTCGGGCAGCTCGGAGGAGATGATGATCACCCCGCGCCCCTCGCTGACGAGCTGGTTGATGATGGTGTAGATCTCATATTTGGCCCCCACGTCGATGCCGCGTGTGGGCTCATCCAAAATCAAAATTTCCGGGTTGGCGAAGAGCCACTTGCTCAGCACCACCTTTTGCTGGTTGCCGCCGGACAGGTGCAGCGTTGTCTGCCGAATGCCGGAGCATTTGATGTTCAACTTGCTGCGGTAATCCCGGGCAACCACCAACTCCTGCGGCTCGTTGATGACGGTAGCGCTGGACACGGCGTCCAGGTTTGCCAGAGTCACATTGTTTTTGATGTTGTCAATCAGGATAAGACCGTAATTTTTGCGATCCTCGGTCACGTAGGCCAGCCCGTTGTTGATCGCGCGGCCGATGCTGCTCACATCAATGAGGTGCCCATGCTTCCGAACGGTGCCGCTGATGTGGCTGCCGTAGGCATGCCCGAAGAGGCTCATTGCCAGCTCGGTGCGGCCCGAGCCCATCAGCCCGGCGATGCCGACAACCTCGCCCGCGCGCACGTGGAGGTTGGCGTTGTGGATCACTTGGCGATCCCCAAAGAGCGTGTGGAAAACGTTCCAATCCTGCACCTCGAAGATCACATCGCCAATGTGGGGCGAGCGCTCCGGGTAGCGGTGCGACAGGTCGCGCCCGACCATCCCGCGAATGATGCGGTTTTCCGTCACCTCATCGGTGCGCGCGTCCAGCGTCTCGATGGTCGCGCCGTCGCGGATCACGGTGATGGAGTCGGCCACCTTGGAAATCTCGTTCAGTTTGTGGGAGATGAGGATGGAGGAGATGCCCTGCGCCTTGAACTGGAGCAGAAGCTCCAGCAGCGCGTCCGAGTCGCTCTCGTTCAGGCTGGCGGTCGGCTCATCCAGGATGAGCAGCTTGACCTCTTTTGCCAGCGCCTTGGCAATCTCGACCAGCTGCTGCTTGCCGACGCCCAGGTCCATGATGCGCGTGTGGGGGGACTCGCGCAGCCCTACCATTTTGAGTAGCCGCTTGGTTTCCGAGATCGCCTGGGGCCAGTTGATGACCCCCGCGCGGGCGCGCTCGTTGCCGAGGAAGATGTTCTCGGCAATGGAGAGCATGGGGATGAGCGCCAGTTCCTGGTGGATGATGACGATACCGCGCGCCTCGCTGTCCCGAATGTCGTGAAAGCGGCACCCTTGCCCTTCAAAAAATATCTCGCCACTGTAGCTGCCATGCGGGTAAACCCCGCTCAGCACCTTCATTAGGGTAGATTTGCCCGCCCCATTCTCGCCGACCACTGCGTGAATCTCGCCGCGTCGGACGCTCAGGTTCACGTTGTCCAGGGCCTTCACGCCGGGAAAGGTCTTGGTAATGTCCCGCATTTCCAGGATGACGTCGTCCATGCCACTTCCTTGTGTACGTTATGGTGAGTCGGTGAGTCGGTGAGGCTCATGGAACGGGGGGAGCAACGTCGCTCCCCCCGCGTCGGCACGCGTTGTTACTGAACCTGGTCGGGGGTGTAGTACCCGCTATCGATCAGAATTTCCTCGTAGTTGGAGACGTCCACGCTCACCGGCACCAGCAGGTAGGAGGGGATGACCTTCACCCCGTTGTCGTAGGTTTCCGTGTCGTTGACCGGCACCTCTTCGCCCGCCAGTAGCGCGTTCACCATCTCGACGGTCTTTTTGGCCAGCTCGCGCGTGTCCTTGAAGACGGTCGAGGTCTGCTCGCCCGCCAACATGGACTTGACCGAGAGCACCTCAGCGTCCTGACCGGTGACGACCGGCAGCGGCTGATCGCCCGACCCGTAGCCCACGCCCTTGAGCGAGGAGATGATGCCGATGCTCAGGCCGTCGTAGGGGGAGAGCACGGCGTCCACGCGCTTGTCGGTGTAGTAGGCGCTGAGCAGGTTGTCCATGCGGGCCTGCGCGGTAGCGGGGTCCCAGCGCAGGGTGGAAACCTTGTCCATCCCCATCTGGCCGCTCTGCACGACTAGCTTCCCGCTGTCAATGTAGGGCTGGAGGACCGACATTGCGCCATCATAGAAGAAGTAGGCGTTGTTGTCGTCGGGCGAGCCGCCGAACAGCTCGATGTTGAAGGGACCCTTGCCCTCTTTCAGCCCCAGCGCCGTCTCGATGTAGCTCGCCTGGAGCACGCCCACCTGGAAGTTGTCGAAGGTGGCGTAGTAGTCCACGTTCCCGCTCTCGCGGATCAGGCGGTCGTAGGCGATCACCTTGATGTCCTGGTCGGCAGCCTGCTGCAGCACGTCGGTCAGCGTGGTGCCGTCAATCGCGGCGATGACCAGCACGTCCACGCCCTTGGTGACCATGTTCTCGATCTGGGACAGCTGGGTGGGGATGTCGTCCTCGGCGTACTGGAGATCGGTCTGGTAGCCCGCCTCCTGGAAGTACTTCACCATCTCGTTGCCGTCGGAAATCCAGCGGGCGGAAGATTGGGTCGGCATGGAGATGCCAACGAGTTTGGCGTCCTCAGCGGGGGCGGGGGCACTGCCTTCCTCTTCCGTAGCGGGCGCATCGGTGCCACCGGTTTCGGGGCTTGCGGCACCGCCACACGCGGCGAGGAAGAGGGAAAAGAGGACGAGGAGCACGGCAAGGAACGACAGAGGCAACTTCTTCATTCTACTCTCCTGTGAGTTCAACTGATGGATATCTTATCCATCGTAGACAAAAAATTGGGATGGGTTATTCGCGTGGTGATCCGGTGAACCGACGGGGTCGAAAGGGTCGGCCCCGTCCAGCTTCCAAATCGGTGAATGTTTGAGCACTACATAGCGCTACCCTTTTTCATCCCATAAAAGGGGCACTGCCGGGGCGACCTAGTCGGCGCATAGCGCTCACATTCAATGTTAACCTTAACATTGTTAAAGTTAACATACTTCATTCTTGTTGTCAATAGGCAATTCCAGCAGGCGGCAGCCCTCCCCCCGCACACCGAGGGCGCGTCGGTCAGGCAAGGTTATCCAGCCCCAGCCGTGTGACCGCCTCGTGCACCGACCCCTCGGTAAGCTCTGGCAGGGCAAGCTCATGGAGCGACCAGCGCTCCGTGTGGGTAACAGTAGCGCCCGGGTGGAGCAAGGTGGCAGGGCCCAGGCTCTCCACCTCGACAAAGTGCGCACCGGCGTAACACTGGCTCGACGCGCCCTGGTCCAGGTAGGTCACGTGCGGGTCGAAGGGCACATGTTTGACAAACAACGTGCCGTCGAGGTGGTAGGCTAGCCAGCCGCGCGAGTTGGGCCACCCGATCTTCACCGCTTCCTGCCCTTCCGGCGCGCTGATAAACAGGTACTGCTTCCCCAGGCGCAGGTAGGGGCTCGACAGGTCGGTGTAGGGCCAGAGCACGAGGGTGCGGTTAGGCAGCACCCGGTAGGGATCGGCGGGGGTACTACGCTGGGGGAGAATCGCGCTGCCGCCAGGGCGACATTGGGTGATTGCCCAGGCCGCGCACTCGATGGGCCAAAGCCCGTGGTTGGTGAGCCGATGCTCCACCTCGACCTGCGACGGGGCGCGCAGCACCACGCGCAGCGTCTTCTGCAACGATGTTTGCGCCTCAACGGGGGCCGACACGATCACGCCATCCTCGATCTGCTCGACGGCAATCGGTCCGTTGTCGGGCAGATAGGTGCGCCGCGGCAGCTCCGGCGCGTGCCAGAAGCGGTGCCCCCCCCAAAAGCGGAAGGGCTCGCTGCCATCGCCCCGATTGATGGTACCTTCCGGCACCTCCGCAAACAGGTTGGCCCCCCCGCGCCAGTGTAGCGCGAGGATGCGCGGCCCTATCTCGCTGGTCAGCAGCAGCGACAGATCGCCCAGGGAAAGGCGGACGCATTGTAGGCCATGCAACGTAGTCGTTTCCAGGGTAGCCACGGTTCCTCTTCTCGGGTTTATGGGGCAAAGGGGTAACAAAGTGAGAGCACTACAGCCGCGCGGCCATTGTAAAGCAAGGGCCAACACCCCACAACTCGCGCGCGCGGGCACAACACGCGCTCATGCCGCAAACAGCCCGCCTGGCTACTCTACAGCGTCCAGCAAGCCGATTTTGATCTACTCAGGCAGCACAAAAAGAAGGGGAGGAGCACGGTGGCCCTCCCCTTCTCTTTTACGCTATCACGGCGCGCCCTACGACAGGCACTTTTTGCTACTTGAAGCTGAAGTTGGCGCGGTACAGGGTGCCGTCGTTGAAGCGCACGATCAGTTGGCGGCAGCTATTGGCCCACGTCTTTTCCGTCTTCCAGACATAGCTGTAGCTGTTGCTGGCGGCGTCATAGGTGAGCCCGCTGGAGCCCGGCGTGTTGGTCGCCTCGCCCCCATCCACCGGCACCGTCGAGCCGCAGGCGATCACCTGGGAGCGCGGGTAGCCCGCCGCGAAGACATCGAGACCCTGGTTGCCGCCCAGACTAAATTTCACCGGCACGCTGCTCCCGCCCTTGACGCTGTTGAGCGCGGGCAGGTTGCTGATCGGCTGGTAGAAGCCGGTGAAGTGGTAGGCAACGACGACGGTCCACGCGTAGCTGACCGGTGCGCCGCTGTTCCCCGCCGCGTCGCTCCCCTGAAGGGTGAAGCTATGGTTGCCCACGGCCAACCCGCTGAAGGTGACGGGGCTGCTACACGGCGCAAACGCGCCGCTGTCCACCTTGCAGGTGACGCTGCTCCCCGCCTCGCTGCTCGCAAAGGCGAAGGTGGCGCTCGTCTGGGAGGTCGGGCTGGCCGGGCCGCTCGTGATGGTCAGCGTCGGGGCGACGGTGTCCACCACCCACGAGGCGCTCGCCGCGAGGCCCACGTTGCCCGCCGCGTCGGTAGCGCGCACCGCAAAGCTGTGGCTCCCCTCCGCCAGGGCGTTGTAGGTGGCGGGGCTCGTGCACGCGGCGAAGGGACCGCTGTCCAGGCTGCATGCGAAGCTTCCCGGCTCGTTGCTCGCAAAGGTAAAGCTCGCGCTGGGGCTGTTGCTCAGCGCGGCAGGCTGGCCCACGATGCTCGTGGTGGGCAGCGTGGTGTCGATGGTCCAGGCATGGCTGGCGGGGGTGGGGTCGACGTTGCCCGCGATATCGGTGGCACGAACCGCGAAGGTGTGCGTCCCATCGGCCAGCCCGCTGTAACTCTTCGGGCTGGTGCACACCGCAAAGCTGCCCCCGTCCACCTGACACTGGAACATGCTGCCCGGCTCGGCGGAAAAAGCGAAGGTGGCGCTGGCGCTGTTGGTCAGCACCGGCGGCGCGCTATCAATCACCGTGTCCCCCGGCTCCGTGTCGATCGTCCAGCTATAGCTGGCGGCTGTGGGGTCGCTGTTACCCACCGAATCGGTCGCCACCACCTCGAAGGTGTGGCTGCCATCCGGCAGGTCGCTATAGCTGAGAGGGGCGGTGCAGGCGCCAGAGGACGCCCCGTCCAGGCTGCACGCGAAGCTACTCCCCTCCTCGCTGCTGGCAAAGCTGAAGCTGGCGCTGCCGCTGTTGCTCAGCGTCGCAGGCTGGCCCGTGATCGTCGTCTCGGGCGCTACGCTGTCCACCGTCCAACTATGGCTTGCCGGGCTGGGATCGGGGTTACCCGCCGCGTCGGTCGCCTGCACGGAGAAGGTGTGGCTCCCCTCGCCCAGACCGCTAACGCTCTGCGGGCTCGTGCAGGGGGCGAAGGCGGCGTCGTCCAGTTGGCAGGCAAAGGTGCCGCCCTCCTCGCTCCCGCTGAAGGTAAAGGTCGCGCTGGCACTGTTGCTCTGCGCGGCGGGCACGTCGAGCAGCGTGGTGTCAGGAGCGCTGCTGTCCACCGTCCAGCTGTAGCTCGCGGGGGTAGTCTCGGTGTTGCCCGCCGCGTCGGTCGCCTGAACCTCGAAGGTGTGGCTCCCCTCGCCCAGCTCGTTGTAGCTGGCAGAGCCGCCGCACGGCACAAACGCCGCCCCGTCCAGCCGACACTCGAAGCTGCTACCCGCCTCATCGCTGTTGAAGGCGAAGCTGGCGCTGGGGCTGCTGCTCAGCGCGGCGGGCTGCTCGCTGATCGTGCTGGCAGGGGCGATGGTGTCCACCACCCACGAGGCGCTCGCGGGGCTGGCCCCCACGTTGCCCGCCAGGTCGGTCGCCGCCACCGTGAAGGTGTGGCTCCCGTCGGTGAGCAGGTTATAGCTGACCGGGCTGGTGCAGGGTGCGGCGAGTGCCCCATCCAGGCTGCACGCGAAGCTCCCCGGCTCGCTGCCCGCAAAGGCGAAGGTGGCGCTAGGGCTGTTGCTCAGCGCGGCGGGCCGCGCGTTGATCGTGCTCGTCGGGGCGGTGGTGTCCACGCCCCACTCGTGGGTGGCAGGGGTGGCATCCACGTTGCCTGCGCTGTCAATCGCACGTACCCGGAAGGCGTGCTCCCCCTCCGGTAGGTCGCTGTAAGAGGTCAGGGCTCGTGCAGGGCGCAAAGGCCGCGCCGTCCAGCGAGCACTCGAAGGTGCTGCCCACCTCCGCCGCGAAGGCAAAGGTGGCGGCGGAACTATTGGTGAGCGCGGGCGGCGCGCTATCGATCACCGTGTCGCCCGGCAGCGTGTCCACGGTCCACGTGTAGCTGACAGGGCTGTTGTCGGCGTTCCCCGCTGCATCGGCAGCGGCCACCTCAAAGGTGTGGCTACCGTCGGCTAGTTGTGTAAAAGTTGTCGGACTGGTGCAGGGTTCGAACGATTCACCGTCCAGAAGGCAGACAAAGCTGCTACCGCCCTCGCTGCTGGCAAAGCCGAAGCTGGCGCTGCCGCTGTTGCTCAGCGCGGGCGGCGTGCTGTCCAGCGTCGTGTCGGGGGCGATGGTGTCTACAGACCATGCGTAGCTGGCGGGCGAGGCGTCACTGTTGCCGCTCGCGTCGGTGGCTACCACCTCGAAGGTATGGCCCCCGTCGTCCAGCGCTGAGTAGCTCACCGGGCTGCTGCATGGCGCGAGTTCCCCGCCGTCCAGGCTGCACTGGAAGGTACTGCCCGCCTCGTCGCTCTCGAAAGCAAACGCCGCGCTGGTCAGGGCAGTGAGGGAAGCGGGCCCACTCAACAGGGTGCTTTCCGGCGCGATGGTGTCCACCGCCCAGATAAAGGTGGCGGGGCTCGCGTCCACGTTGCCCGCCACATCGAGGGCGCGCACGGAGAAGGTGTGGCTCCCCTCGCCCAGCGCGTTGTAGTTGATCGGCGTGCTGCAAGGGGCGAAGGTGCCGCTATCCAGCTTGCACTCGAAGGTAACGACTGACTCGTTGCTGCTGACACCGAAGCTCGCGCTGCTGCTGTTGCTGAGCGCGGGCGGGCTCGCAGAGATCGTCGTGTCGGGCGCAACCGTGTCGATGCGGACGGTGAGGGTGGCGACGGCGCTGCCATTGCCCGCCTGATCGATGGCGCGCACGCTGACGACGGTGCCGCTGACCGACACGGGGATGGCAGCGCTACCCCCCGATACGACTACCACCGGACCGTTGTCGATCCAGTAGCGCAGCTCCTTGACCCCGCTGCCGCTGTCGCTGCCGCTGAGCGTGACGGTGACCGGGCTGCTGTTGTTCCAGCCCGCGCCGTTGGCCGCCGGGCTGCGCGTCGCGCTGGCCGTGGGCGGCGTGCTGTCCGCCGTGGCCGTGCCCTCCAGCAGGATCGCCCCGCTGCGCGCCGCCACCGGTAGGGTCACATTGCCGCCGCTCACCGTGTACGAGGCACCGCTAAGGGCATCTTGCAGGGTGGTACCGTTGGCAAAGTAGGCACCCACCGGAACCGTGACGCTGTTCGCCGTGGTCCCGTTGTTCAGGACGACGACCGCCTTGTCGCTCCCGCTCACGCGCGCGAAGGCATAGCTGCTGTTGTCCGTGCTCGATGCGGTGGTATCGCCCGTGAGCAGCGTGGCGAAGCTGCCGGTGCGCAGCGCAACGTGCTCCTTGCGCAGGTGGCCCAGCGTGCTGTAGAAGGCGATTGTACCGCTGTCAGCCGGGCCATAGAGGCTCGTGTTCCCGCTCTCGTCGGCCCACGGGTAGGGCGCGCGGTTGTAGGGATCGTCCTCCGGCCCGTTGCTCGCCGTCGGCGAGCGAGGGCGAGTTCAGCGCCGCCTCGTCGCCATAGTAGACCATCGGCGCGCCGGGGTAGGTAAACTGGAAGAGCGCCGCCAGCTTGAGCCGCTCTTTGGCCTGGCTCAAGCCGCTATCGCCGAGCAGCGTCAGAACGTAGAGCGCGCGGTTGGTGTCGTGCGAGTCGAGCAGGTTGAACATGGCGTTGGTCGCCTGCGGCGGGTAATCCTCACGCACGGAGCGCAGCGCGTGGTCGAACTGGCTCGGCGTGAGGCCGACGATCTCGTTGTTGCCATTGTTGTCGTTGTCCCGCCAGCCCGCGCCGCGCGCGAAGCCCAGAACGTTCTTGCGGAAGCGGTAGTTCATGACCGAGTCGAGTTGATCACCCAGCAGGAACTTGGTGGCATCGTACCAGACCTCACCGACAAGGGGGCCATTCGCGTCGTAGCTCTTGGCGTAGGGGCGGAAGTCGCGCCACCAGTTGTGGGTGATCTCGTCGGCCACATCGAAGCGCCAGCCGTTGTTGCCACGCACGTACCAATGCTTGACCACGTTCTCCGCGTTATTGCGGTAGATGAAATCACGCACCGCCGCGCTGCCATCCTGCAACACCGCGAGGCTGGCATAGCCGAACCAGCCCTCGTAGTCAGCCGACCCGCAGGGCACGTTGTTGTTGTGGAAGGCGAACCAGGCGCGGAAGCTGGACGCGAGCGACTCGCAGGCCCCTTCCAGCGCCGCGTAGCGACCATAGCGGTCAAAATACACACTGTCGGAGGAGGTGTGGTTGAACACCCCATCGAGGATCATGTACATGCCGCGCCGTTGAAGCTCCTGCGCCAACTCGGCAAAATCGGCCTCGGTGCCGAGCGCGGGATCGATGACGAGGTAATCGTCGGTGTCGTAGCGGTGGTTGGAGCGCCCCTGGAAGATCGGGGTAAAGTAGAGAGTGTCGATACCGAGGCCCTGCAGGTAATCCAGCTTCTGGATCACGCCGCGCAGGTCGCCACCGTAAAATTGGTTGCCATAGGCATTGAAATAGGACCCGGGCTTGCGGGGGTCGTGAATCGCCTCGTTCCACGTCGTGTGGGCGACGACCGTCTCGCTGCCGTAGAAGCGTCGGGCAGGCCGCGCCGCTGCCGACACAGAAGTCGTTGGTCGGGTCGCCGTTGCGGAAGCGATCAGGGAAAATCTGGTAGACGCTGGCATTCTGGAGCCAGGTGGGGGTCTGGAACGACGGGTCGTAGACGGTCAATTGGAAGGAAGAGGAAGGCTCGTTGTCGCTGACGCTGCCCTCGCCGCCCTGCCCTAGGTTGTCGTGGCCGTCCGCGTAGCGAGTCGCTGTACCAATCCACATCCAGCCGATCCGTGACCTTGAACTTATAGTACAGGATCGCGGGTGAGGCGGGGGTGGTCAGCGTGTAACTCCAGATCGCATAGTTTGTGCCGTTTTCGACCCGATCCTGAAGATAGGTCATCGGGTAGTCGGTGGCGGCAGAGGTGGAGTCGGTAGCCGGGTTGTACTGGTAGACGCGCACGGAAACTCCATCCACGTCGAGCGGCAGGGTGCGGAAGCGCAGGGTGACCGAGCGTGCCCGCCGCGACCGCCCCGAAGGGGGCGCGGTAGTAGCTGTCGAAGGTGTCGTGGCGCAGACCATTCCACTGGATGTCCCCGTCATGGACGGTGTAGCTCCAGTTGAAGCCGGTAAAGCCATAGTCCGCCCCCGATTGGTTACGGGTAAAAAGCTGGTAGCGCACCGTGGTGCCGTTGGACTGCGCCGGAATGTCCGCGCGCCAGTTGGCCCCGCCGTAGCCGCTCGCGTCGTAGGTGGCAAACACCTTGACGTAGCTAGAGCCAACGTTGTACTCCAGACCCGCCGTCTCGCCAAAGGCAGTATCGCTGTCCATCCAGATACGGACGCTCTGCTGGCTGGTTGGGGTGTCAGGCACGCGGGCCACATGGCTGCGGAAGGTGGCGGCCTCCACAGCGCTGCTGGCAAGCACAAATGAAGAGAGAACGAGCACGGCTAGTACCAGAAATGAAGACAACCGTCGCATGCCGAATTCCTTCCGTAAGCAGGGGGCGCAGGAGCACATGAGGGCAACAAGAGGCGAGGCCCCCTAGAGTCAGGAGACCTCGTACAGTACCGCCCCACGATCACTCTTCTTTGGAGCGTGGGGCGGCGATACGTGATAGTTAGGTTAGCATATGCATTTCATTAGTGGTGTCAAATAAAGTCTGGTCCTTTAGTCCCAGGACTGAGGCTGTGGACCGAGGAACGAGGACCTTGGAATTCTACGCTCGGCGCACCCAGGGATGGGTTCCCGCCTTGCGGGTACGTCAGTCGTCAGTCGTCGCGCCCAGAGGGAACCCGTCAGTCGTCGGTCGTCGCGCCCACAGGGCACCCGTCGGTCGTCGGTCGTCGGTCGTCGGTCGTCGGTCTCCGGTCTCCGGTCAACTGCGTAAGCCCTCCATAGTTCCCCCTCGCTACGCCAGTGCCTGCTCCGCCAGCGCGATCGAGCCGAGCACCCCCGCGCGCGAGCCGAGGCCCGGCGCGACGATGTACTCGTCGATGTGCTCCAGGATGGCGGGCGACTGCACGTAGCCATTGAGCAGGCTCTGCACCTGCTCCCGCACCAGCGGGAAAAGATGCGGCTGCTGCATCACGCCCCCGCCGAGGATGATCCGCTGCGGCGAGAGGGTGCAGATAAAGTTGACCAGCCCCAGTGCGATGTAGCGCGCCTCCAACGCCCAAGCGGGATGCTCGGGCGGCAGCGTTTCGGCGCGCTGTCCCCAGCGCTCGCCGATGGCGGGCCCCGCTGCCATCCCCTCGAAGCAGTCGCCGTGGTAGGGGCATCTGCCCGCGTAGGGGTCGGCTACCCAATCGTGCGGGAGGCGAATGTGCCCCATCTCCGTATGTAGCAGTCCGTGGACGAGCCGCCCGTTGACCATCGCTCCGCCGCCGATGCCGGTGCCCACCGTCAGGTAGATAAAGGTGTCCACGTCCTGCGCCGCCCCCCAGCGATGCTCACCCAGCGCGGCGGCGTCCACGTCGGTGTCAAACGCGACCGGCACCCCGAGCGCGTTGGCGACCTGCCCGCGCAAATCCACCTGCCGCCACCCGGGCTTCGGCGTCTCGGTGATGTAGCCGTAGGTAGGGGAGGAGGGGATAGGGTCAATCGGTCCGAAAGACCCGATCCCTATCGCCTCGACCGGCTCCGGCTGCTCCTGGAAGTAGCGGATAGCACGCCCGATGGTTTCCTCGGGTGTGGTCGTCGGGAAGGACGCCCCCACCTGCAAATCGTCCGGCCCACTGCCCACCCCACAGACAAACTTGGTACCGCCCGCTTCAATCCCGCCAAATCGGCTCATTGTTTCCTCCTTGAAAGGCCACCGTGGTGGCAATGGCTTCCGCGCCGTTCCCAGGGCCATTCTGGCTGCACCCCGAGGCAAATTTGCACAAAGTCTAACCGATTTTGCTAGCATGGCGAACAGGGCGCGCTTCTCCTCCCCGCACGCCTGGCTACACTCTTGGTGCGGCAGGCGGCAGGGAGAGAACGGATAGCAGGCGGCAGGCGGCAGGCGGCAGGCGGAACGGATAGCAGGCGGCAGGCGGCAGGCGGCAGGCAGCGAACGGATAGCAGGCGGCAGGCGGCAGGCGGCAGTGGGATAGCAGGCGGCAGGCGGCAGGTGGCAGTGGGTTCCCGCAGAGCGGGTAAGGCGGCAGTGTCCGTAATCCGTCAATCTGAAATCCCAAAGGGCACGATGTCTGAAATCTGAAATCTGAAATCCAAGAGCAGGCAGCAGAACACAGAACGAACGGCGGCTGGCGGCGGCGGCGGCTTTCATCTTTCGTCCACTTCATTCTAACATCCCCATGAACCGAAGGGTTTTTATGTCAACACCCTCCCCCACGCGGACCGCTCCCCCACCGATGCCGGGGCCGGGCCGCTTCATCCCTCCGAACGAGCTTCAAGCGCTGCGGCGCGACCCACTGGCCGCCCTGGTGAGCATCGCCGCGCGCTACGGGGATGCCTTTCGCTACCCGGTGGGCTTTTGGACCATCCATGTCCTGAACCATCCCGACCTGATCAGCAAGGTGCTGGTGGAGGAGCAGCGCAACTTTACCAAAGACACCTTCCAGTACGGGCTGCTCAGCCGCGTGGCGGGCAATGGCCTGCTGTCCAGCGATGGGGCTTTCTGGTTGCGCCAGCGGCGGCTCGCCCAGCCCGCCTTTCACCACGAGCGCTTGGCCGCGCTCGCGGGGCAGATGGTCGCGGCGACCGACGCGATGCTGGAGCGGTGGGAGCCGCTGGCACGCCAGGGGAGCGCGCTGGATATCGAAAGCGAGATGATGCGCCTTGCGCTGGACATCCTTGGGCGCGCGCTGTTCAGCCAGGATCTGGGCGGCGAGGCGACGCGGCTGGTGCGGGCCGTTAGCGTGGCGATGGACCATCTGGCGCACCGCGCCCGCAACCCGTTTGCGCCCCCTACCTTTATCCCCACACGACACAATCGCCGCTACCGCGCGGCGGTGCGCACCCTGGACGAGGCGGCGCGCGCCCTGATCGAGCAGCGCCGCCAGCGTCCCGCCGAGGGCGACATTGTGAGCCTGCTGCTTGCGGCGCGCGACCCCGACACGGGCGAGCAGATGAGCGACGAGCAGCTTCGGGACGAGATCGTCACCCTGCTCATCGCGGGCCACGAGACCGTCGCCAGCACTCTGACCTGGGTGTGGAGCCTGCTCGGCGCGCACCCGCAGGCGGAGCGCACCCTGCATGCGGAGATCGAGCAGGCGTTGGGCGAGCAGCCGCTCACCCTGGCCGCGCTGCCCTCGCTCCCCTATGCCCGGATGGTGCTCGACGAGACCCTGCGCCTGTACCCGGCCTCGTGGATCATCACGCGCCGCGCGACCCAGGAGACCACGCTTGGCGGGTACGCCCTGCCCGCCGGGGCACTGGTCGTGCTCAGCCCCTTTCTGACCCAGCGCCACCCCGCCTTTTGGCCGGAGCCGGATCGCTTCGACCCGACGCGCTTCGCGGGGGGAAGCCCCGCCGCGCCCCGCTTCGCCTATTTCCCCTTTGGCGGCGGGCCGCGCCTCTGCATCGGGCGCAACTTCTCGTTAATGGAGGCGCACCTGGTCATCGTCCAGGTGGCGCGGCGCTTCCGCGTGGTACCGCTGAACCCTGCCGGGGCGGAGGTCGAGCCGCTGGTGACCCTCCGCCCCAAGGGCGGGCTTTGGGCGCGGCTGGAGCCCCGCCGCCCGTAACGCCGAAACCCTGGGCGGCCCCCCGCGTAGGGGCTACCAGGCACACCAACCAAAAGTCACGCCCACTTGTCTTGCTCACTGCACGACTGTCCACCTATGGAGTACAGTAGAGTCGTGCTTTTTTTATGAAGGGCAACCAGCGCAAATGACTGGCGGTTCAGGTCGTGCAGGTATGCTGCTGATAGCTATATAGAACAAGGTGGGAAGTAGATAATGAGGAAACGTGTAGCAGCCATTGTGGGCGGGGTGGTGCTGTTGGTGATCGCCTACCTCGTGTGGGGGCGCTCCACCGACAGCGCCGCGCCGCTGGAGGGGGAGCAGATAACGGTGGGGCGCGGCGCGATTAGCGCGTCGGTCAATGCCACGGGCAATGTGGAAGCAAACCGGCAAATCGCCCTCAGCTTCGATACACCGGGGCGCGTGGTGGCGTTGTTGGTGGAGGAGGGCGAGCAGGTAGCGGCGGACGAGGTGCTGGCCCGCCTGGACACGAGCGACCTCGCGCTGGCGCTAGCCCAGGCGCAGTCCAACGTGGTGGTGCAGGAAGCACGGTTGCGCCAGTTGCAGGCCCCCGCCGACGAGGGGGACGTGCAGGTGGCGGAAGCGCAGCTTGCCAGCGCGCAGGAAAATTTGGCGCGCCTCCAGGCGGGGGCGGAGCCAGAGGATATCCGCGCGGCGGAGGCGCAGCTTGCCAGCGCGCGCGACAATCTGGCGCAGGTGCGGGGGGGAGCGGACGTGGCGGATATTCGTGCGGCGGAGGCGCAGCTTGCCAGCGCTCGTGACAACCTCGCGCAGCTGCAGCAGGGCGCGGAGCCAGAGGATGTCGCGGCGGCGCGCGCCTCGCTCGCGGCGGCGCAGGCAACCCTGGCGGATTTGGAGGCAGGCCCCGACCCGAACCAGCTGATTGGCGCGCAGGCAGAGTTGGATCGCGCGGCAGCCGCCGTGCAGCGCGCGCAGGCCGCCTACGACCAGGTAAGCTACCTGCCCAACATCAGCTCGCTGCCGCAAAGTTTGGAGCTTCAGCAGGCGACGATCAGCTACCAGGCGGCCAAGGCCAGCTACGACCAGGTCGCGGCAGGCCCCTCGGCGGAGCAGGTGGAGCAGGCGCGCGCCAACGTGGCGCAGGCGCAGGCGCAGGTGGACGCACTGCTGCGCGGGAGCGATAGCGCCTCCCTGAGCGCCGCGCGCGCCCAGGTCGTCCAGGCCGAGAGCACCCTTGCCCTGCTGCGACAGGGGAGCGATGCCGCCGCGATCAGCGCGGCGCAGGCGCAGGTCGTCCAGGCGGAAGCCACCCTCGCCCAGCTTCAGGCGGGCACGAACGCCGCCGACGTGAGCGCGGCGCAGGCGCAGGTGGAGCAGGCCGAGGCGTCGCTCCAGCAGCTGCGCGACGGGGCCGACACAGAGGATATCAAGGTGGCGGAAGCTACCCTGCAACAGGCGGAACTTCAGGTGGAGCAGGCGGAGGCGAACCTGGCCGCGGCCACCCTGCGAGCCCCCTTTGCGGGCACCGTGGCCGCCATCGGCGCGCGCGAGGGCGAGTTGGTCAGCAGCGCGCAGGCGATGATCACGCTGGCCGACCTTTCCTCCTTTTTGATCGAGGTCGAGGTGGACGAGGTGGATGTGGGCCAGATCGACGAGCAGAACGCCGTCAGCATCCGCGTCGAGTCGCTGCCCGACGAGTCGATCTCGGGCAGCATCGAGTATATCTCGCCCGTTGCCAGCACCACGGGGGGGGTGATCACCTATCCGGTGCGCATTCGCCTGGAGGACAGCAACGAGCGGATGCGCGCCGGTATGACCGCCAACGTCGAAATCGTAACCGAGACGCTCGACGATGTGCTGCTGGTGCCGAGCCGCGCCATCGCGATTGACCGCGACACCGGCGAGCTGTACGTGGAGCGGCTCCGCAACGGGGCGGCGGCGCGCGTCGTGGTGCAGGTCGGCCTGCGCAACGATCAACTCAGCGAGATTTCGGGCGACATCGAGGCGGGCGACGTGCTGCTGATCCGCTCCGTTGACAGCCGCGAGCGGCTGCGCGAGCAGTTGGGGGGGCAAGATGACGGATCCTAACGGCAGCGGCAAGCCACTCATCCAGGTCAACAACCTGTGGAAGGTTTACCAGATGGGCGAGTTTCGGGTGGAGGCGCTGCGCGGCGTCTCCTTCACCATCCAGGAGGGGGAGTTCCTCGCGATCATGGGGCCGTCCGGCAGCGGCAAATCCACCCTGATGAACATTCTCGGCTGCCTGGATCAGCCGAGCGAGGGGGAGTATTGGCTGGCGGGCACCGAGGTGGAAACGTTGGACGACAACGCGCTCGCCGAGATTCGCAACCGCCGCATCGGCTTTGTCTTTCAGCAGTTCAACCTGCTCAAGCGCACCTCCGCGCTGGAAAATGTGGAGCTTCCCCTGGTCTACGCGGGCGCGGCGCGGCGGCGCGAGCGTGCGCGCGAGGCGCTGGCGCTGGTGGGGCTGGGGGATCGGCTGGAGCACAAGCCAAACGAGTTGTCGGGCGGGCAGCAGCAGCGGGTAGCCATCGCGCGCGCGCTCGTCACCGAGCCCTCGATCATCCTGGCCGACGAGCCGACCGGCAACCTGGACAGCCGGAGCGGCGAAGAAATCCTTGAAATTTTTCGTCGCCTGAACAGCGAGCGCGGGATCACTGTGATTTTTGTGACCCACGACGCGGAGGTGGGCGCGGAAACGCGCCGCGTGCTGCTGATCCGCGACGGGGCGATCACGGGGGACATGCAGGGGGCGAGTGCCGTCGCCGCGCTGCGCCAGGGGCCGAGCATCCTCGCCCTGGGTGGCGTGGAGGCTGCATCGTGAGCCCCATCGAGCTTTTTCGGATCGCCCTGCGCGCCCTGTACGCGAACAAGCTGCGCGCCGTGCTCACCATGCTGGGAATCATCATCGGCGTGGGCGCGGTCATCACGCTGGTCAGCGTCGGCGAGGGGGTACAGAAGGTGGTCACCGAGCAGATCCAATCGGTAGGATCGAACCTGCTCTTCGTCATCCCAGGAGCGGGGGGTGGGGGTGGGAACAGCGCGGTGGCCGCCGATCCGCTGACCCTGGCCGATGCCGAGGCCATCGCCGACCCGGTCATGGTGCCGGATGCCCTCGCGGTAGCGCCCGAACTCACCCACCGCGCGCAGGTGGAGCGGGGCAACCGTAACCGCGCCAGCACCGTCTCGGGCACGACACCCGCGTCGGCCACCATCCGCAACTACCAGCCCCTGGTCGGGCGCTTTTTGGACGAGGGGGACGAGCAGAGCCGTGCCCGCGTGGCCGTGCTGGGTTACGAGGCCTTTGAGTACTTTTTCCCGGAGGGAAGCTACCCCCTGGACGAGATGATCCAGATCAACAACATCCCCTTTCGCATCATCGGCGTGCTGGACGAGATGGGCGGCAGCGCCTTTGGCTCCGAGGATGGCAACATCTGGATTCCGCTGTCGAGCATGCATGGCCGCCTGTTCAACGAGCGCAACACCTCGGGCGAGTTGGTAGTCAACGCGATCTACGTGCAGGTGGTCAGCGAGCCCCAGATGGACGTGGCGCAGGCCGACATCGAGCGCCTGATGCGCGAGCGGCGCGGGGTGCGCGCGGGGGATGAGGACGACTTCTCGGTCATCAGCCAGACCGACCTGATAGCGATCTTCGGCGAGATTACGGGGGTGCTCACCCTCTTCCTGGGGGCGATCGCGGGCATCTCGCTGCTGGTCGGGGGGATCGGCATCATGAACATCATGCTCGTGTCGGTAACGGAGCGCACGCGCGAGATCGGGATTCGCAAGGCCATCGGGGCGAAGCGGCGCGACATCCTTGCACAGTTCCTCATCGAGGCACTGGTGCTGAGCACGACCGGCGGCCTGCTGGGGGTACTGCTTGGCTGGTCGGGCGCGCAGCTCATATCGAGCTTGCAGGACCAGTTGATCCCCATTGTTTCCCCCGGGTCGGTGCTCCTTGCCACCAGCATCTCGATGGCTGTTGGCCTCTTTTTCGGGCTCTACCCGGCGGTGCGTGCCTCGCGGCTCAACCCCATCGAGGCGCTGCGCTACGAGTAGCGGCAGGGTGAGGGGGTGATGAAGGTGAGGGGGTGATGAAGGTGAGGGGGTGATGAGGGTGAGGTGATGAAGGTGAGGGGGTGATGGTCGGGCAATTGGTAGGACACGAAGGAGGGTAACTATCCAACCTGCGTTCTCTGTTCTCTCTTCTCTGTAGGACTTACGCAGTTGACCAGAGACCGACGTACCCGCAAGCAGGAACCCACCTCTGGGCGCGACGACAGGGAAGTTGTGACTGTTCGTCGTTCGTCATCGTTCGTCATCGGTCGTCGGTCGTCGGTCGTCAGTCGTCGGTCGTCGTCCCAAGTGCGTAAGTCCTACTCTGTTCTCTCCTCTCACCCATCTGGACCATTCCTCCCCAAAGTGCTTGACTTGTGGGGGGAACCCCTGTTATTCTGCCCCCATGAAGCACGAAGCGCGTCGCGGCACCCCTGTCGCGAAAAAAGGCAAAGCGATCAAACCGGCCCCCGGGTCTGGTTAGCTCTGTTTGCCCGCGCCGCTTTCACACAGCGCACCAAGCACCCGGCTGATCCGACCCGATCCAGCCGGGTTTTTTGTTGCCCTCGAACCGACCTGTGAGATAACCATGCAACCGCTCTCCATCAAAAAAACCACGCTGAAAGCAACTGGACCCCCGTCCGGTTAGTTTTGCATGGAGCGCGGCGCGTGGCCGCACACAGACCCAGCAGGCTCACCGGATAACACCGGTGAGCCTGTTTCTTTTCCAAACGGGACGACGGACGGATCAAGTGCGAAGCCCTACCCTTTACCCAGCCTTACGTGGAGAATGCCCATGAACCTGGAACGGTTCGCGATTATCGAGTCCACCCTGCGCGAGGGGGAGCAGTTCGTTTCTGCCTCCTTCAGTCAGGCGCAGAAGATCCGCCTGGCCCACCTGCTGGACGACTTTGGGGTGGAGTTTTTGGAGCTTACCTCTCCCCTCGCCTCGCCGCAGAGCCGCGCCGACTGTGAGCGGATCGCCAGCCTGGGGCTGCGCGCCCGCACGCTGACACACATCCGCTGCAACCTGGACGATGCCCGCGTCGCTGTGGACACGGGGGTGGATGGAGTGGATGTGGTGATTGGTACCTCGCCCTACCTGTGCCGCTCCGGCCATGGCAAGGGGATCGAGGAGATCATCGATGCCGCGCAGCAGGTTGTCACCTACCTGCTCACGACCGGGGTGCAGGTGCGCTTCAGTACCGAGGACAGCCTGCGCAGCGACTGGAACGACCTGCTGCGCGTCTACCGCGCCGTGGACGAGTTGGGGGTGCACCGCGTCGGCATCGCCGACACGGTGGGGGTCGGCACCCCGCGCCAGATTTACCATCTGGTGGGCATGCTGCGCCCGCGCGTGCGGGCCGACATCGAGTTTCACGGGCACAACGACTGTGGCTGCGCCATCGCCAATAGCCTTGCGGCACTGGAAGCGGGCGCGACCCACGTAGACACCAGCGTGCTCGGCATCGGCGAGCGCAACGGCATCACCCCGCTGGGAGGGCTCGTCGCGCGGCTCTACGCCATCGACCCGGCGCTCGTGGCGAAGTATCAGCTGCCGCTCCTCCCCGAATTGGACCGACTCATCGCGGAGTGGGTGGGGGTGGAGGTGCCCTTCAACAATTACATCACCGGCTCCAGCGCCTTCGCGCACAAGGCGGGCATCCACGCCAAGGCGGTGCTCAATGAGCCTGCCACCTACGAGATTCTCCGACCCGAAGATTTCGGACTCACCCGAACCCTGCCCCTCGGCCACCGGCTGACCGGGTGGAACGCCCTGCGCCACCGCGCCGAGCAGTTGGGGCTCCGCCTACCGGAGTCGGAGCTACGCCAGCTCACCTGGCAGGTCAAGACGCTGGCCGACAGCCGCACGTTATCCACAGAGGAGGTAGACACGATGCTCATTCAATGGAGCGACAACGCAGCGACCCTGGGCGTGGAGGGCTAAGATGGCACAGACCCTCGCCGAACAAATTTTGTCGCACGCCGTGGGCCGACCCGTCCAAGCCGGGGAGTTGATAATCGTCGAGCCCCAGCTGATCATGGCGCATGACTCACTCGCCCCCGGCATCATCAACATCATGCGCGAGCGGCTGGGTGTGACGCGCGTCGCGCAGCCCGAGCGGGTGGCGATGGTAATCGATCACGTTGCCCCTGCCTCCACCGTGGCCACCGCGAACGGGCAGCGGCTCGTGCGAGCCTTCGCGGCGGAGCAGAACATCCCCCACCTCTTTGATGTAGGGCGCGGCATCAGCCATCAGGTGCTGGTGGAGGAGCGGCTGGCCCGACCCGGCATGGTGGTGGTCGGCTCCGACTCCCACTCGACCGGCTATGGCGCGGTCTGCGCCTTCGGCACCGGCATGGGCTCCACCGATATCGCCCTGCTGCTGGCGACCGGTCAAACGTGGATGCGCGTGCCGGAAACCATTCGCGTGCGCATGGTTGGCCGCTTCCGGCGCGGGGTGGGGGCCAAGGACCTCGCCCTCAAGATAGCGCGCGAGCTGACGATCGATGGCGCGACCTACTGCGCCGTCGAGTACCTTGGGCTGGAGTGGATGGAGCTTGCGGGGCGACAAACCCTGTGCAGCATGGCGGTCGAGCTGGGCGCGAAGGCGGGGCTCGTCCCGCCCACGGGGGTCGTGGCCGGGCAGTTGGAGGTGCCTCCCTGGCTCCTGGTCGAGCCGGATGCCTCGGTACTGCGCGAGCTGACGATTGACCTGGACGAGCTTGAGCCGCAGGTGGCGATGCCGCACGCGGTGGACCAGGTGGTGGACCTGCACGAGGTGGCGGGGACGCCGGTGGATGTGGTTTTCCTGGGCACCTGTACCAACGGGCGCTACGAGGATCTGCGCGATGCCGCGTCCCTGCTCCGCGACCAGCGGGTTGACCCGCGTGTGCGAATGCTCGTCACCCCCGCCTCCAGTCAGGCGCTCCAGCAGGCGATGGCGGACGGGACGATGGGCGCGCTGATCGCGGCGGGCGCGACGCTGACCACGCCCGGCTGCGGCCCCTGCATGGGGCGGCACCAGGGCACACTCGCCGACGATGAGATCTGCCTTTCGACCGGCAACCGCAACTTCCGTGGCCGCATGGGCGCGCCAAGCTCGCGCATCTTTCTGGCCTCGCCCGCCGTGGCCGCCGCCACCGCGCTGCGCGGCGCGATTACCGACCCGAGGGAGCTTTAACATGGCACGTATCTGGAAGTTTGGCGCGGATGTGGACACGGACCAGATCGTCCCGGGCCGCTACGCGCCCTACATGCGCCCGAACGAGGATGTGGGGCAGTTCGCCTTTATCGAGGCGCGGCCCGACTTTGCGCGCGACGCCCAGCCGGGCGACGTGATCGTGGCAGGCCCCAACTTCGGCTGCGGCTCCTCGCGCGAGTACGCGCCCGAGGCGCTGCGGCGGCGTCAGATCGGGGCCATTATCGCGCCCAGCTTCGCGCGCATCTTTTTTCGCAACGCGATCAACCTGGGCATCCCCCTGTTCGTCTCCGCCGAGATTGCGGAGCGGGTCGAGGATGGGGAGGCGGCCACGCTTGAGCTGGCAGTGGGGCGGCTCCACACCGCGCGCGGCGAGTTCGAGCTTGCCCCCCTGCCCCACTTCGCCCTGGAAATCCTGCGCGCGGGGGGCATCGTCGCCTACTTCCGCGAGCACGGACGCTTCCCCACCGACGACCGACGACCGACGACCGACGACCGATGACGGAGAACGAATAACCGCTACTAACGGTAGGCGGTTCATGCATCCATCCTAAAGGCCTACATGCCGATTACTCCTTATAAAAATCCTTGGCGCTCTTGGCGCTCTTGGCGTCCTTGGCGGTTATCCGTTGTTCGTCGTCGGTCGTCGGTCGTTCGTCATCGGTCGTCCGTCGTCCGTCGTCGGTCGTCCGTCGTCACTTTACCTACCAAACAAGGAGTCAACCATGACAACTGTAGCCTGTATCGAATGTGCCGCCGAGATCGAGTTGGGAGAGGACCTGCTCGCGGGGGAGGTCGTGCAGTGCCCGGACTGTGGGGTCGAGTTGGAGGTCGTGAGCGTGGAGCCGCTAGCGGTAGAGCTCGCGCCCGAAATCGAAGAGGATTGGGGGGAATAGCGATGCGCGTTGGAATTCTGGTTTCCCGCATCCGCGTCGAAGAGAAGATGATCGTCGCGGAGATGGAGCGGCAGGGGGTTGACTTCGACCTGCTGGACCTGCGCGCGCAGCACTTTGACCTGCACGGGGGGACATGGTCCTCCTACGATGTGGTGCTTGACCGCTGCGTCAGCCACACCCAGGCGCTCGCCGCGCTGCACTGCTGGAGGGCTGGGAGGTGCCTTGCGTGAACCGCGCGACGGTCGTGGAAACGTGCGGCGACAAGCTGCGCACCTCGCTCGCCCTGATACGGGAGGACGTGCCGACCCCGCGCGTGCAGGTCGCTTTCACGCCAGAAGCCGCGCTGGAAGCGATAGAGGCGATGGGCTACCCGGTCGTGCTCAAGCCGGTGGTCGGCTCGTGGGGGCGGCTGCTGGCGCGCGTCAACGACCGCGACGCGGCGGAGGCACTGTTGGAGCACAAGGGGACGCTCGGCGGGCCGCAGCATGGGGTGTTTTACATTCAGGAGTACATCGAGAAGCAAGGGCGCGACGTGCGGAGCTTCGTCGTGGGCGATCAAACGATCTGCGCCATCAGCCGCCGCTCCGATCACTGGATTACCAACACCGCGCGCGGCGGGCAGGCCACCAACTGCCCGGTCACGCCCGAGTTGGACGCAATCTCGCGTGCGGCGGCGCGCGCGGTGGGCGGCGGGGTGCTGGCGATCGACCTGTTCGAGCGCGCGCCCGGCGAGTGGCTGGTCAACGAGGTGAACCACACGATGGAGTTCCGCAACAGCGTCGCGCCGACGGGGGTGAACATCCCCGCGCGCCTCGTCGAGTACGTGCGGGCGATGGGCGAGGGAGAGTCACCGCTCGCGCCTCTGCTGGCCCACGCCAACGGCTGGGGGAATGGCTACCATGGTTAGGGCGAGCATCGTCGGCGGCTCCGGTTACGCGGGCGGGGAGCTGCTGCGCCTTCTGCTGGGCCACCCCAATGTCGAGGTGCAGCAGGTTACCTCGCAGCAGCAGGCGGGGCGCTACGTCCACACCGTTCACCCCAACCTGCGCGGCGCGACGCGCCTCCAGTTCAGCCCGCGTCGAGGCGCTTCAGCCCTGCGACCTGCTCTTTCTGGCGCTGCCGCACGGGCGAGCCGCGGCGCAGATCGAGCACTTCGCGGCCCTGGCCGAGCGGCTCGTCGACCTGTCCGCCGATTTTCGCCTGCGCGACCCCGCGCTTTACCGCCGCTGGTATGGCTGGGAGCACCCCGCCCCCGAGTGGCTGGAGCGCTTCGTCTACGGGCTGCCCGAGCTGAACCGCGAGGCACTGCGCGGCGCGCACTACGCGAGCGGCGTTGGGTGCAACGCGACGGCGGTCAACCTGGCACTGCTGCCGCTCGCACGGCGCGGCCTCATCGAGCGCGCGGTCGTTGAGGTCAAAGTGGGCTCGTCAGAGGGGGGCAACCAGCCGGGCGCGGCGAGCCACCACCCCGAGCGCAGCGGCGCGATGCGCTCCTTCGCCCCGACCGGCCATCGTCACCAGGCCGAGATCATGGAAACCCTTGGCCCCGTAGAGCTGCACTTTTCCGCGACCGCCGTCGAGATGGTGCGCGGCATCCTCTGCACGGCACACGTCTTTCTTTGCGAGCCGCTGGAGGAGCGCGACGTGTGGCAGCTGTTCCGCGAGCGGTATGCCGAGGAGCCCTTTATCCGAATCGTCAAGGAGCGCACCGGCCTCTACCGCTACCCGGAGCCGAAGATTCTGGCGGGGACGAACTTTTGCGATGTGGGCTTCGAGCGCGACCCGCACTCGAACCGGCTCGTGGTCATCAGCGCGCTGGACAACCTGATGAAGGGCGCGGCGGGTAGCGCGGTGCAGGCGATGAACCTGATGCTCGGCTGGGAGGAGCGGCTCGGGCTGGACTGGCTCGGCCTGCATCCAGTTTAACCACCAAGCCGCTGGACAGTGACTGTTCGTGGTTATAGATGAAAGGGAAAGAGGATGATCGTCATCAAAGTTGGCGGCAGCGAGGGGATAGATTTGGACGAGGTGTGCGCGGATGTGGCAGCGCTGTGGGGCGAGGGAGAGCGCATGGTGCTGGTACACGGCGGCTCCCACCGAACCAATGAGGTAGCGGCGGCACTAGGCCACCCGCCGCAATTCGTCACCTCGCCCTCGGGCTACACGAGCCGCCGCACCGACCGGCGCACGCTCGAAATCTTCGAGATGGTCTACTGCGGGCAGATCAACAAGGGGATTGTCGAGCGCTTCCAGCGGCGCGGCGTGAACGCGATTGGCCTGTCGGGGCTGGACGCGCGCCTGTGGGAGGGGTCCCGCAAGGCGGCGATCCGCATCATCGAGAACGGGCGGCAGCGCATCCTGCGCGACGATTTCACCGGCACGGTGGAGCGCGTGAACACCGGGCTGCTGGGGGCACTGCTGGAGCGCGGCCTGCTGCCGGTGCTCACCCCGCCCGCCATCAGCTACGAGGGCGAGGCGATCAACGTGGACGGTGACCGCGCGGCGGCAGCCACCGCTGTGGCACTTGGCGCGCACTCCCTGGTCATCCTCTCCAACGTGCCGGGGCTGCTGCGCGACCGCTCGGACGAGAGGACGCTGGTACGGCATGTGGCGGCGGACAGGCTGGACGAGGTGGCACCCCTGGCAGCGGGGCGGATGCGCATCAAGTTGCTGGGCGCGGGCGAGGCGCTCGCGGGTGGGGTGCCGCGTGTGATCCTGGGCGACGCGCGGGGCGCGCAGCCACTCCGCCGCGCGTTGGCGGGCGAGGGAACGCTGATCGAGGCACTACCCGTAGGAGCGATGCGATGAGCTGGATCGAGAGGGAGCAGCGGCACACGAGCGGGGTCTACCCCAAGCGCGAGCTGATACTGGCTCGCGGCGCAGGGAGCCGCGTGTGGGACGCGGAGGGGCGCGAGTTTCTGGATTTCACGAGCGGGCAGGGGGTCGCGAACGTGGGCCACTGCCACCCGGCGGTGGTCGCCGCGCTCAGCGAGCAGGCGGCGCAACTTATCACCTGCCCCGAAATCTTTTTCAACGAGCAGCGGGCGCGGCTTGCATGGAGCGGCTGGCGGGGGTGCTTCCCTCAGGGCTGGAGCGGCTCTTCCTTTGCAACTCGGGGACGGAGGCGGTGGAAGCGGCGCTCAAGTTTGCGCGGCTGAGCACGGGGCGAAGCGGCATTGTTGCCACGATGCGCGGCTTCCACGGTCGAACGATGGGCGCCCTCTCCGCCACCTGGGAGCGCCGCTACCGCGAGCCCTTCGAGCCGCTCGTGCCGGGCGTGCAGCACGTGCCCTTCGACAACCTCGAGGCGATGGAGGGGGCCATCGGCCCGGACACGGCGGCGGTACTGGTCGAGATCGTGCAGGGCGAGGGCGGCGTGCGACCGGGCGCGACCCGCCTACTTTCAGGCACTGCGCCAGCTCTGTGACGAGCGCGGGGCGCTGCTGATCGTGGACGAGGTGCAGACCGGCTTCGGGCGCACGGGGCGCTGGTTCGCCTGCGAGCATGTGGGCATCGTGCCCGATCTGCTCTGCCTGGGCAAGGCCATCGCGGGGGGGGTGCCGATGGGCGCGGTGGCCATCGGGCCGCGCGTCGGGGACGCTGCCCACCGGGCGCGCACGGCTCGACCTTTGGCGGCAACCCCCTGGCCTGTGCGGCGGCGCTCGCGACGCTGGAAACGATCGAGCGTGAGGGGTTAGTGGAGCGCTCTGCCTCGCTGGGGAAGGAGCTAGCGGATACGCTGCGCGGGCTCGACTCGCCGCTGGTGCGGGAGGTGCGCGGGCAGGGGCTGATGGTAGGAATCGAGCTGAAAGTGCGCGTCACGCCGCTGCTGCAGGCATTGATGACGCGCGGCGTGCTGGCCCTGCCTGCGGGGCCCACGGTGCTGCGCCTGCTTCCCCCGCTCGTCATCACGCGGGAAGAGTTGGAATGGGCGGTCGAGGCCATCACCTGCGTGCTGGCGGAGGCCGCGACAGCCGCTCGCGCAGGGGTCTCGACGATGACCCCCATCGAGCTACTGCAGCAGATGGTCGCGATCCCCAGCCTGTCGGGGCAGGAGGGGCCGCTGGCCGATTTTTTGGTGGGGGCGATGGGCGACTTCGGCCTTCAAAGCCATGTGGACGAGGCGGGCAACGTGGTGGGCACCCGTGAGGGCGCGGGCAGCATCCATGCAGGAGATCATGCTGCTGGGCCACATGGACACCGCCCCCGGCATTCCCGCCCGTCCGCCTGGATGGGGAGCGCCTGTATGGGCGTGGCGCGGTGGACGCAAAGGGGCCGCTCGCCGCCTTTATCGTCGCGGCGGGGCGCGCGGCGCTCCCACCCGGCACGCGCGTCGTGGTCGTCGGCGCGGTGGAGGAGGAGTGCGCTACCTCGCGCGGGGCGCGTCACGTTGCCGCCCGGTACGCGCCGGACGCCTGCATCATCGGTGAGCCAAGCGGCTGGGACGCGGTGACGCTGGGCTACAAGGGGCGGCTGCTGGTGGACTATGCGCTGAGCCAGCCGGTGGGCCACACAGCGGGGCCAGAAACCGGGGTTGCCGAGCGTGCGATCGAGTGGTGGCAGACACTTGTTGGCTATACGAAGCAGTTCAATACGGGGCGCGACCGGCTCTTTGAGCAGATACTCCCCTCGCTGCGCCACATCCAGAGCAGGAGCGACGGGCTCACGGAGCAGGTGGAGATGACCGTTGGCCTGCGCCTCCCCCCCAACTTTGACGCGACAGCGGCGGAAGCCACGCTGCGCGCGGCAGCGGGCGAGGAGGCGTCGCTGCGCTTCTACGCGCACGAGCCCGCCTGGGAGGGGCCGCGCGGCACCCCGCTCGTCGCGGCCTTCATGCGCGCGATCCGCCAGCAGGGGGAGCGCCCGCGCCTCAAGGTGAAAACGGGAACCTCCGACATGAACGTGGTAGGCCCCGCCTGGGGTTGCCCGATTCTCGCCTATGGTCCAGGCGACAGCCGCCTGGACCATCGCCCGGACGAACACATCGAGCTTGGCGAGTTTCTGCGCGCGATCGAGGTACTTCAAAGGGTTCTGGAAGCGCCGCTTTCCGCGTAGGCAGATGGTTCCGGAGCGCGGCGCACGTCAGTGTGGCAGCGAGGGACGCAGGTAGGCGTAAAGGTACATGCCCCCGAGCGCGCCAAGAAAGGTGATGATCGCGGGCCAGGCACCTGCGCCGATCTGGGCGTAGATCGGGCCGGGGCAGGCACCGGTAATGGCCCACCCCATCCCGAAAAGAGCCCCGCCAATCATCAGCCCCTTGTGGTAGGGCTTGGGGCTGTAGCTGATCGGTTTGCCATCGAGGCTGCGGAGCTGAAAGCGCTTGATGAGCTGCATCGAGATCGCGCCGACCACCACCGCCGTGCCGATGATCAGGTACATGTGCGCTTCCTGAAACAGGAACATCTTGTGGATGCGCTCCCAGCGCACGACCTCAGACTTGACGAGAAGCACCCCGAAGTAGGTACCCAGCAGGAGAACTCTTAGAAAATACATCGCTCTCTCCAATCGCTACGCTGGTAGAAGCACAGAGCCGAGGAGCCAGGTTACAATCAGCCCGCCGACAAAGAAAAAGACAGTCGCCAGCAGGCTCGCCCCGCTGAGGTTGGAAAGCCCCGTGATCGAGTGGCCGGAGGTGCACCCCCCCGCGTAGCGCGTGCCGAAGCCAACCAGCACCCCCCCAAAGGCCAGCCGCAGCAGCCCCGTCGGGCTGTAGTACGCCTGCGGCAGAAACTCAATCGACTCGCGCGAGAGGAAATGGACGGCCACAAAGCCGCCTATCACGACCCCGGCGACGAAAAGCAGGTTCCACAGGTTGCCCCGCCAGTCATCCTCGCGCAGGTACGCCAGCCTCGACCGGGGGCTGCACATCGCCCCAATGTGCTGCAAGCTCGACGAGATACCAAATGGTTGGCCCGCCATCCAAAAGAGCAGCGGCACCATCAGGCCAATCAGGATCCCCGACAACCACCACGGCCACGGTTCCAATAACCACGCCATCCCTACCTCCCTACCTATGAGTCAAGTTACTGCGAAACAACGAGTAAACAGTATAGCGAGAAAGCCGTTCAGCTCCTGAATTCTATTTTATAAAGAAAGGAAATCAATACCAAGCCGGGAAGAATTGGATAGCCGATCTACCGTCTGTCGGCCCATCACCCCACTGCCTGAAGGGCCCTGCGCACGGATAGACGAAAGTCTAATGGGACAATAGGACCAATGCATGGTTGAGCCGCTTGTTATTTCCGTTTATTATTTATCTTGACCCAGAAGGGATTTCCTGGGGTACCACCTGTCTGGTAGGTGCCCCGCCTTCTGGGTACAACTTGATTAAATAGTGTGGTGACGGCACCACAGTGGGGAGCCGATCTTGACCAGGCAGGTCCCATCTCACAGAGGAAGGCGACGAGTCGTCTCGGCCCAACTCTCTACAGCAGATAGTCTTTCCACTTTTGGATCGAACTTTGACGACCTTTTGACGTCAAGGAGACAATGATGCAAACAAGCGTTGCTCGTAAACTGTCACAGCTCACTCTACTCCTCTGTATCCTTCTGTCACAGATCGCTCCGCTCTTCCCCGGACAGCTCCCCACCGTGTACGCTGCCCAGCGTGCCTACGTGGAGCCCAGCCTGTACGAAAGCGGGACCGAGCAACTCTCGGTAATCATCACGGGTAGCTCCACCGAGCGAGCGGCCAGCGCGGTACGCGCGCTGGGCGGCGAGATCAGCAGCGAACTCCGCATCATCGATGCGGTCGCAGCGCGCATCCCGGCCCGCTCGCTGAACCGACTCGCCTCGCTTGAGGGGATCGTGTCGGTGGTGAACAACAAAGATGTTTCCAGCGCGCAGGGGCCACTGTGTGGCGAGCCCAGCGGCTTCGCGCCGTGCGTGGGGCGGCCCGGCTGGGTGACCGAGCGGCTGGAAAAAACGAACGAGGTGGTGATGTCGAGCAAGGTGGTAGCGCCGCTGGTGGCGCTGCCCGATGGTCGTTGGGTGGCAGTGGCCGAAAAATCGAACGTCACCTTCTTCAATGCCGATGGCACCATCAGCCAGCAGATCACCGGGCTGGGCTTTGAAAAGATGAGCTACAAGCCGGTGGTGGGCGCGGACGGCAGCATCTTCTTCATGGGCACCAAGTTGGGGGATATCACCCATCGCCCCATTCTCTTTGCCCTGAACCCGAACGGGAGCACCCGCTGGAGCTACGACAGCAACGACATGGTGCTCAGCGCACCGGCGCTCAGCCCCGACGGGGCCTATGTCTATGCGGCGCGTAACGACGCTCGGTTGTCCGTGTTCGATGTCAACAATGGAAGCAAAGTCAAGGAAATCGCGCCGGACGCGGTCAATCCAGGGCTGGTCAAAATTGGGCCGGTGGTCGCGCCAGACGGCATGGTCTATCTCCAGTCCAGTGGCGAGGAGACGGACAGGACCGACCGCAAGGGCAACTTCTGGGCGCTCGACCCCGCCTACTTCTTCACCGACGATCACCATTACGCATGGCGCTTCGTGGCGGAAAAATCCACCCCATTGGGCATGGTAGGGGTGCGGCTGAATCAGGTCCCGGTGCGGGTCGGTGACACCCTCTTTGTGACCAGCACAGAGGACGAAAAGCTTTACCGCTTCCAGGCGTCCACTGGCTCCCTGCTGGCTACCTACGACCTTTCTACCATTTTGGCACACCGCCTTTCCGCCCCGCTGGTTGCGACCCAAGATGGTACCCTTTACCTTGCCGGGGAAAGCCACCTGGTTGCCCTCGAACTCGGACGGCTCGGTGCGCTTCAATTTTGTGCCGACCTCCGGCAAGGTGAAAAGCGCCCCCACCCTGAGCGCGGACGGCAGCACTCTCTACGTCGGGGCGGGCAAGTCGCTTTACGCCCTGTCGACGAGCAACGGTGCCGTCCTGTGGAAGCGAACGCTGGCCGGTGACATCAAGGTCAGCGCGGCGGTGCTGGCTGATGGCAGCGTGGTAGTGGGCAGCGAGGCGACGGACATGCTCATCATCAAGCCCGATGGCAAGGTCAGCACCCGCCTGGGCACCGAGGGGGTCTTCAAGCAGGTGGTCTACTCGGCTACAGAAACCCAGCAGGTTCTGGTCCGCACCGGCGACAAGAACTTGCTGATGATCGGCCAGAGGCCCGAAACGTGGGATGGCCGCCCCGACGCCGAGCCGACCGAGCTGAAAAGCGAGTGGCAGCTGAGCAACCCCGTGTCGATCGATGTTGGCGCGGACCAGGTGCACGAAAGCACCCTGCCCGACGGCACCCCCATCACCGGCGAGGGGGTTACGGTGGCGGTGGTGGACAGCGGTATCTACTTCAACTCGCGCGTCCGGGACATTTTAGGGGAAGGCCTGAACGAACAGTTCGAGGGCGAGGCCAATTTCACGCGCGGCGGCATCTGCCTGAACGGGGGCGAGCAGCACGACACGTACTGCTACTCCGACACCAACGAAGAGGCGGTGGACCTGTACGGCCATGGCTCGCATGTCGCGGGCATCATTTGGAGCCAGATCACCGACGACTACGACCGGCGTGACTATGGGCATCGCGCCCGGCGCGAACCTCCTCAGCGTCCACGTTCTTGGCGCGAACGGCACCGGCACCTATGAGGATGTGATCCAGGGCATCCAGTATGTGGTTGAGAAGAAAGACGTGCCACAACATCCGGGTGATGAACCTGAGCCTGAGCGCCTATGCCACCACCCCCTACTTTATCGACCCGACTCAACCGCGCCGTCGAGCCGGCGTGGGCCGAGGGATCGTGGTGGTGGCGGCGGCGGGCAACTCCGGGCCGGGCGCGCAGTCGATCACCGTGCCGGGCAACGATCCCTACGTGATCACCGTCGGCGCGATTGACGACGGTCGCACCCCCGGCTACTGGGCGGATGATATGCTGCCCGCGTGGTCCGCCAGCGGCCCGACGCTGGACGGCTTTGCCAAGCCGGACGTGCTGGCCCCGGGCGCGAACATTATCTCTTTATGTATAACGACCCCGTCCCATCCGGAGCAAAGCGCGCCGGCTGACGCAGACGCACCCCGACTACTCGCGCACGACCAGCCTGTTCCGCATGAACGGGACGAGCATGGCGACCGCGCTGACCTCCGGGGTGGTGGCGCTGATCATCCAGGCCCACCCGGAACTGACACCGGATCAGGTGAAGTTCCGGCTGATGGCCTCGGCGCGACCCGCGCTCAACGGTGCGGGCGACCTGGTCTACAACGTCTTCCAGCAGGGCAGCGGGCGCATTTGGGCACCGGACGCCGTGCTGAGCGAGGAGCTACCGTTGGGCTCCGCGAACGCGGGCATGGACATCCATGCGGACCTGGCGCACGGCATCGGCTGGGCTGACACCAATGGCAACGGCATGGCCGAGCCGGAGGAGTTGGACCAGAACGAACTCAGCTACCACTACCAGGGCCCGATTCGCCGCCTGCTTAGCGATGACGGGGAATCGTACCTGTACTACGCGGTGGATCAGGAGGGGAACTCCTACGCCATGGGCGTGGCCGAGGCCGAGGGCATGATGTGGGCTGGCGGCATGATGTGGGCCGGCGGCATGATGTGGGCCGGCGGGCTGAATCAGGCGGGCGTCAACCCTGAGGGGATGATGTGGGCTGGCGGCATGATGTGGGCCGGTGGCATGATGTGGGCTGGCGGCATGATGTGGGCTGGTGGCATGATGTGGGCTGGCGGCATGATGTGGGCCGGTGGCATGATGTGGGCTGGCGGCATGATGTGGGCTGGCGGCATGATGTGGGCTGGTGGCATGATGTGGGCCGGCGGCATGATGTGGGCTGGCGGCATGATGTGGGCTGGCGGGCTCGACCCGAACGCTTCCAGAATCGGCTCCACCTACTGGGTGAATGATGATGGCACCGTGGAAACCCAGGGCAACGCGCCCTCCATGGCGCTCCATGTGGCCGACCTGGATGGGGTGGCGCTGGCAAATCGGGACAAATGGTCCGCCACCACCACCGTCACGGTCTACGACAACAACAACAATCCGATTGAAGGGGTGAATGTCTCCGGGATGTGGAGTTTCGGGGTGTCGCGCAGTTGCGTGACCGACAGTGGCGGTCGCTGCACCGTCACCAGCAACGAATACACGATCCAGCAGGCGCATTTGCTGTCCTTCACCGTGCTCGACCTCGACCATGCCACCCTCTTCTACGATGAAGAGGCGGACCACGACCCCGACGGCGACAGCGATGGAACTACCATCTCGATCAACGAGCCGGCCCAGATTGCGCTGTTCATTGGTGACCTGGACTCCACTACCCTCATCAATCGTGACAAGTGGAGCACGACAGTCACCTTTAGTGTGGTGGACGAGAATCTTCTGCCCGCTGTGGACGTCAAGGTGAAGGGCACCTGGAATTACGGCAGCAACAAGGATTGCACCACCAACAGCAGCGGACAATGCTCGCTTACGAGTAATGAGTATGGCGTCAACGCGATGCCTCTCCTCAGCTTTACGGTTACCACAATCGAGCACAATGAGCCGTTGCGCTGGCGCTACGATGCATCCTTCAACAGCGACCCGGACGACAGTAGCGATGGCACCACCATCGAGATCGCGCAGCCGGTTCCGCTCTCCCTGTACGTGGGCGACCTGGACGCGACGACCACCACCAACGGGAGCAAGTGGCGCACGATCGTCACGGCGACAGTGATCGACGGCTCGCTCGCGCGGGTGGCGAGCGCCACGGTCTCCGGCACCTGGGGGGATGGGCGTAGCGGGAACTGCACGACCAACAGTAGCGGCCAGTGTTCGATCACAAGCAACGAGTACGAGGGCGCTACCACAAACAGCCTCACCTTCACCGTGGGCAGCATCCAGATCGCCGAGCCCTTCCGGTGGAGCTACGACTCCATCTCCAACAGCGACCCGGATGGGGACAGCAACGGCTCGGTCATCACCGTCGCCAAGCCAGTCGCGACGACTATCGCCATCGCGGACCTGGACGGAACAGTGACGAGCCTGAACAGCACCGAGTGGCGTTCCACGGTGACCCTGACCGTCCAAAGTACGAGCAACGTGGCCGTGCAGGGCGCGAAGGTATACATCCTGTGGAGCAACGGCAAAACCGCCAACTGCACGACGGACAGCGCGGGCCGCTGCACGTTCACCAGCGACAGAGTGAAAAAAGCTACAGTGCCAACGCTGAACTTCGATGTGACCAACATCACCCACACGGAAAGCCTGCGCTGGGCCTACAGCAGCTCGGCCAACCATGACCCGGATGGGGATAGCAATGGCACACGTATCACGATGAATCGCCCCTAATCGTTACCAACACCAAAAGGCAGCGGCTCTGCGAGCCGCTGCCTTTTGTGTTGTCTCGGCAACAGAGCGTCGCGCCTCACGAGAGGCTAGCCACCTACCGAATCGGGTGCTACACTTGTGCGACCATCCCGCCCGCAGGGACTTTCGTACCCTTGATTCAGCCCCCCTCCTGCGGCATCCTCCCCTTGTCGATGAACTCACCCCTTTAAGAGTTTTTTTCATCGTACAGGTAGTAAAACTCACCTTTTGTAAAGGTTTCCGCGATACCATACTGTCGATTCCCTTCGGTCCCACGGCTGTCCGTTCAGTCCGTTTGCTAGGAGCCCCCTCCATGTTGCTTTGCCCGTCCTGCAACCATGAGAACCCTGACTCGCTTGAATTCTGCCTAAATTGTGCGGGCACCCTGCAACGCCAGTGCCCTGCCTGCGGGCAGCGCGTCCCCGCCACCTTCAAGTTTTGCAGTCAGTGTGGCTCGAACCTGGATGCCGCCCCCGCTGCCTCGGCTGCCCCCATCGCCCCCGCTGCCCCGCGCGACGAGCCGCTGCTGCAATCCCTGCGCTCGCTCATGCCGGAAGCGCTGTCGCGCAAGATTCAGGCGGTGGCAAAGCAGGAGCTGCTGGGCGAGCGCCGCGAGATCTCGGTGCTTTTCCTCGACATCGTCAACTACACGCGCACCACCCACGCCCTCGACAGCGAGGACGCCTACCTGCTGACCGAGCGCGCCCTGCGCCCGCTCGCCTCGGTGGTGTACAAGTACGAGGGGACGATCGACAAATTTACGGGCGATGGGCTGATGGCGCTTTTCGGCGCACCGGTCACGCACGAGAACGACCCGGAACGCGCCGTGCGCGCCGCGCTCGACATGCTCGACGTGCTGCGGCCCGTCAAAGCGGATATGATGGCAAAGCATGGCATCAACCTCCAGGTTCGCATCGGCGTCAACACGGGGCTGGTCATCGCGGGGCAGATTGGCAGCGACAACCACATGGAATACACGGTGGTGGGCGACACCGCCAACCTCGGCTCGCGGCTGGAAAGCGCCGCCGAGCCGGACACCATCCTCGTCAGCTTTTCCACCTACCAGCGCACGCGCGCCCTGTTCCGCTACCAGGCGATGCCCGCCTTTGTGCCAAAAGGCTTCCCGGACGCGATCAAACCGTACCGCCCGCTCGGGCTGCGCGAGCGGCCGGACCCGCTACGCGGGCTGCCCGGGCTGCGCGTGCCGATGGTCGGTCGCCAGGAGGCGCTGGCGCAGCTGACGCACGCCTTCAGCGCCATGCGCGCAAGCCAGCAGAGCCACATCGCGCTCGTCACCGGCGAGGCGGGGATGGGCAAGAGCCGCCTGGTGACAGAGCTACTCAACGCGGTGGCAGCCGAGAAGGTGCGCGTCTTTCAGGGAAGCTGTCTCTCCTTTGCACGCTCCAGCCCGCTCTGGGTGCTGGCCGACGCGCTGCGCAACATCATCGAGGTCAAAGACACCGACCTGGCTAGCACCCAGGTGCAGGCGTTGCGGCGCTACGTGGACAAGCTGAAAAGCGAGGGGCTGCTCAAAAGCAACATCCTCCCGTACCTGATGAACGTGCTGGGGCTGGAGCAGGCGGACCCCACGATCGAGGCGAGCCTGCGCCTGCTGGACCCCACGATGCTGCAAAGGCAGACGCACGCGGCGCTGCGCCAAGTTTTCGTCACAGGGGCGCGGCGCGAGTCGCTGATCCTGGTGCTGGAAGATTTGCACTGGATGGACGACGCGTCGCGCGCCTTTTTGGAGTATTTTGTCCAATCGCTCCAGGACGTCCCGCTGCTGCTCGTCCTGATCTGCCGCGAGCTGGAGGGTGAAACGGTGATTCGCCCGATGCTCAACAATGCAGCCATCCCCGCGCGCTCCATCACCGACATCCCGCTCCAGCGGCTTTCGCAGCGGGAAAGCGCGCAACTGGTGGATCGCCTGCTGGGCGACTCCCAAGAGGACATCGCGCGGCTCAAGCAGCAGATCGTGGAGCGCACCGAGGGCAACCCCTTCTACATGGAAGAGCTGATCCGCATGCTGCTGGATCACGAGGCGATCCTGGAGCGGGAAAAGGGCTGGGAAATTACCCCGCAGGCCATCCAGCTGCTGGAAGAGATTCCAGGCACGGTCAAGGGGCTGCTGCTGGCGCGCTTCGACAAGCTACCCGACAACACCCGCCAAATTTTGCAGCGGGCGGCGGTGTTGGGGCGCTCCTTCCCGATCACCCTGCTGCAACTTTTCGTGGATGGCCCGATCGCGCAGGAGCTGGATCAGTTGGAAAAGCGCCACTTTCTGGTGGCCGGCCACGACCGGGACGAGGCGCGCTACGCTTTTCGCCACGTGCTGATCCAGCAGGCGATCTACGACACCCTGCTGCACCGTGATCGCCGCACCCTGCACGGGCGGCTGGCCGGGGCCATCGAGGCAAACGGTTTTTGGCAGCCGGAAGAGCAGGCGGAGTGGCTCGCCTACCACTACGTTCGCAGCGAGACCCCCGCGCGTGCGGTCCCTTATCTGGTGCTGGCCGCCGAGCGGGCGGAGCGCCGCTACGCCAACAGCACCGCGCTGGAACATTACCAGGAAGCGCTCACGTGGCTGGACGAGGCCGCTGCCATCGACCCCACCCTGCGCTACCGAATCCACCTGGGGCTGGGGCGCACGCTAAAAATTACCGGTCGCTACCCGGAAGCGCTGCAATCGCTGCTGCTGGCGTTCGACCACCTGAAAGCGACGGAGCGCAGCGACGCTTGGCTCGACTCCTACATCGACACGCTGCGCGAGCTGGCAGACGTGCGGCTGCGCGAGGGCGAGTACAAGGAGGCCATCGCCTACCTCTCGACCGGGCTGGTCGAGTTGGAGTCCTCCACCGCCCCCTCCTCCGCCACCCACATCCGCTCGCTGCTGGACCGCATGGCCTGGGTTCACTTCCGCCAGGGCGAGCTGGAGCGCGCCCACGAGATGGCGAACGCGGTGGTCAGCAGGTCGAACCCGGACGACCTGGACGCGCCAACCACCCTCGCCAGCCTGTACAACACCCTCGGCGGCATCCACTGGCAGCGCGGCGACACCGCCGCCGCGCTACATTATGTCGAGCAGAGCCTCCAGCTTCACACGCGGCTCGGCTACTGGTGGGGCATGGCGGTCACCTACACCAACATCGGCAACCTCTACTACAAGCAGGGCCAGTGGCGGAACGCCCACGCCGCGCTGGAGCGCGCCCTCGACATTGAGCAGCAGAACGGCTACCTCTCGTTGCGCCCGATCATCCTGAACAATTTGGCAACCCTGCGCCTCTCGCTGGGCGTGCACAAGCAGGCGCAGCAGGACTTTGAGCAGTGTTTAACGGTCAGCGAGCAGATCGGCGAGGGTGCGCTGATCGTCGCCTCGCACATCGGGCTCGCGCGGCTGGCGCTGCTGTACAAGCAGATTCCGGTAGCCTTTCGCCATATCGAGCAGGCGCGCTCGACCGACAACAGCGCCGGTGCGAACGAGCGCGCCGAGCTGCTGGTGCTCGAAGCGCTCGCCTTTGCGCTGAGCCAGCGGCTGGAAATCGCGCTGGAGCGCGCGCTGGAAGCTGTGGAGATGGCGCGGCAGGGCAGCTTCTCCGAGCCGGAACTGGACGGTCTTCAGGTGCTCGGCACCGTGTACGGGATGCGCGCCGAGTGGCAGCCCGCCGAGGAAGCGCTGCGCAGGGCAGTGCTGCTGAGCCACGAGCGCAAGGATGTGTACCGCCGCAGCCAGACGCTGACCAAGCTGGCATCGCTTTTTATGCTCCAGCGCGCGGAAAGCCCTCACCACGCGCCGGACGGGTTGATCGAGCAGACGCGCGAGGCGCTGACCACGGCGGCCAAAGGCTTCAATCAGTTAGGGGCCAAATACGATTTGGAGTTGGTCCGCCGCCTGTTCCAGCAGCTTGACCGCGAAAGCGCGCCGCCCGCGCGCGCCCGCCGCGCCGCCCGCCGCCCTGCACGAGCTACCCGAGGGGGAGTGGCACCTGGCGACCATCGCCTGGGTGCGCCTGCTCCCGCCGGATCACGCCGATGGCGAGGCACTCTTTGAAGCGCTGTCGCTGCTCCGCCCCCTGCTGAGCCAGATTGCCGAGTGGCATCAGGGGCAGGTGGTGACGCGCAAGGATGGGCTGACAGTGATTTTTGGGGCACCCGTCACCCGCGAGGACGACGCCGAGCGCGCGGTCCAATGCGTCCTCAACATGAAGGAGCAGGTGGAGCAGATCACCCCCGCCCTGCCGGTGCCCCTCACCGCTCACTTTGCGCTCAGCCAAGGGATGGTAGTGACCGGCGCGAGCGACGCGAGCGGGCAGCGCACCTTTGCGCTCCAGGGCCCGACCGTTGAGCTGGCGCAGCGGCTGGCGGAGATGACCCCCGCCGGCCAAATCTGGGTGACGAGCCGCGTGCGCAACGTCACCAATTCCCACTTTCATTACAGCCGCGTCCACCGCCGAACCGCGCAACTCCTGCCCGAGCTGCCGATTTTGGCGCTGGAGGGGGTTCGCCCCAAACGCAACTACCCCGGCGAGCCAGCGGGCGCGCCCACCACGCTCATCGGGCGCGACAAGCCGCTGGGCGAGCTGCTCGCGCACGCGGCCCTGCTGGATCAATCCATCGGGGGGATCGCGGTGCTCCAGGGGCACGCGGGCATCGGCAAGAGCCGCCTGCTGCGCGAATTTGTGCAGCGGCTCCCCGACACGGTAACGGTGTGGCACGGGCAGTGCCTGCCGCGCCGCGCCAACGATGCCTTTGCCCTGCTGAGCGACCTGCTCACCAATGTGATCGGCTGCCACCCGGCGGATTCCCCCGCGCAGGTAAAAGAAAGGCTGGACAACACGCTCCGCACGTGGCCGGAGGAGGCGCAGGAGGCACGCCCCTACCTGGAACTGCTGCTGCGCGTCGGGCCAACCGGCGCGGCGCGCGAGCAACTGCTCTCGATGGAGCCAGACCAGCTTCGCCAGCAGCTGTTCGTGGCGCTGCGGCGGCTGCTCAAAAATTTAACCGACAACGAGGGCCCGCTCGTCCTGCTGCTGGACGATCTGCACTGGGTAGATTCGATGTCCTCGGCGGCGCTGCTCTTTTTGTCGAGCCTGATCCGCACCCAGCCGCTGCTGCTGGTCTGTGCGTGGCGGCCCAATGACGCGCCCAGCACCATCGAGTCGGTCCAGCAGATTCTCCAACTGCACGCCGACCGCACCGTTGCGATCACCCTGGAGCGGCTAAGCCTCCAGGAGAGCGAGGAGCTGCTGAGCACCCTCCTGCCGCACGCGAACCTGCCCGCCATCCTGTACCGACGCATTTTGGGGCCAAGCGAGGGCAACCCCTACTACATCGAAGAGTTCGCGCGCATGCTGACAGAGGGCGGCTTCCTCCGGCAGGAGGGCGGCGAGTGGCGCATGCCCGCCAACACCTCGCTCGACGACTTGCCGGTGCCCCACTCGCTGGAAGCGCTGATCCGCTCCCGTGTGGACGCGCTACCCACCCCGCACAAGCGGCTGCTGCAATGCGCCTCGGTAATCGGCGGCACCTTCGACCAAACGATGCTGCAACAACTGTCCGGCATCGATCCCATCGAGCCGCTGCTGAGCACCCTTGCCACGCGCGGGCTGCTCCACTCGCTGACGCAAAAAGAAAGCCACTGGCAATTCTCGCACATCCTGACCGAGCGCACCGTCTACGGCACCCTGCTGAAATCGCACCGCCAGGCGCTCCACCTGCGCTACGCGCAGATCATGGAGGCGCACTGGCAGCAGGAGGCGCGGCAACTGGTGGCGGAGCGGGCAGAAGAGCTGGCGTACCATTACAGCAAGGCAGGCGCGGACGCGCGGGCGCTCCCCTACCTGATCCTGTCCGGCGAGCAGGCGGCGGCCCGCTCGGCGAACCAGGAAGCGATCAACCACTTCCAGCAGGCGCTGCGCCTGTTGGAGCGGATCAACGACGTGCAGCCGCTCACGCGCTGGAAGCTGTTTTCCAACCTGAGCGACGCCTACCGCGCGATGGGCAAGTTCCGCGAGTCGTTGAGCGCCCTGCGCATCCTGGAGCCGACGGCGCACAACGAGTTGTCGCCGCTACAGCGGGTCGGGCTGTTCCGTCGCCTGGGCGAAACCTACATGAAGGCGGGCGAGCTGGAGCAGTCGGCGCGCTACTACTTGAAGGCGCTCAAGGTCTCGCCCCTGCCGCGCACCACGCGCGTCCAGGCGGAACTGGCACGGGTACACAACGGGCTTGGCTGGCAGCACTTCCAACAGGGCGACTTTGACGCTGCCGAGGCCGCGGCGCGCATGGCCCTCCAGCTTGCCACCGCCGCCCAGGGACCTGGCGAGATGGCGGACGCAGAAAACCTGCTGGGTGGCATCTTTTACCGGCGCGGGCAGTGGCAGGAGGCGCACGACCGCGCCCACGCCGCCATGGCGCTGCGCGAAAAGATGGGCTACACCTGGGGCGGCGCGGCCTCGCTGGCGAACCTGGGGGTGCTGGCGGTCGCGGCGGGCGAGTGGGAAAAAGCGCGCGCCTACTTCGAGCATAGCCTCCAGCGCCGCAGCGAGTTGGGGGACCTGGAAGGGATCATCATCGTCCACAACAACCTGGGGCAGCTGGCGCTTGACCAGGGCCACTTCGAGGAGGCGGAGCAACACTTTCAGGAAAGCATCAGCCTCGCCCAGACCTACGCCATCCGCTACCACATCGCCAACTCAGGGATCGGGCTGAGCCGCGCGCTGCTGCAACGCGGGGCGCTGGCCCAGGCGCAGCAGGCGCTGGAGCAGGCGCTCCCCAATGCGGAAACCCTGGGGCTGCAAGAGGTGCGCGCGGAGGGTCTCTGCATCCAGGCAGAGCTTTTTCTGGCGCAGGGACGCTACGACGAGGCTATCGCGTTCGCGACGCAGGCCGCCCAAATTGGCGAGGAGCACAAGCTGCACGCTGTGGAATCGTCCGCCCGACGGCTACTGATTTTGGGCGAGACCGCGCGCGGCAGGCTCCACACCGCCGAACAGCTCGTGACGGCTGCCATGCAAGGGGTGGACGAGGCGACGGACCAGCTGGAGGTGGGCCGCCTGCTGCTGGCAGCAGGGCGCTTCTATCTGGCGCACGGCGACCACGACGTGGCGTGCCAGCAGTTTGAGCGGGCACGTGCCATCTTTTCCACCCTCAAGGCCAACTGGGATCTTCACCAGGCGGAGCAGTGGCTTGCCAGGGGAAGTGCCACGGAAGTCGAGGCCGCGCCACGGATCGAGTCAGGTGAAAGCTTGAAGGAGCAAAGCGCCGGGTAAGCGCTCCACGACCGCCGCCCCACAGCCCCTGCCGCGCCGAACGCGCAACAGGGGCTTTGTTTTTATCCCCTGTAGGGGTTGCAGGACCTTAGTCCCGCACTCTCCGTGAGTTAGGTCCTTTGCGTTACCAGGACCTTTTGACTCTAACCCCTAACCCCCTTTCATAGTATCTTTTTCCATGATGGCATTGTCCTCCTCCCTCCTCGTTTTCCCAGATGTAGGGAGGGAGTGACAGACCGATTCGCTTCGCGGTTTGCCTTCGGCGTTGCTGAGCCATCGCTGGTTCCCCGGCCCCTGCGCACCCAACGCACAAGCGAGAAATCAAACCCACTGAAAAAGGGGGAGGCCGTGCCGGGGCGCTGTGTGTAACACGTGGCTAGCTTGGGTACCGGTTGATGAGGGGTGTATTCCGCTTTGAGGGGCACCTATGGTTGGCTCAAACAGGGAAAATCTACTATGGGTTTCAATTACGTGGTTACCATTTTACGATGAGTGCTATCTGTCCCAGACGGACTATCAGAACCAAGCGCGTAGCGCAACGGCTACAAGATGAGCGGGCCTTGCCCGCCCTGGCAAACGGTGCGCCCACTCCCCCAAACCCGGACAGCACGCAGCCATCCTTGGTTTGCAGTTATGTATGGAGCAACTCCCACACCTGGAGCCCCACCCTCCCCCCTACCCGATCGTCGCTCCCCCCAGTGTAAGACAATAGCCCGCAGCCAGGGGGCAGCCCCTGCCATGCCATACCTCGTAGCGCACCGCGACCTGGGTCACGGTGCTTTCGTCATCAGCCGAACCTTGATCGTTATATAATCTGACTCCATCACCTGTACGACTAAACAATTCCATGTTTGGCTCGAAATGGGGGTCTTCAAATGTCCAAGTCGGCAGCACACTCTACCCCGGACACGACAAGCCACACGGCACGCGCCGCGCTGCTCTTTTTGCTTGTCTTGTGCGTTGCCCTCTCGGGCCTAGCCCGCACCCCCTGCGCCGACCGTCACCGCAAGCGGGGCCACTAGCGTTCAGACCATCGTGCAGGGGAGCAGCGTGGCAGCCGCGCGGGCGCAGGTCGAGGCGGTGGGCGGGCACGTCACACACGAGTTAGAAATCATCCATGCGGTGGGGGCTACGCTCACCCCCGCGCAGCAGGCGCGGCTCGCGGGCCGCCCCGACATCCGCCTCCACGCCGACCGCGCGCTAACGCTGCTGAATAGCGGCGTCTACGCCCTGCGCGATGAGTTCAACGCGGCCAGCTACAGCAACAACGATGGCAGCGCGAGTTGGCTGGGCAGTTGGACGGAGGAGGGCGAGAGCGACGGCCCCGCCGCCGGTAGCGTGCAGGTCACCACCCTGCCCGCAAGCTCGCTGCTGGGGCTGCGCGTGCGCGAGGGCAAAGGGGTAGCGCGCGCCGCGAACCTGAGCGACGCCACCTCCGCGATTCTCTCCTTTGACTATCAGCGCGTCGGCTTCGACCAGGGTTCGGACGTGGCGACCCTCATGATTTCTGGCGATGGCGGGGCCAACTGGGTCGAGTTGGATCGCTTCGCGGGGCCGGATGCGGACGCGGCACTGCAAAGCAGCAACTACGATATCAGCGCCTATATCTCCGACGACACCGTTATCGCCTTTCGCACCACCCCCTCGATTGAGGGAAGCGAGCGCTTCTACATTAAAAATTTTGATGTCGAGTACAGCACGGGAAGCGGTGTGGAGGGCGGGAGCAGTGGCACTGTCCTGTCGGACAGCGGGCTGCTCTACTCGGTGGCTGACGAATTTGGGCAGCGCGCCTACAGCAACGCCGATGGCAACACCGATTGGCTGGGCAGTTGGACGGAGGAGGGCGAGAGCGACGGCCCCGCCGCCGGCAGCGTGCAGGTCACTACCCTGCCCGCCAGCTCGCTGCTGGGGCTGCGCGTGCGCGAGGGCAAAGGGGTCTCGCGCGCTGCGAGCCTGAGCGGAGCCACCTCCGCGCTCCTCTCCTTTGAGTACCAACGCGTCTACTTTGACCAAAGCTCGGACGTGGTGACCCTCTCGATTTCCAGCGATGGCGGGGCCAGTTGGGTCGAGTTGGATCGCTTTGAGGGGCCGGAGCGGGACGCCGCGCTGCAACGCAGCAGCTATGACATCAGCACGTACATCTCCGACAATACGACTATCGCCTTCCGCACCACCCCCTCGATTGACGGGAGCGAGCGCTTCTACGTCAAAAACCTGCTGATCAACTACGGTGACTACAACGCCGACACCGTTTACCCCACCCTCGTGGGCGCGAACACGCTGCACGCGCAGGGCATCGATGGCACGGGGGTCACGGTGGCAGTGCTGGACACTGGCCTTTGGAACGGGCCAGGGCTGCTCCAAAACCGCGACAGACAGACCCGCGTGCTCGCCCACTACGACGCCATGGCGGATACCCTGCTCGCGCCGGACGCTGACAGCGATACCAGCGGCCACGGTGCCCACGTAACCAGCATCATCGCGAGCAGCCGCCACACGCCGGATGGCAAGTACAATGGCGTCGCCCCGAATGTGGACCTGGTAGCGATCAAGGCGTTCGACGCGGAGGGGGGCGGCTCCTATCTCGATGTGATCCGCGCGCTCGACTGGGTGGTTGCCAACAAGGATGTCTACGACATCCGCGTGCTCAACCTCTCCTTTGCCGCCCCAGCGCAGAGCTACTACTGGGAGGACCCCCTGAACCAGGCGGTGATGCGAACCTGGCAGGCGGGCATCGTGGTGGTCGCTGCCGCGGGCAACACTGGGCCAGACCCCATGACCATCGGCGTGCCGGGCAACGTGCCCTACGTGATCACGGTGGGGGCCATGTCCAACAACTACACGCCGGAGAACGGCGGCGACGACATCCTCGCCTCGTTTTCCTCCGCTGGCCCGACGGTGGAAGGCTTTGTGAAGCCGGACACGGTGGCACCAGGGGGGCACATGCTGGGGCTGATGGAAAGTACGTCGGCGCTGGCGCAGCACTACCCGCAGTTCCATTACACCGCTGACTACTTCGCCATGAGCGGCACCTCGCAGGCGACGGCGGTCGTGAGCGGGGTGGCGGCGCTGATGCTCCAGGCCGATCCGAGCCTTACCCCTGACGATCTCAAGTGCCGCCTGATGGCAAGCGCGCGGCCCGCGCTTAACAGCGATGGGCAGCTGGCGTACAGCATCTTTCAGCAGGGCGCGGGGATGGTAGACGCGGTGGCGGCGGTGGCGAGCAGCGCGAACGGCTGCGCGAACCAGGGCCTCGACATCGCGCTGGAGCTGGCCGATACAGAGCATTACGGCGGCCCCGCCAACCAGGACCCGGAAAGCGGCGATTATTATGTCATGGGGCATGATGGCTACGAGTGGGGCGGCCATTACGCGTGGACCGAGGGGTATGCGTGGAGTAACGGCTACGCATGGAGTAGCGGCTACGCGTGGAGCAGCGGCTACGCGTGGAGTAGCGGCTATGCGTGGAGTAGCGGCTATGTCTGGAGCAGCGGCTACGCGTGGAGCGGCAGCTATGTTTGGAGCGGTAGCTGGGTGCCACACGAGTAACTATCGTCACGGGAGACGGTAGCGGGGCGACGGCTACGCAGAAGAACCCGCACAAGAACGCGCTAAAGGTAGTACCTTTAGCGCGTTCTTGTGCCTTATAAAAGATATTATACTGATAGGGCTTACGAACCTGGGAAGCCAACCGAAGAGCACAGACTGACAGCCCCAGATTGTCCAACTTTTCTGTCCTCGCTCCTCGGTCACCTGCGTAAGCGCTAAAGATGAGACCATACCCTTCTGTATCGGTGAAATTTCCGCGACTGGATAATGACCTTCCCTATTCTGCTGCTTGGGCATCTGCTGGGTGATTTTCCCCTTCAAACCAACTGGGTGATGCGCCACAAACTGGAGCACCGCTGGGGGATTTTCCTCCATGCGAGCATCCATGGGGTTGTGACGGCGTTTTTGGTGCAATCCTGGCTCAGCGCGCTCCCCCTGCTCATGACGCTCGTCCTGGTTCACTTCGCCATCGATTGGCTGAAGCTGCACCTCCCCTCCAAAACGGCAACGCGCGGCTTCCTGCTCGACCAGTTGGCCCACCTGGTGGTGATTGTCCTCCTGTCGATCATCTGGCCGTCGCTGCAAAGCTACCTGGTTTCCCCGCTGCTCATGCTGGGCATCCTGCTGGGCATGGTGCCCGCCATCCTGATCTTTCTGGCGGTGCGCTCGACCGACAAAAAGGATCACGATTCCCCGTTGTGGCAACATCTTCTGCGCGAGCGGGCGCGGCTGATCCTCAGCGCGCAGATTGTGGGCAGCGCTATCATCCTGAGCCTGATCGCGCTCCAATGCCTCCAAAACGGATAGCAGGCGGCAAACGGAGTAGCAGGCGGCAGGCGGCAGGCGGCAGGCGGCAAACGAATAGCAGGCGGCAGGCAGCAGGCAGCAGGGGGTTCCCACAAGGTGGGTAAGGCGGCAGACGTCCTTCGTCGTCGGTCGTCGGTCGTCGGTCGTCGGTCGTCGGTCGTCGGTGGTCACAAAAAAGGCGCGTGAGGGTGGCTCACGCGCCTTTTTGATGTGGTCGGCTTACCCGTGTCAGGACAGGTCGTGGTCGGTGAGAATCTCGGATACCTGAGAGAAGACACGGACGAACGCCGCTACCACCTCTGGGTCGAACTGGCGTCCGGCCTCCCTGGTAATGATGGCGAGCGCCTGCTCCGGTGGGAAAGGCGGCTTGTAGGGCCGCTCGCACGTGATGGCGTCGTAGGTATCGGCGACGCTGAAGATGCGGGAAAGCAGCGGAATTTCCGTGCCAACCAGCCCATTGGGGTAGCCGCTGCCATCCCACGCCTCATGGTGATGGCTGACAATGGGGAGCGCATCCTCCAAAAAAGGAATGTGCTCCAGCACCTTCGCCCCCCAGGTGGGGTGCTGCCGCATCACCTGCCACTCTTCTGGCCCCAGCTTTCCCTGCTTGTTCAAGATGCCATCCGGCACCCCGATCTTGCCCACATCGTGCAGCAGCGCGCCGCGATGGAGCGAGTTCAACTGACTATCGGAAAGGCCCAGCGCCTTCCCGATCAAGCGTGAGATTTTGGCGACGCGAATCGAGTGCCCCTCGGTCAAGGTGTCGCGTAGGTCCAACGCCTTGCTCAGCGCCACAAGGGTGGCGTCGTAGCTGCTCTCGATATCGTAATAGGCCCGCTTCAACTCCTCGTTTTTTTCGACAAGGTGGTGGATCATCTGCTGGTCAGTGTAGCGAAGCCGCTGGCTGATCTCGTGCAGAACAGTAAACATGATCTCGGGGTGGGCCAGCAGCAACTCCTTGAAGCCAGCCCGATCCAGCTCGATGGCCTCGACCGTTGTGGTAGCCTGCACCGTGGCGGAGCGGGCCTCGTCCTGAAGCAGCGCCATCTCGCCGAAAAACGTGCCAACCCCGCGCGTCGCGAGTTTGAACATGACATCCCCCAACATCTTAAAGACGGTAACTTCTCCTTCAACAATAATGTAGAAGGTGTCACCGATCTCCCCCTCGATAACGATGTTGGTCTGCGGCACAAAGTGGCGAACCGTCGATTTTTGCGCCAGTTCCAGGCGCTGGCTCGCCGTCATGGGGGCAAGAAAGGTGACCTGCCGAAAAATTTCGGCGACGCGCTCGGTCTGCTGTATGGTACCGAGGCAGTCGTCGAAGCGGGTATCGTGCGGGTTGGAGTAATCCGAAAACGTAGGCATAGGGTAGTATAGGTGCCCACTCTGGTATCAACTAACAATCAAGACATCTGTAAATTTGGTGCGACGGGATGGGCCCCGGGTGAAGGAAGTGACAATGCGTGAGCCAATGCTTTCACGATGGCCCCGAGCCACCTTGGCTGGCTAGAGACAACCTGATTATTACATCATTTTACGCCAAAAACACAATAAACCGATAGTCCTGACAGCAGGAAACGGCGGAGGCGGCAGGCGGCAGCAGGGCAGGCGGCAGGCGGCAGTGGGTTCCCACGGAGTGGGTAAGGCGGCAGGCGGCAGCAAGCGGCAGTGGGTTCCCGCAAAGCGGGTAAGGCGGCAGGCGGCTAAATAAACCAGCCTGGGGTGAACTCAGCTGGCGAGTTGCGGCGTAGCTACCATGTCGTCGACCAGCTGCGAGCCGAGAATCTCCGCGTAGAGGGCGCTGCTTTCCATCAGCTCCTCGTGGGTGCCGCGCGCCACGATGGTGCCACGATCGAGCAGCAGGATCAGGTCGGCGTCGCGCACCGTGGAGATGCGCTGCGCGATGACGAAGGAGGTTCGCCCGGCAAGCAGGGTGTTGAGTGCCTGCTGAATCTTGTATTCGGTTTCCGCATCCACCGCGCTGGTGGAATCGTCAAAGATGAGGATGCGCGGGTTGATGAGCAACGCGCGCGCGATGGCGATGCGCTGCTTTTGCCCGCCGCTCAGCCCGACCCCCCGCTCCCCCACCGTGGTCCTGTACCGGTCCGGCTGCTGAACGATAAACTCGTGAGCCTGCGCCGCGCGCGCTGCCCGCTCGATCGCCTCGTCGCTGGCGTCGGGCACCCCGAAGGCGATATTGTCGCGGATCGTGCCGCTGACCAGGGTCACATCCTGCAACACGATGCCGATCTGGGAGCGCAGCGAGGCGACGGTGAGATCGCGCACGTCGTTGCCGTCCACCCGCACCGCGCCGCCGGTCACGTCGTAGAAGCGCGGGATCAGGTTGATGATGGTGCTCTTGCCGCTACCGGTCGCCCCCAAAATCGCCACCATCTGCCCTGGCTCCGCCTCGAACGAGATGCCGCGCAGCACCTCCTCCTCCATGCCCGCGTAGCGGAAATGCACCTCGTCGAAGCCCACCCGCCCCGCGCTGGCCGACAGCGCGCGCGCGTTGGGGCGATCGCGCACCTCGCTGCGCGTGTCGAGCACCTCGAAGAGGCGCTCGGCGGAGGCGGAGGCGCGCGACAGCAGCTGCGAGATGAAGCCTAGCTGGAAGATGGGCATCAGCAGAAAGGCAAGGTAGGTGTTGAAGGCGATGAGCGTCCCAAGCGAGAGTTGGTCGGAGATCACGCGGTTGCCGCCATACCAGATGACGATCAGGGTGCCAAGGTTGGCAAAAAAGAAAACAAAGGGGAAGCCGAGCGCGAAGAGGCGCACCACGCTCAAAAATTCCTCGTACAAGCTCTCGTTCGCTGCCCGGTAGCGCGCCGCCTCGTGCGGCTCCGCCGCAAACGCTTTCACCACGCGCACCCCCGCAATGTTTTCTTGCAGGATCGTGTTCAGGTCGCCCAGCTTTTGCTGCACCAGGCGAAAGCGCGGGAAACAGCTTGGCGAAAAGCACCCCGAAGATCGCCCCCATGAGCGGCACGGTGGCGAGCGCGGCAAGTGCCAGCCGCCAGTCGGTGAGAAAGAGGATGACCGCGCTGCCGAGCAGGGTCAGGATGGCGGAGATAAATTGCAGGAAGCCCTGCGCGTAAAAGAGGCGCAGCGCCTCCACATCGGAGGTGACGCGCGTCATTAGTTGGCCGGTCTGGTGCTGGTCGTGGTAGGAAAACGAGAGGTTCGCGAGCTGGCGGTACACGTCGTTGCGCGTCTCGTAGGCCACGTTTTGCGAGGTTTTTTCGGACCAGTAGCCCTGCAAAAAGTTGAAAAGGCCGCGCGCCAGCGCAATGCCGAGCAGCCCCGCTGTGGCGAGCAGGATCGCGTTCCAGCTGCCGCCGATGATCCCTGCGTCGATCAGAAAGCGCACCAGTTGGGGCGAAAACAGGTTAGCGCCCGTGACGAGCAGCAGCGCAAGCAACGCGCCCATCGCGATGGCCCAGGAGCCGCGCAGGTACACAAAGGAGCGTTTGATCGCATCCATCTTTACACTCCGCTTTTTGGCATGAACGTATCGCAGGGGACGCCGCCCGCCTTCGCTCAACGGCGCGACGCCCAAACGGAGAAGTATAGCCAAAAGCGCGGAAAGGGTGAATGGGGGTGTCAGTTTGGAGAAGCGGCACCCCCGCGCGCCGCACAGCGTGGCGCAATCGCTCCGGTGCAGGCGGGCGGTCAGTGCAGCAGGGGGGAGGGATCAGGGGAAGGAGCGAGGGTTGTCTGGCGAAGCAAGGTGCCCGCCGCATCCGCTGAAAGCGGACGACCAACGAGAAAGCCTTGCACCGCGTCGCATTTCAGGCGGTGCAGGTACGCCAGTTGCACCTTGCTTTCCACCCCCACGCCGGTAACTTCCATGCCGAGCGCGTGCGCCGCCGCGATAATCGCGCCAACCGTCTCGTGGTTTTGTCGCCCCGTGTCAATCTGGCTCAGGAGCGAGCGATCAATCTTGATAGCATCAAAGGGAATGCTATGGAGATAGCGGAGCGCGGCGAGGCCGCTGCCAAAGTTGTCCAGCCCCAGGCGGAGCCCCCGCTCGCGCAGGCTCCCAAACACGGGCGAGGCCATGTCCAGATGCTCGGCCACCAACGGCTCCGCGATTTCCACCTGCAGGCTGCGGGCGGGCAAGCCGGTTTCCAGCAGGATTGCCTCGACGCGCTCCGCCAGCCCCGCCTGGCGCACCTGCCGCACTGACAGATTGACCTGAAGGTGGAGCGCGTCGCCGTCGGGGCGCTCCGCCTGCCACTGCACCACCTGGCGACACGCCTCGTACAAGCCCCACTCGCCGATGGAGGGGAGAAGGCCACGTGCTTCCGCAGCCCCCAAAAAGGTGGTGGGGAGAATCAGCCCATGCTGCGGGTGCTGCCAGCGCAGCAGCACCTCGAAGCCGGTGACGCGCCCGCTCGCCATCGAGAGGATAGGCTGGTAAAAAAGCACAAATTCGCGCCGCGCCAGCGCCTGGCTCAGCGCGTCTTCCAAAGCGGAGCTTTCCTTGAACTGCTCGCGCATCCCCGGCTCAAAAAGGGCGTAGCGCGCCTTGCCCGCTGCCTTGGCGCGGTACATCGCGCTGTCCGCGTCGCGCAGCACTTCCTCCGGATGGCGATGCCCCGGCTGCCCGAAGGCGATGCCGATGCTGGACGAGGTAAACACCTCATGCCCCCCCACCGCGAAGGGGGTGGACAGCTCGCGCAGGATGCGGTTGGCGATCACCGTGGCGCGGCTCGACCCCTCGATATCTTCCAGCAGCACCACGAACTCATCGCCGCCGAGCCGCGCCACCGTATCGCCCCCGCGCAGGCAGCTTTGCACGCGCTGCGCCGTGGCGATCAGCAGCTCGTCACCAACGTTGTGCCCCAGCGTGTCGTTGACCGTCTTGAAGCGATCCAGGTCCAGAAAGAGCACAGCGAACTTGTAGCTCCGCCAGCGGCGCATGCGCGCCAGAGCCTGGCTCAGCCGCTCCATAAAATAGGCGCGGTTGGGCAGCATCGTCAGGGTGTCGTGGGAGGCGTCGTGCACCAGCGCTTCTTCCATGCCCTTGCGGTCGCTGATATCACGCAGCGCGATCACCTGCTCGCGCTGCCGTTGCCCCAGGTGAAGGCTCACCGCCAACTCGATGTGGAACGTGCTGCCATCCTTGCGCACCGCGACCGCCTCGCAAGGCTCGCTGCTGCCATTTTCGAGTTGCTGCTCCACCGCCCCGCGCGACAGCTCCGCCAACAGCGTCAGAAAGGGGAGCCCCACAATCTCGCTCTCCGCATAACCGAACAGGCGCGCTAGGCCACTGTTGGCCTCGACCACCTTGCCGTTGATCACCGTCGCCACCCCCTCGAAGGTGCTTTCGAGCAGGGTCCGGTAGCGCGCCTCGCTGTCCACCAACTCGCGCCGTTGCGCCCGCTCGAAGCGGTCCCGCTGATCGCGCAGCAGGAGGATCAGGGTGGAGCCAAGCAGCAAAAAGCCGAGCGGGCGCAGCATGTCGGGCAGCAGTACCAGCCCCGGCACGAGGCGCGGAATCAGCAGCAGCCCCACCAAGTGGAGCAGGGCGAGCACGCAGGTGGCGCGGATGGGGATAAAAATGTTGGCAAAGAGGATGACGAACACCAGCGAGTCCAGCGAGCGAGGCTTGTGGTTCACCAGGGCATCGGCGAAGAGGCCCAGCGAGACCACCACGATCGCGCCCCAGATCACCCAACGATGGTGTCCCATGCGGGTCAAGCGATAGGGGAGCAGCCAGCCAACGCTAGCGAGCAACAGGAAGCGCAGCACAAGCATCTGCCAAGAGAGCGTGGGGGCATCCCCCAGCAGCAAGAGAAGAAGGGGCCAGAGGAGGGCGAGGGGGAAAAGCAGGATCAAGAGCGTGCTCAGCACGCGGGCATGGTGCCGCTCCTGAGGCGCGCTGACACGCTCGTCTGGGTCGGTTAGCCGATGCCAGAACCGTTTGAGGCCGTCAAGCCACATCATCTTGGTGCCCTGATGATGACTTCTCTTTGAACCACATGGTCAACAAATTCAGAAAAGTAATAAGTGCCAAGCTCAAGGGGCTGAAAGGCCCTTATAGACGATAATGCGCTAGTAGGGCACGGTTTGTCAATGGGAGGCTAGGACCGCACAATGGTAGGACGAAGGACTAAGCGACGAGGGGTTCCCTACGCGCAGCGGCGAAGGGGTGCCCCGTCGTCGGGCCATCGTCGAGCCATCGGCGCGCTTACCCCCGCACGCGCCGGTTGCCAAGATCGGCAACGCATGAAAGGATTGAGGAAGTTCAGGGGTCATGGTAGCTGGAAAAATACGGCTGGGCAACCTGCGCGCTTGCCACACCTTCATGTCACACACGATTTTTTGACGGACGACGGACGACCGACGACGGACGACCGACGACGGTCATCCGTCTGCGTAACTCCTAAAATAGATAGGGCTACTCTTCAATGTCACAAACCATATCGTCCACGCGTTCCCCTCTCGCTCGCCTACTGAGTTACCTGAGCGGGCAGCGTACCCGGCTATGGCTGGCAACGATCTGCTCGGTGCTCAACAAAATTTTCGACCTCGCGCCGCCGATGCTGATCGGCGCGGCGGTGGATGTGGTGGTGGAGCAGCAGGATTCCATGATCGCGCGCTTCGGCATTCAGGATGTGGGGACGCAGCTGTGGGTGCTGGCAGGCATCACCATCCTCATCTGGGCGCTCGAATCGCTCTTTGAATACTTCTACTCGCTGCTCTGGCGCAACCTGGCGCAGAGCACCCAGCACGGCCTGCGCAACGAGAGCTACGCCCACGTCCAGGAGTTGGAGCTTGCCTACTTCGAGGATCGCAGCACCGGCGGGCTGATGTCCATCCTGAACGATGACATCAACCAGCTGGAGCGCTTTTTGGACACAGGCGCGAACGACATCATCCAGGTGATCACCACCGTGCTCGTCATCGGCGGCATCTTCGCCTACTTCGTGCCCTCGGTCGCGTGGATGGCGCTCCTGCCGATGCCCTTTGTGCTGTGGGGCTCGCTCTGGTTTCAAAAGCTGCTCGCGCCGCGCTACGCCGAGGTGCGCGAGCAGGTGGGGCTGCTCAACAGTCAGTTGTCGAACAACCTGGGCGGCATCGCCACCATCAAGAGCTACACCGCCGAGCCCTACGAGAGCAAGCGCGTCGCGGCGCAGAGCGAGGCGTACCGCGAGGCGAACCGCCAAGCCATCCGCCTCAGTTCCGCGTTCGTGCCGCTGATTCGCATGTTGATCGTCGCGGGTTTTGCGGCGATCCTGGTCTACGGGGGGCAGCTTGCCATCGAGGGTAGCTTGAACGTGGGCGTGTACAGCTGGCTCGTCTTCCTCACGCAGCGGCTGCTCTGGCCCCTGACGAGCCTGGGGCAAACCTTTGACCTTTACCAGCGCGCCATGGCCTCCACCGTGCGCGTGCTCGACCTGCTCGACACGCAGCCGCAAATCATCAGCGGCACGCAGCCGCTGCCCACCCCGACGGTACGCGGCGAGATTCGCTTTGACGACGTGACCTTCGAGTACGCGGGCCACAAGGAACTCCCCGTGATCCGAAACTTCTCGCTCCACCTCCCGGCGGGCAAGACAACCGCCATCGTGGGGCCGACCGGCTCCGGCAAGAGCACGCTGGTCAAGCTGCTGCTGCGCTTCTACGATGTGCAGGGCGGGCGCATCCTGCTCGACGGGCACGATATTCGCGAGTTGCAGGTGACGGACCTGCGCGACGCCATCGGCTTTGTGAGCCAGGATGTCTTCTTGTTCCACGGGACGGTGCGCGAAAACATCGCCTATGGCAGCTTCGACGCGAGCGACGAGGCGATCATCGCTGCGGCGCAGACCGCCGAGGCGCACGAGTTCATCATGGCGCTGCCCAATGGGTACGACACGATGGTGGGCGAGCGCGGGCAAAAGCTGTCAGGCGGGCAGCGCCAGCGCATCTCCATCGCCCGCGCGGTGCTCAAGGATCCGCCGGTGCTGATCCTGGACGAGGCGACCTCGGCGGTGGACAACGAGACCGAGGCGGCGATTCAGCGCTCGCTGGAGCGCCTCGCGGTGGGGCGCACGACCATCGTGATCGCGCATCGCCTGTCCACCGTTCGCAACGCCGATACCATCGTCGTGCTGGAGCGCGGCCTGCTGCGGGAAATGGGCACGCACGAGACGCTCATCAACCAGGACGGGATCTACGAGAACCTGTGGCGCGTGCAGACCGGCGAGCGCCACGGAGAGCAGGCGGCGTAGGGGGTGATGAAGGTGAGGGGGTGAGGGGGTGATGAAGGTGAGGGGGTGATGAAGGTGAAGGGGGTGACAGAAGTTTTCGTCCATTGGCCATTCTCAGATTCCATTCTCTAATCTCCATTCTCCATTCTCTATTCTCCATTCTCCATCTCCTCTCTGTGTTCTCTGTGTTCTCTGTGGTAAGTCGGTAGTCCGTCGTCATTCGACATGCGTTAGTGCTACAACGAATAAGGCCCGTGCCCACCGCCAAGGACTCCCTTGACGCTGGCACGGGCCTTTGAGGTTACCTGCGTTGGGTTAGCTTTCCGACTCGGTGTTGGGGGCGTTGCCCAACACTTCTTCGATCTGCGCGACCATCTCGTCGGACAGCTCCACGCCCGCCGCGTGGATGTTGCTTTCCAACTGGCTGACCTTGGTCGCGCCGGTGATGACGCTGCTGACCGAGGGGTGCCGCAGCGCCCACGACAGGGCAAGCTGCGCGCGGGTGATGCCCAACTCGTCGGCGAGCGGCTGAAGGCGGCGCACCTTCTCGGCACTCTCCTCGTTCAGGTAGCGCTCCCTGGCCCACTCCTCGCGGCTGAAGCGCGACCCTTCGGGAACCCCCTCATCGTACTTGCCGGTGAGCATCCCGCCCGCCAGGGGCGACCAGACCACCAGCCCAATGCCGCGCGGCTCCACGACCGGCAGCAGCTTTGCCTCCACATTCTCGCGCACCAGCATCGAGTACTGCGGCTGCTCCACTTGCGGCTTGTACAGGTTAAAGCGCTCGCACACCTCGTATGCCTCCACGATCTGCTCGGCCTCCCACTCCGAGGTGCCCCAGTAGAGCACCTTGCCCTGATGGATCAGGTCGTCCATCGCACGCACCGTCTCCTCAATGGGGGTATTCGGGTCCGGGCGGTGGCAAAAGTAGAGATCCACGTACTCGGTGCGGAGCCGCTGCAAACTTTTGTCGATGCTTTCCATGATGTGCTTGCGCGACAGCCCGCGATCGTTCACCTCGTCGCTCATCGGCCAAAAAACCTTGCTGGCAATGACGAGCGTGTGGCGCGGGAACTGCTCCAGCACCGCGCCCATCTCCTCCTCGGCGTTGCCGCGCCCGTACACGTCCGCCAGGTCAAAGTAGTTGATCCCCAGATCGTAGGCGCGCTCCACGATGGCGCGCCCCGTCTCGTCCTCCACCTTGCCCTCACCAAAATTGATCCAGCCGCCAATGGCGACGGTACTAACTTTTATCCCTGCGTTGCCGACTCGTCGGTATTCCATCCCGCTCCTCTTTTGCATCCTTGTTATCGATAAAAACATCCTTGTTCCCTTAGCAAGCTGTTTGCCAGAAACGCAACCCCCCGCTTGGGGCTACGTATGGATAAGCGTGGGCGAGACCCACCCAACCCTTCAACATCGCGCCGGGCTGGCCCCGGCCTTCCAGAATGGAGCCTTCCATGAAAAAGAAATTGTATCGCAGCCGTGACGAGCACATGATCGCGGGCGTGTGCGGCGGCATCGCCGAATATCTCGGCTTGGACCCGACGATCGTGCGCCTGCTCTTCATCCTGATCTCGCTTGGCCCCATGCCCGGCATCATCGTCTACTTGGTGCTAGCCTTTGTCATGCCGGAAAAGCCGCTGCTCTCCGACGACACGCGCGAGCACCCGCTCGATGAGTGGTCGATCCGCGAGTAACCGAAACAGGTTTTTGAGCAACAAGGGTGGGGCGATTGGTTCGCCCCACCCTTGTTGTGCTTTTCGGTCACGCCACGCACGCACGCGGCTCCCCTCCTGCCCCCTGTCGCTCACCCTTTTGTCACATTGTGAGGAGGGCGAAGGTGCTTTAAAATGGGCGGCTAGGAGGACTTTTCTTAATGGACAACATTCTGATCCTGTCAGTTTTAGGCATGATGGCGCTGCTCGCGCTCTTCTTTATCCTGCTCCTGGTTCTGTTTTTGCGCCAAAAGCAGGTGCGCGAGCAGGGGAAAGCGCGCCGCGCCGCGCCCGAAGCGCCCGCACGCGGCACGCGGCCCCGCGTGGCACGGGTGGCTGTCGTCTGGCCGGAGGAGGGGGCCCCACTTCTCTGGTCGGTAGATGGCAAACCCTACGCCCATCCCGATGAGGTCACCGAGCCGGAGCAGCGCGCGGCCCTGGCTACCTTCTTCGACATTTTGCAGCGCACGGTGCTGCCGCCCGCGCCGGTGCGTGCCCCCGCACCGCTCGACACCGCGCCCAAGCCCGCGATCGCCCCCCCCGCGCCGCAAAAGGCGGAGGCGGAGGAGTTGCCCGCGTGGCTCACGGTACCGCCCGCGCCCCGCGCCGCGCCGCGCCCTGCCCGCCCGCTCAGCTACGAGGAGGCGATGGAGCAGCCCCTGGTGGAGCGGCTCAAATCGTCCTTTCTGACGGGGCGCATGCGGGCGATCAGCGGCACCGAAACCCTGGAAAAACTGGAAAAACCCGCCATCCCGCAGCTGGACGAGTTGGATCAACTGCTGCGCGCCCGCCTGGCGGGGCTGCCCCACGCGCCCAGCGCCTTGATCCGGCAGGGCAGCAGCGGGTTGCTGGAAATCGTGGTAGCGGGGCGCATCTACGAGCGGATTGAGGACGTGCCGCAAGAGGAAGTGCGCCAGGCGATGCGCGAGGCGGTGCGGGCGTGGGAGGGTGGCATCTTGTAAGGCGCGCTGCCTGACAGGAAGCGACCCGCCCGCGCAGCCCTCCCCAAGCTTGGCATTTAAGAGCAAAAGCCCTCACCCTAAAACTCCTCCAAGGGGAGTTTTAGGGTGAGGGCTTTTGTGTTTCAGTTTAGCCTACTGAACCGTCTAACTTATGAACACTGAAGGCCGCGTCGCCTACTCCGAGTGGATCGAGCGCTGGAGGTGCTGCTCGTAGTCGGGCGTGAAGCGCCGGTAGGAGCTTCCCATCAGCGGCGAGGTGATCAAAAAGTCAGCGGTGGCGCGATTGCACGCGATGGGCAGGTTCCACACCACCGCTATGCGAAGCAGCGCCTTGACATCGGTGTCATGCGGCTGGGCCGAGAGCGGATCCCAGAAAAAGATGAGAAAATCAATGGTGCCATCCGTGATCAGCGCGCCCATCTGCTGGTCCCCGCCAAGCGGGCCGCTTTGGAGCCGATTCACGGGCATCCCCAGCGCATCCTGCAACATCTTCCCGGTTGTTCCGGTGGCGTAAATCTCGTGCTGGGAGAGGAGCACACGGTTGTGGCGCGCCCATGCCAGCAAATCTTCTTTTTTGTTGTCATGGGCAACCAAGGCTATATGCTTTTGCGGTTCAAGAATGGCTTCTTCTTCCTGCATGGTTTCCGCTCCCTTCCTCTTCAAATGTGTTGATACTCAGCGCCTTACATTGTGTCCGTCCTGGACATGCGTTGGCCCCCTTGCTTATGCTAACCATTGCCGCCACCTTGCTTTGATGGTAATTAGCAGACCCCCAAGCCGGTGCCCTGAGTACGAAGTGTAGCGTACCACTATATCGTCGCAAAAGAAAGGGGAGAGGGCGGGGTAGAGCGGCATATGCAGCGAGCATTTGCCTGACCTACCTGTCAGAGGCCACGCGCACATGTGGTTTTGTTACCGCTCTATTTGCCTCTCGCAACACCTGGCGGTGAGGACAGCGAAAAGGCGAGGCACCCTTGACAACCTGCCAAGGGTCGCCTATAATCCTTGACATACCCCCCCCCCTCCCCCAGGGGGGTGGTCAATGAATCGATAGTGGCTCGTGAGGAGCAGGGGAAGGAAGGCGAAAGCATTATGGAAAAACAAGTGACGATTCCAGTGCAGGGGATGACCTGCGCCAGTTGCGTGCGCACCGTCGAGCGCAGCCTGCAAAAGGTGCCCGGCGTGGCGCGGGCCGAGGTGAACCTTGCGACCGAGCGCGCCACCATCACCTACGATGATGGGCAGGCCACTGTGGGCGCACTGGTGGAGAAGGTAAAGGAGATCGGCTACGAGGTGCCCACCGCGACGATCACGCTGCCCACGCAGGGGATGACCTGCGCCAGCTGCGTCGCCACCGTCGAGCGCAGCCTGAAAAAGATGCCGGGGGTGTTGGGCGCGGACGTAAACCTCGCCACGCAGCGCAGCACCGTCAGCTATGTGCCCACCGAGGTCACCCCGCGCGAGCTTCGCCAGAAGATCGTGGACATCGGCTACGAGTCGCCAGAACTGGAGGCGGCGGGGGACGGCGAGGCGATGCGCGACCGCGAGCAGGAAGCGCGCGCCGCCGAGACGGCGCAGTTGCGCCGCGAGCTGATCGTCGCGAGCGTGCTCGGTGGGCTGCTCCTGTTGCTCTCCATGGGGCCGATGCTGCTCGGTGGGCGCGGCATGGGGTGGATCATGGACACCTTCGGCTCGATGCAGCGCTACTGGCTGCTGCAGCTTGCGCTGGCCACGCCGGTGCAGTTCTACGCGGGCCGCCGCTTTTATCGTCACGCCTGGAAGGCCGCCATGCACGGCACTACCGACATGAACACGCTGGTCGCGCTCGGCACCACGGCGGCCTATGGCTACTCGCTCGCCGTGACCTTCTTCGGCAGCCTCTTTCCAGCGGGCACCGCTGAGGTTTACTTCGAGACGAGCGCGGTCATCATCGCGCTGATCCTGCTGGGCCGCTTTTTGGAGGCGCGCGCCAAGGGGCAAACCTCCGAGGCGATCCGCAAGCTGATGGGGCTGCGCGCCACAACCGCCCTGCTGCTGCGCGGCGGGCAGGAGGTCGAGATTCCGCTGGCCGAGGTGCAGGTGGGCGACCGCTTGCTGGTGCGCCCTGGCTCCACCGTGCCGGTGGACGGGCGCGTGCTGGAGGGTCGCTCGGCGGTGGACGAGTCGATGATCACGGGCGAGTCGCTGCCGGTCAGCAAGGCCGAGGGCGACCCGGTGATCGGCGGGACGATCAACAAAACAGGTGCCTTCAAGATCGAGGCGACGGCGGTCGGCACGGGCACCGTGCTGGCAAAGATCATCCGGCTGGTGGAAGAGGCACAGGGCTCCAAGGCACCGATCCAGCGCCTGGCGGACACCATCGCCTCGATCTTCGTGCCGGTGGTGCTCGGCATCGCCGCGCTGACCTTCGCGGCCTGGTTCTTTTGGGGGCCGGACCCCGCGCTCGTCTTTGCGCTGGTCAACACGGTGGCGGTGCTGATCATCGCCTGCCCCTGCGCGCTGGGGCTCGCCACGCCAACCGCGATCATGGTTGGCACCGGCGCGGGCGCGGCCCATGGGGTGCTAATCCGTGGTGGCGAGGCGCTGGAAACCGCACACAAGATCGACGCCATCATCCTTGACAAAACCGGCACCCTGACAAAGGGCGAACCGGCCCTGACCGATGTGTGGGTAGAACAAAGATTTGTAGACATTACAGATACAGCAGTGGCAAGTGTGGCGTTGCCGAACGGGGGTGCTACTTCAAGCGATACTCTCCTCCACCAAGGTAGTAGCAACGGGCAATCGAAAATCGAAAATCGAAAATCGAAAATCCTTCGCCTCGCCGCCTCCGCCGAGCGCGCCTCCGAGCACCCGCTTGGGGCAGCGATTGTGGCGGGGGCGCGGGCGCGCAACCTGGAGCTTGCCGAGCCGAGCGCCTTCGAGAGCGTGACCGGGCAGGGCATCGCGGCGACGGTCGAGGGGCGGCGCGTGCTGGTCGGCAACGCGCGGCTGCTCGCGGCGCAGGGGGTGGACGCTGCCCCGTTGGAGGCGGAGGCCGCGCGGCTCAGCGGGGAGGGCAAGACCCCCATGTTCGTGGCGGTGGACGGGCAGGCCGCGGGGGTACTCGCGGTCGCGGACACCCTCAAGGAATCGAGCCGCCGCGCCGTGGCAACGCTGGAAGGGATGGGCATCGCGGTGTGGATGATGACCGGCGACAACCGGCGCACCGCCGAGGCCATCGCGCGCGAGGTCGGCATCGCGCCGGAGCATGTGATGGCGGAGGTCATGCCGGAGGGGAAAGCGGCCAAGGTGCGCGAGCTACAGGAGGCGGGCCGCACCGTCGCCATGGTCGGTGACGGGATCAACGACGCGCCCGCGCTGGCGCAGGCGGACGTCGGCATGGCGATGGGCACCGGCACCGATGTGGCGATGGAAGCCGCCGACGTAACGCTGATGCAGGGCGACCTGCTCAAGGTCATCGAGGCGATCCAGCTCAGCCGCGCCACGATGAGGACGATCCGGGGCAACCTGTTCTGGGCCTTCTTTTACAACGTGGTGGGCATCCCGCTGGCGGCGGGGCTCTTCTACCCATTTTTCGGGGTGCTGCTCAACCCGATCTTCGCGGCGGCGGCGATGGCCTTCAGCTCGGTCTTCGTCGTCACCAACTCGCTCCGGCTGCGCGGCTTCCAGCCGACGCTGGTCAACTAGAGATTGGAGATTGGAGAGTAGAGATTATTGCTCCCCGTAAATCTCTACTCTCCAATCTCTAAGAGAGGAAACACGATGACACAGGACAAAGAGAGCCTGCTGCGCCGCCTGCGGACCATCGAGGGGCACGTGCGCGCCGTGCAGCGCATGGTCGAGGAGGACAAGTATTGCATCGACATCCTCCACCAGACCCAGGCCATCAAGAGCGCGCTGGGCAAGGTCGAGGAGCAGGTGCTGGGCGACCACCTTCAAGGGTGCGTCACCACCGCCATCCGCGCCGAGGACCCTATTGAACGCGAGCGGGTCATCGGCGAGCTGATGGACGTTTTCAACGCCAGCAACAAGCGGTAAAGATAGAGAGTCGAAATTAACGGCGAACGACTATTCACTATTCACCCTTCACCAACCAAAGGAGAACACTCATGGCAAACACACTCAACCTCAAGGTAGTCGGCGAGAACAAGATGAACTGCGGCGGCTGCGAGCGCTCCGTGGTGGGCACCCTGCGGGCGCTGCCCGGCGTGGACAACGTGCGCGCGGACCACACCACCCAGGGCATTGAGGTCTGGCTCGCCTCCGACGAGACGTCGGTGGACGACATCACGCGCGAGTTAGGCGAGATTGGCTACCAGGCGGAACCTGCGTAACTCGTTGGCAAAAAAAGTGCAGCGGCTCAACCACTGAGCCCGCAACGACAGAGGGGCTGCCTCTTCCAGTCTTGGAAGAGGCAGCCCCTTTATTTTTGCCGAGAGTTCTGAGGATGCCCAAGCTACCGCTCGATACCAATACCGATTAACCGCACTTACTCACCTACCCCGCGCCCGCGCCTCCACCTCGCGCAGCCGCTCGATCTGCTGGCGGTTCCAGTCGCTCTGCGCCTCGCCCGTGTCGGTGGGGGTGGCGAACCAGGCATCCAGAATCTCGCGCAGGACGGGGACGGGGGTGGCGCGCAGGCTGAGCGCGAGCACGTTGGCATGGTTCCAGATGCGTGCCCCACGCGCTGTTTCCGCATCGTGGACGAGCGCGGCGCGGACGCCGGGCACCTTGTTGGCCGCGATGCTCGCGCCGGTGCCGGTCCAGCAGCAGACGATCCCCTGCGCCGCCTCCCCCGTTGCCACCATCTCAGCGACGCGGCTGGACACGAGCGGCCAATCCACCTCGGGGTCGCCCGCCGCGAGCGCGCCAAAGGGCAGCAGCTCGTGCCCACGCTTTTCCAGCTCCGCCCGCAGCGCCGCCGTGAGCTCCGTCGCCTCGTCACTGCCGATGGCTATTTTCATAGCGTCCTCCTCGAAAATAGAACGCAGATCACGCCGATCAGTCTAGGATCGGCGTGATCTGCGTTCTATTGAATATTAGCCCTACCCATACTGCTCGATATACGCCTCCGCCTTTTCCACCAGATCGCGGTTGCCGATGAAAAGCGGAGTGCGCTGGTGCAGCCCCGCCGGGACGAGCTCCAGGATGTCCTGCTTCCCGTCGGAGGCGTAGCCGCCCGCCTGCTGGACGATGAAGGCCATCGGCGCGGCCTCGTAGGTCAGGCGCAGCTTGCCGTTGGGGTAGCGCATGTCCTCATCCTTCGGGTAGTAGTAGATGCCGCCCGCGATCAGCGTGCGGTGCACGTCCGCGATCATCGAGCCGACGTAGCGCTGCGACATCCCGCTGAACCCCTCCTCGCGCCCCTGAAGATAGTGGGTGAAGCGCTGCACCCCCTCGCTCCACTGCGGCTCGCGCCCCTGGTTGACGCTGTAATAGGCTGAGCCTTCCGGCAGGCGCATGTGGGGGTGGGTCAGCAAAAACTCGCCGATGCTCGTGTCGAGGGTGAAGCCGTGCGTGCCGTTGCCCACCGTGTAGACCAGCATCGTGGCGGAGCCGTAGGTGATGTAGCCCGCCGCCACCAGATCGCGCCCCGGCTGCAAGCAATCTTCCACCGTGCCAGGACCGCTCTCGCTCTTGCGTTCAAAGATGGCAAAGATGGTGCCGATGCTGACGTTGTAGTCCACGTTGGAGGAGCCGTCGAGCGGGTCGAAGAGGAGCACGTACTTCCCCGTGGCGTACTGCTCCGGGATCGGGATGAGCCCCTCGTGCTCCTCGGAAGCCATCACGGCGAGGCGACCGGTGTGGTCGTTCAGGCGAATGATGATGTCATCTGCCAGCTCATCCAGCTTGGTGACATCCTCGCCCTGCACGTTGACGCTGCCCGCCTTGCCCTGAATCATCTGGTCCAGCCCGGCGTGCATCGTCTTGCTGGCAATGTACTTTCCCGCCAGCGCCAAGTCGTAGAGGAGGCTGGTCAGCACGCCGGTCGCTTCCGGGTGCGCCAGTTGCTCCTGAAGAAAGTGTCGCTCGATGGTCATAATCGGCTGGGGCATGGTGGCCTCTTGTGGAGATTAGAGATTGGAGATTAGAGATTGGAGAGTTAGATTCGGAGATTAGGCATTGGGTATTGGATATTAGATACTGGAGATAGCATCAGACTGCCACTCCAATATCTAATATCCACTATCCAATATCTACTTACTTGCCCGCGAGGATGCTCAGCTCGTCGAGGTAGCGCTGGCGCTCGCGCGTGCAGGTGGCGTCGTCCCAGTAGAGGGCGTCGCCCATGCGGCGGACTACCTCGTCGAGCACCTCCTTGCCACGCTCCGGCGCGTCGTAGATCAGCCAGCTGCGCCGCGACAAAAAGTCGTCGGCGGTGAGCGCCTGCTCAAACTCGATGGCATGGTACATCTCGGCCCAGATGTAGGGCAGGCCGGGCACCATGCGGTCGGACAGCGAGGAGTCGACGGCGGCGCGCTGCGCGATGTCGCGCGCGTAGATGCCAAAGTACTTCACAAGGTGCTGCCACACGTCGCCGGGCAGCGAGGTGGGGTTGCTCTCGGGCAGCGGGTACTCCGCGCCGGGCAGCGGGATGTCATCGGTGCCCACCGCGTCCTTTTTGGGGATGCCGTGGCGCTGGTGCAGCTTGTCGCCCGCCACGTCGATGACCTGCTTGCCCATCACGCGGTAGGTAGTCAGCTTGCCGCCCGCGATGCTGACCAACCCCTCCGGGGCCTCCCAGATGTCGTGCTCGCGGCTCGTCGCGCCCTCGCTCTTCGCGCCGGGGTCCTTGATGAGCGGGCGTAGCCCCGCCCACGACGACTGCACGTCGTCGCGCGTCAGGTTGGCATTGGGGAACATAAAATTCGCCACGCCGAGCAGGTAGGTCACGTCCTCCTCGGTCACCGGCACGTTGTCCAGGTCGCCATCGTAGAAGGTATCGGTGGTGCCGACCACGGTCACGTTGTCCCACGGGATCAGGAAGACCGGCCGCCCGTCCTGCGGGGCCTCGGTGTACACTGCCTCCGTGCCATTGAGCGGCAGCCGAGCTTTGGGGAAAACAAGGTGCACCCCCTTCGACGGGGCCATGCGGGATGCCTGGCTCGGGTCGGCCATCTGGATGATCTTGTCCGCCCACGGGCCGGTGGCGTTGATGATGATCTTGGCGTGCATCGCGTACTCCTGGCCGGACAGATCGTCGCGCACGCGCACCCCGTTCAGCTTGCCGCGCGCGTCGCGCAGGAAGCCGATCACCGTCATGTAGGTGAAGAGCGACGCGCCCGCGTCGTGCGCCTGCTGCGCGTTGGCAAGGGTCAGGCGCGAGTCGTGGGTCTGCGCGTCGTAAAAGTGCGCCGCGCCCTTCAGCTTCTGCTCGCGGATGCCCGGCATCGCGCGCCCCACCTTCGACGGGCTCATCAGCATGCGGTGGCGCTTCACGTTGCGGAACAGGCTGAGCACGTCATAGGCCCACATGCCCGCCATCATTTTGGGCATGCTGTACTTGCCCCCGGAATAAACGGGGAAAAACATCGGCTGCGGGCGCACGAGGTGGGGCGCATGCTCCAGCAGCACGCGCCGCTCGTGCAGCGCCTCGAAGACGAGCGAGAACTCGTAGTGCTCCAGGTAGCGCAGCCCCCCGTGAACCAGCTTGGTGCTCTTGGAGGAAGTGCCACTGGCAAAGTCGCGCTTTTCCACCAGCGCCACCTTGTAGCCACGGAGCGCGGCATCGCGCGCGGCCCCCGCCCCCGTGATGCCGCCCCCGATAATCAGCATGTCGAACGGCGCTTTGTCGTCCAGCGCAACCAACGCGGCGGCGCGGGTGGAATGGGAAAATTCTCGAAGCATTCGCTATCTCCTTAATCGGCTTGTCGCTATCAGTCTGAAGAAAGGGGTGAATGTTAGCATAACAAACAGACCATCATTAGGAAAGGAGCGACCCTAGATCAGGGCCGCTCCTTTCACCTTGGAAACTCGACAACGACACGCGCCTCCCTTACAATGGCCCGTATGTGTGAATGGCGCTTGGCGCGGGCCGCTACTCGGCCTCTACATTCTCGCCAAACTGCTTGCCGCCGCCCGGGTTGTGCCCATGGCCGCTGAACTCGCTGTCGCCCTCCCCCATCGCGTCAGTCGTGGGATGATCGTGTTCGGCATGGTCACCGCCCTCGCCCTCGCCCTCCAACTGCTCTTTGTGCCATTCAGTGTCCTGCGGGGCGCTCTCATGCGGCTCATGGGCGATGGCGTCATGCCCCTCGCCTTCCAACTGCTCGCGTTGCCATTCTTCTTTTGCTTCTTCATGATGGGTCATAGCGCTTACTCCTGTTTAGTCATGTCCCAGGGGGACACGAAGGTAGGTAGGTGTGGCCGCTGCTGGCTGAAGATTGGTCTCAAGCAGTAACTATACCCGTGTTCAAACAGCTTTGTCAACGGGGAGTCGGGCGAGATTTACAGGGCGCTATCAGGGATGTTCGGCGCAAACCCCGCGCGGCCAAACTACCGCCAAACAACGGTGCTGGGGCGTGACACAGTGGGCCAGAAGAGTCTAAAGCAGAAAGCGAGAGGTTCCGTGGAAGCTACACAGACCATCATGCTGGACCAGCTGTGGCAGGAGATGGCGCGCGCGCGGCAGCTTTCCCCCGCCGCGCAGCGCGTGCTGGACCCCCACGTGCTGCGCTCCTGGCAGCGCTGCCTGCCCCGCCTGGACCCGAGCGCGCCGCCGCGCCCCACGGTGCTCAAAGACAGCGCCCTGGAGCGGGTCGTGATGGCGCATTTTGAACTGGTCGCCATCGCGCGCCCCGTGATGGAAGAAATCTTCCAGTATTCCGCCGAGAGCGAGTACGCGCTGCTGCTCGCGGACCGCACCGGCTGCGTGCTGGACCGCCTGGGCGACCCCGCGCTGCTGGCCTGGCTGGACGAGCTACTGCTCCAGCCCGGGGCCTACTGGAACGAGGGTGGGGTCGGGACGAACGCGGTAGATTTGAGCCTGGGCGAGGCGATTCCCGTCCAACTGACGGGGGCCGCGCACTTTTTGAGCGCCTTCCACGCCCTCACCCTTGCCGCCGCCCCCATCCACGATGCCAAGGGGCGCATCGTGGGCGCGCTCGCCATGGCGGGGCGCGCGGCGACGGCGCACTTCCACACCCTCTCCACCGTCGCGGCAGGCGCACGCGCCGTGGCCAACCAGCTTCAAACCGACCACTACCTGCAAGAAGCAAACTTCCGCCTCGCGGAGTTGAACAGCGTGTTCAGCGCCATCTCCGAGGGGGTGCTGGCGTGGGACAGCGCCAACCTGATCACCCACATCAACAAGCAGGCGGGCGAGATGCTCGGCATCCACCCGCGCGCCGTGCTGGGCCGTCCGCTCTCGATGGTGGTGCGCCTGCCCCCCTCGCTCCACGCCGCCATCAGCGCGGGCGAGGCGCTGAAGGACAGCGAGGTGCTCCTGGAAACCGACGCGCGGCAGGTGGAGTGCCTGCTCAGCCTGCGGCCAGTCCACGGCGGCCACCAGTTGCCCGACGGCTTTATCGCCACCCTGCGCCCCATCGAGCATGTGCGCCAGTGGGTCCACCGCACGATGGGCACAGAGGCCACCCTGACGCTCGACGATCTGGTCGGCAACTCCCCACCGATGCGACGCGTGCGACGGCAGGGCGAGGTGGCGGCGCGCGGCACCGCGCCGGTGCTGCTCCAGGGGGAAAACGGCATCGGGAAATATCCGCTGGCGCAGGCGATCCACAATGGCAGCGCGCGCGCGGGCCACCCCTTCATCACCGTCAACTGCGGCAGCCTCCTCCACGAGACGATGGTGAGCGAGTTCCTCGGCTACGAGGAGGGAGCCTACCCGGAGGCGCGCGCGGGCCGCCCGAGCAAGTTCGAGCTGGCCGACCAGGGCACGCTCCTCCTTTCCGAGATCGAGAGCTTGACGCTGGAAATGCAGGCCGCGCTGCTCCAGGTGATCCACACCGGCCAGGTGATGCGGCTCGGCGGCACGCGCGCGATTCCGGTAGATGTGCGGCTCATCGCCACCACCACCGTTGATCTGGAGCAGCGCGTGGCGGATGGCACCTTCCGCCGCGACCTCTTGTTCCGCTTTGGCGTCTTTATGATCCAGTTGCCGCCGCTGCGCGAGCGCCCACAGGACATGCCGCTGCTCATCGAGCGCATGCTGGAGCCGCTCTCGCAGCGCTTCCAACAACCGCTCGCGCTGGACAAGGCGGCGCTGCAAAAGCTGCAACGCTACCCCTGGCCCGGCAACGGGCGCGAGCTGGCAAGCGTGCTGGAGCGCGCGGCGGCGCACTGCGATGGCCCTCTGATCCAGGTGGACGATTTGCCCATCGCGCTGCGCGATGAGTGGCTCATCCAGCCCGACCACGCCCTCGCCCAGCCCGTGCAGACCCTTGCCGAGGCGGAGCGCACGGCGATCCTGCGGGCGGGCTGGGCGCACCAGGGGCACATCAGCCACATGGCCGAAAGTCTGGGGGTCAGCCGTACCACCCTGTGGCGCAAGCTGAACCAGTTCAACCTGGACGCCGAGTACTTCAAACAGTCGCTGCCGGACATGATGCTGCCGCTGCCGAACGGGCACGTACGATAACGGCAGACGGATGGCAGGCGGCAGGCAGCAGGCAGCAGGCGGCAGGCAGCAGGCGCAGGCGGCAGTGGGTTCCCGCAAAGCGGGTAAGGCGGCAGGCGGCAGACGGATAGCAGGCGGCAGCGGTAGGGCGGCAGCAGCAGGCAGCAGGCGTGAAAAAGGGTTGAGGTTTGCGTGAAAGCGGGGGTTCCCCTGGTCGGGCGCGGATGTTTCATTTTGAAACATTGGCGCGCCGAGTGGTTACACCTTGAAACATTTCCAATCGGCGGCTTGATCGCGGCATGGGCCTCCTGTATAGTACCCATGCAGGCCATAGACTTACCCGGCCCGCACCCCACGTGCCGACGGTGAGCCACGCTTCCCACCGCCTCCCCCAGGCTCATCTCAAACCCATACACCCGATTAGCTTTACCATAGCGCCGCCACGGGGGCGGGAGTTACACGCTTGCGGAGGATTGGTCTCTGATGCAAGTGGTTGTTTTTTGGCTGCCCCGCGACACTCTCACCCGCCATCGGCGCGCGGAAAGGAGAACGCAGCGACTGATCCTGGCCGTTCGATAGCTATCCCCCCTCCCCCAACCCTATTTCCCCCACTCAAGGAGAGCTTCTACATGGACAACTTTATGGGTGAACTGCTCGGCACGATGGTGCTGATCATCCTTGGCGATGGCGTGGTCGCCAACGTGCTGCTCGCCAAATCCAAAGGCGAAAACTCCGGCTGGATCGTGATTACGGCAGGCTGGGCCTTCGCGGTCATGGCGGGCGTCTTCGTCGCCATCTCCGCCGGTGCGCCCCAGGCCGACCTCAACCCCGCCGTGACCATCGGCAAGACGGTTATGGGTACGTACAACGTCTCGCAGATGGTCAGCACCATGCTCGCGCAGTTGATCGGCGCGTTCCTGGGCGCGGTCCTCGTCTGGCTCACCTACCTCCCCCACTGGGCCGAGACGCGCGACCCGGGTCTGAAGCTGGCGGTTTTCTCCACCGGCCCCGCGATCCGCAACACCACCACCAACCTGATCAGTGAGGTCATCGGCACGGTCGTCCTGGTTTTTGGCGTCGGCGCTATCTTCTCCGGCGCGACCGGCGGTTCCCCCGCCAGCGGCCTTGGCCCCTTCCTGGTGGGCATGCTCGTCTGGGGCATCGGCCTCTCGCTCGGTGGCCCGACCGGCTATGCCATCAACCCGGCGCGTGACCTGGGCCCGCGCATCGCGCACGCCATCCTGCCCATCGCGGGCAAGGGCACCTCGGACTGGGATTACAGCTGGATTCCGGTGGTCGGCCCCCTCATCGGTGGTATCATCGGTGCAATCATGTGGCAGACCTTCTTCTAGGCCACCGACTCTACGCAAGGAAGCACGACGACCATGAAGAAAATCATTAATGCGACCGACGATGTGGTCCGCGAGAGCATCGGGGGGATGGCGCTTGCCCACCCCGATCTGATCAAGGTCCACTACGAGCCGAACTTTATTTACCGCGCCGACGCGCCGGTGCAGGGCAAAGTGGCTCTCATCTCGGGCGGCGGGGCTGGGCACGAGCCGATGCACGGCGGCTTCGTGGGCGAGGGCATGCTGGACGCCGCCGCCCCCGGCGAGGTCTTCACCTCCCCCACCCCCGACCAGATGCTGGAAGCCGCGAAGATGGTAGATGGCGGCGTGGGGGTGCTCAACATCGTCAAGAACTACACGGGTGACGTGATGAACTTCGAGATGGCGGCGGAGCTTGCCAACTCGGAGGGGATTCGCGTGCAAAACATCCTGATCGACGATGATGTGGCCGTCAAAGACAGCCTGTACACCGCCGGGCGGCGCGGGGTCGGCACCACGGTGCTCGCCGAAAAGATTTGCGGCGCGGCAGCCGCGAAGGGCTACGACCTGGCGCGGCTGGCCGACCTGTGCCGCCGCGTCAACATGAACGGTCGCAGCATGGGCGTGGCGCTCACCTCCTGCACCGTCCCCGCCAAGGGTTCCCCCACCTTCGAGTTGGGCGAGGACGAGATCGAGATGGGCGTCGGCATCCACGGCGAGCCCGGCCAAGAGCGAATGTCCATGCGCTCCGCCGACGAGCTCACCGAGATGCTCGCCATGAACATCATCCAGGACGCACCCTACTCGCGCACGGTGCGCGAGTGGAGCGACGAGAGCGGCGATTGGCAAGAGTCGTCGCTGACCGACGAGCCGCTCAAAAAGGGCGATCGCGTGCTCGCCTTCGTCAACAGCATGGGCGGCACCCCCGTCTCCGAGCTGTACATCGTCTATCGCAAGCTGCACCAGATCTGCGAGCAAGAACGGGCTGATCATCGCCCGCAACCTCGTCGGCCCCTACATCACCTCGCTGGAAATGCAGGGGGTCTCGATCACCCTGCTCCGGCTGGATGACGAGATGATCGAGATGTGGGACGCGCCGGTGCGCACCCCCGCGCTGCGCTGGTAGACGGTAGGTATTAGGTATTAGGTATTAGATATTGGGCGACTTATCACTACTATCTACTATCTAATACCTAATACCTATTATCCTCTACCTCTACCCGGGAGAAACGACGATGATCACAAAAGAGCACATCCTCCGCTGGCTGGAACGCTACGGCACGCTGCTGGCGGACAAGCGCGAGCACCTCACCCAGTCTGGACGCGGATATCGGCGACGCGGACCACGGGATCAACATGGACCGTGGCTTTAAAAAGGTGCTGGGGCAGTTGCCGGAGTTGGCCGACAAGGACATCGGCAACATCCTGAAAAGCACCGGCATGGCGCTGATCTCCTCGGTCGGTGGGGCGAGCGGGCCGCTGTATGGCACCTTCTTCATGCGCGCGGGGATGGCGGCGGGCAAGAAGGAAGAGCTTTCTGCCGAGGAGCTGGGGCAGGTGCTCCAGGCCGGGCTGGATGGGGTGCTCCAGCGCGGCAAGGCGAACCTGGAAGACAAAACCATGGTGGACGCCCTCACCCCCGCGCTGGAAGCGTACCAGGCCGCGCTCGCCGAGCAGGCCGACGCGGCGACCGCCCTGCAACGTGCGGCGGAGGCGGCGGAGGCAGGGGTTGAGGCCACCGTCCCGCTCGTCGCCAGAAAGGGCCGCGCCAGCTACCTGGGCGCGCGCAGCGCCGGACACCCCGACCCCGGGGCCACCTCCTCCGCCTACATGATTCGCACATTAGCCAATTCGGTAGCCGACTAGGTATCGGGTATTGGGTATTGAGGTATTAGGTATTAGGTATTAGGTATTCACGACAAGGTGGTTGGAAATTCACCACTATCTAATACCCACATATCTAATATCCAATACCCAATATCCAATACCCAATATCTAATACCCAATACCCAATACCTACCCAACGAAGGAGAGCAATCAATGGCTGATTACATCGGTGCAGTCGACCAGGGTACGACCAGTACCCGTTTCATGATTTTCGATCACGGCGGCAACGAGGTGGCGCGCCACCAGTTGGAGCACGAGCAGATTTTGCCGCAGGCGGGCTGGGTCGAGCACGACCCGATGGAAGTGTGGGAGCGCACCCGCACCGTCATCCGCAGCGCCATGGACAAGGCGGGCCTCACCGCCTCCGACCTGGCCGCCATCGGCGTCACCAACCAGCGCGAGACGGCGGTGGTCTGGAACCCGAAGACCGGTCGCCCCTACTACAACGCCATCGTCTGGCAGGACACGCGCACCGACCGCATCGCCTCCAAACTGGAGCGCGAGGGCAAGGGCGATGTGATTCGCAAAAAGGCGGGCCTGCCGCCTGCAACCTACTTTTCCGGCGGCAAGATCCAGTGGGTCCTGGAAAACGTGGACGGGGTGCGCGAGGCGGCGGAGCGCGGCGAGGCGGTCTTCGGCAACATGGACACCTGGGTCATCTGGAACCTGACCGGCGGCGTGAATGGCGGCTCGCACGTCACCGACGTGACCAACGCCAGCCGCACCATGCTCATGAGCCTGGAAACGCTGGATTGGGACGACGAGCTTCTGCAGCTTCTTCGACATCCCGCGCTCGATGCTGCCGGAAATCCGCCCCTCCTCCGACCCCAACCCCTACGGCATGGCCTCGGCGAGCGACCTCGGCCTGGGCAACGTGCCGGTCTGCGGTGACCTGGGCGACCAGCAGGCGGCAACGGTGGGCCAGGTCTGCTTCACCCCTGGCGAGGCGAAGAACACCTACGGCACCGGCAACTTCATGCTCCTCAACACGGGCACGGAAATCGTCCCCTCCAAGGCGGGGCTGCTGACCACCGTCTGCTACAAGATGGGCGACAACGACGCGGTCTATGCGCTGGAAGGCTCCATCGCCGTGACCGGCTCCGCCGTGCAGTGGCTGCGCGACCAACTCGGCGTCATCACCCGCGCGAGCGAGATCGAAGACTTGGCGAAAAAGGTGGAAAACAGCGGCGGCATGTACTTTGTGCCCGCTTTCTCCGGCCTCTTCGCCCCCTACTGGCGCTCCGACGCGCGCGGCGTCATCGTCGGGATGAGCCGCTTCAACACGCGCGAGCACCTCGCGCGCGCCACGCTGGAAGCCATCTGCTTCCAGACCCGTGACGTGCTGGAGGCGATGGTGAAGGACTCCGGCGTCAACCTGGAAGTGCTCAAGGTGGACGGCGGCGCGACCGTCAACAACACCCTGATGCAGCTTCAGGCGGACATCCTCGGCGTGCCGGTCATGCGCCCCGTCGTCGCGGAAACCACCAGCCTCGGCGCGGCCTACGCAGCGGGCCTCGCCGTCGGCTTCTGGGACTCGCTGGAATCCACGCGCGAGAACTGGAACATGGACCAGCGCTGGGAGCCTCAGTGGAACGAGGATCAGCGCGAGGAAGCCTACGCCAACTGGAAGAAGGCGGTCGAGCGCACCCTCGACTGGGTAGACGTTAGCTAAACGGCGTTCAACCACGGAGGCACGGAGGGCACGGAGACAAGCCGTTCTCCGTGTCCTCCGTGCCTCCGTGGTGATCTGTCGTCCGTCGTCTGTCGTGGATCGTCCCCATTCCCCATCCCCTGCCCCCTACCCCCTGCCCTTGGAGTCCTTCATGGTTGGCCTGCTTCTTATCTCCCACAGTGCCCTGTTGGCGTCCGGCGTGCGCGAGCTGGCGCAGCAGATGGCCCCCGAGGTGCCCATCGTCACGGCGGGCGGGACCGACGGGGGGGAGATCGGGACCAGCTTTGATCTGATCTTCGAGGGGTTGGCGCAGGCGGACGAGGGCGATGGGGTGCTGGTGCTCATGGACCTCGGCTCGGCGGTGATGACCGCCGAGACCGCACTGGACTTTCTTGATGAGGAGCAACGCGCCCGCGTGCGGCTCAGCAACGCGCCGCTCGTCGAGGGGGCCATCGCCGCCGCGACGGTGGCCGCGGGCGGGGCGACGCTGGACGAGGTGGCAGCGGCGGCCAACGAGGCGCGGACGATGCAGAAGCTCCCCGAAACGGAGAGCGACGTGCCGCCTGCTGCGCCTGCTGGCTCCGACGCGCCCGCCCTCACCCTTGAAGTAGCACTGCTCAACCCGGCGGGTCTCCACGCGCGCCCCGCCGCGCAATTGGTCCGCGCCCTGAGTGGCCTGGACGCCCAGGTGTCGCTACGCAATCTGACTCGCGCGAGCGGCGAGGTTTCCGCGCGCAGCCTGGTCGGCGTGCTGGGGCTGGGCGCGCAGCAGGGGCACACCCTGCGCGCGAGCGCCACACGGCCCCGACGCGCGGGCGGCGCTCGACGCGATCGAGGGGCTCGTCACGAGCGGCTTTGGCGAGATGGAGGCGCAGCTTCCGCCGCCCGTTGCCACCCCCGCGCCTACTCCCCTCCCCGCCGCCGAGGGCGAGCTGCGCGGCATCGCCGCCTCGCCCGGCATCGCCATTGGCAGGGCGTGGCCGCTCGACGCCCAGACGGTGGAAATCCCGCCCAACAAAACCGAGGATGTCCGAGGCGAGCAGGCACGCCTCGCGGCGGCGCTCGCTGACGCAAAGCAGGAGCTCGAAACCATCGAGCGGCAGAGCGGGGCGGCGGAGGCAGCGATCTTCGGCGCGCATCGCCTGCTATTGGACGACCCAACTTTGTTGGACGAGGCGCGCGCGCGCATCGACGGCGAGCGAGACAACGCGGCGGCGGCGTGGCACGCGGTCACGCAGGAGCAGGCCAACACGCTCGCCGCGATGGACGACCCGCTCTTTGCGGGGCGCGCCGCCGACCTGCTCGATGTCGGGCAGCGGGTGCTCCGTCACCTCGTGCCGAGCGACGACAGCCCCGAGATTCCCACGGGGGCCATCGTCCTCGCGCGGGAGATCGCCCCCTCGCAGGTGGCGGCGCTGCGGCAGGCACGCGTCGCGGGCATCGCCACCACGGTGGGCGGGCCGACCTCCCACGCCGCGATCCTGGCGCGCTCGCTTGGCATCCCCGCCGTGATGGGCCTCGGCCCCGCGCTCGACGCCATCGCGCCCCACACAACGTTGGTTCTCGACGGGACGCACGGCATCGTGCTGCTGGACCCCGCCGCAGAGGTCATTGAACAGTATCGGGGCGCGGCGCAGCAACTCGCCGTGAGTCAGGAAAGCGCGCGGCAGGCCGCGCAGGAGCCTGCTACTACGCGGGACGGGCAGCGGGTGCAGGTGGCCGCGAACGCCGCCAGCGTGGAAGAGGCGCGGCTCGCCGTGGCGAACGGCGCGGAAGGAATCGGCCTACTGAGAACGGAGTTTCTCTTCTTGGGGCGGCCCGACCTTCCCAGCGAGGAGGAGCAGGCGGAGGCACTGCGCGCGATCTTCGAGGAGATGGGCGAGCGGCCCGTCATCGTCCGCACCCTGGATGCGGGCGGCGACAAGCCGATCGCTGCCCTCGCGCTCGACCCGATCACCAACGGCTTTTTGGGGGTGCGCGGGCTGCGCTACTGCCTCCAACAACCGGCGCTCTTCCGCATGCAGCTGCGCGCGATCCTGCGCGCCTCGGCGGGGCACCACGTCAGCCTCATGTTCCCGATGGTGACGACGGTGGAAGAGGTGCGCGCCGCGCGCGAGCATCTGGACGCGGCGCAGCGCTCGCTGGAAGAAGAGGGGGCAGAGTGGGCCGCGCCCGAGGAGATCGGCATCATGGTAGAGGTGCCTGCGGCGGCGCTCGCGGCGGATCGGCTGGCGGCAGAGGTGGACTTTTTCAGCGTTGGAAGCAACGATCTGGTGCAATACACGATGGCCGCCGAGCGCACCAACCAGGCAGTCGCTGCGCTCTACCAGCCCGCGCACCCCGCCATCCTGCGCCTGATCGCGCTGCTCATCGAGCATGCGCACGCGCAGGGGCGATGGGTTGGCATCTGCGGCGAGATGGCGAGCGACCCCGCCCTCATCCCCCTGCTGCTCGGCCTCGGGGTGGATGAGCTGAGCATGACGCCCCCCGCCATCCCCCAGGCCAAAGCCACGATCCGCGCGTTGACCGTCGAGGAGGCGCGGGCGCAGGCTCGCGCGGCGCTCCACCCCAATAGGTCGTAGGGCGCGCTTTAGCGCATTTGACGCCGGTCAGCCACGCGGTGAATTCTGTGAAGTTATGTCAACAAATAAATAATAGTTTGTAGTTCCGCCTTTAGGCGGACAGGCTCCTATCCGCCTAAAGGCGGAACTACAAACCATTCGTTCAACCTTGACAGAGTCGCACCCGCCCCTCGCGCTACCTGGGGCTGCCCCCCGCCACCTTGTCCCCAATCCTTCGCTCCGTGCCCGCCCGCAGCCGCTCGATATTGGGGCGGTGCGAGTGCCAGCTGAGTAGGAAGAAGGGAACGAAAAAGAGCAGAAAGGCCACCGGAAGGTACCGCTGCCAGACGAGGAGCAGCGCGACGAGCAGCGCGATGGAGGAGCCCAGCAGCGAGGCGATGCTCGACATGCGCGTGATGAAGAGGAAGGCGATGGGGATGGGGGCCGCAAAGGCGAAGGCGACCGGGCTCAGCGCCAGCAGGATGCCTGCGCCGGTCATCGTGCCCGCGCCGCCCTTGAAGCGGAGGAAGATCGAGTAATTGTGACCGAGGAAGGCGAACAGCGCCGCCAGCGCCGTGGCGGTCGGGTCGCCCTCCCAGAGCAGCCGCGCCAGCAGCACTGCGAGCGCCCCCTTGAACGCATCCCCGAACGCCGTCACCGCCGTCGCGCGTGGCCCCGCCGCGCGCAGCACATTGGTGCTCCCCGTGCGCCCGCTCCCCACCGTGCGCACATCCACCCCCGCCATGCGCCGCGCCGCCAGATAGCCCGTCGGGAAGGAGCCAAGCAGATAACCGAGAAGGGCAGCGAGCAGGTAGGCAAGCATGGGCAAATCCTGTAGGGGCTGGCGGGGTGAACAAACCAACAGGCGGTCGGGTCTCGCCATTGTACCATAACGCTCGCAGGGGAACAGTGGGGACTTTCCATCCTACCTGGACATCCGTCCATCGTTCCGTTTTACTTGCCGCCCGCCGCCCGCCACCTGCCGCCTGCCATCCGTTTGCTGCCTGCCACCGTTCCGCCTGTGGTACGCTCTGAGCGGGCCAGAGGCCCGCGGCCCGAGTGAGTTTGCGCTCCACTCGCGCCGCCTGCTGCCTGCTGCCTGCTGCCGTTTGCCGCCGTTTGCCGCCACCATGGGCACGTTTTAAGCGACTGAGGCTAGCCGCGCAAAAAGAGCATGACAAAGATCAAACCGACAAAGGCGATGAGCCCCAGCCCGAAGCTACTGGTTGCCAGGAGCAGGCTGTTTGCTTTGCGTGCGAGGAGCGAGGCGAACACGGTTCGCTGGTCGGACACGCTGGCCGCGCGGTAGCGGTGGGGAAGCGGTGCAATGACGACGAGGCTGGCGATGAGCGCCACCAGAAGCGCCAGAATCGCAAGCACCCCGAAGAACATAACCGCCGGTGAGGTCAAGCTCGCTTCAAAGCTATCACTCCCCAGCGAGATGATGCCAAAGAGCACGCTGTAAAACGCGGTGACCAGTTGGATGATCTGGCGCGCGGCAGCTTCCAGGTTGTCCACCGATTTGGTTTGCTGCGTGGCGAACCACTTCGCCAACTCGGCCTCCTGCGGCGATTCCTCGCGGACCTTGACGGATACCACATCCCCTTTCGCCATAGCTCACTCCTCGATCTCGATGTCCGCCACCACAAAGGTGCCATCCTGCGGGCAGCGGAAGCGATAGCTTTCTTCCCTGACTCGCTTCTCGCCCTTGTAAATCACCTGCTCCGCCTGGTACTTGTCCAGGTCCACCCGCCATTTGTGCCCGCAGGTGGGGCAGGTCAGCTCGATCCATCGTGCCATGAGGCTCCTTGGTGCAGGTGATTGTGTGGATGAAACGGCAGAACGCAGAACGCAGAACGCAGAACGAACGGCAACACCGAGGGACACAAGGCTGTGCGCGTCGTTCTGCACGCTGCCTCAGCGAAGCTGCGCTTGCAGCGCGGCGAAGCGTTCGACGTAGGCGGGGGGGAGCGGCGGGAGCGGCTGCTGCCGCAGCAGTGCGATGACCGCCCGCGTGAAGTGCGCCAGCTGCTCGTAGGGTGAGCCGGGCGCTTCGCCCTCCGCGAAGTAGGTGGCGGCCTCCTCCAGACGGGGCAGCACCTCGGCCACCTCGTTCCGCTGCGACGCGGCGAGGGCTGCCGCCGCGATCTGCTCTGCTTGCCCCTCGATGCGCTGGCGCAGCCCCGCCAGGGCGAGCGCTTCCCGCTCCTCGTCGCTCATCTCGCGGAGGCGCTCCTCCATCTCGCGCGGCGGCGGCTTCCAACTGCGCCCGTTGCGCGGGGGAAAGGGTGGCGAGTTGCGCCTGGAGCGCGGCTGCCAACCCCTCTTCTTCTCCGTCCGTCTCATCGAGCCCGTCCCGCTGCTGCTCCATCGCCGCGAGCGCGGCGCGGTCGCTGTCCAGGTCGTCGAGTTGCCACTGCTCGTCCAGCGCGACGACCTCCGCGAGGGCGGCGACCGCCTCGTCGTAGCGCTCCATGTTGGCAAGGTAGCCGCTCTGGTTGTAGAGCGCGACGCTGAGCGTCAGCGCCTCGTCGCGCGTGGTGGCGGGGCGCAGGAGGGCGATGGCCTGTGCCTGGAAAAGCGTTGCCTGCGCCGCCGCGCCGTGCGCGTCAAAGAGGCGGGGCAGGGAGAGGAGGAGCGCCCGCTGCGCGCCCGCCGCGTCCGCCAGCGTGGAAAGCAACGTCTCCGCCGCGCCTGCCAGGGCATCCAGCGCTGGGCTGTCCGCGCCCCGTACCACGGCGGCGAGCGCGTGCAGGTAGGGCGCGTGGGCGGGCGGCGCTGCCCGCCGTACCTGCAAGCTGCTCGATGGCGTTCGGCAACCGCATCGGGGGGGTGCTGCCCGCGCGCCGCGCCCTGCGCGGCCTGCGTCAGCGAGACCAACACCTCCTCCGCTGTCACCTCGCGGGCGGGGGTTCCCCTGCTGCCCAAGGCAGCCAGCATCTGCCGCACCTGATTCGCTTCCGGCATCCCAAGCTGCTCGAAGAGTTGCAATCCCTGCTCGTAACGCTGCTGTGCCGCTGCCAGATCGCCCCGCACCTGAGCGATTTGCCCCAGCTTTACTATGTTCAAGGCGAGGTCCGCGGGCGGCGTTAAGCCGCTGGGCAATTTGCAGGGCCTGTACGATGCACGCTTCCGCTGCATCCCAATGCTGACCAGCCATGTAGACATTGGCCATCCCGGAGAGCGTGGCCCCTTTCCCCTGGAGGTCCCCCACCTGCTCAAATAGTGAGCCTCTGCTCGTAGAGGCGCATCGCTTCGTTCAGATCCCCGCGCGTCAGATGCACCTGCGCCATGTTGGCCAGCGTGGCCCCTTTCCCCTGGAGGTCCCCCACCTGCTCCCGAATCGTGAGGCTCTGCTCGTAGAGGCGCATCGCTTCGTTCAGATCCCCGCGCGTCAGATGCACCTGCGCCATGTTGTGAAGCGTGGCCCCTTTCCCCTTGAGGTCCCCCACCTGCTCCCGTATCGTGAGGCTCTGCTCGTAGAGGCGCATCGCTTCGTTCAGATCCCCGCGCGTCAGATGCACCTGCGCCATGTTGGCCAGCGTGGCCCCTTTCCCCTGGAGGTCCCCCACCTGCTCCAGAATCGTGAGGCTCTGCTCGTAGAGGCGCATCGCTTCGTTCAGATCCCCGCGCGTCAGATGCACCTGCGCCTGGTCATACAGGACTCGCGAGAGGAGCTCTGCATCGTCAAGTTTTCGGGCCACCTGCTCGGCCCCTTCCAAAAGCCCAAACTGATCGTGCAGCCGCCCAAATTGAGCGAGGAGCGCCCCAAGCCGCCACGCATACCACCCGCGCCCCTCCTCTGGCTGCCCTTCCGCTTGCAGGATCAACTCGTCCACCCACTGCTGGGCAAGGCGAATCAGGGCAGGCTCGTTGAGGCTGCGGCGAAAGAGGCTCACTAGCCAGTCGGCGTAGGCGCGGTATCCCGCCCCTTGCTCCGCCTCGTCCATCTCCTGGCGATAACGGTGCAGCGCGCGGGCAATGACCGGTTCTAGCCGATAGGTAGCGGCACGGTCGCCGCCCTCGTACCAACCAGCCACCTGCAACAGGCTGCGCTGCACGAAGCCTTCCAACTCTGCCCGCACCGCCGCCATCCCGCCCTCGTCCGGCAGCGCCCCCTGCCAAAGGAAAGCCGCGCCCTCGGCAAAGAAGGGGGCGGGGAAGCGGCTCAGCGCCACCAGTCGGCGCTGCTGCTCCGGGGTCAGGTGGTCAAAACTGCGCCGGAACGCCACCGCGAAGGTGACATGGTGCGCCGCCATCCCATCACGCTGCGCCGCCTCCAGTTCTTCGTCCCACCCCGCCAGAAAGTCCTCAGCCCCCTTCTCGCGGCTGTTGTCCCACTCGCCCGCCAGCAGCGCGATGGCCAGCGGGTGCCCCTCGGTTGCCTGTGCCACCGCCCGCGCCAGCGGCTCAGCCGCTCGGGGATTCTCCTTGGCGCGCGTGCTGTGGTGGAGGAAGAGTGCGGTCCCCGCCTCATCTTCCACGCCGCCCAGCCCCTGCCGTGGCGGGAAGAGGACCTCGCCCGCTAGCCCTGCCGGGTGCTGGCGGCTCGTCAGCAGCAGCGGCACCCCCGCCTGGGCCAGGGTCGCCACCAACCGATGGAGGCGGCTGGCGTTGTCGGCCAGCTGCGCGTCGGGCAAGGATGCTGCGTCGTGGGGCTCCGTTTCGCCCGGCTCCCCCTCGCGCCCCATCGCCTGCAACACGCTCTCGTAGTTATCCACCAGGATCAGGCAGCGCCGCGCCTGCGCCTCGGCGAGCAGCCGCTCCTCCAAGGGTTTCAGCGGCAGGTCAGCCAGCCCCGCCAGCGCCTGCTCGCCAATCAAGCGCCCCAGCAGCTCGCGCGCGACGGTGGCAGGGTCCAGCGTCGGCAGGTCGGCCACCGTTGTCCCGACGACGCCCCCCGCCCAGCGCCAGCCAAAGCGCGCGGCAAAGCTCGCCGCCAGCGCCGTCTTGCCGATGCCGCCGGTGCCCACCACCGTCACCACCGCGTTGCCCGCGCTGAAGGTGCGTGCCAGCGCGTGCAATGCCGCCTCGCGCCCCACAAAAAAGCGCGGCGCTTGCAGGCTGTTGGGCAAATTCATCCAGCGCCCGCGCGCCATCGCGCCCACAGCGGGCAGCCCCGCTTTCACGGGCAGCGGCGCGTTGCCGCCGCGCGCCACGTAGCCCACCGGCAGCCCCACCGCGTCGGGGTGCTGCGCCATCGCCGCCCGCGCCTGGCGCAGCGCCTCGCTCAGCGGGTAGCCTTCCAGCAAAAACTCGTAGAGGGTCGCCGCAAAGTCGTCGCTCAGCGGGTCAGGGAAGTTGCCCTGCATCCCCACCGCCGCCGGGATGCCCGCGTGGACCAGGGCCTGCGCCAGATCGGCATCCAGCGCGCTCGCCGCCGTGCGGCAGGCGCTGAGCACCACGAGGCGCAGCACCCCAGCGGGTGCCAGCCGCATCAGCTGGTTGCCGGGGAGGAGCGCGCTCTTGCCATCCTGATCTTCCAACTGCAAGACAGCGCTCCAACCCACCACATCATCACCCCGCATGACAGGGATCACGTTGCCATGACAACTCAGGTGGAGCACGGCGGGGCCACGTTTTAGCGCCCCTTGCAGCTGCTCGATGGTGGGGGGCAGGCGCGTGGCGGTCAGCGCCCGCTCGCTCGCTGCCAGCTTGTGCCGGATCGCTTGAAGCTCTGTCTCAATGTCCAGCTTGTAGCCGGTGCGCGGGGTAGCGGCAGCGTTATCCGCCACCAGCGGGTCAGCGGCGAGCACCAACAAGTTGAGGGGATTGTCCGGCGCGGGGCGGGCAGGGGGTGCGGTGGGCAGCAAGCGCAGAAAACCAAACTCCAGCGCGAGCACGCGGCGCTCGGGCGTGGCGGCGTACTCCCACGGGATCTGCGCCGCCGCCACATCTGTCTCCAGCAGGAGCAGCCACTCATCGTCCGCTTCCAGCAGGGAGAGCAACGCGCCGCCGCCCATCGCTGCAAAGAGGCGCTCCCCCAACTCCTGGGGCGCAAAGCGGTAGGGGTTCGACTCCGCATCGTTCGCCTTGCGGCTAATGCGGGGCAAGCTGTCGGATGGGGTGGGCTCGGTCAGAAGCGTGCCCGCATGGAGGGCACGCACGGCACCCGCGTCATCCACGGAAAGGGTCAAATGAACGGCCATTGGGGGCCTCCAAAGGCGAGGGGAACAAAGTAAAAAGGGAGTGGGAAAATAGTAACCCGTTGCCCAAAATTGAGCAAGGGGAAAGGGCTCTCTCGTACCAAGAAGACGTGGGCAGGGCACCCGACACTCGCGGGCCAGAGGCCCGCGGCCCGAGAGGTTGTGCCACCTCACCCCCTCACCTTCATCACCCCCTCACCCCCTCACCTTCATCACCCCCTCACCCCCCCTCATCCCCCAACCCCCCCGCCTCGGTGGCGAGGGTGACGACCGCGTCTTCCAGGTCACGCTTCCACGCACTCTCGCTGCCGAGGCGCGGCAGGTACAGCTCGCGGCGACCGTAGCGCACCTGCCCCGTGAGGATGCCCGCCTCCGCGATGACGCGCACGACGCCAGGGCCGGGCAGTTGGATCACCAGTTGCTCGCTCTCGTTGTCCACCGTCAGCTGGGTTACCCCCGCGACGGAAGCGAGGAGGCGCAGGCGCAGGATGTAGATCAGATTGGCGGCGGGCTCCGGCGGGGGGCCGAAGCGGTCTTTTAGCTCCTGCTCGATGTCCTCCGCGTCGTCCAGCGCGCTCGCCTCGGCCATGCGGCGGTACAATTGCAGGCGCACCTCGTCCTCCGCGATGTACGATTCGGGGAGATACGCCTGGAGCGGCAGGTCCACGGCTGGCCCGGTCTGGAGGATGATCTCGTTGCGGGCGCGGCGCGTCGGCTCGCTGGGGCGATCCACCGCTTCTTTCTTTTCGCGGATCGCCTGCTGGAGCAGCCGCGTGTACATGTCGAAGCCGACCGCCGCGATGTTGCCGCTCTGCTTCGCGCCGAGCAGGTCCCCCGCGCCGCGAATTTCCAAATCCTTGAGCGCGATGCGGAAGCCCGCCCCCAGCTCGGTAGCCTCCTGCATCACTTCCAGGCGCTCCAGCGCCTCCTGCGTCAGTTGGCCGGGGCGCGGGTGGATGAAGTAGGCGTAGCCACGCCGCGCGCCGCGCCCGACGCGCCCGCGCAGCTGGTACAATTGCGCCAGCCCGAACATGTCGGCGCGGTCCATGATGATCGTGTTGGCGTTCGGCAGGTCCAGCCCACTCTCGATGATCGAGGTGCAGAGCAGCAGGTCGTACTGCCCCTCGGCAAAGGCGACCATCACCGCCTCCAACTCGTGCTCGTTCATCTGCCCGTGCGCCACCGCCAGGCGCGCCTCCGGCACCAGCTTTTCCAGCCGCTGGCCGAGCGCATAGATGGAGAGCACGCGGTTGTGCACGAAAAAGACCTGCCCGCCCCGGTCGATCTCGCGCAGGATGGCGCGGCGGATCGCCCCATCGTCCCACTGCATGACGCGCGTGATGATCGGCAGCCGCTCGGCGGGCGGGGTGTCGATGGTGCTCATGTCGCGCGCGCCGGTCAGCGCCATGTGGAGGGTGCGCGGGATGGGGGTCGCGCTCAGGGTGAGCACGTCCACCTCCTTGCGCAGCTGCTTCATCTGCTCCTTGTGCGTCACCCCAAAGCGCTGCTCCTCGTCGATGACGAGCAGCCCCAGCGCCTTGAACTCCACGTCCTGCGACAGGAGACGGTGGGTGCCGATGATGATATCCACCTCGCCCGCCACCAGCTTTTTGATGATGGCCTCCTGCTCCTTGGGGGAGCGGAAGCGGCTCAGCATCTCTACGTGGACCGGGTAGGGCGCGAGGCGCTGTGAGAAGGTGGTGAAGTGCTGCTGCGCGAGGACGGTCGTCGGCACGAGCATGGCTACCTGCTTGCCATCCATCACCGCCTTGAAGGCGGCACGCAGCGCCACCTCGGTCTTGCCAAAGCCCACGTCGCCGATGACGAGGCGGTCCATCGGCATGGTGCTTTCCATGTCGCGCTTGACCTCGCGGATCGCGTCGAGTTGGTCGTCGGTCTCGACGTAGGGGAAGCTCGCCTCAAGCTCGGCCTGCCAGGGGGTGTCCTCGGCGTAGGCGTGGCCCTGAATCGTGGCACGGGCCGCGTACAGTTCCAGCAACTCGTCCGCGATCTCCTCGACCGCGGCCTTGGCGCGGCGGCGCGCGGTTTCCCAGTCAGCGGTGCCCAGGCGGTGGATGGTGGGCTCGCGGTCGCCCGGGCCGATGTACTTTGCCACGCGGTCCGCTTGGTGCACCGGCACGTACAGCTTGTCCCCCTGCCCGTACTCCAACTCCAGGTACTCGCGCCGCATCCCCGCGATGTCGCGCTGCACCAAGCCGCGATACACCCCGATGCCGTGCTCGATGTGGACGACGAACTCCCCCTCGGAAATCTCCGAAAAAATATCGGTGCTGGCACGCTTGCGCGGGCGCAGCGGGCGGCGCGTCACCGCGCGGCTCCACCCGAACAGCTCGGCGTCGGTGATCAGGTGGAGAGAGGGGGTGAGGGGGTGAGGGGGTGAGGGGGTGAGGGGGTCATCCGCCCGCTGTCCGCCGTCGGTCGTCGGTGGTCCGTCGTCGGTCGTCCGCGGTCGGTCGTCGCTAGGGCTTTGGACGAGGTTGAAGCCATCGTTGAGGGCACCGTTGAGGACGCTGAGGCTGCCGGGGGGTGGCGGCTCGGTGATGTCGCTGAGCATCAGGGGGAGGATGCCCTCGTCGCGCAGCAGCTCGGCCATGCGCGCCGCCTGACGGGTCAGGAGCACCTGCGTCACGTCGCGCTGCCGCTCGCGCATGGCGCGGATCGCGTCGTGGAGCCGCCCGCCAAAGCGCTGCCCCGCCTCGAACAGCTCGCCCACCCCGTAGCTTTCCATGTTGCCATAGCCCAGCACGATGGGCGGGTGCTGCGAGAAATGGTCGCGCAGGTCGTCCCAGGTGAAGAGCGCGTTCTCGTAGGCGGGCGGCAGCTCGCCGCGCTCGATCATGTCGTTGCGCAGCTGGAGCGCCTCGCTCTCCACCTGATCCACGTTCAACTCCAGCGCGGTCCAGTCGTCCACCAGCACGAGCGCGTCCTTGGGCAGGTAGTCGAAGAGGTGTCCGGGGCGCTCGTACAGGTAGGGCAAGAAGAACTCGATCCCGTCGAAGCGCTCCCCCTCCTCGATCTTGCGAATCTCCTCCGCAAACTCCTGCTGCACCCCATCGGCGCAGGTGGAGCAATCCAGCTCGCGCAGGCGCGCGGCGGCCTCCGGCCCGGTGCGAAAGAGCAGCGCCTCCGACGCGGGCGGGATGGTGAGGCGCTGGAGGGTGTCCACCGAGCGCTGGCTGACCGGATCGAAGGTGCGAATCGAGTCGATCTCGTCGCCCCACAGCTCGATGCGCACCGGATAGACCAGATTCGCGGGGAAAATATCGAGGATGCCACCGCGCTGCGCGTACTGCCCTGGCTCGGTTACGGTGTTCACGTTGCGGTAGCCCATCGCGTACAGGGCTTTGAGCAAAAAGTTGAGGTTCACCGTCTGCCCCGCCTGGTAGGGGCGCGTGTAGCGCCCAAACAGCTCCCTGGGCAGCGTCGGGTGGAGCAGGGCGCGCGCGCTGGTCACCACGACCGGCATCGCCCCCTCGCGGCCCAGCTCGGTGAGCACCATCAGGCGGCGCTGCACGCGGTCGAGGCTCCACGGGGCGCGCTCGTAGGGCAACGCGCCCGGGTCGGGGTAGTTCCACAAATTGTCCGGCGCTTCCATGAACAGGCGCATCTGCTCCATAAACTGGAGCGCCACCTCGGGCCGCGCCGTCAGGATGAGCATGGGGCGCTTGAGTTCGCGGTACAGCGCGGCCACCACGTAGGGGCGCGCGGCCCCGAGCAGGTTCAGGGCGAGCGGCTCCTCCCCCGGCGCGAGGGAGCCACGGCTCAGATCGGAGCAGAGCGCGTGAAACGCGGGCTGGGCTTGGAGGATCGGAACAAGTCCGTGAAGGGTCGGATCAGCCATGATGGGGTCGTTGGTTCCGGTGAGTTGGGTGAGTGGGTGAGTGGGTGAGTGGGTGAGTGGGTGAGTGGGTGAGTGGGTGAGTGGGTGAGTGGGTGATTGACTTCCCGACTACGACTTCCCACGACTTCCCACGACTTCCCACGACTTCCCACATGTGCCTATCAGGTCTACGAGTTCCCACGAGTTGGTGAGCGATAGGTACAGGCAGACTGACAATTGTATCACACTCACATTCTCCGCAGCAACCCTTTTTTGCCTTAAACACAAAAAACCCGCGCGGGGCGGGTTTGGGAAACGTAGCGGGAAAGGCGGGGCGGGCTAGACGAAGGCGAGCGAGACGCGGCGGAAGGTGACAAGGCGGCTGAAGCGCTGCCAGGCACGCTCCCACTGGGCGATCAGCACGGTGATGGTGTCGTTCTCCGCACAGTCAGGAGAAACCTCTTCCATGATCCACTCGACCGCATCGCTGAGCGACTCGACAAAGAGCCCAAAGTCCACAAGGTAGAGGCCATCGTCGGTGAGCCAGCTGGGGGAATGGCTGATAAAGGTGGGGTAGCTGGCGATCTCGACCTGCCGACCGTGGCGGCGCAGGTGGAGCGGGTGACCGGGGTTGGGGATGAACCATTCCTCGTCCTCGCCGCCGCTGAGCACGACGCAGGCGTGCAGCAGGTGGGCCAACTGGTTCACCAACTCGCCCTCCGCCTTGACCGCGCTGGAGCGGCCCCCCTCGGCGATCCCATCGATGAAGATTCGCGCACTTCGATCTTCCAGGGGAAGCAGCGCCTGCCCGTCCTGAATCTCGATCCGCACGCAGCCACTTTGCCACTTTATAGCCATAATTTTTGCCATTCTCCTCTCAATTGACCATCATGAGCATATCACGTGTGGGGGGTTGCGTCAAAGACGAGAGCGCTATGGGAGCGACGATAGACGACCGACGACCGACGGGTACCCCTTGGGTGCGACGACCGACGGGTATCCCTTGGGTGCGACGACCGACGACCGACAGGTACCCATGCGTCATCCGTTTCCATTCTCCATTTTCCATTTTCCATTCTCCACTCTCCACGCCCCACCAAGGACCCCATGAACCTGATCGACAAGCTGACACCCGAAACCGTGCGCCCGCTGGTGGAGGCACGCATGAGCCAGGATGCCGCGCACGATTGGTATCACATCGAGCGGGTCTTTCGCAATGGCCTGGCGATTGCCGCCACCGAGCCGGACGCCGACCCGCTCGTGCTGCGCGCGGCCCTGCTGCTTCATGATATCGGGGAAAAGCGCTTCGGCGAGGGCAACGCGCTGGTGGGGCAAAGCGTGGTCGGCGACATCCTGCGCCAGCTTGCGCTGCCGGAGGCGACGTGGGCCGCGATCCTCACGGCCATCAACGAGCACTCGTTTACGCGCGGGGCAGCGCCCAGCACGCTCGAAGCGGCTATCGTGCAGGACGCCGACCGGCTGGATGCCATCGGCGCGATCGGCATCGCGCGCGCCTTTGCCTACGGCGGCGCGCATGGTCGCCCGCTCTACGACCCGCATGATCGCACCAACTCGATCCAACACTTCCACGACAAGCTCTTCACGCTGCACGACGGGATGAATACCGCCGAGGGTAGCCGCCTGGCGGAGGCGCGCCACCGCTACATGGAAGGGTTCGTCGCCCGCTTCATGGAAGAATGGGCGGGCACGAGCTAGCTCGCACGCGGCGCGGCTACCACTCCCCCGGTGCCACAGCAACGGCGAGGGCACGCGGCCCCGTGTGCGCCAGCATGGTAGGAGCAGGGATGAGACGGCGGAACCACTTCACATCGATGGCCTCCCGAAGCTGCGTTTCCAGCGCCTCGGCTTCCGGCAGCGTCTCGCCGTACATGATGATGATACGGGCGGGGCCACCCGCGCCCACCTCCTCGACCACCATCTCCACCATCTTGCGCATCACCGCCTTGAAGGAGCGCACGCGCGTCAGCGGCTCGAAGACCCCCTCCGCTTTGTCCACCGTGATGATCGGGCGGATGTTGAACAGGGTGCCCACCGCGCCCGCCACGCGCCCGATTCGCCCGCCCTTGATCAGAAAGCTCAAATCATCGACTGAAAAGAAGAGGGTGGTTGCCTGCGCGGTTGCCCGCGTGACCGCCAGCGTCTCCTCCATGCTGGCCCCCGCCGCGAGCGCCTTGGCGGCAGCGACTACCTGCATGCCGGCAGCGGCAGAGAGGGAGAGCGAGTCGTGCATCACGATGGCGTCGGGGGGAAATTGCTTTGCCGCCTGCTGCGCGCTGTTCAGCGTGCCGCTGAGCGCCGACGAGATGGCGATGTAAAAGATGCGATCGTGCGTTTTCAGCGCCTGCTCGAACGCCTCGATAAATTGGCCCGGCGAGGGTTGCGAGGTGCGGGGCAGCACCGGCGAGGTGCGCTGCTGCTCGAAGAACTCGGCAGGGGTGATATCCACACCGCTCAGGTATTGCTCGCTCCCGACGATCACCACCGGCGGCACCACGGTGATATCGTACTCGGCCACGATGTCCTCCGGTACATCAATGCTGCCATCGGTTATCAGCTTGATTGACATGCTCTCACTCTCCTTTTTGTTCTCAGGGGCGCACGGTTATCGTGCGCCTTATTGTATCAACCCCACGGCAGCGGAGCCAAGCTCTGCGGTTACCATGAAGCTATCTGACAAGGTGCGGCGCTAAAAAGGCCAGAAGATGGGGATAAACAGGGTAGCCACAATCCAGAAGAGCAGGTTGAGCGGCGCGCCCACGCGCGTGTAGTCGAAGAAGCGGTAGCCACCCGGCCCGTAGATCATGGTGTTGGTCTGGTAACCGATGGGGGTCATGAAGCTGGCCGAGGCGGCGAACGCAACCGCCACCAGAAAGGGGGCGGGGCTCACCCCCAGGCCGGTCGCGATGGAGATCGCGATCGGTGCGAGCAGCGCCGCCGTCGCGTTGTTGGACATGATCTCGGTGAGCAGGGTGGTCATCAGGTAGAAGATGGCGAGCAGGGCCACCGGCCCGTAGGGCCCCGCCAGCGCCACCGCGCCATCGGCCAAAAAGGAAGCGGTGCCGCTCTTTTCCATCGCCACCCCGAGCGAGAGGATGCCTGCCAGCATGACGAGCACCGGCGCGTCCAGCGACTCGTACGCCTCTTCCAGCGAGAGGATGCCGGTGAACACCATCAGCACGCAGCCGATCACCGCCGCGATGACGATAGAGACCCACTCCAGCGCGGACACCACGACCACCCCCGCGATGATCGCAAGGGCCAGCGGGGCCTTGCCGGAGCGCATGGTTTGTGTGGGGAACTCTTGCAGCAGCAAAAAGTCTTTGGAGCGTTGCAGCGCGTCGATGTCGGCGCGCTCCCCGTACAGCAGGAGCATGTCGCCCGCTTCCAGCGGCAAATTTGCCAGATTTTCCTGCACCAAGCGCCCATGGTGCTGGAGGCCCAGCACCACCGCGCCGTAGCGCCGCCGGAACGCACTGCTGCGCAGGGTCTTGCCCACCAGCGAGGCGTAGGGCGCGATGATGGCTTCCAGCAGCGTGTAGGCCCCGTCGGTCAGGGGCAAATCGCCCATTACCGCCTCCGAGCGCAGCTTCCATCCTTTTTGCTCGCGCGCCTGAAGCAGGGTTGGCACATCGCCGCTCACCACGAGCACGTCGCCCGCCAGCAGCACGCGCGTCGCAGCGGGCAGCGGGATGTCCTGCTCGTCGCGAATGATGTCCACAATGTTGATGTCAAACTCCAGCCCCAGGCGCGCCTCCTCCACCGTCTTGCCCACCAACGGCGAGTCGGGCTGGATCACCAGCTCGGTGAGGTACTCGCGCAGGTCGTAGCGCTCTTCCAGCGATTTTTCCGGCTGCCGCTCCGGCAGCAGGCGGCGGCCAATGGTCATCATGTAGAGGATACCCAACCCAACCGAGAGCAGCCCGAGCGGCAAAAACTCGAACATGCCGAAAGGGCGCAAGCCCCCGATCCTCGGCGATGGCGCTGACGAGGATGTTGGTCGAGGTGCCAATCAGCGTGCAGACCCCGCCAAACATCGCACCATAGGAGAGGGGGATGAGCAGGCGCGAGGGGCTCACCTTCATCTCTTTGGACACGTTCAGCGTGAGTGGCATGAGCACCGCCACCGCCGCCGTGTTGTTGATAAAAGCCGAGATCGCCGCTACCACGCTCATAAGCCCAAAGAGCAGGCGCTGCTCGCTGCTCCCCGCCAGCCGCACCAGCCGCCGCCCGATCGCATTGACCGCGCCGGTGCGCTGGAGCCCCGCGCTCAGGATGAACATTGCCCCCACGGTAATCGTGGCGGGGTTGGAAAAACCCGCCACCCCTTCCGATGCGTTCAGCACCCCCCCGATTACCAGCGCGACCATGACCAGGATCGCCACGAGGTCCACCCGCACCTTCTCGGTGACGAGCATGACAATGGTGAGCAGGAGAATGCCTGCCACAAAAAGAATGTCTGTGTTCATAAGCTCCGCTGCCCTGTCAGAAGGGCCAGAAAATCGGGATAAAAAAGGTAGCCGCGCCCCACAGCAGCAGGGTCAGCGGCGGGCCGACGCGGGTAAAATTCAGAAAGCGGTAGCCCCCGACCCCGCAGATCATGGTGTTGGTCTGGCAGCCGACGAGGGTCACTACCCTCCGATAAACCTGACGGATATCACCACAGAGAGCACACAGAACACAGAGGAATCGATGCAAAGGTTCGCACCAAGCGATTCCATCCCACAACACCAGCATCGAAACTGGTTCTTTCCCACTATCCAATACCCACTATCTCATACCCCACTACCTCCCCACCATCGGAAGGTGCAGCCGGAATGAGTCGAAATAGTCGGGGGGCGCGATCACGTAGACGGTGCCGCCGGAATGTTCCAGCCAGAGCGCCTCCCACTGATCGCGGCGGTAGCTGCGCGGTACCTGCGAATCCGAGGGGGCGGCAGGGTCATGGATCATCGGGTCGCCCTGCGCGGTGAAGCCGACGAGCACGGCGAGGTGGCCGTTACTGGAGGGCAGCGGCGCGCCGTCCAGCTCCCCGACCCCCCAGCCGTAGCTAACCACCAGCGGTACCCCGCGCCGGAGCCACGGTTCCGCCTCGTCCAGCCCCGACAGGCGCAGGACGTAGCCCTCCAGCCCCTGGGTCGCGGCATAGGCCACGTTGAAGGGCCAGTTTCCGTGCCCATCATACACAAAATCGTACACCCCCGCGACCGCGGCGCGCACGCGCGGCTCGCACGGGCCTGCCACGCCGCCCGCCTGCTCCGTCCAGTAGCCGAGCACCATCGCGACGGAGGTCGGGCTGCACCAGACCTCGCCCCCATCCGGGTAGACCATCTGCGAGCAGGGCGGCACCGCGAGCGCGCTGCCCCACAGCGCGGGGTTGCCCGCCGAGAGCGTGGGCGCGGCGGGCGGGTGGGGCGAGAGCGCAACCCCCACGGCGCGCAGCTGCGGGCTCACCCCCGCCTGGTTGCTCAGCAGGCGCAGCTTGAGTTGCAGCGCGTTCGCCGGGTTCACCCCGTCGTGCAGGATCAGCGTATCCACCGCCACGCGGGCCACCGCGTCCGATTGGCCCGACACGCTTTGGCGCTGGATGGGGCCATCGGAAGACGCGGTCCAGATCCCCATCGTGAACCACTCGCTCCACGTCTCGCCCACGCGCACGCGCAGCAGCACGTCCACCCAGCTGCCGGTTGGGGTCTCGATGTTCCACGAGGCGATGGCTTCCTCGAAGGAAAGCCCCGCCACCTCGGGGCTGATCGCCTCGCCGCAAAAAACCCCACTGGCACATTCCGGCGGCGAGGCAACGAAGCGCACTGTGCCATCCTCCCCCACCGCCAGATTGTGTAGCTCCCAGCGCACAAAGTCATTGTCGCGCGCCCGCCAGCGGAGCAGCGAGGGAGCCTCTGTTCTTGCCCCGCGCGCCGTGCCCGCAGTGGGCACGCTCAGCACCAGCCCGCCCAGCAGCCAAAGCACCCAAAAGGATTGCCAGCCCATCCTTACACCCTTTCCATCTGGTTACAACGTATGCGGTAGGACACGACGACCCTGCATAGCATGGCAGAGATCAGGCATTTCGCGAAACGCCCCGCGCCCTTCCTGGCCCGAAAGCATCCCCTTTTCATTGATAACTGCCCCGAAGAAAGGTACAATGTTCCCTTATTCGCTTTGAATGGTGAATGGTGAATGGGCGCAACGTGCGGTGTCGAGTGACACATACGAGTTCCCATGAGTTCCTACGAGTTCTTAACAGGAGTTTCCCCTGAGAGAGTTAACCCTTCCGACCGCGCGCTGGCTCGCCACGGGCGAGGCGTGGCAGGCGCTCGCCGCGCTGGCCGAGCGCGATTTGAGCGACCGTCACCTCCTTCCCCTGCTGACGGAGCTTCGTCAGCGCTACAGCGAGGAGCAGGCCGCTGCGCTCCTGGACCAGGCACGGCTGCGCGCGAAGGGGGGGGAGAAGTTTGGCGAGCTGGCGACGCGGATGCTCTTCACCGATGAGGCGCTCCAGCAGGCGAGCGGGCAGCGCATCGCCCGCTACCGCGCGGCGCGCTTTGCGCCCTTTGGTGTGGTGGCCGACCTGGGCTGCGGCATCGGTGGCGACGCGTTGGCGCTGGGCGAGCGGGTGGCAGGGCTGCTCGCGCTGGACCTCGATCCGGTGCGCCTTTTTTTCGCGGAGCACAACCTGCGCGTGGCGCGGCTCGCCACGGTGGCACGCTTTGAGCATGCAGATTGGACACGGTTCGATTTTCCCGCAGCGGTCGAGGCAGCCTTTGCCGACCCCGCGCGGCGCGTGGGCGGTCAGCGGGTCTTTTCCCTACACGAAATCGAGCCGCCGCTGGCCGCAATTCTGGCCCTCCAGACACGGCTGCCCCACCTGGGGGTCAAGGTGATGCCGGGGGTGGCCGACGAGGAGATACCGCTGGACGCGGAGGTGGAATGGATTTCCGAGCGCGGCACGCTAAAGGAGGCGGTGCTCTGGTTTGGGGCGCTACGCCGGGGCACGGCGCGCACCGCCACGCTGCTCGCGGGCGATGAGCAGACGCACACGCTGAGCAGCGACGCGCCCGCGCCGCCCGTCGCCGTCAGCGAGCCGCGCGCCTTTTTGTGGGAGCCGGACCCCGCCGTGATTCGCGCGACGCTCGTCGAGCCCCTGGCGCAGCGCCTGGGAGCATCGCAGCTTGACCCGCAGATCGCCTACCTGACGAGCGACAGTGCGCCGGACAGCCCGTTCGCGCGTGTGTGGCCGGTGATCGAGCACGCGCCCTTTAACCTGAAAAGCTTGAACCGCCGCCTGCGCGCGCTGGGGGCGGACGTGGTAACGGTCAAAAAGCGGGGCAGCCCAATCGAGCCGGAAACCTTTCGCCGCCGCCTCAAAAGCCAGCCGGGGGGAGAGCCCGTGACCCTCTTTGTGACCAAACATCAGGATCAACCGTGGATGATTTTGTGCGGGCCGGAGCGGCGCGCTGACGGAAATGGACAGCGATGAAAACCCTTGTCAAACCCCTGCTGCTACTGATCGCGCTGGCGCTACTCTCCCTGCTGGGCTGGGATGGGCTCGGCGCGCAGGGCGGGGGCAGCACCACGCGCGTCTCCCTTTCCAGCAGCGGGATGCAGGGCGACTTCGCATCGGAGCAGCCCTCCCTCTCGGCGGACGGGCAGTTGGTGGCCTTCGCCTCCTACGCTAGCACCCTCGTGAGCGGCGACACGAACGGGGAGTGGGACATCTTTGTGCGCGACCGCGCCACCGGCCAGACCACGCGCGTCTCGCGGTCGAGCGGCGGGGAGCAGGGCAACGGGGCCGCGCGCGCGCCTGCCCTTTCCGCCGATGGGCGTTGGGTGGCCTTTGAGTCCGCCGCGAGCAACCTGGTGAGCGGCGACACGAACGCGCAGCAGGACATCTTCTTGCACGACCGCCAAACGGGGCAAACCACGCGCGTCTCCGTCGCCTCCGATGGCAGCGAGGCCAACGACTACGCCTACGGCGCTGCCATTTCCGGCGATGGGCGCTACATCAGCTTCTCGTCGAGCGCGAGCAACCTGGTGGCGGGCGGTAGCACCGTGGTAGAGGTGTACGTCCATGACCGTGAGAGCGGCCAGACCACCCTCGTCTCGCGCTCGACCGGCGGCGCGGCGGGCAACGAGAACTCCACATCGTCGGCGATCTCGGAAGATGGACGCTACGTGACCTTCGGCTCCTGGGCCAACAACCTTGTCAGCGGCGACACGAACAACTGGCAGGACGTGTTCGTGCACGACCGCACCACCGGCCAGACCACGCGCATCTCGCTGGCGTGGGATGGCGCGCAGAGCAACCGCGATTCCTACGCGCCCGATATCTCCGCCGATGGGCGCTTGGTAGCCTTCCACTCGACCGCCACGAATCTGGTGCCGGGCGACCTCAATGACCGGCGCGACATCTTCGTCCACGATCGGCAGACAGGGCTGCTCTCCCGGGTCTCGGTAGCCTCGGATGGGATGGAGGCCAACAACCACTCCTGGTACCCGGTGCTCTCGGGGGATGGGCGCTGGGTAGCGTGGGAATCGCAGGCGAGCAACCTGGTCAGCGGCGACACGAACAACACCTGGGACGTCTACCTGTATGATCGCGACACGCGGCAGACCACGCGCGTCTCCGTCTCATCAGCGGGCGCGGAGGGCAACGGCCAGTCCACCGGCGCGGCGCTTGGCAGCAGCGGCTCCGTTGTCGCCTGGGAGTCGTGGGCATCCAACCTGGTAGACGTGGATATCAATGGCACGGAGGACGTCTTCGTGCGCGACCTGGGCGGCGCGCCGCCCCCTCCCCCAAACCCCAGCGTGAGCCCGACCGCTACCCGCGTTGTCACCGCGACACCCATCCCGACCTACACCGTGGAGCAGCGCGTGGCGACCCCCGCAGACGACGTAGAGGAGGTGGTGGGCGACGGCACGATCTACCTGGAAAGCTCCGACCTGGAGCTGGTGAACGATGGGGGCTTCGCGGGGCAGCAGCTGGTGGGCCTGCGCTTTCCGGCGCTGTTGGTCCCGCAGGGCGCGATCATCACGCGGGCCTATCTGGAATTTTCGACCGATGAGCCGGATTCCGGCTCGACCACCCTTACCTTTTACGCGCAGGCCAGCGACGATGCGCCCGCCTTCACCGAGGCGGACCACAACCTGTCGAGCCGCGCCCGCAGCGCCGCCGTCGTTACTTGGTCGGGGGTCGCCCCGTGGGACGGTGAGCATGTCGAGCCACCAAACCCCCGACCTGTCGCCGGTCGTTCAGGAGATCGTCAATCGCCCCGGTTGGAGCAGCGGCAAGGCGATGGCCTTCATCGTGGTCGGCTCCGGCGAGCGCACCGCCGAGGCGTATGACGGGGAACCGACGCTCGCGCCGCTGCTCCACGTGGAGTATCGCCTGCAAGCGCCGCCCGCCGCCGCCCGCACTGACACCGACGCCTATCCCCTCCCCAACTGCCACCATCGATTGGAGCATCTTTACCGAGCAGCTCCACCTACCCCTGATCCTGCGCGGTCGGTAGCGCGTCGCTCATCGCTCAGCACTCATCCTCGCACTATGACCCCCGACCAATTCGTGAGCCGCCGCCAGCCAGGAGTGGGAGCGCTTGGAGCACCTGCTCCACAAAACGCGCCATGGCAGCGTCGCGGGGCTGAACGAGCGCGAGCTACGCGCGCTGGGCGCGCTGTACCGCGCGGCAGCGGCGGACCTCGCGCTGGCGCAGCGCGACTTCCCCCACCACGAGGTCACCCCCTTCCTGAACCACCTGGTTGGCCGCGCGCACCACCGCGTCTACCGAGGCAGTAGCCTGGGGCGGGGCCGGATTCGCGACTTTTTGCGCGCGGGCTTCCCGCAGCTGTTCCGCCGCCACTGGCGGTACATCGCCGTCGCCGCGCTGCTCTTTTTTGGGCCTGCGCTGCTCTGCTGGCCGCTCGTCGCGCGCGACCCGACACGGGCCTACACCCTGCTGCCCCAGGCTGCCGCGATGTTCCAAAACGTGGAGCGCGAGGGCAGGCTGTGGATCGACATCTCGGCGGCGGAAAGCTCGGCAGCGGGCGCGTTCATCATGACGAACAACATCCAGGTGGCCTTTATGGCCTTTGCGGGCGGCGCGCTGGCGGGGCTGCTCACCGTGTACGTGCTGCTCACCAACGGGATCATGCTCGGCACGATCTTCGGCTTCGTGCAGGCGTATGGGCTGGCAGATGAGCTGGGCGCGTTCGTGATCGGCCACGGTCCCATCGAGCTATCGGTGATCTGCATCGCGGGCGGGGCGGGGCTGCGCCTGGGCCACGCGATGATCGCGCCGGGCCTGCTGCGCCGCCGCGACGCCATCGCGCAGGCCGCGCGCGACGCCCTGGGGCTCGTGGCGGGCGGCGCGCTGCTGCTCGTCCTCGCGGGGCTGATCGAGGGCTTCCTTTCCCCCTCCGCCCTCCCCTGGCAGGCCAAGGCCCTCATCGGCGTGGGGAGCGGGGTGCTCCTCTACGCGTACCTGCTGCGCGCCGGCCGGGGGTAGATTTCGGATTTCGGATTTCGGATTTTCAGACATGCTTAGAAGGTACGCAGTTGGGGAGAGAATTAGATAGATTTCACCCCTCAAATCAGGCTGAAGTGCGTAACTCCTAATGCTTTTCGAAATCCGAAATCCGAAATTCTCCTCTGTGTTCTCTGTGTTCTCTGTGGTGCACGTCGTCGTCCCAGTTGCCAAAGCGCCGCTTTCGTAGGATAGTTTCCCCGTCGAACCCTCAAAAATCAGGAGAGCAAGATGGATTTTGATATCAAAGCGGATGTGCTGGGGCGCTTTCTGCGATACGTGCAGATCGACACGCAATCCAGCGAGCACTCGGACAGCTTCCCCTCGACGGCGAAGCAGTTGGAGCTGCTGCGGCTGCTGCGGGATGAGCTTCAGGGACTGGGGCTGGCGAACGCGCGCCTGGACGAACACGGCTACGTGATGGCGACGATCCCCTCCACCCTGCCGGACGATCACGCGCAGAGTCGTCCCCACGATTGGCTTTTTGGCCCACGTCGATACCTCGCCCGAGGTGACGGGGGCCAACGTCAAGCCGCAGGTGATTGAGAGCTATGCGGGGGGCATCATCACGCTGCCCGGCGACCCCGCGCAGCGCATCGACCCGGCGGAGAGCCGCGCGCTGAACCAAAGCATCGGCCACACGCTTGTGACGACCGACGGCACCACGCTGCTCGGCGCGGACGACAAGGCGGGGGTGGCCGAGATCATGACGGCGGTGGCGTACCTGTTAGCGCACCCGGAGCTTCAGCATGGGCCGATCGCCATCGGCTTCACGCCGGACGAGGAGATCGGGCGCGGTCCCGAGCTTTTCTCGGTGGAGCAGTTTGGGGCGCGCTACGCCTACACGATGGACGGCGCGGCGGAGGGGGTCATCCAGTTTGAAACCTTCTCGGCCGATCAGGCGGTCGTCACCATCCAGGGGCGCAACCAGCACCCGGGCTATGCCAAGGACAAGATGGTCAACGCGATCAAGCTCGCAGCCGCCTTCATCAGCCGCCTGCCGCGCGAGCGCCTCTCGCCCGAGACGACCGATGGCTACGAGGGCTTCGTCCACCCGTATGCCATCGAGGGCGGGGTGGAGCAGGTCACGCTCCGCCTGCTCCTGCGCGACTTCAGCGATGAGAAGTTGATGGAGTACCGCACCTTCCTCGTCGGCCTCGCGGAGGAGGTCGCGCACCTGGACGAGCGCGCGACGGTCACTGTCGAGTTCAAGGAGCAGTACCGCAACATGCGGGACACGCTCAACAAGGTGCCTTTTGTGGTGGAGTACGCCGAGGAGGCGATTCGCCGCGCGGGGGTGGACCCCTTCTCCACGCCGGTGCGCGGCGGCACCGACGGCTCGCAACTCACGGCCAAGGGGCTACCGACCCCCAATATTTTCACGGGGATGCACAACTACCACTCCATCCGCGAGTGGGTCAGCGCCGACACGATGGCGCGCGCGGTGCAGACGATCATCCACCTGACGCAGGTCTGGGCGGAGCGCGGCGAGAGGTGAAACGGAAAGGCAAAAGGCAAAAATAACGGAAAGGCAAAAGGCAAAAGGGACGACAAAACGAAAAAACGAGAGCCTTATTTCGTTAATTTTTGCCTTTTGCCTTTTGCCTTTTGCCTTTTACTTTTCCGTTTCATACGTATCGTGGCGCTGCCACGGCTCGTACAGGAAGTAGTTGGCGGTGCACGCCGCGCTGATCCCCTCGTGGACGGCGGTGGCGATCTGGTGGGCGAAGAGGCGCGTCACGTCGCCCGCCGCAAACGCACCGGGGACGTTGGTGTAAAGCTCCACATCGGTCTGGATGTAACCCTGCTCGTCCAACTCGATGCCGAGTTGCGCCGCCAACTCGCTGTTAGGGCTCTTGCCCTGAAGGTTGAAGAGAAAATCCAACCCCAGGCAGCGCCCATCGCGCAGCACGAGCTGGCCGATGACCCCATCGTACCCGTCGATGCGCTCGATTTCCCCCGTGACCACCTCGATCCCGTGCTCCCCCAAGGCCGCGCAGATTTGGTCGTTGACCCCGCAAAAGGTGGCATTGGTGAGAAAGGTGATCTGGTTTGTGAACTGGAGAAATTGCAGCGCCGTCACCCCGGCGTCGTCGTCGTTGCCCAGCACCACGATGCGCCTGCCGCGCGTTTTGTATCCATCGCAGGTGATGCACCAGAAAAAGGTGCGGCCCACAAATTCCTCCCAGTTGGGGAAATGGGGAAAGTGGTCGCGCACCCCCGTCGCCAGGATGATCGTCCGCCCCAGAAACGCCGCGCCGCTCGCCGTTTCCGCGACGAACAGCGCCCCCTCGCGGCGCGCCGCCACGACCGCCTCATCCACAAAGGTGACAGGGTAGGCGCGCACCTGCTCCCGCCCCAGGTCGCGCAGCGCGCGCGCGTGGATACCGCCCGGAAAGCCCAGGTAGTTGTGGTTGATCTGCTGGTAGGTGGAGCGCCCCATGCCGCTGTCAAAGACGAGCGGCTTGCGGTTGTAGCGCGCCAGTTGCAGCGCCGCCGCCAACCCCGCCGGGCCACCACCCACGATCAGGGAGTCATAGCGAATCTGCGAGTCGCTCATAAACGATCCGGCCCCGGCTCGCGTAGCGCCTCTTCGACTTCCTCCAACCGTGCGCTCTGGATCGTGGCAGCGAAGAGCGCCTCCAGCCTCGGCAGCGACTCGATGCGCGCCACCTGCTGCTCAAGCCGCTCATAGCGCGCCGACGCAGGTGCAAAGCGCAGCCGGATCACCTCCAAAATGCTGCGCCGCCGTTCTTCCTCACGCCCCTCCTCACGCCCCTCCTCACGTTCCTGATGGCGAACCCGCCGCAGGTAGGGGGTGTCCAGCAGCAATTCCTCGTTCTCGATCAATTTCTCGACCATCTGGACCATCTCCTCGTCAGAAAGCAGTGCCAGCATCGCCGTGGCGAGCCGCCCCTGCTGCGCCTTGTCGGTGAGCGCGCGAATGCGCGCCACCACCTGGGGCAAAACTGTTTCCGGCTCCCGAATCTCTGTTTGCCCGATCAGGGCGAGTAGCGGAAGGCGGCCTAGCGCCAAAAGCTCTTCTGCCTGCATCTGCCACAGGCGAATCACGCGGTAACGCCACGCGAGCGCCACGGCCCCATCGAGGCAGTCGAGTTGGTAGTACCCCTCGTCGTCGAGCCCCGCGCCACGCCCGACGTAGAGAACCAGGCTACAAATCTCGCTGCGGTACAGGCGCGCCAGCCGCGCCATGTAATCCAACATGCGCCAGCGCATCGGCTCGTGGCTGCGGCGGCCCTGAAACTCGATGTGGAGCAGCCGCTCGCGCCCGTCCGCCAGGGTGACGTGGAACAGTTGATCCACCGCAACATCCGTGCCCTGTAATTCGACGTTCAGCGGGCGCGCCGCGCTCACTTCCGCGTCCAGGAGCCACGCGGCAAACTCCTCGATAAAGTCGTTGATCAGTTGCTTGAGCGGGCCGTCGGTGGGTGGCATGGGTGGCTCATCATCCTAGCGACGGGCAGGGCCTCGCGCAGTGCCGCGAGGACCCGATCGTGCAGGTGCCCGTTGGTGGCGAGAACCCCAACGTTCCCTTCCAGCCGCTTGCCGTAAGACCAATCCAGGGGCCGCCCGTACACGTCGCTCACGCGGCCCCCCGCCTCCACCACGACGAGCCAGCCCGCCGCGTGATCCCAGATGTTTTCGCGGTAGTCAGGGGTCTTGGGGTTAGGGGAGCGCAGGTAGATCTCGGCCTGCCCGCGCGCGACCGCCGCGTACTTGGCCTGGCTGTCCATCCGAACCGACTCGCTGGTGATGCCTAGCCGCTCCTTCACCTGCTCGGCGAGCCCGCGATTGGTGTGCGCCGACACCATGCTCCCCGCAACGCACGCCTGCGCGGGGTCGGTCACCGCGCTCACGTGGACCGGCTCCAAAAGCTCGCCTGCCAGCGAGTAGGCGTCGGCCCCCGCGCCCCGCTGCGCCACAAAGATGACCCCTTCCCTGCCCTCATGCGCCAGGCGCGGGCAACCCAGAAAGCCCCACTGAATTTCCCCGTCCTCGATCAGGGCGAGCGCGATGGCGTACTGGTCGTTGCGCAAAAAGCCCTTGGTGCCATCAATCGGGTCGAGCACCCAGTAGCGCCCCTCGGGGAGCCCATTGCCCCGGTCGATCCACTCGCACACCGTCTCGTCCGGGGTCTCGCCCACCTCCAGCGAGACAAAGCGGGTCACGCCCTCGCGCTGCGCCCTGTTTTCCTCCGCGCGAAGCGCCGCGCTATCTTCCTCCGCCACGATGGTGTCATCGGGGAAGCTCTGTCCGATGCGGCGGCACACCAGGGCCTGCGCGCCAAAATCCGCCACCGTCACCGGCGAGCGATCGTCTTTGTCTAGCTTCGCTGCGCCCTCGCCGCGCACCATCTCCGCGCGCACCGCCTCGCACAGCCGCGCGGCGGCGATGACGGCCTCGATTCCGGCTTGTCTTGTCTCGCTATTCATCCATGCTCTCCAATTGTATAGAACGCTGAAAACGCTGATGACCGAAGATCAGCGCTGATCAGCAACCATTTCTTGTCTTTTGATTCGCCATCCACTACTTGAGAGTGCTCACTCGCCCTCGTAAAACTCAGCCGCGAGCGCGAGCGCCTCATCCAGGATGGCGATGCCCTCTTGCAACTCGCTCTCGTTGATGATGAGGGGCGGCGCGCAAAAGATCAGGTTCCAGCGCACAAAGGCGTACATCCCCAGGTGGCGAAGCGCCTGCTGCACGCGCGCCATCGGCTCGCTGAGCGGCTGGTTCCACCCACTGAGCGGCTCGCGCGTGCGCGCGATTTTTGACCAGTTCGATCACGTGGAAGAGGCCGATGCCGCGCGTCTCCCCGATGACGGGGTGCCGCACCTGAAGCGCGGCCAGCTCACCCGCCAGCCGCTCGCCCATCGCAGCCGCGTGCGGGATCAGATTGTCCTCGTGGTACACGTCGATGCAGGCACTGGCCGCCGCGAGCGCCATCGGGTGGCCGGAGTAGGTCAGCCCGCCCCAAAAGGTGTTTTTCTCGAAGTGGGCGGCGATCCGTTCGCTGACGATGGTCGCGCCAAGCGGGAGGTAGCCGCTCGTGAGCCCCTTCGCCACCGCCATGACGTCCGGCGCGATGCCCGCATGATCCACCCCGAACCATTTGCCGGTGCGCCCAAAGCCGCTCATCACCTCGTCCGCGATGAGGAGGATACCATGCTCGTCGCAGAAGGCGCGCAGCCGCTGGAAATATTCCTCGTTGCGCGGCGACTGGATCAGGCCGCTGGAGCCGTTCCACCCCTCGATGAGCACCGCCGCCACATTTTCCGGCCCCTCGAAGAGAATAGTCTCCTCGATGTGCGACTCGCACATCAGGTTGCACTGCGGCAGGTCGCGGCAAAAAAAGCAGCGGTAGCGGTAGGGGTCATGCACGCGCACGATCCCCGGCACCCCCGGCTCGTTGGGCAGGCGGCGCGGGTCGCCGCCCGCGCTCGCCGCGCCAGCCGTGGCACCGTGGAAGGAGCGATAGCGCGTCACGATCTTGGCGCGACCGGTGAAGAGGCGCGCCACCTTGATCGCGTTCTCGATCGCCTCCGCGCCACCGGTGGTAAAAAAGCTCTTGCTCAGCGTGCCCGGCGTGATCGCCGCGAGCTTCTCCCCCACCTCCGCGCGCACGCGCGTCGCCATGCTGGGCGAGGCGTAGACGAGGCGCTCCGCCTGCGCCTGGATCGCCTCGATCACCTTGCGGTTGCCATGCCCAATGTTGACATTCATGAGCTGGCTGTTCCAATCCAGGTAGCGCTTGCCCTCGCTATCCCAGAAGTACACTCCCTCCGCCCGATCCATCGCGATGGGCTGGATAGCCCCCTGCGCCGCCCAGGCGAAGAGGGTGTGGTCACGGTTTTGCTCGACAATTTGGTTCATGAGGGGAGTCCGTGATCTGAGGTCAATGACAATCCAAGAGATGGTTGCAGATCGCAGATTGCAGATTGCAGATTTCTGTTCGCTTGTGGTTGTTCGGCGTTCTGCGTTCCGCGTTGCTTATCGATGCACCGGGCACCCCGCCCCGTCGTCGACCGAGCCATCTTGCCCACTCTGCCGCTCCCACAGGGTACTGCGCGCGGCCCAGAGATCAGGGAAAAAATCGGCGCGGTGGGTGGCGACATAGTCCAGATAGCGGACGCCGGTGGTGTGGCCCGTGCCCTCCGTGTTGCGCCCGATGGTGCGTTGCGCGATGCGCGCGTGGACGAAGCGCCAGACGCGGAACCCTTCGTCAAAGTCGAGCAGGGCCTCCGCCAGCAGCATCAGGTCGCCGTGCGGGTTGCGTTGGGGCGCTACCTGATACAGGTCGGCGGGCGCGATGCCGCGCCGCGCCAGCAGGTCGCCCAGGGCAGAGGCGATGGAGGGGCTTTCCCACAACTCGTTGAGCCGCTCGGTCCAGAGGCGGGCGGGCGCGCCGTGCGCCTCGCTGGAAGGCTCGTGGTCCAGCATCTGGCGGAAGCGCTCGTCGCGCAGCCCCGCCAATAGCTCGACCTCGTGCCACTGCGAGCTTTCGGTGCCGCTCGCCGGGGCAAGGTGGGCGCGAAAGGCGTAAAAGTCGGTGGGGGTCATCGTGTCCAGCAGCTGCATCATCGGCGCGAATAGCTTGACGACCGCGACGCAGCGCTGCACCAGCCACGTTGCCAGCGAGGCATCGTCCCGTTGAATCGCCTCGATGATGCGCGGCATGTCGAAGCGTAGCTGGCTGAACCACAGCTCAAACGCCTGATGCGTCACGACGAACAGATGCTCGTCGGGGTGGCGCACCGCCTCGCGGCTCGGCTGGAGGGCCAAAAGCTCGCCAAGGTGCAGGTAATCGCAGTAGTGAACCTGCTCGGGGTCGGCGACGATGTGCCCGCAGGGAAGTTTCACCATTGAATCGCCTCCTCTTTGCTCGGTTGCGCGAAGTCTAGCACGCCGCCCCACTTTGGGGAATCACGGCTAGCGCCGCGCGTCACGCCCGCCGTGGGGTGCGCGGCAGCATAGCGTCTCCACCCGTCACGCCCGCCGTGGGTTACGCGGAACGACGCCGCTCCACCCACGGCTACAGGTTGTCGCCACCCGCTACGCGGGTTCTACGACTCGTCGCTCTACTCTCTACTTCCTACGCTGTCGCGCGACGCGCTCGCCGCTGCCCGCCTCGCCAAGCCAGCGTTGTCCCTCTACGAGCAACGCGCCGCGCCGCCAGACCTTGAGCGGCTTGCCCCGCCCCGATACTCCCTCCCACAGATCGTAATCCACCGCCATCTGGTGGGTCGTGGCGGAGATCGTCCACGGTGCCTCGGGTCCCAGAGCAGGATGTCCGCGTCCGCGCCGGGCACGAGCGCCCCCTTGCGCGGGAAGAGCCCGAAAAGCCGCGCGGGGGTGGTCGCGGTCAGCCCTACAAACTGCTCGGGGGTGAGCCGCCCCTGATTCACGCCGAAGTGCCAGAGCAGCGTCAGCCGATGCTCAATCGCGGGCACCCCGTTGGGAATCTGGTCGAAGCGCTCCAGCCCGCGCCGCTTTTGATCCGCGAAGCGGAACGGAGCGTGGTCGGTGCTGATCGCCTGGAGCGAACCATCCGCGAGGCCGTGCCAGAGCACAGCCTGGTCCGCCTCGGTCCGCAAGGGCGGCGAGCAGACAAACTTGGCCCCCTCGAAGTCGGGCCGCGCGAGGTCGTCGGCGGTAAAGAAAAGATATTGCGGGCATGTTTCCGCGAAGATCGGCGCGCCCTCCGCCTGCGCGCGGCGGATCGCGGACAGCGAGCCCTCACAGGTCACGTGGACCACGTAGAGCGCGCTACCCGCCATGCGTGCCAGAGCGATGGCGCGGTTGGTCGCCTCGGCCTCGGCGAGCGCGGGGTGAGCGGCGGCGTGCCACTTTGGCTCGGTGCGCCCCGCCGCGATGGCCTCGCGCTCCAGCAGGTCGATCACCTCGCCGGTCTCGGCATGGACAAGCGGCAGCAGCCCAAGCTCGGCGGCGCGGCGGCAGAGGCGAAAGAAGTGCTCGTTGTCGAGCATCATGCCGCGCGCCTTGTAGGCAGTAAACAGCTTGATCGAGTTGACCCCCCACTCCGGCAGCCGCGCCATCTCCTCGAACACAGCGGGGGTCGGGTCGAGGATCGTCACGTGGAAGCCATAGTCGATCACCGCTTTGTCGCGGGCGCGCGCCTCCCACTTGTCGAGCGTGGCGCGCAGCGACTCGCCGCGCGTCTGGTTGGCAAAGTCAATGTGCGTCGTCGTCCCGCCGAAGGCGGCGGCGCGGTGGCCGGTGTAAAAGTCGTCGCTGGTCGCGCAATCCGCCGCGATGGGCATGTCGAGGTGGGTGTGAACGTCGATCCCCCCAGGGAGCAGGAGCAGACCCGCCGCGTCCACTACCTCCTCCCCCTCGCGCGCCTCGATGCGCGCCGCGATGGCGGCGATGCGCTCCCCTTCAACCCTGAGGTCGGCGGCGAAGCTGCCGGAGGCTGTGACGATGGTGCCGCCCCGAATGGTAAAAGCCATGCTCTCTCCTGGTTGCGTGAGAACGGATGGTGAAGCGCCAAGGACGCCAAGGACGCCAAGGATTTCTAGCTTCCCTTGGTGTCCTTGGCGTCTCGCCCTACAGCGGCTACTGTCGGTGACGGTTCGTAGTCGTTGAACAATCCTCCCGCACGACCGCTACATGGAGTGAGGCGTCTGCGAAATGCGTAGCAACCGCTGCCCGCACGGCAGCAAGCCATTCTGAGGCCGTCAAGCGGCACTTGCCCGCAAGGTGTCGGGCTGCGGCAACGCGCGCAATTGCTCCAGCCACCGTTGCTTTTCCGCGACGAGCCCCTCCCACTCCATGTAGTCCCGCTCCACCTCGTGACTGTGCCGTCTGGCTATCTCGCCCTGCGCCCACGCCCCAGCGAAATCCGCAAAAGTACGACGGTACTTGATCTCGTACTGCGTAATTTCCGCTTCGCATTCATGCAGGCGGAGGGTCAGATAGCTTTCCAACAGGGACAACATTTTAGCGTCGGCTGTCTCGCCCTCGATGGATTCGAGGGAGGAAGCGAGCTGCGGGCTAAGCGATAGGGTAGCATTCATGAACCAGACCTCGTTGATAGTGAGGAAGGGAAGATTCCAGGGAAAGTGTACCGCATCTGTTGTAGGCTTGCCACCTTCCGCCGCTATCTACCCACCCCCAGCACCTCTTTGCCCCACCCCCGCATCTCCTCCGCGAGTCGCGCGGCGGTTCGCCCTCTTTGGTACAATTCTCTCTCGGCAGTTAGAATAGCGTCGAAAACATTTGGCACGAGTATACCATTTTTCTTTTCTCTGTCGCGCGCATCACAACCGCGCTGCCAGGCACTGACTTATAGCTTGCAACGAAGGAAGCTTCTATGATACCCGACTATGATTGGGCCGAGGTGGCGCGCCTGCTGCTCACCTCGCGCGCCCTGGACGAGATTGAAGAAAACGAGTTGTTGCCCTCGGGCGAGGTGATTTACCAGTTCTCGGCGGGGGGCCACGAGTTGAGCCAGATCCTACTCGGGCTGGCGCTCGATCACCCGCACGATGGGGTGGCGGCGTACTACCGCTCGCGCCCGCTGATGCTCGCCCTGGGGCTGACACCGGAGGAGGCGCTGGCGGCGGACGCCGCGCGCGCGGGTAGCCCTTCCTTCGGGCGTGACGTGGGGGTGGTCTTCAACCGCCCGAGCAGCGGCGGCGCGACGGTGCTGCCGATGTCCGGCGATGTGGGCACGCAGTACACCCCCGCCGCCGGGTGGGCGCAGGCGATCTGCTACCGCCGCGACGTGCTGGGCGAGAGCGAGTGGCAGGGCGCGATTGCCGTGACGATGGGCGGCGATGGCTCGGTGGCGACCAACGGCTTCTGGTCCGCGCTCACCATCGCGACGACGCTGCGCCTGCCGCTGCTCTTCGTGATCGAGGACAACGGCTTCGCCATCTCGGTGCGGGGCAACCTGCAAACCCCAGGCGGTAACATCGCCGCTAACCTCGCCTCCTTCCAAAACCTGCTCATCCTCGACGGGGACGGAACCGACCCCGCCGACGCCGCCGCGAACATCGCGCTCGCGCTCAGCGCCGTGCGCGAGGGGCAGGGGCCGGTGCTGCTCCGCCTGACCGTTCCCCGCCTGCCCGGCCACTCCAGCGTGGACAACCAAGCGTACAAGACGGTGGAGGAGCGCGAGAGGAGCGCGCGCGCGACCCCAAGCAGACGCTGCGCGCCTTTCTGGTGCCCGAGCGCATGAGCGAGGAAACGTGGGCACGGCTGGAGCGCGAGGCGCAGGCCCGCGCGGCAACGGCGCGCGACCGGGTGCGCGAGATGGAGGAGCCGCCGCTTAGCAGCGCGCAGACGCACGTCTTTTTCGAGGGGGAGCTTCAGCAGCAGGGCGGCCTCGCGCCCGAGGGGGTGCTACCCTCCGCAGGGCAGCGAGGTGGAGCAGGTGGACAAGCCGCTTCGCATCAACCTAGTGGATGGGATCCTGCGGACGCTGGAAGCGGAGATGTCACAAAACCCGCGCATCCTCCTGTTTGGCGAGGATGTGGGGCCGAAGGGCGGGGTGCATGGGGCGACCCGTGGCCTGCACGGCACCTTTGGCGACGCGCGCGTCTTCGATACCTCGCTCAGCGAGGAGGGGATCATCGGGCGGAGCGTCGGGCTGGCGATTGCGGGGCTGCTGCCGGTGCCGGAAATTCAGTTTCGCAAGTACCTGGACCCCGCAACCGAGCAGACCAATGACATCGGTACGATTCGCTGGCGCACCGCGAACCGCTTCGCCGCGCCGATGGTGCTGCGCATCCCCGTTGGCTTCTCGAAAAAGGTGGGCGACCCCTGGCACTCCGTGTCCGACGAGGCGATTTTGGCGCACAAGCCGGGCTGGCGCATCGCCATGCCCTCGAACGCGGCGGACGCGGTGGGGCTGCTGCGCACGGCGCTGCGCGGCAACGACCCTACCTTCTTCCTGGAGCATCGCAACCTGCTCGACAACATCGACGCGCGCCGCCCCTACCCGGGCGATAACTTTACGCTCCCCTTCGGCAAGGCGCAGATCGTCCAGCCCGGCAGCGACCTGACGGTCGTGACCTGGGGCGCGATGGTGTACCGCTGCCTGGAGGCGGCGGAGAGGTTCCCCGGCAAGGTGGAGGTGATCGACCTGCGCACCATCGTCCCGTGGGACCGGGAAAGCGTGCTCGCCTCGGTGAAACGCACCGCCCGCTGCCTGGTGGTTCACGAGGATTGCGGCACCGCTAGCCTCAGCGGCGACATCCTTGCCGCCATCGCCAGCGACGCCTTTTTGTTTCTGGACGCGCCGCTCCGCCGCGTCACCGGCGCGGATTGCCCGGTGCCCTACAACAAGCTGCTCATGGAAGAGATCGTCCCCTCCGTCGAGCGCATCCAGCAAACGATGGAGGAGTGCCTGGCATTTTAGAGATGAGAGATTGGAGATGAGAGATTAGAGATTACGGATATAACGGCCTCTGCGCCTCTGCGCCTTTGCGTTACGCCGTTCATTCCGCATTCCGCATTCCGCATTCCGCATTCCGCATTCCGCATTGTCGTTCAATCTCCAATCTCCAATCTCCAATCTCCGACCAAAAAAGCCCCCGCCAATGGCGAGGGCTTTTTGCTGTGAGTCAGGGTTACGGGTTGACGAAGAAGGTGTCCAGCGCGTTGCTGAAGAGGTCGATGTCCTGGTCACTGATCAGGTACGCCTCGATCCAGATGAGGAAGGAGGGCTGCGCGGGGTCGAAGGCAACCAGCGAGACGTACTCGCCCTGATCGCAGGCAAGAATGTCGTAGCGACCCTGATAGACCCCATCGTCGTAGTCGTCGCGCCCCTCGACGTCAAAGGTGCAGTTGCCCGGAACGCCGGTCTGATTGTTGAGGAAATCCTCGACGGTGGTCATGTCTACGGCTTCTTCGTAGTCCAACGCATTGATGTAGAAGCCCGGAGTCGTGGCATCACCCTCGCCACTGCCGCCGAAGCTGGCCATCCATCCATCCAAATCCGCGGACGCCTGAATCACCAGCTCGCCAGTGGCGTAGGCCCACAGGTCCGGCAGTTGCAGGGTGATGCGCCCCGTGTCATCGCTGACATCGATGAAGGTTACATCGCTGAGCGTGTCGCCGCCGCTATCGTCGGTCGAGCCGCCCTCATCGGTCGTCCCCTCACCCAGGGCCAGTGTCTCGCCCCCTTCAAGCTCGCGGCCATTGACCTGCCCGGCAAAGCGCGCACCGCCGCGAATCACGGAAACATCCAGCACATCGTCGTTGTCGTGCGAGCGGAGCACGTCACAGTAAGCCTTCAGCGTGCCATCCGCGCCCACCGAGATGCCTTCAATCGAGGTGATAAAATCGCCCTCCTCGATCCCGATATCGTCGGCGGGGCTACCGGAATCCACCGCGTAGACGAAGAGCCCCGGCTCCACCGCGATGCCGTAGGACTCCGCGAGGTCGGCGGGGAGCGGCGCGGCGTTCACCCCGATCCAACTGATGTTCTCGCCCGCCGCCAGGCGCTCCATGATCGGGCGCGCGTAGTCAATCGAGATGGCAAAGTTGGTGCCCTGCGCCGAGTCCATCCCCGCCGAGTTGATGCCGATGACCTTGCCATCGCGCGTGGTCAGGGGGCCGCCCGAGTTGCCGGGGTTGATCGCCGCATCGGTCTGGATGGCGTCCAGATAGTCAGCAAAATCGGTGGGTACCGCTATGTTGAGCTTCGAGGCAATGCCCTTGGTGGTGCCCTGGTGCGGCTCGCCCAGCGGGTAGCCAATCGCGAACACATCGTCGCCAATGCGGATGTCGCTCTCGCCGCCGAGCGTGGCAACCGGCAGGTCGCCTCGATCCACCTTGATGACCGCCAGGTCGTCACAGGGGCTCTTGCCCAGCACGCGCGCCGAAACCGGGCTCTCCGCGCCTTCAAACTGCACCTGCACGATGGCCGCGCCCTCGACGACGTGGTTGTTCGTCAGGATCAGGCCACTGGCATCATAGACGACACCGGAACCCGAGCCGATGAACTCTTCCAAAAACTGCGAGCCCTGCACCAGCACCTGCACCGTTGCGGCCTGCGCGTCTTCCAGGGTGCTCGTGACCTCGGTGGGCGCAGCGGTCGCGGTGGGCTCCGGCTCGGTGGTGTTGGTGGCGGCGGGCGCGGCGGTGTTGGTGGGGGCGCTCTCCTGGAGGGTAGCGGTCGGAACAGCAGGGGTAGCGCCACCGCCGGAACAGGCCGCGAGCAGCAGGGCGGCGATCAGCCACAAAACTAGAAGACGGGGGGAACGAACAAGAGACATGTTTCTCCTCTTTCAGCACGTAAAATTAGGTTGAGAGGTGGCAAAACGCAACGATCCCTGCGATCTCACAGGAACGATCACCGGAGCATAAGGGGCGCTAACAGGCGGAGAATAAAGGTTGTTGCGGGGCAAAAAGCGACGGGAAGTTTATACCACCTGTTATCCCTGCGGGGCAAACCAGGGCAAAGCACTATACACTTATTTGCAAAGTTAGGCCCCGACGCACAGAGCGCCGCACTGCCAGGGGATCGCAGCGCAGCGCTCTACCTTGTATGGCTACGTTCGGTCCTAGGCGGTTGCGCGCTCGAAGATGGGGGTCAGCCAGCCGTGGCGATCCTCCTTGCGCCCCTCGACGATGGCGAAGAAATCCTGTTGGAGCGCCTCGGTGATCGGCCCGCGCGCGCCACTGCCAATCGAGATGCCATCCACCGAGCGGACCGGCGTCACCTCGGCGGCGGTGCCCGTGAAGAAGATTTCATCGGCGATGTAGAGCATCTCGCGCGGGATCGCCTGCTCGCGCACCGTGTAGCCGTGATCCTCGATCAGCTGCATGACAAAGTGGCGCGTCACACCGGTCAGGATGGAGTTGGCGAGCGCGGGGGTGTAGATCGTGCCGTCCAGCACCAGGAAGAGGTTCTCACCGCTGCCCTCGCTCACCGTGCCATTGTGATCGAGCGCGATCCCCTCGGTGAAGCCGTACTGGCGCGCCTCCATCACGATGAATTGCGAGTTGACGTAGTTGCCGCCGATCTTGCCCATCGCGGGGTGGGTGTCGGGGGCCATGCGCCGCCAGGAGGAGACCATCACATCCACCCCCTGCTCGATTGCCTCCGCGCCCAGGTAAGCGCCCCACTCCATCGTCATGACGATAGACGTTTATCGGGTTGTGAAGGCCATACACGCCCGAGCGGCCCCGCGCCGCGAATCGCGAGCGGGCGAATGTAGGCAGAGGGGTGGTTGTTCGCCCGCAGCGTCTCCAGGATCGCCTCGTTGACCTCCTCCTCGGAAAAGGGCAACTCCATGCGGAACATTTTGGCGGAGCGGAAAAAGCGCCGCGTGTGCTGCTGCAGGCCGAGCACCACCTGCCCGTCCGGCGTGCCGTAGGCGCGGATCCCCTCGAAGATGCTGGAACCGTAGTGGAGCGCGTGTGCGGTGACGTGCACCGTCGCCTCGTCCCAGGGCACCAACGCGCCATCCACCCATATTTTATGTTGAGAAGCCATGTTATCCTTTCCCACCGGAGCACGTTGTCCGGCGCAGCCCGCGCCTCAAGCACGCACCCCGCCCGCAACGCGTCGATTCAAATTGACAAGCTACTACTCTAGCGCAGGAGCGAGCCCTTGCCAAGAGCGCTGTACGGATGACGACCGACGACCGACGACCGACGACCGACGACAGCTTACCACAGAGAACACAGAGAACACGGAGAATGGAGAATAGAGAATAGAGAATAGAGAATGGAAACGCAGGTTGTTATCACCCCCTCACCTTCATCACCCCCTCACCCCCTCACCTTCATCACCCCCTCACCCCCTCACCTTCATCACCCTCCTTCGGCGCGCGCGCCATCACCGTGACCCCCTCCGTGCCAGCAATGTAGGCGGCGGCGGCCATGTCCAGGAAGAGGCCATGATCGACGATGCCCGCGTGGGCGAGCAGGAGCCACTCCAGCACCGCCGGGTCCTCGATGCCTTTTTCGTGATCAAAGTGGCAGTCGAGCACGTAGTTGCCATTGTCGGTCAGAAAGGGCTGCCCCGCCTGCTCGCGGCGCACGGCGCGCGCGCCCAACTCGTGCAGCAACGGCAGGTGCGAGCGCCAGCCGAAGCGCACCACCTCCACCGGCAGCGCCGATTTGGCACCCAGAAAGGGCACCAATTTGGACTCGTCGGCCACGATGACGAGCCGCTGGGTGTGTTGGGCTATCATTTTTTCGCGCAGCATCGCACCGCCCAGACCCTTGATGAGGTCCAGCGTGGGGTCCACCTCGTCCGCGCCATCCAGGGCCAGGTCCAGCTCGCCCGCCTCGTGTAGGTCAATCAGGGGGATGCCCTGCTCCCGCGCCACCTCCGCCACCGCGTCGCTGGTCGGCACCCCCACGATGTCCGTAACCTGCCCGAGCCGCAGGGCCTCGCCAATCGCTTCCAGCGCAAAGCGCATGGTAGAGCCGCTACCCAGCCCCACGCGCATGCCGGAGCGAAGCTCCTGCCCGACCGCCGCTTCGGCAGCAGCCCGCTTCCATTTGTCCTGATTCATGTTACCTCCTGCCTCCCCTTGTCAATTCTTGAAGTGTTGCACGTCTCTCCCCGCGCCGCAAGTGAGCGCGTGTGAAGAAACCTTGCCCAACGCCGCAAACGCTTGGCAGGCACCATGCTTATTGCTATGCTTCGAGCCCGCACCGAGCCAACCAAACCGCCAGCCATCCCGTCACGAAAGGGGCACCATGTTGAGCACCGAAGAGACCCAGGAACAACTCGTTGACCTGCTTAGCAAGTACACAGACGAGATTGTTGAGAGCTGGGTCCAGACGCAGCAGGAAAACAGCCGCTCGATTATCGCGCCGGAAGAGCTTGAAGCCCAGGCACGTCTTATGCTAGATGAAATTGTGCGCGCGCTAGAAGACAAGCAACGCTTCGCCCAGACAGACAACAAACTGTTGGCGCTGTTGGGTCGCCTGAGCCAGACCCGCGCGCGCCAAGGCTTTACCCCCCGCGAAAATGCACGCTTCCTGCTCAGCTTGAAAGCCGCCCTGCTGCCGGTCCTCCGCAAAGAATTTGGGCGCAGCCCCGCCCGCCTCGCCGCGCTGATCGAGCAATTGAGCACGATTGTGGACGAGCTCGCGCTGCATACCTTCGAGATTTACCTGCAAGGGCGCGAGCAGTACATCCGCGAGCAGCAGGAAGCGATCATCGAGCTATCCACCCCCGTGCTCGAAATCTGGCAAGACATTCTTACCCTCCCCCTGATTGGCTCGCTGGACACGCACCGCGCGCAGCAGATGACCGAGACGGTGCTCGAAGCGATCGTGTCGCGGCGGGCCAGCGTAGTCATCATCGACATTACCGGGGTCTCCGTGGTGGACACAGCGGTGGCCAAGCATCTGGTACAAACCATCAAGGCGATCCGGCTGCTGGGGGCCGCGACGATCATCGTCGGCATCTCGGCGCAGGTGGCGCAGACGATGGTGCAACTCGGGATCGACCTGGGCGATGTCAAGACGCGCACCTCGCTCGGGGCGGGGCTGAAGCTCGCGCTCGAAGAAAGCGGTTGGCAGCTGAAGAGCGCTGCCGAGTAGCCAGCCCGCCCCCACCCCTTTTTGACGATCCCCTCATGAGATTGGGAGAAAGCATGTTTGGTCCTGTCTCGATCCTTCGCCTCGGCGACAACATGATCGTAACCATTCAAGATGAGCTGAGCGATGGACAAATCCTTGAGATGCAGGAGCAAATCGCTTCCACGATCGAGCAGAGTGGCGCGCAGGGGCTGCTGCTGGACGTGACCCTGCTGGATGTGGTGGACAGCTTCATGGGCCACACCCTGAACCAGATAGCCGCGATTGCGCGCCTGATGGGCACCAAAACCGTGGTTGTGGGGCTACGGCCCGGCGTCGTCATGACGCTCGTCGAACTGGGGCTGGAGCTGCCGCACATCCAAACCGCGCTGGACGTGGAGCAGGGTCTGGCGCTGCTGGGTGGGATCAACAAGCGAGACAGAGCAGAACGGTGACGACCATGGTGGTGGAGATCAAACGCGAGGGCGACATTGTGCTGGCGCGGCGGGCCGGGCGGGAAATGGCAAGCACGCTGGGCTTTCGCTCCGTGGATCAATCGCGCATCGCGACGGCCATCTCCGAACTGGCACGTAACATCCTGCATTATGCGGAGCAGGGCGAGGTGGTGATCCAGCCGCTGGAAGCGGGGCGCGGCATCGAGATCGTCGCGCGCGACCAGGGGCCCGGCATCCCCGACCTGCCGCGCGCCATGCAGGATGGCTACTCGTCGGGGCGCGGGTTGGGCATCGGGTTGCCCGGTACCAAGCGGCTGGTAGACGAGATGAAGGTGGAAAGCGAAACAGGCCGAGGGACAACTGTCACGATTCGAAAATGGCTCCGGTAGAGATATTTATTGTGGATCAAGTGGGGGTTGCGGTGGCGCGTCAAAAAGCGCGCGAGCTGGCCCGTGCGCTCAACTTTGACAAGGTGGCGGTCGAGCAGATCGCCCTGGCGGTCTCGGAGTTGGGCAACAACCTGTGGCAACATGCGGGCGCGGGCTTCCTTCGGCTGGAGCCGTGCGCCGCGCCGCGCGTCGGGCTGCGCGTCCTCACGGAAGATCAGGGGCCCGGCATCCCAGACATGGGCCGCGCGCTCGAAGATGGGGTGTCCAGCCGGGGCGGGCTGGGCAGCGGGCTGGCGGGGGTGCAGCGGCTGATGGACCACCTGGACATCCACTCCACGCTCGGGGTGGGCACGCGCGTCGAGGCTATCAAGTGGCGCTCGTAATCGCCGAGCGGCTGCGCCCCTGCTCCGGCTTCCATGTCTGCGGGGATGGCATCCTGGTGCGCCGCCGCGCCGCCGACACGCTACTCGCGCTGAGTGACGGGGTGGGCCACGGCCCCCACGCGGCGGCGGCCACCGATGCGATCCTCGCTTTTTTGCAGCACACCGAGCTGTCCGACCTGTCCGCCATTCTGGCGGGCTGCGATCAGGCAGCGGCGGGCACGCGCGGCAGCGCGCTCTCGCTGGTGCTGATCGCGCACGAGGCAGGCCCGCTCTTCCACGTCGGGGTGGGCAACGTGCAAACCAGTTTGTGGACCCCCGGCCTGCGCAGCAGTACCCTTTTCAACCACAACGGCATGGTGGGGCGGCTGCACAAAATGCGCGACGCGCTGCCCTACCCCACCGAGAACCATCAACTGCTGGTGATGCACAGCGATGGCATCTCATCGCGCGCGGTCTACGCCGAGATGCAACAGTGGGATGGCAATCTGGAGGAGCACGCGGATCGCCTGATGGCCCACGCAGTGGGGCGCGACGATGCGAGCCTGCTGCTGGCGCAGATCAACTATCCATCCTGGTCGGGTTACTGAGTGCTTTGATTTGCGGAGCTGATTTTGGAAGCAACGTACAGCCGCCTGCTACAGCAATACCTCCAGCCGGGCCAGAACCGCGAGGAGGTGCTCTACCAATTGTCCCTGCTCGGCAACCGCTTCATCGCGGCGGGCTACGGGCCGGAAGATGTCGTGGCGCTTCACAGCGAGGCGCTCACCCGCCTCTCGGACGGGGTGGAAACACGCGCCACCTGGGAGGGGCGCTCGCTGGAATTTCTGATGGAGGTGATGATCGCCTACGGGGTCCTGCACCGCAAGCAGACGCGCTCGCTGGTTGAGGAGTCGCAGCAGCAGGCGGAGCAGCGCGCGGCGGTGGCCCTGGCCGAGGCGGAGGAGCGGCTGCGCCAGAACCGGCAGCGCCTGCAAGACCGTGACGACTTTGTGGGCTTTATCGCCCACGAGCTGCGCCGCCCGCTGACGACGATCCAGGGACGGGCCACGCTCGGGCAGCGCTACGCTGAGGGCAACGACAAAGCGGAGGAAACGTTTCGCTCGATCTATCAAGCCGCGTCGCAGATGGGCGAGACCCTTGACCTGCTGCTCAGCCTGAGCCAGAAAGAGCGCGACTACTCGCTCACGAACACCTCCGCCGTCCCCATCACCGCCCTCCTCCACGATAGCCTGATGGAGCTTCAGGCCGAGCAGCGCGCCAAGGAGCTTTCCCTGGCGGTGGACATCGAGCCGCCGGAGCCGGTGGTGCAGGGCGACGAGGCGGCGCTGCGCGCGGTCTTCGCCAACCTGATTTCCAACGCCATCAAGTACAACCGGCCCGGCGGCGAGGTGCTGATCCGCACGCGCCACCTGCAAGATTGGGTGCAGATTGAGGTGGAGGATACCGGCATCGGCATCCCCAGCAACGAGTTGCCCCACATTTTCAACCGCTACTATCGCATCCGCACGGCGGGCGAGCGCACCAGTGGCAGCGGGCTGGGGCTCGCCCTGGTGGAGTACATCATCCACCAGCATGGCGGCCATATCAGTGCCATCAGCGACGAGGGGCACGGCAGCTGCTTCATCGCGCAGCTCCCCTACTACCAGACGTGATTGGAGATTAGAGATTAGAGATTACGGATTACGGATTACGAATTACGAATTACGAAGCACAGAATCTCCAATCTCCAATCTCCAATCTCCAATCTCCAATCCCTTGGTTATCGTCGCGGGTGAACCGCCAGGTAGTGCTGCAGCAGGTCGCTGAGCTGCCCGTTGATCTCGAAGGAGTGCCAGCCGACGGGGGCGGCCAGCGCGTAGATGGAGGCGCCCCGCACATAGGGGTCCTGGGCCGAGTTCCGCGTCGTACCAGGCCAACTGCTCCATGTAGAAGCCCGCCGCCGTGGTGCGCACCAGCCCTTCCGCTTCCCAGAACCCCTGAAAATCCTGCCAGCCGAAGCCAACCGGGCCGGGCCGCTGGACGATGCCCCCGTCAATGCCGGTCTCGGTGATGACCAGCGGCACCGCCAGGCCGGCGGGCTGCAGATAGCGACGGTACACCTTGCGGTAGCGCAGGGTCAGCCAGCCCTCGTCCCCCTCGTCCTGCCCCGCCTCGAGCTGGTGGACCCCCGTGCCAAACCACATGGTGGGGGCCGAATACTCGTGCAGCCCCAAAAATCCCCCCGTTTCCTTGACTGCCTGAAGGGCAGGGAAAAACTCGGGCCATAGCTCCAGCGGCGGCGTGCCGGTGGCAAAGTTGCCGACGCAGGAGCGCACCCCGGCCTCGGCCAGCAGCCGCGTGCGCTCCGCCTCAAAGAGCGGCCAGGGCTCGCATCGCCTCGGGGGTGCTCACCACCGGCTCGTTGTGCGCCTCCCAGGCGTCAATGTGGGCAAAGCGCTTGGGCTCCAGCGCAACAGGGAGCAGCAGGTCCACAAAGCGGCGCGCCTCGGCCCTGGGGTCGGCGCTCTCCTGCGTCAAACTGATCCAGGGGGGTGTAGCGCGCCACGATGAGGGTGTTGGGGGATATCTGCTTGATAAACTCCATCAGGTTGGGGTCGTATTCCAGCGTCTTGACAAAGGCCACGTTGCCGGTGCGCAGCAGGGCTTCCAGCGTGGGATGCTGGTAGCCTATAAAGAGGCCGAGCTTGCTGTGGGGGCCCGGGGGAAAGGGGGTGGCGAGGGGGCGCGGGGTCGGCGGTGGCAGCGGGGTGGTGGAGGGCTCAGGGATGGGGGTCGGGCTGCTGGTCGGGGTCGGCGCGGGGGTGGGGGTGTTCTCAGGGACTTCTATCAGGGGCAGGTGGATCGCCTCGGTGGCAACCGCAGTGGGGCTGAGGGTGGGGGACGGGCTCGCCGTGGCAGGCGGGGCCTGCGCGATGGGCGAGGCAACCGTCGTCGCTGAGGGGGCAGCGCTCCCCGTCGCGGAGGGAGTGGAGCGGGTCCGGGGGGCGTGTTGCGCCCGCACGCCTGCAGCACCAGGGCCGCCGCGCCGCTGAGCGTCGTCGCCAAAAAGCCGCGCCGCGTGAGCGCCCAACGGGGGCGGGCGGGCGAGGGGTCGGCGGGTGAGTCGGACAGGCTCTGATCGGGCATAGACTTCTCTTTCTAGGACTTACGCACTTGGAAGACGACCGACGACCGACGGGTACCCTTTGGGTGCGACGACCGACAGTGACAGCTTCTTAGTCTCCGCGCCCAGGGGGCACCCGTCGGTCTGCGGTCAACTACGTAAGTCCTACTTTCTTTAAATTTAGACCATCGCGACAAGCTTTGTACAATCTGGCACCCTGCACGATGCAACACGGGCTTCCCCTGAAAGGTAGCCAGAAGATGCCCAAAGCCCAAACCCTTCCCCCCGCTGCCCGCGTGTGGCTCCCCCTTTTTGGGCTGCTGATACTGCCCTTTGGGCTCTTCTGGCAGGTGTGGTGGCCGGACCCCAGCCAGCGCCTCGTCTTCCAAGAGGGCGATTTTGTCGAGCAGCACCTGGCGATGCGCACCTTTGTGGCGAGCGAACTGCGCGCGGGGTGAGGGGGTGATGAAGGTGATGAAGGTGAGGGGGTGATGAAGGTGAGGGGGTGAGGGGAGAGCGAGATACACGATTCTCCATTCTCCATTTCCCATTCTCCATTCTCCACTTCCTCCTCCTCCGTGTTCTCTGTGTTCTCTGTGGTAAGTTATCCGTTGTCCGCCGAAGCAAAAAAGGCTCCCGGGGGAGCCTTTTGGAGCGGGCGGCGCGCCGCTAACTGAAGCGCTCTTCGAGCCAGGGGTCACCGTGGTCGTGGTAGCCGTACTGCTCCCAGAAGCCGGAGCGGTTGCGGGGCAGGAACTCGAAGCCGCTGACCCACTTGGCGCTCTTCCAAAAATACAGTTCCGGCACGACGAGGCGCATCGGCCAACCGTGCTCGGGGGTAAGCGGCTCGCCACCATGCTTGTGGGCGAGCAGGTTGCGCTCGTCTAAAAATTCGTCCATCGGTAGGTTCGTGGTGTAGCCACCGAAGCCGTGAACCATCACATACTCCGCCTCGGGCAGGACAGTGATGCTCTGCATGAATTGCAGCAGCGGGATGCCCTCCCACACATTCTCGAATTTGGACCAGCGCGTGACGCAATGCACATCGTTGACCATCGTGGTCTGCGGCATCGCCATCATGTCCGCCCACGAGAAGGTTTTTTCCTCCCCCACCAGCCCCCACACGCGAAACTGCCACGTGTCGAGGTTCAGGCGCGGCACCCCCCCGTAGTGCAGGATCGGCCACTTTTCGGTCAAGCTCTGGCCCGGCGGCAGGCGCGGCTTGCCATCGTCGCGCCGTCCGTGCTTTTCAATGTTCCGCTCCTCGTTCTTCTTCGACCCGCCAAACAAACTCCCGAACATACTGCGCTCCTTTTCCGCTCGTAATAGCTGCTTCCTTCAGCAAGGATTGTTCCAATTGGAACGTTGGAAACGTTGGAACGTTGAAACGTTGAAACGTTGACGACTGACTCACCACAGAGAACACTGAGAACACAGAGGGAAAGATGGGAGAATGGAAAATGGAAACGCCAGTTGTTGCTCCTTGTCCCCTTGTCCCCTTGTCCCCTTGTCCCCTTGTCCCCTTGTCCCTGCCCTGACCCCTGACCCCCGCCCCCGCTCTCACGGGCGCTCCAGGCCGTGCGCTTCCAGGAGCGCGTCGTCGGCGAGCAGGGCGGCGGTGTCGCCGTCGCGGACAAGCGCGCCGCCATCCATGACGAGGGTACGCGGGAAAAGCTCTTCCACCAGGCGCATGTCGTGGGTGGAGACGAGCATGGTGAGCGGCAACGCATGCAGCAACTCGATCAATTGGCGACGACCGCGCGGGTCCAGCCCCGCGCTCGGCTCGTCGAGCACGAGGATGTCGGGGTGCATGGCGAGGACGGTAGCAATCGCGACGCGCTTCTTTTGCCCGACGCTCATGTGGTGGGGCATGCGGCCCGCAAAGCCGCTCATCCCGACAGCCTCCAGCGCCTCGGCCACGCGCTGGCGCACCGTGGGCTCGTCAAAGCCCATGTGCAGCGGCCCAAACGCCACATCATCGAAGACGGTGGGCGAGAAAAGCTGGTCATCGGGATTTTGGAACACCAGCCCCACTTTGGCGCGAATCTGGGGCAGCGTTTCCTTTTTCACGGGCAGCCCCGCGATGTAGATGTCGCCCTGGCCTTCCAGCAGGCCGTTAAGGTGCAGCATGAGGGTGGATTTGCCCGCGCCGTTCGGCCCGACGAGCGCCACCTTCTCCCCCGGCACAATCGCCAGCGAGATGCCGCGCAGCGCCTCGAAACCATCGGGGTACACAAAGCGCAGGTCGCGCACCAACACACTCGGAACCCCCTTGCTGTCAGGGGGTGGCAGGGTAATTTCAGGATGGGTTACAGGCATAATAGAACACACGGTACCATAAACAATCAGGGTTAAGGTAGTCAATGGTAGCGGGGCGGCACGAGTTGGGCCGCGCGCCGCGCGTCGCTACCACAAACTGTACCCATATTCTAGGGGTTGTCGAGCCGAAAACCGAAAAGACCGTGTGGGACGATGAAAAAAGTGACAGGTGGACGTGCCGCCATCCCACAAATAGGGGTTGCGCGAATAGAATAATTGTTCTATAATATTCTCTCAAGTCCCTTTAACTTTTGCAAGGCTGTTGGATGTTGGCCGTCATCTCCACACAAAGGGCCAGGTTTCCTTATGACGCTCTCCAATCCCCCCCTAGATCAGAGCCATTTTGGCTACGCAGCATCGCTGCAGGCCCAACAAATCAAGTCCGACTTCCAGCGCACCCACGAGATGGTGCGCGGCATCGTCACCTTCGTCGCCGAGGAGCACCTCACCGCTGACACCTTCCGCGCCTACTGGCGGCAGGAGGAGCGCGCCACGCGGACCCTGCGCGCGATCGGCCAGTCGCTCAAGGTGGACCTGAGCGGGGTCGCGACCTCGGTCTACGAGCAGCTTCAAACGACCGAGGGGATGCCCCTTGTCGAGTTCCAAACCAGCGAGGCGGGCTATCTCTTCGCGATGATCGACAGCGTGACCCCCGACGAGGTGGCGCTGGGCGATGGTCGTGCCGCCGCCGAAAAGCTGCAATATGCCGTGGAGGCGCGCGTGGCGCTGCTGCGCTACACCCTCTCGCTGCTGCTTCAGCGCTATACCCCCTCCTTTTCCGAGGCGAGCTTTGCCGACACCCACCTCTGGCTGCAAGCCTTTTCCGAGATGCTCGGCGAGGCGGGCGAGGTGATCGAGGGGACGCAGCGCCTGCTCTGGGACGAGGCAACGGCGATCCAGAGCTACCTGGACAGCCTGCGCCAGCGCTTTCTGATGCTCGGCGAGCAGGCGCGCACCTCCGGCGTGCTCGTCCGCAGCGACTGGGCCACGCTTCTGGAAGACACCGAGAAAAAGCTGCTGCGCCTGTTAGAAACCCGTCAGGCACAGCTTGGGGAGATGGCACTCGGCAACGTGGAAGCGACGCGGGGCGGCAATTGGTTCGGCTCCCTCGCCTGGCAGACCGCGCGCCGTGCCCCGCTGCTCGGCTCGCTGCTGCTGACGGTGGCGGGCGCGGGCACCCTCGCCGCCCTGGACGAGCGCCCCTCGCTGCTGCCCGACCTGAACATCACGACCACCCTGCTCAACAGCCTGGACGAGGTAGCGGGCCAGGTGCGCAGCTTCCCCGTGCTAGCACGCAGCAGCAGCGTGCCGGACAACGCGCCGCGTGCCACGGACGAAATCGCCCAATTTTTTGGATCGCAGCCGCGCCCGCGCGGGCGGCAGACCCTCACCATCTCGGACAGCAACACCTTCCAGCGCGTGCTCGACGAGTTGAGCCACTTCGGCTACTCCCGCCGCGAGGTGCTGCGCCTCTTAGGCATGAACTCGGTGGCCGACTTTGCCGAGCCGATGAAGATGGACGTGCGCTGGGGCCAGGGCGACCGCCTGCTGCTCCTGCCCCCCTACGAGGCCATCGCCGCGCCCGCGCCGCTCGCCTCCGACAGCCCGGTGGTAGGCGCGGGCGCCCGCTACCGCTGATCGCGCAGCGCTTCGGCTTCTCCTTGGAGCAGCTGCTCGCGGCCAACGCGGGCATCGCCGACGCGCAGAGTGTCGCGGACGGGCAGGTCATCGAGCTGCCGGTGCAAAGCTGGACGAGCCAGCGCACGCAGGACCCCTCGCTCCTCTCGTGGGGGGTGAGCCTGGAGCAGATCGCGCGCGCGCTCAACGTGTCCGCTCAGGGGCTGGCCGAGCTGAACGATATCCCCAACCCCGAAAGCTGGATGTACACCGGGCAGACGCTGCGCCTGCCCGCCATGCCGGTGCTCGAAAGCGAGCCGGAAACAGTCGCTGCGGCGGCGATGCCCGCCGCGCCCGCTTCCCCGCTCCGTTTCGAGGGCGCGGCCAAGCCAGTCAACTCGCTGATCGTGCACAAGGTAGGGACGGACGACACGCTGGACATGCTGGCGCAGCGCTACGACACCACCGTCGCGCGCCTGATGGAGGACAACCACCTCGCGAGCGACACGCTGGACGCGGGGCGAACGCTGCTGGTCCGCGTGAGTGGCCGCGTGGTGTCGGTGCTCGACAGTGCCCCCGCTGCGACGCGCTACGATCTGAGCACGATCCAGAGCGGGGGCGGCTTTGACACCGCCTTCATTCAGAGCGGCGGCGGCTTCCCCGCGATGATCCGCACCCCGCTCGCCCTCGCGCCCACCCTGCCCGACGCGGGCGACGCCGCGGCGCTCGCCGCCAAGTACGGCGCTACCCTCTTCCCCTCTATCGAGGCGATGCCCGAGGACGCACGCGGTTACTTCACCGTCACGGTGCAGGAGGTAGCCGACTTCTTCAACGTTCGCCCTGGCGATATCATCGGCATCTTGCAGGCAGAGAACAACAACGCGGGGTTGCGTCTCCACCAGCCCGCTGTCAGCAGCGCGGGGGCACGCGGCGTGGGGCAGGTGATCGCCCGCACCTGGAACGGCTGGGCCAACCCGGCGACCACGAGCCATATCACGCGACCTGCGCTCCATCGAGGAGCATGGCGGGCTGGGCTTCGACTGGTCCATGCGCGAGGCATGGCGTGCCTGGGTGAGCGGCAGCAGCGACGGGAGCGAACTTGCGCACGCGCACGCGGACCCCGAGCGCTTCGACAACAGCGTGTCAGCGGTGGCGCGCCACCTCGTCCACTGGGGGCTCACGCGCGACCGCGCGGCGAGCGACCCCGCCTGGTTCCAGGCGCGGCTCGGCGATGCGATCTCGGTCTACAACAGCGGGCGAACGCTGGCGGAGGCGGAGAACTTCACGCAGTCCGCTGCCAACCAGAAGACGACCGGTCAGTACGTGCGCGAGGCGATGGCGATCGCCGAGGCGACCCCGCTCAACCTCGTCCAGCCCATCGTTTCCGACCCGCTGCGCGACGAGTTTCGCCGCGTGATGGATCGCACCTTCGGCATCTGGGTGAGCGATGCAGAGCTTGAACGCAGCGTGGACGGCTCCGCCATCGCCGCTGCGGTGCAGGCGGGCCACCTCGCGCCGGAGCAGGGCGCGCAGCAGCTATTGCAACAAACCCTCGCCGAGTTTCAGGCGCAGGGGCAGGCCGCGCGCGCGCAAGGGCAGCCGCTCCGCTGGCCCTACGTCTACGACGCGCCCAGCCTCGCGGCGCAGCAGTTGGCCGTGCAGTATCGCGGGCGCACGCTGAACGCGTGGGAGGTCGAGGAGCTTGGTGGCGCAGAGCGGCGGGTCGACAGAAGCGATGCGCAAGGCGCTCGCCCACGCGCCGACACGCGCCTCTTCGCCAGTGCGCTCCGCTCCTATGACCAACTGCTCAAACGGAGCGAGCGCTCCCTGCCCATCGGGCTTCACGAGGTGGGCGACGTGATGCGCGTGGCACTTGCGGGCTACACCCCGCTGGCGATGGACGAGCAGGCGATGCAGGCGGTGATGACGCGCGTCGAGCAGGCGATCCGACAGCAGCCGGAGTTCAGGGAAGTGAATGGGAGCGAGGGTTTCACCGCGATGCCGCTGCTGCCAATGCCGCGCCTGATCAAGGGCTTCGGCGTGGCGGTGGATTACCAGGCGGGCGGCAAACACACCGGCATCGACATCGCCAACCCCTCGGTCAACGGGCAGGAACCGGCAATCTTCGCGGTCGGTGACGGGGTGATCGCCTACGTGGGGCCGCTGTACTGCGAGGCGGCCCACGCCTGTCGCGGCGGCAACGCCATCATGATCGACCATGGCAACAACGTGTACAGCATCTACAGCCACAACAGCGTCGCCACGGTCAAGCAGGGCGAGCAGGTGCAGGGTGGGCAGCAGATCGGCGCGCAGGGCAACGAGGGGTACAGCTTCGGCTCCCACCTGCACTTCGAGGTCCATACCGGCGCGCCCTTCAGCGGCGACTGGCAGAATCCATGGAATGGCGGCGAGTTCGTGGACCCGATAGCCCTGCTCCCCAGCCAGTAAGCCTCACCACAGAGAGCACAGAGAGCACAGAGGTTTCGTCTCTGTGCTCTCTGTGTTCTCTGTGGTTAATTTGTCTCGCCCCACCCCGCGCTCCAATACGCCCCACAGCTGCCATCTCTACCCCCGCCGCTGCCAGACGGGATTGTGATGCCGCTTAGCTTAGAAAGAACTCCTCCAATACCGGGCCTAGGACAGCCGGAACCATATCATGGGTCTGACCTTCCAGGGTGAGATAGCGACCCGTCGGCAGCGCCTCTGCCAAGGAGTGCGCCGCGTGCCGCACCACTTCGGGACTTTTCTCGCCATCGATGACGAGCGTAGGCATTCGGACAGAGTCTATCAGTCCGGTTGGCAATGGCTGGAGGATAGTCGAGTCGTAGACCAGGGTGTGCGCCATCTTTTCCAGCATCGGTCGGAACGGTGCATGTCGCAGTTGGGCCACGACGGCAGCCGGAATGCCGACAGCCTCCGTCTGGAAAAGCTCAACGGCCTCGCCCCGGCGACCCCCCGTGATAAGCTCGCTCAGTTGCGGGGCGATCTGGCCCGCCCTAGCGCCGGTCGGCGGTGGGTCATATAGCGCGAGCCGCGAGATGGCGAGGCCGTGCGCCGCCGCGCGCAGGGCCAGGATCGCCCCTGACGAGTACCCGAAGACGCCCGCCGAGCCACCGGCTTGAGCGATCAGCGCCTGCAAGGTCTTCGATCTCCGCGCTCGCTGGCATAGGGTGCGGTGTCGCCGCTCTCCCCGCGCCCCCGGCGGTCATAGTTGAACACGGTGAATCGCTGTTCGAGAAAGTGCGCCAGCGGTGCCCCGCTCGCCCGATCGTTGAATGCGCCAACCACCAGAATGATCGCGGGACCGTGCCCCGATTGGTCATAGACGATAGAAGTGCCATCTTTGGACGTGACGGTTCCCATTTTGCTCTCCTTACGAGACAGCTTGCGTTGCCGAGGGCGGCACTGAACTTTCACAGCGGCATAACGGGGGGTTGGGCGACGCTGCGTGTCCGAGCGCCTCCTGTACAGCCGGAGGCAGATCCACCGCCATAAAATAGGTAGCTGGGTACAAATAGTCTTCCCCCGACTCATCTACAATCCTGATATACTGATGCGTTCCCGCCTGCTCATCCGGCACAACCGGATACAGTTTGCGTACTTCTAACGAAGCCGGATAGCCATCATTTTGAACGCATACGACAAATTGAGTGGTCGGTGTGATAACCATAGGTGCTCAGTCCCACAAGTCCTTGATCTTCATTTCACGCTTGCCAACTCCGCTCGCTTCGTAGCCAGTGCAACTCCGCTTCATGGACTGATCCATCTGCTAACCGAATCGTAGCGATTCCTTACAGCTTACGCCATCGTCCTGTGCCATACACTTTACGAAGTCGCCGCAATTCACGAATGCTTTGTTGCACCGCAATAATTTCGATGTTATCGAGCGGGGTCAGGAGGTCGAAGTCCATGAAAATAGCATACCAACTATACCGGACTACCCACAATTTTTGTCAAAGCATCATTCCATGAGAGAGGAGAACGGAAGACGTTCCTGTGGCTTAATCCATCTCGACGACTGGCAGGCCGTGGATGCCGAGAGTGGTGGAGATTTCGCTGCCGTGGTGGATGTCGTGTTCGAGGATGCCCCAGATGATCTGACTGGCACGAAACGGCGGGCCGCACGTCTCCGAGCCAGCGCGTCGCATCCAGCCACATCTGGGCGTATGGCTGGAGCGCAGGCTCGACCAGTTTCGCGTGACGCTCACGTCCCGCCTCATCCAGGGGCGGGACGACCTGTTCAAGATCGGCAGGGGTCAGGCGGGCGAGCGTCTCCTCGATCAGTCTGCCAGGTCTTCTCCAGTCCGGCAACCAGTTCTGCCGCCGTGTGGCCTGGATCGACGTCCGCCTCGCAGACTCCCAACGCCCATAATTCGTAGGGAAGTCAGATCGTCGCTCCCCTCGCCCATCCGTGCGTGGAACCACCAGGCACGATTGGCGACGATATGCGTCACGTACATGCCGATCGACCAGTGGCGCGGCGTGGTGCGCAAGGCAAGCTGCTCGACGGTGAGGGGCGCGATGGCCGCGACAAGGCGCTGCTGGTAACTCCCCCAACCCGCGTAGAAGGGGAGGAGTGAAAGCTGATGTTCTGTCATGATAGGCACTCCTTGCTTGATTTATTTGTGAAGTGCCTGTTTAGAGGACACCCAACGCTGCGCGCATCACGCGCCCGCCGCGCCTACCCGCAATTCCACAGGCAGATCACCTTCATATGCCACGTTGCTGGAAGGCAGGCCACCACAGGTGGGGTCGCGTGCATGCGCTTGTTCGGCAACGCCTTACTTTTCTGCGAGAGGGTCAAATACGCTCCAGCCCTCAACCCACTCAAAATCCTTCGTATTGTGCGTGACTAACGTCAAATCATGAGTCAGAGCGGTGGCGGCTATCAGGGCATCGCCTAGCAGCATCTTCGGCCTGAAGAGGTCAATCATCGCATTACTACTGGCGTGACTATTTATTTACATGTCCGCAATCGGGCTCGGGCGCAACATGATAATCGCCAGCCAGACGAACCATATGATTTGACCCATCCCAAAAAGACCCGCTAGGTCACTGAGTCCAGGAATTGTTGAGACGATGCCTACCAAACCCACGACCACGCCAAGATAGTTGAGAAATTTGGGAAGCCCGCCAGCTCGTAAAGCAGCCCAACTGACCAACAGCGTCATTAAGCCACCCAATATTTCGCCATTCCCATTGCCTAATCCACTCGCCACGACTTCAAATCCCTGCCATGTCAATGCGGCTTGAGCAGGGTCTTTGGCATAGAGTGCGACGACGGGGGCAATACCAGCATTCGAGACCATGCCGCTAGCAATCAGTGAGCCAGCCCAGATGATTCCAATCGCGGTTGCCACTTGCATAATGGCTGGAGCGCCAACTTTCAATCGCTCGTAGAGCGCCAAAGCCAGCACAATCAGAAAGATGCCGAAAATCACATACAGTATCAGGTTCATTGAGTATATGACCATCTGTTTATCTACGAGTAAGGCAACCTTTTGGGCTGGGTCAACGATATTGGGGTAATCCAAAACGAAGAGAAACAATATAATTCCCACCAAGTATGCTGTAGCCATGTACAGTGCAGCAATGCCGCCCATTTTTTGTAAGTTATTCATTTTCATTTTTATTTTCCTTTTCTGAATGATATTGATGAATTTCTTGTCAGCTTCACGATGGTTTACGAAAAAAACATCATAAAGTTGTAAAACTTACCTGTGTGTTTCTCTGCCGTTTAGCCGCCGAACGGTCTGGGGGTCAGCGGCGCGCTCGCGCCAAAGCGGATTCCCACCCGTGCCGAGCACACGCGAGTAGAAGCGCATGCACGCATATGTTCGGGAAGAGCCATGGCGGCGCTAAAGACAGCACCAAAGCGTGGAGCTAAGGTTTCCAGCATCGGCTCCCTCGTGGTTGATAACTATGAGGTGCCGAACGTCCCCCACGCGCTCCGCGAGGGAATGAAACCAAGGTTGCAAACAAACCCGCATTCGGGGCGTTGGGGATTGCTGTGGAGGAGCAGCGGGCGCTATCCTAGATCTGACGAGGGATGGGGTGGTCTGTGGGGTGGCATTGGTGAAGCGCCATCGAGTGGATTCGGTGGCACTTGCTCCACTTGGGGCTGGAGGTTGCCCAGACGCGCTTCACCTACGATAGCATGCCGCACCGCATCACCCGCCGCCCTCGCCGATCTGGACCTTACCTTCCCCGAGGCTGCCTGAGGCGCAAGCGATCGCTTTAGCCGGACTGCGTGTGTCGTCGGTCTGCTTTGGTGTGCCTGCCACCTGCCTCGGTTTACAGCTTCAACGGCACGGCAATGGCCTCTGGCAGGGAAACGACGACGCTACGGCGAGGCCGCTGGCGCTACTTGACACTGCAAGCTATCGTTGCATGTTTCTATCCGGGTAACACTGTAGATTGATCTATGAGCCACAAGATGAAAAAACAAAGACCGACAAAATAGGATATGAACTGAATTTTTCCAAATAACTTAGTCGCGGGGCGATATACATCGTATTCTCCTTTATATTGTGACCCAGTAACGGAAGCCAACACTATATAACTTGCAAGTACTGAAACTATGAAAGATATTTCCGCAATAATCATTCTATTATTAACAGCTAAATCAAGGACCGCTTGAACGGCTGCGGGAGCCACAATAAATGCAGAAGCCAGCGAAACTAATAATTTTGTTTGCTCAACGAAAGTCTTACAGGCTTCTTTTCGATCTTCTTTCGTTTCTTCATCAAGCCTATTCTTAGCTATAAGCGACGAATTGCTCATCTTAGCGCCCTTCAGTAGGATCACAGAAGGGTGGGATATTACAATATTTTTTCCAATAAGCTCTAATTACTGATAATGAAGATCGCAACCTTTGTCTGCTAAAGAGCGTCAACTTCTTAGGCCTTGCAAATTTCTTAAGGTCACCTCCTGCTGGTGATTTTGCAATCTCAGTCAGTAGTTGCTTCAATGATTGGTGTCTACTCCCATCCAAGGATGAAATCCGAGAGGTTTTCTCAGAAGCCAGCTCTTAACACTTCTCGGATTTGTTGGTTGGAAGGGAGTATGCGGACGGGCGCTCCATAAACATCCTCTATCTGACAGATCAAAGTTTCCTGAGCAGCAGGAAGAGTAAGGGAGCCAAGTGGGACGAAGTGGCCTGTCGGTTTGAATACAGTATAATGGCAAAAGGCCACAGAAAACAAGGGGGTTTTGTGGAAAATGCAAGGCTCGGCAGGCGAACCATCTGCTGTCGGAAGAGATACGGGCGCCTTTACATCGCCAACATACGTTCTCGAAGAACTGAAGCTATTTAAACCGAGCTAGCTATGCCTCCACTCTGTAGCGTAGCGGCCTCGCCGTGCGCAGCCCACTCGATTTTTGATTTCCTCTCCCTCCCCTCCTCCCCCGCCCCGACACTCTCGCCATTTCTCTCCACCTGAATAAAATAGCGGGTGACACTTTCACCCTGATGGGAGACACCCCTCGTGATCGCAGCAGCCCCCACCCCCGCGCTCAAGTACGCTACCCTCAGCCCCCACGCGACCGAGCAGGCACAATCGCTGCTCGCGGCGCTGCGCCCCCGCCTGGCGGGCGAGGCGCGCTTCGACCTGTACACGCGCACGCTCTACTCGACCGACGCCAGCCTCTACCAGGTGATGCCCATCGGCGTGGTGCTGCCGCGCACCGTCGAGGATGTGCACGCCGCGCTCGCCGTCGCGCGCGAGTTCAAGACCCCCATCGTCGCGCGGGGCGGCGGCTCCAGCCTGGAGGGGCAGACCACGGGCGCGGGGATCGTCCTCGACTTTTCCAAGTACATGCACCATGTGCTGGAGGTGGACGCGGAGGCGCGCACCGCGCGCGTGCAGCCCGGCCTCGTGCTGGACTCGCTCAACCGCCACCTGAAGCCCCACGGGCTGATGTACGGCCCCGACCCCGCCTCCTCCAACCGTGCCACCTTCGGCGGCATGATCGGCAACAACTCGACCGGGGCGCACTCGATCCTGTACGGGATGACGCATGACCATGTGCACAGCCTGCGCGTGATCCTCGCCGATGGCAGCGAGACCACGATGGCGGAGCTTTCCCCCGAGCAGTTCCGCCAAAAGATGGCGCTCGCCACGCACGAGGGCGAGGTGTACCGCCTGACGCAGCGCCTCGCGCAGGCGCACCGCGACGAGATCGAGCGGCGCTACCCGAAGCATTGGCGCGCGGTGAGCGGCTACGGGCTGGACCGCATGGTGGACGCCGAGCCGTGGAACCTGGCGCAGCTGCTCATCGGCTCGGAGGGGACGCTGGCGCTCACGCTGGAGGCGACGATCAACCTGGTGCCGCGCCCCACGCGCACCGCGCTCGCCATCATCCACTTTCACACGCTGGACGAGGCGATGGAGGCGGTGCCGCGCCTGCTGGAAATCGAGCCCTCCGCCATCGAGCTGATCGACCGCTTCATGATCCAGCTCACGCGCGAGGCCCCGCAGTACGCGCGCCACCTGACCTGGATCGAGGGCGACCCCGCCTGCGTGCTGATCGTCGAGTTTTACGGGGAAAACGAGGCAGAGCTGTCGGCGAAGCTCCAGCGGCTCGCCGAGCACCGCCAGCGGATCGGCGCGGGCTACGGCGCTGTGCTCGCCCGCACCGCCGCAGGAGATCGGCGATGTGTGGTACGTGCGCAAGGCGGGGCTGGGGCTGCTGATGAGCACGACCAGCGAGTGGAAGCCGATCCCCTTCATCGAGGATGGCTCGGTGCCGCCGCACAAGCTGCCCGAGTTCGTGCGCGAGGTCGGCTTTATCCTGGAGGCGCACGATGTGCAGGCGGCGATCTACGCCCACGCCAGCGCGGGCTGCCTCCACATTCGCCCGATGCTCAACCTGAAACGGGCCGAGGATATCGCCAAGATGCGCTCGATCACCGACGCGTGGGGCGACGTCATCGTGCGGCTGCGCGGCTCCTTCAGCGGCGAGCATGGCGACGGGCGCGCCCGCTCGGAGTGGACGGAGAAGCTCTTTGGCCCGACCCTCTACGACGCCTTCTGCGAGCTGAAGGATGGCTGGGACCCCGAGGGGCTGCTCAACCCGAACAACATCGTGCGCGGGCAGCGCATGACCGAGAACCTGCGCTACGGCACCGACTACCGCGCCCCCGAGCTGCCCAACACCCTGCTCTCCTTCGAGCGGACCGACGGCTTCACGCGCGCGGTCGAGATGTGCAGCGGCATCGGGGTCTGCCGCCAGACCGGCGAGGGGACGATGTGCCCCTCCTACATGGCGACGCGCGAGGAGGAGCACTCCACGCGGGGCCGCGCCAACGCGCTGCGCGGCGCGCTCTCCGGCCTGATCCCGCGCGAGGAGCTGCTCAGCCCGCGCATGTACGAGGTGCTGGACCTCTGCCTGGAGTGCAAGGCGTGCCGCGCCGAGTGCCCGACGCAGGTGGACATGGCGAAGATCAAGTACGAGTTCCTCCACCACTACTACGAGAAACACGGCCTGCCGCTGCGCAATCGCCTCTTCGGCCACATCCGCCGCATCAACCAGGCGGGCAGCCGCGCCGCGCCGCTGAGCAACTGGCTCGCGCGCACCCCCGTCGCGCGCTGGATGCAGGGGCGCGTCGGCATCGCGCCGGAGCGCACGCTGCCCCCCTTCGCGCGGCAGGGCTTCGCCGCGTGGTTCAGCGCGCACGAGCCGCACCCGAACGCGGGCAAAAAGGGCTCGGTCGCCCTCTTCCCCGACACCTTTACCCTCTACAACTACCCCACCATCGGCATCGCCGCCACGCAACTGTTGGAGGCGGCGGGCTACGAGGTGATCGTTCCCTCTGACCTGCGCTGCTGCGGTCGCCCGATGATCTCGAAGGGGATGCTGAAAGACGCGCGCGCAAACCTCGCGCACAACGTCGAGCAGCTGCTTCCCTACGCGCAGAAGGGGATGGCGATCATCGGCATGGAGCCAAGCTGCCTGCTGACCTTCGTGGACGAGGCCCCCGACCTGCTGGAGGGCGACGCCGCGCGCCTCGTCGCGGATCATTGCCTGCTGATCGACGAGTGGCTCGTGCAGCAGGCGGAAGCGGGCCAACTGGAGCTGTTGCAGTGGGGCGATGCGCCGCAGGAGCTCCTGCTGCACGGCCACTGCCACCACAAGAGCCCACGGTATTCGCAGCGCGGTAGAGGCGCTCAACCTGCCGCCGAGCTTCCGCGCGACCCTAATCGACGCGGGCTGCTGCGGCATGGCGGGCGGCTTCGGCTTCGAGGCGGAGCACTACGAGATCAGCGGCAAGATTGGCGAGGATCGCCTCTTCCCCACCGTGCGCGCCAATCCCGAGGCAGGCATCGCCGTGACCGGCGTCTCCTGCCGCCAGCAGATCGAGCACTTCACAGGTCGCAAGCCGAAGCATCTCGTCGAGTGGCTGGCGGAAGCGCTAAATTCTTGAAGGGTGTTGCGTAGTCCTGAACCGGTCTGGCAATGCGATAGGCACTCGTAGAAACTCGTAGGAATTCACGGACTGCTGGGAGCGCGGGCCTCTGGCCCGCCCGTAGCAAAGGGGAAATCGTAGCAGCTCAAGCAATGCTGGGAGCGTGGGCCTCTGGCCCGCCCAAGGAGCCAAACATGGACAACGTTCGACATCTGACGACCGAAGAGTTGGAGGCGGGGTTGGCGCAGATTCGCCAGTCGCCGCGCGAGGCGGGCACGCTGGAGATGATCGTGCGGCGGCCCGACACAGGGGCGCGCGAGGTGCTGGAAGAGGGCGAGCTCACCCTGGAGGAGGGGCTCGCGGGGGACAACTGGCGCGCACGCGGCAGCGCCCGCACGCCGGATGGCAGCGCCGCACCCGGACAAGCAACTCAACCTCATGAACGCACGTGTGATCGACCTGATCGCCCAGGACAGGGAACGCTGGCCGCTCGCGGGCGACCAACTCTTCCTGGACCTGGATCTCAGCCCGGACAACCTTCCGGCGGGCACCCGCCTTGCCATCGGCGAGGCGATCATCGAGATCACCCCGCCGCCGCACACCGGCTGCGAAAAGTTCATCGAGCGTTTCGGGCTAGAGGCCATGCGCTGGGTCAATTCTCCGCAAGGCAAGACGCTACGCCTGCGCGGGGCGTGTGCCAAGGTGGTCGCCCCCGGTACCATCCGCCGCGGCGATGCGGTGCGGAAGCTCGTTGGGGAAGGCGAAGCAGCGATGTAGAAGGCTTCCCCTTTTGGTCATTCCCCCGCTTCATGCTACCATGCGAACGCTCCCAGCACTTGGGGGCGTATTTTTTGCAGGGGGAGTTTGCCTTTGAAGATTGCATTGGTCCATGACTGGTTGAACCAGGTGGGCGGGGCGGAAAACGTGCTGGTCGCGCTCAAGGAGCTTTTCCCTGACGCGCCGCTCTTCACCTCGATCTACGACGCGGAGCGGATGCCAGCCGTCATGCGCGGGTGGGACATTCACACCTCCGCGCTGGACCGCATTCCAGGCGTCTACCGGAACCACCAGGTGGCGCTGCCCCTCTACCCATTCGTGTGGGAGCAATTCGACTTTTCGGGCTTCGACGTGGTGTTATCCAACAAGTCGGGCTTCTGCCACGGGATCATCACGCCCCCCCAGACGCTGCACCTCTGCTACTGCCTCACCCCGACGCGCTACCTGTGGCACACGGAAAGCTACCTCCAGCGCGAGGGGGTCGGCGGGCTGCGGCGCGCGCTACTCCCCCCGATGCTGACGGCGCTGCGCCTGTGGGATCAGGTGGCAGCGCAGCGCGTGGACCGCTATGCCGCGATCTCCCGCGCCGTGCAGGGGCGCATCGCCAAGTTTTACCGCGCCGACTCGACGGTGATCTACCCGCCGGTGGACACGCACCGCTTCGCGCCGCGCGAGACGCAGGATTACTTCTTCATCGTCTCGCGGCTGATCCCGTACAAGCGCATCGACCTGGCGGTGGAGGCCTTCTCGCGCCTCGGGCTGCCGCTGGTCATCGCGGGGGACGGGCGCGACCGCGCCGCGCTGGAAGCCAGCGCCGCACCCAACGTGCGCTTCCTCGGGCGGGTGAGCGACGAGGAACTCAGCCGCTGGATGGGCGGCGCGCGCGCCTTCCTCTTCCCCGGCGAGGAGGATTTTGGCATCGCCCCGCTGGAAGCGGCGAGCGCGGGGGTGCCGGTGATCGCCTTTAAAGCGGGCGGCGCGCTGGACACGGTAATCGAGGGCGAGACGGGGCTCTTCTTTGACGAGCAGCGGGCGGAAAGCCTGATGGACGCGGTGCGCCGCTTCGAGACGATGCGCTTTGACAAAGAAACGATCCGCGCCCACGCGCGGCGCTTCGACGTGAGCTCCTTCAAGCAGCAGATTCAGGGATGGGTGGAGGAGTCGCTGGAGCAGCGGCAGCCACGGACTGGAAGTCCGTGCTGATGGGCCTGCGGCCAATTGTCCGCCTTCGCGGACACGCTCGCGCTCATCAGGTTGGCACTGACTGAGGATAAGGAACCATGGAGCTTCGGCGCTACTGGGAAATTTTACGCCGCCGCTGGTGGCTGATCGTGCTGCTGCCCCTGCTGGCAGCTGCCTTCGCGATCCTCACCTACGAGGAGCCGCCGATCACCTACGGCTACACGCTGGAATACTCTGTTTCCTTTCTGCCGACGGAGCGCGAGGGGGTGCAGGAAGACCCGGTGCTCACGGCGGTTCAGGCGAGCGAGTACATTACCGACGACCTGACCAAGGTGATCGTCGGCAGCGAGTTCGCCTCCGAGGTACAGGCGCACCTGTCCAGCCGACCTGTCCGCGCGCGCCATCTTCAGCTCGGCGCGCGCCGCGAAGACGCACCGCATCCTCACCATTGATTTCGCCGCCGACACGCAGGACACCGCGCAACAGATAGGCGCGGCGGTCAAGCAGGCGGTCGAGGAGGACACGGAGGCGTGGCTGAACGATGTGTGGGGTATCGGCAACATCCGCCTGGAACTGATCCACGATAGCGGGGCCTACCCGGTCGGCGGCGGCATCACCTCGCGGCTGGACGTGCCGATCCGCGTTGCCCTGGCGCTCGTGGCGGCGGTGGCGCTGACCTTCGCGTTGGAGTACCTTGACAGCAGCGTGCGCAGCCGCGAGGAGGCCGAGCGGCTCGTGGGCTCGGTGCTGGCCGAGATTCCGGTGGAGCCCTAAAGGATGGAACTGAAAGAGTATTGGCGCATCCTCGTGCAGCGCGGCTGGATCGTCGTGCTGGCGATGCTGCTGACGGCGGGCAGCGCCTATGCCTGGAGCAAGGCGCAACCCCCCGAGTACAAGGCCTCGGCCAAGGTGATCGTCACCGCGCAGTCGCTCGACTGGGGACGACTTGCAGGCGCTCAAGCAGCGGCTGAGCAGCTACAGCGAGAATATCCGCTCGGAGGGAACCGCCTTCCGCGTGGTGGATCGGCTGCGGCTGGATGTGAACCCCTACGAGTTGCTGGGTCGCGTGGCGGTCAGCCCCGACCTCAACAACCTGATCATCCAGATCGACGCGACTGACAGCGACCCGCAGCGCGCGGGCGAGGTCGCCAACGCCTTCGCCGACGACTTTGTCGCCGAGATCGAGAAGGAGCAGGCGGACCAACTGCGCGAGGATCGGGTCGAGACGAGCGTGGTGCAGCGCGCGGGCGCGGGCGCGCCGGTCGGCCCCAACGCCACGATCAACGCGCTGGCGGGGGCACTCTTCGGGCTGCTGCTCGGCGGGCTCATCGTGCTCGCGCTGGAAGTGCTCGACGACACGATCAAGAGCAAAGACGACATCGAACGCTACCTCGGCAAAGACCTGCGCCTCCTCGGCCAGGTGCCGCCGACGGATTAGATATTGGATAGTGGGTATTAGATATTGGGTATTGGATAGTGGAGATTCAGAGACACAAGAGTAGAGGAGATGTATTCTCTTTTAGCTCTGCAAGTCGTACTCTGTAATCCGTAATATCTAATACCTAATACCCACTATCTAATACCCACTATCCACCTGTGGAGAGACGGGACATGGCAGAGCCAAAGTCTATCAAGCTGGTGACCCTTAGCGAGCCCGATTCGCCGGTGAGCGAGGCGTACCGCACGTTGCGGACGAACCTGGAGTTCACGGCGCTGAACCGCGCGCTGCACGCCTTTGTGGTGACATCGCCCGCGCCGAACGAGGGAAAAAGTGTGGCCCTGGCGAACCTGGCGGTCACGATGGCGCGCGGCGGGCGCTCGGTGATCATCGTGGATGCGGACATGCGCCGCCCCGCCCAGCACGAGCTGTTCGGCGTGGCGAACGAGCAAGGGCTGAGCAGCACCCTGCTCGACCCGTCGCTGATCGCCAGCCCGCCGCTGCAAGCAACGGGGATCGAGGGGCTGCGGCTGCTTTCCTCCGGCCCGAAGCCGCCCAACCCGGCGGAACTGCTCGCCTCGCCGCGCATGGCCGAGTTGATCGCATCGGTGAAAGCCCTGGCGGACATCGTACTCTTCGACGCGCCGCCGGTCGTGCCGGTCACCGACGCGGCGATCCTGGGCGCGCGCACCGACGGGGTGCTGCTGGTCCTCCAGGCGGGCAAGACCAAGCGCGAGCACGCCGCGCGCGCCCGCACCCTGCTGGAGCAGGTCGGCGCGCACATCATCGGGACCGCGCTCACCAACGCGCGCGTGGACAGCGAGCTGGGCGGATACTAACATTTTCGATTTTCGATTTTCGATTTTCGATTGAAGGAAATCGTTCGAAATCGCGAATCTGTCCCATAAACCTTATTCGATTTTCGATTTACGGTTTACCTGACTTCTGGCAAATCGAAAATCGAAAATCAAGAATCGAAAATCCCATGATTGATTTACACTGCCATATTTTGCCCGACGTGGACGATGGGCCTGCTGATTGGGATAGCGCGCTGGCGATGATGGGGCTGGCCGCCGAGGCGGGAACCAAGATCATCGTCGCCACGCCGCACTCGCATGACCATTGGCGCGGCGAGTCGCCCTGCGCGGACCAGATCGTGCAGTTGGCCGACGAGGCTCAGGCGCGCGCCCGCGACGCGGGGCTAGAGCTGCAAATTTTGCCCGGCCAGGAGTGCATGATCGACCCAGACCTGCCGCGTGACCTTCAGGCGGGCAAGTGGCTGACCCTGGCGGGCTCGAAAACCGTGCTGCTGGAGCTTCCCTTCTCGATGTGGCCGCCCGCCACCGATGATCTGATCTTCGAGCTGCAACTGGCGGGCTACACCGTGCTGCTCGCCCACCCGGAGCGCTACAGCGCGGTGGCCGAGAATCCGAACCTGATCTTTGATCTGGTCGAAAAGGGAGTCTATATACAGGTGACGAGCACCGCAATCATGGGCCGCTTTGGCGAGCGCCCGCACGAGGTCGCGCGCTTGCTGCTGGGGCATGGGCTGGCGCACGTCATCGCCAGCGATGCCCACACGACGCGCGGGCGCAACCCCCGTCTGGATGAGGCAGTCGCTCAGGCCGCCGAGTGGATCGGCAAGAGCGAGGCGCGGCGGCTGGTGGTGGACACGCCGCGCGCGTTGATGCTCAACGAGCCGGTCAACGCCCCGCCCCCGCGTCGGGTCGAGACGGTGCGCAAGCGACGCTTTTTCGGCATGTTTGGGTAGGGCAGAACAAGGATTGGCAGGAATGAATGATTACGGACACGGACAAGGCGGGAGCAAAGAGGGACGATGAAGGGATTGATTCTGTCAGGTGGCAAGGGGTCGCGGCTGTACCCGCTGACCTACACGCGCGCCAAGCAATTGGTGCCGGTGGCGAACAAGCCGGTGCTTTTCCGCGTGATCGAGACGCTGCGCGAGGCGGGCATCAGCGAGGTCGGCATCGTGATCGGCCACACGGGGCCGGAGATTCGCGAGGCGGTGGGGCTGGGGCGGCGCTTCGGCGTGAAGGTGAGCTACATCGAGCAGGAGGAGCCGCTCGGCCTGGCGCACGCGGTGAAAATCTCGCGCGATTTTCTGGGCGACGATCGCTTCGTCATGTTCCTGGGCGACAACGTCATCGAGGGCGGCATCGGCAAGCTGATCGGCGAGTTCCGCGAGAAGGATTACAACGCCCAGGTGGTGCTCACCCCCGTCGAGAACCCAGAGGCGTACGGTGTGGCGGAATTGAGCGACGACGCGGAGCGCCGCATCGTGCATCTGGTGGAAAAGCCGCGCAACCCGCCCTCGAATCTGGCGCTGGTCGGCATCTACATGTTCGACAAGACGATCCACGAGGCGGTGAACGCGATCCAACCCTCGTGGCGCGGCGAGTTGGAGATCACCGACGCGATCCAGTGGCTCATCGACGCGGGCTACGAGGTACACCCGCACATCCACCGTGGCTGGTGGATCGACACCGGCAAGCAGCGCGACATGCTCGCAGCCAACGCCAAGGTGCTCGAAGAGTTGCAGCCGCGCATCGAGGGCTACGTGGACCGCGACTCCGAGGTGGACGAGCGCGTGACGGTGCAGGAGGGGGCAGAGATCATCAACTCGGTGGTGCGCGGCCCCGCCATCATCGGGCGCAACACGCGGCTGGTCAACGCCTATGTCGGCCCCTTTACGAGCATCTACCATGATTGCCTTATCGAGAACTCGGAAATCGAACAGTCCATCGTCCTCGAAAACTCCAAGATCGTGGACATTACCCACCGCATCGCCGACTCGCTCATCGGGCGCAACGTGGAGGTGACGCGCAGCGAGTACCGCCCGCGCGTGCTCAAGATGATGCTCGGCGACAATTCCAAGGTCGGCATTTTGTAGGTTGCAGATTACAGATTGAAGGTTGCAGATTTTTCTCAGTTGATCCATGAAGCCAACAAGGGAAATCTGCAATCTGCAATTTGCGATCTGCAATCTCCCAGGAGCGACACATGCAAAACATTCTAGTGACCGGCGGCGCGGGCTTTATTGGTGCGAATTTCGTGCTGCATATGATCGAGAAGTATGGACGAGCGTTACAACATTGTGGTGTTCGACAAGCTCACCTACGCGGGGAATCTGGACAACCTGCTGGATGTCAGCGACGAGCCGAATTTCCACTTTGTGCAGGGCGACATCTGCGACGCGGCGGCGGTGACGGAGGCCATCGAGGCGCACGAGATTGACACCATTGTGAACTTCGCGGCTGAGACCCATGTGGATCGCTCGATCCTAGACCCCGACGCGTTCATGCGCACCAACGTCATGGGAACCTACACCCTGCTGGAGGCGGCGCGCCGACACGGCACCCTGCGCTACCATCAAATTTCGACCGATGAGGTGTACGGGCACATCGAGGGGGAACACAAGAGCGTGGAAAGCGACCCGCTCGTGCCGCGCTCGCCCTACGCGGCGTCCAAGGCGGCGGCGGATTTGCTGGTCAACGCCTATTTCGTAACCCACAACCTGCCCGTGACGATCACGCGCGGGGCGAACAACATCGGCCCCTTCCAGTATCCCGAAAAGGTAGTGCCGCTCTTTATCACCAACGCGCTCCAGGGCAAGCCGCTGCCGGTCTATGGCGATGGGCGGCAGATGCGCGACTACCAGTTCGTGCGTGACCATTGCGAGGGGATTGACCTGGTGCTGCACGAGGGCATGCTGGGCGAGGCGTACAACATCGCGACGGGGCAGGAAATGGAAAACCTGCGCATGGTGGAGATCCTGCTTGAGGAGTTGGGACTGGATCGCTCGCTGATCCAGTTTGTGGAAGATCGCGCGGGCCATGACCGCCGCTACTCGCTGGATGTTTCCAAGATGCGCGCGCTCGGCTGGGAGCCGACCCACGATTGCGAGCAGGCCATCCGCGAGACGGCGCGCTGGTACATGGCGAACGAGTGGTGGTGGCGCAAGGTACGCGGCGAAGAGTTCGACGCCTACTACCAGATGCAGTATGGTGACCGCAAGGTGCTCGCCCACGACGAGTAGGGGCTTACCGCGCTCGGAAGAGTGCGACGAAAGACGGAAGACAAAGAGGCCAACCCCGCGCGGGGTTGGCCTCTTTGTTATAGGTGTTACGTAACATGGGTGTTGGTCGAACGGGTGAATGGGGACGGTTCCGGCAGTCCCCATTCACCATTCACGAAGGCGTTAGCGACGCACGCGCCGCCACACGACGACCCCCGCCGCGCCGAGCAGCAGCGCCGCCAGCGCCAGCGCGCCGCTCGCGCCCGACTGGCCCGCCGCGCCGAGCGCGTCCAGTTGGATCGCGGTGGCAGCATCCGGCTCCAGCGCGAAGTCCAGCGTGGTCTCCTCGTTGGCGACGATCTCCACATCGGTGACCGTCTCGGACACGTAGCCCGCCGCCTCCGCCGACACGTCGTAGGTGCCCACCGGCAGCGGCAGGGTGTAGTTGCCATTGCTATCGGTGGAGGTGGAAACGACGTCCGCAAAGACCGTCGCGTTCACAAGGGGCTCGCCGGTGCTGGCGTCGGTCACTTGGCCGCGCAGCGTGCCGCTCTCGGCACCCCCGCTGGTGTAGGTGATTTCCAGCCCCCAGCTTTGCAGCGTGCCACCGTCCCCGTTGGCGTTATCGAGGATGCGCAACGTCCAGGTGCCGCTTACCTCCATGTTATCGAAGGTGGACAGCGGCTCGACCGGCTGGTAGCTGCCGCCATCGGTGGGCGGGCAGGGCGGCGCGCCCGGCGCGGCCTCGTCATCATAGTTGAGGTCGAAGTTGTCCTCGCTACCGCAGATTTGCGGCTGGAGCTGAATCTCCGTACCGTCCGGGCCTTGCAGGTAGATCGTTAAATCAGCTACCCAGGTGTGGGTGCCCGCAAGGTCCACCACGTTGATATCCGATATCTCACCTTGGCTTTCTACTGCGATGTCCAACGTTGAGAGGGTGTTGGTGCCCCCATTCGGGCCGATCGGCAGCGGCACGTCCGTGGACAGGAAGGTCTCGGTGATGATGTTGCCCGTGGTAAACTGGAAGACCGACGAGTTCGCACCCACCCCACAATCGTTGGACGCGCGCACGCGCCAGTAGTAGGTGGTCAGCGGATCAAGCACGGTGCTGATCGTGTAGGTGGTCTCGCTCAGGCCGCTCGCGCTCTCGATGATGTTGTTAAAGTCCGCATCGCTCGCCAGCTCGAAGGTGTAGGTAGCGCCACCGTCGGCCTCGTTCCAGCTGAAGGCAGGCGAGGTGCCCTGCCCGGTCGAGCCGTTGGCGGGCGACAGCAGGGTGGGCGCATCGGGCGCGCCCACATACACGTTCAGGGTCAGCGGAATCTCGTGCGTGAGGGTGCCATCGGTGGCTTCCACCACGAAGAGATAGCTGCCCGCCGCCACGCCGCTGGTCGAAACTGTCAACTCGCTGTCACCGGGCACCGTCACCGGGTTGACGCTGAAAGACGCGGTAGCGCCCGTGGGAAGGCCGGTCGCGCTTAGCGTTACCGACCCACTGTAGCCCGCGCGGGGCGAGAGGCTTAGCGTCGTGCTCGTGCTGTCATCGCCGCACACAGACAGCGTCTCTTCCGCCGCCATGAGGGTGAAGTCCGGGTCAATCGCGGGGTCCACGACGAACAGGCCACGGTCGCGCCCGGTGACGATCACCACACCACTTTCAAAGTAGGGGTAGTTGCTCCAGCTGCCATCAAAGCCCGCATTGTTGTTCGCGGGGAAGACATCGAAGTAGCCCACCTCGACCGGGCTGGCCACGTCGGTGATGTCCAGGACGCGCAGCCCACCCGAATAGTTGGACTGGTAGGCAAAGCCCTCGTGGATGTACTGGTTGTGATCACTGGAGGGGACGGGGGCCACGTAAGTGTTCACCAACACCGGTGCTTCCAGATTCGCCACGTCCCAGATGTAAGTGTGGGTGTTGTGACCGAAGCTCGTCTCGTCCAGCTCGTCATCCAGGTAGAAGAAGGTTTGATCCTCGGTCAGCCAGCCCTGGTGCGTGTAGCCCGACCCCGCGTAGGGCATGCGGGAAAGCAAGACGGGGTTGCTCTTGTTCGTGACGTCCACCACCGTCAACGTGTCCTCGTTGGAGGCCAGGCAGATCTCGTCGCCCTGGTGGTCCGCGTCGGGGCCGGAGTAGACCACGCACTGCACGTCGTGGGTGTAGCCATCGGCGCTGAAGCAGCCCGCGAAGGTCGGGTTCACCGGGTCCTGGATATTGACCATGTGGAGGCCACCGCTGCACGCGCTCGCCCCGACGATGTAGGCAAAGCCAGTTTCCTCGTTGATGGCAACGTTGTGCGCGCTGCCAACCTGCCCGTACCATGTAGTCTCCGCAAAGGTCACCGGCGGGGTCGTCACGTCGCGCAGCTGATTGAGGTCGAAGACCTGCATGCCGTGGTTGCTGTTCAGGTCGGAGACGACAAAGGCGTGATCCTCATACACCTTGACGTCGCGCCAGGTGGAGGTGCCGGTGTGGGTGGGCAGGTTGCCCAGGTAGATCGGGTTGACCGGATCGGTGACATCCACAAAGGAGGTACCGTTGGTGCGCCCCATCAGGGCATACTCATGGCCGGTCTGCGGGTCGGTCCAGCCCCAAATATCGTTGGCACCGCCACCACCGATGGAGGCGTTGGGGAGGAAGCTGAGCAGGTCCACGTTGCTACACGGGTATTCGCCCGCAAAGCCATCCACACACGGGGTAGCACCCAGCGGCGTCAGATTTTCGAGCGGTGCGCCGGACTCGGCCACCTGCTTCATGTAGTCGGCGCGTGCGGCTGCGTCGTCCTGCTTGGTGTCCGGGCCCTGTGCCAGGGTGGCGGGCACCGTATGTTGCGCGAATAGGAAGACGGCGGCTAGCAACAAGGGAAGGAGCACAAGACATCGTCGTAAGAGACCCTGGGGTGAGACGGTTCTCATAAAGCTATATTACCTTTCTAAAAGCCGGGGCAGAGAACGGCGCGCCCGTACGGCGCGGGGGAACTATCATAACAGGCATTGCCGAGGCGTCAACCTTTAGCCGCTCGCCTTCCTTAAGAAACAGACGACACTCACCCTGTGCGAATTTGGTGCGACGCGCGCCCGCAGACATACTTCCGCCTTGGGCATGGTGAATGGGCACCCACGGACTCGCGTACCTGTTGCAGTCGCCCAGCAACCGCCACGGACTGAAGTCCGTGCTGAGGGGCCTAGCGGCCAAGCGTCCGCCTGCGCGGACGCCCGGTGCACCGGTTTCACCCGCCAAGCAACCGCCACGGACTGAAGTCCGTGCTGAGGGGCCTAGCGGCCAAGCGTCCGCCTGCGCGGACGCCCGGTGCACCGGTTTCACCCGCCAAGCAACCGCCACGGACTGAAGTCCGTGCTGAGGGGCCTAGCGGCCAAGCGTCCGCCTGCGCGGACGCCCGGTGCACCGGTTTCACCCGCCAAGCAACCACCACGGACTGAAGTCCGTGCTGAGGGGCCTAGCGGCCAAGCGTCCGCCTGCGCGGACGCCCGGTGCACCGGTTTCACCCATCGAAAGCCACCCTTCCATCCCAACCTCGTAATCGTTCAGGCGCTACCTGTCCTGACTGAGCTAGCCGTCATCCGTCCGCGCAGGCGGACGCGGGTGCCCTCTGGGCTCGTAGGCCCCTCAGCCCCGACTTCCAGTCGGCGGGAACGCGCCGCCCCTGAACGGTTACGCACCCTCCATTCTCCATTCTCCATTCTCCATTCTCCATTCTCCATTCTCCGTGCCCCAGGAGCGACTTGAACCCACAACAGATACAAATTGCTCTTCAGCACTACCTGGCGGCCATGGGCGGCAGCAGTGGGCTGGCCGCGCGGCTGCTGGAAACCGTGACGGCGATCGTGCTGCTCATGCTGCTGCAACAGGTGGTCAACCGGCTCATTAACCGCAACATGTTTAACATCGAGCGCCGCCACCAGATGCGCGTTTGGGCTCGAACCGTTAATTTTCTTTTGGTGGCAATCGTCCTCATCGCGCTTTGGCTACCGAGCGGGCAAACCCTGCTTCAGGTGTTGGCGCTCCTCGCGGCGGGGCTCGCCCTCACCCTGAGCCGCCCTATTTCCAGCCTGCTCGCCTGGATCGTCATCATGATCCGCTCCCCTTTTCGCGTGGGCGACCGCATCGAGGCGAACCAGGTGAAGGGCGACATCGTGGATATCGGGATGCTCCACATCCACCTGCTGGAAATCGGAAACTGGGTGGACGCGGATCAAAGCACGGGGCGCATCGTCCATGTGCCCAACACCGTGATCTTTGACTCGCCGGTCTACAACTATTCGCAAGGCTTCGACCTCCTGTGGAACGAGATCGAGATCGTGGTGACGCACGACAGTGACTGGGAGCGCGCCCGCGCTATCCTGCTGGAACAGGTTGGCCCGCTTTACGAAGAGATCGAACCGCGCGCAGTGGCGGCGGCGGAGGAGATGGGACGCCGCTACGCCTACCAGCGCGGCATCACCACTCCCTATGTTTATGTAAAGTTGCTGCGCGATGGCATCCAACTCTCGCTCCGCTACCTGACCGAGCCGCGCCGCCGACGCGGCACCGCCCACGACATCACCCTTGGCTTCCTCCACGCGCTCCGCTCGGAAAAAGAGATCCGCCTCGCCGCGCCCGGCTACCGCGTGCTGATGGAGGAGTAGGGATTTCGGATTTCGGATTTCGGATTTGGGTGTGACAGATTGCAGATTACAGACAGGGTGCCCCGAATGGGGTATTGCAGATTGCAGACAGCGTAGCATTGAGGTGTTATAGATTGCAGATTTCGGATTTGGGATTGCAGACAGCGTGTCCTTTGGGTATTACGGATGATGAGTGCGCAGAATTTCTCGCTCCTGCCCATCCCCTCTTCACTCACAACCATAATCTGTAAATCCGAAATACCCCATTCGGGGCACCCTGTCTGTAATCTGCAATCCGAAATCCGATGGCTCTTGCCTATCGTCCTTTTTCAAGTCACAATTGAGCGGTAGCGACGAGGGATCAACAAAGGGAACGCATGAAGCAAATCATCCTCATCCGGCACGGCCAGAATTCGATGGTGGGGAAAAAGTTGGCGGGATGGCTGCCGGAGGTGCATCTGAATGAGGTGGGGCAGGCTCAGGCGGCGGCGCTCGCCGCGCGGCTCGCGCCCCAAAAGGGTAAAATCCAGGCGCTGTATAGCAGCCCGCTGGAGCGGACGATGGAAACCGCGCAGTACCTTGCCGAGGCGCTGGAGTTGGCGATTCAGCCGTTGGAAGGCATCGGCGAGGTGCGCTACGGCGAGTGGGAGGGGCAGAGCATCGAGGAGCTTGCCAAGTTGGACGAGTGGAAGGTGGTGCAGGGCTTCCCCAGCGCGATGCGCTTCCCCGGCGGCGAGCGCATGCGCGACGTGCAGATGCGCGCGGTGAGCGCCATCGAGGAGGTGGCGAGCCGCCTGGAAGAAAAAGGGAGCGCGATCATCGTGTCCCACGCGGACCTGATCAAGATGGTCGCCGCGCACTACGCGGGGGTCCACCTCGATCTGTTCCAGCGCCTGGTGGTCAGCCCGACCAGCCTGACCATCATCGCCCTGAGCCCCTACGCGCCGCGCCTGCTCTGCCTGAACGACACGGCACATGTGCCACCAGGCGAGGACCCGGAACTTAAAGAGGAGCCGTCGCCCGACACAGACAAGGAAAAGGAAAAGGAAAATGGCTGAAGTGTACGAGATGAATCCGGTCTCACGCATCACCGTCGGCACGCTGGGTGAGCCGGGCAATCGCACCTTCTTTCTTCAAGGGGTGCAGGGGCTGGAATCCTTCGCAGTCATCATCGAGAAGGAGCAGGCCATCGCGCTGGCTTCCGCGATGGATGAGCTGCTCGACGAGTTGGAGGAGCGCTTCGAGCTAGCGCCGCCCCGCCCCGCCACCGTTTCCCCGATGGACCTGCAACTTCAGCTGCCGGTCGAGGGGCGCTTCCGCGTGGGGCAGATGGGGCTGGGCTACGACGAGGAGAATGACCTGGTGGTGATCGCCGCGCAGTCGCTGGCGGTCGAGGGGGAAGAGCCGGACATCGCCCGCTTCTGGGCCACGCGCGACCAGGTGGCGGCGCTGGGCAACCAGGCGCTGGAGGTGTCAGGGCAGGGTCGCGCCATCTGCGCCCTGTGTGGGCAGCCGATTGGACCCGAGGGGCACTTTTGCCCGCGCTCCAATGGTCACAGTCACGATTAGGGCGAGGGCGCACGCACGATGACCCCGCCACAGGACGACCTTACCCCCACCGAGCCCCACCTCACCATCCCGGAAATCGTCACGCTGCTGCGCGAGGGGGAGATGGAGGTGCTGGAGCTGCTGCCGTGGAGCAGCAACTACACCTTTCTTGTCCAGGTAGCGAAAGAGGGGGTCAGCACGCTCGCCGTGTACAAGCCGCGCCGGGGCGAGCGCCCGCTGTGGGACTTCCCGACCGGCACCCTGTATCGGCGGGAGGCCGCCGCGTTTGTGGTAAGCGACGCGCTGGGCTGGAACATCGTGCCACCCACGGTGGTGCGCGGGGGGGAGCATGGGATCGGCATGGTGCAGCGGTTCATCGAGCACGATCCGGAAGAGCACTTTTTCACCTTCCGCGACCCCTGGCGCGACGAGTTGACCCGCATTGCGCTCTTTGACGCCATCGTGAACAACGCCGACCGCAAGGGCGGGCACTGCCTGCTCGCCACGGACGGGCACATCTGGGGCATCGACCACGGGATATGCTTCCACGAGGAGCCCAAGCTGCGCACGGTGATCTGGGAGATGGCGGGGGAAGCGATCCCGGATGAGTTGCTGGCGGACCTGCTGCGCCTGCAAGCAGCCCTGCAACAGGGAACCCCGCCCGCCGCGACCCTTGCCAAGCTGCTCTCCCCCAGCGAGTTGGACGCGCTCCACCTCCGCCTCAACAGCCTGATCGCGCAGCCGCACTTCCCCGAGCCGCCCCCAGGCCGCCGCCACGTCCCCTGGCCGATGGTGTGATCTTGGTGAATGGTGAATGGAACGGCCTACGCGTCACTCACCATTCGCTACAACCCTTCGGTCGGAACTACATGGTTGTTTCATTGCCACTTTTTTAATCGGAACTGGTATAAATGGTAAAGGGTGAAGGTGCTAAGCCCATTCACCCTTGACCATTCACTATTCCTGATACAACCGCTTCTCGTAGATGTACCGCTCGACGGGGCGCGGCACGAGGTAGCGGATGGACGCGCCCTCGCGGACGCGCTCGCGGATGGCGGTGGAGGAGATGCCGATGAGCGGCGCGGGGACGAAAATCACGCGGTCGGCGATGCCGGGCAGGGCGCGTTCCAGCGAGGCCATGTCCACGTAGTAGCCGGGCCGCGCGACGACGGCGAAGGTGACGAGGCCCATCAGCTCGTCGGGCAGATGCCAGGTCGGCAGCTCCACTAGCGAGTCAAGCCCCATGATAAAGTAGATGGTAACGGTGTCGCCCCACACCTCGCGCAGGTGGCGCATCAGCTCCACGGTGTAGCTGGGGCCGGGCCGCTCCGCATCGAGGGTGGAAAGCGCGAAGCGCGCGTTGTTCTCCACCGCGCCGCGCACCATCGCCACGCGATCCTCGGTGGACGAGATGGCGCGCCCCTGCTTGTGGGGCGGCTGCGCGGCAGGCATGAAGACCACCTCGCTCAGCCCCAACTCCGAGCGTGCGGCCTCCGCCAGCACCAGGTGCCCCATGTGCGGCGGGTCAAAGGTGCCGCCAAACACCCCCCGCGCGGCGCGGTAGCGCGCCGTCGGCGGGGGGACCAGCGGCGAGCGGCTACGCCCTGCCCCCCAGGCCCATCCGCTCACAGCCACTCAAACTCCGCCTCCCCCACACGCACCGTGTCGCCCACCTGGATCCCCGCGCGTTGTAGCGCGTCGGTGACCCCCATGGCGCGAAACTGGCGCTGCAAGCGCTGGATCGACTCTTCCTGCTCCCAGTTGAGCATGCTGATGATACGCTCGATTTCCTGGCCGCTGACCACCCACGTCTCGTCATCTTCCTGCTCCACCATGAACTGCCCGGGCGCTTCTAGCGGACGGTAGATGCGCGCCTCCTCGACCAGCGGCTCCGGCTCCGGCAGCTCGGTGAGCAGCTGCGCGATGCGATACTTGAGCGTGCGAACGTTCTCCTGCGTGACGGCGGAAATTTCCATCACCTCGTGGCCGCGCGCTTCCAGCGCCGCGCGAAGCTCGGCGGCCTGCTCCTGCGCATCAGGCAGGTCCATCTTGGTGATGACCACCACCTGCGGGCGCGTGGCGAGCCGCTCGTCAAAGGAGACCAACTCCTCGTTGATCGTCTCGAAATCTTCGAGCGGGGCCACCGCGCTGCCATCCACCAGGTGGACCAGCAGCTTGGTCCGCTCGACGTGGCGCAAAAACTGATCCCCCAACCCCTTGCCCTCGTGCGCCCCCTCGATCAGGCCGGGGATATCCGCCACGACGAAGGGCGGCGCATCCCCCACCTCGACCACGCCCAGGTTGGGGGTAAGGGTAGTGAAAGGGTAGTCCGCGATCTTCGGGCGCGCGGCGGAAAAGACGCTTAGCAGGGTAGATTTGCCCGCGTTGGGCAGCCCCACCAGCCCCACGTCGGCGATCAGCTTCAGCTCCAGTTGGAGCCAGCGCTCCTGTCCCTCCTGCCCCTTCTCGGAGATACGAGGGGCCTGGTTGGCGCTGGATTTGAAGGAGGCATTGCCGCGCCCGCCGCGCCCACCGTGCGCCACCAGCAGCGTCTCCTCCGGCTGGGTGAGGTCGCCCAACAGCTCGCCCGTATCCGCGTCGCGCACGATGGTGCCGGGGGGAACGCCCACAAAGAGATCCTCGCTGCCACGCCCATGCTGGTTCATGCCGGAGCCATGCTCGCCGCGCTCGGCGCGGAAGTGGATGCCGCCCTGAAACTTGAAGAGCGTGTTCATCTGCGGGTCCACGCGCAGGTACACATCCCCGCCACGACCACCGTTGCCGCCCGCTGGCCCGCCACGCGGCACATACTTTTCGCGGCGGAAGGCGACAATCCCGTTGCCGCCATCCCCCGCCTTCACGTAAATTCTAGCCTCATCGAGGAAGCGTTGCTCACTCATAGTTGCTTGTTCCTTGTTCTGGCTCATCGTCTTCAGTGGTTCCACCCTGGGAACAAGCAACCTGCTTGCCTCGACTCAGGGCACGGCTAGTCGCTCCCGAAACGCCCCAGATGCTCCCGCACCAGCCACGCGGTCGCGTCAAAGTAGGCGTGGGTGCGCCGCAGGGAGGAGCTGGAGGGGCGGCTCCAATAATCGGACTGGATGCGCACCAGCACCGACTCCAACTCCTCGATTCGCTCCAGCCACTCGCCCGGACGGCGCGGGGTGGGCAGGTCGCGGTAATGCGACGAGGTGGGGTGGGAAATCTCGCTCGCGGGCAGCAGCGGCAGCACCCCCAACGCGACGGTCGCGTGGGCGAAGGCCATCACCTGCACCCCCAACCGGTACACTCGATCGTCCTGCTCCAGGCTCATCCCCAGCGCTTCCAGAAAGTGCCAGTCGATCACGTCCAGGGTGTAACGGACAATCGCTTGCAACTCATCGGGGGCCGCGCCGCCGGTGCGCAGCGAGAGCTGAAAGCCCTCGCGCACCGCCCCAAGGTGGCGCAGCGTCTCGTCAAGCTGGCTACGCTGCTGGGCGGTCAGGGGCCGAACGCGCGTCCGCTGCGCCAGCAGCATTCTCGTCTGTTCGGCTACCGCCCCCAACGCTCGAACCTCCGCCAACATGGTGTGCGACATGCTTTTCTCCTCCGATGACAGTGTGCGACGCCAATGTATGGGCAACAGTATACCATCAACGGGGTCGCCCCCGTCAAGGGGAGAATGGAGATTGGAGATTGGAGATGATTGGAGATTGGAGATTAGAGATTGGAGAGTGGAGAGTGGCGGCTATGCTCACGAACGCAGGGTGTAATCCTCGTTACCGTTCGTTCTGCGTTCTGCCGCCTTACCCGCTTTGCAGGAACCCACTGCCGCCTGCTGCCTGCCGCCTGCTGCCTTACCCGCTTTGCGGGAACCCACTGCTGCCTGCCGCCTGCTGCCTGCCGCCTGCTGCCTGCCGCCGTTCGTTCTGCGTGAAATTGGTTGTCCCCTGCCCCTGCTTATGCTACGATAGCTGTGTACTATTTCACAAAGTTTGCTTTGTCTCAGATTTCAACGAGGAAAGGTCAATGTCGAACGAGGTTCCAGCCATTGTGGTTCACCGCTTGCCCCTGTACCTGCGCGCACTGGAGCTGATGATGGCGCACGGGCAAAGCGTGACCTCCTCCCAGGAACTCGGCGCGCGGCTGGGCATCAGTTCTGCCCAGATTCGCAAGGATTTGTCGCATTTTGGGGAGTTTGGCAAGCAGGGCACGGGCTACGAGGTGGAGTTTTTGCGCCGGCAGCTCCAGCGCATCCTGCAAGTGGATAGCGAGTGGGATGTGGTGGTGGTCGGCGCGGGCGACCTGGGGCGCGCGCTCGTGAAATATGGGGGCTTTCGGGATCGCAGCTTCCACGTGCGCGCCGTCTTCGACATTGACCCCCACAAAGTGGGCCAGCAGATTGGCGACCTGGTGGTGGAAGATCAGGTGACCATGGTGGAGCAGTTGCGGCTACGCCAGATTCGCATCGGGATCATCGCGGTGCCCGCGCTCACCGCGCAGCGCGTCGCCAACCTGCTCACCGAGGGCGGGGTGCGCGCCATCCTAAACTACGCCCCGATCACGCTCAATGTGCCCTCCCCTGTCTACATCGAACAGCTCGACCCCGTCATCGCCCTGCAGAGCATGACCTACTATCTTGGAGACTAGAGACTAGAGATTAGAGATTACAAATTACAGAGTAGGTCGCACGTCGAGCGGAAAAGCTCTATGTGTCTTAATCTATTCGACTGATTCGCTTGAAAACAGCGAAGACAGATAGCAGATAACAGAATCTGTAATCTCCAATCTTCAATCTCCAATCTCTACTATCGTCCTACGCAATGGGGGCGGCGCGGGCGATCAGTTCATAGACATCCAGTGCGCGCCCCGCGCCGATGGCGACGCAGGCCATCGCGTTTTCCGCGACGTAACAGGGTACCCCCGTCTCCTGCGTCAAGAGCCGGTCCAGGTTGCGGATCAACGCCCCGCCACCGGTCAGCACGATGCCCCGGTCGATGATGTCCCCGATCAGTTCCGGCGGCGTGCGCTCCAGCACGTGGCGCACCACCTTCACCACCTCGCTCAGCGGCTCGGACAGCGCCTCCGCGATCTCGTCGCTGTTCACGGTCAGGGTGCGCGGCAGCCCGCCCACCTGGTCGCGCCCGCGCACCTCCATCGTCATCCGCTCGTCCAGCGGCAGCGCGCTGCCGATCTTGATCTTGAGCTGCTCGGCGGTCTGGTCCCCCACCATCAGGTTGTACTTGCGCCGGATGTAGGCGGCGATGGCCTCGTCAAACTTGTTGCCGCCGATCCGCACCGAGTCGGACACGACGATGCCGTACATCGACACCACCGCCGCCTCGCTCGTGCCGCCACCAATGTCAAGCACCATATTGCCGGTCGGCGTGTTGACCGGCATCCCCGCGCCCATCGCGGCGGCGATGGGCTCGCGCAGCAGGTAAGCGTTGCGCGCGCCCGCCTCGCGCGCGGCGTGCTCCACCGCGCGGCTCTCCACACTTGTCACGCCAGCGGGGGTGCTGATGACCACATCGGGCCTGCCCAGCCAGTTGCCGCCCGCGCGCTTGATGAAATGCTTCAACATCTTCTGCGTCACCAGATAGTCGGCAATGACCCCGTCCTTCATCGGACGGTTCACCTCGATGGTGTCCGGGGTGCGCCCCAGCATCGCGTGCGCATCGGACCCCACCGCCAAAATTTTGCCGTCGCTCTGCGAGATCGCCACAACGCTCGGCTCCTGCAAAACAAGGCCCTTGCCCTTCACGTAAACTAACACGTTGACGGTGCCAAGGTCTATCCCAATTTGTCTCGAAAACATCTTGTACGTCCTTCACTCATAGGCGCGTCACAGGTGAGCGCGCTGAACAATAGGGTAAAGCACACGACAAGCGCAGCGGAATGCGACGGGGAAACCCCCTAGCCGACCGCTGCCATACTGTATTGTGAAGCGGTTTGTGTCAGGACCCAAACACAAAGACACGAAGAAAGCCCAAAGTTGCCTTTGTGACTTCTTCGTGTTGCTAAACAGTCAGAAACGAATAGATGGCGGGCGTCTACGGGAAGCCTTCTCGCGCCTGGGTGGTGCTTACACACCCCCCTCGCGGGAGGGGATGCCACGGCCTCGGCGGCGGGCCACTTTCAGGCGTACCTGCGAGCGCATGAGCGCCTGCTGCATGACGGCGAGGCTCGGCCCAGACTCGGGGGCGCTTTCCAAAAGCTCGGCGGCGTGCTGGCGGGCTGCCTCGGCGCGCTCTGAGTCGATCTCTTCGGAGTGCTCGGCACTCTGCGCCAGAACTGTGACCTTGTCGGGGCGAACCTCGGCAAAGCCGCCGCCTACCGCGAACAACTCCTCTTTGCCATCCTTGCGAATCACGATGACCCCCGGCTGAAGTGCCGTCAACAGCGGGGTGTGCTTCGGCAAGATGCCCAGTTCCCCCTCGCTACCGGGGAGGATGACCATTTCCAGCCCCTCATCTTCCCACACTTTCCGCTCGATCGTGACGATCTCCAGCGCTAACCCTCTGCTTGCCATCTTGGCTCCTATCGCTTGCTAGATCACAGGCAGCGGGGCGGCAACTCCCTGGGGAAGAGCCACCCGCCGCGCGTGCTGGTTTCTACTCGCTCGCCATCCGCTCGGCCTTGGCGACCGCATCGTCGATGGTGCCCACCATGAAGAAAGCCTGCTCCGGCAGGTCATCGTGCTTGCCATCCAGAATCTCGCGGAAGCCGCGCACCGTTTCGTCCAGGGACACGAAGACCCCCGGCACGCCGGTGAAGATCTCGGCCACCTTCATCGGCTGGCCCAGGAAGCGCTGCACCTTGCGCGCGCGCGTCACGATCCGACGATCCTCTTCCGACAGCTCTTCCACACCCAGAATCGCGATCACGTCCGAGAGGTCCTTGTAGCGCTGCAAGGTGCGCTGCACCTCGCGCGCCGTCTCATAGTGCGTCTCGCCCACGATCTGCGGGTCAAGGATGCGGCTGGTCGAGGCCAGCGGGTCCACCGCCGGGAAGAAGCCCTGCTCGGCGATGGAGCGCTCCAGGGTGATGATAGCATCCAGGTGGGCAAAGGTCACCACCGGCGCAGGGTCGGAGTAGTCGTCGGCGGGCACGTACACCGCTTGCAGCGAGGTGATCGAGCCGGTCTTGGTCGAGGTGATGCGCTCCTGAAGGTCGCCCATCTCCGTCGCCAGCGTCGGCTGGTAGCCCACCGCGCTGGGCATGCGGCCCAGCAGGGCGGACACTTCCGAGCCGCTCATGACGAAGCGGAAGATGTTGTCGATGAAGACCAGCACGTCGCGGCCCTCGTCGCGGAAATATTCCGCCATCGTCAGGCCGGTCAGCCCCACGCGCAGGCGCACGCCGGGCGGCTCGTTCATCTGCCCAAAGACCAGGGCCACGTTCTCCAGCGTGTTCGACTCGGCCAACTCGTGCCAGAGGTCGTTCCCCTCGCGCGAGCGCTCGCCGATGCCGACGAAGACAGAAAAGCCCTCGTGTACCTTGGCAACGGTGTCGATCAATTCCTGGATCGTCACCGTCTTGCCAACCCCCGCGCCGCCGAAGATGCCGGTTTTCCCACCCTTGGTGAAGGGGGCGACGAGGTCAATCACCTTCATGCCGGTGACGAGCACCTCGGTCGAGGAGGCCTGCTCGTCAAAGTCCGGCGCGGGCTGGTGGATCGGGCGGTACTCGTCCGCCTCCACCGGCCCCTTGCCATCGAGCGGCTTCCCCAGCACGTTCATCAGGCGGCCCAGCGTCGCGCGCCCCACCGGCACCCGGATGGGCGAGCCGGTGTCAATCGCATCGACCCCGCGCGGCATGCCGTCGGTGGTGTCCATCGCCACGGAGCGCACCCAGTTGTCACCCAGGTGCTGCTGCACCTCCGTCACCAGCATGCTCCCGTCGGGCATCCGAATCTCGACAGCGTTGTAGATTTCAGGCACCGAATCCGGTGGAAATTCAAGGTCCACCACCGGGCCAATGACCTGTCGTACCTTGCCAACTGTGCCTTGTGCCATGTTTGCTCCTTTTTGATGGGTAAATAGAGTCGCAAAGCCACCACACCCGCTTCACACTCTGTGCTCTACTGTTGTGACTGGGCGAGCGCCTCAGCGCCACCCGCAATATCCAAAATCTCGCTCGTGATCGCTGTTTGCCGCGCCTTGTTATAGGTCAACTGCAAATCTTCTGCCAACTGCTTGGCGTTCTCGGTGGCGCTGCGCATCGCCACCATGCGCGCCGAGTGCTCGGAGGCGAGCGACTCCAGGAGCGCCTGGTACACCTGCATGTCCACCAGGGCGGGCAGCAGGCTGTCGAGCAGCGCTTCGGGGTTCGGCTCGATCAGGTACTCCGCCGTAAGTTGGGAGGTACCGGACAGCTCGACCGCGCCGAGGGGCAGCAACTGCTGGACGCTGGCGTTCTGGGTCATCACGTTGACGAACTGCGCGTAGGCCAGGTAAACCGCATCGTACTGCCCGCTCAAAAAGGCATCCATCGCCACCTGCGCGATGGCGGTCGCGTCCGCCTCGCCCACGGCATCGCTCGGCTGCTTGAAGTCGGCAACGATCGGCGGCCCGTAGCGGCGCATAAACTCGCGCCCTTTGCGCCCGATCGTGATGATCTCGATCTCTTTGTCCTGATTTTGCTGGACAAAGCGCATCGCGCGCCGCAGGATGTTCGAGATTAGACCGCCCGCCAACCCACGATCCGGCGTGATCACGATCAGCGCGACGCGGCGCACGGTGGCGCGCTCCTGCAAAAGCGGGTGCGCCCCCTCCGCGCCCGGCTGGGAGGCGAGAAAGGCAAGCACCTCGCGCGCCTTGCTCGCATACTCGCGCGAGGCCAGCGTGCGGTCCTGCGCGCGGCGCATCTTGGAGGCGGAAACCGCCTCCATAGCGCGCGTCACCTGTCCGATGTTTTTAACGGATTTGATTCGACGTTTGATTTCTTGTGCGGTTGCCACTTCATTCCTCCGGCCACATAGGGTCGTCCAAAAGCAATAGTCCAACGTCAACGGCAATTCACGGTAGGCGCAATGGCGCGTGGTTGCCCCGCCGCCCCCGCCTACGGGCCCGGCAGGCGCGGGCCAAAGTGGAAGGGAGCGCTGGCCCAAAAAAGTCGGTACCCGCTACGATCTAATTCTAGCAGGTTTGTGCCATCCGCGTCAGCGACCCACACGCTCGCCCTGCCCCCGACCGGTTGCATCGCAAACCCCATCTTGGAGCCGTCGCGGGAAAAAGCTCCCTGCACCGCACTCAGCTCGTCACGCAGCGTGATGCGCTGACCGGTCGCCACGGTCGCCACGGACAGGGTGCCCGCGCCGCGCGCGCGCTGCTGCCCCGCCTCACCCGCGCGCGGCGCGCTCCACCAGAGCAGCACGTGCTCGCTGTCCGGTGCCCAGTGGCTCTGGACCGCCAGCGCATCCGCTAGCAGCAGATGCTCCGCGCCGGTTTCCAGATCGCGCGCCGCGACCCTCCACAAGCCGTCCTGATACAGCTGATACAGGACAAAGCGGCTGTCCGCCGAAAAGCGGACATCCCACTCCTCCACCCCCGTGCCGAGCAGCTGCGCCCCCTGCGGCGCGTCCCCTGCTACCAGGTCGAACAATTGTAGCTGCCAGCTGCGCCCGTCCCAGTCACTCGTCAGCAGCCAGCGCCCGTCTGGGCTCCAACGCGCCCAGGCATCGGCGGGGCCGTGCAGCAACCGGTTGGAGTGCGCGGCATGCTCATCGTGTAGGCTGAGCTCTCCCCCGCCCGGCGCGGCGCGCCAGAGCGCGTAGCGCCCCTCGCGCTGCGGCTGAAAGAGCAGCCAGGCATACTCCGCATCGGCGACGACCGGCTGCGGCAGCGCATCGGGCAGCCCCGCCACAAACAGGTGCCACGCCCCATCCAACAAAAAGCCGTAGGCCAGCTGCGATTCCCCCGACGACCACTGGTAGAGCCCCAGGCTGTCCGCGCGCTCCACCAGAACGCGCGGGGAATCGTACGCGCTTGTCCCGCTCAGGTAGAGCTTCCACGCATTCCCCCGCCGCTCCCAGAGCAGGATCCAACGGCCCGCAGGGGAGAAATCGCCGGTCGCCAGGTCCGCGCCGCTCAGCAGCAGGCGGCTCTGCCCCTCGCGGACGGAGTAGAGGGAGACCGCCCAGCCCAGCTCCCCCTTGAAGCCATACAACAGATTCTCGCTGTCCGCGCTCCAGCGCGCCCAACTCTCGTGGGCACGCTCCACCAGATGCACCCGCGCGCCACTTGCCACCTCTACCAGCGCGAGCGACAGCTTGCCATCGTCGAGCGCCTCGTAGACAAGCTGCTTGCCATCGGGCGAAAAGTGGGCGGACACCCCCTCGAAAACTGACTCCTCCAGCGGCTGCTCCTGGCCCAGCGTGGGCGAGGCCAGAACAATCGAGGAGGCTTCCTCGGTGGGCAGGTCGGGCGTGCGCCGCACCAGAACGATCTTGCCCATCCACTCCTGAAGATTCTGGAGGTACAACTCCGACGAGCGGTAGTCGGGGATGGCGGCTACCACCTGTTCGAGCAGGTAGGCCGCGTTCCACAGCTTGCGCTGGCCCATCTCCAGGAGTGCCTGCTCGTAGCGCGCCTGCACCTGATGAAAATTGCTCCGCGCCTGCTCCAGCCGCGCGGGGGCATCGCGAAAGGTGCCCGCTGCCTGAAACTCCTGCACCGCTAGGTCCCAGCGCCCCACCTCGATCGCCCACACCCCGTTCAGGTAGTGCTGCAACTGTGCCTGTTCTGCCCGCTGCGCGCTGCTGCGCCTGCTCGTAACGCTGCCAGCCCAGCAGCGCCAGGGCGAGAAGCAAAGCGACGAGCAGCCCCCCACCCGCCAGGCGCTGCCCCCGCCGCGCACGGGGCGCAGGCCCTCGTCGCTGCCGCAGCGCGTGCCCCACCAACCGAAGATCCTGCCCGCACTGCTGACAGCTTCCACAATCTGGGGGGTTCGCCGTGCCGCAACGGGGGCAGAACAGATCGGGGGCTACTCCCGGCTCCATGTAAAGGTGCGCTGCTCGCTCGGGGGGCTGATCGCGGTACCCACTTTGCCCCCCGACGCGTTGCTCCCCGTCATCCGCTTGATGGTGACCCACCAGCGATACTCCCCCGTGTCGGAGGTACCCCACACAAAGGTGGGCACCACCAGCGTCGGCTCCTTGGTCCAGTCGCTGCCCGCGTAATAGGGCTGATCCTGCCACATCCGCTCGATCGTCACGTCGTACCACTCATCTTCCTGAAGCGGATAGGGCTCCCATTCCAAAATCGGAACTGCCTGGGCAGAAATCACCACCTGCTCGGTCGGGGCAGTCAGTTCCGGCGCTGCATACTTGAAGCCAGGGGCAGCGGGAGGCGGCGTGTCGGTCGGCTGGGCGGTCGGGAACGGGCGCGAGGTAGTGGTGGCTGTCGCGTTCGGCAGCTCCTGCGCCAGCGGCGTTGCTGTGGCTCGCCGTGTCACGCTTGCGGGCGCAACCGAGGGGAGGGGGGAGCGTGACCCTTGAGGCGCGGGGGTCGCTGTCACCACCACGGTCTGCAACTCGGTCACCACGCGCGGGGTCTGGGTGGGTCCACTGGTGCCCGTCACGACCACCGTCACCACCTGTAGCGACGACTCGTCGCGTGGAAGCTCATGGGCCACACAGGCCACGCTTGCCAAGCACAATAGTAGCAGGAGCAACAAGCGTGGCAGGAAAGGGCGCTTCATCGCGGCCAAAGCGGCTAGGGGAAGGGGAAAAAGCGGCTCAGGGCGGCGGGGGAAACCCCCCGACCGCCCCTTTGCCCTTTAACTCCCTACCCTAGCGGCGAGCTTTGTTTGAACTCCGCGATGGCGCTTCGCAGTGCCTTCTCAATCTCGTCGGTTAGCTTCTTTTCACGGGCGATCTGGCTCAGCAGCTCCGGGTGATTGGCATCCATGAAGCGGTAGAACTCCGCCTCCCAATCCTGGATCTGCTCGACCGGTACATCATCCAGCAGGCCACGCGTCCCCGCAAAGATGATAGCCACCTGCTTTTCCATCGGCAGCGGGCTGTACTGCGGCTGCTTGAGGATTTCCTGCATGCGCTGGCCGCGCTCCAGCTGGCGGCGCGTCACCGGGTCCAGGTCGGAACCGAACTGCGCGAAAGCCGCCAACTCGCGGTACTGCGCCATGTCCAGGCGAAGCGGGCCTGCCACCTTCTTCATGATCGATGTCTGCGCGGCCCCACCCACGCGCGACACCGACAGACCGGTGTTGATGGCAGGGCGAATACCGGCGTAGAAGAGGTCGGACTCCAGGTAAATCTGCCCATCGGTGATCGAGATGACGTTTGTGGGCACGTAGGCGGACACGTCGCCCAGCAGCGTCTCGATAAAGGGAAGGGCGGTCAGCGAGCCGCCGCCATGTTCCTTGCTCAGGCGGGCGGAGCGCTCCAGCAGGCGGCTGTGCAGGTAGAACACGTCGCCCGGGTACGCCTCGCGGCCCGGCGGGCGGCGCAGCAGCAGCGATACCTGGCGATACGCCCAGGCGTGCTTCGACAGGTCGTCGTAGACGATCAGCGCGTCGCGCACGTCCTGCCCGTCCACCTGCAACCCGTCGAACATGGCCTCCTCGGCCATCGCGGTGCCGGAGTAGGGGGCAATGTACTGGAGCGCCGCCGCATCGGAGGCGGAGGCAACCACCACGATGGTATACTCCATCGCGCCGTTGCGCTCCAGCGTCCCGACGACGCTCGCTACCTGCGAGCGCTTCTGGCCGATGGCAACGTAAACGCAGACGATGCCCTGCCCCTTCTGGTTGATGATCGTGTCGATGGCGATGGCGGATTTGCCGGTCTGGCGGTCGCCGATGATCAACTCGCGCTGGCCGCGCCCGATCGGGATGATCGAGTCCACCGCTTTGATGCCGGTTTGCAGCGGCACGCTGACCGACTGGCGCGCCGCCACGTTGGGCGCAATCACCTCAACGGGGCGGGTCTTGGTGGTGTTGATCGGCCCCTTGCCGTCGATCGGCTGCCCCAGCGCGTTGACCACGCGGCCCAGCAGCGCCTGCCCGACCGGCACGGACAGGATGCGCCCCGTGCCCTGGACGATGTCGCCCTCTTCAACGGAGGTCGGATCGCCGAAGAGGATGACACCCACTTCCTCAGCTGCCAGGTTGAAGGCCAACCCGTAGATGGTCTGCTGGTGGTTCGAGGTAGGGGGGAAGGCCACCATTTCCTGCGCCATCACGTTGTCCAGACCGGAGGCACGGGCAATGCCGTCGCCCACCTCCAGCACCTCCCCCACGTTTACCGCTGTAACATCGGGCGCTTTAAAGCTTTCAATCTGTTGCCGTAGAAATGCAGCAATATCGGTTACGTCCATTACTGCCATAGTATTCTCCTTCGGAGGGTATTCAGATTACAGATTACACATTGCAGATTCGGGAGAGCCACGTTGCGCACTCACCGGAACACCCTTGCTAATCTGATATCTGCAATCTGCAATCTGCAATCTAGCTGACGAGTCGTTGTTGTAGTGCGTCGAGGCGCGAGGCCACGGAGTGATCGATGATCTGATCACCCATGCGGATGCGCAGCCCACCGAGTAGCTCCGCGTCCACATCGTAGCTGAAGCGAAGCTCTTCGCCCTGCTCCGTGCGCAGTTTCTTTTCCAGCTTCTCTTTTTCTTGCGCCGACAGCTCGTATGCGCTGGTGACCAGCACATTGGAGGACTCATCGAGCGTGGGAACGAGCGTGCGAACCCGCCGAATGATGTCATCGAGTTGGTTCAGATCGCCCTGCCGCGCCAGCAGGCGCACAAACTGCGCCACCTCGGGCACGATTTTGGCAGGCAACGCCCTACCGACGGCGCTCTCGCGGGCGGTCGGCAAGGCATTGGGATCGTTCAAGGTGACAGCAATCTCAGGGTTCCGCCGCAGGTTGCGCTGCACCGAGGTGAGTTCGTCCAGCCACTCCCCTAGTGCGGCTTTTACCAAGGCCTGTGCGTACGTTGCTGCTCTTGTGGTGCTCACCGCGTCCCCACCTCTGCGAGAACCTCGTCCACGATGCGCTGGTGCGCCTTCTCATCCACGAGCGAGGCCCCGATCGTCTTGCGGGCGATAGCGAGGGACAACTGGGCGACCTCTTCGCGCAGGTTAGAAGTGGCCTGCTTGCGCTCCAACTCGACTTCTTCCAGGCCGCGGCTCTTGCGGGCCTGCGCCTCTTCGTTGGCAGCGGCAAGGATCTGATCGGCGCGGCGGCGCGAGCTTTCCTCGGCGGCGCGAATAATTTCCTGCCCCTCGCGCCGTGCCTGCGCGATGATTTCTTCGTTCTCGCGTGTCTTCGACGCGGCCTCGGCGCGGGCGGTTTCCGCCGCGCTCAGGCTCTCGCGAATCTTTTCGCGCCGCTGCTCCAGCATATTCAGCAGCGGCTCGTATAGGAACGTGCGCAGCAGGAACATGATGAGCAGGAAGTTGACAATCTGCGCGAGCAGAAAGGGTCCGTTAATGCCTAGTGCGTCCAAGGGTGTGCCTCCTTATGTTGCGAATCGGGAATGCCAGATGACGACCCGTAGGGATAGAGGCTCAGCCGACACCGGGCTGAAGGAACATGAGAATCAGCGCGACGACCAGACCATAGATGGCGACGGCTTCGGCAAAGGCGATACCGAGAATCATGTTGGTGCGCAGTTCGGGCGCGGCTTCCGGGTTGCGGCCCATCGCCTGAAGGGCACCGAGCACGAGCAGACCGATACCGACACCACCACCGACAGCAGCAAAGCCAATTGCGACGCCAGCACCGAGATTTGTTAGACCAACTGCGGTTTCCATTGGTAGAAAGTCCTCCTGGGGTTAAGTGTTTGTTTTGAAAGCATGCAGAAATAAAGTCGAACGCGCAGGGCGATTCAACGACTAGTGATGCTCGTCTTGGTGTGAGATCACCGCGACGGCGAAGAAGACGAGGGTCAGCATGGCAAAGACGAATGCCTGGATGAAGCCGACGAAGATCTCCAGCCCATAGAAGGGCACCGGCAGCAGCCACGGGACCAGGAAGGCCATGACAAAGAGCAGTACCTGACCACCAAAGATGTTGCCGAAAAGACGAAAGGCAAAGGAGAGAATCTTCGCAAACTCGGAGATCAGCTCGATGATGCCGACGAAGAAGCCCATGAAGCCACCCTTGAAGTTGAAGAACTTCGAGAAGTAGCTCCCGCCGAGCGCCTGCACGCCAAAGACCTGCACCATGACCATCGAGATCAGGGCTAGGGCCAGGGTGAAGTTCAAGTCGGTGGCCGACGCGCGCAGGAAGGGCACCAGCACCGCTACCTCCTCACCCGCCTCGTTGGTGGGCAAGACGTGATCGTGGTGGGCATGCTCGTACTCCTCGACGGTCGGGGTGTACTCATCCTTGACGATGGTGTGGATGACACCGGGAATGATTGGCTTGACCGCGTAGTGGGGCAGGATGCCTTCCCCCTCCACCACCTCGTCGCCACCCGGCGAGTTCTCGGTGTGCGCACTCAGGGCTGCATGGCTTTCCAGCAAGCCGATGGAGTCCACACCCGGGATCAATTCCATCCAGTTGGGAACCAGGACGATCAGGAAAATCGTCATGATCCAGGGGAAGAATTTGCGGGCGTTGTCGCCTGCCACATCTTCCGTCAGGTTGTAGAAGCCCTCGATCGCCCACTCCATCACATTCTGCAAGCCGCTCGGCACCAGCGACAGGTTGCGCGTGGCAGCGAACGCGACGCCGAGAATAATCAGATCGGCGACAAGCGTGTGGATGAAGGTGTTGGGGAGGGCAAGGGGGCCAAGGTGTACTATTTCGGCGGGTAACTGAATGCCCGGGAGAGGTACGGGGGCAATGAAGCTGCTACCGATCATAGCAATCAGTACCACTGCCACCGCGCCCAGGACTTTGGGGTTGAGGATTCGACTCACCGCGCTCTCTCCTCCTTTGGTTAGTCTCGGAACTTCGAGGTCAGAATAAAAAACGTCTTGCGTGTGCTACGAGGTAAGGCCAGAGCTATCAGAGCGATCTTCAGGCACGCGCCATTTCAAAAGCACAGCAGGGGAAAATGCGCGGGATCATCATCAAGGGCATCAGGCCACTCAAGGGCTGCCATGCCAGAAGTTGACAGGGCCTTCACCCCCTGTTGCGAGAGGGGATGCTTGAACTGCCGCGAGTATAACATAGCCCATTTCAATGAGCAAGTCCTTTTTTTCACAATTACCCGCTCGCCTGCGGGCGGCCCTGGGCGGGTGCCTCAGCGCTTTCTGCCGCGAAAGGTCTCGTCGTCTACCTCGGATGTTACGAAAACCATGAGCAGCAGCATCGCCAGAAAAACCAGCCCCAATACAATCAGTCCCATCATGTCACTCCCTTCCCTGAGCCAAAATGTGCCCCGCGTGGGCGGGCGATTCGGGCCTACCCGTACTGTAGCGGACAGTGCCCCCGCTCGTCATGTGACAGATGTCACCTCGTTTGTGAAATTCGTCACAACTCGGATGGAGCGAGCAGGGCGGCTTCCAACTCGACCGGCTGCTCGATGATACGCTCCGCGCCCGCCTCGACAAGTTGGGCCTTCAGCCACTCGCGGTCGGTTGTGGGGGTCATCATCGCCCACGCCACAAAGGGCCGCTCGCCCGCCTCGGCTGCCGCGCGGGCGGCGCGCATGTCGTCGGGGGTGTTCCCCAGGTAGAGCGCGGGGCGGTTGCCGCCAGGGTCCAGGTGTGCCGCCGCTTCCAGCAGCATGAAGGGGTGCGGCTTGCCGAGCGCCTGCGGGGTGCCGCGCCGCTCATGGCGCGCCTCCTCCGCGGTCAAATCTTCGGCTGTGACGAGCACGTCGAAGAGGGTGTCGAGCTTCAGGGAATGCAGGGAAAGGGAGGCCAGGGTGTGCGTCCACTCGGTGACCGCCCCCATGCGGCGGCGGTAGCGGCCCCGCAGGTGCTCCATCACCGCTCGCCCCAGCAGCAGGCGCTCGTTCTCGCGCAGCCCTGGCCCCCGGTAAAAGCGCGGGTGCATCTTTTCCAGCCGCCCAAAATCCTGCCGCCCCAGGTAAATCTCCTGGAACAGGTGGCGCACCAGATTGGCCTCGCCAACTTCCCCCTGATCCATCAGCAGGGGGTGCTCCCACTCGCCCACCAGCGCCGTGACCCCCTCCAGCCCGCCGCCCGCCGCGCGGATGCGCGCCGCCGCGCCGGCAAAATCGGTCTTGGCGCGCACGTCGGCCAGGGACAAGCGCTCCATCAGCCCGCGCCGCCGTTTGAGAACCACCACCGCCTCGCCCGGGTTAGCTCGGCGGGTGCCCCCGGTCGAGCGGCTCGGGCAGCACGGACAGCACGTAGCGCAGCAGCGCGAGCGTCAGCGGGTAAGGATCATCCAGCCGCCCCGCCGCGCGGAAGCGCTGCAAATCGTCCTCGCCCACCACCGCGCCGGAGCCGTGGATGCCCAAAAAGGAGGTGAGGTAAAGCTGCACCGTTCGGCGCACCACCGAGTCAACGCTGCCGCTGGTGTCGATGACGGTGCCATTCAGATGAAAAATTAACAAATCGGGTTGCATGGTTCTCCCTTGGGCAAGTTGTCTCGCCCCAACCTTTTCTTGTATGCTTCGGGCTACGATGAGCCTATCAAAGCAGGGTACATCCTTTTTAGGGGAGTTTTATCATTGATCAACACGCTAAAAATGGCGCGCCCCGTGCAGGGCACCCCACCCGCCACCCGCCCATGAGCCAGTGGTTCAAGGTGGCACCCCTGCCCGTGCTGCACGAGGGCGACATGATCGAGTGCCAGGCGGGTGAACAGCGCGTGGTGGTGGCACTTGTCGAGAGCAAGCTACGCGCCTTCGCTGCGCACTGCCCCCACGCGAGCGCCTCGCTCGCCGAGGGGGATCTGCGACCGGGCTACGTGATCTGCCCGCTCCATGCGTACCGCTTCGACCTGAAAAGCGGCACCTGCCTCAAGCCGCGCGACGGGCCGCGCCTGCGGGTGTACGAGGTGGAAACACGGGGGGAGGACATTTGGGTGAGGGTGTGAGGGGGAACGCAGAACGCAGAACGAACGGCGAACGGAGGCGAACCACGGAGACACGGAGGACACGGAGAGACGGCAAGGGGTTAAAGCAGCAACGACGAGGAACAATCTCTAATCTTCAATCTCCAATCTCTAATCTCCAATCTCTACTCCCTAATCCCTGCCTCGCGCTTGCGCAGGATGCGTTCCAGCCGCTGCTGCAACTCGGCGAGGTCGCTGCTCGTCAGGGTGAGGTCGGCGGCGAGGGCGGCGCGGACGGCGCGCTCGGCGGCGGCAAGGTTGGGCACGCGGTGCTCGTGAAACTTGGCAAGCTCGATGTAGGGATATAGCTCGCCCTGGCCGACCATCGAGCGCCACAGCTCGGTGGCTTCCGTCCAGCGCGCCTGCCGCTTGAGCAGGAAGGAGAGGCGGCGGATGCACTCGCGGCGCAGGCTGGGCGGAATGGGCGCGGCGAGCGCGCGGCGGTAGCAGCGCTCCGACTCCGCCACCTGTCCCACCTCCTCGTACAGCCGCGCGAGCGAGAAAAGGTCCTGCCCGTGCGGGGCGGCGTGCTGCTCGGGGTCCGCGCAGAGCCGCACCATGTGGACGGCGAGCGCGGCGAGGGCGAGCAAATCCTGATGGTTGTGGTAAAAAACCCCCTTGAGCGGGGCGGGGTCCCCATCGCGCAGGAAGGTGTTGTACAGGTGCGGGATCAAAAAGCCCGGCACGTCCGCCTCGGTGCGCGTCGCGCCCAGAATGCGCTGCTCTAACGAGCCGAGCGAGCAGCTGTCGAGGCGCAGCTTCCACAGGCGGCGCGCCGGGTGGAGCAAATCCAGGTGGGGGCGGCTCTTCAGGCGGCGCGGCTGCCGCGCGAGGATAAAGCGCGTTTCCAGCACCGGCAGGTCGAAGGATTTTCCATTGAAGGTAACAAAGCTATCGAAGCGCTCCAGCAGCGGGGCGAGCCGGTCGAGCAGCTGCCGCTCTTCCCCGGGGTGGCGCATAAAAAATTGTTGGACACAAAAATGCTCCCCCTCCCAAAAACCTACCCCCACCAGAAAGGCGTAGGTGCCCGCACCGCCCGCCAGCCCGTTGGTCTCGGTGTCCAGAAAAAGGGTGCGGCGAAAGTCGAAGCTGCGCAGCCGCTCATCCTTGGCGAGCGTTGCCAGCACCGCCCCCTCGCAGCCCCACAGGGTTTGCAGCGCCACCCCCGCGTGCTGGTGCGAGGCGTGGTAGTGGGTCGTGACGACGTGGCAGCCCGCCACCTCCTCGCCCCCCACCATCGCCGCGAGCGACGTGGGGCCAAGCGTGGCAGGGGAAACAGGGGCTACGCGCTCGGGGCGCGCTCCCTGGCTCACCTGCCGCAGCCGCTGCCGCAGCGCTTCCATATTTAACCGCCGCTCGCCAATATCCAGGCTCATCTTGCTATACTTTGGTGGGGGTTTCCATCATGCATGGACGACCGACGGGTACCCTTCGGGTGCGAGGACCGAGGACCGAGGACCAAAGAATTATGGAAACACACACCAACCTACACACAAAGTGAGGAAGGTCGGTTCGTCGTTCCGGCTGTAGTCGGACACAACATTGCATTTCCGGCTAAAGGCGGAACTACAAACCTCTGCTGAACAGCCATGCGCCGCCTTGGTCGTCGGTCGTCGGTCGTCGGTCGTCGTCCGTTGATGGTATTCAATTTCCATAATGGAACAACTTTTCGACTCTCTCTTGCCTCCTAGCGAATGATCACGTTGAACCATCTTCTCTGGCCCTTTGGCCCCTCCCCCGCGCCCGCGCCGAGTAAGTGGGCTGATGAATTGGAACTTGGGGTGCTGGCACGTGCCCTGGATGTGGATGGGCGACACGGGTCGCTCGTCCGCGAGTTGCTCGGCGCGCTCAGCACCGATGCGCCCACGATCCGCTTCCGACAGGCGATGCAGAGCGACCTGCGCACCAACCCCGCCCTGGCGCGCACGGTGGAAAGCCTGCTGCCCGCGCTCGCCTCCCTGAAGTCGGCGGGCCGCGACATGCTCTGGGCCTCCGAGAGCGCGCTGCTTTCCGCCGCGCGCCGCTTGGGTGAGCTTGAGTTGTATGTCTCGACCGTCACGACGCTGCGCGCGGCCCTCGCCGAGGCGACGCTGGTGGCGGAGGGGTGGCGGGGGCTGCGCGAGGAGATGGAAGCAATCGCGCGTGACCCCACCTTCCAGCGGCTGGAGCAGGAGTTGCCTGCCCTGCGGCACCCGCTGCGCCAACTGGCGAGCGTGACGATCGGGGTCAACCTGGACGCGGAGCTTCACCCCACCGGCGCTACCTTACTCGCAATCCACGAGCACGAATTTAGCGGGCGGCAGGCGCTGCTCGCGCGGCTGCTGGGCAAGCAAGAGGAACACGCGGGGCTCACGCCGCTGCGCCCCGCCAGCGCGGAGGGGGCGGACCCCTTCAGCACCCAGCTGCTGCGCGATCTGGAAAAGGTGGTCGGCAATGTGGGGCAGGCGCTTGCCGACGGGCTGGCCCGCTACAGCCGCCTCAGCGGCAGCGCGCTCTCCCCCCTCCACGATCCCTTCGCCTTCTACCTCGGCGCGCGCCGCCTCGCCCAAACGCTGGAGGCAGCGCAGCTCCCGCTCGTCATGCCGGAGCTGCGCCCGCTGGCCGAGCGCCACAGTTCGCTTGAGGGCATGTACGATGTGACCCTCGCGCTACGCCTGCTGGCGCAGGGGGAGAAGGCCGAGCTGGTCCTGAACGATCTGCGCCTGGACGAAGAGGGGCGGCTCGCGCTGCTGACCGGGCCGAATCGGGGCGGTAAAACCACCTTCACGCGCGCCATCGGCTTGGCCCACGTCATGGCGCAGGCGGGGCTCCCCGTGGCGGCGCAAAGTGCCACCCTCAGCCCGGTGGATGCGATCTTCACGCAATTTGCGTCGGGGGAAAGCCACACCGTTGGCTTTGGGCGCTTTGACGAGGAGGTCCACCAACTCGCTTCCATCTTCGACCACGCCACCCCCGCCAGCCTGATCCTCATCAACGAGCCGCTCAGCGGCACCAGCCCGGACGAGGCGCTGCACATCGCGCGCGGGGTAGTGCAGGGCTTGCAGCTTCTGGGGGCGCGCACCCTCCTCGCCACGCACCTGCACGCCCTGGCGCAGGAAGCCCCCGCCCTCACCGACGCAAGGCCGAGCGCGCCGGTCGTCAGCCTCGTTGCCAGCCCCAGCGAGGTCCCCCTCGACGAGGGCGTGCCGCGCAGCTTCCACATCCGGCGCGGCCCGCCCCTCGGGCAAAGCCGCGCCCTCGAAATCGCCCGCCAGCACGGCCTCAGCCCCGAGCAGGTCAGCGCCCGCCTCCACGCGCGCGGCATCGGCGGGGAAATCAAGAAATGAGAGCCCATGAGCAAGCTCATTCTCCATTCTCCATTCTCCTCTGTGTCTCCGTGTTCTCTGTGGTAAATCCTCCGTCGTCCGTGTCGTCGTCCGTCGTCGTCGTCCGTCGTCCGTCGTCGGTCGTCGTCGTCCGTCGTCGTCCCGTTTTCCGACGCATCGCCGTCTCTGCTAAACTGCTCGCCAAGTGAGAGCGCACAAATGAGGCATGGATGAGTGTAAGAATCGAAGTGCGAGAAGGGCGGGATCGCGGCGACGCGGCGCTGCTGCGCGACGCGCGGGCGCTGGGGGTCGAGTCGCTGAGCGCAATCCGCCGCCGAACCGTGTATTTTCTATCCGACAATCCGGGCGAAGAAGCCGTGGCGCGGCTCTGTGCCGCGCTGCTGGCGGACCCGGTGACGGAGCGGGCCGCGTGGTGGGACCTGGCGGACGAGACGCGACCAGCGGCGGACGATGGCCGCGCGGTGGTCGAGGTGGCCTACCGCCCGGGCGTGACCGACATCGCCGCGCGCGAGTTGGAGCGCGGCATGGCGGAGCTAGGGCTCCCGCCGCTCCAGGCCGCGACGGGGGTGCGCTACGAGTTGGAGGGCGATCTGAGCGACGCGGAGATGCACCGCCTCGCGCGCCAACTGCTCTGCAACGAGACGGTGCAGCACTTCAGCTTCGGCCCCGTGTCCCCCACCTTTGCCCGCGACATAGCGGCGGACGCCACGGTGGAGCGCGTCCCCTTGGATGATCTTTCCGACGGGGAACTCATCACCCTGAGCCAAAAGCGCCTGCTCTCACTCAACCTCCACGAGATGCACGCGATCCGCGACCACTTTGCCGCCGAGGGGCGCGCCCCCACCGATGTGGAGCTAGAAACCCTCGCGCAGACGTGGTCGGAGCATTGCGTCCACAAAACCTTCCGCTCGGAGATCGCCTTTACCTGGAAGGATGCGAGCGGCGAGATCGTTCGGGAAGAGACGATTGACGGCCTGCTGAAGCAGTACCTTCGCGCCGCGACCGACGCGCTCGCCCCCGAGTGGCTACACTCCGCTTTTGTGGACAACGCGGGCATCATCGCCTTTGACGACCGCTACGACCTCGCCTTCAAGGTCGAGACGCACAACCACCCCTCCGCCCTGGAACCCTTCGGCGGCGCGAACACGGGGGTCGGCGGGGTGGTGCGCGACATCATCGGGGTGTCCGCGCGCCCCATCGCTGTCACCGACGTGCTCTGCTTTGGCCCGCCAACGCTGCCCCCCGACGAACTTCCTGACGGGGTGCTGCACCCGCGCCGCATCGCCGAGGGGGTGGTGGCGGGCATCGCTGACTATGGAAACAAGTTGGGGCTGCCCACGGTGAACGGCAGCGTGCTGTACGACGAGGGCTACATCGGCAACCCGCTGGTTTACTGCGGCTGCGTCGGGCTGCTGCCGCGCGACTCCCACCCGCGCGCGGCGCAGGCGGGCGACTGGATCGTCGCGCTGGGCGGGCGCACCGGGCGCGACGGGATCCACGGCGCTACCTTCTCTTCCGCCGAGCTGAGCACCGAAAGCGTGGAGGAGTCGGGCACGGCGGTGCAGATCGGCGACCCAATCACCGAGAAGGGGCTGATCGAGCTGATCGAGCGCGCGCGCGACGAGCGGCTGTACAGCGCCATCAACGATTGCGGGGCGGGCGGCTTTTCCTCTGCCATCGGCGAGATGGGCGAGGCGCTGGGCGTGGATGTGGAGTTGTCCCAGGTCCCGCTCAAATATCCGGGGCTGCGCCCGTGGGAAATTTGGCTTTCCGAGGCGCAGGAGCGCATGGTCATCGCCGTCCCCGATGCTTCCCTGTCGCGCTTGCAGGAGCTAGCCGACCTGTGGGAGGTCGAACTGAGCGTGCTCGGGCAGATGAGCGGCGAGCATCGCTTGATCGTCCGCTACGAGGGGCAAATCGTGGCCGACCTGCCGATGGACTTCCTCCACAACGGGCTCCCGCGCCGCCGGATGGTGGCCGAGTGGCAGGAGCCGGAAGATTGGGTATTAGATAGTAGAGATTGGAAATTTTCTGAAGAAGATGTTCCACCGCAATCTCCAATCTCTAATCTCCAATATCAAATATCCAATCTCCTCCTCGCCCTACTCGCCGACCCCAGTGTGGCGAGCAAGGAGGCGATCATCCGCCGCTACGACCATGAGGTGCGGGGCGGCACGCTGGTGCGCCCCCTGGTCGGGCCGGAGATGGATGGCCCGTCAGACGCGGCGCTGCTCAAGCCGCTGCGAACGTGGGAGAACCCACTTGCCTTCACGCTGAGCAACGGGATCAACCCCTGGTACGGGCAACTCGATCCCTACCGCATGGCGATCAGCGCGATTGACGAGGCGATTCGCAACGCGGTGGCGGTGGGCGCGGACCCCGACCGCATCGCCATTCTGGACAACTTTTGCTGGGGCAACCCCACCTACCCGGACCGCCTCGGCTCGCTGGTGCGCGCCTGCCAGGGCTGCTACGATGGGGCGCTCGCCTACCGCACCCCCTTCATCTCCGGCAAGGACAGCCTGTACAACGAGTTTAACGGGACGCCGATTCCGGGCACCCTGCTGATCTCCGCCATCGGCATCGTCCCCAATTTCGACGCGCGCGTGACGATGCCGCTCAAGCAGGCGGGCAACCTGCTCTACCTGCTCGGCGAGACGAAGGAGGAGCTAGGCGGCTCGCTGCTCTTGCGCCACGTGGGGCAGGCAGGCGGCACGGTGCCGGGGCTGCCCGACAACGCGCTGCACCATTATCGCCTGCTCCATCAGGCGATCCAGCAGCGGCTCATTGCCGCCGCGCATGATTGCAGCGAGGGCGGGCTCGCCGTGGCGCTCGCCGAGATGGCGCTCGCGGGGCGGCTCGGGGCGAGCGTGTCGCTGCCAGACTCCGAGCTGTCGCCGCTGGTGGCCCTGTTCAGCGAGAGCAACGGTCGCCTGCTGCTGGAGGTGCCGCCCGAGCACGCCGACGCGCTCGAACAGTTGTTTGAGAGCGCGCCGCTGCAACGCGTGGGCGAGGTGACCGAGGAGGCGACGGTGCGAATCAGCCGGGGCGACGAGCCGCTGCTGGTGCTCAGCGTGGCGGCGGCGCTGCGAGCGTGGAAGGGGGAGGAGGCGCAACCATGAGCCAGAAAGCCACAGTTTTGATCCCGCACGCGCCGGGCAGCAACCGCGACAGCGATGCCGCGCGCGCCGTCGAGCTAGCGGGCGGACAGCCGCGTATCCTCCACCTGAACGAGCTACAGGCAGATCGCAGCGCCTTTCAAGAGGCGCAGATGCTCCTGCTGCCGGGTGGTTTCTCCTACGGGGACGCACTGGGCGCGGGCCGCCGCTGGGCGCTCGACCTGGAGCTGTTTTTTTATGACGAGCTGCGCGAGTTTGTCGAGTCGGGGCGGCGCGTGCTTGGCATCTGCAATGGCTTTCAAGTGCTCGTCAAGGCGGGGTTGCTGCCGGGCTCCAACGGGCAGGTGCGGGCCGCTGCACCCGCCGCGCATCCCATGCAGGATGCGACGCGACGGGTAACGCTGACCTTCAACGAGTCCGGGCACTTTGAGTGTCGCTGGGTTCACCTCTCGGTCAATCACGATAGCCCCGCAAGCTACCTGCAAGCCATCGACGGGCTCCTCTTTTGCCCGGTCGCGCACGGCGAGGGCAACTTTCAGGTAAGCGACGATGCCACGCTCCAGCAACTGGAGGCGGCCAACCTGGTTGCGTTCCGCTACGTGGACCGCCAGGGCACGCGCGCGGGCGGCGCGTACCCCCTCAACCCAGCGGGCTCGGTGGCCGACATCGCGGGGATCTGCAACGCGCGCGGCAACGTGCTCGGGCTGATGCCCCACCCGGAAAACCACATAGTCGCCGCGCAAAACCCCCTGGGCCGCGAGGGCCAGCTTGGCCTCGCGCTCTTCCAGGCGATGTTGAACGAGTAAGGAACCCATGCAACCCCACGATTCCACCCCCGCGCGCCCCAACGTGCTCTCGGACTTTGCCGAGCTTTCCGGCAAGGTGCTGGCGGTCTCTTACCCCGTGCTCGCGCTCTCGACGGGGGTGCGGGCCATCTTCCAGCTCTTTTTTAAAGAGGGGATCACCGACAACCTGCCGCCGCTGCTCAGCGCGCTGGCCGCCACCTGCTACCTACTCGCGACGATTGGCTTTGTGGTGCGGCAGCGCTGGGCGTGGCAACTCTCCGTCGGCGTCCTCGCCTTCGAGACGCTGATGACCCTCGTTGTCGGCACGCTGAGCATCACCCACCCCGCGCTGATCGGGCGCACGGTGTGGCGCTGGTACGGGGCGGACTACGCCTTCTTTCCCCTCTTCCAACCGCTGCTCGGCCTCGCCTGGCTTTTCCGCGGCGACACGCTGCGCGCCTATGGGGTGAGGCGATAGGGTGGTGAATGGTGCATGGTGGATGGGAGGCGTTCCACTCGCTTGATTCGGACGAATCGTTCAACGAGGGTTGCTCCATTCGATCAAGCATTGGATGCCAACCATCACTCATCTTGCAAAACACTCGCACGGTGCGCCCATTCACCATGCCCCATCTTGTCCCCGCGCCACGATGCTGGTACCCTAAAACGGGTAACAGCAAGGAGATCGGATGAAGTACTTTTTTGCACCGGAGCGGCTGGTCACGCAGGAGTTTGTGATTCGCAGCTACCTGCCGGGGGATGGCCCCGCGCTGGCGGAGGCGGTGTCTAGCTCCTACGCGCATTTGAGCACCTTTTTGCCGTGGGCGGTGGCCCACAAAGAAGCCACGGAAGCCGAGCAGGAGGCGCGCAGCTTTCGCGCTCGCTACCTGAACGCAGAGGATTTCATCCTGGGCATCTTTTCCCCCGACGAGCGCGAGGTGCTGGGCGGGACGGGCTTTCACCTGCGCCAAGGGCCGCTGGAAAATCGCGCGGCGGAGATTGGCATGTGGATTCGGGCGAGCGCGGCAGGGCGCGGGCTCGGCACGGCGACGCTGAATGCGATGCTGGCCTGGGGTTTCACCGAGTGGCCGTGGGAGCGGCTCGTCTGGGAGTGCCGCGCCACGAACCGCGCCAGCGCGCGGGTGGCCGAGAAGGCAGGCATGGTGCGCGAGGGGGTGCTGCGCGGCCACCATCGCCACGAGGATGGCACGCGCGAGGACTTCTGGGTCTACTCCCTCCTGCGCGACGAGTGGGAAGGGCGAGAAGATCGACTACACTGAGTCGTTGTTATGTTACACCATAAAAGGTTTCATTCCATCTGCTATACTTTTTAGCAAGATCAGGCCAAACCTATCAAGGAGCAGATCAATGTCGACTAGAGTAGATTTAGCAATCTATAACCGATATGGTGAATTAACCGTTACTGTTGAAGTGAAGAAAAAATTTGCTGCCTCAAGAGAGTGGGCTGCTCGCCTCAGGCAAAATATCTTGGCACACGGCCATTTACCATCTGTGAAATACTTTCTGCTCGCGTTGCCTGACCGCTTCTTTTTATGGAAAAACGAAGGTCCTTATCAAAGATTTCCTGATTACGAAGTTGATTCAAGCATATTGCTAGGACCCTACTTCCAACAACTCGGCATCACAGCTGAAGATCTTAGCGGGCAAAGTCTAGAATTGCTGATAGCATCATGGTTAAGTGATCTTATGTATTCAGAGAAAACACCGATGTTCTTACCTGAAGATCAGAAATGGCTAGTAGAATCAGGCTTATATGAAGAGCTGCAAGGGGGACGGCTCGCTTACGAGGTAGCCGTGTGAATGTCTATGTTGAAACCAATTTTGTGCTTGAACTGGTATTTCAACAAGAGCAAGAGCAAAGTTGTAAGGACATTTTGGCTTTATGCAAGTCAGGTACTATCCGCCTAGTAATACCTGCTTATTCATTGGCTGAACCTCATGAAAAGCTTTTTAGGCAAAATCGCAAGCGAAAGGAAATTCAGCAATTTCTAGAAAACGAATTAAAGCAATTATCTCGAAGCACAACTTATCAAAAACGACTGGAAGATATTTCTAACATTTCCACACTCCTTATCCAGAGTAATGAAGAAGAAACGCAAAGGCTATTCGAGTATCGTCATCAGCTTCTACATATAGCTAATATCATACCTCTGACTACCACTATTCTGGTTGCTGCCTTGCAATATGAATCGACTTATGATCTTACCCCACAGGATGCCATAGTTTTTTCTTCTGTAATACACCATCTATCTGAGCAAGTCGACCCACAAAATTGCTTTTTGAACAAGAATAGTAAAGATTTTGACAATCCTGATATTGTAGATGCTCTTCAAAGCTATAATTGCCGGATGATACCTCGCTTTGTGGATGGACTTCAGTTCCTACAAAGTCAATTCCCTCGCTAACTCATGATGATCTGGACTTGAAGGTGTCCTTGTGATGTCGCTAGATATTAGGAAATAGATATGATGATCCGCTACGCAGTTGGCAACGATTTACCCTTCGATGAGGTCATCGAGCTTTACCATGCCTCCACGCTGGGGGAACGGCGACCGATCGACGAGTTGGATCGGATGCGGCAGATGATCGCGAATGCGAATTTGGTGGTCACCGCGTGGGACGATGGGTTGCTCGTGGGCATCTCGCGCTCCATCTCCGATTTCAGCTACATCACCTACGTCGCCGATCTCGCGGTGCGCCTATCGCACCAGCGGCAGGGCATCGGCAAGGAACTGCTGCGCGTTACGCAGCGCGAGTCGGGGCCAAAGACCAAGCTGCTCCTGCTGGCCGCGCCCGCCGCGGTGAACTATTACCCGCACATTGGCTTCACCCACCAGCCGCACGCGTGGCTCTTGTCCGCCGATGAGAACATAAAGTAGATAGATGATGCTACGACTCTTTCGCGATACAGTGGCCCTTGTCGCTGTCATGGTGGCTGGCCTCCTGCTGTTCACGACTCTCGCACTCCTCATTGTGTTAGGCACCGCCTGGATTCTTGACCGTCTCACCCCATTGACCCTGTGGCAGGCGGCCCTGCTGGGCAGCGCAACCACCGTTGTTTTTACGATAACTGTTCAGCGGGAGATGGGCTTGCCCTGGTTGATAACAGTGACCATTGGGCCGTTCCTGGTCCCCATGGCCGCCTTCTCCTTTGCTGGCCTGGCTTGGCTCATCACCCTCGTCTCGCCCTTGACCTTTGCGCAGGCCGCACTGCTGGCGACGGGGCTAGGTCTCGTCGTCTTCTACGGCTATCTTACCCGACTCTTGGATTTTCCGCCGGAATTTCTAGCGTTAGAGGGAGAAGAGGGGCTTAACTTTGGGGAGGACGACGAGCAAGAAAACGGGCTTGCCCCCTTTACGATCATCTCAGATTACAGCCAGCCCACCTTACCCCGTCATTGGGTGACGCGGGTTGACGATAAGGACGATCCGCGTGAGCCACCGCGCCGCCGAGGCCGACGCCGTAAAAAAAGGTAGGAACGCATTCCATTATGTTAACCGAGCAAGAAATCGCAGCGCGCCTACCGGAGCTTTTCCACGGAGCCGATCTTGACTTTTTAGGCGAACGGGTGCCGGGTAAGGTGCGCGACAACTATGTCGTGGGCGATAGGCGCATCCTCGTGGTGAGCGACCGCCTCTCCGCCTTCGACCACATTTTGGGGCTCGTGCCCTACAAGGGGCAGGTGCTCAACCAGTTGGCGGCGTTCTGGTTCGAGCAGACACGCGACATCCTCGGCAACCATCTGCTGGAGGTGCCCGACCCCAACGTGACGGTCGCGCGCCAGTGCCGCACGCTGCCGGTCGAGGTGGTGGTGCGTGGCTTCATCACGGGGGTGACCACGACGGCGCTCTGGTACCAGTACAGCCTGGGTGAGCGCACGATTTACGGGATGCGCTTTCCGGACGGGCTACGCAAAAACGATCCGCTCCCTGAGCCGATCATCACGCCGACCACCAAGGCGGAGCATGGCGGCCACGACGAGCGCGTCACGAGCGCGGAGGTGGTGGAGCGCGGCCTGGTGGAGCCCGCCCTGTGGGAGCAGGTGCAGCGTGCCGCCATCGCGCTCTTCCAGCGCGGGCAGGCCATCGCGCGGCGCGGCGGGCTGATCCTGGTCGATACCAAGTACGAGTTTGGGGTCTCACCCGAGGGGGAGTTGCTCGTCATCGACGAGATGCACACCCCCGATTCCAGCCGCTTCTGGCTGGCGGACAGCTACGCGGCGCGGCACGCAGCGGGTGAGGAGCCGGACAACTTCGACAAGGAGTTTGTGCGCCTACGCTACGCCGCCACCGGCTATCGGGGCGAGGGCGAGCCGCCGCCGCTGCCCGATGAGCTGGCGGTGGCAGCCGCGCAGCGGTACATCCAAGTGTTCGAGATGCTGACTGGCCAGAGATTCGAGCCCGCCGCCTACCCCGTCGCGCCACGCGTGGAGGCGGCGCTGCGCGAGTGGGCGCGCAGGTAGGGCACTACAGAAAGCGGTGAGGGATAACATGACGGACAGCACCCCCCTTGTCGGGGTCATCATGGGCAGCAAATCCGACTGGGAAACGATGCGCCACGCGGCGGAAACCCTGGCCCAATTCGACGTGCCCTACGAGGCGCGCGTGGTCTCGGCGCACCGCACCCCCGAGTGGATGGTCGAGTACGCGACCGAGGCGGAGGGGCGTGGTCTTGAGCTTATCATCGCGGGGGCGGGCGGCGCGGCGCACCTGCCCGGCATGGTCGCGGGGCACACCCTGCTCCCCGTCATCGGTGTTCCCGTGCAGAGCCGCGCGCTGAACGGGCTCGACTCGCTGCTTTCCATCGTCCAGATGCCCGCAGGGGTCCCCGTCGCAACGATGGCGATTGGCAAAGCGGGTGCGACGAACGCCGCCCTGATGGCCGTCGCCATCCTCGCTGCCACCCGCCCCGCCCTCCGCGCCCGCCTCCGCACCTTCCGCGCGCAACGCGCCCAGCAGGTGCAGGACGAGGTGTTGGAGATTGGAGATTAGAGATTGGTGGAGATTAGAGATTGGAGACTATGTGCCCCGAATGGGGTATTGCAGATTAGGCATTGCAAGTCCTTCTCTGTGTTCTCTGTGTTCTCTGTGGTAGATCCTTCCTACAATCCTTATCCCATTCGTGGCACACTCTCTAATTCCAAATCTCCACCACCCCATCCGGATCTCACTATCCCCAATATCCAATCCCCAATCCCCAATATCCCATATCCGAATATCTAATACCCAATATCTAATACCCACCATGCCCACCCACCCTCCCCTCCTCCCCCCGCGACAATCGGCATTCTGGGCAGCGGCCAGTTGGGCCGCATGCTCGCCATCGAGGCGCGCAAGATGGGCTTTCGCGTGCAGGTGCTCTCGCCCGCCAGCGACACCCCCACCGGCCACGTGGCCGACCGCGAGTGGGTCGCCGCCTACGATGATCTGGACACGGTGCGCGCCTTTGCGCGGGCAGTGGACGTGGTGACCTTCGAGTTTGAAAATATTCCCTCGGCGACCGCGCAGGCCATCGCCGCGATCGTGCCGGTGCGCCCCGGCGGGTGGGTGTTGCACACCGTGCAGAACCGCGCGCGCGAGAAGGGCTTTTTGCGCGAGGCGGGCTTGCCGGTCACCCCCTTTGTTCCGGTGGGCTCGCTGGAAGAGCTACGGCAGGCGGTGGCACAGCTTGGCCTGCCAGCGGTACTCAAAACGGCGGCCTTCGGCTACGATGGCAAGGGGCAGGTGAAGCTCAACGAGGCGGCGGAGACGGAAGCGGCGTGGGCGGCCATCGGCGGGCAGGAGGCGATCCTGGAAGCCTTCATCCCCTTCGAACGGGAGCTGTCGGTGGTGGCCGCGCGCGGGGGCGATGGCAGCTTCGCGCACTACGGGGCCATTGAAAACATCCACCAGAACCACATTCTGGACCTTTCCATCGCCCCCGCGCGCGTGTCGGAGCGGGTCGCCAGGCAGGCGGTGGAACTGGCGCGCGAGGTGCTGGAGCGCCTGGACGTGGTCGGGGTGCTCTGCGTGGAGTTTTTCCTCCAAGGCGACGACACGCTGCTCATCAACGAGCTAGCCCCGCGCCCGCACAACTCCGGCCACCTCACCTTCGACGCGGCGATTTCCAGCCAGTTTGAGCAACAGCTGCGCGCGGTCTGCGGCCTGCCGCTCGGCTCCACCGCGCTTGTCCGCCCCGCGGCCATGGCGAACCTGCTCGGCGATCTGTGGGCAGGGGGCGAGCCGGATTGGGCGGCGGCGCTCGCCCTGCCGACGGTCAAGCTGCACCTGTATGGCAAGCAGGCGGCGCTGCCCGGTCGCAAGATGGGCCATCTGACCGCGACGGGGGCAAATGTGGAGGAGGCGATCGCGCGCGTGCAGGCGGCGCGCGCAGCACTGGCACGATGAGTGCAAGAGGATAAATAGCAGGTATAGCGTAACAAATTTTGGGGTTTTGGCCCAAAACAATGGTAAACTTGGAAAAAGGGATTTCCTTATTGTATGAAATCCCTTTTTCTTTTGGCAATAAATTGCAAAGGAAACGGAAAAATGTTTCCGTATGATGAGAGCGACAAACCGAGAGAAGAGTGTGGGGTTTTCGGTGTTTTTGCGCCGGAAAGCGATGTGGGCCGCCTTGCCTATTTTGCGCTGTACGCGTTGCAGCATCGCGGGCAGGAGGGCGCAGGCATCGTCGCCTACGACGGGCGCGCCGCAAATATTCATAAAGGAATCGGCTTGGTGCCGCAGGTCTTCAACGAGGAAAACCTGAGCTACCTGCGCGGGCACATGGCGATTGGCCACACCCGCTACTCCACCACGGGCAGCAACCTGCTGCGCAACGCGCAGCCCTACCTGATCGAGACGATGATGGGGCCGCTCGCGGTTGCCCACAATGGCAACCTGACCAACGCCCCCGTGATGCGGCGCGACCTGCTCCAACGCGGGGTGGGGCTGACCTCGTCCAGCGACACGGAAATTATCGTGCACCTGCTCGCGGGCGCGAGCGGCACGTGGACGGAGCGGATTCAGTCGTTTATGGAGCAGGCGGAGGGCGCGTACTCGCTGGTGATTTTGACCAAGGATGCGGTCTACGGGGTGCGCGACCCGTGGGGCTTCCGCCCGTTGGTGCTGGGCAAGCTAGAAAATGGCTTTGTGCTGGCCTCGGAAAGCTGCGCGTTCAGCACGATCGGCGCGGAAACGGTGCGCGAGGTGCTGCCCGGCGAGATCGTGCGCCTGGACCAGAGTGGGTTCGAGGTAATCCAGGGGGTGCCCGCGCGCCCGCAGGCGCTCTGCACCTTCGAGTACATCTACTTTGCGCGCCCCGATAGCGTGATCGGCGGCAAAAGCGTGCATCAGGTGCGCCAGGCGCTTGGCCGCCAGCTGGCGCGCGAGGCCCCCGCCGACGCCGACATCGTGGTGCCGGTGCCCGACTCCGGCACGCCGCACGCCATCGGCTACGCTCAAGCGAGCGGGCTGCCCTACACCGAGGGGCTGATCAAGAACCGCTACATCGGGCGCACCTTTATCCAGCCGACGGAAAAGCTGCGGCGCGTGAGCGTCGCCATGAAATTTAACCCGCTGCCCGCCAACCTAGTGGGCAAGCGCGTCGTCATCGTGGACGACTCGATCGTGCGCGGCACCACCTCGGGGCCGCTCGTCCAGCTGCTGCGCGCGGCGGGCGCGAGCGAGGTCCACATGCGCGTGGCCTGCCCGCCGATCATCTTCCCCTGCTTCATGGGGGTGGACATGGCATCGCAGCGCGAGTTGATCGCCGCGCAAAAGAACCTTGAAGAGATCCGCGAGCACATCAACGCTGATTCCGTCGCGTTTCTATCCACCGAGGGGATGATGCAGGCCCTTGAGGAGAGCGGCGGCTTTTGCAACGCCTGCTTCACAGGCAGCTACCCCATCAACGTGTCCCTCCAACTCCAGGACAAGGAGCAATTTGAGGGTGTGTTTGGGGTGAGTTGAGGGAGTGATGAAGGTGATGAAGGTGAGGGGGTGAAGCTCGCTCCTTCGGGGAGGAAGTGGTCGGACCTCGGGTAAAACCCTATAGGAGTTAGGGCTTACGTAGGCAGTTGACCGACGGGTGCCCTCTGGGTGCGAGCTGCGAGGAGCGAGGAGCGAGAACTTGGACAACTCATGTTTGACGGTCGTCGGTCGTCGGTGGTCGGTCGTCATGTCAAATGCGTAAGTCCTATAGGAGTGTAAGGTGAAGGTACTCGTTGTCGGCGGTGGCGGGCGCGAGCACGCGCTGGCGTGGAAGTTGGGTCAGTCGGAGCGGGTAGAGCGGCTGTTTGTGGCACCGGGCAATGGCGGCACGGGAAGCGTGGCAAAGGCCGAGAATGTGACGATAGCGGCGAACGATGTGGAGGGGCTCCTCCGCTTCGCGCTGGAGCAGGCGGTTGACCTGACGGTGGTGGGGCCGGAGCAGCCGCTCTCGCTGGGGATCGTGGACCGCTTTCAGGCGGCGGGGCTTGCGGTGTTTGGGCCGACGCAGGCGGCGGCGCAGCTAGAAAGCTCCAAAGCGTTCTCCAAGCACTTCATGGAGGAGCAGGGCATCCCCACGGCAGCGGCGGCGGTGTACGACAACTACCGCGACGCGATCCACCATGTGATGATGGCGCAGGAGCTACCGGTCATCAAGGTGAGCGGGCTGGCGGCGGGCAAGGGGGTCTATGTGCCCGACTGCTTCAACGATGCGGAAAGCGCCCTCCACGAGATTTACCTCCAAAAAAAGTTTGGTGAGGCGGGGCAAACCGTCGTGATCGAGGAGCGGTTGGAGGGGCCGGAGCTGTCGGTGCTCGCCTTCTGCGATGGGGAGCACTTTCGGCTGATGCCCGCCGCGCAGGATTACAAGCGGCTGCGCGACGGGGACGAGGGGCCCAACACTGGCGGCATGGGCGCTATCGCCCCTGCGCCGCGTGCCACCCCTGACCTCCTGACGCGGATCGCCGAGCAGGTGATTCGCCCCACGCTGGCGGGGATGGCGGCACGCGGCACCCCGTATGTGGGGGTGCTCTACGTCGGGGTGATGCTCACCGCGCAGGGGCCCAAGGTGCTGGAATTCAACTGCCGCTTTGGCGACCCGGAAACGCAGGTGATTCTCCCCTTGCTGCAAAGCGATCTCGCAGAACTCTTCCTGGCCTGTATCGCGGGTCGGCTGGAGGAGATCGAGCCTGTGTGGGGCGATGGCGCGGCGGCTACGGTAGTGCTGGCCTCCGGCGGCTATCCTGATGCCTACACGAAGGGCGTTGCCATCCATGGGAGCGACGCGGCGGCGGCCCTGCCCCAGGTGATCCCCTTCCACGCGGGGACGAGCGTGGCAACGGGGCAACTCCGCAGCACCGGCGGGCGCGTGCTCGCAGTGACGGGGATCGGAGCGTCGTTAAAAGAAGCGGTCGAGCGCGCCTACGCGGGGGTGGCACGGGTCACGTTCGAGCGCGCCACGTACCGGAGCGACATCGGGCAAGAAATGGTCAGTTCTAAGGGTAATTAAGAGGGTTCTCCGCAGCCAGCCCTTCCTTCTCCGCGGCCTGAAGCAAATCGTTATCAGCAGCGATGAAAGTCAGTGCTGGAAAGCCAGCATGTACAATCGTATCATTCAGTATTAAGGCTGTCGCCAGTTGAACCGCATCATACCCTCGCAGCTTTTGACGACTTGTCAGATCAACCGCCCGCCTTACAAGGGCCTCTTCTATTTCAACCAGAGTATAATCGTTGTTGAAATCCTGCTCCAGATCAGAAAGCACGGCGGCATAATCGGAAGCTGAAATTCCACCTGTCCGACGTTTGGCAGCGAATGCTGCCGCTGCCTCAACATAGGTTATGCGAGATACAACAATGATGTTGTCAGAGGCGGAGTCGCATAGAGCGATCACCCAATTACTTCCTACCTCAGCGGCGTAGCGCTTAACCAAGGCGCTGGTGTCAAAGAAAAGAACAGTGGCGGCAGCTGTAGCATCTGTTATCATTCCCGCTGCTCGATCACGATCTCGCTGGGTGGTTGACCCGTGAATAAAACTGGTGTCCTGCGCTTTCCGCTACGCTGCTTACGTGGTAACGTTACCTGCCCTGACGCAGCGAGGAGCTCCATCAGTGCTTGGTGCGGATGCGCAGGCTCTTGTTCTGTAGCCCGTCGTACTTGAAGTCCGAGTTCTAGAAGTTCCGGCAACTCGTCTTGATAGGGTGCCAACTCTTGTGCGAGTTCATCAGCCACTACAATCTCTATAACTGTCATGCTTTGGCTCCTCTCGTCATTCCCACCACGCAAATTGTAACCCGTCCGTACCTCTGAGGCAATGATCGAATGAGCCGCTACAAAGAGGCAGGCGTAGACATTGACGCGGGCAACCGCACCGTTGCCCTGATGCGCGACGCCGTGCGCGCCACCTTCACGCCGCAGGTGCTGGCCGATGTGGGCAGCTTCGGCGGTCTCTTCGCGCTGGAAAATCTCCCCGAGCGGCCCGTGCTCGTCGCCTCGACCGACGGGGTGGGGACCAAGGTGAAGCTCGCCGCGCAGCAGGGGCAGTGGCAAAGTATCGGCCACGACATTGTGAATCACTGTGTAAACGACATTCTGGTACAGGGCGCGCGCCCGCTCTTCTTCCTCGACTATATAGCGAGCAGCAAGCTCGTGCCGGAGCAGGTGGCGAGCGTGGTGACCGGCATCGCGGAGGGGTGCCGCGCGGTGGGATGTGCGCTGCTGGGCGGCGAAACCGCCGAGATGCCGGGGGTGTACGCCGAGGGGGCGTTCGATGTGGCGGGCACCGTCGTCGGCCTGGTCGGGCGGGGCGAGTTGCTGCCGCGCCCCGACACGATGCAGGCGGGCGACCTGCTCGTCGGGTTGCCGAGCAGCGGCCCGCACACCAACGGCTACACCCTCATCCGCCAGCTTGTGGCGGGGCGCGACCTCAGCGAGCCGCTGGGCGAGCAGACGTTGGGCGAGGCGCTGCTCGCGCCGCACCGCTGCTACCTGGCCGAACTTGACCAGCTTCAGCAGGCGGGGCTACCACTCAAGGGGATCGCGCACATCACCGGGGGCGGCTTTGTGGAAAACGTGCCGCGCATCCTCCCCGACGGGCTGGACGCCGAGCTTTGGGTGGGCAGTTGGCCGATCCCGCCACTCTTTCAAAAACTTGTCGAGTGGGGCGAGATCGCCAGTGCTGAGGCGTACCGTGTCTTCAACATGGGTATCGGCATGGTGCTCATCGTGGGGGCGGCGGAGGGCGAGGCGGTGCGCCGCCTGCTCCCCGAGGCGCATCTGATCGGCCAACTGGCGAGCGGCGCGGGCAAGCCAGCGCTCCGCCTGCGGGAAGCGGGCGCATGAGCGCGCCGCTCGCCCGCCTCGCGGTGCTGCTGTCCGGCTACGGCTCCAATTTTCAGGCGATCTTGGACGCCATCGACGTAGGCACCCTGCCCGCCGAGGTGGTCGTCGTCGCGAGCAATCGGCGCGACGCCTACGGCCTGGAGCGGGCGGAGGCAGCGGGCATCCCCGCCGTCGTTCACTCGCTGAAAACCTTTCGCGAGGCGGGGCACAGCCGCGCCGAGTACGACGCCGCGCTCGCGCAAAACCTACTCGCCCACGAGCCAGATTGGATCGTGCTAGCGGGGTGGCTGCACATCCTTAGCGACGCCTTTCTCCAGCACTTCCCGACCCGCGTGGTCAACCTGCACCCCGCGCTGCCCGGCCACTTCCCCGGTCTCCACGCCATCGAGCGCGCGTGGGAAGCCTTTCAGCGCGGCGAGATCGAGGAAACCGGCATCATGGTCCACCTCGTGCCCGACGAGCGCGTGGACGAGGGGCCGCTCCTCGCCACCGCCCGCATCCCCATCCTCCCCGACGACACCCTGGAGAGCCTCGAAGCGCGCGTCCATGCCGCCGAGCACCGCCTGCTGATCGAGACCCTTGCGCGGCTCGTGACAGAGGAAAGGTAAACGGAAAAGCAAAAGGCAAAAGGCAAAAGGCAAAAGGTAGACCGCAAAAGGCCGATCTTCCACCTTCGCCGTCAATCCCCAATCTCCAATACCCCATTCGGGGCACATAGTCTCCAATCTCTAATCTCTAATCTCCCCCCTCCCCCACCCGCACCCCGCTGCTCACCCCGTCCATCTCACTCGTGCGGAAGGCGTGTGCCAGAAAGGGGGTGCTGTGGGCAAGGCCGACGCGCCCCTGTGCGTCGAGGACGATGAGCCCCGCCTTGCCCTTCACCCGTTCCTGCAACAGGCGAATCGCCCCGCGTGCCGCCTCGGCGGCGGTCGCGCCCTGCTCCATCGCCTGCACGGCGCGCAGCGCCATCCCGACGCGCATGATGTGCTCGCCCCAGCCGGTGCAGGCCACTGCGCCCACGCGGCTATCTGCGTAGTAGCCGACGGCGGGTAGCGGCGCGTCCCCGACGCGCCCCGGCAGGCTGAAGCTCACCCCGCCGGTGCTGTTGCCCGCCACAAGCCGCCCCGTCGCGTCGAGCGCGACCGCCCCCACGGTGTCGTGCCCGCCAAAGGCGTCGGCGGTGGAAAGGTTGCCCGCTAGAAACTCCTGATAGGCCTCCCACTCGCGTTCCACGATCAGCGACGCATTCTCGATGCGCTCAAAACCCTGCGCTGCCGCGAAGCGCTCCGCCCCCTCGCCCACCAGCAGGTGATGGCTTGTCCCCTCCAGCACGCGCCGCGCGATGGAGATAGGGTTGGCAAAGTGCGTGACCCCCGCCACCGCGCCGATTCGCAGCGTGTCGCCCTCCATCAGCCCCGCGTCCAACTCCACAGTGCCCTCCGCCGTGAGGACGGAGCCCGCTCCGGAGTCGTAGGTGGGATCATCTTCCAGCAGGCGCAGCGCTTGTTCCACCGCATCCAACGCCGAGCCGCCGCCTGCCAGAATCTCCCAGCCCACCGCCGCCGCTTTTTCACAGCCCGCGCGGTGCGCCGCGTGGTACTCAACGGGAATATCCCACGCGCCGCCATGCACCACGATCGCAATCGTCTTTCCCTGTTCCATCATCATAGCTCCACTCGCGAGCCGAGTTCCACGACATGGTCGTGGGGCAGGCGGAAGTAATCGGCGGCGTCACGCGCGTTGCGGCTCATCAGTGCGAAAAGCTTGTCGCGCCAGACTGGCATGTTTTGCTGCGGGGTGGGCAATAGCTGCTCGCGCCCCAGGAAATAGATAAACTCTGATGGATCCAGTTGGAGCCCGTCCAGCGCCACGTCGGTCAGGTCGCGCGGCACGTTGGGGTCATCCATGAAGCCATAGTGCAGGATGATCTGGTAGAACCCGCGCTCCAGATCCTTGTACTCCACGCGGCGCTCGGGCGGGACGTGCGGCACCTCCTCCGTGTCCACCGTCAGCAGGATCACGTTCTCGTGAAGCACCTTGTTGTACTTGAGATTGCGCAGGAGGGCGGGCGGTGTCGTGGAGGGGTCGCTTGCCATGAAGACCGCACTGCCCGGAACGCGGGTAAACTCTTCGGTGCGCACCCGCTCCGCAAAATCCTCGAAGGAGACGGTGCCAGCGCGCAGGCGCTCGCTCAGGATGGTGCGCCCACGCTTCCACGTCGACATGATCGTGAAGACGATAGCGCCCACCGCCAGCGGGAACCAGCCACCCTCCGGAATCTTGACGAGATTCGCGCCCCAGAAGGAAAGATCGATCACTAGCAGGAAACCGGTGAAGGCCAGCGCGACGGGGAGCGGCCACTTCCAACGCTCCCGCTGGACCACAAAGAGCAGCAGGGTAGTGATCACCATGTCCGTCGTGACACCGACCCCGTAGGCCGCCGCCAGGTTGCTGGAGGAGCCAAAGGCGATCACGAGGGCGATACAGGAGACCATGAGGATCCAGTTGATGCGTGCGATGTAGATCTGCCCCATCTCCTCGGCGGAGGTGTGCTCGATCTCCACGCGCGGGAGGTAGCCCAGCTGCACCGCCTGCATCGTGAGGGAGAAGGCACCCGTGATCAGCGCCTGCGAGGCAATCACCGTCGCGATCGTGGCGATCAGGACGACGGGGTAGAGCGCCCAGGAGGGAGCCATAAGATAGAAGGGGTTGACGACGGCCTCGGGCCGTTCCAGCAGGAGCGCGCCCTGCCCAAAATAGTTGAGGAGCAGGGCGGGCAGCACCAACCCGAACCACGCCAGACGAATGGGCCGTTTGCCGAAGTGTCCCATATCGGCGTAGAGCGCCTCGCCACCCGTTACCACCAGAAAGACCGAGCCAAGCACCCAGTAGCCCCGTATCCCGTTCGTTGTGAAGAAGTCCAGCCCGTACAGCGGGTTGAGCGCTGCAAAAACCCCGGGCTCCACGATAATCCAGCGTATCCCCAAAATTGCGAGCACACTGAACCAGAGCAGGGTCATGGGGCCAAAGACCTTGCCGACCCCCTCCGTGCCCTGCCGCTGAAAGAGAAAGAGCCCTATCAAGATTCCGATGGTAATGGGGATGATGTAGGGTTCAAAGAAAGGGGTGGCGATCTTGAGCCCCTCCACCGCAGACAGCACCGAGATGGCAGGGGTGATCATCCCGTCGCCATAAAGAAGCGCGGTGCCAAACAGGCCCAGCAAGATCAGGAGCCAGCGGCTGCTTTTGCGCTCCACCTTTTGCAGCGGGGTAACAAGCGCCGTCAGCGCCAGGATACCGCCCTCGCCGCGGTTGTCTGCCCGCATCACAAAGGTCACGTATTTGATCGAGATGATGATGATGAGCGACCAGAAGATCAGGGAAAGGATGCCCAAGACGTTCTCGGGGGTAACAGGGATCCCATATTCCTCATGGAACGACTCGCGGAAGGCATAAAGGGGGCTGGTACCGATATCGCCGTAAACTACCCCCAGCGCACCAAGGGCCAGATACATCAGGTATTTTCCCTGTGGTGGCTCCTCCCCGCTGCCATGCGGGCCGTGGTCCCCCGCGACCTCAGTCTGCGCTTCGTTTCCGTCTGGTTGAGGCATCATGCTCTCCTTAATGTTAGTTCAAGGCCCACTCTGCACTGGGCGCGGCAAGTCGATAAAAGTAGGACTTACGCAGTTGACCGGAGACCGAGGACAGGGAAGTTGGAAAAGCTGTGACTGTCGGTCGTCGGTCGTCGGTCGTCGGTCGTCGGTCGTCGGTCGTCTTCCCAAGTGCGTAAGTCCTAAAAAGCTTATTCTTGAGCCTCCCGCTCCTGCAACGCTGCACTAGCTTGCCAGAAAACCGCAAAGTGACAAGCGCCCCCTGCAAAGTATGTTCCCTTGTCCTGCATCGTGGCGAATTCCCTCTGTCTACCCTATCCCTTTGAGCAGTTTTGCTGATTGCTTGTAGAGTCACTGTTGACAGCAGCAGAAGATGACAGTATACTGGCGAACAGTTGACGTGGGGCGGCCCTCAAATGCCCCCTTCTGTCGCAGTTATACGGTATTCTGGAGGAAGTTTCATGCGTAATCGGATGGTATACACCCTGAGCTTCGGTGGCGGAATCGTCGCCGATGGTTCGGCGCGCCTCCGTGCCTGCGCACATGGGCTTTCTCCGATGGTGGATGTGGTGTGGCGCTCCTGATAGAGCCCCCTCCCCCAACTCGGGAACCCATCCCCGTAGGCACGCAAGCCTACGGGGATTTTTTTGTTTCACGACCGACGCACCGACGACCGACCACGGACGACCGACCACGGACGACCGACAGTAGAGGAGCGAGGGCGCACCATGAACCACACCCTCACTCACCAATGCCCATTCGGGGCGCACAATCTCCAATCTCCAATCTCTAATACCTGATATCCAATACCCAGACTGAGGACTCATGGCAATATTCAAGCGACTTCTTAGCTATATCGGCCCGTACCGGGCGCGGTTCGCCCTGGCGATGTTCCTTATCACCCTCGCCATCGGCGGCGACCTGTTCACCCCGTGGCTCTTCGGCCAGACGGTGGACAAGGGGATCGCCTCCGGCAGCATGCAGACGGTTCTCTTCTACGCGGCGCTGCTGCTCGGCGCGCAGGCGATCCGCTCGGCGATGAACTACCTTCAGTGGATCGTCCAGCACCGCACGGGGCAAAACATCGTGCGGGACGTGCGCAACGAGCTGTATGGCAAACTGCAAACCCTGCCGCAAAGCTTTTACCGTGGCATGCCGACGGGGCAAATCATGTCGCGCATGACCAGCGATATCGAGGCGGTGCAGGAGTACCTGGGCTGGGGGCTCTTGCTCCAGTTCGCGGGGCTCGTCTCCTTTTTTGGCACCACGGCGGCACTCTTCCTGGTGGACGCTCACCTGACGAGCGTGCTGCTGCTGCCGCTGATCCCCCTAGGGCTCGTGGTCTTCTTCTTCGACCGCTACATCGGCCCCGCGTGGGAAAAGGTGCGCGACCAGATGGGCGAGCTGACAACGGTGCTCCAGGAAAACATCAGCGGCGTGCGCGTCGTCAAGGCGTTCGCCAAAGAGCGCTTCGAGGCTGACAAGTTCAGCGGCCAAAACGAGACGCAGCGGCAGTTGAACCTGCACCGCGCGCGCATCGAGGCCAACTCGCTGCCGACGATGGACGCGATGATCGGGATCATCTTCGTGCTGCTCGCGTGGTACGGGGGCATGCGCGTGATGAGTGGGGAAACCTCGCTCGGCACCTTCTTCGCCTACCAGTGGTACCTGTGGGGCATCATCTGGCCGGTGCGCTTCGGCGGCTGGATCATCTCGATGATGCGCGAGGCGATGGGCGCGGCCCCCCGCATCTTCGAGATTCTCGACACCCCCGCCGCCATCGCGGACAGCCCAGAGGCACGCGAGTTGCCGCCGATTGAGGGCTCCATTGAGTTTCGCGACGTGCACTTTTCCTTCGATGACGAGCCGGACACGATGGTCATGGCGGGGCTCGACCTCACCGTGCAGCCGGGCGAGGTCGTGGCAATCATGGGCGGGACCGGCAGCGGCAAGTCGTCGCTGATCAACCTGCTGCTCCGCTTCCAGGAAGTGAACCAGGGGCAGGTGCGGGTGGACGGGCACGACGTGCGCGACGTGACCCTCGCCAGCCTGCGCCGCCAGATGGCGGTCGTGCCGCAGGAATCGTTCCTCTTCTCGGCCAGCGTGCGCAACAACATTGCCTATGGTACGCCGGACGCCACGATGGAGGAGATCGAGAGCGCGGCCAAACTCGCGCAGGCGCACGACTTCATCTCAGGGCTGGAGAAGGGCTACGACTCGCTCGTCGGGGAGCGCGGCATTGGGCTTTCCGGGGGGCAGAAGCAACGCCTGGCGCTGGCCCGCGCCATCCTGATGAACCCGCGCATCCTGATCCTGGACGAGGCGACGAGCGCGGTGGACACCGAAACCGAGCACGAGATCCAGCAGGCACTGGAGCAGGTGATGCAGGGGCGAACCAGCCTCATCATCGCGCAGCGGCTCAGCACCATCAAGCACGCCGACCGCATCGTGGTCCTGAAGGAAGGTCGGGTCGCGGAAGAGGGCACGCACGTCGAGCTGCTCACGCGCGAGGGCGAGTACGCCAAGATTTACAACCTGCAATACCGCGAGCAGGACGAGCGCGAGCAGGAAGCGCTGGAGCGGCTCGCCGCGCGGCGAGTGCTCCCGGCGGAGCGTGTCACGTCCCTTGCGGGCTAGAGCGAGAGACGGGGACAAGGGGACAGGGGGACAGCGGGACAGGGGACAGGGGGACAAGGGGACAAGGGGACAAGGGGAAGTGTTGCGTGCCATCAGCTTGAACAGATAGGCACAATAACACCGAAATCTCTGTAATCTGCAATCTGTAATCTGCAACCCGACTAACCCACAACCCGCAACCTGTAACCTGTAACCTGCAATAACCAATATCTAATATCCAATATCTACAACAACCTGGAGGCACCCATGCCTTTTGAAATTATAGAAGAAGCGATGCAGGAAGTGGACGAGCGGCCCTTTGACCGTGCGCGCTTCGTGCGGATGATGGGCTACATGAAGCCCTATACGCGCGAGGTCCGCTGGATGGGGGTCGCGATCCTCATGACCACGGCGGTGGCGCTCTTCGAGCCCTACCTGCTCGGCATGGTGGTGGACAAGGGGATTACCCCGCGCGACCCGGCGATGATCAACCGGCTGGCGCTGGCGCTGCTGGCGCTGCATGTGCTCGCCTGGGTCGGGAACAGCGTGCGGCTGCGCCTGATGAACACGGTCGGGCAGAGCGTGCTCTACGACCTGCGCCAGGAGCTATTCGACCATATCCAAAAGCTGAGTTTGCGCTTCTACGACCAGCGACCGGTCGGGCGCATCATGTCGCGTATCACGAGCGATGTGAACTCCATAGCGACGCTGATCAACGAGGGGGTGGTGGTCATTATCGGCCAGGCGATCACGATCATCGGCATCATGCTCGTGATGTTCTGGCTGAGCTGGCGGCTCTCGCTGCTCGCCTTCTTTGCCATCCCGCTGCTCGCGATCTTCTTTTTCGCGCTGCGGCCCCGCATCGAGACCGCGTGGAAGAACGTGCGCCGGACGATCTCGAACATCAGCGCAAACATGAACGAGTCGATCAACGGGATCTACGTGACGCAAGCGTTCCGGCGCGAGGGGCCAAACCAGATTACCTTCGGGCGGCTGACGCAGTCGAGCCAGGACGCCTGGATGAGCGCGGTTCGCGTGGAAGAGATGATCTGGCCGGTGGTGGACTTCGTGGGCATCTTCGGCACCTCGCTCGTGCTCGTCGTGGGCACCTGGATGGTGCTGCGCGGGCAGGTCACGCTCGGCCTGATCCTCGCCTTTAGCGGCTACCTGTGGCGCTTCTGGGCACCGATCAGCGCGATGAGCAAGGTCTACGGGCAGGCGCTGAGCGCCATGGCCTCCGCCGAGCGCATCTTCGAGTTCCTCGACACCGAGCCAGAGGTGGCCGACGCCCCCAATGCCTACCCCATGCCGCCGATCCAGGGAGAGGTAGTCTTCGACGATGTGTACTTCCGCTACGACCCGGAGCAGGAGATGGTGCTCAAAAAGATAGCCCTGCGGATCGAGCCGGGCGAGACCATCGCGCTCGTCGGGCCGACCGGCAGCGGCAAGTCGTCGATCATCAACCTGATCATGCGCTTTTACGATCCGGTGGGCGGCGCGGTGCGGCTGGACGGGCACGACCTGCGCGACGTGACGCTGGCGAGCCTGCGCCAGCAGATGGCGATTGTTCTCCAGGACAGCTTCCTCTTCAGCGGCACCCTGGCGGAAAACATCCGCTACGGCAACCTCGGCGCGAGCGACGAGGAGGTCGCGCTCGTGGCGCGGGCGGTCCACCTGGAGCCCTACGTGCAGACGCTGGAAAAGGGCTACGAGCACGAGGTGGGCGAGCGCGGCGGGCGGCTCAGCGTGGGGCAGCGGCAACTCGTCGCCTTCGCGCGCGCGTTGCTGGCCGACCCGCGCATCCTGATCCTGGACGAGGCGACCAGCAATGTGGACACCGAGACGGAGCGCGTGATCCAAAAGGCGATGGAAACCCTGTTGCAGGGGCGCACCGCCTTCATCATCGCCCACCGCCTCAGCACCATTCGCCACGCCGACCGCATCCTCGTCATCGAGGACGGGCGCATCATCGAGGAGGGCACGCACGAGGCGCTGCTCGCCCAGGGCGGGCGCTACCTCGACCTCTACCTCAAGCAGTTCGTGGGGCGGCTACCGGGGCTGGACACGAAGCTAGACAGCAACGAGGAAGCCCTCGCGATGGCGTAGCACCGCCTTGCCCTGCCGTTTCCAAAAAGCCCCTCGGCCATCGGTGGCCGGGGGGCTTTTGTGTGGAGGCAACATAGCATGCCCACAAGGATACGCGTTATGAGTGTGTGCTTTATCTTATCATATACTTTACTCCTGAGGCATTGCAAGTACAACTAAAACCTGGCTATTAACTACCTGTTGTATACGTAAATGCCGAACCCAAACGGGCGTGGGCTAGACGTTGCCAACAGAAATCGGAAAGGTTATCATCCCCTCCAGCTTTTGCTGGCAACTCCCTAAGGGCTTGCGCCATCCGGTGAAGCACCTGGGCAACTTTTACTGTATCCGCCCCCGAGAGGATGCTATGCCCGACCCTACTACCCGTTTTACAGATCGCGTTGCGAATTATGTCAAGTATCGCCCCCGCTACCCGCAGGCGATTGTGGGTTTTTTGCGGGAGGCGTGCGCTCTGACCGAGTCGTCGGTGGTGGCCGATGTGGGCTCGGGCACGGGTTTTTTGGCGGAGTTGTTTTTGGAGAATGGCAATACGGTGTTTGGCATCGAGCCGAACGATGCCATGCGCGAGGCGGGCGAGGGGTATCTCGCTGCATTCCCGCGCTTTCACAGTGTGGCGGGCACGGCGGAGGCCACGACTCTCCCCGACCAAAGCGTTGACTTTGTCGCGGCGGGGCAGGCGTTCCACTGGTTTGATAGCGAACGGGCGCGCGCGGAGTTTGCGCGCATCCTCCGGCCCGAGGGCTGGGTGGCGCTGGTGTGGAATGGGCGCGAGGCGGGCACTCCTTTTCTGGATGGGTATGAGGCGCTCCTGCAACGCTATGCCACCGATTACACCGAGGTGGATCACCATCGCTTCGACGAGGCACGGCTACGCCCCTTCTTCGCGGAGGGCAGCTTCCACGAGGCGCATTTCCCCAATCGGCAGGATTTCGACTTTGATGGACTGAAGGGTCGCCTGCTCTCCTCCTCCTACGCCCCCGCCGAGGGGCACCCCCGCCACGAGCCGATGCTCGACGCGCTCCAGGAACTCTTCGACGCCCATCAGGAAGGTGGCCAGGTCGCCTTCCTGTACGACACCGTTGTCTACTACGGGCACGTTAAAGTGATGAACGATGAGCGATGAGCGATGAGCGACCCCTGGCCGTAACGCTATCATTCATCACTCATCGCTCTCCATGTTGCCAGTCCTGCCAGCGTCCCCAGGCCGAGTAGCCCCCAGACGAGAGAGGGAACGCGGCGCGGGGCAGGTCCGGCGGCTGCCAGCCGGAGCGCGGTTGGGTTGCCGCCGAAGGTGACGCTGACCGGCCCGTGGCGGGTCGCGTGGCCCGCAAAATCCACGTCTTCCAGCCAGTAGAAGTACGTCACCCCCGCCTCGACCGCTGCATCCTGCCACTGGTAGGCGAAGCCTTGCCCGCTGCCCGGTGCCTGCGACGGAATGAGTTCCCCATTCAGTTGCACCTGCGCCCCATCGGGCGAGGTGGCGCGGAACAGGTTGAAGCCCAGGTTGTCCCTCTCGCTCACCGTCACCCACGCGAGCAGGATGTGATCGCTCTGCGCGCTCGCCTCGAAGCTTTCTAGCTCCACCGCCGAGGGGGTGAGCGCCTCCTGCACCGCCGCCAACGCGTCGATGCGCCCGTAGCCATAAACGTTGTTGGGCACCTCGTTCGGCCCATCGCCCCCGCAGCCCTGGTTGCTCGTCAGCGGCACCGCCGTGTCGCGGATGATTCGCTCGATCTCGTCCACCTCCCCCGCCAGCTCCGGCTTGGCCGAGATGAGCAGCGCCACCAGCCCCGCCACGTGTGGCCCCGACATGCTCGTCCCACTGTTCACCCCGTAGGAATCGCTGTAATTCAGCGACTCGTCGTAGGCGAGGGTCGAGCGAATCTGATCCCCCGGGGCGGTGATGTCCGGCTTGAGGCGGAAGCTCCCGTCCACGACCACCGGCCCCTTGCTACTCGTATCCGATATCTGGTCGCTCGGCCACTTGGTCGAGCCGACGGTGAACGAGGCGTCGAAAATGGCGGGTGGGTAGCGAATCGTGCCGCAATCTTCAAAGCCCGCTGTGCCATCGTTGCCCGCCGAGGCCACAAAGACGATCCCCGCCGCACGCAAGGTTTCCACCGATTGGCGCATCAGGTCAAGCTGCGTGTTTGTGTACTCGGGGCACCCCTCCAGGCAGGCCCAGGAGTTGTTGATGACGTGCGCCGCCTTGCTCGGGTCGCCATCGGTGAGCGGGTTGCCGCCGTAGGGGTAGGGAGCCAGATGCCACTCGTTGCACTCCAGGTAGGTTTGATAATCTCCGAAGAAGGTAAAGATGTTGCGGCAGCCGATCCACTTTGCCCCCGGCGCGATGCCCACCGCGTTGGCCGCTCCCTCGGGCCAGGCGGGGTCGCTCGGGGCGAGATCGTTGCCGACCATGATCCCCATCGTGTGCGTGCCGTGGCCGCGCCCGGACAAGCCGCCATCGTCGCACGGCTCCGGCGAGTTAGCCGCGCAGGAGGTGGTAGGGGTGTGGACCGCGTCGTGCCAGTTGTAATCGTGCTGGGCGGTGCTCCCATCCCAGCCCCGATACTGGTTGATCAGCGCGGGGTGATCCCACTTGTAGCCGGTGTCCGAGCCGCCGACCACCGCGCCCTCGCCCGTGTACCCCATCGCCCACACGTCGTCCGCGTTGACGTGGAGCAGGTTCCCCTCGATGGCCGAGGGCGATGCGGGCGCGGCGCGGGTCGGCTCCGGCAACTCCAGCCCCAGCGTCGCGTTGGGGGAAAGAAAGGCCACGTCGCTGCGCCGCGCCAACTGCTCCACCGTATCGAGCGCGGCTCCCCGCACCAGGATCGTGTTGACCAGGTGGAAGCGCTGATAGCTCAGCCCCTGCTCGTCCAGCAGCGCGAGCAGCGCGGGCTGCGTCCGCTGCGCCACCTCGCGCAGGCGATCATAGACATAATGCCCCTTCGCTTCCTTCCCATGTAACGACGCGCGCGCCGCTGAGCTCCGCCTGCTCGGCCAAAATCACAAACAGGTCAGTGCTGCCCTGCTCGGCGGCGGCCAACACGCGCGGCTCCACCTTGTGCTGCCACCCCGCGCCCGACGCGGCGGCGGGCAGCCCGCCCGCGCCCAACACGAGCAGCGCGGCCAGCAGCCCCAGCAAAAAGCCCAGGCGTCCCCTTGCTTTCTTCTCGCTCATGACATCCCCTTTTCCTCGCTCTTCACTTTAGAGCCACTATGCTATAATCCGACGTTGTACAACCGAGGAGGATTTTAAATGTTAAAAAAGATTGTAAACGCTCTCTTTGGCGATCCAAATGAGAAGCAGGTACGCAAGATTCAGCCGCTGGTCGATCAAATCAATCGGCTGGAAGAGAAGTTTAAGGGAATGAGCGATGAGGGGTTGGCGGGCCTCACCGATACCTTCCGCCAGCGCATGGCAAAGGGCGAGACGCTGGACAATCTGCTGCCGGAAGCCTTTGCCGCCGTGCGCGAGGCCTCGCGCCGCACCATCGGGCTGCGCCACTACGACGTGCAGCTGATCGGTGGCGTGGTGCTGCATCAGGGCAAGATTGCGGAAATGAAGACCGGCGAGGGCAAGACCCTCGTCGCCACCCTGCCGCTCTACCTGAACGCGCTGGAAGGGCGCGGCGCGCACCTGGTCACCCCGAACGATTACCTGTCCAAGGTGGGCTGCCAGTTGATGGGGTCGGTCTACAACGCGCTCGGCATGAGCGTCTCGGTCATCCAGAGCCAGTCGGAGGACAGCACCTACCAGCCTGCTTTCCTCTTTGATGCCGAGTACCAGTCGGACGACGACCGCTACCAGCACCTGCGCCCCGTCCAGCGGCAGGAAGCCTACGCTACCGACATCACCTACGGGACGAACAACGAGTTCGGCTTTGACTACCTGCGCGACAACATGGTGCGCTCGCGCCGCCAGCGCGTGCAGCGCGAGCTGCGCTTCGCCATCGTGGACGAGGTGGACAACATCCTGATCGACGAGGCGCGTACCCCGCTCATCATTTCTGGCCCGGCGGAAGAGCCGAGCGAGATGTACGGGCGCATGGCGCAACTGGTGCGCTCCTTCAAGGGGATCGACCAGCGCCCCTACGAGGAGTTGAAGAAGGATGCCGACCTGGGCGGCGAGGATGCCGAGGAGGAGTTGGGGCGCTACCAGTACGTGGTGGACGAGAAGAACCGCGTCACCAGCGTGCTGGACAGCGGCATCGAGCGCGTGGAGCGGGCGCTGAACATCCACAACCTGTACGACGCCGCCAACTTTGAACTGGCACACTTTCTGGACAACGCGGTGCGGGCGCACGGCCTCTACCAGCGCGACCGCGACTACGTGGTCACGGACGACAAGCAGATAGTGATCGTGGACGAGTTCACGGGCCGCATGATGTGGGGCCGCCGCTTCTCCGAGGGGCTGCACCAGGCCATCGAGGCGAAGGAGGAGGTCGAGGTCAAGCGCGAAAACATGACGCTGGCAACGATCACCTTCCAGAACTTTTTCCGCATGTACGACAAGCTGGCGGGCATGACCGGCACGGCGGTCACGGAGCAGGAAGAGTTTCACAAGATTTACGAGTTGGACGTGATGGCGATCCCGACCAACGAGTCGGTGATCCGCGACGATTTCGGCGACCTGATCTACAAGAACGAGCGCGGCAAGTACAACGCGGTGATCGAGGAGATCAAGGAGATGAACCAGCTGGGCCGCCCCGTGCTGGTCGGGACGGCGAGCATCGAGCGCTCCGAGTTGCTGAGCGGCATGTTGAAGCGCGACGGCATCCGGCATGAGGTGCTGAACGCGAAGCAGCACGAGCGCGAGGCGGAAATCATCGCGCAGGCGGGGCGCGTCGGCGCGGTCACGATTGCCACCAACATGGCGGGTCGTGGCGTGGACATCTTGCTCGGTGGCAACCCCGAGGGGATGGCGCGCCACGAGCTGCGCCGCCAGTACCAGGACTTGACCGAGGTGCCCGCCGAGGAGTGGGCGGCGGCCCTGACTGAGGCGAAGCGCAGCTCCAAGGAAGGCGGCAAGGCCGTGCGCGAGGCGGGTGGTCTGCACATCATCGGCACGGAGCGCCACGACGCGCGGCGCATCGACAACCAGCTGCGCGGGCGCGCGGGCCGTCAGGGCGACCCCGGCTCCAGCCGCTTCTACCTGTCGCTGGAAGATGACCTGATGCGCCGCTTCGGCGGGGTCAAGCTCATCAACATGATGGACAAGCTGGGGCTGGAAGAAGATATCCCCATCGAGAACCGCATGATCTCCAACGCCATCGAGAACGCGCAGATCAAGGTGGAGGGGCACAACTTCGACATCCGCAAGCGCGTGCTGGAGTACGATGACGTGGTCAACATCCAGCGCAAGGTGATCTACGAGCAGCGCCACCAGGTGCTGGACGCCGAAAACCTGCGCCCGCAGATCGAGGAGATGCTGACCGAGGAGATCGAGGGCGCGCTCCAGGGCCTGCTGGAATACGACGATTATGGCAACCCGCCTGACTTCCACATCGCGCTGAGCGCGGTGCGCAACGTGCTGCCGCTGGGCGACGACTATGACACGACCCACTGGCACAACCTCGATTCTACCGAGATCATCGAGGAGATGATCGACGAGATGCGCAAGTTGTACGACCTGCGCGAGGAGTTGTTTGGCACGGAAACGATGCGCGAGGTCGAGCGGCAGCTGATGCTCGACATTGTGGACAAGCACTGGATTCGTCACCTGACCGAGTTGGACAGCCTGCGCCAGGGCATCGGCCTGCGCGCCATCGCCCAGCAGGACCCGCTCGTCGCGTACAAGCGCGAGGCGTCCGACCTGTGGGGTGGGCTGATCGGCGCGATCAAGGAGCAGGTCGCGCACACGGTCTTCGCGGTGCGCCCGATCATCACGGAGCAGAAGTTCGAGCAGCGCGAGATGCACACCAACCGCGCCGAGAGCGGCGACGAGGAGGGGAGCAGCACACCAAAGCCCTTCCGCAAAACGAACACCCTGGGGCGCAACGACCCCTGCCACTGCGGCAGCGGCAAAAAGTACAAGCAGTGCCACTGGGCCGAGGATGACAAAAAGGCGCGCGCCGCCCGCCGCCAAAAGGCGTCGGTAAACTAACCCCGCCGTCCGTTTGCCTAGCTGACCAGAGCCGCGAGGAGGATGTTCCTGCTCGCGGCTCTGTGGTATAGTTGGCATGGTGCATGGAGAAGTAAGAGCAACGAGCCATTCACTCCCTCTGGATTTTTGTCTGGGACGCTGGCCGCAGGGCGCTCCCCATTCCCCATTCCCCATTCACCATCCTTTCCATTTGCGGAATCACATCCTCATGGCAGATATGTATCATCCCGACCCGACAGCTACCACCGCTTACGATTTGGATGAGCGCATGCGCGACATGGAGCCATCGCTGTACCAGCTGCTCACGCAGGAGGTCACCTCGCTGGGGCACTGGGACGTGCTGCGCTTTTTCCTGGAAACCGACGAGGAGCAGGCGACGCTGGACGAGATCGGGCTGGCGGCGGGGCGCGACAGCGGCCTGATGCTGACGATCCTGGGCTCGCTGACCAGCCTGGGCTGGCTCACGCGGCGCAGCGGCGAGAGCGGGGAGAGCTTTTACCAGCTGACGAAGGAGCGGGAGCGCCGCGCGCTGCTCGACCACCTGCACGCCTCGCTGCACGACCGCGCCTTTCGCCTGCAAGCCATCTACCAGTGGACGATGGGCCAGCGCTAGGGCGCTTGGCTGAAGGAGAGGTAGATGGACAGCGCCCCGCGAGCAGAGGTGACCGCCTGGCCCAAAGTGGAGCTTCATCGCCACTTGGAGGGCAGCGTGCGCCTGGAAACCGCGTGGCACTGGGCGCAGCAGAGCCCCACGCTCGACCTGGGCTCGCGCGCCGAGCTGCGCTCCCACATCCAGTTCGATGGCAGGCGCGACTTTGCCCATTTCCTCAGCAAGTTTGGCACGCTGCGCCAGCTCTACCAGGAACCGCGCGCCATCGAGCAGGTGACGCGCGAGGCAGTGGCGGACGCGGCGGCGGACCAGGTCCGCTACCTGGAGCTACGCTTCAGCCCGGACCACTTTGCGCGCCAGGCGGAGCATGATCCCGAGGAGATCGCCGCGCTGATCGTGCGCGCGGGCAGCGACGAGGCAACGCGCCAGAACGTCCTGCTGCGCTTCCTGCTCACCATCGGGCGCGGCTACGACCCCGCCACCGCCGAGCGCATCCTCGCCATCGCGCTGGCGCTCCAGACGGAGGGGGTCGTCGGGCTGGATCTGGCGGGCGACGAGCTTGAGTTTCCCGCACCTCCCTTTCACTCGCTGATCGAGCGGGCGGCGAGCGCGGGGCTCGGCATCACCATCCACGCGGGCGAGGTCGGGTCGCCGCGCGCCGTCTGGCAGGCGATCCGCGAGTTTGGCGCGGCGCGTATCGGCCACGGCATCCGCAGCGTGGACGACCCGCAGCCTGCTGGAAACCCTGCGCGAGCGCGGCATCGCGCTGGAAATCTGCCCGACGAGCAACCTCCACACCGGCGCGGTGCCCACCGCCGCCGAGCATCCGCTCGCCGCCCTCGTGCGCGCGGGGGTGCCCATCGCGCTTTCCACCGACGACCCGTCCATCAGCGGCATCACGCTGAGCGACGAGTATCGCTTCGCCCTGGAAGACGCCCAGCTATCGCGCGCCGACCTTGCCGGGCTGATCCTCAGCGCCGCCCGCCACGCCTTCCTCCCCGCCGCCGACAAAGCCGCCCTGCTCGCCACCCTGGAAGCGGAATTGGATGGGGTGGCAAAGTAGAGAACGGCTTGACGCAAAGGCGCAGAGGCGCAGAGGGCAGAACGGACGACTTGACGCAGAGGCGCAGAGCCGCAGAGGGCAAAAGGCAAAAGGCACATCGTCCCCAAGGGGGAAAGGCAAAAGGCAAAGTGTACGGCAATGTCTTCAGGCTATAACCTTCTTGATCGGCCATCGGTCGTAATCGGTCGTCGGTCGTCGCACCCAGAGGGTACCCGTCGGTCGTCGGTCGTCCGTCGTCGGTCGTCCGTCCTCGGTCGTCGCGGACTTTGACGCGGCCCTGCGCGCGTGTTATTATCAGCCAACCAGAGCGAGCAGGAGTAGCCGAGAAAATGCAGGGCAAGATGGGCAGGGAACGCGCAGGGACTCAGCGGGGGCAGGCGATGCGGGCCGCTCGCGCTGGGACGGTGCGCTTCTATTATTATCCAGCATGAACGCGGATGCTGGAACCTGCCCTCTCTGACCAAACGACTCAAACAGAGCGTGGTGCCGGACCCCCAGCACCACGCTCTTTTTATTTGTGCGACTGAAAAAGGAGAACCCAGCATGGCAGACTTTTTACCGGTTGAGGAGCAGCTCAAGATTTTGATGGCGGGCACCGAGTTCGGTGACCCCGCGATGAAGCAGCGCATGGCGGCGGAGCTGGCGCGAGCGGCTCAAGGAGCAGCGCCCGCTGCGCGTCTACCTGGGCATCGACCCCACCGCGCCGGACATCCACCTGGGTCACACGGTGCCGCTGCGCAAGCTGAAGCAGTTTCAGGATTTGGGGCACGAGGTCACCTTTTTGATGGGTGATTTTACCGCGCGCATCGGTGACCCGTCCGACAAGGACAAGACGCGCCCGCAGCTCACGCCGGAGGAGATCGCCGCCAACGTGCGCACCTACACCGCGCAGGCGTTCAAGCTGCTCGACCCGGTCAAGACGCGCATCCGCTACAACTCCGAGTGGCTGAGCGGGATGGATTTTGCCGACGTGATCCGCCTCGCCAGCAATTTCACCGTGCAGCAGTTCCTCCAGCGCGACAACTTCGAGAAGCGGCTGGGGCGCGGCGACGCGATCTTCCTGCATGAGTTCTTTTACGCGCTGATGCAGGGGCAGGACGCGGTCGCGCAGGAAACCGACGTGCAGGTGGGCGGCACCGACCAGACCTTCAACATGCTCGCCGGGCGCACCCTTCAGGAGCGCGCCGACCAGAAGGCGCACATCGCGCTGACGATGGGCATCCTGCCCGGCACCGATGGCACGCAGAAGATGTCGAAAAGCCTGGGCAACGCCATCGAGATCGACACCACGCCGGAGGACATGTACGGCAAGCTGATGTCGATCCCCGACGAGGCGATGCCGGTCTTCATCCAACTCGTGACCGAGTACCACCCGGACGAGGCGCAGCGCTTCATCCAGCAGATCCAGAGCGGGGCGATCCACCCGCGCGACGCCAAGATGCAGCTGGCGCACCACATCACGCGCCTCTTCCACGGCGCGGCGGGCGCGGACAAGGGGCAGTCGCACTTCAAGCGCGTCTTCCAGCAGCAGGAGGTGCCGGACGAGATGCCGGAGCGCGTCATCGCGGAGCCGATCGGGCTGCTCAACCTGATAGCCGAGGCGGACTTTGCGCGCGGCACGGGGGCCGCGCGGCGGCTCGTCGAGCAGAACGCGGTGAGCCTCGACGACGAGAAGATCACCGACTCCACCCTCATCGTGGAACCCGCCGCCACGCCGCGCGTGCTGCGCGTCGGCAAGCGCCACTTTCTGCGCCTGCTGCCGGGGTGAGAAGGGCGCAGCCTGCAACGGGGCATCTTCTCAGCAACCCGTTCTCAATGGTAGAATAGCACATCAAACCGCGCTTCGGAGGGAAAGCTGCTATGTCTGGAAGCGAGCCGATGACTGTCCTCTGCCTGGCAAGCCATGAAAAAGGCGCTGAGTTCATGCGCGAGTGCAAGCGGCAAGGGTGCCGCGTCTTTTTGCTGACCCGTGAGGACAAGGCACAGGAGCCGTGGCCCCGCGAGAGCCTGGAAGATGTGTTTTACATGCCCACCCTGACCAACCAGACGCACATCATCAACGGGGTGAGCTACCTCAGCCGCGCCAACAAGATCAACCGCATCATCGCATTGGACGATCTGGACGTGGAGATGGCGGCGGCGCTGCGCGAGCACCTGCGCGTGCCCGGCATGGGCGATACCACCGCGCGCTACTTCCGCGACAAGCTCGCCATGCGCATGAAGGCGCGCGAGAGCGGCATCCTCGTGCCCGACTTCATCCACGTGCTCAACTACGACGCCCTGCGCGAGTGGATGGCACGCGTGCCCGCGCCCTGGGTGCTCAAGCCGCGCTCGGAGGCCTCATCGGTTGGGATTCGCAAGATTCACAATTCCGAAGAGCTGTGGCGCGCGCTCGATCACCTGGGCGACCGCCAGTCGTACTACGTGCTGGAGCAGTACATTCGCGGCACCGTCTTCCATGTGGATGGCATCGTGTGGGAGCGCGAGCTGCAATTCGCTGAGGTCCACCGCTACGCCAGGCCCCCCTTGGACATCACGCAGAGCGGCGGGGTCTTCAGTTCGAGCACGGTGCGGCGCGGCGCGGAGGAGGAGCAGCAGTTGGAGGCGCTTCAGGTGAAGGTGATCCGCGCGCTGGGGCTGGTGCGCGGCGCGACCCACACGGAGTTCATTCAGGGCGACGAGGACGGGCGCTTCTACTTTTTGGAAACGAGCGCGCGCGTCGGCGGCGCGAACATCCCGGAGATGATCGAGGCGGCGACGGGGATCAACCTGTGGCGCGAGTGGGCGCGGCTGGAAGTGGCGAATTTCCGCAAGGAGGAGTTCCACCTCTCGCCCGCGCGCGCGGGGTACGCAGGGATCATCATCTCGCTCGCCCAGCAGGAGTGGCCGGACACCTCCGCCTACCAGGAGCCGGAAATCCGCTGGCGCTTGAACAAGCGCCACCACGCGGGGCTGGTAGTCGCCGCCCCCACCCCCGAGCGCGTACAGGAGCTGCTCAACGAGTACATGCACCGCTTCGCGCGCGACTTCCTCGCCACCATGCCACCCCCCGAGACGCTGCGCGATGGGTGAGCAAGCCGCTGGGGCGGCGGGCAGCGACCCGCCGCGCGTGTACGGCATGGCGATGCTGCTCTGGCTCCTGCTCGCGCTGGCACTGATCGGGCTGGCGCTCTGGCAGCCGCAGCAGGTGCTGAACCGCGTGGATCCGCCCTCGCCCTACAGCACGGAGGCGCTGGCCTTCCTCGCCCCCTCGCCCGACAGCGTCCGGCGCGATTTTCAGCGTGCCGCCACCCTCGCCACGCTGCGCGTCAGCCCGCTGCTGCTCCCCTTGTTCCTGCTCGGCGCGTGGGCGCACCTGGACGCCGAGCGGCGCGCACGACCCAAGTGGTTGGTGCCACTCATCGTCGTCTTCAGCTTCCCCATCGGCTGGCTCATCTGGCTGCTCGGTCGCCCCAAGCTGCCCCACCC